>NZ_CP070506.1:3079760-4558390 GCF_016925675.1 Pseudomonas hygromyciniae | reverse complement strand
ATAGCTGAATACACCGCGACCCAGGTCAAGCAGGCCGTGGTCGGTACCGGTGCGGCCAATAAAGAGCAGGTGCAGATGATGGTCATGCACATGCTCAAGCTCACGTCAAAACCACAGATCGACGCCTCTGACGCGCTGGCCATCGCCATTTGCCATGCCCACACCCGTTCCAGTCTGCTGCCCCACGGCCTCGGTACGGCACGCAGTCGTGGCGGGCGCCTGCGTCTCTGATAGCATCAGCGCAATCGTTATGGTCAGCCCCCGATCTGACCTCAAGTTTTAAGGATCTGAACCGTGATTGGACGCTTGCGCGGCACCCTGGCTGAGAAACAGCCGCCGCACCTGATTCTGGATGTAAACGGGTTGGGGTATGAGCTGGAAGTGCCCATGACCACCCTGTATCGCCTACCGTCGGTCGGTGAACCGATAACCTTGCACACCCACCTGGTGGTGCGCGAAGACGCGCAACTACTCTATGGTTTCATCGGCAAGCGCGACCGGGACTTCTTCCGTGAACTGATCCGCCTTAATGGCGTAGGCCCGAAACTGGCCCTGGCATTGATGTCGAGCCTGGAAGTGGACGAACTGGTACGTGCCGTTTCGGCCCAGGACACCTCGGCGCTGACCAAGGTGCCGGGTGTCGGCAAGAAAACCGCCGAACGTCTGCTGGTAGAGCTCAAGGACCGCTTCAAGGCCTGGGAAGTGGTGCCAAGCATGTTTGCCCTGGTACCCAACCAGCCGGATCTGCCGGCGGCCCAGGTTGCCAGTGCCGAAAGCGACGCCGTCAATGCGCTGATTTCCCTGGGTTACAAGCCCCAGGAAGCCAGCAAGGCGGTGTCGGCCATCAAGGACAAGAACCTGAGCGCTGAAGACATGATCCGCCGAGCCCTGAAGGGAATGATTTAAGTGATTGAAGCTGATCGTCTGATTGCGGCCACCGGCCCTCGTGACCGTGAAGAGGTCCAGGATCGGGCCATTCGCCCCCTGAGCCTTGCCGACTACATCGGCCAACCCACCGTGCGCGAGCAGATGGAGTTGTTCATCCAGGCGGCGCGCGGGCGTGCCGAGTCCCTGGACCACACGTTGATTTTCGGCCCACCAGGTCTGGGCAAGACCACCCTGGCCAATATCATCGCCCAGGAAATGGGGGTGTCGATCAAGAGCACCTCCGGCCCGGTGTTGGAGCGCCCGGGCGACCTGGCCGCGCTGTTGACCAACCTTGAGCCCCATGACGTGCTGTTCATCGACGAAATCCACCGGTTGTCGCCCATCGTCGAAGAGGTGCTGTACCCGGCTATGGAAGACTTCCAGCTGGATATCATGATTGGCGAAGGGCCGGCTGCGCGATCGATCAAGCTCGACCTGCCGCCGTTCACCCTGGTCGGCGCCACCACCCGTGCGGGGATGCTCACCAACCCGTTGCGAGACCGTTTCGGCATTGTTCAACGTCTAGAGTTCTATAGCACTGCTGACCTGGCGACGATTGTCAGTCGTTCGGCGGGGATTCTCGGCTTGCCGCTCGACCCGGAAGGCGCCTTCGAGATTGCCCGGCGCGCCCGTGGCACGCCGCGGATCGCCAACCGCTTGCTGCGCCGGGTGCGGGACTTTGCCGAAGTGCGGGCCAAGGGGCATATCACCAAGGCCGTGGCCGACCTGGCGTTGAACCTGCTGGACGTCGATGAGCATGGTTTCGATCATCAGGATCGGCGTCTGCTGTTGACCATGATCGAGAAATTCGATGGTGGACCGGTGGGCGTGGACAGCCTGGCCGCTGCCATCAGTGAGGAGCGTCATACCATCGAGGATGTTCTGGAGCCCTACCTGATTCAACAGGGTTACATCATGCGTACGCCGAGGGGGCGTGTGGTCACGCGCCATGCGTATTTGCACTTTGGGTTAAACATTCCGTCACGATTGGGGGAGATGCCTGTGGTAGACGAATTCCTTGATGCAGTGGACGATTAAAAAGGCATGGCGAGTCGATTTATTCGACGTTTGTGCTGTCCTAGTGGCTGGCGTCGTCATTCTTTCGTTAGAAATGTTGCAGAGAATGAAAAACAGTTGCCTGGCCGGATTGGCAACCTGAGGAGTAAGCACTAGAGTATGCGCGCGCAAAACGGGGATCAGTCGTTCGCACATCGCTGTCGCGTTTATTACGAGGACACCGATGCGGGCGGCATCGTGTATTACGTCAATTACCTGAAATTCATGGAGCGGGCTCGAACCGAGCGGTTGCGGGAGCTGGGCTTTGCCCAATCCGCGCTTGCAGGGGAGGACCTGTTATTTGTCGTGCATTCCAGCGAGGCACGTTACTACGCGCCGGCGCGACTGGACGATGAATTGCTGGTCAGCGCAGAGGTAATCGAATTGAACCGTGCAAGCCTGCGCTTTAAACAGCAGGTCAGGCGGGCAACGGATGCAACGCTGCTCTGTGAGGGGCAGTTCCTGGTGGCGTGTGTGCGCACCAACAGTTTGAAACCCAGGGCCATTCCCGAAACTCTACGTGCGGCCTTTGCCAACGTGAGCGGCGCGGGTCAACAATCAAAGCAGGAGATTTAGCGTGGAACCTACCGTCGTCGACCATTCCTCCATGTGGAGCCTGGTCAGCAATGCCAGTGTCGTGGTTCAACTGGTCATGCTGACCCTGGTAGCCGCATCGGTTACCTCATGGGTCATGATTTTTCAGCGCAGCAACCTGCTGCGCGCCGGTCGACGCGCCCTGGAGAGCTTCGAAGAGCGCTTCTGGTCGGGTATCGACCTGTCCAAGCTGTATCGCCAGGCAGGCAGCAACCCAGACCCGGATTCGGGCGTAGAACAGATCTTCCGCGCCGGCTTCAAGGAATTCTCCCGCCTGCGCCAGCAGCCCGGCGTTGACCCCGAAGCGGTCATGGAAGGCGTGGCCCGTGCAATGCGCGTAGCGATCTCCCGTGAGGAAGAAAAGCTCGAACAGAGCCTGCCGTTCCTCGCTACCGTCGGTTCGGTCAGCCCCTACATCGGTCTGTTCGGTACCGTATGGGGCATCATGAACTCCTTCCGTGGCCTGGCAACGGCCCAGCAAGCGACCCTGGCCACCGTGGCCCCGGGTATCGCCGAAGCGCTGATCGCCACTGCCATCGGCCTGTTCGCTGCAATCCCCGCAGTAATTGCCTACAACCGTTTCGCCGCCACCAGCGAAACCCTGATTGGCCGTTACTACACCTTCGCCGATGAGTTCCAGGCGATCCTGCACCGTAAAGTGCACACCAGCGAAGAATAAGCAGGTAATTCCCAATGGCTTTAATCGCTCGAGCTCGCAAAAAGCGCAAGCCGGTCGCCGAGATGAACGTAGTGCCTTACATCGACGTGATGCTGGTGCTGCTGGTGATCTTCATGGTGACCGCGCCGATGCTCAATCAGGGTGTGAAGGTTGATCTGCCCAAGGTTTCCAGCGAAGCCTTGCCCCAGGACAACAACACCCAGGTCCTGACCATCTCGATCAAGGCTGACAAGACCTATTACTGGAACCTTGGCAGCGAAGTCGACACCCAGAAGCAACAGGACAAGGCCATGACCTTGCCGCAGATGACCGACGCCGTGACCAAGATCATTCGCGCCGGCAACGAAGGCGGCAAGCACACCCAGGTCTTCATCCGCGGTGACAAGTCGGTCGACTACGGTTCCGTCATGGGCGCCATGGGCGGGCTGCAGAAGGCCGGGGTCGGTAATGTTGGCTTGATTACCGAGGCGCCCTGATGCACCAACAGCGAGAGCCGTCCGCCTCGGAAAGCTTCTTCTGGCCTAGCGTCTGGGCAATTGCCCTGCACGTTCTGGTGTTTGGCATGCTGTTTGTCAGCTTTGCCATGACGCCGGAGCTGCCGCCAGCCAAGCCGATCGTGCAGGCGACCCTGTATCAGCTGAAATCGAAGAGTCAGGCCACCACCCAGACCAATCAGAAGATTGCGGGTGAGGCCCAGAAGTCGGCTGCGCGCCAGACTGAAGTCGAACAGATGGAACAGAAGAAGGTCGAGCAGGAAGCGGTGAAGGCTGCTGCGGAACAAAAGAAAGAAGAGGCGGCTCAAAAGGCCGAAGAATCGAAAAAGGCTGACGAAGCGAAGAAGGCCGACGAGGCGAAAAAGGCTGATGAAGCCAAGAAAGCCGAGAAAGCTGCCGAAGCTAAAAAAGCCGAAGAGAAACAATTGGCTGATATAGCCAAGAAGAAATCTGAAGAAGAAGCCAAGAAAGCGGCTGAAGAAGAGGCCAAGAAAAAGGCCGCTGAAGAAGCCAAGAAGAAGATAGTCGAAGACGCGAAGAAGAAAGCCGCCGAAGACGCCAAGAAAAAAGCTGAAGCAGACGAGGCGAAGAAGAAAATCGCCGATGATGCGAAGAAGAAAGCTGCCGCCGATGCCTCGAAGAAAAAAGGCCCAGGAAGCAGCTCGCAAATCCGCCGAAGACAAAAAGGCCCAGGCCTTGGCAGATTTGCTTTCTGACACGCCGCAACGTCAGCAGGCCTTGGCCGATGAGCGTGGTGACGAAGTCGCGGGCAGTTTCGACGACCTGATTCGGGCGCGCGCGGCAGAAGGCTGGACACGTCCACCTTCAGCACGCAAAGGCATGACAGTGGTGCTGCAGATCGGCATGTTGCCGGACGGTACGGTGACTTCGGTCAGCGTGGCCAAGTCCAGTGGCGACGGTTCGTTCGACAGTTCAGCGGTTGCAGCGGTCAAGAATATTGGCCGGTTGACCGAGATGCAGGGAATGAAACCAAGCGACTTCGCTCCCTATCGTTCATTCAAGATGACATTCACACCTGAGGATCTAGCCTTGTGAGAAACCTTCTTCGAGGAATGCTTGTCGTTATTTGCTGTATGGCAGGGATAGCGGCGGCGGATGAAAAGAACATCCTGGTAACCAGCGGTAGTGATCGGGCGACCCCGATTGCAGTTGTGCCGTTTGGCTGGCAGGGCGGCAGCGTGCTGCCGGACGATATGGCGGAAATCATTGGTAATGACCTGCGCAACTCGGGTTACTACGCGCCTATTCCGAAGCAGAACATGATCAGCCAGCCGACCCAAGGCAGCGAAGTGATCTACCGTGACTGGAAAGCCCTGGGCGCCCAGTACCTGATGGTAGGTAGCATCGTGCCAGCGGGCGGTCGCCTGCAGGTGCAATATGCCCTGTTCAACGTAGCCACCGAGCAGCAAGTGCTGACCGGTAGCGTGTCGGGCAGCGTCGATCAGCTGCGGGACATGGCGCACTACATCGCCGACCAGTCGTTCGAAAAACTGGTCGGTATCAAAGGTGCGTTCTCTACCCGTATGTTGTACGTGACGGCTGAGCGTTTCTCGGTGAACAACACTCGCTACACCCTGCAACGTTCGGACTACGACGGTGCCCGTGCAGTGACCCTGTTGCAATCGCGCGAGCCAATCCTGTCGCCGCGTTTTGCGCCGGATGGCAAGCGTATCGCCTATGTGTCGTTTGAACAGAAGCGTCCGCGCATCTTCGTCCAGCATATCGACACCGGTCGCCGTGAGCAGATCACCAACTTCGAAGGCCTGAACGGTGCGCCAGCCTGGTCGCCGGATGGCAATCGCCTGGCATTCGTGCTGTCCAAGGACGGTAACCCGGATATCTACGTGATGAACCTCGGTTCGCGTCAGATCACCCGTGTCACTTCCGGCCCTGGCATCAACACCGAACCGTTCTGGGGCAAGGATGGTTCGACCATCTACTTCACTTCAGACCGTGGCGGTAAACCACAGATCTATAAGAGCAGTGTTGGCGGCGGTGGTGCAGAACGTGTGACCTTTATTGGCAACTACAACGCCAATCCGAAGCTTTCGGCTGATGAAAAGACCCTGGTCATGATCCATCGCCAGGATGGTTTCACTAATTTCAAGGTCGCGGCCCAGGATTTGCAGCGTGGAAGCGTAAAAATCCTCACAGATAGCACTCTTGATGAGTCGCCTACTGTTGCGCCCAACGGCACCATGGTAATCTACGCCACCCGCCAGCAGGGCCGGGGAGTCTTGATGCTCGTGTCCATTAATGGACGCGTAAGGCTCCCGCTTCCTACCGCACAAGGCGAAGTCAGAGAACCATCCTGGTCCCCTTACCTGAACTGACGCGGCGCTACAAAAAGAAGTACTTAACACACTGGGGTTCATTAGGAGTTTCACGATGGAAATGCTGAAGTTTGGTAAGTTTGCTGCTCTGGCTCTGGCTCTGTCCGTAGCCGTTGGTTGCTCGTCTAAAGGCGGCGACAATGCCGGTGAAGGCGCAGCTGTTGATCCAAACGCTGGTTACGGCGCTAACACTGGTGCAGTTGACGGCTCCCTGAGCGAAGAAGCTGCTCTGCGCGCGATCACCACTTTCTACTTCGAATACGACAGTTCGGACCTGAAGCCAGAAGCCATGCGCGCTCTGGACGTTCACGCGAAAGACCTGAAAGGTAACGGCGCTCGCGTTGTACTGGAAGGCAACACCGACGAACGTGGTACTCGTGAGTACAACATGGCACTGGGCGAGCGTCGTGCGAAAGCCGTTCAGCGCTACCTGGTACTGCAAGGTGTTTCCCCAGCTCAGCTGGAACTGGTTTCCTACGGTGAAGAGCGTCCAGTTGCTACCGGCAACGACGAGCAATCCTGGGCTCAAAACCGTCGCGTCGAACTGCGTAAGTAATTCGTCATGCGAACGTGCCGTCGTGTTGTAACCGTATTGGCTCTCAGCCTCGCACCGCTTGCGGTGTGGGCTGCGGTTCCCGTGGAAGATAGCAACTCTGGCTATAACAATAGTGGGAGCAGCTATCCACCTGCAGGTTATGGCACGAACGGCGCCTATGCGGGGGGAGCGGCCACGGCCGCTCCTTCGGCACAGGGCGAACTGTTCAACCAACTGCAACGCATGCAGGATCAATTGGCGCAGCAACAAGGCACCATTGAAGTTCTGCAGAATGAGGTGCGTCAGCTCAAGCAGGAAGGCCTGGAGCGTTACCAGGATCTTGACCGACGTATAGGAGCCGGCGTTACACCAGCCGCTACTTCTGATAATTCTTCTGCCGGTGGCGCCGCAAGCGCCGCCGGTGGTGCAGCCGCAGGCGCCACACAGGCCCCTGCCGCCAGCAGCGAACCGGCTGACCCGGCGAAGGAAAAGCTGTATTACGACGCAGCCTTCGACCTGATCAAGGCCAAGGATTTCGACAAGGCCAGCAAAGCGTTCACCGCTTTCCTGGGTCGTTATCCAAACAGCCAGTATGCGGGTAATGCCCAGTACTGGTTGGGCGAAGTCAATTTGGCCAAGGGTGATTTGCAGGGTGCAGGCCAGGCGTTTGCCAAGGTCAGCCAGCTTTACCCCAAGCACGCCAAGGTGCCTGATTCGCTGTACAAACTGGCTGATGTAGAGCGCCGCCTGGGTCATACCGACAAGGTCAAAGGCATTCTGCAGCAAGTGGTGGCCCAATATCCGGGTACCTCTGCCGCCCAGTTGGCTCAGCGCGACTTGCAACGCTTGTAAGCATTGCTGTCCCGCTTGGAAGAAACCCGCGCCTGTCGCGGGTTTTTTCGTTAGAATCCACGCCCTTTTATGAAATACGCTTTTTGGGGTTCACGCTTTGCCGGGATTCCATAAAGTGCCTGACGGAGGCGGACAGCCTGTTTAGCTGTTACGCCCGTGGCGACTATGCAAGACACATTACGCATCACCGAAGTTTTTTACTCGTTACAGGGTGAAACGCGCACTGCCGGCCTGCCCACTGTATTTGTGCGCCTGACCGGTTGCCCGTTGCGCTGCCAGTACTGTGACAGTGCCTACGCCTTCAGCGGCGGCACCATTCGCACCCTCGACGACATCCTAGAGCAGGTTGCAGGCTACAGGCCTCGCTACGTCTGTGTAACAGGCGGCGAGCCCCTGGCCCAGCCCAATGCCATTCCTTTGCTCAAGCAGCTGTGTGACGCTGGTTACGAGGTTTCCCTTGAAACCAGCGGTGCCCTGGATATTTCCGCAGTCGATCCTCGCGTCAGCCGAGTGGTTGACCTGAAGACGCCAGACTCCAAGGAAGCGCATCGCAATCGCTATGAAAATATCGAGCTGCTCACCGCCAACGACCAGGTCAAGTTCGTCATCTGCTCGCGGGACGACTATGACTGGGCCAATTCCAAGCTGATCCAATACGGTTTGGACCGACGCGCCGGCGAGGTGTTGTTCTCTCCAAGCCACCATGATTTGAACGCTCGCGACCTGGCTGATTGGGTGGTCGCGGACAACCTGCCGGTGCGCCTGCAATTGCAGCTGCATAAATACCTTTGGAACGATGAGCCAGGACGCTGAAATGACTGACCAAACCACTGATCAAAAACGTGCCGTAATCCTGCTGTCTGGCGGCCTCGACTCCGCCACCGTGGTGGCGATGGCGCGTGCCGAGGGTTACAGCTGCTACACCATGAGCTTCGACTATGGTCAGCGCTCCCATGCCGAGTTGGACGCCGCCGCTCGTGTTGCCCGCGACCTTGGCGTGGTGGAGCACAAGGTGATTGGCCTGAACCTCAATGGCATTGGCGGCTCGGCCTTGACCGATAGCACCATCGACGTGCCTGAGGCGCCCACTGAGGGCATCCCGGTCACCTATGTGCCGGCTCGCAACACCGTGTTCCTGTCGCTGGCCCTGGGCTGGGCAGAGGTGCTCAACGCCCGCGACATCTTTATCGGCGTCAACGCCGTGGATTACTCCGGCTACCCGGACTGCCGTCCAGAGTTCGTCGAGTCGTTCGAGCGCATGGCCAACCTGGCGACCAAGGCTGGCGTTGAAGGGCGCGGCTTCCGTATCCAGGCACCACTGCAAAACCTGAGCAAGGCGGATATCGTCAAAGCGGGTGTAAGGCTTGGTGTCGACTACTCGCTGACTGTTTCCTGCTACCAGGCAGACAATGACGGCCGTGCTTGTAGGAAATGTGACAGCTGCCGACTGCGTGCAGAAGGCTTCCAAGCGGCCGGAATTACTGACCCAACGCGTTATTTCTGATTTATTTAAAATAAGGTGTTGAATAATCCTTAGAAATCAGTATTATACGCGCCACCACACAGCGGGTCGTTAGCTCAGTTGGTAGAGCAGTTGGCTTTTAACCAATTGGTCGTAGGTTCGAATCCCACACGACCCACCATTTTTGGCGGTTTAGAAAATCCGGAAGGCCCACGTAAGTGAGGATTTCCGGGTTTTTTTTTGCCTGGTGCAAAAGCCCATTGATTCAGGTGGGTGGCGCCCAGTCATTCCTGACTGAGCGCCAAGTTGCCGCAAAGCACTTGCCGCCTCGCGTTTCAGCTTTGGATCAGTCCCTGCTCAACGCTGTTTACGCCCATTCATCCAAGGGCTGTAATCCACCTGTACATAACCCATGGGCAGACCTTTAGGGTTGTTGGCAAAACCTGGCATCTGGCGCAGGTCCAGCAGTTTGCATTGCGTGACGAGGCGCTGCTGCAACGCGCTATCTATCTTGAAGCCCTGTGAGCGGTACGGGCTTTGATTGAGGTTGACCATGCACTCACTCACTTTGCCCTGTGCATCGGCAATGAAGTGGAAGCTGGCGACGCCAATGCTCTGGATGTCATGCCCGGCAAACAGTTGTTCACGAAAGAAACGGATCTGCCTATAGAGGTCGATTCGGGTTCTCTGCAGTTGCTGCTGTTCTTCTGAAAGCCCAATCAGAGGGGTGAACACCATGGGGGCGATGATCACTTGGGTGTCCTTGGCATCGGCGAAGACCTTGGGCGAGACCTCGGGAAGCAAGGTGGTCCAGCACAGTTCGGTGACCAGTTTGGCCAGCTTGGCCTGACGTAGGTTGTTCTGGCCCTCGTTGGGTAGCAGGGTTCCGCGTTTGGCTGAGCAGTCCACTATATGGTTCTGCGCGTCAACGGTCAGGATCATATTCATTACCCCCGTCAGTTCCTGTTCATTGGCAGCCAGGGCATAGCTGCGCAATATCGTTTGGAACGTGGTGATGAATTTTTCGTCCTTTTGTTGCACCTGTGCCGCCGCCGAGGCTGCTGCTTGTTCAGGCGTTTGGCTTTGGCAGCCGGACAGTGACAGCAGGCCTGCACCGAATATGGCCAGCAGCCAGCGGGACGAAGAACACGCGTTGAATTCCATTTCTTGAGGGCTCATACACAGTAGTTTTGGGGGGGGCAATAGACGGGAACCATTCTCACCCATCGAGGGTTAAAGTGCGATTCGAAATAACGAAAAGCATGGCGCTAGGGCCTTTGGTTGTATTAGCTGACATTGGGTTGTGTACGGATTTGCTCTACAGATCTTATTTATCTATATTTGAGTCTGTGGATTCATTCTGAGGTGGCAATCATGAGCCAAGCCCTTCAAGTACAACCCTTCACCCGGGAGCAATGTGTCGCCGGACTGCGGGCGGCCGTAGGTATCCTGGAGAAGTGGCAGGCCAGCAGCGACCAGGCCTGCCGCATCTTGCGCATCTCGCGCAGCACCTACACCCGTGCCCGGCAGCGCGATGCCGCGTGGTCCGTGAGCCTGGATGCGGACCAGATGCAGCGCATCAGCTTCGTGCTGAATATCCACGCCACGCTGCGCATGGTGTTCGATAACCCCGAGAACGTGTACGGCTTTGCGGCGATGGCTAACGACAACGCGTTTTTCAACGGGCGCTCGCCCCTGGAGATCATGGCCCAGGGCGATATGATTTCCCTGTACGAAACTTTCCGGCGCATCGATGTGCTGCGTGGCGCGCAATGGTGAGGGTCAGCCAGTTGGGCGATTTGCCCGGGGGACAGTTACAGGCCTACCGCCTGGTCAATTCCAAATTCCCACCGATTGCGTTATTTGACGATGTGGCGGATGCCGACGAGTTCGACGCGCTCTATCAGATCCAGGCCTTGACCAACCCGCGACTGGGTAATGAGGTCGGCCGGATTGAGCTGATACCCCGCAGGGAAATCCCCTTCGGGATTGTGGGATGTTCCTACGCCATTGCGCCGTTCACCCACGTCAACCCGGCTGGATCGCGTTTCAGCGCTGGTGATTTTGGTGTGCTGTACCTGGCGGCCACTATCGAGACGGCACTGGCAGAGGTGCGTCATCACCAGAACCAGTATTGGTCCGGGGTCCATGGCCTTAATTATGAGCGTTTTGTCTTTCGCGGACTGTCGTGCAGTTTTGCCGGCGATTCGATGAAGGATGCGACGTCGGTACCGATAAGCGACCCGATCTACGACCCTGACGACTACGGCCACGCCCAACGCTTGGGTGGTGCGCTGAAGAAGGCCGGATGTCCCGGCCTCCGGTACCTGTCGGTGCGCTCAGAGGGCGATCACTGCTGGGCCTTGCTGACACCCAGGCCGGTGTCGTCGATTGTCCAGGCCGCCCATTACGAGATGGTCTGGAATGGACAGATCACCAGTGTCAGCAAGATCAGCGAAGCCTGACCCTGGCGGGTCAGATCTGCCCGCGCACCAGGATTGACTCATCAATCTGCGCAATCGACGTAACCCCGGTCAGGGTCATGGCCACGCGCATTTCCTTGGCAAAGATATCCAGCAGATTCTCCACGCCACGCTGGCCGTCAGCGGCCAACGCGTAGGCGGGCGCTCGTCCCAGCAACACGCCTCGGGCACCCAGGGCGAGCATGCGCACCACGTCCAGCCCCGAGCGCACCCCGGAGTCCACCAGCACGGTGAGGTCGCTGCCAACCGCCTGGGCAATCTCAGGCAAGGCCTTGGCAGTGGAGAGCACGCCATCGAGCTGGCGGCCGCCATGGTTGGACACGACGATGCCGTCGGCACCGAAGCTCACCGCATCCTTGGCATCTTGTGGGTCGAGGATGCCCTTGATGATCATTGGGCCCTTCCAGAACTCGCGTATCCACTCCAGGTCTTTCCAACTGATGGAAGGGTCGAAGTTGGTGGCCAGCCAGCCGATGTAGTCTTCCAGGTGGGTCGGTTTGCCCAGGTATTTGGAGATGTTGCCCAGGTCGTGGGGGCGACCCATAAGTCCCACATCAAAAGCCCAGGCTGGCTTTGTCACGGCCTGCAACATGCGCCGCTGGGCGGCGTACGGGCCGGACATCCCTGAGTGAGCATCGCGGTAGCGGGCGCCGGGGGTTGGCATGTCGACGGTGAACACCAGGGTTTTCACCCCGGCGGCCTGGGCGCGCTCCAAGGCGTTCTTCATGAAGCCGCGGTCTTTGAGCACATAGAGTTGAAACCAGATCGATTGCGCGGTTTGCGATGCGACTTCCTCGATCGGGCACACCGAAACGGTCGACAGGCAAAAAGGGATGCCTTTATTGGCCGCCGCGTTCGCCACCTGGACTTCCCCGCGGCGGGCAAACATGCCGGTCAGGCCCACCGGGCTCATGACCACCGGCATCGCCAGCGGTTGGTCGAACAGCGTGGTTTCCAGGCTCAGGCTCTCGACGTTGCGCAGGACGCGCTGGCGCAGGCTGATGTCTGCCAGGTCTGAGCTGTTGGCTTTGAGGGTGTGCTCGGCGTAGGCGCCACCGTCAATGTAGTCGAACAGGAAACGCGGCAGTTTGCGGCGTGCGGCTTCGCGGTAATCCGATGCAGACGAAATGATCATGAACAGTGAGGCCCCGGAATAAGGAAAACGGTGGGTGGAGGATAGTCAAAGGCTTTTCATGGTAAAAACAACTTTTACAACTTAATTCAAGTCGCAAATGGAATAGTCATGAACCTGCGAACGCTGCGAGCCTTTGTCGAAGTGGTGCGCCAAGGCAGTTTCTCACAAGCGGCCGAGATGGTTTCGCTCACGCAATCGAGCGTCAGCAAAGCGGTCAAGACCCTGGAAGAGGAGCTGGGTACGCCGCTGTTCAGCCGTATCGGCCATAAGAGTGAACTGACAGCCGCCGGCGAGATTGCCTACCGCCGCGCCCTGGTGCTGCTCGCCGAGCGCAGCGACCTGGTGGCCGAGATCAATGACCTGCTGGGTCTCAAGCGTGGCGTCTTGCGCATCGGCCTGCCGCCGGTGGGCAGTGGTGAGTTATTTGCCGCGATGTTTGCCGAATACCGCCAGCGCTACCCGCAGATCGAGATCGAGCTGATCGAGCATGGCAGCAAGAAGCTGGGTGAGTGCCTGCAAGCGGGGGAAGTGGATGTTGCCGCGCTACTGGTACCGGTGGAGGGCGAGTTCGAGTATCAGGACGTGCGCGTCGAGCCGTTGATGGTCGTCCTGCCCATCAGTCATCCATTGGCGGGACGCAACAGTGTGGATTTTTCCGACTTGTCCGACTCACCATTCATACTCTTCGAGGCTGGATTTGCCCTGAACCGCATCATTCTTTCCGCCTGCGAGCGTCGGGGCGTCTCGCCGAAGGTTTCTGTGCGCAGCGCCCAGATCGACTTTATCGTCGACCTGGTCGGCGCGGGCCTGGGCGTCGCCTTCCTGCCGCGCATGCTGGCCTACAAACACCTGCATGCCGGCATTGCGTTGATTGCGTTGGATGAGCCCCGGACCGACTGGCATATCGCCCTGACCTGGCGGCGGAATGCTCACTTGCCGCCGGCTGCACGAGCCTGGTTGGAACTGGCCAGGGAAATGGGTAATGTTCCCGCGCCATATTAGGCTTTTGAATCCAATCGATATTCTGTAGCCTTGCGCAGCTTCACCTAAACCCGTGCTTGATGAACACAATCACTTCGTCCGGCGGCGCCCGAAGGGCTCCAGAGCCGGTGGTACACTCGACTTTCGCGCAATTGCGCCTGTAGGTCTTGCGAACATGACGCAAATTTCCGAACGCCTTCTGGTCCAAGCCCACCTCGATGCCAAGCAACCCAAGGTGCTCAGTGCCGAGCAAGAGGCAAGCTTACGTTCTGCCATTGCCGCCGAGCTCAAGGCTCAAGACGCGGTGCTGGTGGCTCACTTCTATTGCGACCCGGTGATTCAGGCCCTGGCCGAAGAAACCGGCGGTTGTGTTTCCGACTCCCTGGAAATGGCCCGCTTCGGCGCTGCCCATCCGGCCAAGACCGTACTGGTCGCCGGCGTGCGCTTCATGGGCGAGACGGCAAAAATCCTCACCCCCGAAAAGCGCATCCTGATGCCAACCCTGGAAGCCACCTGCTCCCTGGACCTGGGCTGCCCGGTGGAGGAGTTCTCAGCGTTCTGTGACCAGCATCCGGAGCGTACCGTGGTGGTGTATGCCAACACCTCGGCGGCGGTCAAGGCCCGGGCGGATTGGGTGGTAACGTCCAGTTGTGCCCTGGAAATCGTCGAAAGCCTGATGGATAACGGCGAGACCATCATCTGGGGGCCGGACAAGCACCTGGGCACCTATATCCAGCGCCAGACCGGTGCCGACATGCTGCTGTGGGACGGTGCCTGCATCGTCCACGAAGAGTTCAAGTCCAAGCAGTTGGAAGACATGAAGGCGCTGTACCCGGATGCAGCTATCCTGGTGCACCCAGAGTCACCTACGTCAGTGATCGAGTTGGCGGATGCCGTGGGTTCCACCAGCCAGTTGATTGCGGCGGCGCAACGGTTGCCGAACAAGACGTTTATCGTCGCCACTGACCGCGGCATTTTCTACAAGATGCAGCAGCTGTGCCCGGACAAGGTGTTTGTCGAGGCGCCAACCGCCGGTAACGGCGCGGCATGCCGCAGTTGTGCGCATTGCCCGTGGATGGCGATGAATACCCTGGAGCGCACGTTGCAATGCCTGCGCGAAGGCAGCAACGAAATTTTCGTCGAGCCCTCGTTGATTCCCCATGCCGTGCGCCCGCTCAAGCGCATGCTGGACTTTACCCAGGCGGCCCGCCTCAAGCTGGCCGGCAACGCCTGATTCGAGGCTGCCACGATCAAACGGTGGGAACTGGCTTGCCAGCGATAGCGATTTATCAGTCACTGCAAAATTGACTGCTATATCGCCATCGCAGGCAAGCCAGCTCCCACATTTGATTTGCTTCGTTTGGGCGCTATTTCTTTTTCTTCGGGATCCGCACCAGCTGCGTGTCGGAGTAGATGTCATGCCAGGCCCGCTGTTTCTTGTCCACCAGCGACCAGATAAATCCCAGCCCTGCACATAACCACGATGCAATTGACACTACAAAGCGCAGCAGCGCCTGCCACAGGCTGATGCGTGAGCCATCCGCGTTCTGCACGCGCACGCCCCACACTTGCATACCCAGCGTCTGCCCGGAATGGGTCCAGAACTTGGCAAAGAAACCAAACAGCACAAAAAACAGAATCGTCGACAGCAGCGGATCACCGTCCAGCGCGCCGGATTCCGAGAGCGTGCGCATCTTCGCTTCACCCACAAAGGCAATCCACACCAGCTTATAGAGGAAGGCAGTGACGATCAGCAGGGCAGTACACAACAGGAAGTCATAGAACATCGCTGCCAGACGACGGCCCAGGCCAACGGCGGGGAATTCGCCTTGGGGGCTTAGCAGGTGTTTCGACATGGCTCGGCTCTCTGGAGGAAAAAAGCCATTTTACGGACAAACGCACATAAAAAAGCCTCTGATGTCACCATCAGAGGCTTTTTGTCGCAGTAAGGATCAGGCTTCTGCTTGTACTTCGTCCGCTTGCATGCCTTTTTGGCCCTGCACAGCGATGAAGGTCACTTTCTGGCCTTCTTTCAGGCTCTTGAAGCCGTTGCCCTGAATAGCGCGGAAGTGCACGAACAGATCCGGACCGCTTTCTGGAGTGATAAAACCAAAACCTTTCTCGTCGTTAAACCACTTGACGGTACCGCTCTGACGTTCAGCCATTTTCTTATTTCCTTGACGCTAAAAATTAATGACAGCCCCTTTCAAATGAAAGAGTACTGGGCTGGGTTGCAGGAAAGTAAGAGACGTCGAACGGGTTGTAGCACAACTACTTCAGCTACTGCCCAGGTCCAGGTTCCAAGCGACCCATGCAAACACAGTGGGCAAACTCTACGCCAACTAACACAGGAAAAACAAGCCCTCTGCAAGCCGCGTATTTACTCGCCTTCATGACACTTCGGTCAACAATGCCGCACTGTGTTATTCGATAGCGTGGGTCACTTGTTATAGGTTAAGCGACATAACATTGACTATCGTCAGTGCACTGTTTTATGGCGGTTGTGTTACAGATTAGTGCGAATGAACACAACCGCGTTACTTATAGGAACAGTCAATCAGCCACGATAGTAACGCTGTGGCACGAATGGCATTTTACTTACACGCAGTGGCACCTTTTTCCCACGCACCAACGCAGAGACTTCGCTATCCAGCGCGGTAAAGGCCGTGTCGAGGTAGCCCATAGCGAGCGGGCCGCCCAGGCTTGGGCCAAAGCCGCCGCTGCACACGGTGCCGATCACGGTGCCGTGTTCGTCGACAATCTCTGCCCCTTCACGCACCGGCGTGCGCTCTTGCGGCAACAGGCCGACGCGCTTGCGGCTGATGCCGGTCTGCTGCTGGGTGAAGATCCGGTCTGCCCCCGGGAAACCACCGGCACGCGCGCCGTCGGCGCGACGCACCTTGGAAATGGCCCACAGCAGGCTGGCCTCAATCGGCGTGGTCTCGCTGTTCATATCGTGGCCATAGAGGCACAGACCGGCTTCCAGGCGCAGGGAATCGCGAGCGCCCAAGCCAATGGCTGCAACTTCCGCTTCGGCCAGCAGGCTGCGGGCCAGGCTCTCGGCGTTGGCCGCGGGTACGGAGATTTCAAAACCGTCTTCGCCGGTATAGCCGGAACGGCTGACATAGCATTCCACCCCCAGCAGGCGCAGGGGCGCGAACTGCATAAAGGTCATTTTGGTTACTTCCGGGGCCAGGCGCGCCAGTACCTTGGCTGCCGCCGGGCCTTGCAGGGCCAGCAGGGCGCGCTCTTCAAACAGCGGCTCGATCTGGCAGTGCTCGCCGATATGCTGGCGCAGGTGGGCCAGGTCTTGATCCTTGCAAGCGGCGTTGACCACCAGGAACAATTCATCGTTACCCAGGTTGGCGACCATCAGGTCATCGAGGATGCCACCCTGGTCGTTGGTGAACATGGCGTAGCGCTGCATGCCCACTGGCAGGTCGATGATATCCACGGGCACCAGGGTCTCCAGGGCCTTGGCGGCGTTGGCGCCGGTCAGGCGGATCTGGCCCATGTGCGACACATCAAACAACCCGGCCTGTTCACGGGTGTGCAGGTGCTCTTTCATCACACCCAGCGGGTATTGCACCGGCATGTCATAGCCGGCGAACGGCACCATGCGTGCGCCCAGTTCGAGATGCAGGGCGTGCAGCGGGGTTTTCAACAGGGTTTCGGTGGACATATTCAGCTCCTGAAAAACGTGCTGGCGCGGTTATAAGCATCAGCACTCGATAATGTTGACGGCCAAACCGCCACGGGCGGTTTCCTTGTATTTGCTTTTCATATCGGCGCCGGTCTGGCGCATGGTGCGGATCACCTTATCCAGGGACACAAAGTGCTGACCATCACCGCGCAAGGCCATGCGCACCGCATTGATTGCCTTCACCGAGCCCATGGCATTGCGCTCGATGCAGGGCACCTGCACCAAACCGCCAATCGGGTCGCAGGTCAGGCCGAGGTTGTGCTCCATGCCGATCTCGGCGGCGTTTTCCACCTGGGAAACCGTGCCGCCCAGCACTTCGCACAAGGCCCCGGCCGCCATGGAGCAGGCCACGCCCACTTCGCCCTGGCAGCCGACCTCGGCCCCGGAGATCGAAGCATTTTCTTTGTAGAGGATGCCGATGGCCGCGGCGGTCAGCAGGAAACGCACCACCCCGTCTTCATTGGCCCCGGGAATAAAGCGCATGTAGTAGTGCAACACCGCCGGCACGATCCCGGCGGCACCATTGGTGGGCGCCGTGACCACGCGCCCGCCATTGGCGTTTTCTTCGTTGACCGCCAGGGCGTACAGGTTGACCCAGTCCAGCACCGACAGCGGATCGCGCAGGGCGGATTCGGGGTTCTTGCACAACTGACAATGCAACGCCGCGGCGCGACGCTTGACCTTCAAACCTCCCGGCAGAATCCCTTCATTGCGACAGCCCGCGTCCACACAGTCCTGCATGACCTGCCAGATCTTCAGCAGGCCGCTGCGAGTCTCGGCTTCCGGGCGCCAGGCGCTTTCGTTGGTCAGCATCACCTGGCTGATGGACAGCCCATAGGTGGTGCAATGGCCCAGCAAGTCCTTGGCGTGCTTGAACGGGAAGGTCAGGGGCGTGGCGTCTTCGACGATCCGGTCGGCGCCGGCGGCGTCTTCATCCACTACAAAACCGCCGCCCACCGAGTAGTACTCGCGGCTGCGAATCTGGATGCCGGCGGCGTCAAACGCACGAAAGATCATGCCGTTGGGGTGGTAGGCGAGGGGTTTGCGAATCATCGCCAGGTGTTCTTTCTCGTTGAACGCAATACTGTGTTCGCCGAGCAAATTCAGGCAGCCGTCCTTGCGCATCTGCGCCAGGCGCGTCGCCACGGTTTCGGTGTTGACGGTGTCCGGGTGTTCGCCTTCCAGTCCGAGCAGCACGGCCTTGTCGCTGCCGTGGCCTTTGCCGGTGGCGCCCAGCGATCCATAGAGTTCCACCTTGACGCAGGTGGTGGCGTGCAGCAGGTCGTCACGCTTGAGGCCTTCGGCGAATCGGGCTGCGGCACGCATCGGGCCGACGGTGTGAGAGCTTGAGGGGCCGATGCCAATCTTGAACAGGTCGAACACGCTTAACGACATGAGTGGTTCTCCGGTTTCTTATTATGTGGCGGGTACAATCGGTCCAATTGTGGGAGCGGCCTTGCTCGCGAATGTGGAGTGTCAGTTGATGCATCTGGTGACTGAACCACCGCATTCGCGAGCAAGCCCGCTCCCACATTTTTGACCGTATTCACTCAGTCAGATCAGGCGTAGCTCTCGATCGACGGGCACGCGCATACAAGGTTGCGATCACCAAACACGTTATCGACCCGGCCAACCGGCGGCCAGTACTTGCCTTCAATCAACGACGCCACCGGGTACACCGCTTGTTCGCGGCTGTACGGATGGCTCCATTCACCGACGATTTCTGCTGCGGTGTGCGGCGCGTTCTTCAGCGGGTTGTCATCCTTGTCCAGCGTGCCGTTTTCCACCGCGCGGATTTCTTCGCGGATCGCGATCATGGCGTCGCAGAAGCGGTCCAGTTCTTCCTTGGATTCACTTTCGGTCGGCTCGATCATCAAGGTGCCGGCAACCGGGAACGACATGGTAGGCGCATGGAAGCCAAAGTCGATCAGGCGCTTGGCCACGTCATCCACGCTGATGCCGCTGCTGTCCTTGAGCGGGCGCAGGTCGAGGATGCATTCGTGGGCCACCAGGCCGTTGCTACCGGTGTACAGCACCGGGTAGTGCTCTTCCAGGCGACGGGAAATGTAGTTGGCATTGAGGATCGCCAGCTGCGAAGCGCGCTTGAGGCCCGCGCCGCCCATCATGCTGATGTACATCCAGGTGATCGGCAAAATGCTCGCGCTGCCAAACGGTGCTGCGCACACCGCGCCTTCCTTGCGCTCCATGGCCGCGTGGCCTGGCAGGAAGGGCGTGAGGTGCGACTTGACGCCAATCGGGCCTACGCCCGGGCCGCCACCGCCGTGGGGGATGCAGAAGGTCTTGTGCAGGTTCAGGTGCGATACGTCGCCGCCGAACTTGCCCGGGGCGCACAGGCCGACCATGGCGTTCATGTTGGCGCCGTCGATATACACCTGGCCGCCGTTGTCGTGGATGATCCCGCAGATTTCGCGGATGCCTTCCTCGAACACACCGTGGGTCGAGGGGTAGGTGATCATCAGTGCCGCGAGGTGTTCGCGATGCTCGATGGCCTTGGCGCGCAGGTCTTCGATATCCACGTTGCCACGGGCATCGCACGCGGTCACTACCACGCGCATACCGGCCATGTTGGCCGTGGCTGGGTTGGTGCCGTGGGCCGACGAAGGAATCAGGCAGATATCGCGGCGCTCTTCGCCACGGCTCTGGTGATAGGCACGGATCGCCAACAGGCCTGCGTACTCACCCTGGGAACCGGCGTTCGGTTGCAGGGAGATCGCGTCGTAACCGGTGGCCGCGCAGAGCATGGCTTCCAGTTCGCTGGTCAGTTGCAGGTAGCCGGCGCTTTGCGCGGCCGGGGCGAATGGGTGCAGGGCACCGAACTCGGCCCAGGTTACTGGGATCATTTCACTGGCGGCGTTGAGCTTCATGGTGCACGAGCCCAGCGGGATCATGGTGCGATCCAGTGCCAGGTCCTTGTCTGCCAGCTTGCGCAGGTAGCGCATCAGCTCGGTTTCGGAGTGATAACGGTTGAACACCGGGTGGCTGAGGATCGGCGACTGGCGCAGCAGTGCGGCGGGCAGGGTGCTGTCGACGCTGGCGGCCAGGGCGGCGAAGTCTGGCAGGGCTTTACCGCCTGCGAACACGCTCCACAGGGTTTCGATATCGGCTTGGGTGGTGGTTTCGTCCACCGACAGGCCCAGGCGTGCCGCGTCCACGACGCGCAGGTTGATGCGCTGGGCGCGGGCCTTGTCGTGCAGGGCAGCGGTGTTGGCACCGGTGGCCAGGGTCAGGGTGTCGAAGAACGTCTCTTGTTCAACCGTGAGGCCCAGCGCGGTCAAGCCATTGGCCAGGATCGCGGCCAGGTGATGGATGCGCGTGGCGATCTGCACCAGGCCTTTGGGGCCGTGGTACACCGCGTACATGCTGGCGATGTTGGCCAGCAGCACTTGGGCGGTGCAGATGTTGCTGGTGGCTTTCTCGCGGCGGATATGTTGCTCGCGGGTCTGCATGGCCAGGCGCAGGGCCGGCTTGCCGAAGCGGTCTACGGACACGCCAACCAGACGGCCCGGCATATCGCGCTTGAACGCGTCCTTGGTGGAGAAGTACGCCGCGTGCGGGCCACCAAAGCCCAGGGGCACGCCGAAGCGTTGGGCACTGCCGATGGCCACGTCGGCACCGAACTCGCCCGGTGGGGTCAGCAGGGTCAGGGCCAGCAGGTCGGCGGCCACCGCCACCAGGGCGTTGGCGGCGTGCAAGCGTTCGGTCAGTTCGCGGTAGTCGAACACATCACCGTTGCTGGCCGGGTATTGCAGCAGGGCGCCGAAGAACGGGCTGACGTCGGTCAGCTCGCGCTCATCGCCCACTACCACATCAATGCCCAGCGGCTCGGCACGGGTGCGCAGCACGTCGAGGGTCTGCGGGTGGCTGTGCACCGAGGCGAAGAACGCGTTGCTGCCTTTGTTCTTGCTCAGGCGCTTGCAGAAGGTCATGGCTTCGGCGGCGGCGGTGGCTTCGTCGAGCAGGGATGCGTTGGCGATCGGCAGGCCGGTAAGGTCGCTGATCAGGGTCTGGAAGTTCAGCAGCGCTTCCAGGCGGCCCTGGGAAATCTCTGGCTGGTACGGCGTGTAGGCGGTGTACCAGGCCGGGTTTTCCAGCAGGTTGCGCAGGATCGGCGACGGCGTGTGGCAGTTGTAGTAACCCTGGCCGATGTAAGTCTTGAACAGTTGGTTCTTGGCCGCGATGGCCTTGATCGACGCCAGGGCATCGGCTTCGCTCAGGCCATCGCTCAGGCCCAGCACGGCGGTGCCCTTGATGCTTTCCGGGATCACGCTGGCGCTCAGGGCTTCGAGGGAATCAAAGCCCAGGGTCGCGAGCATCTGCTGCTCGTCGTCCTGGCGTGGGCCGATATGGCGGGCGATAAATTCGTTGGCGGTGCTCAGGTTGATACTCATGGCGCGCTCCTCAAGCTTCAGCGTTGGCTTTAATCAGGCGGTCGTACGCATCCTGATCCAACAGCTTAGCTACCGCAGCGGCATCAGCTGGTTTGAAGCGGAAGAACCAGCCTTCGCCCATCGGGTCTTCGTTGACCAGTTCCGGGCTGTCGCTGAGCTTTTCGTTCACTTCCAGGACTTCACCGGTCAGGGGCATGTACACGCCGCTGGCCGCCTTGACCGACTCCACGGTGGAAGCTTCTGCACCCTGGTCGTAGGCCTGCAGCTCAGGCAATTGGACGAACACCACATCACCCAGGGCGTTTTGCGCGAACGCGGTAATACCCACGGTGACGCTGCCGTCGGCTTCGGCACGCAGCCATTCGTGATCTTCAGTAAAACGCAATTCGCTCATGGAAACTCCTCAGGGCCAGAATCGTCTGGTGGACGGGATTGGAATGGGTAAGTCCTTAGCAAAAATGCGGCCAATATATTTTTATCGTTATAAATCAAAGATTTAAAAAATATTGATGAGTGCTCGCTGCTAACGACTGTAGCGAAATCGCTACGCTTCGATGGCAGAAAAAAAGCCTATGCGGATCAAAGCCTTGCATGGCGAAGGACGATCGACGGTGTATTGAAAACGTTCCGCTGTAGCGTTTTCAGTACATAGAGTTTCGCGGTGCATTGATTTATGTAGCGCCTCGCACGCCCATGGCCAGCTTACTTTCCCCGCTCCGAATCAGCAGGACGCGCGACATGAGCCATCCAACGGCGGCACTTCACGACACTTCACAGGCGTATGCCTCCCGCGACTATCTCGGGCGTGTGTTTGCCCTGCGCCCGACATTGATGCAGGTGGCCGAGTCGATGATCCAGGACTGGCTTGACGAAGGGCACGCGGGCGCCGGCCTGCGCGCCACGAGTACCTGGCTCGGCGTGCGAAACCAGGAGGATGACAGTTATGGGCAGCTCACCTCCTTGGGGGATGCGTTGATCCAGCGTCGCATGAACACCCAGGTGCCCTACAGCGCAGACCTTCACCAATTGCTGGTCAGTTCCATCAGCCAGGACCTCATTCCGGCCCCCGTTGGGGTATCGGTCGACGATATCGCACGCATGCTCGACGCCCTGGCCCCTGGATTGTTCGATGCCTTCAGTGCGCAGCTTGTGGGTTTCTGGAGTGCGCCGGTAGCGGATGATCCTGGCCTCAGTCGCTGGGGCGCGGTGGGCAAGCAATTGCGCGCGTGCCTACTCACGGCCCGGCAAAACCCGCCGCTGACGTCGCAGGAGGGCAGGCAGTTGCTGGGCTTGGGCGACGGCCCGCAGCAGCTTTGGGGCTATCTGGCGGATCGCCAGGCGCTGGGCTTGCCGGATGAGCTGCACATTTATCAAGTCTATGCCGCTCAGCAGGGCCGGCCGGGGGAGTGGCTGGCGCTGTTGGTCTTGCAGCGCCAGGTGGCGCAGCAGCCGGTGACCCTGGTCTATGTGCCGGCGATGAGTGTGCTCAAGCTCACGACGCAGGACGAGTTAGGCGCCCTGCTGCCGCGCTATATGAGCAACTACAGGCCCGGCCAGCTCGTCAGTTGGGTGCTCAAGGAGCCCCAGGGCGATGTGTTCGATGCACAGGCCCAGGCCTTGCTGGAGCGCCAACTGCGTAACCTGCAACAGGTCAATTGGCAGGCCCTGCGCAGCGTCGACAGCTACAAGCACCTGTTCAGCCAGCTCACCGCACCCCAGGTGTGGTTCGATGCCGATTATGTCCAGCAACCCCACGAAGAGCAGTTGCCCCTGTGGTTGCAGACGGCCGACAGCGCTGATCGATACACCTATGGCCAGTGGCTTGAGCGCTTGGCGTACCTGCAAAAACGCAGCGCTGGCGCATCGTTCCTCGACGGGCTCGATCCGATCGACGTGTATGCGCGCAAGGCGCTGCAACGCCAGATGCGCCTGGATTACCCGCAACACGTGCCGGTCAATCCGGATGATTGCCAACTGACCTTTGAACGCACCCAAGGCGCAACCGTGGGCTGGACCCAGCGCACCACCAAGAGCTTGACGCTGTGGTCGCTGGAAAATCCCTTTGCCACATCCTACGCCAGCGTGCAGATCCGCCCAGAGGCGCCGGGCGGGTGGGTCACGCCGGGCTACCTGAAAACGCTCATCGAAACCGTTGATGTGGGCCGGCATTATCCGGCGCGACTCAAGACCGCGTTAGTGTCAGACCCGGTAGAGGCGGCACGCCGTCGGCGTTTGTTTGTCGAGCAGATGGCGCTGCAACTGCCGATGCGCGCCCTGGAAAACCGCCTGCGGCAATGCCACGGGTTTACCCCCGCAGGCGTGCGAGTGGTGCAGGCCCTGCTGCAGAGCGATCCGCAAAAGCGCAGCATCGGCCAAGCGGTCATCGTTGGCCGACCCTTGGCGTTTTTGACCCATGCCGGCGGCGCCGCCCATAAAGCCAGCAACCTGTTTGTCATCGGCCCGCGGGACAACAGTGAACTCCCCCATATTCTGTATCGGCCCGATCAGGTCGAGGCCGTGCTCCAACAGTTCCCCAGTCGCCAGGCGTTGCTCGATGCGATCACCCGCACGGGCAGCGATTTACAGGCTGTGGTACTCGAACGTCTTGACGAAAAAAGCCGGGCATTGTTTGCCAATGGCGGTTTTCTGAGCCCCCATGTCCAGCGTTTTCTGCAAGGTGACGAGTACAGCGAACAACCTGCTTCCAGCCCGGCCTTGCTCAGTGACGAGACGGTGCCAGGGGTGTTTCTTGAGGCCGTCTTTGATGAAAACGCCAGGAACCTCTGGCAGACCGCTGAAAGGCAATCCATCTCTACCGAGGCGTTGCGCTGGACACTGTTCAAGAATGACCTCTGGCAGTTGTTCAACGCGCTCTTGCCCATGCTCAGGGGCCCGGTGGCGGTGGCCGGGTGGCTGTCCCTGGTATTTGGCAGTTTCCGTACCGTGCTGGCGTTGCCGGCCACGGCCAGTGAGGAAGACAGCGCCACGGCACTGGTCGAGTTGATGGGCAGCCTGGCGGGCCTGTTGTTGAGCCCTGTCGTCAGCCTCGATGAACGCTTGCGCTTGAGTGAGACCAGAGCGGTCACCCATGGCTCGATTGCGCAGTTCGAGAGCCCGCCAATCACCCATACCCAGCAGGCGTTGTCGACGTTTGCCTGGCAGCGCTCACTGGCGGATATCACTGGAATGGATTTCTCCTGGGCCAACTCGCGTTTGCGCCTCGACCCGGCGCAACAGGCACAGCTTGAGACCTTCCGCTGGTCGCCGGGGCGCGGCGAGCGGTGGCCGGGAACTCCCACGATCACCTCGCCGGACACGCCGGTAAGGGGACAGGTCGCGGTCCAGCGTGCGCAGGGAACAGTCCGCCATGCCGACTACCTGTTGCTCGACAGCAAGGTGTATGGGGTCAAAAAGGTTGCGGGCCGTTGGCGAATTGTCGACCTGCGAGCCCCTCAGCGTCAGGGCCCCTGGCTGCGCAAAGACGCGCACGGGGTATGGAAACCGGACCTGGGCCTGCAACTGCTTGGCGGTCAGCCCAAAACCACGGCCGCCAGCCGCCGCGCGAGCATCCAGCAGCGTAACCAGATGCTTAAAAGTCATTATGAGGCGATGACCCAGCGCCTGACGGAGGTCGAAACGCGGGTGGCAGCTGCGCAAGAGAGCTACCTAAAAACCCACATACGCCAACCGGAGCGTTTCACTGAGCAAGAACGGCATGACCGTCGCGCCCGCTATTTAGTGGAACTGGAGAAGCAATCCCAGGCACAGCTCGCCAAGCTGGATGCGTTGATCGCACGCAACGCTAACCAAGCGGTGGAGAGGTTCGAGCAGGAGAAGATTCTGCAACTTGTAGACCTCGTCGAAAACCTGCGCCTGCAAATGGCGGTGCTGATTACCAGCCGAGCGGCCGAGGCTTTTACCGGTGAGCGCCGCAGCCAGTTGCAAGCGCAACTGAGCAATGAAGACGTCGCCGTCGCCCAGGCCGCACACCAGACGTTTTTCCAGGCCACGCAGAAGATCATCGGCTACAACGACAAACTGATTGAATTGAGCATTCTGGAGCGCAACAACCATGCGCGGCTGGCCCAGATGCCAGGGTATGCCACCCGTGCCGACGCGATGTCGCCCTCGGTGCTCGGGACGCCGCTGGACTGGAAGTCTGTGCAACTCAAAGCGCTGAGTGGCGTGCTGCTGCGCCGGCCGCCGCTCCCCGAGGAATATGACGACTTCATGCAGATCAGGTCGTTGGTCGATGAGGCGATCCAATCGGTCCAGTCACAAAAAACCTTGCGGGCACCCGGGCCCCTGAGTGTGCAGCAGCGCATCGACGGGTATGACGCGCTGCTGCTTGACTATGACAACACCCAGGCGCGCCTGCGCGAGTATGGCGACACGGCAACTGATCTGCTTTACGAGGGCAGCATTGAGAGCGTGAATCGCCTGCTCAACGCCCTCGAACACGAAGTCAGAGACTCCTTGGCCACACTGCTGCGCGAGCGCGAGCGCACCCCCGCGCGTAAGCCGGGGCCCGCGCTGGACGCCGGCAAACGCTTGATCCGCGATCGCAAGAACCGCTACCTGGTGGGGCAGGCCCGTGGTACCACGTCGGCGCAGGATGCGGGGATTGTCGACGTCATCAACCCTGTCGATCAGAGCGTGGTGGCGAGCTTTCGCCAGACACCGGGCAGTGAAACATTTGAGACGCTCACCGAGGCCAGTACACCGCCCGTGCGGGCCGTGCGCCCTCTGGAAAAACTGCTGGGCGACGCGCGCAAACTGCTTGACCGCCAGGCGATTGTGCTCGACCAGGCCCGCAACGAAGCCCGCAACGCCAACCAGCCCGCCAGCGTCGAGGCCAGGTTGGCGCGTCACAGCGAGAAGATGAAGGCGGTGGCCGAAAAGATCCGTAAAGCCCCGGGGCAGGACAGTACTCGGGCAACCCAGAAGCCGTTGCTCGACGAGCTCGCCCAAGGCTCGCGCAATCTGCTGGAGCAAGGCCGGCTGATCCGTATCGAAATGGTCAAGCGCCTGGCACCCGACGAAGAGGGCATTGCCTATCTGCAAAGCCAAAATGAGGTGCAAATCCTGCCGATAGAGGGGCGCATTGCCCTCAAGCGGGCGAATGATTTCCTGCAGGAATATATGGTCAAGGACAAGGACGGAAGAGTCTTGGCCTATGCCCATTTTCATTACCGCACGCCCGCGACCCCGAATGCCGAGTACAGCGCCGGTCATTTGAAACGGCCGGAACAGCGCTTTATGAGCTTTCGCAGCCTGGCCGACAAGACCGACAGCGATGTCATCGCCATCTACTATTCGCGGATCAGCGGGGCGATGGCCCAGCGCCTGTTTTTCAGCGCCAAGGGGGCGGTGGTGCAGCGCGGGCGTCGGACCTTCTGGTGAGCACGTGGCTCAGGGTTTGCCGGGGATCCCGTACTTGCGAAGCCGATGGGCGATCGCCGTGTGGGACGTCTGCAGGCGGTTGGCCAGTTGGCGGGTCGAGGGGTAGCTGACGTAGAGCTTTTCCAGCAGGCTGCGTTCGAAACCCTCCACCGCCTGTTCCAGGCTGTCGACCTCGCCGTCACTCTGGCGGGCGACCGAGGTGCCGGCAATGTCCAGGTCGCCAATGTCCACCAGATTGCTTTCGCAAATGGCGGCGGCGCGGAAGATCACGTTCTGCAACTGGCGCACGTTGCCCGGCCAGCGATTGCCCAGCAGCGCCGGGTAGGTGCCCGGCGCCAGGCGACAGACCGGGCGCTGGATCTGCGCGCAGGCCTGCTGCATGAAGTAGCGGGCCAGCAGCAGGATGTCTTGGCCACGCTCACGCAGGGGCGGGACTTCGACATTCAGTACGTTGAGGCGGTAGAACAGGTCTTCGCGGAAGGTGCCTTCAGTGACCATTTTTTCCAGGTCGCGGTGGGTGGCACTGAGGATGCGCACATTGACCTTGACCTCACGGTCGCCACCGACCCGGCGAAAGCTGCCGTCATTGAGAAAGCGCAGCAGCTTGGCCTGCAAGTACGGCGACATCTCGCCAATCTCATCGAGAAACACCGTGCCCTGGTCGGCCAACTCCATCAGCCCCGGCTTGCCGCCGCGCTGGGCACCGGTGAAGGCGCCGGGGGCGTAGCCGAACAGCTCGCTTTCGGCGAGGTTCTCCGGCAGGGCCGCGCAGTTGAGCGCCAGGAATGGCGAGCTATGACGCGCACTGATGGCATGGCAGGCGCGGGCCACCAGCTCTTTACCGGTCCCGGTTTCGCCCTGGATCAACAACGGGGCATCCAGGGCGGCGACCCGTTGCGCACGGGTCTTGAGGGTGCGGATGGCCACGGATTCGCCCAGCAGCGCATCGAAGCCTTCGGCATGGTCATGATGCAGGGCTGACAGCCGCTCACCGATCCGGTTGGGCGGGTATAGGGTCAGCAGCGCGCCGGCATCGGTGATGGGCGTGGCGTCCAGCAGCAAGGTCTGGCCGTTGACGCTGATCTCGCGCAGGGGCAGGCGAAAGCCATGCTCGAGCAAGGTATCGAGCAGCGCCGGATCGTCAAACAGTTCGGCGATGCTTTCGCCCGCCGGCTCGCGACCATACAGGGCAATCAGCGCCGGGTTGGCCAGCAACACCTTGCCGGCGCTGTCCAGGGCCAGTACCGGATCGGTCATGGCCGCCAGCAGGGCGTCGAGTTGCAGGTGACGGCGCTGGCCGGGAAGGATGTCGACCACGGTCACCGCTTGTACGCCGTGGACATTGAACAGCGCGTCGCGCAGCTCCTCCAACACCTCCACGCTCAGGGTCGGCGCGTCGATGTAGACGTTGGGCGGGATCATCTCCACCGCATCCAGGTTGAGATTGCGCCCACCGAGCAGGGCCAGGACTTCCTGGGTGATGCCGACGCGGTCGATGAAGCTGACGTGGATACGCATGGGGTGGACTTTGATTCTGCAATGCGGAGGGTGGCCAGTATGCCTGAGCGGGGGTGGAGATCAAAAATGTGGGAGCTGGCTTGCCTGCGATAGCCATAGGTATCTACACAACTTTCAGAAACTGACGAGCTCTCCTGTGGCGAGCGGGCTTGTCGGAACGCCGCATCGCCCGCGCTGGGCTGCGAAGCAGCCCCAAAAAGCCCTCCACGTTTCTTCAGATAAACCGCGATGGCCGGGTTTAGGTCTGCTACGCAGCCCAGCGCGGGCGATGCGGCGTTCCGACAAGCCCGCTCGCCACAACTGCGCTATCTGCCTGGATTTAGGCGTTGCGGCAAAGTTGTGTAGATACCTATGGCTATCGCAGGCAAGCCAGCTCCCACATTTGATCGGTTTTGGCCGTGGAGTCGAGGTTATTCCAGATGCTCTGGCTTGATTGGGTCGCCAGGTTTTACATCCAGTTGGTGGCGCACATCCTCGAACATCTGGTCGTACTGTTTATGCATGCTTCCATTGAGCACCGCAGTTTTCGGCATGCCGTATTTCTGTGCGATGTTCATCGCATGGCGGGCAAAGTCGAAGGCCTGGTCCTTGGGCAGGAAGAACTCTTCCTTGAGGTCCTTGCCCTGCACGGAGCCGTGCATCTTGAAGAGCATTCCCTTGCCTTCCTTTGGGTCCTGGCTGACTTCATAGTCGATGCACAGGTCGTAGCTGTGATCCTGGGCATTGAGCGCGTGGCGTTCGACATGCAAGTGACCGGGTTCAAAAATGGCCATAGGCGTCTCTCCTTAACAAGGCATTGGAGAAGGGCGGCTGCAACAACCGCCCGGGGTGTATTTATAAGTAGGTGATGCCAGGTTTTGCCGTGCTGATACGGGTGCCGGCGGTGCCCTGGACAATGGCTTCGATGTCCGAGAGTGAACCGATCACTGCGGTTTTGCCAGTGTTGCGGGCGAACTCACAGGCGGCCTGGACTTTGGGCCCCATGGAGCCGGCAGCGAAGCCGAGTTTTTCCATGTCGTCGGGGTGCGCCTGGCCGATGGCTTTTTGCGTCGGCTTGCCGAAGTCGATAAACGCCGCATTGACGTCGGTGGCGATTACCAGCAAGTCGGCTTCCAGTTGCTGGGCCAGCAGCGAGGAACACAGGTCTTTATCGATCACAGCTTCAATGCCCTTGAGCTTGCCGTTCTCGTCATACATGGTCGGGATACCGCCGCCGCCGGCGCAGATCACGATGCTGCTCTTTTCCAGGAGCCACTTGATCGGGCGGATTTCAAAGATGCGTTTGGGCCGTGGGCTGGCCACGACCCGGCGATATTTATCGCCATCGGGGGCAATTGCCCAGCCTTTTTCGGCGGCCAGTTTTTCGGCTTCGGCCTTGGAGTAGACCGGGCCGATCGGTTTGGTCGGGTTCTGGAAGGCCGGGTCCTTGGCGTCCACTTCGACCTGGGTCAGCAGGGTGGCGAAAGGCACTTCAAAGTCCAGCAGGTTGCCCAGTTCCTGTTCGATGATGTAGCCGATCATGCCTTCGGTTTCGGCGCCCAGCACGTCCAGCGGGTAGGGGGAAACCTGGGTGTAGGCGGCGGCTTGCAGCGACAGCAGGCCGACTTGCGGCCCATTACCGTGGGCGATCACCAGCTCATTGCCGGGATGAATCTTGGCAATCTGTTCGGTGGCGACCCGGATATTGGCGCGTTGGTTGTCCGCAGTCATGGGTTCACCACGGCGGAGCAGGGCGTTACCGCCCAGAGCAACGACGATACGCATAATGCAATCCTTCTAGAATTCGGCCTTGTGAACACAGGACAAAATGTAGGAGCGGGTTTGCTCGCGAAAGCGGTGTATCGGCGAAAGATGCAGCGACTGACACGCAGCCTTCGCGAGCAAGCCCGCTCCCACATTGACTGTGTTTCGACAGTGGGAGCGGTGTTGGTTTAGATATCCGCCAACGCCGACACCAGAATCGCCTTGATGGTGTGCATGCGGTTTTCCGCCTGCTCAAAGGCGATGTTGGCCGGGGACTCAAACACCTCTTCGGTCACTTCCACACCGTTGGCCAGGTTCGGATAACGCGCGGCGATGTCCTTGCCGACCTTGGTTTCACTGTTGTGGAACGCCGGCAGGCAGTGCATGAATTTCACCCGAGGGTTGCCCGAGGCCTTCATCATCTTGGCGTTGACCTGGTACGGCAGCAGTTGCTCGATGCGCTCGTCCCACGCTTCCACCGGCTCGCCCATGGACACCCAGATATCGGTGTGGATGAAGTCGACGCCTTTCACCGCCTCTTTCGGGTCTTCGGTGATGGTGATGCGCGCGCCACTTTCCTCGGCGAACTCCTGGCATTGCTTGATGAAGTCAGCATGTGGCCACAGGGCTTTCGGCGCGCCGATGCGCACGTCCATGCCCAGCTTTGCGCCGATCATCAGCAGTGAGTTGCCCATGTTGTAACGGGCGTCGCCCAGGTAGGCGTAGCTGATGTCATGCAGCGGCTTGTCGCTGTGCTCGCGCATGGTCAGGGTGTCAGCGATCATTTGGGTCGGGTGGAATTCAGCGGTCAGGCCGTTGAACACCGGGACACCGGCGAACTTGGCCAGCTCTTCGACGATTTCCTGTTCAAAGCCACGGTACTCGATGGCATCGAACATCCGGCCCAGGACGCGGGCGGTGTCTTTCATGCTTTCCTTGTGGCCGATTTGCGACGACACCGGGTCGATGTAGGTGACGTGGGCACCCTGATCGTGGGCCGCGACTTCGAACGCGCAACGGGTGCGGGTCGAGGTTTTTTCGAAGATCAGCGCGATATTTTTGCCCTTCAGGTGCGGACGCTCGGTGCCGGTGTATTTGGCGCGCTTGAGGTCGCGGGACAGGTCCAGCAGGTAGTGCAGTTCGCGGGTGGTGTGATGCATCAGCGACAGCAGGCTGCGGTTGCGCATGTTGAAAGCCATGATGGATCTCCTTAGTAGTCGATAGGGTCGCGGATGATCGGGCAGGTCATGCAGTGGCCGCCGCCACGCCCGCGCCCAAGTTCGCCGGCGCTGATGGTGATGACTTCCACACCGGCCTTGCGCAGCAGGGTGTTGGTGTAGGTGTTACGGTCATAGCCGATCACCACGCCAGGCTCTACGGCCACCACGTTGTTGCCGTCGTCCCACTGTTCGCGTTCGGCGGCGAAGCTGTTGCCGCCGGTCTCGACCACGCGCAGAGCCTTGAGGCCGAGGGCGGCGGCTACGGTGTCGAGGAAGTTGGTTTTCTCCCGTTGGATATCGATGCCGTGGGGCTTGCTTTCATCTGGACGCAGGGTGAAGGGCACGATCTGGTTCACCACTTCAGGGAAGATGGTTACCAGGTCGCGGTCGCAGAAGCTGAACACGGTGTCCAGGTGCATCGCCGCGCGGGATTTCGGCAGGCCGGCCACGATCACCTTTTCCACGGCTTTGTTCTTGAACAGGTTGCGCGCCAGTTGGCCGATGGCCTGGTGGGACGAGCGCTCGCCCATGCCGATCAAGACCACGCCGTTGCCAATCGGCATCACGTCGCCGCCTTCCAGGGTGGCAGCACCGTGTTGCAGGTCAGGGTCGCCGTACCAGATCTGGAAGTCGGCGTTAGTGAACTCGGGGTGGAATTTGTAGATGGCGCTCGCCAGCAGGGTTTCCTGACGTCGCGCTGGCCAGTACATCGGGTTGAGCGTCACGCCACCGTAGATCCAGCAGGTGGTGTCGCGGGTGAACTGGGTGTTGGGCAGCGGCGGCAGAATGAAGCTTGAGTGGCCGAGGAAGTCGCGGAACATCTCGATGGTTTTGCCACCAAAGCTGCTCGGCAGGTCATCGGCCGACACGCCGCCGATCAGGAACTCGGCGATCTTGCGCGGCTCCAGGCTGCGCAGCCAGGAGCCGACTTCGTCGGCCAGTCCCAGGCCAACCGTATCGGCAGTGATCTTGCGCTCCAGGATCCAGTCCAGCGCTTCAGGGATGGCGACAATGTCGGTCAGCAGATTGTGCATTTCCAGCACATCGATATCGCGCTCGCGCATCTTGGTGACGAAGTCGAAATGGTCACGCTTGGCCTGGGCAACCCAGAGCACGTCATCGAACAGCAGTTCGTCGCAATTATTGGGGGTCAGCCGCTGATGGGCCAGACCTGGGGAACACACCATGACTTTGCGCAGTTTGCCGGCTTCGGAATGTACGCCGTACTTAACTTTTTCCGTGGTCATTACAGATCCTCCAGTGAACAAAAAGATTCAGGTGTTACAGGGTCAGGAAGCCGTCGTAGAGCCCATAGGCCGCCACCAGGGCGCCAATGACCACTGCGGCGAAAATCAGCTTCTCGACGTTGGTAAAAATCGGTTTGCCCAGTTCACGCTTGGCCTTGGCGAACAGGATCGCGCCAGGGGCGTAGAGCAGGGCGGACAACAGCAGGTACTTGGTGCCACCGGCATACAGCAGCCAGACCGCGTAGATCAGGGCGATGGCGCCGATGAACAGGTCTTTCTTGCGCTCGGCCAGGGCCGCCTCGTAGGTCTCACCGCGTACCGCCAGCAACAGTGCGTAGGCCGCCGACCACAGGTAAGGCACCAGGATCATCGAGGTGGCGAGGTAGATCAGCGACAGGTAGGTACTGGCGGAGAACAGGGTGATGACCAGGAAGATCTGCACCATGGCGTTGGTCAGCCACAGGGCGTTGACCGGCACATGGTTGGCGTTTTCCTTACGCAGGAACTCCGGCATGGTGTGGTCTTTGGCAGCGGCGAACATGATCTCTGCACACAGCAGCACCCACGACAGCAGCGCGCCGAGCAGGGAGATGATCAAGCCGACGCTGATCAGCACTGCGCCCCAATGGCCGACCACATGCTCCAGCACGGCCGCCATCGACGGGTTCTGCAGCTTGGCCAGTTCCGGTTGAGTCATGATCCCCAGGGACAGCACGTTCACCAGCATCAGGAACAGCAGCACGGTGATAAAGCCGATGACGGTGGCCTTGCCCACATCCGAGCGTTTTTCGGCACGGGACGAGAAGATGCTCGCGCCTTCAATACCGATAAACACCCAGACGGTGACCAGCATCATGTTGCGCACCTGGTTCATCACGCTGCCCAGGTCGGGGTTTTTCAGGCCCCAGATATCAGCGGTGAAGATGTCCAGCTTGAACGCGAACACTGCGATCAACACAAACAGCACCAGCGGCACGACTTTGGCGACCGTGGTGACCAGGTTGATGAACGCTGCTTCCTTGATCCCGCGCAGCACCAGGAAATGCACGGCCCACAACAGCACCGACGCGCCAATCACCGCTGCCGGGGTGTTGCCTTCGCCGAAGATGGGGAAGAAGTAACCGAGGGTGCTAAACAGCAGCACGAAGTAGCCGACGTTGCCCAGCCAGGCACTGATCCAGTAACCCCAGGCCGACGAGAAACCCATGTAGTCGCCAAAACCGGCCTTGGCGTAGGCGTATACACCGCCGTCCAGGTCGGGTTTGCGGTTGGCCAGGGTCTGGAATACAAAGGCCAGGGTCAACATACCGACGGCCGTAATAACCCAACCAATCAATACCGCACCGACATCGGCGCTGGCGGCCATGTTTTGCGGCAACGAGAAGATCCCGCCGCCAATCATTGAGCCCACAACAAGAGCCACAAGGGCGCCTAATCGAAGTTTTCCGGGAGATTCAGACATTGTGTGACTCCAATGCAGGAGAAGAGAGATCACAGAATAAAACTGTGCGCTGTTCAAACAACTGACTCAGATCACTTCATTGGCACATTCCATTGTGAATTAAAGACTTATGAGTAAATGCTACGGGCGTATAATTACTCGGATAAGCGCGTTCCAGAGCTTCTGTCCGTTTGGATTAATGCGATATGCGCAAGATGTGGGTGTTTGAAGCTAGCCCTTTTTCACAGATGTGCAAACTTTTTCAAAAGGCTTTGCCAGATACCCCTCAAGGATAAAAAGACAAGTGGTATTTAAATTATAAATTTGCCTAAACTCGATTAATTGAAATGTCATTAAGTTATGAGGCGAGCAGTTTTATTCGCTATAGCTAATAAACGTTGCATCTTTTCGATAAATTAGCCGAGTGCACGGTTGTTAGCTCGAAGACGGTTTTATCTGCAGGAGTTTCTATGTCGCAACCGGCACAAAAGCTGCGCCTCAGTGCCCTGGTGGCGTTGGTGGTGGGCTCGATGATTGGCGGCGGGATCTTCTCGTTGCCGCAGAACATGGCGGCGCGGGCTGAGGTGGGAGCGATCCTGATCGGTTGGGGCATCACTGCCATTGGTATGTTGACCCTGGCCTTTGTGTTCCAGACCCTGGCCAACCGCAAGCCCAACCTAGACTCGGGTGTGTATGCCTATGCCAAGGCCGGTTTTGGTGACTACATGGGTTTCTCGTCGGCCTGGGGTTACTGGATCAGCGCCTGGATGGGCAATGTCGGCTACTTCGTGTTGCTGTTCAGCACCTTGGGCTACTTTTTTCCGGTGTTCGGTCAGGGCAATACGCCCGTGGCGATCGGCTGCGCGTCGCTGCTGCTGTGGGCCGTGCATTTTCTGGTGATGCGCGGCATCAAGGAGGCGGCGTTTATCAACCAGGTCACGACCGTGGCCAAGATCGTGCCGCTGCTGATGTTTATCGTGATCGCCGCTGTGGCGTTCAAGGCAGACATCTTTACCCGGGATATCTGGGGCCTGGGCAACCCGCAATTTGGTGGGGTGATGGATCAGGTGCGCAACATGATGCTGGTCACCGTGTTTGTGTTTATCGGCATCGAAGGCGCCAGTGTGTACTCCGCGCGCGCAGAAAAACGCTCAGACGTGGGACGCGCTACGGTGATTGGATTTGTCGGGGTTTTAGCCCTGCTGGTGCTGGTCAACGTGCTATCCCTGGGGATCATGAGCCAGCCCGACCTGGCCAACTTGCAGAACCCGTCATTGGCGGGCGTGATGGAACATATCGTCGGCCCCTGGGGCGCGATGTTGATCAGCATCGGCCTGGCGGTGTCGTTGCTGGGGGCGTTGTTGTCATGGGCCCTGCTGTGCGCCGAAATTCTCTACGCCACGGCCCATGACAAGACCATGCCGGCCTTCCTGAAAAAGGAAAATGCCAACCGTGTGCCGGTCAATGCGTTGTGGTTGACCAATGTGATGATCCAGTTGTTCCTGGTGATCACGCTGTTTTCCGCCAGCACCTACACCACGCTGATCTACCTGGCCTCGTCGATGATTCTGGTGCCGTATTTATGGTCGGCGGCCTATGCGGTGCTGCTGTGCGGACGTGGGGAAACCTATGAGGGCGCCCATGGCGAGCGGCTCAAAGACCTGCTGGTGGGCGTGATTGCCCTGGGGTACGCGGTCTGGTTGCTGTACGCCGGTGGCTTGAAATACCTGCTGCTGTCGGCACTGCTGTATGCGCCGGGGGTAATTCTGTTTGCCCAGGCCAAGCGCGAGCAGGGCCAGCCGCTGTTTACCTTGTTGGAAAAGGGGATTTTCAGTTGCGTGATCGCCGGGGCGAGCTTGGCGGCGTATGGGTTGTATAGCGGCGTGCTGAGCCTGTGAGCATGACGGTTGAATGATTGTGCAGGTGAGGGCCTCATCGCGGCATCGGTATCTACACAATTTAAACCCGGGCAGATAGGGCTGTTGTGGCGAGCGGGCTTGTCGGAACGCCGCATCGCCCGCGCTGGGCTGCGAAGCAGCCCCAAAAAGCCCGCCGCGGTTCTTCAGATAAACCGCGATGGCCAGGTTTAGGGCTGCTTCGCAGCCCAGCGCGGGCGATGCGGCGTTCCGACAAGCCCGCTCGCCACGGGGGACTTCGTCAGTTTCTGAAAGTTGTGTAGATACCTATGCTCATCGCAACGTCACCACTGTGCCCGATGCGCACCCAATTCCCCTGCCGGCAAATCCCATTGCAGTGGCGTCCCGGTAATAGTGACCGGTGCCAGCAAACGATGTGCCGGCCCCCAGGCCGTCTGTTCCACCAGCAACCCCTGATCAGCGGGCTGTTCTTCACGCAATGCGGGCTGCTTGCCTTGTCCCGCTTCGACCAACAACTTCGCGGTACGCGCCAGCGACAGCCGTGCGGACGCGCCGTGCCCGCTGCTCAAGCGCTGGGCAAAGGCCTGTATCGCACTGGCGGCCATCAGGTAGCCGGTGGCATGGTCCAGTGCCTGTACCGGCAGCGGCACGGGTTGATCCATTTGTTTGCACTGCATGCCGGCGTGGGCGATGCCGCTGCTCATCTGCACCAGGCTGTCGAAGCCCCGGCGATTGCGCCACGGGCCGCTCCAGCCGTAGGCGTTGAGGCTGACGTCGATCAGGCCCGGAGCAATCTGCTGCAGTGCGGTTGCGTGGTAACCCAGTTGTTCCAACGCATCTGCCCGATAACCGTGAAGCAGAATGTCGGCATCCCTGAGCAGGTTTTCAAATAACTTCCGGTCGTTGGCGTTTTTTAGATCAAGGCGTGCGCAGCGCTTACCCAGGGTCATTTCCGGTACGACCCCAGGTTCGTTCCAGTCAGGGGCGTCGATGCGCAATACGTCGGCGCCCAGGCCGGCGAGAAAACGACTGGCCACGGGGCCGGCCAGGACGCGGGTCAGGTCCAGGACCTTGACCCCCGCCAGCGGGCGCGCAACGTTGCCGAGCCAGTGGGTTTTTACCGGCCGCGTCGAAGCGCTCCCGCGCAACCAGAGGTTCCTGATTGACCGCCAACCCTTGGGGATGAACCTGCCATTGCCGCCAGGTACGCATCTGCGCCGCACAGCCGGCTTCGTCGACAATCGCTTGCTCAAGCTCGCCAGCGTTCCACCGGGCGACCTTGAGCGCCATCGCCGTTCGCTGTGTCGCCTGTCCGAGGACGCGCTCGGCGGCTGCGCGATGGTGTGGGGCGTTGGTGTGCAGGCGAATCCAGCCATCGGCGCAGGCGTAGTCGCCGGCAATCGGGTCCCACAACGGCGGAACGCTCCAGCCCAGTGGGCGCAGGGAGTTGGAGAACCAGAACGAGGCCAGGCGCCGGTCGACGCTGACGGCGGGCAAGCGCGCGGTCTGTTGTTCAAGCAGGCGGGCCACCGCCTGACCCGCCGCACCCATGCTGGCGCAGGCCAACTCGGTGACGGCGAAGGCCGACGGCAGAGCACCGGCCTCTGTGGTCGCCAGCGGTGCGGGCGGTAGATCGAGTGCAAGTTGGATCGATGTGAGCAGATCAGTCATCAGGGGCCCTCCTTAACAGAAGGGCCATCATAGAAGATCTTCAGGGGTGGCCTGCAATCCCCGGCTGCAAGGGCAAATCCAGGGTGGCGATAAAACCGCCCTCGGGGTGGTTGGCCAGGCTCAGGCTGCCGCCGTGACGCTCGGCGGCGCGCCGGGCGATGGCCAGGCCCAGGCCGTGACCTTGGGTGGTTTGCCCTGGGGCACGGTAAAACGGCTCGCCCAGTTTTTGCAGGCACTCGGCATCCACGCCCGGGCCGTGGTCGCGCACGCTGATCACAATGCGCTCACCCTCACGCTGGGCGCGCATTTCAATCGGCTGGGTGGGCGGGTTGAAGCGCTGGGCATTGCGCAACAGGTTATCCAGCGCCCGTTCGATCATATGCGGCCAGCCCTTGAGTGTTAGCGCCGGGTCGGCGTGAAGCTGGACCTCCTGGTCCGGAGCGCTGAGTTGGGCGTCCTTTTGCAGGGTACTGAGCAGCCTATTGAGGTCGATGTCTTCGGCGCTGGCGTTGTCGGCGTCAACCCGCGCCAGTACCAGAATCTCGCTGATCAGGGCTTCGAGGCGATCACATTCCAGGGCCAGGCGCGGCCAGAGCTTTTCCCGTGCTTCGGGGGTGGCCCGTTCCGCCAGGGCCAGGGCGATCCGCAGGCGGGCCAGGGGCGAGCGCAGTTCGTGGGAGACATCGCGCAGCAGTTGTCGCTGGCTGCCGATCAGGCTTTGCAGGCGCGCGCCCATGCGGTTGAAGTCGGTGGCCAGCACGCCAAACTCATCGCGCCGGTCGGCCAGGCGCGCCAGGCTGTTTTGTTGGTAGGTGGTCTGGCCCAGATCATGGACCGCACCGCGCAGGCGGCTCAGGGGACGGGTGATCGACAGGGTCACCAGCAGGCTGAACAGGGTCAGCACCACCAACGCAATCGCCAGGGCACTTAATGGCCAGAGCAGGCTGCTGCGGTGCCAGGCATCCAGCTCCGGCAGGGCGATGCGGTAGATCAGCAGGTAGGTATCGCCGGTCTTCTCGCTGGTGTATTCGGCCGTCAGGCGACGCCAGGGCAGCCGGCCCTCGTGGCTCTCATGCTGTCGCGCTTCGAAGGCGGCGGCACGGCGTGGGAAGGTGCCACGCACCACCGGGTCGCCGCTTTCGTTGAGTACTTGCACATCGACGTGGTATTGGCGCTTGCGCTGTTGCAACAGGTCCTGGGCCGCATCCTCGCCTTGGGTTTCGTAGCGCTGGGTCCATTCCTCGGCCAGGTTAGTGAGGCCGGGGTGACGGCTGAGAATCCAGGCATCCTGGTTGAGCATATGCCCAAGCAGGATCGACAGCCCGGCAACCAGGGCGATAGCCAGCCAAAAACTGGCAAGGATGCGCCAGAAGAGTGAACGCACAGGAAACCCTCAAACAGGAAAAGCCCAGTGGCACGGGCCACTGGGCTGGGAGGTAGCTAACGCATTATTGCGCTTTTTGCGGTTGTTGCGCTTTCCAGGCCTGGAACTGCTGCCACTCGGCCTGACGCTCGGCGCGTTTCTTCGCCATTTCGTCGAATTTCTTCTGCTGGTCAGGCTTGAGCAGGGCGCGGATATCCGCCTGGGTTTTCTGCTTGGCGGCGGCCATCTCGTCGTTCATGGCTTTCTGCTCAGCGGCCGGGAGTTTGTCCAGGTACTTTTTGACCAGTTGTTGGCGGCCTTCACGTTGCTCGCCCATCAACTTGCCGATCTGCTGGCGCTGTTCGCGGGTCAGGTCCAGTTGGCTGAAAGGGCCGCCTTTGCCGCGCATGCCGTGTTCACCGCCGTGGCCCGGGCCGCCCATCATGTGGCCTTCCGGGCCGCCCATCGGGCCTGGGCCTTCTGGCATGGCCATGGCAACGGTAGGCAGGGCTGCGGCGAACATCAGAGCGATAAGGGTCTTGCGCATGGTGTTTCTCCTTGTCTCGGTTCCGGTGAGTCCGGATGTGAGTAGATTACGAGGATCAAGGTCAGCGGCGGTCAGGGGAGGGTAAAGCTTGGGTAAAGACGGGTTGGGTGAGGGGCTTACAAAACGTGGGGGGCTGGCTTGTAGGTGCCGGCGTGTCGGGGCGTCGCATCGCTGCGAGGGCGCTAGTTAGAATGCCTCTGGGTGTCAGATACCCAGCATCATCGTTAACGACCATCGCAGGCAAGCCAGCTCCTACAAGGGGGCCGCGCGCGGCGCCAGGTTTATCAGGGGGTGTAGTAGTAGCCACGGCTGCGCAGTGCAACGATCCGCGGGCGGCCGTCGGCATGCGGGCCGATTTTCTTGCGCAGGTTGCTGACGTGCATGTCCAGGCTGCGGTCATACAGGGTCAGCTTGCGGCCCAGGGCGATCTGCGCCAGTTCCTGCTTGTCCAGCGGTTCGCCTGGCTGGCGCAGCAAGGCTTCCAGCAGACGGCTTTCGGACAGGGTGAGGGTCAGTTCCTGATTATCGATGATCACCACGCCACGCACCGGGCTGAAGCACAAGTCACCCAGTTCCAGTTGGGTCGATACAGCCGTCGGGTGGCTGCGGCGCAACACCGCCCGCAGGCGGGCGGTCAGTTCGCGGGGGTCGCAGGGCTTGGCCAGGTAATCATCGGCGCCCAGTTCCAGGCCGAGGATCCGGTCCAGGGGCTCGCCCCGTGCCGAGAGCATCAGCACCGGCAATTCCGGGTGGTCGGCGCGCAGTTGCTTGAGCAACTCCAGGCCGCTGCCGTCGGGCAGCATCACGTCCAGCACCACGGCCGCCGGCGCGGCTTCGGCCAGGGCCTTGCGGGCGCTCACGCCGTCATGGCAAGCGCGCACCTGGAAACCTTCCTGGCTCAACCAACTGGTCAGCAGCTCGCAGAGCTCCTGGTCATCATCTATCAGTAACAGCTCGCTCATGACTCACTCAATTTAGCCATTGTCGACGGCGCCGATGCCCGCCACTGGCGAAGATACCGCACAGCAGGGCAACCAGCGCAACTCCTGCGCCAATCACGAACCATTGCTGCTGGTCGGTGAGCCAGCGGGGCAGGGTGCTGCCTTGTGCGTCCTTGAGTTGCTGGGCCAGGCGCTGGTTCTCCTGGCGCAAGCGGCTCAATTGCGCACTCTCGCGGGCGGCATCGGCAGTTTGCAATTGTTTGCTCAGTTCTTCGCGCAGGCGTTCGCTTTCTTTCAAGCGTTGCTGCAACTCGGTGATCTGGCTGCCGGCACTCAAGGACAGGGGCGTGGAGCTGCCGGTGTTCGAGGTTTCTTCAGCCTGGGCCGTAGCCCCGATCGTTAACACTGCCAACAGACACAACTGACTTAAGCGCATCGGAACTCCTGATTCCACACGAATATTCAGAACGTTGTCGGCAGGTTACCGAGAATAATGAGCGATTAGGCGTTTGCCGAACTCAATAGGTTCAGCACCGCTCGGATCAAGGCAGGACTTGCTTGAAGGGTTTGATCACGACATCGGCATACACACCGGCCGCTACATACGGGTCGGCCTTGGCCCAGGCCTGGGCATCGGCCAGGGAAGCGAACTCGGCCACAATCAGGCTGCCGGTGAAGCCGGCTTCTCCCGGGTCATTGCTGTCGACTGCCGGGTGTGGGCCAGCGAGCACGATGCGCCCTTCGGCCTGCAGCACCTTGAGGCGCTCCACGTGGGCCGGGCGCACGGAAAGGCGTTTTTCCAGGGAGTTGGCGACGTCGGTGGCAATGATGGCGTAGAGCATGTCAGTCCTCGGTTTTTGGCGTGGTGGGATCGGTGTCATGCAGATGGCGCGACAGGTAGATGCCCTGGGCTACCAGGAACACTACGGTCATGCCCAGGCTGCCGAACACCTTGAAGTCGACCCAGTAGCTCTGGAAGGTAAAGGCCACGAACAGGTTGGCCGCGCCACAGAACAGGAAAAACAGGATCCAGGCAATGTTCAGGCGGGTCCAGATCGGCTCCGGCAGGCTCAAGGCGTGGCCCATGATCCGCTTGATCAACAGGCGATCGCCAATGAAGTGGCTGCCGATAAAGGCCAGGGCGAACAGCCAGTTGACCACCGGGGCTTTCCATTTAAGGAAGGTTTCGCTGTGGAAGGCCAGGGTCAGGCCGCCAAAGACCAGGCAGGCGACCAGGGTCAGCCATTGGCTTTTTTCCAGTTTGCGCTGGGAGATGAAGATTGCGCCGTAGACCACCAGGGAGCTGATGATCAGCACCGCCGTGGCACTGTAGATACCGCCGAACGACAGCTCATGGCCGCCGATATCGAAGACCCGTGGGTCGGTTTTGAAGACGATGAAAAACAGCAACAGCGGGATGAAGTCGATGAATTGTTTCACAGTAAGAGCCAGAAGCTGGATGTGGCGGCATAATAACAAACATCCTTGGTTGCGATAGCGCCAGCTGACTTGAGGTTACACACTCCCGTGAATGTTGATTTGCACTGCCATAGCACGGCCTCCGACGGCGCCCTGGCGCCTGCGGTACTGGTTGCGCGTGCGTTTGAAAAAGGAGTGCGAGTCCTGTCGCTGACCGACCATGACACCCTTGAAGGCCTGGACGAGGCGCGCAGTGCCGCCACGGCGCTGGGGATGCACCTGGTCAATGGCGTCGAACTGTCCTGCACCTGGGGCGGCGCGACCATTCATGTATTGGGCTACGGTTTCGACGTCACGGCCCCGCCATTGGTGGCGGCCATTGCCAGTTTGCACGATGGCCGCTGGCTGCGGTCCGAAGAAATAAGCCGCAAGCTAGCGCTCAAGGGCATGCCCAACGCCCTTGAGGGCGCTCGTGCCATCCAGCAGGAGTTGGGCGACAGCGGCAACGCGCCAGCCCGTCCGCATTTTGCCGACTGGATGGTGCGCGCAGGTTACGTCAAGGATCGCGCCGAAGCGTTCCGCAAATGGCTGGGCGCCGGCAAGCTGGGGGACGTCAAGTTGCACTGGCCGACCCTCGAAGACACCGTGGCTACCCTGCGCGCTTCGGGTGCCTGGGTCAGCCTGGCGCATCCCTGGCACTATGATTTCACCCGCAGTAAACGCCGCAAGCTGATAGGCGACTATATTCAAGCGGGTGGCCACGCCATCGAAGTGGTCAATGGGCATCAACCCGCCGAACAGGTTGGCAGCCTGGCGATTCTTGCCCGTGAATTTGGGCTGCTGGTCAGCGCCGGCAGTGATTTCCATGGCCCAGGCGGCTGGTCGGAGATCGGCGAATACCGCCCGGTCCCGGAAGACTTGCCGCTCCTGTCGGGGCGATTCAAGCATGACCCCATTACCGCCACCGTCTGAACAGGTAGAGAACGTGAGTCAATTTTTCCAGATTCACCCGCAAAACCCGCAAGCGCGGCTGATCAAGCAGGCTGTGGAGATCATTCGCGCCGGTGGCGTGGTGATCTACCCAACGGATTCCTCCTACGCTATTGGTTGCCAGATCGGCGACAAGAATGCGGTAGAGCGCGTAAGACGCCTGCGCGAGCTGGATAAAAACCACAACTTTGCGCTGATCTGTAGCGACCTGTCGCAACTGGGTCTGTTCGCCAAGGTCGATACCGGCACCTTCCGCCTGCTCAAGGCCCATACACCGGGGCCCTACACGTTTATTCTGAATGCTACCCGCGAGGTGCCGCGCCTGCTGCTGCACCCGAAGAAGCGCACCATCGGCCTGCGTGTGCCGGAGCACCCCATTGCCCTGGCGCTGCTGGCCGAACTGGGTGAGCCGCTGATGAGCGTGTCGCTGATCATGCCCGGCGAGACTGAGCCGCTGGAAGATCCCTATGAAATGCGCCAACTCCTGGAAAAGCACGTAGACCTGATCATCGACGGCGGGTACGGCGGCAACAAGGCGTCCACCGTGATCAACCTGGCCGACGGCGAGCCGGAGGTGATCCGCGTAGGCTGTGGCGACCCGGCACCGTTCATGGTCGAGGCCTGAATGTCTGCCGTGGAAACCGTCGACAGCCAGGCCGGCGCCCAGCAGGAGCTGCCATTTGCCATGGTCTACGGCCAGGCGGTCATGGAAATGCCCCTGGACCTGTATATCCCGCCGGATGCCCTGGAAGTCTTCCTTGAGGCGTTCGAAGGGCCGCTGGACTTGCTGCTGTACCTGATCCGCAAACAGAACATCAATATCCTCGATATCCCGGTGGCGGAAATCACCCGCCAGTACATGGGCTATGTCGAGTTGATGCAGTCGGTGCGCCTGGAGCTGGCCGCCGAATACCTGGTGATGGCCGCGATGCTGGCCGAGATCAAGTCGCGCATGCTGCTGCCACGCTCGGAGACGATCGAGGCCGAAGAGGACGATCCGCGCGCCGAACTGATCCGCCGCCTGCAGGAGTACGAGCGCTTCAAGGCTGCCGCCGAAGGCATTGACGGTTTGAGCCGCGTGGGCCGTGACGTGGTGGTACCCAAGCTCGACGCCCCGGAAGCCCGGGCACGCAAATTGTTGCCAGATGTGAGTCTGGAAGAGTTGCTGATGTCCATGGCCGAGGTGCTGCGCCGTGGCGATATGTTTGAAAGCCACCAGGTCAGCCGCGAAGCCTTGTCCACCCGCGAGCGCATGAGTGATGTGCTCGAGCGCCTCAAGGGCGGCGGGTTCGTGCCGTTTGTCGAGCTGTTTACCGCCGAAGAGGGGCGCTTGGGCGTGGTGGTGACCTTTATGGCGATCCTCGAGCTGGTCAAGGAGTCTTTGGTTGAGCTGGTGCAGAATGAGCCTTTTGCGGCTATCCACGTGCGGGCGCGAGCCGAATAACGAGCTGAATCGATGAATCTGACTGAACCCCGCGAACTGGCCCCGCTGTTGGAAGCCTTCCTCTTGGCCTCGGGCAAGCCGCAATCACTGGAGCGCCTGTTCGAACTGTTTGAAGAGGCTGAGCGCCCGGAGCCGCCGGTATTCAAGAAGGCCCTGGAAATTCTGCGCAAATCCTGTGAAGGCCGGGCCTTTGAGTTGCGGGAAGTGGCCTCGGGCTACCGCCTGCAAATCCGCGAAAAGTTTTCGCCGTGGGTCGGGCGCCTGTGGGAAGAGCGCCCGCAACGCTACTCCCGGGCGATGCTGGAGACCATGGCGCTGATTGCCTATCGCCAGCCCATCACCCGTGGCGAGATCGAAGACGTGCGCGGCGTGGCGGTCAACAGTCATATCGTCAAGACGCTGCTGGAGCGCGAGTGGATCCGCATCGTCGGTTACCGCGACGTGCCGGGCAAACCGGCGATGTTTGCGACCACCAAGGTGTTTCTCGATCACTTCAACCTGAAGAACCTCGACGACCTGCCGCCACTGGCGGAACTGCGGGAAATCGAGGCAGAACCGGTGCTCGATTTCGACGATGCGCCAGTGCCGGCCGGCTTGCAGGAGCTGGCCGATGCCAGCGCCGAGCCGGAAGAGCCCAAGGATGAGACCAGTTTCCACACGCTGCTGTTGGAACTGGACGATATGGAACAGGGGATCAAGACCGATTTTGATGATTTGCTGCGTGATGGGGCGGTGGAGCCCGAAACGCCGGTGAGCGTTGAAACGGTGTCTGCGGTCGAACCTGAGCCTGAGGAAGACATCCTGGGCGTGGCTGCGGCCCGTGAAAAACTGCTGGCCGCTGTCGCTGCTCTTGAACAACCCGAATTGAGCGAAGAAGAAGCCGAGGCCCGGGCACTGGCTGAAGCCATCGAAAACGAACGCCGCGAATTCGAAGACTGACAGCTCCCACAGAAAAGCCCTGTGCAGTGAGGTAGTGATGAGTTCCACCAAAGACCCCTGTATCAGCCTCTGCAAATTCAGCGACGATATCTGCGTCGGCTGCGGGCGCAGCAAGCGTGAGATCCGCGCCTGGAAGAAACTCGACAAGGTCGACAAGCGTGCGGTGCTGGCCGAAGCCGAGCTACGGCTGCTCGCCCTGGGTGCCACCGGTCGGCGGAAAAGTAAATGAGCCGGCCCATATCGACTAGTCTCTGATGCGCCATGAGCGTATGATTCGCGACCCTTCGGCGATGCGTTCGCCCAAGAACCCAGTTTCAATACCTTCAGGCCACGCCTGAATCGACACACCGGGAGGTGCTTAAGATGAAAGACCAAGACCAGAACGACAGCCAGGAAATCGGCCCAGCAGGCGAGAAACTGCAGAAAGTCCTCGCCCGTATCGGCGTTGGCTCGCGCCGCGACGTGGAAGCCTGGATCACCCAGAAGCGCATCAAGGTCAATGGCGTCGAGGCCACCTTGGGCCAGCGCGTCGACCTGCATGACGCGATCACCATTGATGGCAAGGTCATCAAGCGTGAAGAGGCCGCCGAATCGGTGCGCCGCGTGATCATGTACAACAAGCCTGACGGCGAGATCTGCACCCGTGACGACCCGGAAGGCCGTCCAACTGTCTTCGACAAGATGCCCAAGCCTAAAGAAGGCCGTTGGATCAACATCGGTCGCCTGGACATCAACACCACCGGCTTGCTGATGTTCACCACCGACGGTGAATTGGCCAACCGCCTGATGCACCCGTCCTACGAGATGGACCGCGAATACGCCGTGCGTGTACGTGGTGAAGTCGATGACGAGATGATCGAGCGCCTCAAGGCTGGCGTCGTGCTGGAAGACGGCCCAGCCAAGTTCACTGACATCAAGCAGGCTCCAGGTGGCGAAGGCTTCAACCACTGGTACCACTGCGTGGTGATGGAAGGGCGTAACCGTGAAGTACGTCGCCTGTGGGAATCCCAGGGCCTGGTGGTCAGCCGCCTGAAACGCGTACGTTTTGGCCCGGTGTTCCTCAACTCGGACCTGCCGATGGGGCGCTGGCGCGAAATGAGCCAGTACGAAGTCGACATCCTCAGCGCTGAAGTGGGCCTGACGCCTGTGGCCATGCCGCAGATGAACGCCAAGAGCAAAGACAAGCTGGAGCGCATGCAGCGTAAATCGTCGCGGCCTGTGGCACGCACCGAGCGCGTTGCCCGCACTTTGCGCCCGGCGCTGGATGCACCGGCCACTGGCGGTCGCATTTCCCGTCAGCCGCAGATCGAGGGCGATCGTCGCCCATCGGCTCCGGCCCGTCAGGATGGCGAGCGTGCACCGCGCACGCCACGTCCAGCTGGTCGTGGCGAGGCGCCAACAGGTGGCCGCAGCAACCGTGGCGAAACGGGCCGTGGTGCGCCGCAGACCGATCGTCCGGCCGAAGGGGCCAAGCGCCCAGCCAAGCCCGCGCCGAAAAAGCGCCCAGGGCTCAAACTGGTGGCTGACGAGCCGTCGGGCAAGCGCCGCGGTGCACCGGCCGGTTCCGGCCAGCGCCCGGGCTTCGGTCGCAAGAAGCCTTAAGGGCTGCGACAAGTTTTAAGCTGCGAGCGGTAAAGAGAAAGCGCCAACCTGCGGGTTGGCGTTTTTTTTGCGCCGGACTTTGTGTAGGAGCGAGCTTGCTCGCGAAAAACCCCGAGCTGTCACGCTTATCCAGGATGAACGCGGTGCTCGGGAGTTTGCCGCGAGTAGGCTCGCTCCTACAGATGGTGCCAAGCCCGGTCGTCAGGAATGTCTTCCGCGCTGTAACAATTATTTTACGGATGGCCTGAGCCTACGCCTGTCTTGGTCTCGTGGCTTTTTATCTGTAAAGAAAACTTTCCGATCGGTCAACAATCTCCCTGGTAAGGCTCCCTAACCAATCGAGCGGTGTACAATGCGCCGCGTTTTACTGTGACCCCCCTTGCGTACCCACGCAAAAGGCCTTCAAGGCTGGCTGCCTTGTTAACTCCGCCTGGCCATAAGCCGGACGGGTTCGATTTCGTCACAGATAAAAACAAACAGGTGACGCATGACCGTAAGAAAGACGCTGAACTCCTGGTGCCTGCGCTGGGGTTTGATCGGCGCTGCTTGAGTCGGTTTCAAAGCAGCATCGTGTATTGAACATCATCAAACCTTGCGTGAGACCCTTTTCATGAGTGCAAACAACTCGCCTTCAGGTGAACTGAAGCGCGGCCTGAAAAATCGTCATATCCAATTGATCGCCCTCGGTGGCGCGATCGGTACCGGCCTGTTCCTGGGCTCGGCGGGGGTGCTGAAGTCAGCCGGCCCGTCGATGATCCTCGGCTATGCCATCTGCGGCTTTATCGCCTTCATGATCATGCGCCAGTTGGGCGAAATGATCGTCGAAGAGCCAGTGGCCGGTTCCTTCAGCCATTTTGCCCACAAGTACTGGGGCGGTTTCGCAGGCTTCTTGTCGGGCTGGAACTGCTGGATCCTCTACATTCTGGTGGGCATGTCGGAGCTGACGGCCGTCGGCAAGTACGTGCACTACTGGTGGCCGGAGATTCCGACCTGGGTCTCGGCGGCGGCGTTTTTTGTGCTGATCAATGTGATCAACCTGGCCAACGTCAAAGTGTTTGGCGAGGCCGAGTTCTGGTTTGCAATTATCAAGGTGGTGGCGATTGTCGGCATGATTGCCCTGGGCAGCTACTTGCTGGTCAGCGGCACCGGCGGGCCACAGGCTTCGGTGACCAACCTGTGGGAACACGGCGGGTTCTTCCCCCATGGCGTTGGCGGCCTGGTGATGGCTATGGCGATTATCATGTTCTCCTTTGGCGGCCTGGAAATGCTCGGCTTTACCGCCGCTGAAGCGGACCAGCCACGGACCGTAATCCCCAAGGCGATCAATCAGGTGATCTACCGCATCCTGATTTTCTACATCGGCGCCCTGGTGGTGCTGTTATCGCTGACACCATGGGATAGCCTGCTGGTGACCTTGAACGCTTCCGGCGATGCCTATAGCGGCAGCCCGTTCGTGCAGGTGTTCTCGATGCTGGGCAGCAACACTGCCGCGCATATCCTCAACTTTGTGGTGTTGACGGCGGCGCTGTCGGTGTACAACAGCGGCACTTACTGCAACAGCCGCATGCTGCTGGGCATGGCCGAACAAGGCGACGCCCCGGCGGTGTTGGCGAAGATCGACAAGCGCGGCGTGCCCGTGCGTTCGATCCTGGCCTCGGCGGCAGTCACCCTGGTGGCGGTGTTGATGAACTACTGGATCCCGCAGCACGCCCTGGAACTGCTGATGTCCCTGGTGGTGGCCACGTTGGTGATCAACTGGGCGATGATCAGCTTCTCGCACCTCAAGTTCCGCCAGCACATGAACCGCACCGGCCAGGTGCCGCTGTTCAAGGCGCTGTGGTACCCCTACGGCAACTATGTGTGCCTGGCGTTCGTGGTGTTTATCCTGGGGATCATGCTGCTGATTCCGGGGATTCAGATCTCGGTGTACGCGATTCCGGTCTGGGTGGCGTTTATGTGGGTGTGCTACGTGCTCAAGAATAAGCGCAAGGCGCTGGCAGACTTGAGTGCGGTATCCTCGCTGAACAACTAGCCCAAAATTGTAGGATCTGCGGGGACGCTTAGTCCTCGCCAGATCCTGCAAGTGCTCACGGACCCGCTTTCCATGTTGGTGATCTCCAGTAACGTGCACCTGCCCGATGCCGAAATCGAGTTGACGGCCATCCGCGCCCAGGGCGCCGGCGGGCAGAACGTCAATAAGGTCTCCAGCGCCGTGCACTTGCGCTTCGATATCGGCGCTTCGTCGTTGCCGCCGTTCTACAAGGAGCGCTTGCTGGCACTGCGCGACAGCCGCATCACCAGCGAAGGCGTGCTGATCCTCAAGGCCCAGCAATACCGGACCCAGGAACAGAACCGCGCCGACGCCTTGGAGCGCCTGGTGGAGTTGATCCTCAGCGCGACCAAAATCGAGAAAAAACGCCGCCCGACCAAGCCCACTCTGGGCTCGAAAAAGCGTCGCCTGGAATCCAAGACCAAGCGCGGCAGCATCAAGGCCGGGCGCGGCAAAGTGGATTTCTAGCCGGCGTTACGTTCGTTGCGGTATTTGGGGGCCTGGCGATACAGGTACAGGCTCAACAGCAGCCCGGCGAAGGCCGCCAACGCGGCAAACAGAAAGATCGAAGCAAAGCCGAACCCCGCTGCAATCGCCCCGGCCAGTGGCCCGGTGATACCCAATGACAAGTCGATAAACAGCGAATAGGCACCCACCGCCGCGCCACGGCTGGAGGCGGGCACCAGGTTGACTGCCTCGACGCCCAGCGCCGGAAACACCAGGGAAAACCCGAAACCACTCAGGGCCGCGCCCGCCAGGGCCAGTTCGGCATTCGGCGCCAGCCACAACAGCAGCAGGCCAAGGGTTTCCACCGACAGACAGGCGATTGCCACGCGAAACCCGCCGATGCGGTTGATCAGATTACCGAACAGCAACCGCGCGCCGATAAAGCTGGCCCCGAACAGGCTCAGGCATAGCACCGCGTTATCCCAGTTCTGGGTCGCGTAATACAGGGTAATAAAAGTGGCGATGGTGCCAAAGCCGATGGAGCCCAGGGCCAGCCCGCAGCCGTGGGGCAGTACGCGGCCCAGCACATGCATGAAGGGCAGGCGTTCGCCGACTACGACGGGCGCCGCGACTTTCGGCCAGGCCAGCAGCAGGCCCAGCACCGCCAGGGCAATGATGCTTGCGCCCATGCTCCACAGCCCGAACCGGCTGACCAGCAGCACCCCCAGCGGTGCGCCAATCGCCAGGGCGCCGTAGCTGGCGATACCGTTCCAGGAGATGACCTTGGCGGTATTCACCGCACCGACCCGGCCGATCCCCCAGCCAATGGAGCCCGATCCCACCAGGCTTTCGGCACTGCCCAGGACCAGCCGGCCAATCAGCAGGCTGGCCAGGCTCAGGGCCGGCAGATGGGTCAGGGCGGCGGATGCCAGCATGAACACCCCACTCAAGCCGCAGCCGGCCAGGCCATACATCACCGCGCGCTTGCTGCCGCGGTTATCGATGATGCGCCCGGCGTAGGGCCGGCTCAGCAGGGTGGCCAGGTACTGCACGCTGATCACCAGGCCCGCGATCACCGCGCCAAAGCCCAGATCGCTGTGAACATAGCCCGGCAATACGGCCAGAGGAATGCCGATATTCAGATAGCCGATAAAGGTGAACAGCACGATGGAAACGACTTGTAGCGTGACCGCCATGGGGCGCTGGGTATCTGGCATGGGGAAGGTCCACTGTCGCGGCAGGAAAAGATAGGCTGCTTATGATACCGATGCTTTGCGCTGCGCAGGGCATAAAACCTTTGGCAGCTGAACGACCGCCATCGCCGGCAAGCGGGTTCCTACAGTGGAGCGGGGTTGAGCATGCGTGTAGTCACCAGCGCGGCCAGGGCGTTTTCCTGGGTGCCGAAGCGCTTGAGCAGCAGCGCTTGTTTTTCCGGGCTGAGGCGGCTCCACACATCGACCATTTGCAGGGCGGCGCCGAGTAACGCTTCATCGGGGGAATGCTTGGGAGTGTCGGGCATGTTGCGTGTCTCTTGATTCAGGCGGTGTGGAAAGCGCGCAATGTCACGCTTTCCACACGGTCTGGGTACTGCGGTCAGTCGTCGCTATCGCTGTCGACCGGTGTTGCCTGTGCCGGTGCTGGCTTGTCGCTGCCGGCCTGTTGCGGGGTTGGCTGCTCGGTCTCGTGCAGGCTTGGGAAGGGGAGATTGGGAATCTCGTGCATCGTCGTCGCTCCTCGCAAGGTCTGTTGTGGGATTGCAGATGTACCGCGCTTTTTACAAAGCCTGGGCAGGATACAGCACTGCAAATGACAAAAAGACTTTTATCTCGCCCAATGCACGAACCTTTCGCCCCAAGACGCAAGTGACAAGAGGTCACACGCTGGCCTGGCGCTCCATGGCGGCCTTGTAGATCGAGTTTTTGGGTTGGGCAAAGACCCGGGCCAGCATGGGTTCGAAAAAGCTCAGGGGCAGGGTGGTGTAGGCCGGATCGAAGGCGGCCGCGTCGTACAGCGCGCAGAACTCAATGGTTTGCTCATACTGCGGGTGTTCACCAAATTGCTCGCGCAGGTGGCGATCCATGCCCAGGTGATGAAAGAAATAGTAGCCCTGGAAAATCCCGTGTTTTTCCACCATCCACAGGTTTTGCGGGCTGACGAACGGTTTGAGGATGGCGGCGGCAATGTCTGGATGGTTGTAGGAGCCCAGGGTGTCGCCGATGTCATGCAGCAGCGCGCAGACCACATATTCTTCATCGCGGCCATCGTGCCAGGCGCGGCTGGCGGTCTGCAGGGAATGGGTCAGGCGGTCCACCGGGAAACCGCCGAAGTCACCTTCCAGCAGCCGCAGGTGCGCGAGGATCCGCCCGGGCAACTGGCGGGCATAGGCACTGAAGTCGGCGGCGATGATGGCCCAGTCTTCCTGGGTGCCGTCTTGCATATGGGTGAAGCGGGCCTGCTGGCTCATCGGTGTGTCTCTTATTGTTTTGGGGGGATTAGAACGGCACCTTGCCCAGGATCATGTCGCGGTACATCACGAAATCTCCCAGCAGGCTGTAGAACGGATGCTGGAATGTCGCCGGGCGGTTCTTTTCAAAGAAAAAGTGCCCGACCCAGGCAAAGCTGTAGCCGGCCACCGGCAGTACCCACAGTAGCCACCAGGCACCCTTGCCGATGGCGAACGCGAGAATAAAAATCACCAGGCTGGTGCCGATAAAGTGCAGGCGCCGGCAGGTGCTGTTGCCGTGTTCACTCAGGTAATACGGATAGAACTCGGCGAAGCTATTGAATTGTCTGACATTTTCCATGTTGGCCGGCCCTCTGGTTTTTGTTGTGCCCGACGGATGTTCGGCGGGGAGCTTATTTGAGTCTAGAGTCATCACTGGCAAGGGCCAGTGACAATAGACGCCACTTTAGTATCCTTGGGTTCCTGGCTGCGGTTTCAGCCGTGCCGTCATAGAACGCGTGCAAGAAAACGCCATGAACGAACGAACGACTTCTGCAAGCTGGGCGATGGGGATAGTCAAGGCGCTGGAGCTCGAGGGCCTGGATTGCCGTGCCCTGTTCAAACAGCTGGGCCTGGATTACAGCGCCCTGGATGACCCCGACGCGCGTTTCCCCCAGGACTCCATGACGCGGCTCTGGCAGCGTGCGGTGGAGGTTTCGGGCAATCCGGCCATCGGCCTGAATATGGGCAAGGTGGTGCGCCCGGCGTCGTTCCATGTGGCCGGCTATGCCTTGATGTCCAGCAGCACCCTGGCCGAAGGCTTTACCCGGCTGGTGCGCTACCAGCGGATCATTGCCGAAAGCGCAGACTTGAGCTTTCGCCTGTTGCCCGAAGGCTATGCGCTGATCCTGACGGTACACGGCGACCATCTGCCGCCTACCCGGCAAAGCGCCGAGGCTTCGCTGGCCTGTGCCCTGGCGTTGTGCGGCTGGCTGACCGGGCGCACGCTGCAACCGCGCAAAGTGTTGGTGCAAGGCGCGCAGCCAGCCGACCTGGAACCCTATCGGCAGGCCTTTCATGCGCCGTTGGTGTTCAACGCGCCGTATGACGCGTTGATCTTCGAGCGGGCGGACATGGAAGCACCGCTGCCCACCGCCAATGAAGCGATGGCGCTGCTGCACGATCGGTTTGCCGGGGAATACCTGGCGCGGTTTTCCGAGAGCCGGGTGACCCACAAGGCTCGCCAGGTGCTCTGCCGGTTGTTGCCCCAGGGCGAGCCCAAGCGTGAGGTGGTCGCGCAGACGTTGCACCTGTCCCAGCGCACGCTGCAGCGGCGCTTGCAGGAGGAGGGCACCAGCTTCCAGACCCTGCTCGACGACACCCGTCGCGAACTGGCCGAGCAGTACTTGGCGCAGCCGAGCATGACTTTGCTGGAAATCGCCTACTTGCTGGGGTTCGCCGATCCGAGCAACTTCTTCCGCGCGTTTCGCCGCTGGTTCGATGTCACGCCCGGCGAATACCGGGCGCGGTTGCTGGAAACTTCGGCCAGTGTCAGTGCCGCCAGAACGCCGGAATACACAGCACAAACACCGTAATGATCTCCAGCCGGCCCAGCAGCATGCCCAGGGACAGGATCCATTTGGCGGCGTCCGGCAGCGTGGCGAAGTTACCGGCCGGGCCGATGGTTTCGCCCAGCCCCGGGCCTACGCCGGAGACGGTGCTGGCGGCGCCGGTCAAGGCGGTCATCCAATCCACGCCCAGCAACGAGAGGGCCAGGGCGATCATGCAGATGGTGATGGCAAAGAAGAACGAGAACGTCAGGATCGACCGCACGATTTCTTCGTCCAGGCGGTGGCCGTTGTATTTCTGTTTGATCACCGCTCTTGGGTGAATCAGTTGGTTCAAGTTGGCCTTGAGCAGGATATAGGCGACCTGAAAGCGGAAGATCTTGATCCCGCCAGCGGTGGAGCCCGAGCAACCGCCGACAAATCCCAGGTAGAAGAACAGCATCAGCGAGAAATTGCCCCACAGGCTGTAGTCTCCCAGTGCGAAACCGGTGGTGGTCACCACGGACGTGACGTTCAGCGCCACATGGCGCAGCGCATCCAGCCAGTGCAGGTTGGTGGTCCACCAGTACCAGGTGCCTAGCACGATCCAGGTCACCAGCAGCATCCCCAACAGGCCCTGTACCTGCTGGTCCTTGATCAGCGCCTTGCGGTTGCCGCGCAAGGTGGCGACATACAAGGCAAACGGCAGGCTGCCCATGATCATCACGACTATCGCGACCCAATGCACTGCGGGCTGTTTCCAGTGCGCCAATGACTCGTCGGAGGTGGAGAAACCGCCGGTGGAAATGGCTGACATCGCGTGGTTGATCGAGTCGAACAGGCCCATGCCGGCCCACCAGAAGCCCAGGGTGCCGAGGATGGTGATGCCGACATAGGCCGCCACGATCAGGCGCGCCACCATATGCGAGCGCGGCATGACCTTCTCGGAGCGGTCCGAGGATTCGGTCTGGAACAGGCGCATGCCACCGATGCGCAGCAGCGGCAGGATCGCCACCGCCATGCCGATAAAACCGATACCGCCGAGCCAGTGCAGCATCGAGCGCCACATCAGGATGCCCGGTGACATGGTGTCCAGCCCACTGAGCACGGTGGCGCCAGTAGCGGTGATGCCGGACATGCTTTCAAAGAACGAGTCGGTATAGCTGATGTGTTGGGTCAGCAAGAACGGCAGCGCGGCAAAGATACACACCACCACCCAACTGCTGACGGTCAGCAGGTACATGTCCCTGGGGCGCAGTTGGACTTGTTCCGGGCGACCGGGAATCACCAGGGCCAGGCCAGCGATAAAGGTGATCATGCTTGCCCAGAGAAAGGATGGCAGGTCGCTGGTACGGTCGAAAAACATCAGGGTGGCCATGGGCACGACCATGGCGACCGCGAGGGTAATCAGGAAGATGCCGATGATGAAACCAATGATTCGCAGGGTCGGCATTGCCATCAATTGCGCTCGGGTAACAGTTGGAGGCGCCATTCTACCTACGGCGCAGGGCTTGTAAACCGGGGGTATGGATCTGATGTGGGGCCTGGCTTGTGTGGGAGCTGGCAAGCCAGCTCCCACATGGGGTTTGTTTGGGTTAATACAAAAAAGGCGACCCGAAGCAGACTGTGTGAAAACACAACCTGCCAATGTCAAAAACAAATGCCCCGACTTGTCGGGGCATTTGTTTTTCTAACAGGCGGAACGAAAAAAGGGCCTTTCAGCCCATCAATGCCATCAACTGATGGGCGCCCATCACCTTGATCGCTCTTTTCAGGTTATAGGCCTGCACTGCCAGTGCCATTTCGGCTCTGGCGCCTTTCAGTTGTCGCAGCAAGAACCGGCCATTGCCAAATAGCCATTGCTTGAGATTGCCGAAGGGGTGTTCGACGATGGATCGTCGGCTGACCATCATCTCGGGGTGGGCCTGCATTCGCAGCTTCATCCGTTCAAAAGCGGCTTCATGAGCATGGCGTGTGAGATAACGGCGGCTCGCTTTGGTGCAGCGGCTTTTTAACGGGCAAACGCTGCAATCGGCGATAGTCGCCTGATAAATCCGGTCGCCCTTGCTCATCTGCTTGAGCGTTAGCATCTTGCCGGTAGGGCATTGATAAGCGTCGCTTTGCTCTTCGTATTTGAAGTCCGTGCGATCGAAAAACTCAGTACCGCCACCTTGATTGTTGACTGACCGATTAGGGGGCACGAACGGCGTGATACTGGCGTCTTCACAGGCCTGAAACTGTTCGCCATTGGAGTAGCCGGCGTCGGCAGTGACGCTTAATTGCGATTGCTGTAATTGGGCTTTAGCGGCTTTTGCCATCGGCTCAAGCTGCTGCCGATCTGCGCCATCTTGAGTCACCTCATAGTGCAGAATCAGACAGTGTTCAGCGTCCACGGCGCTTTGGATGTTGTACGCCACGAACTTGCCAGAAGGCGTACGCATTTTTTGCGCATCGGACTCGCCCACAATGTGTTGAACCAGACCTTGAGCTTCCATTAGCACCTGGCAGGTCTGGTTATTGGCCTTTTTACCTGCAACTCCCGAAGCGCCGCCTGCACCGCTGAGCGGTCAATGGACTCCCCTTCCTCGCCATGATCCGCCTCATCGAGCTGCGCCAAATAGCGTGCAATGCGCTTCTCGAGCGCCGCTTCCTGGTGTTTGAGCTTTTTCGGCGTCATGTGCTTTCGATTCGAAGCCACTGCCTGAAACTTGCTGCCATCGATGGCCACCAGCTCGCCAGCAATCAGGCCCGCGTGTCGGCAAAACTGAACAAAGGCGCGGCAGGTGGCGCTGAACGCCGCACTGTTGTCGCGGCGAAAATCAGCGATGGTTTTGAAGTCAGGGGGCCAGTCGGCCCAGCAGCCACATGACTTCAACGTTGCGCTGACACTCGGCCTCGAGTCGTCGCGACGAGCGAATACGCTGGAAATAGCCGTACAAGTAGAGTTTGAGCAGATCGGCAGGATCGTATGAAGGGCGTCCCGTGGCCTTGGGTCTGGCTTTGTCGAAACCCAACTGCTCAAGGTCCAGCAGGGAAATGTAGGCCTCGATCACCCGAACCAGATGGTCATCGGGGATAAGTTCGTCCAGCGAAAGTGGAAACAGCGCGCTCTGGGAGCGGTCTTCACCTTGGATATAGCGCATAAGCAAAATGCCCGTATCTTGCGATACGGGCATTTTCTTTAACCTGCCAGCAGATTGCTAGGTTTTCACACAGTCTGCGAAGGCCGCCTCATTCAAACCGCGCGGATCAGAACTCGTGATCAGCGGTATCCGGGTTCAGGTCACCGATGCCCAGCTTGCCAGCTGCTTGCTCGATCGAACCGGTCTGCTTGACCAGGGCGGCGATGGCGTCGCGCACGATCTGGTTGCCCGCGGTGTTGCCGGCGGCGATCAGTTGGTCGTAGTGCTCACCCTTGTTGGCGTGGTCGACAATGACCTGGATCTTCGCTTCGGTAGCAGCCAGGTCGGCCTTGAGGGCTTCATCGGCAGCCGGATCAACCTTGGCCACCAGGGACGACAGGCTGGCGCCGGTCAGCTTGGTGCCGTCGGTGCGGGTGTACTCGCCCAGGTAGACGTTGCGGATGCCCTTGGCGTCGTAGAAGTGCGAGTAGTGTGTGTTGTCGCTGAAGCAGTCGTGCTCGTCTTCCGGCGAGTTGGCTTCCAGGGACACTTTCATCCGCTCGCCCGCCAGTTCACCCAGGGACAGGCTGCCCATGCCGAACAGCATCTTGCGCAGGCCGTCGGTGCCAGGTTCGGCTTCCAGGGTGGCGCGGTAGTTGTCTTCGACGTTGGGTTTCCAGTTGCCGACCATTTCTTCGAGGTCGCTGACCAGCAGTTGGGTCACGGCGCGCAGGTAAGTGCGGCGACGCTCGTTATGGCCGCCGGTGGCGCCTTCGCCTTGCAGGTAGTCCGACGCTGGACGGTTGCCGGCGCCAGGGCCGGTGCCGTTCAGGTCCTGGCCCCACAGCAGGAATTCGATGGCGTGGTAGCCGGTAGCGACGTTGGCTTCGGAGCCGCCCAGCTCATTGAGGCTGGCGAGTTTCTCCGGGGTGATTTCCTTGACGTCGATCTTGTCTTCGCCGACCTGGATCTGGGTGTTGGCGATGATATTGGCAGTGGCGCCCGGGTTGCCGAGGGCGTGTTCGTAGGATTTGTCGACATAGTCGATCAGGCCTTCGTCCAGCGGCCAGGCGTTCACCTGACCTTCCCAGTCATCAATGATGGTGTTGCCAAAACGGAACACTTCACTCTGCAGGTACGGTACGCGTGCGGCGATCCAGGCGGTACGTGCAGCCTTCAGGGTTTCGTCGTTGGGGTTGGCAAGGAATGTGTCGATGGCGGTCTGCAGGGTTTTTGCAGTGGACTCGGCGTCGCTGTACACCGCGAACACGATGTCTGCGTAATGCGCGACGACTGCCTTGGCGGCTGCCTCGTCAACCTGGCCGGCGTTAGCGGCGGCCGCTGGAGCGGTAGCGCTGGCAGCTGGCGTTGGCGCCTGGGGAGCGGTGGCCTTGTCTTTGCCCTCGCCGCAGCCGGCGAGAGAAATAGCGATGGCCAGCAGACTGGCGGTGGCCAGGGGCATACGAATCATGGCGAACATCCTGCTTCGGTAGTTGATCGGGGCGCAATGCAGCGCGCAAAACTACGACATAATGCGAAAGATTTGCATTTTCTGTAAAGGGTTAACGCAGTAAAAGTTTCACATTCGCGCCCTGGCTGCCCAAGGCTTTGCCCTGGGTGGCCAGCATGGCGCTATAAGATCGCCGCGTTGTTGCGCTCGGCCTGTTTGAGATAGGCCACCAGCTCACGGGCCGGCAGGGGTTTGCTGTAGTGATAGCCCTGACCTTCGTGGCAGCCTTCGCTGATGATGTAGGCTTCTTGCTCGGGCGTCTCCACGCCTTCGGCGATAACCTGCATGCCCAGGCTTTTGCCCAGTTGGATGATCGCCCGCACGATGGTGGCATCGTCATCGTCGTCCAGCAGATCCTGGACAAAGCTTTTGTCGATCTTGATTTTGTCCAGGGGCAGGCTTTTCAGGTAACTCAGCGACGAGTAGCCGGTACCGAAGTCGTCAATGGCAATCAGCGCGCCGGAGCGGCGCAGGCTCAGCAAGTGCTGGGCGGCGGTGCTGATGTCTTCCATCAGGCCGGTCTCGGTCACTTCCAGCTCGAGGCTGCGCGGCGGCAGGCGATAGATCTGCAACAGGTTGTTGACCACCCGTGGCAGCTCGGCGTGGTGCAGTTGCACCGTGGACAGATTGACCGCCATGCGCAGCTCGGTAAAACCCTGGTCATGCCATTCGCGCAATTGCCGGCAGGCCTGGTCCAGCACCCACTCGCCAATGGGGATGATGGTGCCGTTCTGTTCCGCCAGCGGGATAAACAGGTCCGGTGGCACCAGGCCATGTTCCGGGTGTGTAGAACCGTAGACATCCTTTACATCTGAAACCGGGGACATCGTTTACACATTTGAAGCTTGGATGCGGCTCTTGCCGCGTCCAAGTCTGCCTAAGGGATAGTCACATAGGTACAGATCCCAAACATCCTCTTCAGCCTCTTTAAGCCCTATCCGTTCTCCAGATAAAGCCTCGCTGACAAATATCAGCTTGTTCTTCCACAAGATAGAGCCGTCCTGTCTGACACTTCGAACCTGCATGTCTGCCGGATATTCCACGGCGGGTAAGCATCCGGGGTAAGGCCGAGTAGATGGCACATACAACTCTCCCGGACGTTTCATGCCGAGCGCTTCGTGTGGTCGTATATAATTGAATTCATTCCTGAAATGCTCCAGCAACAGCTGTTGCTCAAGCAAGTCGCGTCCTAAAGGCAACTCGAATTTCAAGCTGCGGTGCATTCGCTCGTGGCGACCGTTCTGCGCGGGTCTTCCAGGCATGATTCGCTCGGGGTAGATGCCCAGACGGATCCACCAAACCGCCAATGTAGACATTCTTGCCAGACCAGGAGAGGCAAATGGAACACCGTTGTCAGAACGAATGACTTGCGGCATGCCGTATTCCTGAAAAAGCCTCTCAAATGCCTGTTTTACAGGCTGTGTCATGATCTTGGGGTGGGCCCTGCACGCCAGAATCAGGCGCGATGCGTGGTCAGTCACGGTCAAAGGAAAGCACATCTGCCCGTTAAGCATCTTGAACTGCCCTTTGTAGTCAGCACACCACGTCTTGTTGGGCTCGTTGGCTTCTCGCATTGGGGCGTGGGAAGTGCCGTGTCGACGCTTGAAGCGCCGTTTGCTGACCAATCCAAGCCGATCAAGCCATTGCCCTGCCGTGCTGGGGGCAGGCCAGGTGATGGTTGGATCCTCGATTCGCAATAGCTCGAGAAGCTTCTTCGGCCCCCATTTATCGTGGGCTTCCTTCATGGCCACCACGCGGGCCAAGATCTCATCGTCGGTTTTGTTTGGACTGTTATGAGGTCGTCGGGAGAGCTCGGACAACGACTTCAAATCGCCGTCATGCCGGGCAATCCATTTATCGACGGTAGGCCGACTCACATTGAATCGGTGTGCCAACTGGGTTTTCGTGTAGTTGCCAGAAAGCCAGTCAGCGACCAGTTTGATTCGTTGGTTCATGGGGGGACTCTTGGTTCCAGGGCATGATCAGATACCTCCTGACCATGCGTATTAACCTGTAAACCATGTCCCCGGTTAGAAATGTAAACGATGTCCCCGGTTTGTACCGTGTTGCCAGCGAATCAGCGCCTCGACGCCGACCACGCGATGATCGACATAGCTGATCTGCGGTTGGTACACCAAATGAAACTGGTCGCGGCCCAGGGCTTCGCGCAGGTCTTTCTCCAGCTCGCGGCGCCGGCGCATCTCGCTGTCGACGCTGGCGATATAGAACTGGTAGCGATTGCGCGAGCGGCTCTTGGCCAGGGTCATGGTCTGCTCGGCCTTTTGCAGCAGCTTCTCGGTGCTGTCGCCGTCTTCGGGAAACAAGGTGATACCGATGGTGGCGCGCAGGCGGATCTGCTCATGGTCGAGGGCGAACTCCGCCTCTAGGTCATCGAGGATGCTTTGGGCCAGCTCGGCGGCTTCGTAGGGTTGCTCGATATCGGCCTGGACCAGGGCGAACTGGTCGCCACCCAGGCGGGCGAGGGCGCCGAGGCGGCCACTGTGGGCGCGCAGGCGGTCGGCCAGGGCCAGCAGCAATTGGTCGCCGGCCTGGTAGGTGTATTGCTCGTTGACGCTCTTGAAGTCATCCAGCCCCACGCACAACACCGCGACCCGGCGTTGACGGCGGCCGGCGTCGATGAGGATCTTGTCCAGTTGCTCCTGCAGCTTCTGGCGGTTGGGCAGGCCGGTGAGGAAGTCGTACTGGGCCATGCGCAGCAGGCTGTTTTCTGCTTCATGACGCAGGTGAGTGTTGCGCTCGATAGAGGCCAGCAACTGATTGGCGGTGTTGATCCACAGCCCCAGTTCATTTTTCTCGTGGCCCTTGAGCTGGGGGATCTTGTGCTCGCTGGGCCGGTCGGGGTTGATTGAACTGAGGTGGCTGATGATCCGCGACAGGGGCTTGGTCAGCAGCCAGTGATAGACCAGGTACAACACCAGGCCCATGGCCAGGGCGCGCAGCACCCCAGAGATAAAGATGATCACCGAATTGACGATAAAACCCTGGCCATAAGTGGCCGTGTCGAGGGTGATGCTCAGGTCGCCGTAATACTCGCTATACGGCCCGCGCCCCACCAATGGCGTAGTAAAGGTGCGTTCCTGGCCGAGAATCACGTCCGTCAGCCAGCGGCTTGGGGAGTGCTGCAGCTCCCGGCTCTTTTCGGCGAGCATCGGTTCGTTGGGATGGCCGATGGAGGCCATACGCACTGCATCATCCTGAAACAGGCCCTCGATGACCTGCATGCCCATCTCCCGGTCCAGGCTGTAGACGGCCTGGGTCGAAGGGTCGCGAAACATGTCGAGGATGCGCTGGGCATCGCCTGCTACGGCCTGGCGCGTCTTGTAGGCATCAAAGACGATCTGCGCCACGCTCAATGCAACGCCCACTATCAGTGCCGATAACAGCACCACCCGGAGCAACTTCACCGACAAGCTGTTTTTGAGTTCCAGCTTCAAAGGGTTATTCCTTGTTCCATTCGGGTAGCCTCAATATGCCATGAGTATTGGCAATCCCGTGGTGGCAGTCAAAGGGACATTGAAGCAGTTGCAGCTTTGAAGCCGCGCGGGGCGTTTCCCGGTGAGGCGAGCATCGCTGGCGCGAGGCGGATTTGTATCCGCCTCGCGCCAGCGGGGGGAGGGCGATGTTTAGCGAAGGAGCGGGTTTGGAGGGTCAGGTGCGCAGGTTCACGGCTTAACTGAACGTGATTGTTACGCTCTGTTCTTTTTTCGCAGTGTCGAAATCTATGGACTTGCTTTGCTCATCGCTGGTGTTTTTCAGGGTGTCGCCCAGGGTCTTTGCGGCAACGTCGGCGAAGGGCTGGATCAGGGGCGCGATCGACTTGGTGATATCGGCAGCTGCTTTGGCCAGTTCACCAATCACGGGAAGTGCTGCGAGTGCTGACATAGACATTGTGAAATCTCCGACAGGGATGAGAGGGATATTCCTCATCCACTACGTGGCATAAGCGACACATCGGGTTCCAGATCGAACGCATGAAAAAGCCCGGCAATCGCCGGGCTCTTTGTACTGCAAGGGTTACTTATGCAGTGAAGGTCTTGCCTTCGAACTGCTCGGCAACGAACTTCCAGTTGACCAGGTTCCAGAACGCTTCCACATACTTTGGACGCACGTTGCGGTAGTCGATGTAGTAGGCGTGTTCCCAGACGTCGCAGGTCAGCAGCGGGGTGTCGCCGCTGGTCAGCGGGTTGCCGGCGCCGATGGTGCTGGCCAGTGCCAGGGAACCGTCAGCCTTTTTCACCAGCCAGCCCCAACCGGAACCGAAGGTGCCGACGGAAGTCTTGGTGAACTCTTCCTTGAACTTGTCGAACGAACCGAACGCCGCGTTGATGGCTTCAGCCAGGGCGCCAGTCGGCTGACCGCCAGCGTTTGGCGCCAGGCAGTTCCAGTAGAAAGTGTGGTTCCAGACCTGGGCGGCGTTGTTGAAGATGCCACCCGAAGAGGACTTGACGATCTCTTCCAGGGTCTTGCCTTCGAACTCGGTGCCTGGCACCAGGTTGTTCAGGTTCACGACATAGGTGTTGTGGTGCTTGTCGTGGTGATACTCCAGGGTTTCCTTGGAGATGTGCGGCTGCAGGGCATCGTGTGCGTACGGCAGCGGCGGCAATTCGAAAGCCATGATAATTCTCCTAATCAGGTCAGTTGCGGTGAGCGCAAGGCCGATCACGGGCGGCCAAACAAGCGCCGGGGAGTTTGTACTCTTTGCGGCGCAGGGGCTGGATCATAGCACCGGGGGTGCGGCAAAACCACGCAACAACTGTGTGGGATAGAGGTTCCAGAGCGTTTTGGAATATTGCTCAGTTGCTGATCAGTTGATAGGCCACGCTGAACATCATCACTGCTACCAGCAGGTCCAGTAGGCGCCAGGTCGCCGGGCGCGCCAGCCACGGGGCCAGCCACGCCGCGCCGAGGGCCAGGGCGGTGAACCACAGGAACGAGGCGCTGGCGGCACCTGCGACATAAGCGCCTGGCTCGGTCTGCTGAGCGCCCAGGGAGCCGATCAGCAAAACCGTGTCCAGATAGACGTGGGGGTTGAGCAGGGTCACGGCCAAGGCACTGAGCATCACCGCACGCAGCGAGCGCACCTTTTGCCCCTCACCTTGCTCCAGGCTTTGACGGGAACAGGCCCGGCGCAAGGCCAGGGCGCCATACCACAACAGGAATGCCGCGCCGCCCCAGCGCGCAATCGCCAGCAACAGAGGGTTATGCGCCAGCACTGTCGCCAGGCCAAACACCCCGGCAGCCACCAGCAATGCATCGCACACCACGCACAAGGCCGCCACGGGCAAGTGATGCTCGCGACGCAGGCTCTGGGCCAGGACAAACGCGTTTTGCGTGCCGATGGCCATGATCAGCCCCAAGGCGACCAGCAGGCCGTTCACATAACTCTGCCACATACGATTCACTCTGCTTGTTAATCAATGCTGGCGATTGTCGGCGTTGAGGCGGTATAAGAAAAACAAATATTGCTGATCGCTCATTAGGAAAACTGATGTTTGACTATAAATTGCTATCGGCCCTGGCGGCAGTGGTGGAACAGGCCGGTTTCGAGCGCGGGGCCCAGGTGCTTGGTGTGTCGCAATCGGCCATTTCCCAGCGCATCAAATTGCTCGAAGCCCGCATCGGCCAGCCGGTGCTGGTACGCGCGACTCCGCCGACCCCCACGGAGATCGGCCGGCGCCTGCTCAACCATGTGCAGCAGGTGCGCTTGCTGGAGCGCGACCTGCAAAGCCAGGTGCCGGCGTTGGATGAAGAAGGCATGCCCGAGCGGCTGCGCATCGCCATCAACGCCGACAGCCTGGCGACATGGTGGGCGCAGGCCGTAGGGGGATTTTTGCGCCGAGCAGCATTTGCTGCTCGACCTGGTGGTGGAAGACCAGACCGTCGGCCTCAAGCGCATGCGCGCCGGCGAGGTGGCGGCCTGCGTCTGCGCCAGCGAACGCCCGGTGGCCGGTGCGCGTAGCCTGTTGCTGGGGGCCATGCGCTATCGGGCATTGGCGAGCCCGGCGTTTATTGTCCGGCACTTTCCCGGCGGGGTACGGGCCGATCAGTTGGCGCGTACTCCGGCGCTGGTATTTGGCCCGGATGACTTTTTGCAACATCGCTACCTGGCGTCGCTGGGCGTGGACGGCGGTTTCGAACACCATTTATGCCCGTCCTCCGAAGGTTTTATCCGCCTGACCGAGGCCGGCCTGGGTTGGGGATTGGTGCCGGAGTTGCAGGTGCGTGATCAATTGCAAAAGGGCGTGCTGGTGGAGTTATTGCCAGATAAACCCATCGATGTGCCGCTGTACTGGCATCATTGGCGCAGTGGTGGGCAATTGCTCGGTCTGTTGACCGAGCATCTGGCACGGGCTACCGGCCAATTGCTGGTGCCGTTGGAGTGACCGTCGGCGTCAACGCAACTGCGATGAAAAATGAAAGAACACGGGGTAACACATGAAAATTCTGGTCACCGGCGCAAGCGGCTTCATTGGCGGGCGCTTTGCGCGTTTCGCCCTGGAGCAGGGCCTGGACGTGCGGGTCAACGGGCGGCGCGCCGAGGGTGTCGAGCACCTGGTACGGCGCGGCGCCGAGTTTATCCAGGGTGATCTGAATGATCCGGACCTGGTGCGCGACCTGTGCCGCGACGTCGAAGCCGTGGTTCATTGCGCCGGCGCCGTAGGGCTGTGGGGGCGTTACCAGGACTTCTATCAGGGCAATGTGCAGGTCACCGAAAACGTGGTTGAAGCCTGCCTGAAACAACGGGTCGGGCGCCTGGTGCACCTGTCGTCGCCCTCGATCTATTTCGATGGCCGCGATCACCTGGGACTGACCGAAGAGCAAGTGCCCAAGCGCTTCAAGCATCCCTATGCGGCGACCAAGTACCTGGCCGAGCAAAAAGTCTTTGGTGCCCAGGAATTCGGCCTCGAAGTGCTGGCCCTGCGCCCGCGCTTTGTCACGGGTGCCGGCGATATGAGCATCTTCCCGCGCCTGTTGAACATGCAGCGCAAGAACCGTCTCGCCATCGTTGGCGATGGCCTGAACAAGGTCGACTTCACCAGCGTGCACAACCTCAACGAGGCCCTGCTCAGCAGCCTGCTGGCCACCGGCTCGGCGCTGGGCAAGGCCTATAACATCAGTAATGGCGCGCCGGTGCCGGTATGGGACGTGGTCAACTATGTGATGCGCCAGATGGAAATGCCCCAGGTCACCCGTTACCGCTCCTACGGCTTGTCCTACAGTATCGCGGCGCTCAACGAGGCCTTTTGCGCGATGTGGCCGGGGCGTCCGGAACCTTCCCTGTCACGCCTGGGGATGCAAGTGATGAACAAGGATTTCAGCCTCGATATCAGCCGTGCGCAGCATTATCTCGACTACCAGCCCAAGGTCAGCCTGTGGACGGCCCTCGATGAGTTCTGCCATTGGTGGAAAGTCCAGGAGCCGGGCTCCAGCTAGGGTCGGCAATAGCGGGAAGCGATTTTTCGGTTGTCGCTCGACCAAGGCGACGGGCCAGGGGTTTATACTCCCGCCGCTCTGTTTTTTTATGTGGCTATTTCAAGGTTGATTCATGCGTAACGATACTAAAGACGACTTCGACAATGTGCCGAGCCTGCGCGCCGACATTGGCGACGACGATGATTTTGTGCCGACCGCTGCCACGTCCATGCGCTCGCGCCCGGCGCCGGTGGTCAAGGTCAAGAGCGCCAGCACCGGGCCGTTGTGGGCCTTGGTTGGCGCGCTGCTGTTCGCTTTTGTGGGCTTGGCGTGGTGGAGTTTCCAGCAGATTTCCCTGATGGGGCAGCAACTGGTGGCGACCCAGGAGAGTTTTGCGCGTATCAGCGAGGAGGCCGCCGGCCGTTTGCAGGATATTTCCGGCAAAGTGGTGGCCAGTGAGGCCAACGTCAATACCGGCAGTGAAGCGCTCAAGCTGCAGATCAAACAGTTGGAAAGCCAATTGCTGGAGCAGGGCAAGCAGCAGTTGGGTGTGGCGGGCCAGGCCACCGACCTGGACAAGCGCCTGGCGCAAATGAGTGCCAGCACCACGGAGCTGACCAGCGCCAATACCCAGTTGCAGGCCCAGGTGCAAACCCTTGCAACGGAACTGACGACCCTCAAGGCTGCGCAGGCCGAAGCCGTCAAGTTGAATGCTGAAGTCAAGGAGCTGAGCACGGATGTGGCAGCCTTGAAGAAGCAGGGCAATCCGGCCACGGCCATTGCACGCCTGGAACAGGACCTGTTGGTGATCAAGAGCGAACTGGATAACCGTGCCGCTACTGAAGGGCCGTCGAATAAGGAGTTCGACGTGTTCCGCATCCAGACTACCCGCAACATCACGACCTTGCAGACCCAGATGCAAAACCTGCAACGGGAAGTCAGTGCACCGGCCAGGGTCACGCCCCTGGGCCAGTAACCCCACTGTATAGGGTAGGAGCCGGCAAGCCGGCTCCTACACCAATGTCACTGTTCAGTGACATTCCCCATCCCTTTCGTTACATGTCCCTTCTTGGCCCTTGTTTAGACTGCGGTCATCCCACAAAAACAAAAAGGGCCACCCATGACCATCCAACCACTGCCTGCCAGCAGTTGGCTGAACGCACCTGCCCATCACGCCTGGCTTGCCGCCGAGGGCCGGCGTCTGCTGGCGTTTGCCAAGGCTTCCCGGCTGCCTGAAGGCTTCGGCAACCTCGACGTCCAGGGCCGCCTGCCTGCCGACGCCTGCGCCGAAACCATGAACACCGCCCGTATGACCCACAGCTTTGCCATGGCCCACGCCCAGGGCCTGCCAGGGTATGCGCAGTTGGTGGAACACGGTGTCGCCAGTCTCAGTGGCCCGTTGCGCGATGCCGAACATGGCGGCTGGTTTGCCGTCGCCGGCGCACGTGATGGCAACACTGGCAAGGCCGCCTATCTGCATGCTTTTGTCGCCCTGGCCGCCAGCTCTGCGGTAGTGGCGGGTGCCCCTGGGGCACAAGCCCTACTGGCGGATGCCATCCAAAGCATCGACCAGCATTTTTGGTGCGAGGAGGAGGGCGCGATGCTCGAATCGTTCGCCCAGGACTGGAGCGGCGTGGAAGCCTATCGCGGTGCCAACAGTAATATGCACGCCACCGAAGCGTTCCTGGCCCTGGCTGATGTCACCGGCGACAGCCGATGGCTGGGGCGGGCGTTGCGCATTGTCGAGCGGGTGATCCATCAGCACGCCAGCGCCAACGAATTTATGGTGATCGAACATTTCGACCGCTATTGGCAACCCCTGCATCGTTACAACGAGAACAACCCGGCCGACGGCTTCCGTCCCTACGGCATCACCCCCGGCCACGGCTTCGAATGGGCGCGCCTGGTGCTGCACCTCGAAGCCGCACGCCAGCAGGCAGGGCTCGTCACGCCGCAGTGGTTGCTGGAGGATGCCAAGGGCTTGTTCGCCAGTGCCTGCGAATATGGCTGGTCGGCGGACGGTGCTCCGGGCCTGGTTTACACCCTGGATTGGCACTTTCGTCCGGTGGTGCGCGAGCGTCTGCATTGGACCCACGCCGAAGCCAGCGCGGCGGCCCAGGCCCTGCTCAAGCGCACGGGGGAGTGGCATTACGAAACCTGGTACCGGCGTTTCTGGGAGTTTTGTGAAACCCACCTGATCGACCGGATCCAGGGCAGTTGGCATCACGAACTCGACCCGCTAAACCAGCCCGCCAGCAAGATCTGGGGCGGCAAGCCGGACCTGTACCATGCCTGGCAAGCGGTATTGCTGCCGGGCCTGCCCTTATCCCCAAGCATGGCCAGTGCGTTGGCGGCGGGCGCTTATGTCACCAAGTGGTGACATTTGCCCGTCCCTTTGTTACGTGCCTGGGAAAAATCCCTGTTTAGAATCCTATGCAGCGCAAGCTCCAGACTTGCATGCATAACAACAAGAAAAAGGTAGTCAGATGAACGCGATTAATCGCCTCGCCATTGCTGTTTCCATTGCCTCGTTGTTTCCCCTCAGTGCATTTGCCGCCGACTCGAAAGGGACGGTTGAAGTCGTGCATTGGTGGACCTCGGGCGGTGAAAAGGCGGCGGTGGATGTCCTGAAGGCCCAAGTTGAGAAAGACGGCTTCACCTGGAAAGACGGAGCCGTCGCAGGTGGCGGTGGCGCCACCGCCATGACCGTACTGAAAAGCCGCGCGGTCGCCGGCAACCCGCCAGGCGTTGCCCAGATCAAGGGCCCTGACATCCAGGAGTGGGCATCCACCGGGCTGCTCGATACCGACGTCCTGAAGGACGTGGCCAAGGCCGAGAAGTGGGATGGCCTGCTCGACAAAAAAGTCTCCGATACCGTGAAGTACGAAGGCGATTACGTGGCCGTGCCGGTGAATATCCACCGGGTCAACTGGCTGTGGATCAACCCGGAAGTCTTCAAGAAAGCCGGCATTACCAAAAACCCTACGACTCTCGAAGAATTCTACGCCGCCGCTGACAAGCTCAAGGCCGCAGGCTTCATCCCGCTCGCCCACGGTGGCCAGCCTTGGCAGGACAGCACAGTATTTGAAGCCGTAGTGCTCTCGGTCATGGGCGTGGATGGCTACAAGAAAGCCCTGGTCGACCTCGACAACGCAGCCCTGACCGGCCCGGACATGGTCAAGGCGCTGACTGAACTGAAGAAAGTCGCGACCTATATGGACGCAGATGGCAAGGGCCAGGACTGGAACCTGGAAGCCGCCAAGGTCATCAACGGCAAGGCCGGCATGCAGATCATGGGTGACTGGGCCAAGAGCGAGTGGACGGCCGCCAACAAAGTCGCCGGCAAAGACTACGAGTGCGTAGCCTTCCCGGGCACCGACAAGGCCTTCACCTACAACATCGACTCCCTGGCCGTGTTCAAGCAGAAAGATGCCGGCACCTCGGCCGGGCAGCAAGACATCGCCAAGGTGGTGCTGGGCGAGAACTTCCAGAAGGTCTTCAGCATCAACAAGGGCTCGATCCCGGTGCGCAACGACATGCTCGGCGATATGGCCAAGTACGGCTTTGACAGCTGCGCCCAGACGGCGGCCAAGGACTTCCTGGTCGATGCCAAGTCTGGCGGCCTGCAACCAAGCATGGCGCACAACATGGCGACCACCCTGGCGGTACAGGGCGCGTTCTTTGATGTGGTGACCAACTTCATCAACGACCCGAAAGCCGACCCGGCCGACACCGCCAAGAAGCTGGGTGCGGCGATCAAGTCTGCCAAGTAACCCATAGGGGGAATGGGCTTTAGTGTGGGAGCGGGCTTGCCCGCGATGCAGGCGCCTCGGTGTATCAGTGACACCCAGGTGATCTCTTCGCAGGCAAGCCAGCTTCCACCTAAAGCCGGCCCCCACAAGGTTGTCCGTTAGTCCCTTACTCCTTGCCCTGGATTTCCCCATGAGTTCTGTTGCTGTGTTCAGCAAGGCCTCGCCGTTCGATGCATTGCAGCGCTGGCTCCCCAAGTTGGTGCTGGCCCCAAGCATGTTCATCGTTCTGGTGGGCTTCTATGGCTACATCCTGTGGACGTTCGTGCTGTCGTTCACCAACTCGACGTTCCTGCCGACCTACAAGTGGGTAGGCCTGGCGCAATATGCGCGGTTGTTCGATAACGACCGCTGGTGGGTGGCGAGCAAAAACCTGGCGCTGTTTGGCGGCATGTTTATCGGCATCACCCTGGTGATCGGCGTGCTGCTGGCGGTATTCCTCGACCAGCGCATCCGTCGCGAAGGCTTCATTCGCACTATTTACCTGTACCCGATGGCGCTCTCGATGATCGTCACCGGTACGGCCTGGAAATGGCTGCTCAACCCCGGCATGGGCCTGGACAAATTGCTGCGTGACTGGGGCTGGGAAGGCTTTCGCCTGGACTGGCTGATCGATCCGGATCGTGTGGTGTATTGCCTGGTGATCGCGGCGGTATGGCAAGCCTCGGGCTTTATCATGGCGATGTTCCTCGCCGGCCTGCGTGGCGTTGACCAATCGATCATCCGTGCCGCACAGATCGACGGTGCGAGCCTGCCGCGCATCTACTGGAGCGTGGTGCTGCCAAGCCTGCGGCCAGTGTTCTTCAGTGCGGTGATGATCCTCGCGCACATCGCGATCAAGAGCTTCGACCTGGTGGCCGCGATGACCGCCGGTGGCCCTGGCTACTCATCCGACCTGCCGGCGATGTTCATGTACTCCTTCACCTTCAGCCGCGGCCAGATGGGCATGGGCTCGGCCAGTGCGATCCTGATGCTCGGCGCGATTCTCGCGATCATCGTGCCTTACCTGTACTCCGAGCTGAGGACCAAGCGCCATGACTAGTCTCGCCAAACCTTCCATCAGCTTCAGTCGTATCGCGATCCATGGGGTGCTGATCCTGGCCGTGGTGCTGTACCTGGTGCCGCTGGTGGTCATGCTGCTGACCAGCTTCAAGACCCCGGAAGACATCAGCACCGGCAACCTGCTGAGCTGGCCGACGGTGATCACCGGGATCGGCTGGGTCAAGGCCTGGGCCACGGTAAACGGGTACTTCTGGAACTCGTTCATGATCACCATCCCGGCGGTGCTGATCTCCACCACCATTGGCGCGTTGAACGGCTACGTGCTGTCGATGTGGCGTTTTCGCGGTTCGCAGTTGTTCTTCGGCCTGTTGCTGTTCGGCTGCTTCCTGCCGTTCCAGACCGTCTTGCTGCCGGCCTCGTTCACCCTCGGCAAAATGGGCCTGGCCAGCACCACCACCGGCCTGGTGTTTGTGCATGTGGTTTATGGCCTGGCGTTCACCACGTTGTTCTTCCGTAACTACTACGTGAGCATTCCGGATGCGTTGGTCAAGGCCGCACGCTTGGATGGCGCAGGATTTTTCACCATCTTCCGTCGGATCATTCTGCCGATGTCCACACCCATCATCATGGTCTGCCTGATCTGGCAGTTCACCCAGATCTGGAACGACTTCCTGTTTGGCGTGGTGTTCTCCAGCGGTGATTCGCAGCCCATCACAGTGGCGCTGAACAACCTGGTCAACACCAGCACCGGGGCCAAGGAATATAACGTTGATATGGCGGCGGCGATGATCGCCGGGTTGCCGACCCTGCTGGTCTATGTGGTCGCAGGCAAGTATTTCGTGCGCGGCCTCACGGCCGGCGCGGTCAAGGGGTAATCATGGCTACGCTCGAACTTCGCAATGTAAACAAGACCTATGGTGCCGGCCTGCCGGACACCCTGAAAAACATCGAGCTGTCGATCAAGGACGGTGAGTTCCTGATCCTCGTCGGGCCTTCGGGTTGCGGCAAGTCCACCTTGATGAACTGCATCGCCGGCCTGGAAAACATCAGCGGCGGCGCGATCATGATCGGTGACCAGGACGTCAGCGGCATGAGCCCCAAGGACCGGGATATCGCCATGGTGTTCCAGTCCTACGCGCTGTACCCGACCATGAGCGTGCGCGAGAACATCGAGTTCGGCCTGAAAATCCGCAAGATGAGCCAGGCGGCCATCGATGAGGAAGTGGCGCGGGTGGCCAAGTTGCTGCAGATCGAACACTTGCTCAATCGCAAGCCGGGCCAGCTCTCCGGTGGTCAGCAACAGCGCGTGGCCATGGGCCGGGCGCTGGCGCGGCGGCCGAAGATCTACCTGTTCGACGAACCGCTGTCCAACCTCGACGCCAAGCTGCGGGTCGAGATGCGCACCGAAATGAAACTGATGCACCAGCGCCTGAAAACCACCACGGTCTATGTGACCCACGACCAGATCGAAGCCATGACCCTGGGCGACAAAGTGGCGGTGATGAAGGACGGCATCATCCAGCAGTTCGGCACGCCCAAAGAGATCTACAACGATCCGGCCAACCTGTTCGTGGCGAGCTTTATCGGTTCGCCGCCGATGAACTTCATCCCCCTGCGCCTGCAACGCAAGGAGGGCCGCCTGCAGGCCCTGCTCGACAGCGGCCAGGCGCGTTGCGAATTGCCATTGGGCATGAATGACGCGGGTCTTGAAGACCGCGACGTGATCCTCGGTCTGCGCCCGGAGCAAATTGTGCTGGCCAGCGGCGAGGGCAATGGTTTGCCGAGCATTCGCGCTGAAGTCCAGGTGACCGAGCCCACCGGCCCGGACACCCTGGTGTTTGTCCAGCTCAATGACACCAAGGTCTGCTGCCGCCTGGCGCCGGACGTAGCGCCGCAAGTGGGCGAGAGCCTGACCTTGCAGTTCGATCCGTCCAAGGTGCTGTTGTTCGACGCCAAGACCGGTGAACGCCTGGGCACCGCTGCTGCGCAGCCGGCACAGGCGCATGCCGACAATGTCACCCAATTCAAGGGCCGCTAAAGATCAATAACTGTAGGAGCGAGCTTGCTCGCGAAAAACTTGAGAGCGCCGCGTTTATCCAAGATGCCCGCGTCAGCGTTAACGAGCTTCGCGAGCAAGCTCGCTCCTACTTCAGATAAAGAAGCTGTAAACCGCGTTAGATAAAAACAGTTAATAACAATAAAGACGAGGATGTAGGGATGAAAAAGCAACACAACAACACGCGCTTGATCTGCCAGCTGTCAGCCGTGGCAGCGCTGGTTTTGTCCGCCAATGCGATGGCTGACGAAGCGTTCAGTGCAGACTCCAAGTGGATGACCGGGGATTGGGGTGGCGAGCGGACCAAGCTGATCGAGCAGGGTATCGATATCAAGGCTGACTACGTTGGTGAGGCCGGCTACAACGCTCACGGCGGTTACAACAATGACAAGACTGGTCGTTACGCTGACCAGTTCGGCCTCGGCGTCGCGCTGGACCTGCAAAAGCTGTGGGGCTGGGACAACACCCAGGCCAAGATCCAGATGACCAGCCGTAATGGTCGCAACATCTCCAATGACCGCATTGGCGACCCGCGTGCAGGCACCTTGAGTTCATCTCAAGAAGTGTACGGCCGTGGCCATATGGTGCGCCTGACCCAGTTCTGGATTCAGCACCAGATGTTCGACAACAAGCTGGACGTGAAACTCGGTTACTTCGGTGAAGGCGAAGACTTCAACACCTTCCCGTGCGACTTCCAGAACCTGTCGTTCTGTGGTTCCCAAGTGGGTAACTACGTCAACACCTGGTACAACTGGCCGGTCAGCCAGGCCGCGATCCGCGTGAAGTACCACATCACGCCTGAGTTGTATGCGCAGATCGGTGCGTACAACCAGAACCCATCGCAGCTGGAGCACGGCAACGGCTTCAAACTCAGCGGCAGTGGCACCAAGGGCACTGTGATCCCGGTGGAGTTGGTCTGGTCGCCGAAGGTTAATAACCTGCCGGGCGAATACCGCGTGGGTTACTACAAAAGCGCTGCCGATGCTCCCGATGTGCGTGAAGACGTCAACGGCAACAATGCGGCTTCCACTGGCGAGGACTACCGTACCCGCAGCAGCAAAAAAGGCTACTGGTTCGTTGCCCAGCAGCAACTCACCACTCATAACGGCGACGCTTCCCGTGGTCTGAACATCGCGGCCAACGCTACGTTCCACGACAAGGAAACCAACACGGTCGACAACTATCAGTCGATCATGCTGGTGTACAAGGGACCTTTCGACGCCCGTCCAAAAGATGACGTCGGCATTGGCGCCGCTCGTCTGCACGTCAACGATGACGTGCGCAAGAACGCCCAGTTGCTGAACGAAGCTGGCGGGTTCACCGATTACAGCCAGGTAGGTTATGCGCCACTGCGCAGCACCGAGTACAACTACGAAATCAACTACGGCTTCCACGTCACCAACTGGCTGACCGTACGTCCCAACCTGCAATACGTCACCCACCCAGGTGGCGTGGATAAAGTCGACAACGCGCTGGTGGCCGGTCTGAAAATTCAGTCGGTGTTCTAACGCGCTTGCGATAAGCTCCTTCTCTCTGTGCGCGTTTGCGGGTAGCCATGGCTATCCGCTTTTTTTTGCGAAGGGCGAACAGCCCTGTAGGAGCGAGCTTGCTCGCGAAAAAATTGAGAGCGCCGCGTTCATCCAAGATGCCCGCGTCAGCGTTAACGATCTTCGCGAGCAAGCTCGCTCCTACAGGTATGTACACATTTGCGCGACATGATTATCAGGACCGTGGCACATGCATGAGCAACCGCTGCAACGCTTTTTCAAATCCCTGCGCGAGCAACCGGTGTTTGCCTGGGAGCGCTTCCAGATGCGCGACGTGCTGGTGATCAATCACCCGCTCTGCCAGGCGGTGTTCAGCCGCCAGGGCGCGCAGTTGCTGCACTTCCAGCCTACGGGCCAGAAGCCATGGCTATGGTGCGCGGCAAAGTGGCCGCAAGTCGGGGCGATTCGTGGCGGCGTGCCGGTGTGCTGGCCGTGGTATGGCCGTCATCCTAGCGAAAACGCCTGGCCATCCCATGGCTGGGCGCGCTTGATCGACTGGAAACTGCTGGACAGCAGCACCGGCGACGACGGCGTGCGCTTGCACTGGCAATTGCAGCTGTGCGATTGGCAGGTGGACTTGCATGCGCACCTGGGGGAAAGCCTGGATCTGCGTCTGAGCACCGAGCACCAGGACGAACTGCCGTGCCAATTGAGCCACGCTTTGCACGCTTATTGGCGTATTGGTCACGTTGGTGAGATAGCGCTGTCTGGGCTAGAGGGGGCGCAAGGTTACGACCAGTTGAGCCGCCAGGCCTGCCAGCAGGAAGGTGAGCTGCGGGTCGATGGCGGCTGCCAGCGAGTGTTCCAGCATGAAGGCGAATTGCAGCTCAAGGACCACGCTTGGCACCGCGAGTTGCGCATTGATACGGGTGACAGTGCAGACACGGTGGTTTGGCATCCGGGCAGCCGGCCGTTGCTGGGGGTGAGCTTTAACGAGGCGTCGGGCTTTGTGTGTGTCGAGTCGGCCATGGCCGGGGCGTGTCTGGCGCCGGGGGAGCGGGCGCATTTGAGTTTGCAGGCCCGGGCTGGGGTTTAGCGGTGTTGCTGACGGCGTCTTTGCGGGCAATCCCGCTCCCACATTCGAATGTGTTCACAAATCAAAAATGTGGGAGCGGGCTTGCCCGCGATAGGGCCGGCCCTGATTGAGGAGGTTCCAGCTTTAGTTGAACTCATCGCCAACCGGATACCGGCTGTCGTTCAAACTCTCTTTGATCTTGCGCAAATGCGGCTGAAAATCCACCCCGCGACGCAAGGTCATGCCCGTCGCCAGTACATCCAACACGGTTAATTGAATGATCCGCGAGGTCATTGGCATATAGATGTCGGTGTCTTCCGGCAGCGGAATATTCAGGCTGACCGTACTGGCCTTGGCCAGTGGTGAATTCTCGGCCGTCACGCCCAGTACCGAGGCGCCGTTCTCCCGAGCAATGCGCGCCACTTCCACCAACTCGCGGGTACGGCCGGTGTAGGAAATGATCACAAACAGCTCGCCGGTATGCGCCACCGAGGCAATCATCCGTTGCATCAGCACGTCCGCATGGGCCGTCACCGACAGGTTGAAACGAAAGAACTTGTGCAGGGCATCCATGGCCACCGGTGCCGAGGCGCCGAGGCCGAAGAAGTGGATCTGCCGCGCCTGGATCAGCAGGTCCACGGCCTTGCTGATCAGGTTGGGGTCCAGGGCCTGGCAGGCGCTGTCCAGCGAGGCAATGGCGCTGCCAAAAATCTTCTGTGTGTAGGCCTCGGGGTTATCATCGGCCTCCACCGCGCGGCTGACATAGGCGGCGCCACTGGCCAGGCTTTGCGCCAGTTGCAATTTCAGTTCAGGGTAACCGCTGACGCCGAACGAACGGCAGAAACGGTTGACCGTCGGTTCACTGACCGAGGCGGCTTGGGCGAGGGCAGCGATAGAGAAGCGGGTCGCCTGCTGTGGGTTGAGCAGGATGACCTCGGCGACTTTTTTCTCGGCCTTGTTCAATTCTTCGAGGCGGTTCCGGATCTGTTCCAGAAGATTTCGCACGCGGTCCATTCAGTCTTTCCTTCGGGCGACGATGCAAGTAAGGGCCAGTAATAGGTCGACGAGCGGCCCTTGGCGGTGGCCTATCCTACTGAGGGTAGTTGAACACCACCACTCGCAATGCGTATTTTGGGAAAATGTTGTGGTTATTACTACATTTTTCCTTGAGTGATGCCTTGAAAAAAGGTATTTGTAGCTTAACTTGATAAAAGAACAAACATCATGCCTTCGATAACCGTGGAACCCTGCACCTTTGCCCTGTTTGGCGCCTTGGGTGATCTGGCGCTGCGCAAGTTATTTCCTGCCCTCTATCAACTCGATGGCGCCGGGCTCTTGCACGCCGACACCCGCATCCTGGCCCTGGCCCGCGAAGCCGGTTCCGAGCAGCAGCACCTGGACCACATCGAGCACGAACTGCGCAAATACGTCGGCCAAGAGCTGGATGAAGCGGTGGCCGCGCGCTTCCTCGCGCGTCTGGACTATGTGCACGTCGACTTCATGAACGCCGATGACTACGTGGCCCTGGCCGCCAAGGCCGGCACCGAACAACGCCTGATCGCCTACTTCGCCACCCCGGCCGCGGTGTATGGCGCGATTTGCGAGAACCTGTCCAAGGTTGGCCTGGCGGAAAATACCCGCGTCGTCCTGGAAAAACCCATCGGTTCGGACCTGGAATCCTCGCGCAAGGTCAACGACGCCGTGGCGCAGTTTTTCCCGGAAAACCGTACCTACCGCATCGACCATTACCTGGGTAAAGAGACGGTCCAGAACCTGATCGCCCTGCGTTTTGCCAATAGCCTGTTTGAAACCCAGTGGAACCAGCACTACATCTCCCACGTGGAAATCACCGTGGCCGAGCAGGTGGGTATCGAAGGCCGCTGGGGTTACTTCGACAAGGCCGGGCAACTGCGGGACATGATCCAGAACCACCTGCTGCAATTGCTCTGCCTGATCGCCATGGACCCGCCGGCCGACCTGTCTGCCGACAGCATCCGCGATGAGAAGGTCAAGGTGCTCAGGGCCCTGGCGCCGATCAGCCCGGAAGGCCTGACCACCCAGGTCGTGCGCGGCCAGTACATTGCTGGCTACAGCGCCGGAAAACCGGTGCCGGGCTACCTCGAAGAAGAGAACTCCAACACCCAGAGCGACACCGAAACCTTCGTCGCCCTGCGTGCAGATATCCGCAACTGGCGTTGGGCCGGGGTGCCGTTCTACCTGCGCACCGGCAAGCGCATGCCGCAAAAGTTGTCGCAGATCGTCATCCACTTCAAGGAACCGTCCCACTATATCTTCGCCCCCGAGCAGCGCCTGCAGATCAGCAACAAGCTGATCATCCGCCTGCAACCGGACGAAGGTATTTCCTTGCGTGTGATGACCAAGGAGCAGGGCCTGGACAAGGGCATGCAACTGCGCAGCGGGCCACTGCAACTGAACTTTTCCGACACCTACCGTAGCGCGCGGATTCCCGATGCCTACGAGCGGTTGCTATTGGAAGTGATGCGCGGCAATCAGAACCTGTTTGTCCGTAAAGATGAAATCGAAGCCGCGTGGAAGTGGTGTGACCAGTTGATCGCCGGGTGGAAAAAGTCCGGTGATGCACCCAAGCCGTACGCGGCGGGTTCCTGGGGGCCGATGAGCTCCATTGCACTGATCACGCGGGATGGGAGGTCGTGGTATGGCGATATCTGATTTGAAACTGCCCCAGGGCGTAACACCCCACGAGTACCGCACGCCGGTACTGCTGGCCGAAGGCTTGGCCAATGATGTGGCTGAACAACTGCGCGCGGCCATCAGTGCCCGTGGCGCCGCGACCCTGGTGGTGTCCGGTGGCCGCAGCCCGGTGGCGTTTTTCCAGAACCTGGCCAAGCAGGGCCTGGACTGGTCCAAGGTGACGATCACCCTGGCCGACGAGCGCTGGGTACCGGTGGAACATGCCGACAGCAACGCCGGCCTGCTGAAGAAATATCTGCTGCAAGGCCCGGCGGCCAAGGCCAGATTCTTGAGCCTCTACAGTGCCGCGGCGAACCTGGACGGCGCTGCCGAACAGGCCGATCGCCTGCTGGCCGAATTGCCGGCAATCGATGTGCTGGTGCTGGGCATGGGCGATGACGGGCACACCGCATCGTTGTTCCCCAACAGCCCGAACCTGGCCCAAGCGCTGCAGCCCGAGGGCACACGCCGTTGCTGGCCGATGCTGGCGCCGAGCGTGCCCCATCAGCGCCTGACCATGAGTCGTGCCCTGCTGGCCACCGCCAGTTACACCGTGTTGTCGATTGCCGGCGATTCGAAACTCGAAACCCTGAGCGTAGCGCTGGCTGGCGATGATGTTGCCAGCATGCCGATTCGCGCGTTTTTGCAACCTACTCTAGAGATTTACTGGTGCCCATGAGCCAAGGATCAGCCGCTATGAAAAGCCCCCACCCGACCGTGTCCATGGCGGATAAAGTTGCCCTGATCGACAGCCTCTGCGCCAAGGCGCGGATCCTGCCGGTAATCACCATTGCCCGCGAACAGGACATTCTGCCCCTGGCCGATGCCCTGGCGGCGGGTGGCTTGACCGCCCTGGAAGTGACCCTGCGTTCGCAGTTCGGCCTCAAGGCCATTCAGGTCCTGCGTGAGCAGCGTCCGGAACTGGTCACCGGTGCGGGCACGGTGCTCGATCGCAGCATGCTGGCAGCAGCCGAGGCGGCGGGCTCGCAGTTCATCGTCACCCCTGGCATTACCCGCGACCTGCTCGAAGCCAGTGTCGACAGTCCGATCCCATTGTTGCCTGGCATCAGCAATGCCTCCGGCATCATGGAAGGCTATGGCCTGGGTTATCGCCGCTTCAAGCTGTTCCCGGCGGAAGTCAGCGGCGGCGTGGCGGCAATCAAGGCCTTGGGTGGCCCGTTTGGCGAAGTGAAATTCTGCCCGACTGGCGGCGTTGGCCCGGCCAACATCAAAAACTACATGGCGTTGCAAAACGTGATGTGCGTGGGCGGTAGCTGGATGCTTGATCCGCAGTGGATCAAGAACGGCGACTGGGCACGCATCCAGGAAGTCACCGCCGAGGCGCTGGCGCTGCTGGATTGATCTGATTTACCGAATCGTTGTTGCTGTGCTTCACGGCATGTTTGCGGTGCACTTGGTCGGTGCGCCGCTTTTTTTTGCCTACAGAAAACCTTGAAATCACTGCAGTCCAACTGTGGGAGATTCTATGTTGCAGGTAAACCCTGCAACCTTAAGTTCGGCTGGTATTCGCTCTGGTTTTTCATCAGCGCGAATGCCACTCGGCAGAGCTTGCGGGCGAGGATCACCAGGGCTTGGGTCTTTGCCAGTCCCCGGGCTAGGTAGGACTCGTAGTACGGTTTCCAGGTCGCAGATCGGCTAGCGGCCATCGCTGCGTTGTGAGCAAGGCGCCGCAACTCTGAATCGCCCTTTTTACTCAAGTGCCGAGGGCCGGCCTTTTTTCCGGAATCTTTTGGTCTCAGATCCATCCCCAAGAAAGCGATGAATGCATCGCCATTGGCGAACTGACCGCGCATGAAGGCTGTCGCTAGACCAGTAGCCGTAAGATCACCCACTCCCTCAATGGCTTTGCAGCGCTTGATATTTTCGGTGATGCCCGCCTCTTTACTGACCTTGTGCAGCAACTTCTGAATGACCTGCTCAGCTTGTTTGAAGGACTTTAACTGCTGGGCCAACTCGTCTTTCAAAAGCGGTTCGCCTGACCAGCTCAGTGTAAGGCTTACACGCAAGTTGATAAGCTCTGCACGTCGGTGCAGCAAGCTTTTCAATAACTTGTAAGCCTGCGGAGGTGGACTCCAGAGCCGTAGCCGTTTCTGCTCGCTGCTCAGGTAGCGCGCTAATAAACGTGCATCACAAGGGTCGGTTTTCGCCCGCTGGCCAATGCTTTCGCGGTAATGGCTCAACCGATAAGCGTCTACAACGTAAACCCGATGTCCTATTTCATGGGCGAGTTCAGCTGTGTCCAAGTGGTAAGTGCTGGTGGCTTCCAGGGCAATTGAGCTGTTGGCAGGTAATGTGTTGAGCCAGCGACCAAGAGCATCGCGGTCGTTGGCAATGGCTTGAGTGGCGTTGAGGTCTTCGCGGTAGGCAACGATTTCGGCCTTGGCCACATCGATACCCACAACCGTTGGTGAAGTAAGGATTGTCATAACTAATCCTCGGAGCTAGGGTTTAAGGGCTTGTCGGGGTCTATCCCAGCGCTGGCTTGCCTCTATTGTCGGTTTTCCCGATGAATTCCTTATCGGCGCTTAGGGTAGAAAGGGCGGGACGAGAAGTCTCCCACGGTCCGTACTGGCTAGAGTCGGAATCGGGCTTTTAGTCGCCGCCCACCCCTTCAAGTCTAAACATACAAGCGGGCTTGCTCGCGAATGCGCGGTAACAGTCACTGAATGTGTTGAATGACACACCGCATTCGCGAGCAAGCCCGCTCCCACAGTTTTAATCGGCATTCAGCTTGGTAATCGCGTTGACCAGCACGCCGATGTCTGCCGCCGAAGTCACCAACCCCGGCGTCACCCGTATGCAGGTACCAAATGCAGCCCCACTGCGCAGGGTGGTAAACAGGTTGTACTCATCGAGCAATCGATCCGCCATTACCTGCTGATCGCGCCCGCTGAACTTGAACGCGGTAATCGCGCAATACAACCGTGGATCGTCCGCGGTCAGCACCTCGATCCCCGGTAATGGCCGCACCTGGCTCACCCACAGGTCACGCAGGTATTTCACCCGCGCGCCCTTGGCCTGCGCGCCGCCCAAGGCCCGATGTTCTTCAAGCACCAGCGGTAAGGTCATCAGCGCCGGAAAATTCGCTGTGCTGTAAGGCGTACGAGCACGCACGTCGGTGATCGGGTAATGGAACTCGCCCATGTCCGGATCAATCTGTGCCAGGCGCTCTGGGGCTATGTACAAAAAGCCCAGGGTCAGCGGCGCACCGATCCACTTGTGCAGGTTGAAACCGGCGAACGAGATGCCCAGTTGCCCTAGGTCGAAGTCGATCTGGCCCAGCGCATGGGCGCCATCGAGGATGATTTCGACGCCATATTCCCTTGCCGCCAGGGCGATGGCCTCCACCGGCATGACCAGGCCGGTACGGTGGGTGACATAGGTCAGCGCCATCAGCTTCAGGCGCGGGTGGCGGCTGAAGGTATCGCGATAGGTCTGCACCAGGCTGTCGAAACTGGCCGGGTGGGCGTGGGACACTTCGATCACCTCTACACCCCGGTAGCCGGCGAGCCAGCGCATGGCGCCCTTGACCGTGTCGTATTCCAGGTCGCTGATCAGCACCTGGTCGCCCGGTTGCAGGCGGTTGTAGTTGCGGATCAGCGATTGCAGGGCTTCGGTGGCATTGCGGGTGAAGGCAATGGCTTCTGGATCGACATTGACCAATTCGGCCAGTTGCCGGCGGATCTCGGCATTCTCTCCTTGCTCGAAGCGCTGGCGCACGTGCACCGAGTTGCTGCGATTGATAAAGGCCACATGCTCCTGATACTGCGCCAGCACCGCCCGGCTCATACGGCCGAAGTAGCCGTTTTCCAGGTTGATGGGGCCGGGTTCCAGCTCATAGCGCTGGGCAATGGCCTGCCAGTAGGCTTCGTCGCGGGTGTGGGGCATGGTCAGGCTCGATTAGTGGCGAGGGGCAGGTTTGCCGTGTTTGGCGCGCAGCGGTTCGAGCAGTTCGGACAGGCCGTTGTGATCGATTTCCTGCATCAACGCCAGCAGGCCGCCTAACTCGCCGTGGGGGAAACCTTCGCGGGCAAACCAGTTCAGGTAAGGACCGGGCAGGTCGGCAATGATCCGGCCCTTGTACTTGCCGAACGGCATTTGGCTGGTGATCAGCAGTTCGAGTTTTTCGGGGTTCATAGGTGCTTCAGGCAATCAGGAGGATGCCTTGGAAAATACAGGCATTCTGCATGAAGGCCAAATGACAGATCATGCAAATAAAGCGGATACAGATTTATCGCGTATTTATAACTTGTTGAAAACTAAGGTTTATTTCTTAATTCAAGACCTGGCACGAGCGCTGCAACTACCTCAGTACGTTTCTAAACCTGTGAAGGAATTGAAAAATGACTGACATCAACAAAGAATCGATCTCCGTACTCAACGACCTGATCGAAACCAGCAAAGACGGCCAGGAAGGCTTCAAGACCTGCGCAGAAGACATCAAGCACCCAGAACTCAAGGCGCTGTTCACCAAACGTTCAGCTGACTGCGCCTCGGCGGCTACCGAACTGCAGACAGCCGTGCGCGCCTTGGGTGGTGACCCGGAAGATTCCGGCAGCGTTGCCGGCGCCCTGCATCGTGGCTGGGTAGACGTGAAGTCGCTGGTGACAGGCAAGGACGAAGAAGCCGTCCTCAACGAAGCCGAGCGCGGTGAAGACCATGCGTTGAAGGCTTACAAAGAGGCCATCGATAAAATCAACAAGCACAACCTGGTGGGTATTCGTGATCTGGTCGAGCGTCAGTACCACGGCGCACAGCGCAATCACGACCAAGTGAAAGCCCTGCGTAACCAGGCACGCGCCCAGTCCTGAGTCGCCTCGCAGTAACAACTGTGGGAGCTGGCTTGCCTGCGATGGCGGTGTGTCAGTCGACACCTAATTGACTGATCCACCGCCATCGCGGGCAAGCCCGCTCCCACATTTTTTTTGCTGTCACATGACCAGTGATTTTCAGCCGATGCTGATCGCCGGCAACTCGGTCAAGGTCACAACCTGTTGCTTGCGTGGCGCGAGGATCTCCGCCTCGCCATCCACCACCAACTCATCACGCTGGTTGAACACCTGGGTGGCAATCCGCACGCGGAACTTGGGCAGCTTCTCGAGAATTTCCAGACGTACGGTCAGGGTGTCGCCGATTTTCACCGGTTTCTGGAAGCTCATCTGCTGGCCGATATAGATGGTGCCCGGCCCAGGCAACTCACAGGCGACTGCCGCGCTGATCAATGCGCCGCTGAACATGCCGTGGGCGATACGCTCCTTGAACATGGTCGCCTTGGCAAACTCTGCATCCAGGTGCACCGGGTTATGGTCGCCGGACATCGCCGCGAACAGCTGGATGTCGCGCTCTTCCACGGTTTTGCTGTAGGTGGCTTTCTGGCCGACTTCGAGGGCTTCGTAAGGCGTGTTGGTAACCTGGGTCATCTAATCGTGCATCCTGTGGCTAATCGATAGTCTTAATTCGTTGATTTTAAACGAAAATATTTTTCTGTTCATTCGCAGCGTGCCGGCCGGCGATGGTTCACGGCCTGGGCCATCCACGCCAACACATCGGCGGTGACCGCATCGCGGTTGGTTTCATTGAAGAGTTCGTGCCGTGCCTGCGGGTAAATATTCAATTGCAGGTTCTGGCAGCCGGCATCGCGCAGTGCGTTGGCCAGGCTGGTGAGACGCTTGCCTTCACTGACCGGATCACATTCGCCGCCCATCACCAGGATCGGCAGGCCCGGATCAATCTGTTTGAGATTGGACGCTTTGCTGATTTGCTGCAAGCCACCGAGCAAGTCGATCCACAGCTGGTTGGTGCAGCGAAAGCCGCACAGAGGGTCGTTGATGTACTTGTCCACTTCGTCCGGATCGCGGCTCAACCAGTCGAATGCCGTGCGGTTGGGTTTGAAGGCCTTGTTGAACGAGCCAAACGACAGGAACTCGATCAGTGCGCTGCGCCCCCGCAGGCCCTGGCGCAGGCGTTCGGCCCGGGCGATAAGGCGCGCGGCGCGGTACAGGGCCACCGGCTGGAAATTCGAGCCACTGAGAATCGCCCCGTGCAGGCTGGCGCTGTGATGCAGCAGATAGGCCTGGGCGATGTAGCTGCCCATGCTGTGGCCCAGCAGGATAATCGGCACGCCGGGGGCCTGCTGGCCGATGTGTTGGTTAAGGGCAGCCAGGTCACCCACCACCTTGTTCCAGCCATCGCGTTCGGCGTACAGGCCCAGGGTGCCTTCGTCGGCGGTGCGGCCGTGGCCGCGCAGGTCTGGGGCATACACACCGTAGCCGGCGTCACACAGGGCCTGGGCCAGGCGCGCATAACGGCCGCTGTGCTCAGCCATGCCATGGGCCAGCATCACCAGCGCCGTGGGCGGTTCGTCCGGTAGCCACTGGTTGACGTGCAGGCGGCTGCGGTCATTCGCGGTCAGCCAGAAAGTGGTGTGGTTCATGGCGCTTCCTTTGCTCAGGGTCGTTGCAGTGTATAGCTCATCCGTGGGCGGGCGTCTGATCACCCTTGGCCTCAGGGGCAAGATTCATACAATCAATGACACGTTTTTGTGTATTTGCCTGTTTAGCCATAACTGCTAACGTCCCCGAAGCTCCGCTTCCCATAAACAGCCGGAAGCGGTCGGGCACACTCGGGTAAGAGGACAAGAATAATGCAACCTGATTTCTGGAATGACAAACGCGCGGCCGGTGTGCCCAACGAGCTTGACCTGTCGGCGTACAAGTCAGTAATCGAAGTCTTCGAGCGTTCCTGCAAGGCCTTTGCCGACCGTCCGGCATTCAGCAACATGGGGATCACCCTGACCTACGCCGATCTGGAGCGTCAGAGCGCAGCGTTCGCCGGCTACCTGCAACACCACACAGACTTGAAGCCGGGCGACCGTATTGCGGTGCAGATGCCCAACGTCCTGCATTATCCGATTGCCGTCTTCGGCGCCTTGCGCGCCGGGCTGGTGGTGGTCAACACCAACCCGCTGTACACCCCGCGGGAAATGCGTCATCAGTTCAGGGACGCAGGCATTCGTGCCTTGGTCTACCTCAACCTGTTCGGCTCCAGGGTCCAGGAAGTGGCGGCCGACACTGAGATCGAATACCTGATCGAAGCAAAAATGGGCGACTTCATGCCCGCCGCCAAGGGTTGGCTGATCAACACCGTGGTCGACAAGGTGAAGAAGATGGTCCCGGCCTACAGCCTGCCCCGGGCGGTGTCGTTCAAACGCGCCCTGGGCATGGGCGCAGGCTTGGCCGTGACCCGCCATCCGGTGACCCTCGATGACATCGCGGTGCTGCAATACACCGGTGGCACCACCGGCCTGGCCAAGGGCGCGATGCTCACCCACGGCAACCTGGTGGCGAACATGCAGCAGGTGCGGGCGTGCATGTCACAGGTGCGCGAAGACGGGCATCCGCTGGTCAAGGAAGGGCAGGAGGTGATGATCGCGCCGTTGCCGCTCTACCATATCTATGCCTTCACCGCGAACTGCATGTGCATGATGGTCACCGGCAACCACAACGTGCTGATCACCAATCCCCGGGACATTGGCGGCTTTATCAAGGAATTGAAGAAGTGGCGGTTTACCGGACTGCTGGGGCTTAACACCCTGTTTGTCGCGCTGATGGAACACCCGGACTTCAAGACCCTGGACTTCTCCCACCTGAAGATCACCAACTCCGGCGGCACTGCCCTGGTCAAGGCCACGGCCGAGCGCTGGAAGCAGATCACTGGTTGTTCCATCGGCGAAGGCTATGGCCTGACCGAGACGTCGCCGGTGGCCAGTACCAACCCCTACGGAGATCAATCGCGCCTGGGCACCGTGGGTATTCCAGTGCCAGGTACGGCGATGAAAGTCATCGATGACGCCGGCGTGGAGTTGCCGCTGGGCGAGCGGGGCGAGTTGTGCATCAAGGGCCCGCAGGTCATGAAGGGCTATTGGCAGCAACCGGCGGCCACCGCCGAGACCCTGGATGCCGAGGGGTGGCTCAAGACGGGCGATATTGCGGTGATCGACCCGGATGGCTTTGTGCGCATTGTCGATCGCAAGAAGGACCTGATTATTGTCTCGGGCTTCAATGTGTACCCCAACGAGATCGAAGACGTGGTGATGGCCCACCCGAACGTCGCCAACTGCGCGGTGATCGGCGTGCCCGACGAGCGCACCGGCGAGGCAGTGAAGTTGTTCGTGGTGGCGCGGGCCCAGGGCGTCAGCCTTGAAGAGTTGAAGACCTACTGCAAGGCCAACTTCACCGGCTACAAGGTGCCCAAGCACATTGTGTTGCGGGACTCGTTGCCGATGACGCCGGTAGGCAAGATCCTGCGGCGCGAGCTGCGCGACATCGCCTGATCTCAATCTAGGAGGCTTGTGTAGGAGCTGGCTTGCCAGCGAAGATCGTCAACGGTAACGCGGGGCAACTGTTACCCCGCGGCGGCCTTGAGTTCTTCGCTGGCAAGCCAGCTCCTACATTTACGGTGTAAGTCCGCAAAATAGAGCTGTTTCAGGGGTTATAGAATCTTTGCTCTAAAAATGACTACTGGATATTCTTGAGTCATGTTTATGACCGTAGGGCCCTCTTTTGGCTCTAGGCGGCCCTTTGCAAAGCTGCTACTCTCGGCGCGCTTTGTGACCTCTCGGCCTGCTTGAAACAGCCAGAATCACCTAAAAACACACACAAATAATAATCGCATCAAATGCGGTGAATGAATTCGCGTCGCTGAGGAGTGGGCTTCCATGATCGAAGACTTTTGGAAGGATAAGTACCCCGCCGGGATTGCTGCAGACATCAATCCAGACGAGTATCAAAATATTCAGGCGGTACTGAAACAGTCCTGCCAACGCTTCGCCGACAAACCGGCTTTCAGCAACCTGGGCAAGACCATCACCTACGGTGAGTTGTACGAACTGTCCGGTGCCTTTGCCGCGTACCTGCAACAGCATACCGACTTGCAGCCCGGTGATCGAATCGCCGTGCAATTGCCCAACCTCCTGCAATACCCGGTCGCCGTGTTCGGCGCCATCCGTGCCGGCCTGATTGTGGTCAATACCAACCCGCTGTACACCGCGCGGGAAATGGAACACCAGTTCAACGACTCCGGGGCCAAAGCCCTTATCTGCCTGGCCAACATGGCCCACCTGGCGGAAAAAGTCGTACCCAAGACTGGCGTCAAGCATGTGATCGTCACCGAAGTGGCTGACCTGTTGCCGCCGCTCAAGCGGCTGCTGATCAACAGTGTCATCAAGTACGTGAAAAAAATGGTCCCGGCGTATCACTTGCCTCAGGCGATCAAGTTCAACGATGTCCTGGCCAAGGGCCATGGCCAGCCGGTCAACGAAGTCAGTCCCGCCAGCGAAGACGTGGCCGTGCTGCAATACACCGGCGGCACCACCGGCGTAGCCAAGGGCGCGATGCTCACCCATCGCAACCTGGTAGCCAACATGCTGCAGTGCAAGGCGCTGATGGGCTCCAACCTCCATGAAGGTTGCGAGATCCTGATCACACCTCTGCCGCTTTACCATATCTATGCCTTCACCTTTCATTGCATGGCGATGATGCTGATCGGTAACCACAACATCCTGATCAGCAACCCGCGCGACTTGCCGGCGATGGTCAAGGAGTTGTCGAGGTGGAAGTTCAGCGGCTTTGTCGGCCTGAACACCCTGTTCGTTGCGCTGTGCAACAACGAAGGCTTTCGCAAGCTGGACTTCTCGGCGCTCAAGGTCACCCTGTCGGGCGGTATGGCCCTGCAACTGGCGGCGGCCGAGCGTTGGAAAGCCGTGACCGGCTGCAGCATCTGTGAAGGTTACGGCATGACCGAAACCAGCCCGGTGGCCACGGTCAACCCGATCCAGAATATCCAGATCGGCACCATCGGCATTCCGGTGCCTTCGACCCTGTGCAAAGTCATCTCGGATGAGGGCGTCGAGTTGCCCCTGGGGGAAATCGGCGAACTGTGCGTCAAGGGCCCGCAAGTGATGAAAGGCTACTGGCAGCGGGAGGACGCCACCGCCGAAGTCCTCGACAGCGAAGGCTGGTTGAAGACCGGTGATATCGCGATCATCCAGCCAGATGGCTACATGCGTATCGTTGATCGCAAGAAGGACATGATTCTGGTCTCCGGTTTCAACGTCTACCCCAACGAACTGGAAGACGTGCTGGCAAGCCTGCCTGGCGTGCTGCAGTGCGCGGCCATTGGTGTGCCGGACGAGAAGTCGGGCGAGCACATCAAGTTGTTCATCGTGGTCAAGCCGGGCGCGACGCTGACCAAGGAGCAGGTGATGGAGCATATGCGCGCCAACGTCACCGGCTACAAAGTGCCGAAGGCTGTTGAATTCCGCGAGGCGCTGCCGACCACCAACGTGGGCAAGATCCTGCGCCGTGAATTGCGTGATGAAGAGCTGAAGAAACTGGGCCTGAAGAAGTAAACAAAAAGCCCCGCGAATGCGGGGCTTTTTATTGGGCGCTTGGAATGCAATCCAAATGTGGGAGCAGGCAAGCCAGCTCCCATATTTTTGAGCGCGTGCCTACAGGGCGAACTGCGCGAAGCTAACGCCAGCGCCCGTCGGGCGTACATCCTTGAGGAACGAATCCTTATCCGCGCTCAGCTCCAGGGTAATCTCCGGCTTGCGCTTGCCCGCATTGCGCACCACCAACCCTTCAAGCTTTTCACGCAGGAACGCGGTCGGCACTTTCAGGTGCAACAACTGGTCGGTCTCGGCGTTGTGCATCAACAAGTGAATCCACTCGTACTGGCCGATGGCAATGCGGGCCACTGGCAGGTCGAACCACCAAATGTTGCGCTTGCGGTCCAGGTCGGTGAAGTGGCAGTTGTTGACGCCGAGCACGGCACCGCCCAGTTCCAGGTTTCTGCGGGCGATGGCCTGTGTTTTATTGAGTTTCATAACCTTCCTACGGGATCTGTTATTCAGCGATTTAGCCTGAATCTGCCGGGCATTCTCGGGGGTTGGCGGCAAAACATAAAGCCAAACCTGTATAGGGTGATGAAATGCCTCACGCAAATAATTGAAACTCTGCTCAGAGGCCCAGGGTCAATCCTTAGGTAATGACCAAAACCCTTGATTGTTCTTACGGAGAAATACCATGGGCAGCACAGCGGATAAGGCAAAAGGTTTAGTGAACGAAGCCATCGGCAATATCAAGCAAGGTGTCGGCAAAGCCACTGACAACCCCAAGCTTGAGGTCGAAGGCAAGATTCAAGAGAAGAAGGGCGAAGCCCAGCAAGCGGTCGGCAAGGTCAAGGATGCGGTAAAGAATACGGTCGACAAGGCCTGATTCCGCCGTGTGCAACACGCAATATAACGGCCATCCACGGATGGCCGTTTTTATGTCACGCCCAATGTTTAAAGTTTCGAAATTGTTTCAAGGTCGCCAAATAGGCTACCTTGATGTAGAAAACGGCCCCTGAGTCGCCCACGAACTCAACCTTTTTGCGGCGAAAGGAGACGCTATGATTTTTCCGGTATTAAAAGATCTGCCGCTGCACCGCGTATTGATGCGCACCGTCACAGAGTTCATTGATGACGAGATGCCCACTTATGCCTCGGCACTGGCCTACCAGATGCTGTTTTCGCTGTTCCCCTTCCTGCTGTTCCTGATTGCCCTGATCGGTTTCCTGCACCTGCCGGATTTCTTCAGTTGGCTGCGCCTGCAATCGGAACTGGTGCTGCCGCCCCAGGCTCTGGAGCAAGTCAACCCGGTGATCGACCAATTGCAGCAATCCAAGGGTGGGCTGTTGTCGGTGGGTATCGTCATCGCGCTGTGGACCGCCTCGGCGGGCGTGCGCCTGATGATGAGCGCGATGAATGCCGCCTACGACGTGGTGGAAGGCCGGCCGATCTGGAAGCGTTTCCCGTTGTCGATTCTCTACACCGTGGGCATCGCCGGCATGTTGCTGGCCGCCGCCGCGCTGATGGTCCTGGGGCCGCAAGTGATGGAGTGGCTGGCCGGGCAGATCGGCATGCAGGAGTTTGTCGTTACCTTGTGGACCATCCTGCGTTGGCCTTTGATTGTGATCCTGCTGATGTTCGCCGTGGCCTTGATGTACTACGTGATGCCGGATGTGAAGCAGAAATTTCGCTTTATCACGCCAGGCTCGGTGCTGGCGGTGGTGGTCTGGATCGTGGCTTCACTGGGCTTTGGCTACTACGTCAAGACCTTCGCCGACTACAACGCGATGTATGGCAGCATCGGTGCGATCATTGTGCTGCTGTTGTACTTCTACATTTCCGCCGCGGTATTGCTGCTGGGTGCGGAAATGAACGCGGTGATCGAGCACATGTCTGCCGAAGGCAAGGACCCGGGTGAAAAGGACTTTGGCGAACATCACCCCGATCAAAAACAGCATGTCTCGGGCCTTGGCCGGGACCATTCGATTCCCAAACCCACCCTTGATGAAACCTGACCGATGATTCGTGAAATCCTGAAAATGGGCGACGAGCGCCTGCTGCGTATCGCGCCACCGGTGCCACCGGAAATGTTCGACAGCCCCGAACTGTGGCAACTGATCGATGACATGTTCCAGACCATGGAGCACGTGGGTGGCGTCGGTCTGGCCGCGCCGCAGATTGGTGTCGACCTGCAACTGGTGATCTTCGGCTTCGAAAGCAGCGAGCGCTACCCGGATGCCCCGGCGGTGCCCCAGACCATCTTGATCAACCCGCTGATTACACCGCTGAGCCCGGTGTTGGAGGAGGGCTATGAAGGCTGTCTGTCGGTGCCGGGGTTGCGTGGTGCGGTGGATCGCTATCAGCAGATTCGCTACGAGGGGTTTGACCCCAAGGGCGAGCCGATTGTGCGGATTGCCGACGGCTTCCATGCGCGGGTGGTGCAGCACGAATGCGACCACTTGATCGGCCGCCTGTACCCCTCGCGCATCACCGACTTCAGCAAGTTCGGGTTTATCGAGGTGATGTTCCCCGACCTGGATCCCGCCGCCGACGCTTAGACCTGACGGCACACGCCCATGGCGATCATCGGCTTGTTGCGTTTATAGCGCACCAGGCGCTCGGCCAGCGATTGTGGCAACACCGTCTGCTGGCTGAAACCCTGGGCTGCATAAAACCCTTCCAGGTCCGGGTGGCACAGCAGCCATACCGTGCCTTCGACCGGCGCTATCGCTTGTGCGATCAGCCGCGCCGCCAGCCCTTGCCCACGTAATGCCGGATCGACAAACAGCCCGGTCAGCCACTGGCCACCGACCACGGGGCTCAGGCACAGACCGGCCACAATCTCGCTGTTGCGCGCGACCCACAATTGGCCGCCCTTGAGGGCTTTCATCGATGAGTTGTGGCTGCGGTAGAACTTGTTCAGCAGCGGCCACAGGGGGTCTGCCAGTCGATCAATGTGCAACTCGGGCATGGTGGTTTAACAAACGTGATCAAGGACCGGGGATTATAAGTCGGGCAAAGCGCCTTCTGGTGGGCAATAGGTGTTATACCCCTTGTTACTTCCTCTGTTAGTGGAGCATGCATCATGGCCAAAGGTATGGATTCAAAGAAAGCCGCGAAGAAAAAACCGGCAAAGACCGCCGATGAAAAACGCGCGGACAAAAAAGCCAAGAAGACTGAGACCGGTCTGTTCGGTCACTGAGTACTTCACTGTAGGAGCGAGCTTGCTCGCGAAGAGCGTTAACGAAAACGCGTGTTCGCAGGAAAAACACGGCGCTCTCGAGCTTTTCGCGAGCAAGCTCGCTCCTACAGCGGCATCGATACATCCTGCCCCTGCACATCCCCTCCAACACCTGTCTATAAATGCTGGCTGATTAATGGCCTTGCATAGCGCCAAGCCCTGTCTATGCTCATCCATAACCACTTATGTCGCACGCCATATGAAGCGTTTCGGGTGGGTGCTTGAATAGTGATTGATGAGCACTATTGAAGCTGTGAATAGATAAGTGCGTATGTCAAAGCGCCGGAAAAAAGGAGCCTCAGGTTAAATGGATTTACGTGTGTCGGTTAAAGCGGGCCCCGCACGGGGTCGTCAAGAAAAGGATGCCTTGAAACGGGTGTTGCCCCATGGACTCTCCGATTAGCCATCATTTATCTATCGCCTGACACTTGTCCTGCCTTATGGACAGCTGCGTTTGCCTGTTTTGTGGAAAGTTGTACTGGGTCAAATCCAAGAACTAACCGTCATTCAAAGACAGCGCTGAAGGTGATCCGATCATGTTTAACTTGCACCACAAATCCGACCTGCTGGAAATAGAGCGTTTTTCCTGTGCGCTAACCCAGGCCCAAGCCAAGTTGGCGGCCATCAGTCGTTCCATGGCGATGATCGAGTTTGATCGCGACGGCGTAGTACTGGATGCCAACGAAAACTTCTGCAAGGTCATGGGTTACAGCGCCGAGGAAGTACGCGGTAAACACCATCGAATCTTCTGTGAAGAGTCCTATTACCGCAGCGATGCCTACGCAAAATTGTGGCACGACCTGGGCCAGGGCGAACCCATCAGCGGCACGTTCATGCGCTTGACCAAAAGTGGCCAGGAAGTATGGCTGGAGGCCAGTTACATGCCGGTCTATGGCCCGGATAACCAGGTGCAGAGTGTGATCAAAGTGGCTGCGGATATTTCCGAACGGGTTCACCGCGAGCATGAAAACCAAAGCCTGATCGATGCCATCGGGCGCTCCATGGCGGTCATCGAGTTCACGCCCCAGGGGCAGATCCTCAATGCCAACCAGAACTTCCTGAAGACGGTGCAGTATTCCCTCGGTGAAATCGTCGGCCAACACCACAGCATGTTCTGCCATCACGCCGAGGTGGAATCACCGGCCTACAAAGCCTTCTGGGCCTCACTGAACCGCGGAGAGTTCCACTCCCATCGTTTTGAGCGGCGCAACAAACAGGGTCAGACGCTGTTTCTGGAAGCCTCCTACAACCCAATCTTCGATGCCAACGGACGTCTGTACAAAGTGGTGAAGTTCGCCAGCGATATCACCGACCAGGTCACCACGTTGCGTACCGCTGCCGATTCTGCCCACGCCACCTCGGTGCAGAATGATGCCTGCGCCCGCAAGGGCTCGGAAGTGGTACAGCAGACGGTGCAGATCATCGAAGAAATTTCCCGCGACCTCAACCAAGCGGCAATCAGCATCGACGCGGTAAGCAAGCAGTCGGACATTATCGGCACCATCGTGCAGACCATTCGCGGGATTGCCGATCAAACCAACCTGTTGGCGCTTAACGCGGCCATTGAAGCGGCACGGGCCGGTGAGCACGGGCGTGGCTTTGCTGTGGTGGCGGACGAGGTGCGCAGCCTGGCGGCGCGCACCAGCCAGGCGACGCTTGAGATTGTCGAGGTGGTACGCAAGAACCACGACTTGTCCCTGAGCGCGGTGTCGAGCATGCAGTCGAGCCTGAGTCGTACCGGCCTGGGGGTGGAGTTGGCCAATGAGGCAGGGCAAGTGATCCTGGAGATCCAGGAAGGCTCGCGGCATGTGGTGGACGCCATTGGCCAGTTCAACTCGACCCTGCAACTGCAATAGTGCCTCTTTAGTAGGAGCGAGCTTGCTCGCGAAAAACCTGAGACCGCCACGGGGAACCCGATACCCCGCGTTATCGTTGAAGTTTTTCGCGAGCAAGCTCGCTCCTACAAAGGGCGTGCGCTGAGTCAGATTGCGGCGAGGGCGTCTTTGACGGCCTTGATCTGCGGGTCAGCAGTCTTCTCGGCGAACTGTTCCGCTACCTGCATCTTTAGGCGATCAGCCACTTCCTGGGCAATAGCGTCTTGTTGTTCGACAGGCATCGCTTTTACATCTTCTTCGGTCAGGCCCTTTTCCAGCAGGATCTGATCGCGGATGCGCTCGGCCGGGGTCTTGGTCATATAGTCGGTGAAATCTGCGCGGGCCTGGCTGCTGGTCGCAGTGGTCGGCGTGGCGCTGGTCGGCGGTGTCGCTTGCAACTGCAGGCGGGTCTTGGCAAACGCGGCATCCACGTTGCTGGCCGTGGTGTCAGTGGCCTTTTGCGTGGCCTGCACCTGGGTTGCGGCAGCAGCGTTCTGCACGTTCTGCATCACGCCGCTGTACAGCGCACTGGCGGCGGCGTTGGCGGGGTCCAGGTCGGGGCGTTTGGACTGTTGGATCACGGATGAGACTTGGGTATTGACCAACATGATCGGGCACCTATGGGTTTGAGCGATACAGAGGGTTTAGCAATTAGCGTGCCGAGGGCCAATGCCCCAATTCATTGGCTTTGAGAGCATTGCTTCGTCATGAGGCGTGCCGCCAGCGGCGAATGTTTGCCGCCAGCGGCCATGGGCGATCAGGTGCTTGACCCCCTCGGCCTGCACGAAGCGATGGCCGTCGAGGGCGAAGGGGCAGTGAGGGTGAAGCGGTAACGATCTTTCGAGGCCTCGAAGAAGGTCTTGCCGATCCTGCCGCAGGCACCGGTGAGCAGTACGTTGAGTCCTTTCATCGTGTAATCCTTAGTTGTGACCGTCGAGGGCAAAAGCCTGGAAACCTGGGCGCTGGCTGAGTAGGGCGTAGTACGCCTCCACTGCCGGGTAGGCGGGGCGCTCCATGGGCGTCATCCGCCAGCGGTGTACTGACAGGCCAATCAGGATATCGGCCAGGGTGAAGTCGTCCCCGGCCACATAGGCGCCGGTTTTGATCAATTGCTGTTCCAGCAGTCCCATCTTGTCGTTCCAGCCGCGCACGCCGGCGGCAATGCGCTGCGGGTCCTGAAAGTCCGGGTTCTTGCGCACCAGGGCATGGAAGGCGTAGCCCCAGGATGGGTTGAGCTCGGTGGCTTGCCAATCCATCCATTGCTCGACCCTGGCCCGTGGCGCGGGGGCGGCGGGCAGCAGGTCGTGGCGTTGGTGCAGGCCCACCAGATAGCGGCAGATGGTGTTGGACTCCCATAGCACGCCGTTGTCATCGACGATGACCGGTACTTGGGCGTTAGGGTTCAGGGCGAGGAATTCGGGTGACTGGGTAGGCGTGAAGCCGATGCCCCAATCTTCACGCTCGTAGGGGATAGCCAGTTCCTGGCAGGTCCACAGGACTTTTCGTACGTTGATGGACGAAGTGCGACCCAAAATTTTCAGCGCGTGTCCCATGGTGCTTCCCTGGCTGGTATGAGCTGGGCAATTTAGCAGGGGCGCGCAAGGACAGCGATAGGGTTAAGTGGACACGCTCAAAAATGTGGGAGCGGGCTTGCCCGCGATAGCGGTGTATCAGTGCCAGATGTATTGCCTGACACACCGTTATCGCGGGCAAGCCCGCTCCCACATCGGTTCAGGTACTCTCGCGCACCTTCAACTCAAACCCCATATCCACCACCGGCCGGGCGATCTTGTTGCCTGCCATCACCGTCAGCAAATGCTCTGCCGCGCGTCGGCCAATGGCTTCACGCGGGGTGCTGATGCTGCTCAGGCGCGGCACCATGAAGCTGGAGGCGGGCAGGTCGTTGAAGCCCAGCACTGCGATTTGCTCCGGCACCTTGATCCCGTGGCGCAAGGCTTCGAGCAGGGCGCCGTGGGCCAAGTCATCGTTGCCGAAAAAAATCGCATCCACGTCCGGATGGCTGGCCAGCAGTTGCAGGAACAATTCGCCACCCAGGCCCACCGACGAGGGGCGTGGGGTCAGCAGTTCCAATGCCGGGTCATACAAACCGGCCTTCTGCAGGCCTTGGCGGAAGCCTTCGCCGCGCAGCAGCGTGCGCTGGTCCAACTGTGCGCCAACATAGGCCAGGCGCTTGCGACCCCGGGAGATCAGGTGCGCTGCCGCGGTTTGGCCGGCACTGATCTGCGAGAAGCCCACGCAGTTGAGGCCGGCGGTGGGGTCCAGGTCCATCATGTACACGCAGGGCACATTGCTCGACTCCACCATGCGCCGGGCGCTTTCGGTGCGATCAAAACCGGTCAGCAGCAAGCCCCGTGGCTGATAGGCCATGTAGTTGCGCAGCAGGTTTTCTTCTTCGTCCCGGCAATAGTGGGTGTTGCCGATCAGCACTTCGAAGCCCTTGGGGCGCAACACCTGGTGAATGGCCTCCAGGGTTTCGATAAACAGCAGGTTGGACAATGAAGGCACCAGTACCACCACCGACTGGCTGCATGCCGAGGCCAGGGCGCGGGCGGCCGGGTTGACCACGTAGCTCAGCTCGGCGGCGGCTTTCTGCACTTTTTCCACCAGTTCGGGGGCCACGGTGCTGATGCCGCGCAAGGCCCGGGAGGCCGTGATTGGGCTGACGCCCGCCAGGCGGGCAACTTCGTTCAGAGTAGGGCGCCCCGTCGTGCGGGTATTTTTATCGTTCTTGGAGGTCATCAGGCGGCTTGCCAAACAAAAATCGAGGCACTAAGGTAGCGCTGTCTCCAAAGGCCTGCAAATACTTGCGCAATGGGTTGCCTGATCCTTGCTCAAACGGTTGGAGAGGATGCACGCGTCACTCCATAAAAATGACAATTAGGCGCGGGAAAAGCCTGTTTTTGCACTAGCCTTAGGGCGTGCAAAGGTAGCGCTGTCTGCGTCCTGAGGTGTTTCATGAGTCAACCTGTTACTGCCCTGGTCATCATGGGTGTTTCCGGCTGTGGCAAGTCCAGTGTCAGCGAGGCCCTGTGCCTGTTGAACGGCGCCACCGCCATTGAAGGCGACAGCTTTCATCCGGCTGCCAATATCGAAAAGATGAGCGCAGGCCATCCTCTCAACGACGACGACCGTGCCGGCTGGCTGGATATCCTCTGCGATGAGCTGCGCCGTGCGCTCAAGGCCGGCGAGCATCCGGTGCTGACCTGTTCGGCGCTGAAGAAAAAGTACCGCGATCACCTGCGCGAAGCCGCGCCGGGCCTGGGGTTTGTCTTCCTGGAACTGACCCGCGAGGTGGCCGCCGACCGCGTCTCCCATCGCCCCGGCCATTTCATGCCGGCCAGCCTGATCGACAGCCAGTTCGCCACCCTCGAATCGCCCATCGGCGAGCCGCTGACCCTGGCCCTCAATGCCAGTGAAGACAGCATCGAGGATCTGGCCGCGCAGACCCAGGCCTGGTGGCTGACCCACGGCTTCGAACCTTCCCGATGATTTTTTGGCCGAAAGATAGCGCTATCTGGCGGCACGAAACTCAACACCCGCTTTAATAACAACAACAAACAGGAGAGACCCCCATGTTTGGCATGTCCCACGAGTCGTACCTGCTGCTCGATGCAGTGGTCACTATCATCGGGCTGATCGTGTTGATCACCCGGTTCAAGGTCCACCCCTTTATTGCGTTGATCATTGCCGCAGGCTTTTTGGGCCTGACCTCGGGCATGCCCGTGGACAAGATCATCAAGGCCTTCCAGGACGGTTTCGGCGGGGTGCTCGGGTTTGTCGGGATTATCCTGGCGCTGGGTACGATGCTCGGCAAGATGATGGCCGAATCCGGCGGTGCCGATCAGATCGCCCAAACCCTGATCCGTGCTTTCGGCAAGGACAAGGTGCAGTGGGCGATGATGTTCGCTGCCTTTCTGGTGGGCATTCCGCTGTTCTTCGAGATCGGTTTTGTGCTGCTGATCCCGCTGGTGTTTATCGTCGCGCGCCGCACCGGCGTGTCGCTGATCAAGATCGGCATCCCGCTGCTCGCCGGCCTGTCGGCGGTCCACGGCCTGGTGCCGCCGCATCCGGGGCCGCTGTTGGCCATCGGCGTGTTTGGCGCAGATATTGGCAAGACCATTCTCTACGGCCTGATCGTTGCCTTGCCGACTGCCATCATTGCCGGGCCGATCTTCGGTACGTTCATCGCCAAGCACATCCCGGGCAACCCGTCCCAGGAGCTGGTGGATCAACTGGCCCGCGAGAACGACTCGAAAAACCTGCCTAGCTTCAGCATCACCCTGATCACCGTGCTGCTGCCGGTGTTCCTGATGCTGCTCAAAACCTTTGCTGACATCGCCTTTGCCGAAGGCAATGTGGTGCGCAACTGGATGGACATGATCGGCCACCCGATCAGTGCCTTGCTCCTGGCGTTGCTGCTGTCGCTGTACACCTTTGGCCATCGCCAGGGCATCCACTCCAAGCAGATCCTCAAGCTGCTCGACGCCAGCCTTGCGCCGACCGCCGCGATCATCCTGATCATCGGCGCCGGCGGTGGTTTCAAGCAGATGCTGGTGACTAGCGGCGTGGGTGACGTGATCGGCCATATGGCGGTGACGGCGCAGATCAACCCGATCCTGCTGGCTTGGCTGGTGGCGGCGGTGATTCGCATTGCCACGGGTTCGGCGACCGTGGCCACCATTACCGGTGCGGGCATTGTGGTGCCGGTGGTGGGCATGGTACCGGGGGTCAACCTGGAGTTGTTGGTGTTGGCGACGGGGGCGGGGTCGTTGATTCTGTCGCACGTCAACGATGCGGGGTTCTGGCTGGTGAAGCAGTACTTCAACATGACCGTGGCCGAGACGTTCAAGACGTGGACGGCGATGGAGACCATCCTGTCCATCGTGGCGCTGGGCTTTATCATGCTGCTGTCGTTGGTGGTGTAAACCCCATCAAAATGTGGGAGCGGGCAAGCCCGCTCCCACATTCGTTATCGGGTGGTTATCAGGCTTTGGTGACCAGCCCATCAGCCCGGAACATGGCCCGGATCCCGCGCACCGCCTGGCGAATGCGGTCCTGGTTCTCGATCAGCGCAAAGCGCACATGGTCATCGCCATACTCGCCAAAGCCGATCCCCGGCGATACACACACCTTGGCTTCCAGCAGCAACTTCTTGGCAAATTCCAGGGAGCCCATGGCGGCATACGCCTCGGGAATCTTTGCCCAGACGTACATCGACGCCTTCGGGTTCTCCACCATCCAGCCCAGTTCATGCAGGCCCTTGACCAGCACGTTGCGGCGTTGGCGGTACTGCTCGGCAATGTCTTTCACACATTGCTGGTCGCCTTCCAGCGCGGCAATGGCCGCCACTTGCAGCGGGGTGAAGGTGCCGTAGTCGTGGTAGCTCTTGATGCGCGCCAGGGCGTTGACCAGTTCGGCATTGCCGACCATAAAGCCAATGCGCCACCCGGCCATGTTGTAACTCTTGGACAGGGTGAAAAACTCCACCGCAATGTCCTTGGCGCCCGGCACCTGCATGATCGACGGGGCTTTCCAGCCGTCGTAGACGATATCGGCATAGGCCAGGTCGTGGATCACCAGCACGTCGTACTGTTTGGCCAGAGCGATCACCCGTTCGAAGAAATCCAGCTCCACGCACTGCGCCGTGGGGTTGGACGGGAAGCCGAGGATCATCATCTTCGGCTTGGGGATCGAACCGCGAATCGCCCGCTCCAGCTCGGCAAAAAAATCCACGCCGGGAATCAGCGGCACCGAGCGCACCTGGGCACCGGCAATCACCGCGCCGTAGATGTGGATCGGGTAGCTGGGGTTGGGCACCAGGACCGTGTCGCCCTGGTCCAGGGTGGCCAGCATCAAGTGCGCCAGGCCTTCCTTGGAACCGATGGTGACGATGGCTTCGGTTTCCGGGTCGATATCCACTTCGTAGCGATCCTTGTACCAGCGCGAAATAGCGCGGCGCAGGCGTGGGATGCCTTTGGAGGTGGAGTAGCCGTGGGTGTCTTCACGCTGGGCGACGGTCACCAGCTTCTCCACGATATGCGGTGGAGTCGGGCCGTCGGGGTTACCCATGCTCAAGTCGATGATGTCTTCGCCGCGCCGACGCGCAGCCATCTTCAGCTCGGCAGTGATATTGAAAACGTAAGGGGGGAGTCGATCTATGCGCGCAAAGCGGCGCGGCGAACCTTGGTCTGCCATTGTTGCCTCGGAGTACGTAAGCGCCCGGAACCGTCCGAGCGACGTCGGCCACTGCGGTGGCCTGCGGGGCAGACAATACGGGCGATGACAGCCGGTTGTCCAGATAGCGTAGGAAATTTTTCGATCTGGAGTGTGAAGTGGGTATGCCCCTATACTCGGTATGGTTTTGGTCACTCACCCATGGAGATTGTGCAGATGAACCAACAGGCAACGCTACCCCTGGAACCCCGCATGGAAGAGGGCAAGGCCATGGTGATCGCCGGGGTCGGCGGTCATTACGGCAAGGCCACGCTGGGGGACATTCCGAAGCTGTGGGAGTTGTTCGACACCTGCATCAAGGAGATCAAGAAGCGCATTGGCGGCGTGACCTACGGCGTTTGCTACAACGCCACAGAGGAGGAATTCGATTACATCGCTGGGGTCGAAGTGCCGGCCAAGGGCGATGTGCCAAGCAACTTTGAGTCCATAGATGTGCCGGCCAATCGTTATGCGGTCTTTGCGCACTACGGGCCGGTGTATGCGCTGTCGCAGACCTATGAGCGGATCAAGTACGAGTGGTTGCCGACTTCGGGTTACAAGGTGGCGGGCCCGGATTTGGAGCGCTACAGCGCCGACTTCGATGTGGATAAGGGGACCGGCACCGTGGAAATCTGGCTGCCTGTCGAGAAGTCTTGAGGCACAAGGCTGAGCTGCCTCGGCAGCTCAGCCGGTAGCATTACTGGCTGAGTAGTCGCCCGATAAAAGACTCGCTGTAAATGCTTAGCACACCACTGCTTTGCAGTTTTTCGCCCGGTTGTACCAACTCCAGTGTGTCGATAGAGGAATGCTCGGGCCGTCCTTGCTGATCCTGCCACGCCGTTGCCCTACCTTGCTCGCCAAAACTGGGGTCCAACTGACCGGTCAACGTGTGCCTGAACAGTAGAACCCGGCTGCCATTATCGGTACGTGCCAAAGCAACAATTTTCCCATCGTTCTGGGTCACGACATCGGTATAGGAGTTAATAATGTCGTCAGTCTCCAGCGGTTTTCCTCCATGGAACTGCGGGTTGGCTTGACCGTTGGCGAGTAAGCTGGCGACAAACCTTATCTTTGAAGGCAAGTAATATTCCCCCCCCACGACAGCGATTTGACCATCCGGGCCCTTCGCGAGCGCTGAGATTTGTTTATTTTCATTATTTGAAAACTGCAGTTCAACAAACCCTCCATTACCGAAACTGGAGTCCAGCTCAGCATCGTGCAGGAACCCCATCATGAATGTCTTCCTGATGGGGGCTTTGGCATTAGCTTTGGTTTCGGCTTCGGTTCTGGCACCGGCAATCACAAACCCCCTGCTGGTGATCAGTAAAGTGTTCAAAAGGGTACTTTTTGAATCAATTGGGCCGATACGCCCAAAGTTGATCAGTTCGCCGCTGGCGCTGAGCTGAAAGATAAAACTGTGGGTGCCATCATGGAATACAGAAACGATCTTGTTATCGGCTTGCACCGCCAACCCCCCTCTGGGAAGGAAGCCGGTGTAGATTTTTTTCCCGAGATCTCTGGTTCCCGCAACGCCAAACAATTTATCCGTGTCGCCGTTGTGTGCATTGAAGCGAGTAATAAATGCTGTGGACTCGAGTCCACGCGCAGTCAATAACAGGGGTTTGCCGTCGGGTTGAATGGTCAGGCGAATGAGGATGGTGTGCGCATCAGTGTCCGTAGGCCAAACCCCAAAGTTTAAATCCTGTTCTCCAGCAGGTGTATGTTTGGTGACGACGATACGTTTTTTATTTTCGACGAAACCCAAGCCTACAGTAATGGTTGAACCATCGCTGAGAGTGCGCGAAAGTCCCCCGGAGTTTCGGGCGATAACAGTGCCGTTTTTAGTGGGAGAGTTGCCAAACGAAAGGTCTGGGGCTCCAGCGCTATTGATCGGGTGGTTGTTGGACGAAATGCTCATGGTCACTCTCCATGGGGAAGATTGGAATTCCCATTCCTGCTCGATGCAATCGTTGAGCGACAACCTTGGTAGTTCAGTAAAAACCTAGAGTGAAAGCCCGTATAGCTGTGAAAGCTGACAGTAGACAACGCAAGTTTTGTGTGGAAGTACGGGGTCAATACAGACTGTTCTTTACCCGCTCCGGCATCTCCCGGTCATAGGTCTCTGCATCAAATTGCCCATCATTCAAACGCTTGTGAATGGCGCCCGCTGACGGCAGCGTCGAGCGCTCCACATGTTTGTCCGGGTTCCAGCAATCGGAACGCACAAAGGCTTTCGAACAGTGGAAGTACGCCGCGTCCACCTGCACCACAATCACCGACCGCGCCGGCTTGCCATTCACCGCAAAGCTTTCCAGCAAGCCAGGCTCGATGCAAATCTGCGCCCGCCCATTGACCCGCAGCGTCTCCCCGATCCCCGGGATGATAAACAGCAGGGCGATGCGCGGATCCACCAGCAGATTGCGCAAGGTATCGAGGCGGTTATTGCCCGGCCTATCCGGAATCGCCAGGGTGCGCTCATCGATGATGCGCACAAATCCCGGCACATCCCCCCTAGGCGAGCCATCGATGCCATCAGGGCCGCAAGAACTGACAATCACCAGCGGCGAGGCTCTCACCATCGCCTGGTAATCCTCATTGAGAAACGCGATTTCCTTGCGCAGGGCACGCTCGTGGGGCAGGCCGTAGAGGGTTTCGAGCTGTTCCAGGGTGGTTAGCATGGGAGTCTCCTTGTGCGTAATCAAAACAGTAACGCCAACCGTCGCTCATAGCCAACCCGCCCCTTATACGCCTCGCCCCGGTCTACCCAGCCTTGCTGCAAGTACAAGCCCATCGCCACCACATTGTCGCTGTCCACCGACAACTCCAAGGCGGTGATCTGCGGCCAGGCCAGGCGGGCGGCGGCGGGCAGGGCTTGCAGGCAGGCTTTGCCAAAGCCTCGGCCCTGTTGGTGGCGATCGACTTGCAGGGCATGCAGGGTGGCGCTGTGTTCGTCGGCCCAATGGGGCTGGCAGGGCGCTCGTTTGAGCAGGAGGAACGCCACCGGAACCTCATCGGCCAACAGCGCAAGGCCTTTGACGCCAGGGCTTGGATTGACCAGCAGGGTGTTGAGTGCGCAATACATGTCGCCGCAAAACGGTAACTGCTGCGGGTGAACTTCGATGGCGCCGACTTGCTGTTTTTGCACAGCATTCAGCGCCTCGTAGGCGACGAGACGGGTTTGCATCGGAGTGACCGAACGGCTGCAAAGAAGCGCGCAGTCTATCGGATTTGTGCCATGTGCAATTTTTTTCAGCAAGCTGTCGATTGGCCGGTGGGGTATTCGACCAAGGGTGTCTTGCGTGATTTTCCACCCCCAGGAGTATCGCCATGAGCACCGCAATCACCACTCTGATCGAACAATGGAAACAAGCTGTCGTCGCCGGTTACCCGCGGATCAATGGCCAATGGAAGGTGGTGCATGAGCATTGGTCCACGCCTTTTGATAGGCAAAGCGGCGCCGGTCTGTTCGACCTGAAACCTTGATCACAGCCAACTATAGTCAGTAGTCCGAAGACGGAGAACGCCATGAAATACCTGTGCCAGGTCCACAGCGCCGAAGCCTTACGGTAGTGGCCGCATACTCGCGGCGCAGGCATCCTGGCGACGCGGGTCGGCAGTGTAGAAGTGCGTCCCGTGCGTGAATTGAATCTCTGAACCCAACAATCATAAGACTCAGGAGGTTTATCCATGAACACTCAACCCGCTGCATTCGAACTGTCCATCAGCCGCGTCATCGACGCGCCACCGAGCCGGGTGTTTCGCGCCTGGACCGAGCCTGCCTTGTTGCAGCAATGGTGGGGCCCCCACGGCATGACCACGCCGGAGTGTGAAATGAACCTGTGGGTCGGTGGCCTGTTTCGTACCTTGATGCGCGCGCCTGATGGCAGCGAGTACCCGACCCAAGGCGTATTCCTGGAGATCGACGCGCCGCGCCGCCTAGTGTTTACCGATGCGTTCCTGCCTGGCTGGATTCCATCGGGCAAGCCGTTCATGAGCGCCGAAGTGACGTTCGAGGAGCTCGAGGGCAAGACCCGCTACACCGCCCGCGCCATGCATTGGAGTGAAGCCGACAAACAGGCCCACGAAGCCATGGGCTTTCATCAGGGGTGGGGCGAGAGCCTGGATCGGCTGGTGGCGCTGGTGACCCAGGGCATGCCGGATTGACGGTCAAGGCCCGGGCCGAGGCGGCCTACCACCGTGACTCGCGGCGCATCCTGGCGACCTTGATTCGCCTGCTGGGGGCGTTCTGTCGGCAATTGGGGAGTATGAAAGAGGCGCGCCAGGCCTACGAAAAAGCCCTGCCCCAGCAAATGCCGGAAAAACGCTTTATCGAACGCCGCCTTGCAACCTGTACCGACTCCCCCGTGTAGGACCCGGCTTGCCGGCGATGGCGATTTCACGGTCGCCATCGTCGGCAAGCCGCTCCCTCAGGCGCTATTCGAGCATCTTTTCCAGTAGCCAACTGCCCGCCGGGCCGGGGGGGTGTTGCCGTGACCACAAGGCATCCACCGCCACCGAGCGTGGCCAGCCGCGAGCCTTGAGCTCCACCAGTTGACCATTGGCAAAGCGCTCCACCAACCAGCGCGGCAACGCAGCCCAGCCAAAACCGAGGATGGCCATTTCCATCAGCATCAAAAAGCTGGGGGCGGACCACACTCGGCCGGTCAGCCGGTTTTCATTGGGGTTGATGATGCTTGCCAGGCGCAGCTCGCGATGTTGTTGCAGGGTTTGTTGATCAATGCCACCGAGGCTGGCCAGCGCATGCAGCGGGGAAACAAACAGCGCAAGTTGCGAGCCCTCCTCAAGGGTGGCGTGGGTCAGGTCTGGCGGGTAGACCTCCTGCGCCTCGATAAATGCGAGCTGCGCCCGCCCGCTTTGTACCAGGGCGATGAGGTCTTCATATTCGGCAATCAGCCACTCCAGTTCCAGGTCCGGATAGCGTTGTTCCAGGGCACTGAGCAGCGTTTCGAAGCGCCCCGACTGATAGGTGTCGGACATGGCAATACTGAGCTTGGGCTCCAGCCCCTGGGACAACTGGCTGGCGGCAAGCTCCAGGCGGCTGCTGGCCTCCAGCACCTGCTCGGCTCGTTGTAGCAGGACATGCCCGGCCGGGGTCAGGGTGGGTTTGCGGCTGCTACGGTCGAACAACACCACGTCCAGATCAATCTCCAGGCTGGCCACGGCGGCGCTGACCGTCGATTGGCTCTTGCCCAGTTTGCGCGCTGCCGCCGAAAACGAGCCTTGGGTCGCCGCCTGCACAAACGCTTGCAACACTTCATGAGAAGCCATGATCTATCGCCTTGATCGATGGTTATTGATTATTAAGTATCGGTTTTGCGGGCGATGATGGCAACCCAAGACATTCGCAGAGCAACACTTATGAACACCACCAAGTCCGTCACCGAACGCGTTTGCCAGGCCCTTGGCTTCGAAGGCCTGGCCTTGCTGATCTGTACCCCGTTGCTCGTCTGGATCACCGGTCGGCCGGCCCTGGAAATGGGCGCGGTGACCCTGGCCATCAGCGTGTTGGCGCTGACCTGGAACATGATTTTCAACAGCGTGTTCGACCGCCTCAAGGTGCGCCTGCAACTGGCCAACAGCGTCAAGACCCGAATCATGCACGCGCTGCTGTTCGAGGGCGGGCTGATTCTGTTCGCCGTGCCATTGATTGCCGCGTGGCTGAACATCAGCTTGATGCAGGCGTTTATCCTGGATATCGGCGTGCTGCTGTTCTTCCTGCCGTACACCTATGTGTACCACTGGGGCTACGACGTGCTGCGGGAAAAACTCCTGTGTAGGAGCGAGCTCGCTCGCGAAGGACGTTAACGATGGCGCGGGCATCCTGAACGTACGCGGCGCTCTCGGGTTTTTAGCGAGCTTGGCTGTCGGCCACCTTGAAGGCTCAACGTTAACGGCGTGTCGACAACTGCTGCGGGGCTAGGAAGGCGTCGTGGAAGTAGTCGCGGAACGCCTGCATCGCCGGGGTGAACGCGCGTTCGCGGTGCCAGGCCAGGCCGACGCTCATGGGCGTGACCTTGTCGGTCACACTCACGGTCTCGATGCGCTTGCCTTCCAGTGACCAGGGGCGGTGTACCAGGTCGGATAGAATCGCAACGCCGCTGCCATTGGCCACCATACTGCGCACGGCTTCTACCGAGCTGGTGCGCAGCCGCACCTTGGGCGCTTGTCCGGCCTGTTCCCAGTAGCGCATGGCACTTTGTTCAGCCTCATCCACAGTCAGCAGGATGTAGGGCTCCTGCGCCACATCGGCCAGGCTCACTGCACGGCGTTCGCACAGCGGGTGGTGGCTGGGCAGCCACAGGCGGCGTTCGGAATTGAACAGGATCTGCGAGACGATATCCGGGTGGGTAAGGTTGGCGGTGAGCACCACGGCCATATCGAACTGGCCATCCAGCAGCCCCTGTTCGATGGCCTGGCGCTCCTGCTCGAAGACCTCGATGGTCACGTCCGGATGCCAGTGCTCCATGCGTTGCAGGTGGTGCGGCAGGAAGTAACCCAACACCGTGTAACTGGCCGCGACCCGCAGCACGCCACTGGCGCGGTAGTCCGGCAGCGGGCTGTTCAGGGCATCGTCGACACTGCGCACAATCACATAGGCGCGGTTGAGAAAATGCCGACCGGCATCGGTCAGGTTCATGCCCTGGGCCGAGCGCACAAACAGCTGGGCGCCGAGTAGGGCTTCCAGCTCCTTGATCGCAGTGGTCACCGCCGACTGGGAGATGTTCAGGTGGAGCGCCGCCTGGGAAATCTGGCCGATTTCGGCGGTGGCGACAAAGTAACGAACCTGGCGCAACGTCAGGGACATACACATCTCTCGTGGTGGTATCTGATTTTCAGAAGATGGCCCATCTGATAATAGATCTTCCCAAGGGGTCAAGGGCCAGCCTATTTTCGATGGCACGAACTCTTGCGGAGCAGGCCCCGATGCAAACAGTGGATTTCAATTCGGACATGGGCGAAAGCTTTGGTCCCTGGACCATCGGCGACGGTGTGGATCACGAACTGATGGCGTTTATCAGCTCCGCCAACGTAGCCACCGGCTTCCATGCTGGCGACCCCGGCACCATGCGCCGCACCATCGAGCGCGCCAAGCAGTTGGGCGTGGCTATCGGCGCCCATCCGGGGTTCCGCGACCTGGTGGGTTTCGGCCGCCGCCACATCAACGCCCCGGCCCAGGAACTGGTAGACGACATGCTCTACCAACTGGGCGCCCTGCGCGAATTGGCGCGGGTGCAGGGCGTGACCTTGCAGCACATCAAGCCCCATGGCGCGTTGTACATGCACCTGGCCCGGGACGAAGAGGCCGCACGGCTGCTAGTAGAAAACCTGCAGCGCCTGGAGCCTGAACTGCTGCTGTATTGCATGCCCGGTTCGGTGATCTGGCGCATTGCCAAGGAACTGGGGCAGCCTGTGGTTCGCGAGTTTTATGCCGACCGTGAGTACGATCTGTCCGGTTCCATCGTGTTTACCCGCAACGTACGCGCCCTGGACCCGGCAACGGTGGCGGCGCGGGTGCTGCGTGCCTGCCAGACCGGCCTGGTGCGCACCGTCGAAGGCGAAGACCTGTTTATCGAATTCGATTCCATCTGCTTGCACAGCGATACACCGGGCGCCCTGGCTCTGGTGGAAGCGACCCGGGCAGCGCTGGACCAAGCGGGCATCACTGTGGCATCTGGCAGACCTGTTGTGGCGAGCGGGCTTTCTGTGGCGAGCGGGCTTGCCCCGCGCTGGGGTGCGAAGCAGCCCTAAAACCTGCCACCTAGGTCCATCTGAAGAAACTCGGTAGTCCTATTAGGGCTGCTTCGCACCCCAGCGCGGGGCAAGCCCGCTCGCCACAACAAGTTTCACCGCTACATGGTTTTTTTGCCTGCCTTTCTACAATGATTCCAAGAGGAACAGACATGGCTGAAACATCCCCGATTCGCTACAGCTTTGGCGCTGATGAGCATTTGTTCGCCGAGGTCAGCGAAAGCATGTCCCTGGAGGCGTTCTTCAAGGGTATGGCGGTCACCCGTGCGGTGCAGCGCCTGGAACTGCCCGGCGTGCTGGATATCTGCCTGGCCAATGCCTCGTTCCAGATCCGCTTCGACCCAGACCTGATCGCCCCCCATGTGCTGCTCGACGCGGTGCAAAGCGCCGAGGCCCAGGCTGTGGCCGAGCGGACTTTGCACACGCGCATCATCGAGATTCCGGTGCTCTACAACGACCCCTGGACCCATGAAACCCTGATGCGTTTTCGCGACCGTCACCAAGACCCCACCGCCACTGACCTGGAGTACGCCGCGCGGGTCAATGGCCTGGCGGATGTCGAGGCGTTTATCGCTGCCCACAGTGGCGCGCCGTGGTTTGTGTCGATGGTCGGCTTTGTGGCCGGCCTGCCATTCATGTTCCAGATGGTCGAGCGCGAGCGGCAGTTGCAGGTGCCCAAATACCTGCGTCCACGCACTGACACGCCGAAGCTGACCCTGGGCCACGGCGGCTGTTTTGGTTGTATCTACTCAGTGCGCGGCGCCGGTGGTTATCAGATGTTTGGCGTGACCCCGGCGCCGATCTACGACCCGGCCCAGCAATTGGCCTACCTCAAGGAACATATGGTGTTCTTCCGCCCCGGCGATATCGTGCAGTTCAAGCCCATCGACCGGGATGCCTACGACCTGGCCGTGGCCGAAGTAGAAGCAGGGCGTTTCGATTTGCGCATTCGCCCGGTGGAGTTTTCCCTGGATGCTTTTTTTGCCGACCCGATCGGCTACCCGAAAACCCTGCAGGAGGCGCTTCTATGATCAAGGTGCTCAAGCCTGGCCTGGCGACCTCCGTGCAGGACCTGGGGCGCGAAGGCTATTACCACTTGGGAATCCCGCCGTCCGGCGCCCTGGACCAGTACGCCTTGAGTGCGGCCAACCACCTGGTGGGCAACCCGGCGGGCGCGGCAGGGTTGGAGTGCACGCTGATCGGCCCGCAGCTGGAGTTTCAACAGGATGGGTTGGTGGCGTTGAGCGGCGCGCTGATGTCGCCGCGCCTGGACGGTGAAGTGGTGCACCAGGACACGGCGTTCCAGGTGCGTGCCGGGCAGGTGCTGCGGTTTGAGTTTCCCGTGGCCGGTGCGCGGACCTATCTGGCGGTGGCCGGGGGGGATCGACGTGCCGCTGGTGCTGGGTAGCCGCTCCACATACACCTTGGGTGGGTTGGGCGGGTTTCATGGGCGGCGCTTGCAGGAGGGGGATGTGTTGCCTATCGGCCAGACCCGCGGGCAAGGCCGGGCCGGCAACAGTTTGCCGATGGCCCTGCGCCGCTCGGTGGGCGGCGATGTGACCTTGCGCGTGGTGCCGGGCTTGTATTACGAGCGCCTGACGCCCGAGGCCAAAAGCAGTTTTTTTCGCCGAGCCCTGGACCGTCGGCTCCGAGGCCGACCGGATCGGCTACCGCTTCAAGGGCGGCAGTGCCTTGAGCTTCCAGCCCCGGCAGCAGCCGTTTGGCGCCGGCTCTGATCCATCGAACATCGTCGACAGCTGCTACCCCATCGGCTCGATCCAGGTCCCGGCCGGCCTGGAACCCATCGTGCTGCACCGCGATGCCGTATCCGGCGGCGGCTACGCGATGATCGGCACGGTGATCAGCGCCGACCTTGATTTGATCGGGCAGATGCAGCCCAACCAGCGCGCGGGGTTTGTCGCGGTGACGTTGGAAGACGCGCTGCAAGCGCGGCGGGTCTACAAGAAGCGGCTCAAAGCAATGGCCGGGTTGTTCGTCTGACTCCCCCAATCGAACCTGTAGGAACCGACTTGCCGGCGATGACGCACCTAAGCCTTGCGTTGATTTATCGGGCCTCATCGCTGCATCGGTATCTACACAACGTTCCGACAAGCCCGCTCACCACAACAGCCCTCTCAGCCAGGATCTCAGCTCCTACAGAGTTTGGGGGGCGGGCAGGGTCAGAAGAGTTGGGTGAACAACCAGTACAAGCTACCCGACAACACAATCGCCGCCGGCAACGTCAGCACCCAGGCCATCAGCAAGTTGCGGATGGTCTTCATCTGCAAGCCACCACCATTGGCGACCATGGTCCCGGCCACGCCCGAGGACAGCACATGGGTGGTGGAGACCGGCAAGCCGAACATGTCGGCAGCGCCAATGGTCAGCATGGCCACGGTTTCTGCCGAGGCGCCCTGGGCGTAGGTCAGGTGGGTCTTGCCGATTTTCTCGCCGACGGTCACCACAATGCGCTTCCAGCCGACCATGGTGCCCAGGCCCAGGGCGATGGCCACGGCGATCTTCACCCACAGTGGGATAAAGCGCGTCGCGTTGTCGATCTGTTGCTTGAACAGTTGCAGCTTGCCCTGGGTGTCGGCATCGAAGTTGCCGACCTTGCCCTTGTCCATCAGGCGAATGGTTTCGCTGGTCAGGTACATGTCGTTACGCACGTTGCCCATGGCCTCGGCGGGCACCTTGGCCAGGGAGCCGTAGCCTTTCACTTGTTCGCCGATATGCCCGGTCAGGGCGGCGAGGGCAGGGATCAACTCGGGCGTGACGTCCTTGGTGCGCACATAGGTCGACAGCGTCGGTCGCGGATCGGCCGGGGCTGCTTGCGGCGCGCTCTTGACCAGGGCTTGCTGGGTGACTTCTGCCACGGCGGCAAATTGCAGGGATTGATCGGCCGGCATGGTGCGGTTCAGGGCGTAGGCCATGGGCAGGGTGCCCACCAGGATCAACATGATCAGGCCCATGCCTTTCTGGCCATCGTTGGAGCCGTGGGCAAAGGATACGCCGGTGCAGGTCACGATCAGCATGCCGCGAATCCACCACGGCGGCGGGGTGTTGCCCTTGGGCGCCTTGTACAGCGAGCGGTTTTTCACAAAGCCCCGCAGTGCCAGCAACAGCAGGGCGGCAAAGCCGAAACCGATCAGTGGTGACAGCAGCAGTGCATAGCCGATCTTGATCGCCTGCGCCCAGTCCACGCCGCTGGTGCCGTCACGGCCATGCATCAGGGCATTGGCCACGCCAACACCGATGATCGACCCGATCAGCGTATGGGAAGACGACGCCGGCAGGCCCAGCCACCAGGTGCCCAGATTCCACAGGATCGCCGCGATGAGCAGGGCGAAGATCATCGCAAAACCCGCGGAAGAGCCAACCTGCAGGATCAACTCCACCGGCAGCAAGGCGATGATGGCAAAGGCCACCGCACCACTGGACAGCAGGACCCCGAGGAAGTTGAAGAACCCCGACCAGACCACGGCGAATTGCGGCGGCAGCGAGTTGGTGTAAATCACCGTGGCTACGGCGTTGGCGGTGTCATGGAAACCGTTGACGAACTCGAACCCCAAGGCAATCAGCAACGCCACGCCCAGCAGCAGGAACGGGGTCCAGGTGGTGACCACCGTGCCCAGTTCGTGCATGTCGTGCATCAGGCTGTAGGCGGTGAACAACAGGCCCATGGCGAGTACGGAAAAGAACATGATCACCGTGAGCAGGCTGGGTTTGCTGTCCAGTTGCGGTTTTGCGTCAGTGGCGGCTGCCTGGTGGGAGGCAGTCAGGGAAGGGGTGGCCATGCCGGTGCATCCAGTGTTGGGAGGATGTCGCCCATGATCGTTGCAGAATGTTACGGAGGTGCTGCGTCAAATCAGTGTTTGGTGCAGTCAGCCCGCCGCTGGTCCAAAAAAAACTCGGAACTCATGTGGGCGCGGCGGGGCGAGGGTTTGTATCTAACCTGGAGCACTGCTATCGCGGGCAAGCCTGCTCCCACACAAGCCCGCTTTCACAGGTTGATCGCATTTCGGGCTTAGTAATCCTGGCGCTTGCGAAATGCCCATCGGCCGGCAATCAAGGTGAATGTCGCCACCAACGCCACCAGGATCCAGAACCCTTCGGGGTCCTGGGAGAGCGGCACGCCACCGACGTTCATGCCAAAGAAGCCGGCGATGATATTGATCGGCAGTGCCAGTACCGTCACCACCGTCAGGGTAAACAGCGTGCGGTTGCTTTGTTCGTTGAGGTTGGCGGCGATTTCTTCCTGCAACAACTTGATCCGTTCGCCCAGGGCCGTGAGGTCGTCGATGATCAGGGCAAACTCTTCGGTGGATTTGCGCAGCTCCTTCACGTCTTCCTTTTGCAGCCACTGCGGCGGGCGGTTGAGCAGGCGCAGCAGCGAGCCCGGCTCCAGCGCCAACAGGCGTTGCAGGCGCACCAGCACGCGGCGCATGGCCCCCAGTTCGGCGCGGTTGGTGGACAGGCGTGAGGACAGCAACTGGTCTTCGATCTGGTCCACGCTCTGGCTGGTCTTGCGCACGATCTGTGTCAGCACCTCACCCTGGTCACGCAGCAGATGCACCAGCAACTCCAGAGGGGAACGGAAGTGTTCGCCGGCCTTTACCGATGAGCGCAGCTTGTCCACCGAGTGCAGGGGTTGCAGGCGCGCACTGATCAGCAGGCGGCTGCGGGCGCAGACCCATAAGGTGGAAATGTCCGATGACATCATGCTGCTGAAGTTGAACACCACGTCGTTGACCACCGCCAGCAAGGCTGAGTCCACATGCTCGATACGGGTCGAGCGCGAGCCTTCGTGCAGCGCCTCGAAGAACTCTGGCGGCAGCTCCAGGTGCGCCTGCATCCAGCGCTGGCAGGCCGCGTGTGCCAGGTTCAGGTGCAGCCACAAAAATTGCTCGGGATCGGCCGGGGCTTGCAAGGCCTTGAGCACGGTCGCCGAGTCGATCTGTTCGGCCTTCTCGCCGGGCCGGAAACGGAAACCGTAAAGCAGGCCAAACAGGTCCGAATCCTGATGGCCGTGATCGATGCTGTGGTTCATGGTGGCTCGCAGAGGAAGGCGACAGGTGCGCGTCGCACAATCATTGCAAGGGGATTTGACAGTTTTGTGTCAGTCACCAGCAGCCTGTGGCAAGGCCGCGTGTTGTGGTGAATTAGCGTGTTGTGGCGAGGGGGCTCGTCCCGGTACAAACCGGGGACATCGTTTACATTTCTAACCGGGGACATGGTTTACAGGTTAATACGCATGGTCAGGAGGTATCTGATCATGCCCTGGAACCAAGAGTCCCCCATGAACCAACGAATCAAACTGGTCGCTGACTGGCTTTCTGGCAACTACACGAAAACCCAGTTGGCACACCGATTCAATGTGAGTCGGCCTACCGTCGATAAATGGATTGCCCGGCATGACGGCGATTTGAAGTCGTTGTCCGAGCTCTCCCGACGACCTCATAACAGTCCAAACAAAACCGACGATGAGATCTTGGCCCGCGTGGTGGCCATGAAGGAAGCCCACGATAAATGGGGGCCGAAGAAGCTTCTCGAGCTATTGCGAATCGAGGATCCAACCATCACCTGGCCTGCCCCCAGCACGGCAGGGCAATGGCTTGATCGGCTTGGATTGGTCAGCAAACGGCGCTTCAAGCGTCGACACGGCACTTCCCACGCCCCAATGCGAGAAGCCAACGAGCCCAACAAGACGTGGTGTGCTGACTACAAAGGGCAGTTCAAGATGCTTAACGGGCAGATGTGCTTTCCTTTGACCGTGACTGACCACGCATCGCGCCTGATTCTGGCGTGCAGGGCCCACCCCAAGATCATGACACAGCCTGTAAAACAGGCATTTGAGAGGCTTTTTTCAGGAATACGGCATGCCGCAAGTCATTCGTTCTGACAACGGTGTTCCATTTGCCTCTCCTGGTCTGGCAAGAATGTCTACATTGGCGGTTTGGTGGATCCGTCTGGGCATCTACCCCCGAGCGAATCATGCCTGGAAGACCCGCGCAGAACGGTCGCCACGAGCGAATGCACCGCAGCTTGAAATTCGAGTTGCCTTTAGGACGCGACTTGCTTGAGCAACAGCTGTTGCTGGAGCATTTCAGGAATGAATTCAATTATATACGACCACACGAAGCGCTCGGCATGAAACGTCCGGGAGAGTTGTATGTGCCATCTACTCGGCCTTACCCCCGGATGCTTACCCGCCGTGGAATATCCGGCAGACATGCAGGTTCGAAGTGTCAGACAGGACGGCTCTATCTTGTGGAAGAACAAGCTGATATTTGTCAGCGAGGCTTTATCTGGAGAACGGATAGGGCTTAAAGAGGCTGAAGAGGATGTTTGGGATCTGTACCTATGTGACTATCCCTTAGGCAGACTTGGACGCGGCAAGAGCCGCATCCAAGCTTCAAATGTGTAAACGATGTCCCCGGTTTCAGATGTAAAGGATGTCTACGGTTCTACACCCCCGCTGGGCTGCGCAGCAGCCCCATTAGCACCACCGATGGGTGTCAGGTAAACCGAGGGTGCAGGTTTTAGGGCTGCTGCGCAGCCCAGCGGGGGACGAGCCCCCTCGCCACGGGAGTCCTTTCACAACTGCGCCGCCCGAAGGCGGCGCGTTGTGTTGCCGGGGTAAATTAAGTGTCTTGCTTGTTTTCCAGCACTTCGCCGGTCTTGGCGTCGAGCTTCACATCCCATTTCTTGCCAGTGGTGTCGGTCAGGTCGACTTCGTAGACCAGGCGCCCGGCTTCGTTGTCCAGCTCAGTGTCGTTGATGGTCGCGCCGACGTGTTTGGCCAGGGCGGCGGCATTCAGTTGTTCAAACGGCTTCACGGCACCCGATTGCAGCAGGCTTGGAATCTGGTCCGGGCGAACATCGGCCTGGGCCAGGCCAGCAGTCAGGGTCAGGGCGGCAGCGGCAAACAGAGCGGTCAGATTTTTCATGGTGGAGTCCTTTGGGGTGAGCTGTTTAAGTGGGATCAGATTACCCCGCGCAACTTAATTCACCCTTAATTGTGTAGGAAGTTTGCGTTGTTTGTTCAATCGCCCCGCGCCGGGAGATTTCATGCTGGTGTCTCAACTTCAGGAGGCACACATGAAACAGATACTGGCTTGGCTGTATGCACCCGTGTTCTGGGCGGGATTTATTGGTGGGGGGCTTTGGTTGGTCGCAATTGGGGCATCGCAGTGGTTGCTGGCGGTGTTTGCGCTGGCCATCGGCGTGTCGTTCATTGCCGAGCTGTGCTTGCCCTACGAGCCACAGTGGAACCGCCCAATGGGCGACCGCCGCCGGGATGTCCTCCATGCATTGGTCAATGAAAGCCTGAATGCCCTGGGGCTGCTGGCATTGCCGCTGCTCACGGCATGGCTGGCGATCGAGGGCGCCTGGCCCCGGGCCTGGTCGCTGTGGGCGCAATTGCTGCTGGCAATCGTGATTGCCGATGCGGGCATCACGCTGATGCATTACGCCAGTCACCGCATCGCCGCACTCTGGCGTTTGCACGCGGTGCACCACAGCGTGCAGCGGCTCTATGGGTTCAATGGCCTGATGAAGCATCCCTTGCACCAGATGCTCGAGGCCACGGCGGGTTTGCTGCCGCTGATCCTGTTAGGCATTCCAGTGGAGGTGGCGATGTTGCTGGCGTTGGCCATTGCCGTGCAACTGCTGTTGCAGCATTCCAATGTCGATATGCGCCTGGGGCCGCTGCGCTGGGTGTTTGCCTGGGCGCCGGTGCATCGCTTTCACCACATGAAGTACGGGCGCGCGGGGGATGTGAATTTCGGTTTGTTTTTCAACCTGTGGGACTGGCTGTTGGGGACTGCGTTTTACACCGAGGACTATCGAATGGGCGAGGGCGACCTGGGGATTGGTAGCCGTCCGGATTTCCCGGTGGATTATCTTGGGCAACTGCGTGACCCCTTTACGCCGACCCAGTTGAGTAAAGAACCGCCTGTCCCAAGCGCTCTCCAAATGTAGGCGCGAGCTGTCTGGTTTGATGCGGTGCTCTCGAGTTCTTCGCGAGCAAGCTCGCTCCTACAGGGGGAGGAGGTGTACCTGAAGATGGCGCAACGACGCCCCGGCGGTCACGCCAAACAGTTGCTTCATGGTCCGGGAAAAATGCGCCGAGTCGGCAAACCCCGCGCCGTGGGCTGCTTGCGTCAACGTGTGGCCGTTCAGGGCCAGGTCCAGGGCCAGGCGCAAGCGTCGCCACATCACCAGGCGCCGCACCGGCACGCCGAGCTGGCTGACGAACAGGCGTTCCAACTGGCTCAAGGACAGGTGCGCCGCCTCGGCCAATGCTTGCGCCGAGACCTTGCCGTTCAACTGTTGATCAAGGGTGTGCAATGCGCGCTGCACCCGCTCATCGTCAGCCTGGCGACGTGGAAGTTGTCGCAAAGACTGCTCAAGGCGTTCGGGGGAGAACTCGGCCGTCTCCAGGGCTTTTTGCAACGAATCGAGGTCGAATGCCCCGGGTTCCACATAAGCCATCAACACAGTGCCGGGGGCGTGGACGATGGCGTGGGGCTGGCGAGAGGGGATGAACAGGCGATAGGCCGTTTGCAGGTGCCCATCAAGGCTGACGGTGATGGGGCTGTCCGAGCACAGGATAAATTGATGGGCGTAATGACCGTGGGGCGCGGTGCGCCCCGTCTCACCGAGGATCAGGCCGTAGTCACGGCCCAGCCACAGTTGCCCTGACCATTCGTTCACTCAGTAACCGTTGTCCTGCAGCAGGTCTTGCACGCTGGACGACGGCCAGCGCTTGTAGAACTTCAGCAGTTCGGCGGCGCGGTTGGTGAAGATGCCATCGACCCCGGCGCTCATGACCTTCTCGAAATCCACCGGTTCATCGACGGTATAGACGTGCACCAGCAGGCCTTTGTCGTGGGTCAGTTGGTTCATCTCGGGCTTGACCAGGTCCGAATAGCTCTGGTCGCCGAGGTTCGTCAGCTGTGCGGACGGGCCGGTGCCAATCGCACCGAGGCTCTTGGCTTCATCGACCCACTTCTCGAACTCGGCAGCGTCCTTGGGTTCCTGCTTGGCATAGTAGGCCGCTTTGGTCGGTTCGCCGGATTCGGCGAAGGTCACCTTGGACTTGGGCTCGATGCTGCCTTCACCCACCCACAACAGCAGGATTTTCGGGGTGTTGGGCATTTCTTTCTGCAGTTCCTTGAGGCTGGCGGTCTCGAAGGTCTGCAATACCACACGGCCCTTGCCCTGGCCGACGCCCATGTTGCTCTTGCCCAGCTTGGAACCCACGGAACTGAGCCAACCCTTATCCAGCAGCTTGTCTTTCAGATCGGCTTCGATCCCCGGGAACTGCTTGGGCTCTTTGGTTTCGATGTACAGGCCGGGTTTGTGCTGGGGGTTGCCTTCGGCGATCTTGATGATGTCGTCCAGGCTGAGGATTTTCAAACCGACAAAGCCTGGGCGTGCACGATCCGGGTAGGCGGCGTTGAACCAACTGCCGGCATCCAGGGTTTGCAGTTCTTTCCAGGTGAACTCATTGGCCGGGCTGTCCTTGCGCTCAGGGAACTTGGTGGCCACGTCGGTGGTGCGTTGCAGATTGTTATCATGCAAGGCGAACAGTACGCCGTCCTTGCTGCGTTGCAGATCCAGCTCCAGGTAGTCGGCACCCAGGTCGCGGGCAACCTTGTAGGCGGCGGCGGTGGACTCCGGGGCATCGAAGGACGCACCTCGGTGGGCGATTACGGCAGGGTGGGGAATGCCCTCCTTGGTCGCCATTTCAGCCGGGCTGATGGGGCTTGCAGCCTGTGCGTGGCCAAGGCCCATCATCAGGGCGAGCAGCAGGGCACTCTTGGTAAACGTAGCAGGCATGTGCGAGGTCCTTTCGTGGAGGTAGCTTCAAGAAGGGTTCCTTTTTAACAATTGCCTGCAAATCGCGCCATCACCAAACCGACATTAACGTGCGCATGCGCTATTTTTCTGCGCTTTTGTGCCGTGCTTTGCAGTACTCTTGGCCCCAGCTTCCCCGCCAGAGGGAAGTTCATTGCGTTATTTACCTGCCTCGCGTGTAAACCATCGTTCACTTCCCCTGTGGGATTTTTCAGTGAGGTTTAGCATGCGCATCACTTCAGAACTCATCTGCCAGGCCGCCGACCAACTCAACGGCTTTGTCGGCCTGAACCGCAAGACCGGCCAGTACATCGTACGTTTCAGCGAAGACTCGTTCGGCATGGACGTCGCCGACGACGGCATCATCCCCACCAGCGAGTTCGTCTGGCAGCCCGCAGCCGACCAGGCCATGACCCTGTCCCGCGAGCACATCCAACTGCTGCTGGACCAGAACATCGATGACCGGATCAACATCACTGAACCACTGCGTGTGTACATGCGTCGGGTGGAGATCCCCCAGATCAGTGCAGTGCGCAGCCTGGTCGGTTGACCCCTTGTGGGAGCTGACTTGCCAGCGATGGCGCCAGTAAGAACGCCCCGGTGCCTACAACCCCACCCGGTCATTGGCAAACATACTCACCGCCCGCACGGCATCACTGGTGCCTTCGCGGATCTGCAGGATTACCGTGCCGGCCTGGTTGGCCAGGTCCACGCCTTGGGCGGCGCGCTCGCGGGTGTTGTCCATGCTGTCGATGGCTTGGCGGGTTTCGCTCTGGATCATCTCGATCATGCTCGAAATCTCCGCCGTGGAGCCGCTGGTGCGGGCGGCCAGTTGCCTGACTTCATCGGCGACCACCGCAAACCCGCGGCCCTGGTCACCTGCGCGTGCGGCTTCAATGGCGGCATTCAAGGCCAGTAAGTTGGTCTGATCGGCGATCGCGCGAATGGTGTTGACGATGGTGGTGATCTGCTGCGAGCGCTCGCCCAACTTGGCGATCAGACTGGATGAGCTTTCAATGTCGGCGGCAATGTCATGGATACCGCTGGCGGTCTGCTGAATCACCTCGGCGCCTTTTTCGGCGATCTCCCGGGTCTGCAGGGAGATGTGATAGGCCTGGGTGGCGCTTTGGGCGTCTTCGGCGTGTTTTTCCACCATGGCGGTGACGTCGGACGCGAACTTCACAATCTTGCACAAGCGGCCGCTGGCGTCGTACACCGGGTTGTAGTTGGCTTCCAGCCACAGCGTCTGGCCGGCGTGGGTGATGCGCTCGAACTGGCCGCTGAACAACTCACCCTGGTTCAGCCGGTGCCAGAAGTCGCTGTATTCCTGGCTGTTGGCCAGCTCCGGTTTGCAGAACAGGCGATGATGCTTGCCCTGGATCTGCGCCAGGCTGTAACCCAGGCGCTGGAGGAAGTTCTGGTTGGCGGTAATGATGCTGCCGTCGAGGTTGAACTCGATCACCGCCATGGCCCGGTCAATCGCCTCGAGCTTGGCATTGGCTTCGCTTTCGGCCTGCATCCTGGCGCTAACGTCCAGGGCATACTTGACGATTTTCACCACTCGGCCGGCCTGGTCGCGCACCGGGTTGTAGCTGGCCTCCAGCCACACCGAATGGCCATCGGCAGCGACCCGCTCGAAGGTGCCCGACTGGAACTGGCCATTGCGCAGTTGCGTCCATAATTGGCCGTAATCGGCACTGCGGGCAAACGCCTGGGTGCAGAACAGGCGATGGGGTTGGCCGACGACTTGATCCGCGCGGTAGCCCATGGTTTTGAGGAAGTTGTCATTGGCGCGCAGTACGTTGCCTTGCAGATCGAACTCGATCACGGCCATGGAGCGCTCGATGGCATCCAGCAGGCCGGCTTGTTGGCTGACCGTTTCTTGCAGGGTGGTGATGGTCTTTTTATGGGCAGTAAATAGCATGGTCGCGGGCTCAGTGATGCACAGTGCAAGGATGTATCCATGGTTGCGCTTGCCCACCGTGTAGCCCCAGGCCCACGGCGGACGTGCTCATTGCCGGCTTCCTTTCTACCGGCAGACAGTACAGGTAAGAGCTCTGAGTCATGTGCCCCGGGGGAAGTTCTATTCAGGCGGAACGGGCGACCAGTGATTCAGCGACCGTCACCCGATTGCGTCCAGTGCCCTTGGCTGCGTACAGCGCCTTGTCCGCTGCATTGAGCCACATATGTGCCTGGGTGAATTGCGCTTGGTACGCCGCCAGGCCAATGCTCAGGCTGACCCGCAGTTCCGGAGCTTGCGGGTCGCGGTAGCGGCTGAACATTTCCCGCAGGCGCTCCATTACATAGCTGGCCTGTTCCAGCGGGACGTCTGGGAGGATCACGCAGAATTCGTCGCCGCCATATCGGCCAGTCAGGTCATTTTCCCGCACGTTGCGCTGCAATTCCTTGCTCAGTTGTCGCAGCACGCGGTCACCGACGATGTGGCCATAGGCGTCGTTGATCTGCTTGAAGTGGTCTATATCGATCAGCGCAATGGTGGCCTCGGATTGTTGCTGCTGACACTTGTGGAACTTCAGTTGCAGCAGGTCTTTCCAGGAGCCGTGATTGAGCAGGCCGGTGAGGCTATCGGTACGGCTCAAGGCGCTCAGGGCACGCTTGTGTTCCGAAAGCTTGATGGCCAAACGATAACTGGCCATGCCGATGGCGACGGGATAGAGGATCAACATTGGCAGGCAGGCATACACCTGGATCAGGCCGACGTTGGGGTTGAATGAAGGGCCGAATATCAGCCAGGCGAGTGCCACGCCCACCAGTTGCGCGAGCATGCCCTGGACCATCAACCGCTTGCCGCCCGCCGCGACGTTGTGCATGGTCATCATCGCGAGGATGGTCACTGCGGTCAGTGGTGTGAATTGCGTGGCAGCGGCCCAGAAACCGCCGGACAGTGAGTCATAGAGCAGGTTGCGGCGCTCGGCCTGGTAGGGAAATGCCGAATGGCTCGATAGCTGGTACGCCAGGTGCGGCCAGATAAATGCGTTGAGCAGCCACAACGCCCAGATCCATCCGGGCATGGCCAACGGGTAAAGGGCGGCCAGCACGCAAATGCTGCCAATGCCCAGCCCGATAATGCGCGGCCGATAAATGCGCCGGGCAAACGACAGCCCTTTGCCTCGAAGGTTTTCCATAGATCCCTGCGTCAGTTTTTCTTTTTTTAAGTGGCGAAGGCGTACGTTATGAAAAGGTCATTTACGCCAGATGACAGGCGAATATTGTCAGTTATTTACGTAGGAATAATCAGTGTCCTTCCAAGCCATTTGCGTGGAGAACCAGAGGGATTGCAGCAAAAACGACCTGCATCGTCGTATTGCGACATGGGGCTTATCGGGGGCGGGGAGCAATCTCATAGCCGGCCAGGAACAGATCCATCGCCGATTCGATCACGTTGGCCTGGGTGGCCGCGTCCAGGGTGGGCTGGCCGAGGGTGATTTGCGGCCAGAAGGCGAACGCCTTGAGCATGCTTTGCACCTGATGGGCGGCAAAGCCCGGGTCGACGGGCTTGAGTCGCCCGTCTTCCTGGGCTGCACGCACCCAGAGAGTGAACCCCTGTTCGCGCGCGCTCAGGCGATTGACGATGTCCTGTGCGCGTTCCGGGCAATGGATGGTCGCGGCAATCGCCACTCGGGCCAGGTCGAGGAAGTTGGCGTCCGACATCATTTTCATCTTCGCTTCCAGCAATACCCGCAACTGGTCGCGCAGGGGTTGTTGGCTGCAGTAGCTGACATCCAGTTGCGCCACGCTGCTGGCCCACAGCTTATTCAGGATCTCGGTGAACAACTCCTCTTTGCTGGGGAAGTGGTTGTACACCGTACGCTTGGATACGCCGGCGGTGGCGGCGATCTTGTCCATGCTGGTGACCTCGAAGCCGTTTTCGCGAAACTCGGCAATGGCCGCTGCCAAGATGGCTTCGCGTTTACGGTCGGTGAGGCGTTGAGGTGCAGTCATGGGGGTTCGGCTCTGGGAGGAAAATTACACTCGGTAGTTTACTTGGTCCGGGTTTTGTTGCAATCTTGAAACTACACTGTGCAGTGTAGTTGTTGATCTGCATCAGCAGAACGTACTGGAGTCACTCTGTAATGGCCACGATCTCTAACCGTCTCGACACCACCTCGGCAGCGCTCAAGCCATCCGAGCAGCAGCTAGGTCAATTCAACAATCATGCGCCGGTCAACCGCGCAGGCTTTGGCAAGACCCTGCAGATTTTTTGGAAAATGCTTTTTCACAAGCCTCGCAGTACGCGGCCAGTAGGGGAGATTCCGGTACAGCGCCTGACGTGCGAACAACTGCTCAGCGCCCCGGATCACAGTGTCTACCGCCTGGGGCACTCCACTGTACTGCTGAAAATGCGCGGCAAGTTCTGGCTGACCGATCCGGTGTTCGCCGAGCGTGCTTCGCCTTTCAGTTGGGCGGGGCCCAAGCGCTTTCACCAGCCGCCTATAAGCCTTGACGATCTGCCGCCGATTGAGGCGGTGATTCTGTCGCACAACCATTACGACCACCTGGACCGCCAGGCCGTCGTGCAATTGGCCGCTAAGACCCGCTATTTTCTCGCACCGCTGGGCGTCGGTGACACCTTGATCAAGTGGGGGGTAGCGCCTGATAAGGTGCGGCAGCTGGATTGGTGGCAGGGCACTGAAGTGGATGGCATCCGTTTTGTCGCCACCCCAGCCCAGCACTTTTCCGGGCGTGGCCTGTTTGATGGCAACCAGACGCTGTGGGCGTCATGGGTGATGATCGATGGCGCCCGGCACATCTTTTTCAGCGGCGACACCGGCTATTTCGATGGCTTCAAGCGCATTGGCGAGCAGTACGGGCCATTTGACCTGACGCTGATGGAGACGGGTGCCTACAACGTCGATTGGCCCCATGTGCATATGCAGCCCGAACAAACCTTGCAGGCCCATATCGATCTCAAGGGGCGTTGGTTGCTGCCGATCCACAACGGCACCTTTGATCTGGCATTCCATGCCTGGCATGAGCCGTTCGACCGCATCATGGCCCTCGCTTGGGAGCGTAGTGTGTCGATTACCACGCCAGCCATGGGTCAGGCTTTCATGCTGGCTGCACCTGAGCGCGGACACGCCTGGTGGCTGGATGTCGAGGCCCAGGTGGCTGAACCGCTGGTGAGTTGAAGGTGCTTGTAACGTCCTGTCGGTAGAAGGGCTTTTCAAGGTGTTTCCGCCTTGAGATCTGACTGGAAAAGGATGCGATGATCCCGGGAAAATTATTTCCTGGGAGTGGGGTTGATGGAGGAAAAATGTAGGACCACGTTGTCGCCAGGTACTCCATGTTCCGTGGAGCTACCTTCGGCGCTCAACGCCTTTACTACAATGTCCTGTGCACCGGCTGGGTCGATGGAGCATGTGCCAGCTTCTCGCGGTGGTATTGAGTACCAGCCTGCTACAGCGTCTGCTGCCCAGGGGCCCAGGTTCGATATCCCGGGGCCGATGATGAAGGCCGTGCGTGATCCGTCGTTATCCCTCATTGCCCTAAGCGGCCTGGATCCCGTGGGGCCGGTCATGGTCGAAGTCCCACCCGTCATGGATAACAGCGCCACGAAATCCGCTCCTGCCCTGGCCGATTGGCGTATTGGTTTTGCCGACGAATACCTGCACAACGATGTACGTGAAGTGGTGGAGCACTCCAATGGATTTCTCCAGGCCTTGAAAGTGTTGAAGGCCGCCGGCGCTGAAGTGGTGCCAGTGTTGGCGCTGCTACCGGACTCCACTGCACATTTCACCCTGGCCTCCAATAACGAGATCGATCAGCGAGTGAGCGAGTATCGCCTTGACGCGCTGGTCTCCGACGGCCAAAGCCCAGCTTTCCACGGCTACTGCAAAACCGGGTACCCGGGTGTATGCCAGATATTCAATGACGATCTCCATGGCACCAAGGTCGTGCTCTGGTTCTACGGTGCCCGCTGGGCACGGGAATCACTGTCGGCCTTGATAAGGGCCTATCAACAGGCGATGCAGGCCCGCGCCGACATGCCCGAGAGGTGAACCTGCTGAGTGGCCAGTGGGCTTATGCGCCGTTGGGGTGAGGCGTGTTCGACGATGTCACGCCCAGCAGCCGTGCGATAAGGCTACGGCGACCCGGTTCGGCATCAGCCTGTGGCGCTTGGGAGCGGCGTCCACTCATACCCCACCCCGGCGCGAACCCCGGGAAAAACACCAGGCCTTCGTGCTCCAGGCGAAACGCCAGGGCGATGCGGATGGCGTCATCCACCTCATGATGGCTTTCAAAACGCTGTATGGCGTCCACCCCCACCCCGGCGTGGCGGGCCAGGTCTTCCCGGCTCCAGCCCAGTAGAGCGCGTGCCTGCACACTGTGCCGTGGGGTGAACTGCTGAAGGACGATTTGCTGATCTACGGTGGTGCTCACTGCCAGAGAGGACATGGGGTTTCTCCAGGATGTCGACGGGGGAGGACAAACTATACTGTGTTTTTGTACAGTTGTTTTGACCGTTCATCAACTGGATCACTTGCCGAATGGCCGACCCGTGTTTGGCGGGCGCTTCAGGTCATTTCTCCTCCAGCCCCGGCGCTTCGCGGATCAGCAGGTGGTCCAGGTTCTGGATATCGGCACTGAATACCCCGAATGTCTGCTCGGGGTTTTTCTTGCTCGGCACCTGTTTCAACTCCGGCGTCACGCCATAAAAAAAGCAATACAACGGGTGCTCACTGTCTACGGCGGCCTTGATCTGCTCCAGGAACGCCTTGCGCTTGCGGTAGTTCTCGATCAGCTTCTTGTTCAGGTACACGTTGACGGAGTAGGGCTTCTTGTCCAGCCACACCTTCTTTTCGAAGTCGATGCGAAAGCTGCTGGTGTAGTCCTTGATCGCCTTGATCCGGCCCCAATAGATCAAGCCTTTGTTGTCTTGCAGGTATTCGATCTTCTTGAAAAACGCCCAATAGGTCGCGGTCTGCTCACCGATCTTCAACGGCATGCCCTTGAGCTTGTCCCTGTCGTCAATGTTGGACACGTAGCATTCGACTGGGTGTGCGAAGACGCTGGTCTTGTCCGGTGTCGTTTCGCTGGCACTATGGGAAGCATTGGAGGTTATCGAAGGTTCTTTCGCCGGCGCCTGCGGGATAACGTCTGTGGCGCCTTGGATGGCTGTGTTGCGTTCGTACTGACGCCGAGTCAGCACAAACTCCGATGGGAAGTTCTCCTCGCGCCCATCCTCGGTTTCTCCTGCCAAGACCTTGCGACTGGCATAGCGGCAGCCGTCGATATGTCGGGTACTGGGCAGGTTCTTGAAATGCGGGGTGCGCAGGTAATTGACGTTCTTCCCATTGAACGTACCCAGCACATTGCCCGGCGCAAACGCCGCACGGCAGTTGTCGTCGGGGCACAGGAAGCTGTCCTTGTCGGAATCGAAGGCGGCGGTTTCGTCGAAATTCAGGTCGCGCACGTCATAGATCGACAGCTTTTCGTCCAGGCTCAGGCAATAGGCGGTGTCGAATTTCATCGCAGGCGGATCCGTGGGAAGGTGCGCTATTAATAGCGGGATCGCGGAGGTACTTCAAACATCCATCGGCACTCCACTGTGTAGGAGCCTGCTTACCCCTACAAGAGAGCGCCTACTATTACCGGGCTTTCAGCTTCGGCTTGCCACGGCGCTTGGCCGAATGAAAATGCCGCCAATGGGCATCCTGCGCCGCCGCCAGCAACTCGCGATCCCCGCGCGTGTCGCCCCAGGCCCTGAGCCGATAATCAGCCAAGTCGCCATAAATCGCCTCAAGGCGCAGCACCTTGTTCTCACAGCGGCAGTTGTTGCCCGTCAGGCGTCCACTCAACACCCCATCGACCACCTCGAGCTCGGTGCCGATCAGTTTGATCCCCAGTCGATCAGCAAAAGGCTGCAACACGATTGCCGGCGACGCCGAGCACAGCGTCACCTCGGCGCCGGAGCCAATCTCATCGGCCACCGACTGCAGGCCGGCAGGGCGCATCAGCTTGTTCCAGGAGGCCTTGCAGTACTCCTCGGCTTTCTGCTGGACCCAAGCCTTGTCCACGCCGGTCATAAAGGTGCGAATCAACTGGGCCTTGAGCTCATCCCGGCTCATCTGGCGCAACAAAAAGCGCAAGCCAGGCAATGCCAGCTTGAGCATCCGGCGGTTGAATTCCTGCTTGCCGAAAGCAAACTTGAGGAACGGTACAAAACTGTCGTGGCGGGTCAGAGTGCCGTCGAAGTCGAACACTGAGAGTACCTTGGCGCCCACGGGGCCGGCTTCTAGCATGTCTGGGTTCACGGGGTGGCCTCGGTCCTGTCTACTGTTTTTTTGAATGCATACGTTGCGGCCATCGCTGATGGCAATTGGGGTACAAGGCTACAGCATTGGAGATGGGATCCGAACCCTTCCGGGCCAGGTGCTTGAGGTGATGTACTTCAAGAAATGGCAAACCGCCCACTGTTGATGCGCTTTGACCGGCCCTCATAAAAAAAGCCCTGGGTGCGACCCCAGGGCTTTTTCATGTCGCGACTATGCGCCGATCAATCCCAGCTCAACGCCCCGCCAGTCTGATACTCGATCACGCGGGTCTCGAAGAAGTTCTTCTCTTTTTTCAAGTCCATGATCTCGCTCATCCACGGGAACGGGTTAGTCGTCCCTGGGTATTCTTCCTTCAAACCGATCTGCGACAGGCGACGGTTGGCGATGAACTTGAGGTAGTCCTCCATCATCGCCGCGTTCATGCCCAGCACGCCGCGCGGCATGGTGTCGCGTGCGTATTCGATCTCCAGTTGGGTCCCTTGCAGGATCATCTGGGTCGCTTCTTCCTTCATTTCGGCATCCCACAGGTGTGGGTTTTCGATTTTGATCTGGTTGATTACGTCGATGCCGAAGTTCAGGTGCATCGACTCATCGCGCAGGATGTACTGGAACTGCTCGGCCACGCCGGTCATTTTGTTGCGACGGCCCATGGACAGGATCTGGGTGAAGCCGCAATAGAAGAAGATACCTTCCAGCACGCAGTAGTAGGCGACCAGGTTGCGCAGCAGTTCCTTGTCGGTGTCGACGGTGCCGGTTTCGAACTTCGGATCGGAAATCGAGCGGGTGTATTTCAGGCCCCAGGCGGCTTTTTTAGCGACCGATGGGATCTCGTGGTACATGTTGAAGATCTCGCCTTCATCCATGGCCAGCGATTCGATGCAGTACTGGTAGGCGTGGGTGTGGATCGCCTCCTCGAAGGCCTGGCGCAGGATGTACTGGCGGCACTCCGGGTTGGTGATCAGGCGGTACACCGCCAGGACCAGGTTGTTGGCGACCAGGGAGTCGGCGGTGGAGAAGAAGCCCAGGTTGCGCATGACGATGCGACGTTCGTCGTCGGTCAGGCCTTCGGGGTTTTTCCACAGGGCGATGTCGGCGGTCATGTTGACCTCTTGCGGCATCCAGTGGTTGGCGCAGCCGTCGAGGTATTTCTGCCAGGCCCAGTCGTACTTGAAGGGCACGAGTTGGTTGAGGTCGGCGCGGCAGTTGATCATGCGCTTTTCGTCAACGGCGACACGGGCGGAAGCACCTTCAAGCTCGGCCAGGCCTTCGGCGATGTCGAGTTTGTCCAGGGCGGCCTTGGCCCGCACGATGGCGGCGGAGTCATTGGCGGTCACGGCGCGGGCTTCGATGGCAGCGGCAGCGCCGGCACCGTCGAGGCGGTCCATGTTGGCTTCGGTGGCGTGGCCGGCGTTGGCGCCTTTAGTGGCTACTTCGCCTTCTTCTTCTTTGTCGAATTCGTCCCAGCTCAGCATGACGTGTCGTCTCCTGCGTGAGGGCCAATGGTGCCCGTGTGAAACCGGATGGTTGGGTGTTCACACGGCCCAAGGGCCGCGGTGGATCTTTAAGGAATCGTTTGTTGCAACAGCTCGCGCAGGCATTAAACGGAATAGGGCTACGGGTACTCTGCATGAGGTCTGAGGGGCGGAGCGACTGTGTCGTACTCCTGCGGGGCCTCAGGTCTGGCTCGTTACCCCGTGTAAAGGGATATTGCAGGCCCGATTTACCCGCGCATTATAGGGAAAAATTTGGCTTTGTGTTGCGGCGGATAGCCTCAGCCGAGGGCCAAAATGAGGGTATTTCCGGCCGGGGTACGGGTTTACAAGGGTTTGCCGGGGTAGGATTTTTTTGACGGGCGGTGAGGTATTTTTGGAGCAGGGGGCAAGGCGAGGATTTTGCGGGTGATTCTTTGCCGCAAGGACAATTCCTTGCGGCGAACATTGTCAGGATAGGTTTTAACTAACTAAGTAATTATCCGTTAGAACAACCATTGCCCATGACTTTGTAATTAAGGATATGACGCTGGCCTTGGTGATCTTCATATTCCATGCGCGCTGGAACAACTTCGCAGACATTCGGAATGGAACTCATGGATACCACCTTGGCAATATCCAGGTCAGTGGAGTAGGTGTATTCCTCAACAACGGCGGTGCTCTGGCTGGCTACGTCAGTCGGGATCTCGTCGGCCAGGGCGGCGGTGGCGCACAGGCTGGCAAGGGCCATAACTAATAAAGCTTTCATTTCCAATTTACCTTTTTACAGTCGAAGGGGGTCACGGGGCCCTTGTGAGGCCACGTGTGTAACTTGAGTAGTGAGTTCGGATTAACGTGCCTTCGTGGGGGCTGCAACTTGGTTAATCACGGTGCCTTGTTGGCGAGGCTGATTTTAGGCGCCTGGGTTGCATTCATATACCCGTGCTTTTGATAAACACTATTGGTGGTTTTCGTAACAATCCACGACAGAGGTTTTTTTCCGTGTTGCAAAATGCGCTGCAGGCGCCGGGCCAGAGCGCTGCAAGGGGATATCAGGGTAATTTGTAGGGGCTTGTTACTACCATCGTCGAATGGTTCTATAGGCCTACCCCGGCTAAAACAGGGGCATACAACAACAACTATTGTCACCGAGGTAAGAAAGATGAGTGCGGCTTCCCTGTACCCCGTTCGCCCCGAAGTAGCAGCCAACACGCTGACCGACGAGGCGACCTACAAGGCCATGTACCAGCAGTCGGTGGTCAACCCCGACGGCTTCTGGCGCGAGCAAGCCAAGCGTCTTGACTGGATCAAGCCTTTCACCACGGTCAAGCAGACCTCGTTCGACGATCACCATGTCGATATCAAATGGTTCGCTGACGGCACCCTCAACGTTTCCTACAACTGCCTGGACCGTCACCTCGCCGAGCGTGGCGACCAGGCAGCGATTATCTGGGAGGGCGACGACCCTTCCGAGAGCCGCACCATCACCTACCGCGAACTGCATGAACAGGTCTGCAAATTCGCCAACGCCCTGCGTGGCCAGGATGTGCACCGCGGCGACGTGGTGACCATCTATATGCCAATGATCCCCGAAGCCGTGGTCGCCATGCTGGCCTGCACCCGCATCGGTGCGATCCACTCGGTAGTGTTTGGCGGCTTCTCCCCTGAGGCCCTGGCCGGCCGAATCATCGACTGCAAGTCCAAAGTGGTGATCACCGCCGACGAGGGCATTCGTGCTGGCAAGAAGGTGCCGCTCAAGGCCAATGTCGACGACGCCCTGACCAACCCGGAAACCAGCAGCATCCAGAAAGTCATCGTGTGCAAGCGCACCAATGGCCAGATCAAGTGGAACCAGCATCGCGACATCTGGTACGAAGACCTGATGAAAGTGGCGGGCACCGTCTGCGCGCCAAAAGAGATGGGCGCCGAAGAAGCGCTGTTCATCCTTTACACCTCCGGCTCCACCGGCAAGCCGAAGGGCGTGCAGCACACCACCGGCGGCTACCTGTTGTACGCGGCCCTGACCCACGAGCGCGTGTTCGACTACCGTCCGGGCGAAGTCTACTGGTGCACCGCCGACGTCGGCTGGGTCACTGGCCATACCTATATTGTCTACGGCCCGCTGGCCAATGGCGCGACCACCTTGCTGTTCGAAGGCGTGCCGAACTACCCGGACATTACCCGGGTGGGCAAGATCGTCGACAAGCACAAGGTCAATATCCTCTACACCGCGCCGACCGCGATCCGCGCGATGATGGCTTCTGGCACCGCCGCCTGCGAAGGCACCGATGGCAGCAGCCTGCGCCTGTTGGGTTCGGTGGGTGAGCCGATCAACCCGGAAGCATGGGACTGGTACTACAAGAACGTCGGCCAATCCCGTTGCCCGATTGTCGATACCTGGTGGCAGACCGAAACCGGTGCGACCCTGATGAGCCCATTGCCGGGCGCTCACGCGCTCAAGCCGGGTTCGGCGGCACGTCCATTCTTTGGCGTGGTGCCAGCGTTGGTGGACAACCTGGGCAACATCATCGAGGGCGCCGCCGAAGGCAACCTGGTGATCCTCGATTCGTGGCCGGGCCAGGCGCGTACGCTCTATGGCGACCATGACCGTTTCGTCGACACCTACTTCAAGACCTTCCGTGGCATGTACTTCACCGGCGACGGCGCCCGTCGCGATGAAGATGGCTACTGGTGGATCACGGGTCGCGTGGATGACGTGCTCAACGTTTCCGGGCACCGCATGGGTACCGCCGAAATTGAAAGCGCCATGGTTGCCCACCCGAAAGTCACCGAAGCCGCCGTGGTCGGCGTACCGCACGACATCAAGGGCCAGGGCATCTATGTGTATGTCACCCTGAAAAACGGTGAGGAGCCGACCGAAGCCCTGCGCCTGGAGCTGAAGAACTGGGTGCGCAAGGAGATCGGCCCGATTGCGTCGCCGGACGTGATCCAGTGGGCACCTGGTTTGCCGAAGACCCGTTCGGGGAAAATCATGCGCCGTATCCTGCGCAAGATTGCCACGGCCGAGTATGACGGGCTGGGGGATATCTCCACCCTGGCCGATCCAAGCGTGGTGCAGCATTTGATTGATACCCACAAGACCATGAACGTCGCGTAAGCGGGTTTATGGGACCAAGCCCCATTCGGCGTAGGCCGGGTGGGGCTTTTTTGTGGGAATTTGAATATGAAATAGGGTCGATGTGGGAGCTGGCTTGCCTGCGATAGCGGTGGGTCAGTTTCAAATGGGGTGGGGTGGCTGACAGACCGTTCCCTGCACCAAGCCAATAAATATCGGTTTATCTCGTAGGGCGTTTCCGAATGTTACCCAGCAGTGCAAATGTGTAACCTTGTGCCCAAACATGGGGCAAAGTGCTACATCAGTGCGGCGAAAACGCCCGATTTAGACGCCCGGCAAAATAAGATCAAACGCTACACTTGCCGGAATAGAAGGGTTTGCGAATAATAGGCCCGCAATTTGCAGCGTTAATAGGTTTTATATCTTTTGTCTCTGCATAAAAATCAGAGGCTGTCAATGTGTTGGGGTCGCTTTCTCGGTGCTTCTGTAAATTGTTGTCGCATTGAGGAAATATCGGCTTCCGGCCTGTCGTTAGAATGCCGATCACCCGCTCGTCGTCGCCGTGTTCAACTGGTGTAGGACGCAGCACCGCTATTCGGTTTCACTCAGTCGCATCGTGGGCTATGGCTCATACTGCTGTTTTTGTCCTATACCGATGGAGTCCCAAGATGAAGAAACTCGTGCTGTTGGGCGCCCTGGCGCTGTCCGTGCTGTCCATGCAGGCCTTCGCTGAAGAGAAACCGCTGAAAATTGGTATCGAAGCAGCCTACCCTCCGTTTGCCTCGAAGGCGCCGGATGGCAGCATCGTCGGTTTCGACTACGACATCGGCAACGCCCTGTGCGAAGAGATGAAGGTCAAGTGCACCTGGGTCGAGCAAGAATTCGACGGCCTGATCCCTGCGCTGAAAGTGCGCAAGATCGACGCGATCCTGTCGTCCATGTCCATCACTGACGACCGCAAGAAGTCCGTGGACTTCACCAACCGTTACTACCTGACCCCAGCCCGCCTGGTGATGAAGGACAGCGTAACCGTCAGCGACAGCCTGGATGAGCTCAAAGGCAAGAAGATCGGCGTACAGCGCGGTTCGATCCATGACCGTTTCGCCAAGGAAGTCCTGGCGCCTAAAGGTGCGACCATCGTTCCTTACAGCACCCAGAACGAGATCTACCTGGACGTGGCTGCCGGTCGCCTTGATGGCACCGTGGCTGATGCGACCTTGCTCGAAGACGGTTTCCTGAAGACCGACTCAGGCAAAGGCTATGCGTTCGTAGGTCCTGCGTTCACCGACGCCAAATACTTCGGTGATGGCATCGGTATCGCGGTCCGTAAAGGCGACAAGGCCAACCTGGACCGCATCAATGCGGCCATCGCCGCGATCCGCGCCAATGGCAAGTACAAAGAAATCGAGAAAAAGTATTTCAACTTCGATATTTACGGCGCTGACGCCAAGTAAACCTTCGCAGTTGTCTGTCCAGAATGGCGCAAGCACCAGGGTCTCTGAAGTTTGCGCCATTTTTTCATCCGCCTTTTCGAGGACCTGAATCATGTTGAAAGGCTACGGGGCCGTTATCCTCGATGGCGCATGGTTGACGCTTCAGCTCGCCTTGTCGTCCATGGCCTTGGCCATTGTTCTGGGTCTGATCGGGGTTGCATTGCGCCTGTCGCCGGTACGCTGGCTGGCTTGGCTGGGTGACCTGTACTCCACGGTGATCCGCGGGATCCCCGACCTGGTGCTGATCCTGCTGATTTTCTACGGCGGTCAGGACCTGCTCAACCGCGTCGCGCCGCTCCTGGGCTACGACGACTATATTGACTTGAACCCCTTGGCCGCCGGCATCGGCACCCTGGGTTTCATCTTTGGCGCGTACCTCTCGGAAACCTTCCGTGGTGCGTTCATGGCCATCCCCAAGGGGCAGGCCGAAGCGGGCATGGCCTATGGCATGAGTCCGTTCCAGGTGTTTTTCCGGGTGATGGTGCCGCAGATGATCCGGCTGGCGATTCCCGGCTTTACCAACAACTGGCTGGTATTGACCAAGGCCACTGCGTTGATTTCGGTGGTGGGCCTGCAAGACATGATGTTCAAGGCCAAGCAGGCGGCAGATGCCACCCGCGAACCTTTTACCTTCTTCCTCGCAGTGGCGGCGATGTACCTGGTGATCACCAGCGTCTCGTTGCTGGCCCTGCGTTATCTTGAGAAGCGCTACTCGGTAGGCGTAAAGGCGGCTGATCTATGATCTTCGACTACAACGTCATTTGGGAGGCCATGCCGCTGTACCTTGGCGGCCTGTTGACCACCCTCAAGCTGCTGTTGATTTCGCTGTTCTTCGGCTTGCTCGCCGCCGTGCCCCTTGGTTTGATGCGGGTGTCCAAGCAGCCGCTGGTCAACGGTGCGGCCTGGCTCTACACCTACGTGATCCGCGGCACGCCGATGCTGGTGCAGCTGTTTTTGATCTATTACGGCCTGGCCCAGTTCGAAGCGGTGCGCGAGAGTTTCCTCTGGCCGTGGCTGTCCAGCGCAACGTTCTGTGCGTGCCTGGCCTTTGCCATCAATACCAGCGCCTACACCGCCGAGATCATTGCCGGTAGCCTCAAGGCTACGCCCCACGGCGAGATCGAAGCAGCCAAGGCCATGGGCATGTCACGCTACAAGCTGTACCGCCGCATCCTGCTGCCTTCGGCCCTGCGCCGGGCGCTGCCGCAGTACAGCAACGAAGTGATCATGATGCTGCAGACCACCAGCCTGGCCTCCATTGTCACCCTGATCGATATCACCGGTGCCGCACGCACGGTCAACGCCCAGTACTATCTGCCGTTCGAAGCCTATATCACCGCTGGCCTGTTCTACCTGTGCCTGACGTTCATCCTGGTGCGCCTGTTCAAGTTGGCCGAGCGTCGCTGGTTGAGCTACCTGGCTCCTCGGAAGCACTGATATGGAACGCATCGATCACGTACTGCCCTGGGGCCATCTGGGCTGCGAGCGCCAACTGACGGTGTTCCGTTTCGGCCACGGCGAGCGCAAGGCGTATATCCAGGCCAGCCTGCACGCCGATGAATTGCCGGGAATGCGCGCGGCCTGGGAGCTGAAAAAAGCGCCTGGTCGAACTGGAGCAGCAGGGCGCTCTCAACGGGGTGATCGAGCTGGTACCAGTGGCCAACCCGATGGGCCTCGGCCAACTGCTGCAAGGCAGCCACCAGGGGGCGTTTCGAGGTCGGCAGCGGCAAGAACTTCAACCGTGATTTCGTGGAGTTGAGCGAGCCGGTTATCGCCTTGCTGGAGGGCAAGCTGGGGGATGATCCCCATGCCAACGTGCGCATGATCCGCCAGGCGATGAGCGACACGCTCAACGCGCTGCCTGAGCCGAGCAGCCAGCTGCAAGGCATGCAACGGGTATTGCTGAGCCACGCCTGCACCGCCGATGTGGTCCTCGACCTGCACTGCGACGCTGAAGCCGCGCTGCACATGTACGCGCTGCCCCAGCACTGGCCGCAGTGGCGTTCGTTGTCGGCGCATTTGAATGTGAAAGTCGGCCTATTGGCGGAAGACTCCGGCGGCAGTTCCTTCGATGAAGCCTGCTCGCTGCCCTGGCTGCGTTTGTCGCGGGCGTTTCCCGAGGCGCAGATTCCCCTGGCCTGCCTGGCGACAACCCTGGAGCTGGGCGGTCAGGCTGACACCGGACGCGACGAGGCCGTCTTCCATGCCGAAGGCATCCTCGCGTTCCTCGCTGAACAGGGCTTGATCAAGGGCCAATGGCCGGCGCCGCAATATGAGCCGTGCGAAGGCGTGCCCTTTGAAGGCACTGAATTGCTGTTTGCACCCCATGCCGGAGTGATCAGTTACCTGCGTAAGGCCGGTGACTGGGTGGAAACCGGCGAACCGATTTTTGAAGTGATTGACCCTTTGGCCGACCGCGTCAGCATTGTCTGTGCCGGCACCTCGGGGGTGTTGTTTGCCGTTGAACGGCTGCGTTATGCCCAAGCGGGTTTCTGGCTGGCCAAGGTGGCGGGGCGCGAAGCGCTGCGTCACGGGCGCTTGCTCAACGACTGACCAACTGTTTTTGTGAGAACCGACCGCATGTACAAACTTGAAGTCCAAGACCTGCATAAACGCTATGGCAGTCATGAAGTGCTCAAAGGGGTGTCCCTGGCCGCCGCGGCCGGTGATGTGATCAGCATCATCGGTTCCAGTGGCTCAGGCAAAAGTACCTTTTTGCGCTGCATCAACCTGCTGGAGCAGCCCCACGCCGGCAAGATCCTGCTCAATAACGAAGAGCTGAAGCTGGTGGCCAACAAGGACGGCGCAATGAAAGCCGCCGACCCCAAGCAGTTGCAGCGTATGCGTTCGCGCCTGTCGATGGTGTTCCAGCATTTCAATCTGTGGTCGCACATGACCGCCCTGGAAAACGTCATGGAAGCCCCGGTGCACGTATTGGGCATGTCGAAAAAAGATGCCCGTGAAAAGGCCGAGCACTACCTGGCCAAAGTTGGCGTAGCCCATCGCAAGGACGCTTTCCCCGGCCATATGTCCGGTGGCGAGCAGCAGCGCGTGGCGATTGCCCGAGCGCTGGCGATGGAGCCTGAGGTGATGCTGTTTGACGAGCCGACCTCGGCCCTCGACCCGGAGCTGGTCGGCGAAGTATTGAAAGTCATGCAGGACCTGGCCCTGGAAGGCCGGACCATGGTGGTGGTGACCCACGAAATGGGTTTTGCCCGTGAAGTGTCGAACCAGTTGGTGTTCCTGCATAAAGGCATTGTCGAAGAGCGTGGCAACCCGCGTGAAGTGCTGGTCAACCCGCAGTCCGAGCGGTTGAAGCAATTTCTCTCCGGCAGCTTGAAATAATCAAGGCCGTTGCTCCCGCCTGTAGGAGCGAGCTTACTCGCGAAGATCGTCAACGAAAACGCGGGAAGCCTGATACCCCGTCGTGTTCTCAGGTTTTTCGCGAGCAAGCTCGCTCCTACAGGGAAGCAGGTCTTTATCGTTTTTAAGCTTTGTGTTGGTTTACGGGCTAGCATTGGCCTTTGTCTTCATTACCGTTACTCGCTTCGGATAGCACTCCATGACCGCCCATAAAATTGGTTTCCTGATTTGGCCCAGCACAAAAGCACTCACGCTTGCGCTGGCTGAGGAGGCCTTGCGCGTTGCTCAGCGGGTGCATCCGGATGTGGTGTATGAGCTGTCGTTCCTGCAGGCCGAGCCGCCAGCCGAAGGCGCCTGGCAATTGCCGGGCGAGCCTTGGGCCGGCAAGCTCGAAGGCTTCCAGAAACTGTTCCTGCTGGCGGACGAACCGCCGACCGTGATCGCCTCGCAACTAAGCGCCGCGCTCAAGCAGCTCGTTCGTTCCGGTTGCGTGATCGGCGGCCTGTCGGCAGGCGTGTATCCGCTGGCGCAACTGGGGTTGCTCGATGGCTATCGCGCCGCCGTGCACTGGCGTTGGCAGGACGATTTCGCCGAGCGCTTTCCCAAGGTCATCGCCACCAGCCATTTGTTCGACTGGGACCGTGATCGCCTGACGGCCTGCGGTGGCATGTCGGTGCTCGACCTGCTGCTGGCGGTACTGGCCCGTGACCACGGCGCCGAACTGGCTGGCGCGGTCTCCGAAGAACTGGTGGTGGAGCGCATCCGCGAAGGCGGCGAGCGCCAACGAATCCCCCTGCAAAACCGCCTGGGCTCCAGCCACCCGAAGCTGACCCAGGCCGTGTTGCTGATGGAAGCCAATATCGAAGAGCCGCTGACCACCGACGAAATTGCCCAGCATGTGTGCGTGTCGCGACGACAACTGGAACGGATCTTCAAGCAGTACCTCAATCGCGTTCCCAGCCAGTACTACCTGGAGCTGCGCCTGAACAAGGCACGGCAGATGTTGATGCAGACCAGCAAGTCGATCATCCAGATCGGCCTGTCTTGCGGCTTCTCCTCGGGGCCGCACTTCTCCAGCGCCTACCGCAACTTCTTTGGCGCCACCCCCCGTGAAGATCGCAACCAACGGCGCAGCAGCAGCCCGTTCGAGTTGTCGTCGGTGCCCTCCGAGCGCGGCTGACAAGGCGACGCTGTGGGAGAGGGGCTTGTTCTGGAAAGGATGGTTAAGCCCCCTTACCACAACAGCATCACTCCTCCATGGGCTCCGGCGTACTGGGCGGTGTCAGCGCGATCCCCTCTTCGTCAAACATTGCTTGTTGCACACCCAACTCATAACCCGTCTGCTGGTAATACCTGCGCAATATCGCAATGCTTGCGATGGACAAGGGATTGCCGCTCAGGTCCGAGTCGTCGTTGAGTGGCAGTGGCATTTCCAGCAGGTCTGTCGACAAGTGCTGGATCAGGTTGTCGCTCAAATCCAGGACCCGCAAGCGTGGCAGGCTGAATGTCCCTGGCGGCACCTCATGGAGTTCGCAGTTGTGCAGGTACACCATGATCAGGCGTGTGCAATTGCTCAGGTCGGGGCTGTGGCCAAGCGGGTTGTCGCTCAAGTCCAGGACGTTGAGGTCGGTCAGGCTCGTCAATTGCTCGACGCTGTCCGGCCTGATGCGAATCAAATTGTCGTTGAGCTTGAGCTGCCGCAAACGCTGGAGATTGAACACGCTGTCGGGAATGCTCGGCAGGGCATGGCTCTCCATCGTCAGGCTGGTCAAGTTGGGGAATGCGCGCAGGAAATCGTCTGCGCGTCTGCGACTGCCGTCACCGATCAGTTCCAGTTGCGAGACATGCTCCAGGCGCGCATTGAGCGCCGGCAGGTCCCCGAGAAACTGGCCGTTGAACATCAGCTTGTAGCTGCGGCTGGCTGGCCATTCGTTCTCGTCGTATTCCGTCTCTCTGCGCCAGCAGCGCAGCAGCAATTCCTTGAAGCCCAGGCGGCGAATCTGTTCCTCGGCGCGGGCGTTTTCGTTGAAGGCCGGGTCGCGTACTTCGGCCATGGCGGGGACATTCAGGGCCCAGACTTGCAGGCCGTCGTTGAGCTGTTCGTATTCGGCACTCAGGCGGCTGAGCTGTGTGTCAGCGTCCTCCAGTTCGCCCGGCAGCTCAAAGAAGATGCGCTTGCAGTCGCGCGCCGAGAGCGTGGGGTAAAGGTCATTGAGGCGCTGCAGTTGGTGGGCGGGGATATCGGCGTTCCAGTGTTCTCCCGTGGCCCGGCAATAGCTCTTCACTCGCCGCAAGGTCGAGGGCGACAAGGGGTTGGCCGACAGGTCAAAGGCGCCGCTGACGGTGGGTGGCAAGAGGAAGGCTTCGTCTGTCAGTTCATGTAGGGTGTTTTGGCTCAAATCCACGCGCACACGCATTGTGGGCGGGTTAATCAGCGAGGGTGGCAGCTCGGTCAAGCCGGTGTTGCGCAGTGACAGGCTGGCCAGCTGTGGCATTTGGCTGAAATCCGGCAGCCTCGCCAAGGGGTTGTTGTCTAGGTTCAGATGCTTGAGTTCAGTCATACGCTGCAGGGTTTGCGCGGTGGTGGGCGACAAACCTATGGCGCAGCGATCCAGCACCAGGTAAGCGAGTCGAGGCAGATGGCTGATCTGCGGCAGTTCACCCAGTGTGTAGTTCTCGATGTGCAGCGCGGTGAGCGCCGGAAAACTCTGCAGGAACGCATCCAGCCCCAGGTTCGAGCCCGACCCTTTGAGGGCGAGCACCGACACGTGACTGAACGAGGTGCGCAGGGCGGGCAATTCGCCGCTCACTGGAATGAACAGGCTGAATTCGTAGCTGGGCATGGCTTGACCATGGGCGGCGTCGCCCGCGGTTGTGTCACGACGCCAGCATGCCTCCAGGGCGTTGATGAAGCGCTGGCGCAGGTCGTGTTCCACGGTGTCGACTGTGCTGTCATTGGCCCAGGCCAGGCTGTCGAGGCGGATTTTCGGGAACTCGCCTTCCAGTCGGGTCATCTCGATTCGGCCAGCCGCCAGGTCACCGGGCAGGCTATAGATGAACTGGTTGATCTGATCGGCGCTGAGTGAGGGGAATAGTCGTCTGGCTTGCTCACGATCAGCGTATTGAGGGGCGGCTTCCAGATAGTAATGGTTGCGCTGGAAGTAGGTTTTGACACGTTCAAGCGCTTCGGTTGACAGCGGATTATCGGACAGATCGAAATGCCGCGTGACGTCAGTGGGCAAGTCGAACAGTGCGTCGGGCAGTGTGCTGATCCGGTTATTGGACAGCATCACCAACGTCAGGTGAGTCCTGCTCAACAGGCCGCGGGGGACCTGCTCGATGCCGGTGCTGGCCAGGTCCACGTATTGCAACTGCGGCATCTGCTCAAGGTTTGGAATCAGGCTCAGGGGGTTGTTGTACAGGTCCAGGGTCAACAGGTTCGTCATCGCGCTGATGGTGGCCTGGCTGTGTTCGGTCAAGCGGATATTGCAGTTGTTCAGGATCAGTTCGTTGAGGCTGTTGACTGAAGCAAGGCAAGGCGGCAGCTCGCCTAGATCAAGATTGCGCAGGCTCAAGTACCGCAGCCTTGGAAACAACCGCAGGAAACCATCGACTTCGATGTGTTGATGGGCACCTTGCAGTTCCAGGTGGGATATGTGCTCGAAGCGGGCAGTCAGTGGCGGCAATTCGCCGAGCAGAGGGACGGATAGACGCAGCGTATAGCCGTTGGTGGCCGGTGATTCGTAAAAGTGGTCGATTGCGGTTTCCTGGCGCCAGGCCCGTCGTATCTGGTGGGAAAACAGGCTGCGATCACGGCGCAGGTACTCATGGTCAGTCGCGCTCAACGGGGCGCCGGTGTTGAGGTGGGTACGCGGCGTTTGCGATTCCCAGACCACCAGGGCCAGGTCCAGTTGGATGTATTCGTTGCGCAGCCGCGTCAGCTCCGCCTGTGCACCGCCGGGGGTGTTTTGCAGGGTGGCTATTACTTCGCGGATTCTCGTCGGCGTCAGTTGCGGGCGCAGGCTCTGAAGTTGTTGCTCAAGCGACGGGCCGCGGCGGGGCCCCGGCTGTTCGGGAGCGGCGGGCAGGTAGCCGTCCATACCGCCGCGTAAGCGCATGACATTGGGGTCGTAGGCGGGCTTGTGCAGCGGGTCGGTATCGAGCAGTGTGCGCAGCGTCGGGCGGTCCGCCGGGGATTGGCCGATCGCCTGCTTGAGACGCGGGCCTTGGCCGATATGGATTTTCAGGGCATCGCGCGCACTGTCGGGCAGGGCTTGCAGGATGGCGGTGTAAAAGTCGGTGCTGCCGAACAGCGCACCCTGGCCGTTTTCCGGGATGTACTGGCCGTCCGGCGTGGCCACCAGGGTCCTTTGGGTCAACGCATGGGTGGGGCCGATTGCATCCAGCAGCGGGCCGTCGGCGCGATACTGGCGGACCTCCAGGCGTATCCACGTCGGCCAGCCGCTGAGGTTTTCCAGGGAGTGCAGGGCGAGCCGACACGTGTCCGGGTTCTCTACGGTGTCCAGGTACAGCCCCTCATAGGCGCGGGTGGTGCGCACTTCATGCAGCGACCACTCGGCCAGTTCCACCAGGCGAGGGGGGACTGTGCCGGCGTCGATGGCCTTGAGTTCCTCACCACTGGCGCTGGCCAGCAGTTCTTCGGCCACCGGCGCGGGCAGGCCGGGGCGTGAGACGCTGTCGATGATTTTCTGGGCCCTGGCATCGGAGGTGCGGTCCAGGCCCCGGTAGCGTGAATCGAATAACGAGAAACGCTTGTCTTCGGCAAGCCGCGCCAGGGTCTTGCGCAAGGCGCCGGCGCGGGTGCGGCTGGAGGAGGGCGGCAGGCCGAACTCTTCGTCCAGCAGCTGTTTGCGCTCCGGTTCGCTCAAACCTTCGATCAGGGTCGGCAGCAAATCGCCGTTGTGCAGTTGCGCCTCCAGCACCTGCACGGTGCTGGCTCCGTCTTCACCGGGGAATTCCCAGAGGGTTCTGCCGCTGGCATCGAGTACCCGCAGGGTCTTGCTCGAAGGCCACAGTCCGTAGCTGATGAGTAACTGCAACTGGGTCTGTGGATCGGCCTTGGCATAGACCGCTGGATCGTCGCTGTTCAGTTGCGCCAGGAAGTCCTGCAACTGCTGGTCGATGCCAAAGCGCTTGAGACTGTCCGCCAACAGTGGAGGGGGCGTCTGCTGGGTGGCATGCATTTTACGCAGGGTGTTGTCGTGGGTGGCGCTGCTGTCACGGGCCTGTGCCAGTTGCTCATCGCTGAAGGTGTCGGTCTGATAACCGAGGCGGCGCATCAGGGTGGTGCGGTCCCAACTCAGCGGGTTTTCCAGTTCAGTGACCCAGGCCCCCTGGCCATTGGTCATGACCTGTGGGCGATAGGCTTCAGGGCGTGTGGGGTGGAGGATGAAGTAGCGCCCGGCGTCTTCTTGCACGTGGTAATGCGCGCCGTCGAGGGCAAGGATGGGTTTGTCGTTGTGCAAGTGCAGGCCTTGCGCGTCAGGGCGGGCATCGGCTGGCAGCGTCATATCCTGGCGGTAGGGGTTCAGGTCCGGTTGCCACAGGCGGGGTTGGCCATCGGGGCGCTTGACGGGGTGCAGGCTTTCGAAAAACTCCAGCATCTGCTGGGGCAAGGCCTTGCGCAGCAGTGCGGTGGCGATGGGAATACCGGTGGCAAACAGGCCCAGTTGCACCAGTTGCTCCGTCAGGCCCAAGGCGTGCTCCAGGGCTTTGCGTTGCAGGCCTTCGGCCCAGTCGACAATCCCTTCGAAGGCTTCGTCGAGGACCTGATAGGCGGTGTAGGCCAGCATCAGCGCGCCCAGGGGGGGGATGAATGGCAGGGCCACAAAGGCGATGACCTGTAACACACTTTCGGCGATTTTCTGAATGAGCGCCCAGCGTCGCCAGCGTGCGTTCTGGTCGACACGAGCGGTGGAGACAGCGTGGCTCTGGCTGTCGGCTTGCAGCTTGCTCAGTTTCATCTGGAACAGATGGGCGAACAGGTCGCCTTTGATTTCCAGGCTGCGAAATTGCAGGTTGGGCCGTTGGGTTGGGGTGTCGCGCCAACTGGGCAGCGGATCGCCTGCGGTGTGCGGATGCCACGAGACCTGGCCGAGGCGTTGGTTGAGGTCGGCAAAAAACACTGCGGCGTCTTCATGGTGGACAAACCGGCTGAAAAACTGTTGATAGTCCGTGGCCCGCAGCCTGGCGGCCAGGCTCTGCATGAACGCCGCGCTGCTGGGGTAGTGTTTGACCGGGTGCAGCGGGTCGTCGGGAATATAGGCGATCAGCGGCACCACTTCGGTGCTGCGCTCAAGGTTCGGCGCAAACAGCACGATGCCGGTCAGGTTGCAGTCCATGATCCGCAGGTCATGGGCCACTAGCGGCGGGCAGTCATTGTGTGCGGTATGGCCATTGTTGAGCAGGTTGAGTACCGCGTCATGGCTGGCGGCAGGCAGGTCGTTCTTGAGCAGGGCCATGTACAGCGCCAATTGCAGCGCCCCCAGATGGCTCTGTTTGAGCCAGTACTCCAGGCTGGTGCGGGCCACGGGGTTGTCCAGGTCCAGATACTCATCCAGATAGCGTTGATAGGCCGCGCCGATATCCAGGCGTCGGCACAGTTGGGTGAATTGCGCGATGCTGATCTTTGCGTCCAGATCCGGCAGTTGGGTGAATTGGCCCGTCGGCGTTGGCTGGGTGCTGAATCCTGAGTGCTGCTCGTAGGGCTCGTCGGTTTCGAAATTATGCAGGGCCGCGTCAAGCAACGAGACCGACCATGTCCTCGCCGCCCCCGGCCTGACCGTGAACCCGGCGAGGGTCAGGGGCACATACAGTTGCAGGTAGGTCGTGCGCACGTCGGTGTCGATGCCGAACTCATCCTTGAGCGCCGCCTGCAGGCGTGCGGCGCCAAAGGTCTCGGGGCTCTGCAGGGCGACTAGGGCTTTGTCCACGCGATTTTGTGCGGCCCAGGCGGCGCCGTTCAGGTGCTTGAGATGCGCGTGCTGCTGCTCGGTGGCGCGCAGGTACCAGTCGGCAATGACCGGAGTGTCGATGGCCAGTACCGCACGCTTGGCGGGTGACGCGGTGCCCAGCCAGGGCGGGATGGCATTGGTGAGGATGTCGAAGTGCGGGGATTGGGTTGCAAGCGGTTGCGCCATGGTGCCTGTCCTTGATGGCTCTTGAAGTGCCTTCAGCAAACCAGTGCGCAAGGTTGTACAGGCGGTAGACAGTTAGCGCGGGTGCGTCATGGGGATTTGCGAAGATCCTGTCATCCCCTGCCCACAAAGCCGTTGCACGGTTTAAACTGCGCCTTTGCGACGCTATTTGTCGCATTGGCGTAAACCCGCGAAAAACGCGGGTTGGCGCTATAAGAAGTTGTCGCTTGGCGGCAAGGCCGCTCTGAAAACTGTCCTTACAATCCCTGCATCGCCCGCCAGTTCCAGGCAGGCGTTCCTCTTCAGGAGACTCCGATGTCCGTTGAGCAAGCCCCGGTGCAACGTGCCGATTTCGACCAGGTCATGGTGCCTAACTACGCGCCTGCCGCTTTCATCCCTGTGCGTGGCGAAGGCTCCCGCGTTTGGGACCAGGCCGGTCGCGAGCTGATCGACTTTGCCGGCGGCATCGCAGTGAACGTGCTGGGTCACGCCCACCCGGCGCTGGTCGGTGCATTGACCGAACAGGCCAACAAGCTGTGGCACGTCTCCAACGTCTTCACCAATGAGCCGGCCCTGCGCCTGGCCCACAAGCTGATCGATGCGACCTTTGCCGAGCGCGTGTTCTTCTGCAACTCCGGCGCCGAAGCCAACGAGGCCGCGTTCAAGCTGGCCCGTCGCGTGGCGTTCGACCGTTTCGGCAGCGAGAAATACGAGATCATCGCCGCGCTCAACAGCTTCCACGGCCGCACCCTGTTTACCGTCAACGTCGGCGGCCAGTCGAAGTACTCCGACGGCTTCGGTCCTAAAATCACCGGCATCACTCACGTTCCGTTCAACGACCTGGACGCGCTGAAGGCCGCCGTGTCGGACAAGACCTGCGCGGTGGTACTGGAGCCGGTCCAGGGCGAGGGCGGCGTATTGCCGGCCGAACTTGCCTACCTGCAAGGCGCCCGTGACCTGTGCGATGCCAACAATGCGCTGCTGGTGTTCGACGAAGTGCAGACCGGCATGGGCCGCAGCGGCCACCTGTTTGCCTACCAGCACTACGGCGTGGTGCCCGACATCCTGACCAGCGCCAAGAGCCTGGGCGGTGGTTTCCCGATTGCCGCGATGCTGACCCGTGAAGACCTGGCCAAGCACCTGGTGGTCGGTACCCACGGCACCACCTACGGCGGCAACCCGCTGGCGTGCGCGGTCGCCGAAGCGGTGATCGACGTGATCAACACCCCAGAGGTGCTGGCCGGTGTCAACGCCAAGCACGACCTGTTCAAGGCGCGCCTGGAGCAGATCGGCAAGCAATACGGGATCTTCACCCAAGTACGCGGCATGGGCCTGCTGCTCGGTTGCGTATTGAGCGACGCGTTCAAAGGCAAGGCCAAGGACGTGTTCAACGCCGCCGAGAAAGAAAACCTGATGATCCTGCAAGCCGGCCCGGACGTGGTGCGTTTTGCCCCGAGCCTGGTGGTGGAAGAGGCGGATATCACTGAAGGTCTGGATCGTTTTGAACGTGCTGTAAAAACGCTGACGCAAGCCTGATGGACCGTCCCATGCTCAAGCGATTGAGCATGGGATAAAAATTTTTGTGCCGGGCCCGGTCAATGTGGGAGCGGGCTTGCTCGCGATAGCGGTGGATCAGTCACCTGACTCATCAACTGACACACTGCTATCGCGAGCAAGCCCGCTCCCACATTGGATCTGTGTGAATCCAGATCCCGTGTCCGGCATTTTTTCCTCTGTGAGTTTTTCGAGTTAAGGAGTGACACCATGCTGGTGATGCGCCCCGCGCAAATGGCTGATCTGGGCGAGGTACAGCGTCTGGCTGCGGATAGCCCGATTGGTGTCACTTCCCTGCCGGATGACGTTGAACGCCTGAGCGACAAGATCGCCGCCAGCGAAGCGTCCTTCGCTGCCGAAGTGAGTTTCAATGGTGAAGAAAGCTATTTCTTTGTCCTCGAAGACACCGCCGCCGGCAAGTTGGTGGGCTGTTCGGCCATCGTCGCTTCGGCTGGGTATTCCGAACCGTTCTACAGCTTTCGCAACGAGACTTTCGTCCACGCGTCCCGCGAGCTGAAGATCCACAACAAGATCCACGTCCTGTCCCAGTGCCACGACCTGACTGGCAACAGCTTGCTGACCAGCTTTTACGTGGTTCCGGAACTGGTGGGTTCGGCGTGGTCGGAACTCAATTCCCGTGGCCGCCTGCTGTTTGTCGCCAGCCACCCCGAGCGTTTCGCGGACTCGGTGGTGACCGAGATTGTCGGCTACAGCGACGAGAACGGTGATTCGCCGTTCTGGGATGCTATCGGCCGCAACTTCTTTGATCTCAACTACGCCGCCGCCGAGCGCCTGTGTGGGTTGAAGAGCCGCACGTTCCTCGCCGAACTGATGCCCCATTACCCGATCTACGTGCCGCTGTTGCCTGACGAAGCCCAGGAAGCCATGGGCCAGGTGCACCCGCGTGCGCAGATCACCTTCGACATCCTGATGCGCGAAGGTTTTGAAACCGACCATTACATCGACATCTTCGACGGTGGCCCGACCCTGCATGCACGGGTTTCTGGCATCCGCTCGATTGCCCAGAGCCGCGTGGTACCGGTGAAGGTCGGCGAAATGGTCAAGGGCGTTGGCCGCCAGTACCTGGTGAGCAACGCGCAGTTGCAGGATTACCGTGCGGTGATGCTGGAACTGGACTACGCGCCAGGCAAGCCGGTGACCCTGGACCTGGAAGCAGCCGAAGCCCTGGGCGTCGGCGAAGGCGCCAGTGTGCGTCTGGTAGCGGTTTAAAGCAGAGTTTAACGGGTGGCCTGTAACAGGCGGCCCGTCCGAGGAGATAGCATGATCGTTCGTCCCGTACGCAGCAGCGATTTACCGGCCCTGATTGATCTGGCGCGCAGCACCGGCACCGGCCTTACCACCTTGCCGGCCAACGAAGAGCGCCTGACCCATCGGGTTGGCTGGGCTGAAAAGACCTTTCGCGGCGAAGCCGGGCGTGGTGATGCCGACTACCTGTTTGTGCTGGAAAACGACGAAGGCCGCGTGGTGGGGATTTCGGCGATTGCCGGTGCGGTCGGCCTGCGTGAGCCCTGGTACAACTTCCGGGTCGGTCTGACGGTCAGCGCCTCCCAGGAACTGAATATTTACCGCGAGATCCCCACGCTGTTCCTGGCCAACGACCTGACGGGCAACTCCGAGCTGTGCTCGCTGTTCCTGCATGCCGATTACCGCAACGGCCTCAACGGCCGCATGCTGGCCAAGGCGCGGATGCTGTTCATTGCCGAGTTCCCGCAGCTGTTCGGCAACAAGATCATTGCCGAGATGCGCGGTGTGTCCAATGACGCCGGGCGTTCGCCGTTCTGGGAAAGCCTGGGCCGACACTTCTTCAAGATGGAGTTCAGCCAGGCCGACTACCTCACCGGCGTGGGCAACAAGGCGTTCATCGCCGAACTGATGCCCAAGTTCCCGTTGTACACCTGCTTTTTGTCCGAGGACGCGCGCAACGTGATCGGCAAGGTCCATCCCGACACCGAACCGGCCTTGAGCATGCTCAAGAGCGAAGGCTTCAGCTACCAGGGCTACGTCGATATCTTCGACGCAGGTCCTGCTGTGGAGTGTGAGACCAGCAAGATCCGTGCGGTGCGTGACAGCCAGGCGCTGGTGCTGGCCATCGGCACGCCGGGGGACGACGCCACGCCGTTCCTGATGCATAACCGTAAACGTGAAGATTGCCGCATCACCGCCGCCCCGGCACGCCTGGCGGCCGGCACCCTGGTGGTCGATCCGCTGACCGCCAAGCGCCTGCAACTGGTGGCCGGTGATCAAGTGCGTGCCGTATCGTTGTCTGCTGCCCGGGAGTCGAAATAATGAATTCGCTGTATATCGCAGGGAGCTGGCTGGCTGGCCAGGGTGAACGCTTTGAGTCGCTGAACCCGGTGACCCAGCAAGTGGTGTGGGCTGGTAATGGCGCCACCGTCGAGCAGGTCGAGTCCGCTGTGCAGGCCGCGCGCCAGGCGTTCCCGGCCTGGGCCATGCGCCCGCTGCAAGAGCGTATCGGCGTGCTGGAAACCTTCGCCGCGACCTTGAAAAGCCGCGCCGATGAAATCGCCCGTTGCATCGGCGAAGAAACCGGCAAGCCGCTGTGGGAGTCGGCTACCGAAGTCACCAGCATGGCCAACAAAATCGCGATCTCGGTGCAGAGCTACCGCGAACGTACCGGCGAGAAGAGCGGCCCCCTGGGCGACGCCACCGCCGTGTTGCGCCACAAGCCGCACGGCGTGGTCGCGGTGTTCGGTCCCTACAACTTCCCCGGCCACTTGCCCAACGGGCATATCGTGCCGGCCTTGCTCGCGGGCAACACCGTGTTGTTCAAGCCGAGCGAGCTGACCCCTAAAGTGGCCGAGCTGACCGTGCAGTGCTGGGTCGAAGCCGGCCTGCCGGCGGGCGTCTTGAACTTGCTGCAAGGCGCGCGGGAAACCGGGATTGCCCTGGCCGCCAACCCGGGTATCGACGGTTTGTTTTTCACCGGCTCCAGCCGCACCGGCAACCACCTGCACCAGCAATTCGCCGGGCGCCCGGACAAGATCCTGGCGCTGGAAATGGGCGGCAACAACCCGCTAGTGGTCGATCAGGTGGCCGATGTCGATGCGGCGGTCTACACCATTATCCAATCCGCTTTCATTTCGGCCGGCCAGCGCTGCACCTGCGCCCGGCGCCTACTGGTGCCGGAAGGCGCCTGGGGTGATGCACTGCTGGCGCGCCTGGTGGCGGTCAGCGCGACGATTGCCGTGGGCGCGTTCGACCAGCAACCGCCGCCGTTCATGGGCTCGGTGATTTCCCTGGGCGCGGCCAAGGCTTTGATGGATGCCCAGGAATTGATGCTGGCCAACGGCGCCGTGGCGCTGCTGGAAATGACCCAGCCCCAGGCGCAGGCAGCCTTGCTGACGCCTGGCATCATCGACGTGACTGCCGTGACCGAGCGTGAGGACGAAGAACTGTTCGGCCCGTTGCTGCAAGTGATTCGCTACGCGGATTTCGAAGCGGCGATCCGCGAAGCCAACAACACCCAATACGGCCTGGCCGCAGGGTTGCTGTCGGATTCCGAGGCGCGCTACCAGCAGTTCTGGCTGGAAAGCCGCGCCGGGATCGTCAACTGGAACAAACAACTGACCGGCGCGGCGAGCACCGCGCCATTTGGTGGGGTAGGGGCCTCCGGTAATCATCGCGCCAGTGCGTATTACGCAGCGGATTATTGCGCGTACCCGGTGGCGTCGTTGGAGACCCCGAGTTTGGTGCTGCCAGCAACCCTCACCCCTGGCATTACGCTGATCTAAAAATGTGGGAGCGGGCTTGCTCGCGAATGCGGTCTGTCAGTTGATAGGTTAGGTAACTGGTCCGCCGCCTTCGCGAGCAAGCCCGCTCCCACATTCGATCTGTGGTGTGATGAAGATTGTTTATAAAAACAGATGTTCGTGGAGCCTCGCCGATGAAATCCTGTGAAGTCAATTTTGACGGTCTCGTGGGGCCGACCCATAACTACGGCGGTTTGTCCTACGGCAACGTCGCGTCCCAGAGCAACAGCCAGCAATCCTCCAACCCCAAGGAAGCGGCGCTGCAGGGCCTGGCGAAAATGAAAGCCCTGATGGACATGGGTTTTGTGCAAGGCGTGCTTGCACCTCAGGAGCGTCCGGATGTGGCCGCGCTGCGCCGCCTTGGCTTTGCCGGCAGCGATGCCCAGGTGATCCAGCAGGCGGCCAAGCACGCCATGCCGTTGCTGGTTGCCAGCTGTTCCGCATCGAGCATGTGGGTGGCCAATGCCGCCACTGTCAGCCCGAGCGCCGACACCGTTGACGGGCGCGTGCATTTCACCGCCGCCAACCTCAACTGCAAATACCACCGCAGCATCGAACACCCGACCACCAGCCGCGTACTGGGGGCGATGTTTGCCGATCAGCAGCACTTCGCCCACCACGCTGCGTTGCCGGCGGTGGCGCAGTTCGGTGACGAAGGCGCGGCCAACCACACGCGTTTCTGCCGCGAATATGGCGAGGCGGGCGTGGAGTTTTTCGTGTTTGGCCGCAGTGCGTTCGACACCCGCTACCCGGCGCCGCAAAAGTACCCGGCGCGCCAGACCCTCGAAGCGTCCCAGGCAGTTGCGCGCTTGCACGGCCTGCAGGATGACGGGGTGGTCTACGGCCAGCAGAACCCGGCGGTGATCGATGCCGGGGTGTTCCACAACGACGTGATCGCGGTGGGTAACGGTGAAGTGCTGTTCTATCACGAGGATGCGTTCCTCAATACCGACCAGATGCTCGCTGAACTGCAGGCCAAGCTGGGCAAGGTCGGCGGCAACTTCCAGGCGATCTGCGTACCCCGCGCCCTAGTCAGTGTCGAAGACGCCGTGCGTTCCTACCTGTTCAACAGCCAGTTGCTGAGCCGCGCCGACGGCTCGATGCTGCTGATCGTGCCCGAAGAATGCCGCAACAACGAGCGCGTCTGGCACTACCTGCAAAGCCTGACCAGCTCCGGCGGGCCGATCGGCGAAGTCAAAGTCTTCGACCTCAAGCAAAGCATGCAGAACGGCGGCGGCCCGGCCTGCCTGCGTTTGCGTGTGGCGTTGAAGGAGGCTGAACTGGCGGCGGTCAATCCAGGGGTTATCATGACTGCACCGCTGTATGAAACGCTGACCCAATGGGTCGACAAGCACTACCGCGACAGCTTGCGCGAAACCGACCTGGCTGACCCGCAGTTGCTGCTCGAGTGTCGCACGGCATTGGATGAACTGACGCAAATCCTTAAACTGGGCGCGGTATATCCTTTCCAGATCAATTAATACCCCACGGCTGAGACCTATTTATGACCACCGATACCCTGAAGCTGATCCTTGAAGACACCGACGGCACCCAGCTGGAAACCTCCTGCACTCGCCTGGCCGTGGTATGGCAGGGCAAGGAAATCTGGATCCAGCACGACGGCCGTGGCCAACTGCTGATCGGCGTGGATGTGGAAGAAGGTGATGCCGAATACGCCAACCTGCTGATGCGTCCCCTGGCTACCAACCTGATGAGCCTGCAGCTGGAAATGGAACCGGCCGACGTTGAAGGTGATGATGACGATCACGTCCACGGCCCAGGCTGCAACCACTAAGGAAGCTGCTCTATGCTCGCCCTCGGCAAACTGCTTGAACTGACCCTCGCCGGTCGTGAACCGGCGCAAAAAATTCAACTGACTGTCGACGGCGTGCAAATGCGTTGGCTCAGTGAGGGCGCGCTTGAGGTGCGGCCTCCTGAGGCACGGGACAATGGCGCGGATGTGCTGCTGTCGTCCGGCATCCATGGCAACGAAACCGCGCCGATCGAATTAGCCGACCGCTTGTTGCATGGCATCGCCCGTGGGGAGATCAAGCCCCGCACCCGTATTCTGTTCCTGTTCGGTAATCCCGAGGCCATGCGTCGCGGCGAGCGTTATCTGGAGCATGACATCAACCGGCTGTTCAACGGCCGCCACGAACAAAACATCGGCCCTGAAGCCATGCGCGCCGCCGAGCTTGAGCAATTGGCACGCACCTTCTTCAGCGTGCCTGGCCGTTCGCGCCTGCATTACGACCTGCACACCGCGATTCGCGGCTCGAAGATCGAGCAGTTTGCGCTTTATCCTTTCAAAGAAGGGCGCCAGCACTCCCGCGCCGAACTGGCCCGCCTGCGCGCGGCCGGGATGGAAGCGGTGCTGTTGCAGAACAAGACCTCCATCACCTTCACCGCGTTTACCTACGAGCAACTGGGCGCTGAGTCGTTCACCCTAGAACTGGGCAAGGCCCGCCCATTCGGACAGAACCAGGGGGTGGATGTATCGCGCCTGGAAACCCGTCTCAAGCAGATCATCGAAGGCAACGAGCCGGCCACCGAGAGCCTGGACGGCCTGAAGTTGTTCAGCGTGGCCCGTGAAGTCATCAAGCACAGCGATGCCTTCACCCTGCATTTGCCGGCGGACGTGGAGAATTTTTCGGAGTTGGAGAAGGGCTATCTGCTGGCCGAGGACATTGCCAAGACCCGCTGGGTGATCGAGGAGGAGGGCGCGCGCATCATCTTCCCTAATCCGAAGGTCAAGAATGGCTTGCGGGCGGGCATCCTGATTGTGCCGACCACAGACGCCAGCCTGGCCTGAACCCAAATGTGGGAGCGGGCTTGCTCGCGAATGCGGTGGATCAGTCACCCAATGTATTGACTGATCCACCGCATTCGCGAGCAAGCCCGCTCCCACAATTGGTTTTGCGGTACGGCTTAGACTGCTAAGGCGCGTGGCTCATTGCGGCGGATGGCGCGAATCTTGTGCAGGGTATCGGCACAAGTCTGCGCGGCTTCCTTGCCCTTATGCACAAAGTGCTCAAAGAAGAAGGTGTGATGTTCCTGGCCAGCATGGAAGTGGTGCGGCGTCAGGGACACCGAGAACACCGGCACTTCAGTTTCCAGCTGCACCTGCATCAGGCCGCTGACCACCGATTGCGCGACGAACTCGTGGCGGTAGATCCCGCCGTCCACCACCAGGGCCGCGGCGACGATGCCGGCGTAGCGGCCGGACTTGGCCAGCAGCTTGGCGTGCAGGGGCATTTCAAAGGCGCCGCCGACTTCAAAGAAATCGATATCCGACTCCTGATAGCCCTGGGCGATCATTTCGGCGAGGAAGCCTTTTCGGCTTTGATCAACAATATCTTTGTGCCAGCAAGCCTGGATAAACGCGACGCGCTCACCGTGATGGTTTTTGCTCTTGCTGTCGATTGCGGTGGGTTGCATGTTCTGACTCCTGTTTATGAAAAAAACAGGGCGTTATGAATCGAATGGGATTTAAGGGTACGGCCGAATCGATCATGCCAGGCATGACTTCTCGCACACGGCCCTTAGGCGCCAATCCCGTTCTCTCTTCATCCGGACTATGACCGTCGGCCCCGGGATCACACCGGGTCTGCTGACCTTGCCGCCGTCCTGCGTGAGCAGTTCGAGGCGCCAAGCGCTCGCGGGCTATGCGCATTGCGCGCAATTACCGCCGGTGGGGAATTACACCCCGCCCTGAGAACGTTGCCGCCAGAACCCTGGCAGCGGAGAGTTTTTACCATACATTTCGAAAAACTGCATAGGGTGCTTGTTAATATCGACTATCGATAGTTTTTCAGGCCGTCTCCTACAAGGGTAGGGGTTGATATTTGCCGGTGATACCCGCAGTAATCGGTTACAACAGGGAACTCCCCATACGCAGAGGCCAGCTTGATGTCTGTTATTGATCTTCGTAGTGACACCGTGACCCAACCCACTGCAGGCATGCGTGATGCCATGGCCAGCGCGCCGAGTGGCGATGATGTCTACGGTGAAGACCCCAGCGTCAACCACCTGGAGGCCGAACTGGCCAAGCGCCTGGGCTTTGCCGCCGCGCTGTTCGTGCCCACCGGGACCATGAGCAACCTGCTGGCGCTGATGGCTCACTGTGAGCGGGGCGAGGAATACATCGTCGGCCAGCAGGCCCACACCTACAAATACGAAGGCGGCGGCGCGGCGGTGCTGGGTTCGATCCAGCCGCAGCCCCTGGAAGTCCAGGCGGATGGCTCATTGGACCTGGCTCAGGTCGCAGAAGCGATCAAACCGGACGACTTCCACTTCGCCCGTACCCGGCTGCTGACCCTGGAAAACACCATGCAGGGCAAGGTGCTGCCCATGAGCTACCTGGCTGCCGCACGCGTATTTACCCGTGAGCATGGCCTGGCCCTGCACCTGGACGGCGCGCGGCTGTACAACGCAGCGGTCAAGCTGGGTGTGGATGCGCGGGAGATTGCCCAGCATTTCGACTCGGTCTCGGTATGCCTGTCCAAAGGCCTTGGCGCACCTGTGGGCTCTGTACTTTGCGGCTCCAGTGCGTTGATCGCCAAGGCCCGTCGTTTGCGCAAGATGGTCGGTGGTGGCATGCGCCAGGCCGGTTCACTTGCTGCGGCGGGGCTGTACGCCCTGGACCATCAGGTAGCGCGCCTGGCTGAAGACCACGCCAATGCCCAGTGGCTGGGCGACGAACTGCGCAAGGCCGGCTACAGCGTGGAGCCGGTACAGACCAACATGGTCTACGTGCAGATCGGCGAGCAGGCCCAGGCCCTGAAGGCCTTTGCCGAGGCACGCGGGATCAAGTTGAGCGCCGCTGCGCGCTTGCGCATGGTCGCGCACCTGGACGTCAGTCGGGCACAGATCGAACAAGTGTTGGCAACATTTGTCGAGTTTTCCCGGAAATGACAGTGCAGACCGTCTAATTGACTGTTTCTATCGTATAAACACGCTGTACCACGGGCAAAGGGCCGATATAATGCGGCCCTTTGCCGTCGCTCCGTCTGATGATGTTGCGCACTGGCCTTTGGCCGCAGCCTCCGTGGAAGAACCTAATGAAAAGCGCAGAAATCCGTGAAGCCTTCCTTCGCTTCTTCGAAGAGCAAGGTCACACCCGTGTCTCCTCCAGCTCTTTGATCCCAGGCAATGACCCAACCCTGCTGTTCACCAACGCGGGGATGAACCAGTTCAAGGACTGCTTTCTGGGCCAGGAAAAACGCGCCTACACCCGTGCTGTCAGCAGCCAGAAGTGCGTGCGCGCCGGTGGTAAGCACAACGACCTGGAAAACGTCGGCTACACCGCCCGTCACCACACCTTTTTCGAAATGCTCGGCAACTTCAGCTTTGGCGATTATTTCAAGCAAGACGCGATCAACTTCGCCTGGACCTTCCTCACTGGCGTGCTGAAACTGCCGAAGGAAAAACTCTGGGTCACGGTCTACGCCAGCGATGACGAGGCCTACGACATCTGGACCAAGGAAGTCGGCGTGCCGGCCGAGCGCATGGTGCGTATCGGCGACAACAAAGGCGCCCCGTACGCCTCCGACAATTTCTGGACCATGGGCGATACCGGCCCGTGTGGCCCGTGCACCGAGATCTTCTACGACCACGGCGCCGATATCTGGGGTGGCCCGCCGGGCTCGCCAGAAGAAGACGGCGACCGCTACATCGAGATCTGGAACAACGTGTTCATGCAGTTCAACCGCACCGCCGATGGCGTGTTGCATCCGTTGCCAGCGCCGTCGGTGGATACCGGCATGGGCCTGGAGCGGATCAGTGCGGTGATGCAGCACGTGCACTCCAACTACGAAATCGACCTGTTCCAAAGCCTGCTGGCGGCGGCGGCCAAGGCCATCGGCTGCGCCAACGACGACCAGGCATCGCTCAAAGTGGTGGCTGACCACATCCGTTCCTGCGGCTTCCTGATTGCCGATGGCGTGCTGCCGTCCAACGAAGGCCGTGGCTACGTGCTGCGTCGCATCATTCGTCGCGCCTGCCGTCACGGCAACAAGCTGGGCGCCAGTGGCAGCTTCTTCTACCAGATCGTCGCGGCCCTGGTGGCCGAGATGGGCCAGGCGTTCCCCGAGCTTGCGCAGAACCAGGCGCACATTGAACGTGTGCTCAAGGCTGAAGAAGAGCAGTTCGCCAAGACCCTGGAGCAGGGCCTGAAAATCCTCGAGCAAGACCTCGCCGAGTTGAAAGGCGACGTGGTGCCGGGTGATGTGGTGTTCAAGCTCTACGACACCTACGGCTTCCCGATGGACCTGACCGGCGATATCGCCCGCGAGCGCAACCTGACCCTCGACGAGGCCGGTTTCGAGCGCGAGATGGAAGCCCAGCGCGTGCGTGCACGTTCGGCCAGTTCCTTCGGCATGGACTACAACAGCCTGGTCAAGGTTGACGTGGCCACCGAATTTACCGGTTACACCGCCACCAACGGCTCGGCCAAGGTGATTGCCCTCTATAAAGATGGCCAATCGGTTGACGTCTTGAATGAAGGCGATGAAGGCGTGGTGATCCTCGATCAGACGCCGTTCTACGCCGAATCCGGTGGCCAGATTGGCGACTGTGGTGTGCTCAAGGCAGCCTCCGGCCGTTTTGATGTGCGTGACACCACCAAGACCGGCGGCGCGTTCCTGCACCACGGTGTGCTGGCGTCGGGCAGCCTGGTGGTGGGCGCGCCGGTGGAAACCCAGGTGGACGCCGACGTGCGCCACGCCACTGCGCTGAACCACTCGGCGACCCACTTGCTGCACGCCGCACTGCGCCAGGTATTGGGCGAGCACGTTCAGCAGAAGGGTTCGTTGGTCGATAGCCAGCGCCTGCGTTTCGACTTCAGCCACTTCGAAGCGATCAAGCCTGAGCAGATCAAGGCCCTGGAAGATATCGTCAACGCCGAAGTGCGCAAGAACACCCCGGTGGAAACCGAAGAAACCGACATCGAGACCGCCAAGGCCAAAGGCGCCATGGCGCTGTTCGGCGAGAAATACGGCGACAACGTACGCGTACTGAGCATGGGTGGCAGCTTCTCCGTGGAGCTGTGCGGTGGTATTCATGCCAAGCGCACCGGCGACATCGGCCTGCTGAAGATCATCAGCGAAGGCGGTGTGGCTTCCGGTGTACGGCGTATCGAGGCAGTGACCGGTGCTGCGGCCCTGGCCTATCTCAATGGGGCCGAAGAGCAACTCAAGGAAGCGGCGACCCTGGTCAAGGGCAGCCGTGACAATCTGATCGACAAGCTCTCTGCCGTACTGGAGCGCAACCGCCTGCTGGAGAAACAGCTGGAGCAGTTGCAAGCCAAGGCGGCCAGCGCGGCGGGCGACGACTTGTCGGCCTCGGCGCTGGACATCAAGGGCGTGAAGGTTTTGGCCGCACGCCTGGACGGTCAGGACGGCAAGGCGCTGTTGGCCTTGGTCGATCAGTTGAAGAACAAGCTCGGCCGCGCAGTGATCCTGCTCGGCAGTGTCCATGAGGAAAAGGTCGTACTGGTTGCCGGTGTAACCAAGGACCTGACTGGCCAACTCAAGGCCGGTGATTTGATGAAGCAAGCTGCTGCGGCAGTGGGCGGTAAGGGCGGCGGTCGTCCGGACATGGCGCAAGGCGGTGGTGTAGACGCTGGAGCCCTGGACGCGGCCCTGGCCCTGACCGTGCCATTTGTCGAGGCCGGTATTTAAGGCGCTGTCGGCGGGCCCATGATCTAGTCATGGGCTTGCCTAGGTACTGGAAGATTTGTTTATTGGGCGCTCCTTTACGGGCTGAGGCGGCTTAGAAATGGCTTTGATCGTACAGAAATTTGGAGGTACCTCGGTCGGCTCTGTCGAAAGAATCGAGCAGGTCGCCGACAAGGTTAAGAAATTCCGCGATGCCGGCGACGACCTGGTTGTGGTGCTGTCGGCCATGAGCGGCGAGACCAATCGCCTGATCGACCTGGCCAAGCAAATCAGTGGTGATCAGGCTCCGCTGGCGCGTGAGCTGGATGTGATCGTGTCAACGGGCGAGCAGGTGACCATTGCCCTGTTGGCCATGGCGCTGAACAGGCGTGGGGTTCCGGCGGTGTCCTACACTGGCACCCAGGTACGGATCCTGACAGACAGCGCGCATACCAAGGCGCGCATCCTGCAGATCGACGACCAGAAGATTCGTGGTGACCTGAAGGCCGGTCGCGTAGTGGTTGTCGCCGGTTTCCAGGGCGTTGACGAGCACGGCAATATAACGACCTTGGGCCGTGGTGGCTCTGACACCACTGGTGTGGCGCTGGCGGCAGCCTTGAAAGCTGACGAATGCCAGATCTACACCGATGTGGATGGCGTCTACACCACCGATCCGCGCGTGGTGTCCGTGGCCCAGCGCCTGGACAAGATCACCTTCGAAGAGATGCTGGAAATGGCCAGCCTCGGTTCCAAGGTCCTGCAGATCCGTGCGGTGGAGTTCGCCGGCAAGTACAACGTACCGCTGCGCGTATTGCACAGCTTTAAAGAGGGGCCGGGCACCCTCATTACTATTGATGAAGAGGAATCCATGGAACAGCCGATCATTTCCGGCATCGCCTTTAATCGCGATGAAGCCAAGCTGACCATCCGTGGCGTGCCAGACACCCCGGGCGTGGCGTTCAAGATTCTCGGGCCGATCAGCGGCGCGAATATTGAAGTCGACATGATCGTGCAGAACGTTGCGCACGATAACACCACCGACTTCACCTTCACCGTGCACCGCAACGAGTACGACGCGGCCGAACGTATCCTGCAGAACACTGCCAAGGAGATCGGTGCCCGTGAAGTGGTGGGTGACACCAAGATCGCCAAGGTGTCGATCGTGGGTGTGGGCATGCGCTCCCATGCGGGTGTTGCCAGCCGCATGTTCGAGTCCCTGGCCAAGGAAACCATCAATATCCAGATGATCTCCACCTCGGAGATCAAGGTGTCGGTGGTGATTGAAGAGAAGTACCTGGAGCTGGCTGTGCGTGCATTGCACACAGCTTTTGAACTGGATGCGCCGGCTCGACAGGGCGAGTAACGCGTTGCCAGGAAGGCGCGGTTGATCCGCGCCTTTCTTTTTTGTCGGGTGAGGGTGCAGGCCTGTTCTTTTGCCCGTGCTCGACAATACTTAGGCACGTTGGGTCATAGCCGCTGGGTTATGGGGCCAAGGCTTTTTTTGCAGACTGTTGTTCCCGAAATGAAATGCGTGAGGAGAAAGGTATGCTGATTCTGACTCGTCGATGCGCAGAAAGCCTGATTATTGGTGATGGAGAAATCACCGTGACCGTGCTTGGCGTCAAAGGCAATCAAGTGCGGATTGGGGTCAATGCCCCCAAAGAGGTGGCCGTCCACCGTGAGGAAATCTACCTGCGGATCAAGAAAGAGAAGGACGACGAACCAAGCCATTAATTTTTATCGTTTTTTATGTTTGCAAACGGGGATGAAGCTGGTTAATATACGCCCCGTGTTGCGGAGAGCTGGCCGAGTGGCCGAAGGCGCTCCCCTGCTAAGGGAGTACACCTCAAAAGGGTGTCGGGGGTTCGAATCCCCCGTTCTCCGCCATTATTTGCTTAGTACGTTGCAATCTGGTTTTTTCGCTAAGTTGTTGAAATTAAACGAAAAAATAGCTTTACATAGAGATTGAACGGCCTATAATGCGCGGCAACAAATGCACTCGTAGCTCAGCTGGATAGAGTACTCGGCTACGAACCGAGCGGTCACAGGTTCGAATCCTGTCGAGTGCACCATTTAAGAGTCAGTTGCAGTAATGCAGGTGACTTGGCTCCAACCAGTTGTGATCTGGTATAAAACCACAATCTGCACTCGTAGCTCAGCTGGATAGAGTACTCGGCTACGAACCGAGCGGTCACAGGTTCGAATCCTGTCGAGTGCACCATACAAACAAAAAGCCCGCCTAGTGCGGGCTTTTTGCCGTCTGGGGGTTTTATTTTTCTGCTGCCGGTCGAGTGTTTTTTGTAGGGCTTATCTCGGCTGGGCACGTTTTTCTGTTGCCCATGTGTTTTCTTTTCTGTCGAGGTCGTCGCAGTTTCATACGTGCGGCCAATACTCAGCTTTATGGCGCAAGCGCTTGTTCTTTCCGGTTTTTTAACGTTTAAAGCGCGCGCAGCGTGTATCATTGCGCCCGTTAGCCCCGCCGGGGCTTGTGGAATACCTCCATGGACTTACCCAGTAGTTGCTCAGTACCCCGTTTTACCAATCATGAATTGACTGATTGATCCTTCCGGCGTGCCCCGCTGCTGGGAGTGGAGTTCGCCTATGACCGAAGTAGAAGTAAAGAAAACACAAGAAAGCCTGCAGGACCGCCTGGCGCAAGTCGTCGAGCTGCTCCATCGCCAGCGTGTGGTCGAAGATCTGACCCACCGCCAGGAAGGCCCTCATCAAGACCGGGTCGAGAACCTGGTCCACCGGCAGAATCTCGTCGAATTGCAGCGCAAGCTCGATGACCTGCACTCTGCCGACGTTGCCTACATCCTTGAAGCCCTGCCGTTGGACGATCGTCTGACGCTCTGGCAGTTGGTCAAGGCTGATCGCGATGGCGACATCCTTCTCGAAGTATCCGACTCGGTGCGTGAAACCCTGATCGCCGACATGGACGATCACGAGCTCCTGGCCGCTGCCAAGGGAGATGGACGCCGACGAGTTGGCCGACCTGGCCCCGGAACTGCCCCGTGATGTTGTCCATGAGCTGATGGAGACCCTCGACGGTCAGCAGCGTGAGCGCGTGCGCTCCGCGTTGTCCTATGACGAGGAGCAGGTCGGGGCGTTGATGGACTTTGAGATGGTGACCATCCGCGAGGATGTCAGTCTGGAAGTGGTCTTACGTTACCTGCGGCGCCTCAAGGAGCTGCCGGGGCACACCGATAAGCTGTTTGTGGTCGACTACGAGGGCATCCTCAAGGGCGTGCTGCCGATCAAGCGCCTGCTGGTCAACGATCCAGACAAGCAGGTGGCCGAGGTCATGGCCAGCGACCCGGTAAGTTTTCATCCAGATGAAGATGCCTACGATGCCGCCCAGGCATTCGAGCGTTATGACTTGATCTCGGCTCCGGTGGTCGACAAGAACGGCAAGCTTATCGGTCGTTTGACCATCGACGAAATGGTCGACCTGATCCGTGAGGAAAGCGAAAACGAAGTCCTCAACATGGCGGGCCTGCGTGAAGAGGAAGATATTTTTGCGTCAGTCTGGCGGTCCCTGAGCAACCGTTGGGCGTGGCTGGCAGTCAACCTGATTACTGCGTTCATTGCTTCGCGGGTGATTGGCCTGTTTGAAGGCTCTATCGAGAAGCTGGTGGCGCTGGCGGCGCTGATGCCTATCGTGGCCGGTATTGGTGGTAACTCGGGTAACCAGACCATCACCATGATCGTGCGCGCGATGGCCCTGGATCAGGTGAGTACGGGCAATACCTCGCGCCTGATGCGCAAGGAATTGGCGGTGGGCCTGATCAATGGCCTTGTGTGGGGTGGTGTGATTGGTGTGGTGGCCTATCTGCTGTATGGCAGTTGGTCCCTGGGGGTGGTCATGACTGCGGCCATGACCCTCAACCTGTTGCTGGCGGCATTGATGGGGGTATTGATCCCCATGACCCTGGCGCGTCTTGGGCGCGACCCTGCGATGGGTGCCAGTGTGATGATCACCGCCATGACCGACAGTGGTGGCTTCTTCATCTTCCTGGGCTTGGCTACCATCTTCCTGCTCTGACCCGCAGCTCGCTCCCACTTCTGTAGGAGCGAGCTTGCTCGCGAAAATCGTTAACGATAACGCGGGGAACCATAATAAATCGGTGCCCAAGCTCACTCCCAAATTCCAGGCAAAAAAAAGCCAGCGCAAGGCTGGCTTCAGCTTTCAGTTGCCGATTATTCGGCTTCTGCGGCTGCCTCGACGTCATGGGCGATCAGCGACACAAGCGCATTTTGCTGACGGTGGGACAGTTGGCGAAACCGCTGCAGCAGCTCGCGTTCGTGCAGTGACAGCTCCGGGCTGTCCATGCGCATGCTCAGTTCGTCACCCAACGCGCCTTCCTGAATAAGGCTTTGCTCCATGCGCGCGATGATTTCAGAATTCATGCTGCGGTGATGATTGCGAGCCACCTCGGCAATGCGTTCCCGCATTCCGTCTGGCAGACGTACGACGAACTTGTCAGCCGTACGGCTGGAATAAATTGCCTGTTTCAATGGGCGCATATATTTAACCGGTTAGTTCAGGGGAGCGGTTTTTGGAATTGGCCGCAAGATGTGTGTTAGGACAAGGCTTGCGAACAAATGTTCAACCTGAATTGCAAAGAGGTCGCATCATGCCTCAAATTTGCCAGTTCCTTGGCGTCAATTCTGTGACAAATATTGAACTTACTAAAGGCGTTATGCCAGTACTCATTTTCAAATTTGCGGACTGGTTGGAAAACTTTTCTACGCCGTAAACGCGGCGTAGGCTCTCGAAGCGAGAGGGTTTTCGGGCGCACATCCTATAGCAATATGGCCTTTTGCCCTTAATTTTTAAGACTAGTGGCAAATGGCCGATTTGCGCGCCCAGGCGACATAAGGTCGGGCGGTAGGCGAGGGTTGGAGCGGGGAGGGTGAATCGGCTATTCAGCGCAGGACTGGGTCGAATTTGAAGCGACGCCCGACAATCGCGGTAATTACCCAGGCGCTGGCTGAAATGGCGCAGACGCTCAGAGAAGGGATCTGCCAATAATTCGACGTTGCGTTGAGCCCCAGGATGCCGGTGGCGATTGTCAGGAAAAGAAACAACCAGGTGGTCTTGGTCATGAGCGGCTCGCTTAGAAAATCCAGTGTTCAGAAGTGCTGACGGTCTGTGCGTCTTGTGCCAGTTTGACAGAGGGTTGACCGTTGGCTGTCATCACCGCCAATTGTGCTCGTTGCTGGGTCTGATGGCTGCCTGTGTGACTGAGCTGTGCTGCATCGCTGTCGCTACTGTTCTGGAATTGGAACATCACTAAGACGGCCAGGGCCAGTGCATTCAGAAGCAGGAGGGTGCTGTTCATGGGTGTTTCCCCGTGTTCACGTGCAGGACAGATTGATAAGGGTAAAGAGTGCAGTCATCGTGCCAGTTACAATATCGATAAAATCCCTTTTAAAACAATAAGTTATGATGGTCTCAAAAGTATGGCTCGTTGCAAGATGCAATGATGGCCTTTCGTGCTAGTGCATTTTGCACTATAGGGATTGGCAACCCTGCAGGCATGGGCCGCTCACGGGTCGGGAGTGGTGGCGGCTTACACCTAAAAAGGTGACGGACGACATGACAAAACTCACCTTGGCCGTTAACATGCACGCCGTCTGTCGCAGTGCAATTTGGCTCTGCGCCTGTCATTAGTCCCAGTAGCTCAATTGGATAGAGCATCCCCCTCCTAAGGGCTAGATACGATTTCTTGCAAGGGACAGGGCGCAGTGTTAAGTTGTGATCGTTGTTGGTTTTGTTTTTTGATTTTTCTGTTTATATTCAAGCCGTTATCTCTATAGTCCTTGTAGTTCAACGGATAGAACGGGGCCCTCCTAAGGCTCAGATGCAGGTTCGATTCCTGCCGGGGACACCATCTTAGTCACTACTTCAGTCACTACTTCTCTTCTTGCTCAGCATGACCTTGCTCGGGTCAGCGAGGCCTCGCGCTGACCTGCACATCCATCGCGCCGTAGGCATGCGCTGTGCACTCTGTCGGCAAGCTTCGATTTTCATCCGCTTCGATGGGTATCAAGTCAATGAACGCTCTGTGCGCGATCCTCTACGCATATGAACCGCGTCTGAGTGTCAGCTAGCTCACATTAGGCATAGCTTGTACGCCTTTGGATCCATCCCCTCGTGACGCCGTGCCACTGCTATAGTGGCTCGTAGAATCAACTGAGGGATCAGAATGAAGGTCGTCAAACTCGGGATAGAGAATTTTCGCGGGATTCGGCGCGCCAGTCTTTGCTTCGATGGGCATACCCTGCTGGTTGGAACGAATAACGTAGGGAAAAGCACCATTTGTGAGGCTCTGGATCTGGTATTAGGCCCGGATAGACTCAATCGGTTCCCCCCCATAGATGAGCACGACTTTTACAACGGAATTTATCTGTTCCCTTCTCTAGAAGAGGGATTGCCGCCTACGCCAATTCGCCTGCGCATCGAGGCTGTCCTGGTTGGGTTGAGCGTCGAGGTCAGTAATCGGTGTGGAGGTAACTCGGAGTTTTGGCACCTGTTAGAAAAGCGCGTTCTCGCGGCTGGTGAAATCGCCGCTGCGAATCCACCCGATGTCGTACCTTGCCTAAGGATCGAGACCATTGGTCTCTACGACATCGAGGAGGACGAGTTTGTCGCCAGGACTTATTTCTCTCATAGCCCTGATGCACCATTGGGTGAGTTGACGGCTGTTCCAAAGACCATCAAGCGACAGTTCGGATTTCTGTATCTACGCACCCTTAGGACGGGATCGCGAGCGCTCAGTTTGGAGCGGGGGTCGTTGCTGGACATTATCCTGAGAGCTAAGGGTGTAAGGCACAGCCTCTGGCAGAAAACGATATCTCGGCTGCAAAGCCTAGACATCGAATCTGATGCGACTGAAATAGCTCCCGTCCTTAGATCAGTTGAAAAAAGGCTCTCCAGATATGTAGCCCTTGAATCGCCTGGCAATGCCACGAAGCTTCACGTATCGGAACTCACCAGAGAGCATCTACGGAAAACGCTGACCTTTTTCATGGCTCTGTCCGCTGATCAGGCGCATGTTCCGTTTGCCCATGCCGGCACTGGGACGATTAACACCCTGGTGCTGGCGCTGCTGTCACTTATTGCTGACCTCAAGTCTGATGTGATCTTCGCGATGGAAGAGCCTGAGATCGCTGTTCCCCCACATACTCAGCGAAGGATCGCCGAGTACCTTCTCACCAAAACGACGCAGGCGTTCGTCACGTCTCATTCTCCCTTTGTGATCGAGAAGTTTGAGCCTAGTCAAACGCTGCTGCTTGCCCGACAGGACGCAGGTACTGTCACATCTCGGAAAGTCTCGGATGCGACCGGACTTAAAGATAATGATTACAGACGATTCGCTAAGTCGGGGCTTTCTGAGTGCATGTTAAGTCGCGGTGTCATCGTCGTTGAGGGGGTAACCGAGCTGCATGCTATGCCAGTGATTGCTCGTCGCATGGAAGAACAGGATCCGAGTCTCCAGCCGCTGGATATTTCTGGGGTGGCATTCTTTGACGCGGATGGCGAGTCGAATGTGCCCAAATTCGGCAAGTTTTTTAAAACGTTGGGGCTTCGGACGTTTGCCTTCTACGATCTTCTTCCCAAAGGAAATCGAAAACCCGAGGTGCTCCAAGCGTTGGCCGATACCTATGAGATAAATACTGAACACCCCTACAAGGGCTTCGAGGGTCTGCTTGCTGCTGAGGTTCCAGCGTCACGTCTTTGGTCATTTCTACTCGATCTGAAGATCAGCGACGAGAGTGGAAACGTGATGGTGCCTGAGCTACAGCCAAGTGATGCTGCGGTAAGGTCTTTGGCGATGCAGGCTCTTGGAAGTAACAAGGGCGCGGGATGGGCGGCTCGCTTACTTAATGACTGCGAATATGAGGAGCTGCCCGGAGCGACTAAAGATTTCTTGGCTGGTATCTACAAACTGTTCCCTCGTCCTGTAGAAGCGGAAGAGGAATCGCAGCCTGATGATGCTTGGTTGGATGATCCGATATGACCGAAGCGCGTGATTTGCGCGATACAGTTATCGCCTGCGAGAAGCACATTTTAGTATTAGGCGGCCCCGGAAGCGGCAAAACTACGTTAGCTTTGCGCAAAGCGGTCCACCGGATCAGGCAGGGATTGCTTCCAGGGCAGTCCGTCTTATTCCTCAGTTTTTCACGTGCGGCTGTTGCTAGGATCGCAGATGCGGCGAAGCTGGAGTCCACGACGCAGGAAAAGGATTGCCTTTCAATCCAGACCTTCCATTCATTTTTTTGGACCATTCTTAAGGCGCACGGTTACCTGCTTGGGGCTCCAACTAAGCTATCTATCTTGCTTCCCCAAGATGAAAAAGCTCTATCGGCGGGTATCGACGATGATGATGTAGGTTGGCCTGCTTGGCTTGTGGAGCGTGATCGCTTGTTCAGGGAGGAGGGCAGGGTCGCGTTCGATCTTTTTGCTACCAACGTAGGCGATTTGCTAAAGAGCAGTAGTTACCTGCTTCAATCGGTCGCTGATAAGCACCCACTCATCATCGTGGATGAGGCGCAGGACACCAGCGAGCCAGCGTGGGGCAATATTCAGCTTCTCGCGTCGAGGTCCCGGGTGATGTGCCTAGCTGACCAAGAGCAACAGATTTTTGACTTCTTGCCTGGCGTGGGACCGGAACGAATCTCCGTGATTCGCCAGGTTTTGCAGCCCTTTGCTGTGGATTTGGGAACGCAGAATCACCGTAGTCCGAATTCGGAGATACTTTGCTTCGGGAACGACACGTTGAATGGCGTCGTTCGTGGGGCGCCGTATCAAGGTATATCACAGTTAATGTACCGCCCAGAAAATCCCACCCCTAATTGGAATCATTTGCTGCGTCGTGCTCTTAAGGAGCTGTATGGCTCCATTATCGCGCAGGCCGGCGCCATGCCAGGCACGATCGCCATCCTGGTCGGTAATAATCGCAGCGCTTTAAGGATGTCTAATGCGCTCAACGCACTGGGGCCTAATGTTGGCAAAGCCGTTCAACATAAGCTCCATTTTGACGAAGCAGAATCTCTGCTTTCAGCACGGTTAGCTGCCTTTCTTCTAGAGCCAAAAAAATCAGAGAACGAAGCCTTTGACATAGCATCTAGCATGGATCTAATCGCTGCGGCCCGTAATGCCACGGGCCAGGCAAAAGCTGCTATTGCCACGCTGAAAGCGCAGGCTCTGCAAATGAGGCAGGGTAAGCAGTTGAAGATCAACCTCGTAAAAGCATTGCGAGGTGTGCTGGTGACCCTATCTGAGTCTCCGTTCACGGGAGATCCCGCTTACGATTGGCTGGCGGTGAAGGGCGCGCTGCGGGGAAGTGGCCAGAGCGAGTTGCTCAGAGTGGCGGACCAGCTTGACTACCTTGTGGCCTTCAAGCGTGGTCACCGCATCTCTGCCGCATTGGCAGCGGAGTGGATCCGCGACGGGAAATACACCAATGCTCGGGGTGCCCTCGATCAAGCTTTGGCGCAGGAACAAATTCTTGATGGGGTTGAAGCAATACCTGGTCTTCAGATAATGAATATCCACAAGGCTAAAGGGAAGCAATTCGACGGTGTGATCATAGTTAGAGAAGCAAAGCGGAGCGCCAACGGAGTGGGGTCGTCCTTTGTGTGGAGAGACGACGATCCGCCGTACCCCAAAAGTCGAAGGCTCCTGCGAGTGGGCATCACGCGTGCTCGAACGCACCTCCTACTGCTTAATCCCCTGTGGCCTGTATGTCCTCTCTTAAAAGGGCAGCAACTATAATCGGCTCAACTGAAAAACAAAGATATCTGAATGACGTGCTGACTCGCTTGACGAAGCAGTGGCCAAGTGGAATTGAGCAGCTTTCGGTAGAAGTGGTAGCCAGTTCAATCACGGAAAGCGTGATGTCCCGACGCATAGAGCGATGTTGATGAGGCGGTAGGTGCTTCAGCCAGCCTTTCTCAAGGCTGAACTAGACCAGCGTGGGTGCCGCCAGTGAGGCGTATGCCGGATCAGTCTAGCTCAGGCTGTCAGCCCACAAGATTGGACAATGGAGGTGGCGAGGGTACGAATAAATGAGAAAAATTCTTAATAAAGCATTATTTGTAATCAAAAATATACCCGGCTTTGCCGGAAGATAACCAGGCTTGTTCGGCGAAGGACCTCTAAGAGGTATTTTATGTATATATATACAGTATGTCAAGGTAAAAATTAACCCTTCCTATATTGACTTGTATGTGAGGGTGGGATACGAATTCTGGTTTTTGTATCAACGCTTAACTTTGACTTTCAGCAAGCAGTTGTCGGTTTGAATGAGGAGGGTGTCGTGTTTTGTCGCGGTGTAACGTTTTTATATGGTCTTTAAAGCGCTTTGTTGTTGATGGGTATGCGAGGGTGGCGGCTAATTTCTATCGTCCAGCCTGCGCGCTTGTAGGTGGCTCCTGCTTTTTTCTATGACGCCGCTCGTAGGGCTGCGAAAAAATCCACAAAAGCGACGCAATATTCCACGGCACGGCACCGCATCCTTGACTCTACGGCTTCTTGGTTCATCACTACACCGCTCGGGCTCGCACGGGTTGCGCATCTTCAGGCTGGCTGGATCAGATCCAGTTGCAAACGTCTTCACACAGCTCATTCAGGAAGCTGGCAGAGTCTTGGCTGTCCTGCTCGTAAAACGCTGTCAGGGTGAGTAATGCTGCTGAGGAGACGTTTAGAAGCGCGGCCAATTCGACGATGCGTTCTAGAGTTGGCGAGTGGATTCCTCTTTCCAGTGCGCTGATATATGTCCTTACGACGCCCGGCTCAAACGCCTCTTGCGTCATTCCGCGGGCCTTTCGTATCTGTCTCAAGGCCTTACCAAAAGCGAGCTTCACGTCCATCGTCAAAATACCCCGAGCAAATCCGGACATGAGGAATTTGCTCTGAGGTATTTTCTACACTGTATACCATTCATTTTTATCGAATCGTTGGTATTCTCTCTTCGACATACCGGGCACCTAAACGTGGAGACATTTCATGATTGGCGACATCAATGACGCAATCCTGAGGCTAAAAAGTGACGCTGGCGACCTGCCGTTCACCGGCTATCTTACGAATGCTCACGTCGAAGATCCTCCAAGCGTTAAGGGCGAAATTTGGCGGCACATTCGAGCCGAACCCTCCGGGAAATTCGCGGACGGTCATCGCGTCGAGACATCGCGAATGGTTGAGATTGAGGTCCGTGGCGAGAGCATGTGGGTGGTTACCGAGCAGGGAAGTCGGTATGGCATTCTTTCTATCAGCCCGATCGGTTGGATCTATTTCAGCAGCATCCTTTGTATTAATGAGCGTCTCAATCCAGCGCCAGCGCAAACTCCTCGATTCATAATGGATCTCCAGGCTGTTGATTCGCCGCTGCCGGAGCTTCGCGGCCTTCGGATGAGATCGCCCAAGCAGCCCGATCCTGCTGCTGTGGCGAACTCTTCGTCGATTCGTCGTGTTCTGGATCCGAGCGCGCAGCCGCCCGAGGTTGAAAGTACGGAACGATTGATCGAAGCCTTGAAACGAAATGGCGTGCGCTTTGTGACGCATTAACGATTTGTTAGGACGTACCTATGACGTAGGTTCGGCTGAAATTCTTCCTGAGTCGTTATCGGCCAGTACTGGACGTTTCTGGGGGGGAGGTCTGTCCCAAAAGAATTGTGCCAATGCTGGCCTCAACGGATAGCGAACGGTGGGGGAAAAGTGCACTTTAAAGAACGATTCCCCCCTGGTAAATGATCTTGCCCAGGCCATGTCTGAGATATTCGACAGCGTCACACTAGAGATTGCCTTGGGTGGCGCCAGTCCAGTCATCGGCGACTGGTCGGACCCAGCCAACTAGGGAATGCTGGTCAACGGCGATGGTGTTGGGTGCAAGAGCGGCGTGTATTTGTTTGGTGGCCGAGTAGCTGCTCGCGGTAAGCCTTACGGGTCGTCACTATGGTCGTGGAGGCATCAGCGATGCTTCTAGTGTGCAAGGTAAGCAACTAAGCCAAGCCATTTAGGTCGACCACGCTTTCATTAAGCTGCTGGCGCCGAGGATTTTCATAACCCGCTTCATGTTGTAGGCGAGTACCTGTGCATGAATGGCGCTAGGAACCTCTTTTGTCCGACTTCTGCCGGTCAAGGTTACCCAGAATGCGGGTCTAGTCCGATGAAAGCGACTGGTGAAATCCATGCAATACGCAAAAAAGAATTTCACCGACCGTAACGCATTTTTTTTACGTAACGTAGATGTGTTACAAGCAAAAAAAAGCGTTACGTCGCGGTGGCTAAGGGCCGTGAGAGGGCTCCGAGTCGAAAAATTTCAAGACTGAGTGCCGCTATCCACAATTTCTAGGCATGGGTGACTAGCATTGTGCAAAATTTGCACTTTCCAATTGGCGGATCTGGGTACATCGGTGCCGCCATCGCCCGACAGCGCTGACAGACACGATATCGGCTCAAAGCACTCGGTCAGTAGTCAGCCTCTACACGTGTCTTGGAGACCTTAGAGGTGGTTGTATCGCGAATCAGAGCCCGACGCTCATCTCCACAGCGCGTCGGCGGAGACGCGCGATCGTAAAGCTGCTCTCCGGATGTGAGTGCGCCATTCGATATGGCGGTGAGGCCATACGAGCTGAGCGTTCGGTCGAGAATAATCAGGCTCGTTTGGAAGGGTGGCAGCGCGCTCGTGGCGACGGAAATCTGGTTACGCACGCAGAGCGCTTTCTACGGATTGAGGAACTGGTCGCCAAGGTGGCGGCGGTGAGGTAGCACTCGCTCGTGTATGTATACGGTGTACACTCCTCAGCACCGCAACTATGTTGTGAGAATGCTCATTTCTGCTCAAGGCTCGCTGGAGAATTGCAGTGGATCGATATAGCCAACTTGCATTGTCATCTGGGCGACTGCTAATCGCGGGAATTCCTTGCAACCTTTGGTTAAGTTCCGCATCGCGGGTCTCTAATAGGGCCTTCGATTAACTTGCCGTTTAGCCGCTGTAAGTTGAGTTATGCCGTCACGCACGCTAGATCCTGGAAAACCGATAAGCCGTGTAATGAACTCATGCCCTCTCGTCCGCCCGGTTTAGCCGCAGAACTCACCATGCTCATCAGATTTTTTCGGCCGATCCGCAGATTCGCCAAAACTAGCAGCGTGGTCAACTGAGCCGCGTTTTATCAACCGGCGACAGCTTGATCGAACGTAATCAACTGGCGTTTTATTATCCGAATGAATACCTGATCTCGACGCGTGTCTGAGTTCTACACTATCGCTCACGGTAATCCTGAGCAAGCTCAAGTAACCCTAGCTTAAGTATATGCACTAACGAGGTTCTTCATTGGGGGGGACATAACGACGGCTTCGACCAAATTGATCCGCAATTTTTTTTGCTGCATCACCGAATCGCTTTTCAAAAGCCTCGCGCTCCTTTCGAGATAAGGCTTCAACTTTTGCTGCCGATATTACGCGATGCTCAGCCAGCTCATCCTGGTTTTTGGCCTTCAGGTAAGCGCAGGTATCGAACCCATCTGGACGTTCCGGACCATTCTTAGCGTCCTGATCAATCTGATTTCCCATTTCGGGTTAGCTCCGTCAGATGACGACCCAGGGGGCGTCTCGGGTTTTGGATAATATCAGGTTTGTAGGCCCAGACTGCTTAACCAGCTGCATATCGACTAAATACTGAAGTGACGTCTGATCAACTTAGCGGATCACCTGATCAACTGCACCTCTTTTTTGATTTTATTGAACAGGGTAGTCCCTTGGTCGGCGGGGGAAGGGATTTGTGCGGAGTCGTCTTTTTTGATGACATACCCTATACCACGGCTATCTAATGCACAGCCAAGCGCAGAGTGAGCTACAAGCATCTCTCGGGCGTCTTCGGCGCTACAGTATTTTTTTCCGTTGGTTTGAATTGTATATAGTATGCGTTTGCATATGTTCAATAAGTCAGACTTTACTTCGCTCGTTGCAATCAAAACGTTTTCGAGGCCTTCTCTGTCCAGATCGAGTTCTGGAGTAAGGTGAGTACCAGGGTTTATTAAAATTCCACCAAGTATCACGCCGCTAAACTCACCGATCTTAATTTCAGATTTACCCATCGTTGATTTGGTTTTTGCTTGAGGTATACCGCCGTGCATCCCCTCTGAAGCGTTGCCTAGAAGCGCAATGTGTATGCGACGAATTTGCTCTTCTCGCCAATTTGTGAATCTCTCGGCGTCTTCAGGAGGTATTTCGCAATGCTCTATTTTTTGTTCGTGACTAAACTCAGCAATTTTAACCGTAGAGTTTTTCCTGGCTCCTTTTATGAGGTTGTTTTTTTCGTCATAAGCCACAATGCTTGAGCTAACGGTTTTGAGAACTATGCAGCGGTCGCAATTTTGGGTGAGCTTTATATACATACGCGTGCCTTTTTTATTGTTTTTTATTTTTCAATTGTAACATATGCGCTTGAGGTTGGAGTTAATGTTTTCTGTTCGAAAGTATTATTTTCAATTCTCGTGAGTAGCAATGGGGTTTTGAAACTGTGCTTTTTCGATGGGTAGTGAGCGTTGTGGGTTTACTAGTAATCCTATTCTATCCAAGGCTTCAATAAGGCCGTTATCGCGAAAATACATTTGAGTCTTATTCAGTTTTTCTTCTAGGTTTTCTATCGTCAGGTTTTGAATCGAGATAGTACCTGATGGCTTGATATTATTCGGTGGTAGTAAGAATATTTTGAATATCGGCGTCTGAAAATGCTTTTGCAAAAGGCGTAGCATGTTTTTTGGTGCCAAGATTGACAATGGTTTCCCAGGTCTTCATTTCGTTCTTGCCATTGGGGCGGGTTTGGGGGGTAAAGTTAAAGTTAAATTTGAAGCCGATTTTATAATAATTATCGGTTTCTATGGAAATTACACCTTCTCGATTATTTCGATTAATGAATTCGCGAGCTTGATTTGACAGATGGGTTACTGAGGTCATCATGCCGACGCTTACAGTTTTTACATCCCGCTCAAACTTCGATACTGCTGGGAGCTTAGGGTTCGCACCGAGTCCCAGGGTGGCGTCGTCGCGAGCTGGGGAGAAATTTAGTTTTCCGCACAGGGCCCCGAACGTTAGCACCGTTGACATGATCTTACTTCCGCTTATCCATCTGCCGTCCTCAGAATTAAGCCTATAGCTGAGACCCTTAATTTTTCCAGTCTTGTTGAGCACGGGCTTAATCTGCACGCCGCGTTTTGCCATTGCATGTACGAAGTCACTTACCGTTTCAAGCGGGCTGGACAGTACGCTTTTAGAAATGGCACGAATGATTGACGCTTGGTTTTTGTTATTTACATTGTCTCCAGGAGAAAGAGTCGGCGTTAGCTCATACTTTTGCTCTAGGACTCGTACAATCTCCATCCCGCGCTCGAAATCGTTCTTGTTGGCTAAGAGTCCATAATGGGATGCTAAGCTGCTATCGTCGAATCGTAATTGGACTCGGCACAGTGCGATATGGACATGGCTATGATCAGTGTCGTTATGGCAAGCTGCAAGCCACATCATGCTATTATCGACCCCCATGCCCTCCAAGAATTCCCTCGTGAGCGATTCAAACTCAGTATCTGTGAGTTGGTCTTGGGCGGGTAGAGATAGCACGTGATGTTCTATAAGCTTTTCCCCATTGCCGTGATAGCGTTGTATTTGTATATTAAACTCGTCCTCTAACTCTCTGGTATCAACAACTCTAATATCGCCTCTGTATCCTTTGAACGGGGACCCACTTACGGCGCTTCCACCGAGGTATTCTATGAACGGTCGTTTGTCGATCTCTTTAGTGTTTGCTGCAAAGATGTAGCGTATAAGAGTTTCGCAAGATTGGAATGTGTGGGCTTTTTTTGTAAATCATAATATATACTCATTATTGTTATTGTTATTGTTATTGTTATTGTTATTGTTATTGTTATTTGTGATTCTTTACAGTTTTTTTGGGGGGTGGCAGGTTTAAAAACTTTTCCTCCGATTGCAAAGTGTTCAAGCTCTGATAAGCTGGTGGTCAGTTCAGTGGGAAGTCGAACGTTTAGGCTGAGTAGTCTCAAATGTTCAATTTTGCTTAGTAAGGCTTCTATGTAATCATTTCGAGATTCTATCTCATGAATTATATATCGCTCGTACCCCCGTATTCCTCTCTAATTTGTCAAAGGTATAATCTTTGGCGAAGCGAGAAAGGCTTTTGTATTTGCTCATTTCAGCCTTAAGGTTAACTTGCTCGAATTCGCGTTCGTTGAGATGCATTGTGATACGTCGCGATGCTTTTTTCCGCGTCCGCCTTTTTTTGGTCGGCCACTTTGTTTCTTGGTCAAATTGATGATCATGTTTTTTCTCTTGTTGTTATTATAAATGCGCAGAAATCGAAGATTTTGAGCACTGACAGTTTCATGCGCCAAAAATTCATTTTTGAAGCTTGGAACATAGCTTGCTGAAAATATCTTTATCTAATTATACATTTAAATATCTCGACTGTGGTGGTGTGCTTTTGGGTATTTATATGTTGTGTGATTATTGGTTGGTCCTGAGGCTTTGGTCCTTATTTCGGTTGCTTGCGAGTGTTTCGACGATTAGAACGGTATTTGTCTTTTCGTTAAGAGGGTTTCTGTTGCTTAAAGTGTTTTAGCTATGAAGGTCTCGTACTTTTTTCTATAGGTGTGGACTATTAGGTTGGAACCTCACAATTTACATAGATCGGTGGGTGTCGATGGCTGTTGTTTTTTATTGGCTTTTGGCAAGATTGAAACTTTATTTTTTTGCAATTGAAGTGCTCTAAGCAAGCTTGGATTGTCGTGACCGCGCTACGCGGAATGTACCCAGTGGCCGGATTGGGCGATAAGAGGTTTCCATTGGTAGATTTATTTTGGAAAAGCGTAAAAATATTTTAAGGGTTTAGAATAAATAATGGGCAAAAAACCGTGCTACTATTAACTTGCAACAATCCTGTTGTTTCAATAGATGGCTGGCACCGGGAAAGACTGGTGGTTTCGCTGGCGATTGGTCAGCGAAACTTAATTTCAAACAACGGGAATTCATAATTTTCGTTAGTTATACTTCGCCGTCGCTGCCGCCCAGTCGGTCATTTTTATTGAAATGGGCGCTGGCAACGACCGCCCTCGCTGGGCATTTTCGCGCAGCGGTCGGGATACAGCTTGTATAGCCGTAGTTTCCAACAAACTCTCCAATCAGACAGCCTAGGGTGGCGTCGCATGATAACGTCATAACGCATTAGTTTTTGCTTCTCACGACCACACCTGCGATGAACCCTTAGTAAAAAAGCAGGCATAGATTGGGAAGTTTCTAGGGCGCTCTGTTCATCGTTGAGGCAAATCACGTAAGGTCGTTGTAGCAGGCATCTCTTAGCTCGCCTATGCTCCTCCTCGCCAAAAGATATGGCGCAAAGCCACTTAGAATTCAGGAGTCGGGCGTGATCACGGAATTGAATTGCAGCCATCGGCGAATTAATCTTTTGAGCACTTCCTCTAGCGTATTTGGTAGCTAAGTCGAATTGTGCGTCAGCGCTGAGCATCGCGTGAAGAACGAAAAGATCCGTCATTGCGCTCCACTTACCGATTACCCCGTGATCAAACTGATCAGAACTGCATTCTGAAGGTAGCACCATTGGTGAATGTTCACGAACTCCAGTTTTTCAACTCAAGATTGGTCATCACCAAAGTCGTGGGTGGGGGTGACTTGCTTCGACAGGCGGGTTTACCGAGTCGGTTTCGGAAGCCAAGAAGGTAGAGGTTGAGATTTTTACTAGGTATCTGGCTTTTCGCTATCAATACAGGCCTGCCCGCAGTTACCTTATGGTCTTGCCATTTTTCTGCATTGAGACAGGATTTCACACGTAATGAGATTGGGTATGGACGTCCGGATTAGGTTTCATGGTGTGGGCCAGGGGTTGTTCAGTTCGGGAAGCATTTGCCCGCTTCCGAAGTCTGGCGGTAGTGCATTCAATTGGGTCTACGATTGTGGAACTGATTCGGCACAGCACTATCTCGACAGCTCGCTCAGCGACTTGGATCATAGCATTCGGACGCCCGGAGGGCAGCGGCCCTACCTTGACCTAGTGACCATCTCCCATTTCGATTCGGATCACATCAGCGGTCTCGTAAAGCTGCTGGAGCGCTTCGATGTGGGTGATCTTTTGCTACCGTACGTACCCTTGTGGCAGCGGCTTGTTATCGGTTTTCACGCGCACCGGGCGCACAGTTCACGATTGACGAGATTTTTGGTAAATCCGGTTGCATTCATCGCTGCGGTTCCTGAGGCTAACGTCAAACGTATTTTGTTCGTATCAGGCAGTCCTTCTATCGACGAGTCGCTGCCAGGGCAAGACGGCCCACCTCGACGACCACGACAACTACCAGTGGTAAACGAAGGGGATTCGAATCCTCAAGATTCAGGTTCTATTCCCGTGAAGGTTGAAACCGAGGATTTGAGCGGTCTGAGTGATGTGGATGACAAAAGATTTGATTTCGAAAAAATGGCGCGGGCAGCAGGGAAACGTACGGACGTAGCTTTTATTACCTATGGTAGAGGGATTGTGATTGCGGGGTGTTGGGAGTTTTTGCCATACAACGATGCGCAGTTGGCACCGATGGCTTCTCGAATATTTCGTGATCGCGTTTCACATCTTCGCGACAAACTGCTGGGTAGCGTAAAAGCTATTACTACCCGTGCCTTGAAGGAATTAAAGGATCTCTATGCTAAAGAATTCAACTTCAAGGGCCAGAAAGAAAATCAGAACCTCATCTCGCTGTTTCTTTACGGTGGCCCAATAGGATCGAAACTGGGCAAAATGTGGGTCAGGGGTTCGGAAGTAGACAGGCCATTGCCCCCTCGGAGGCTATGGTGTGTGCCGATTTCGATATGCAAAGGCGGCGTGCTCTATACCGGTGATGGTTACCTCAATACACCGCTACGGTTTGATAGCATGAAGGCTTTTCTGGGGGCTCACCGTGTGAGTGGTCTTTCGCTCCTACAAGTCATGCACCATGGGGCTAAAGCAAACTGGCATGCCGGGTTGGCCTATAAAATACAGCCGATGTTCAGCGTGTTTAGTTCGAATCCCGATCACCAGGGATATCGCCATCCACATACTGAAGTGACCACGGATTTTGCTTCCTACAGGCCACTGCAAGCGAGTAAAGGATCGGCTGTAAACATTGCGCTTTTGCGGTTGCGATAGGTGGGCATTGAATCTGCCTGCGGATCGAACATGCGTGGATGCTATTGAAAAAATTCTACAGTGCGCCTTACACTACTCGCTATCACCTCGATGGTGAGTGGTAACTGAGCAACCACGGTCAAGAAGTCGCCTCCTTGATTGATCGGCTCTAAAGGTTTTCATGACCTTCTCTCTCTAAATCCTTGTTGACCATTCCCTGTTGCCTGGGGCGATGCGGTGCAGTTATCAGCAACTGTGTTAGCGGGGAAAAAAGCGATTTCAGATAGCACGGTTCAGTCCGGCGCCCTCGTCAGGAAGACTGCGAACGAGTTGAAAGGAGACACAAAGCTCTTGAATCTGCTCCGTAATGCCGTGGCGTACGCTGAGAATGAGGACGGATGGGCGCAATTGAGTGTAGTGGGGAGTCGGATAGGCAACCAGGCATCCCTCGATGCTCGAAATTACGGCTATCCACGACTCGTAGATCTACTGGCAGCAATTGATCTGTTTGAAATGAAACGGGTGAACAATCACCCCCAGATTCGGCATAAACGGCGGGTTGCTATCGCCGGTGGGTAATCCGCATTGATAGATGGCGGATAGTAGTCTAAGCCTTGGGTTTGGACGAAACTATTTGGGGGAGTGATTAATAGCCACCGATCACTATCGATATGTGCTTCGCTCATCTAACTAAAGTCTGCCGGCCTTAGCACCACCGGCATTCTTTCTGTTTGATTCTGCCGGGCGCTTACGCAGACGCCATGTCCCAATGATGGTTTCACATTAAGAACCTTTGTAAGTCAGAAGCTCGACCTTGAGTTTGCTCGCCATCTCCAGAGCCGCTGAGGTGAATCCGCTGGTGCTATAAACGATGAATCGGGTACAACCATAATAATGCCCACCTGAGTGTGCCTGCATTACGGCTTCCACACCTACCGCTCCAGCATATTTCTTGCATTGGATTCCGATTTTTTCGGTATTCGATTGAGCAAGAATGTCTATGCCAAAATCACCCGTTGCGCTGGTTTCCGACACGGTATAACCGATTACCCTATAAAGCTCAAACACAGACTTTTCAAGGCTCATTCCCACCGCAGTTGAGCTTGGTTTCGTCGTACCCGTTGAACATTGGCTCAACAAGCGTCCAATAATGACACCCTTGTATGCGATGTACCCATTATGAGGCTCACCAAACTGAGATTTCATAACCTTCAGTATTTTATCGAAATTAAGCTCACCCGTTGCGTATCGGATATTTTGAGTAGAAAAAACCTGAATAATTGAATCCCGTTTGGGAACTATCGAGTGAAGCGCGGTCTGGAAGTGACCTATTTCATAACAAAAATCTCTAAGCCCTTTTGACATGCTCTCTAACACATCTTCGGATAAATCACCGTTTCTGTAGAGATTAAAGCTAGTCATATACCACTTAAAGCTTTTAGGGTCAGTATATTTCTCAAGGGTTTTCGTCAAGTTTTCACTTTCTAGCAACGTAGCTAACACATGAAAGCGTTGGGTAATAGTAAGCTTAGAAGCTTCGTAATCTAGATATTGATCTAGGTCAGGCGGTAGTTGGCACAGTAATGCATATTCAGCCAGTTTTTCTTTAAGTTCGGGAAAGCTACTTGTAACGTCAATCCACCATATCGCGTTCCAAACTTTAAAAAAGTGTTCAGGTATAGCGGTAAAGTTTCCGGTGATTTCGCATAATTTATCCAAAAATGGTTCAACGTTGATGCATGAAATACTTTTGGGGGCATTTTTTCCGTAAAATTGGTAAGACATTTTAACTTCCTTGAACTGAAAAATCCTCAAAAGCGCGTCAACCATGCCTGCGCCGCATTAGCCGTAGTACTGCTGAGGATTTTTATGAGCTTGAAACGAGCTGGATAACGTTGATGTTGTCGGGGTAAGAAGTGGATATGGCGATGCGGTCCACTTCGATGGTCGTATTATAGTATCGACCCGTCTTGGTATCCTTTCGCTCATTGAATCCATAGGCATGGTTCGTGTACGAGCAAGCCACAAGGTAAAGCGCGTTGTCATCGTCACGTCCAACAATCGCTACCCAATGATCCCCCATCCCACCCTCTTCGAATTCAGCCTTCTCTTTCACACAGAGAATCGCCACCGAGTCAGTGAAATTCATCGTTGCCAGAGACTCAATGTTGGAGGGGGTAACCATCGAGGACACAGCGGATCCATCGGTCATCACTTGGAAGCAGGTGGCGATAAACTGTTGCTTGACCTTAGCGTCTGTCGCGTTCCTTAGCTTCCCGAAGTCACTACCTTCGCCCAGTACGAAATTGTGGAGGGATGGCGTGTTACTAATCACCCGTTTCCAAAAATTTGAGTTCCTGTACGCAAAATCTGAAGCTCTTTCGCTAGGACTTCTTAGCGATTTGTACGCGTTGAACAGAGAGTAAATCAGGCACAGCCCATCAAAGTGACCTTGAGCCAAGATCCGTTGAATCGGAATCGATTTCAAGTTTACTTTCCTTTTCTCTAGCCATATCTGAGGTGCTGGTAGGCGCTTCACTCTGATCCGGCATCCACGCCTCGATCAGCAGCCTCTTGAGGCGCCGTGTGTACCCCTGCAAACGGGGGAGGGGGGCGAGTCTGATCAAGTACAATGCAAATGAGTGATCATGTCCAATGCAAACGGCTGGCTAGTAGCAATGCATGCGGCTGGTCAAGTGGAGTTCAATTTCTCATTCTATAGGGAGATGAGCCGACCTGGGTCACATGTCGACTCACTGATCTTGTACAGGATATGAAAAGCTTGTGGTTTAGCCGCGCTTGCCATGCAAAAAGGCGACGATGGCGGTGTGTTCGCGAACCTGTGGTTCAAGGGCATCTTCATTTTGCAGCAGGTAGGCGCGGAGTGCCGCGCGAGATTTGAGCTTGAGGTGAGTAAGCTCGCTCAGACTGCGGGAAATGACATAACGGTTTTTTATCAGCACTCCCTGCACATAGTTGAGTTTTTGCTGCTCCTGACTACGGGGCTGTGGATCTGCGACTGTGGTTTCGTGCCCCTCGCGAGTACGTTCTTCCTTCAATAGAGTGCTGATGAGAGTGTCGTCTATTTCATCGTTTGCCCGTAGTTTCGCTTCTTCAAATAGGTCGTGGCAAAACCGTTCGAACTGACGGAAGTTTCCCGGCCAGTTAAAACTGCTGATGCATGCCAGAGCTTCGTTGCTAATACGAAAGAAGGGCTGCGGCAAAGCTACATCGCTGGTTCTGTCGAATAGATCGGTGATGTCCACGCTGTCTTGCCAATTCCACCGGTAAAGGGTGAGCAGGGCGCGGATAAATTTGAGATTTGCTTGGGGGGTGTTGTGAAATCCGTTGGTACTACTGGCTGTGGGGTAAGGGCTGGTTTGCTCCTGTGTGTCGTGGCCGTCAAAGCGTTGGTTTAGTGAGGGGAGGCGCACCACATTACGCACCCGGTGAAACAGGTCATAGCGCAGCTTTCCTTCTTCTAGCAGTTCGGATAGGGGGCGGTTTACCGCCAATATCAATTTTACGTTCAGTTGTCGCGGCGCGCCTTCTTTGCCCATGGGGCTGATGGAAACTCTATCGCTTATCGCGCTAAGTAGGTCTAGAAGTTGGGTTTGTGCTGGAAGGCTGGCGCTTTGCAGCTCGTCCAGAAACAGCACCGCTCCGTCTGCCAGCTCGAATACGCCCTGCGAATCATCTGTCGCCCCAGTGAATGCGCCTTTTTTGTGGCCGCGAATGCGGCTTTCTAGCAACTCTTCGGTTACGGCCGCTAGGTTCAAGGTGACGAAGCGCTTTTTAAGTTTTCGAGCTATCTGGCGGGCCCCCATGCTTTTGCCAGTGCCGGTTTGCCCTGCGATCAAAATCGGGCCCGGCTTCTGAGCGCGGTGTTCAGAAAGTGCGAGGCTGGACGTAGACATCAGTAGATTCTGCATCACCTCGTCATGAATATTCGGCCCACTGGCTGAGTCGCCTTTAGTGCCGCGCAGTATGCCGATGGTCTCGTTGCCACCTTCCAGACTTTGGTAAAGGAGGGTGCTGAACATCTCTATGCAGGGATGTTCGGCAGGTATCTGGCTTTTGTAGCTCGGCAGCACGAACACAGTATGTCGGGTCATGATGCGCTGTGCTGCGTGAATGAGTTGGCGGTCCCGGCCGGGGGGCAGGTGTTCGAACTGTAGTTGCGACTGGTCGAGCAATCGCTTGCTGTGCTGTGCAATGACCGCGTAGTCGAGCGATTTGAGCATTTCCAGCAGATCTTGCATGTGCGCCGCCGAGGCTTTGCTGGCGCGGATATCACTTTTCAGTTCGGTATCTAGGTAGTAAACCCATTCCTGAGTTCGGGCCTGGGTAATCAATCGTTCTAGAGGTGCAAAGCCCGCTGATTCCGTAGGATCGCTCCCTTTCACTACGAGTTGGTCGTCCTGCAACCCTGCTACGTGTACCGGCGGGTTTTGCGAAAGATTGGCGGTAGTCGGAGTGCAGAATGATATGTAGCGGTAAGAGCTTGTCATGAATAAATCTCAATCTAATGATTCATGATATATCTAAAGATTCATCATACATAAAATTTCAGGGTGATGGATTTATTCATAAGTTATTGAAAAATAACAATAAAAAAATAAATTCAAGACTTGGCACGCTCCTCGCTATTACCTGATTAGCCCGACCTGGGCACCTACAGACTAAACAGGAGTTCCGCGATGCAACCTCGTACCCTGCAAGAATACTTTGCTATCGCCCGCGCATTTATCATGGCTAAGGGCAATGGGCGGCTGTACATTCCAGCATCGTTGAAGTCCGAATTGATGGGGTTGGTGAGTGAATTCGCCAAGGCCCACAAGATCCGGGTGGAGTTAGTAGAGGCGTCCTTAGAGCGTACCCAGCGCTTCAAGTGGGGCGGAGCGCTGCTGGGGGCGTCCATCGGGTATGGCATTGCCAGCGTTAGTGGGGCTGTTGCCGGTGGCGTCATCGGTTATTGCGTCGGGGCCTGTGCCGCGAAAGTGCGCATATCCATTGCGCCCATGCCCAATGGCGACTTCGTGTTCGACATCTCTTCCAACTAATCGAAATTACATTTTGCGCAGGTGCTGCTGCGTGCCTGCGCCGCAATAATGAGGGTTAACACATGGCTACGAATAAGCATCTGGATTTGTCGGAAGTGTTGCAACGGTCGTTGGCCTACGATCCCAATGATGTATTGCCGTTGCTGGAATACTTGGGTATGCCCAAGGACAAGCTCAGGCTGTCCAAAGACAGCACCCAGCAGGACGCCATCGAAATTTCACACTATCTCCGTAAGATGGGGAGCAATGATATCGCCACACTGTTTCGCGGCGGCGACGGGGTGCCCTACGCGGAGGTACTGTGTGATGTGGGGCACAAGCTGAGCGCACCCGGCATCAATAAGGCGAACTCTGTAGAAGAGAACGAGGCGTTCATCATCAAGAAGCTGTTCGCCGATGCATTGGACAAAATGTCTGAGGATGAAAGGCGCCAGTTGTTTAGCACCTTAGGTGTCACTGGGAAAGATATTCCGTACACCTCTGCGGGAGTGATTTTGACCCAGGTGCTACTCAAGGAATTCGGCGGCTTCGCTATCTACAAAGGCTCGCTGGTGCTGGCAAACATGATTTCTCGGGCGTTGTTAGGCTCCGGTCTGCGATTTGCGACTAACGCAGCCATTACCCGTTCTATTGGTATGGCGCTGGGCCCGATTGGCTGGATCGCTTCAGGCGCCTGGCTGGCCGTGGAAATTGCAGGTCCAGCATTCCGCAAAACGGTTCCAGCGGTGATTCACGTAGCAATGCTGCGGCAGATAGTTCTCAAGCGCATCACGGTTGGGGTGGTGGGAGAAGGCTCGGTTGGCAAGGACGCACTGTTCAAGGCGGTGTTCGGCATAGACACGGATAACATCCATCCGGTGGCGGGCTCCACGCAGCAGACTGAAGTGTACAACTGGGGCAATAACGATGCCCTCCGGGTGGTCAACTTTCCGGGGTTTAACGATACGAATATGGATGTGAACAGCCTGACCCAAGATCACCTCAATCACACGGATGTATTTCTAATGGTGGTGGATTTGACCCGGGGTATTAGCGATGTAGAAGTGTCGCGTCTTCGGCAATTGAAGACCTTCGGACGGCCCATCGCGGTATGTCTAAACAAAGTGGATCTTCCACGTCCAGCCGACAAGCCTCGTCTGCTAGAAGCGGCCCGGCAGCGTCTGGAAGGCGTGAAGATATTCGAAACAGCATTCGACCCGGACCCACGACTTTATCAGGATGGCCCATTCGGGGCTGGTGACGTCCGGCATTGGGTGCTAGACCGTCTGCGCGAAGCAGACAAGGACGTCTCTCACCTCTGACATTTGGTAAGTCGCTCTTTAGCAAAGCACCTACCAGGCCGATAGGCTTGGTGGACATTGGTTTCGCCGGATCTGCGGTGGCGCGCTACTCAATCAATACAGGAGTTGGGTTCCCCTTCAGCGGGGCTCATTAGACATCTATGGATCAGACGAAACACGCGGCATGCCATACCATCCCAAATTGGGCGCTCAACAACCCATACCTTGATATTTTGGCTCCTCGCTTCTTTGAAAACACTAGCAAATACGACTGGGCAGACCTTCCTCGTCGTGTTGTGCGAATGTTCACTGAGGTCGAGCGCCGTTACGCCTCGGAAGCCGAATCCCTCGCGTTAGCTGAGAAACTGCATCTTTTGCTGCTTGACGGTGCTTTCCTGCCTAACTCTCCTGTAATGATGAACAGTGAGCACAGCAGCTCTACGAACCTGTTCGCATGCCACGTTTTGGCTCCGCCTGTGGATGCTGAAGCCATGGCGATTGCAGGCAAGATCCACGATGGATGCGGGGGGATTGGCTACGACTTGACGTCGGTCGATGACCCCGTTGCCATGACGATGTTTATTGAGAGCCAAACGGCGGCGCTGAACCCCAATCGTAAACGCAAGGCTCACAGCGCTGTGACTCTTCACGTCGATCACCCTATGGTGGGGCCATTCATCGACATGAGCAGCTCTCTAGAGATCACGCACACGAACGTCGAGCTGGATGCTCCTTTTTTCGCCGCGTTGTCCGCGGAGCAGCCTGGCGTTGTTGGTATATGGAGGTCGGTATGCGCTTCCATCTTCAAGACCGGTAGACCCGCGATTGCTTTCGGCGAACACAAATCCCTGCGGTCTCCCAATGGGGAACGCCTGATTCTGAATGTGTGTGGTGAGTCGCTTTTACGGGAGAATGAGTCTTCTCTGATTGGCTCGTTAAACGCTTCTCGATTTGTCAGTCAGGGTCTATTCGATGAAGGTCGCTTTAAAGTGGCAGTAGATGTGGCCGTACGGTGCTTGGACAACCTTCACGATATTCAGGACCACGCATCTACGACTGTTGCAGAGCGTTGCATGCAAAGTCGCAAAATTGGACTCAGTGTAATGGGATTCGCCGACGCACTTCTGATGCAGGGCATAAGGTATGGGAGCAGCCAGGCCCTAGATTTTGCTGCTTTAGTCATGGGGCTTTTGCAGTCAACCGCCAGGGCCACTAGCGAATCATTGGCCTCCGCTCGGGGTAGCTGTGACCCTTCTTTACTCCGTGCCGGCGAACCATTGCGTCGCAACGCATCACTAATGGCTATCGCTGCAAATGGAACCCTCAGCTTGCTTGCCAACGTGTCGGGCGGTATCGAGCCAATTTTTAGTTATGTTACACGACAGACCGTCGACGGCAGCGTTATCAATCAGATGCAGCCTACGCTCCGTCGATTGCTCGGTGAGCACGGAATGGCGGAAGACGCGATTGCTGAGGTTGCCAACTCTTTAATGAATGGGGCCTTACCTGCTGATCTTGAGCAGATTCCGCCCATCATCAGGCTGGCAATGGTGCGCGCGCACGATTTGAGTCCGAGCGACCATATTCAAACCCAGGCGACCTTTCAATCGTTTATTGATGGTGGAATTTCCAAAACAATCAATCTCCCCGCCAGCAGTACGGTGGATGATATTGCGGCAGCGATTCTCAATGCTCGCGCTAGCGGCTGCGTGGGCATTTCTCTCTATAGGGACGGAAGCATCAGCGGCCAGCCCTCTCAGATTGCTGCGACACAGTCGCTGGACGCAGGAGTGGTCGCCGCTTGAAGGGCCAATTCTTCCTTTCTTTCGACGGCCCGAAGGCTACTGGCAAGACTACAGTCCTTGAATCGGTTGCCGAAGTACTACGAGTTCGTGGGCAGCAACCTGTGGTTTCACTCTGTGAGAAGGAGATTGACCCTTACCGCCATGAAATACTGGATCTAATCAAGGAGCTTGTGGTCAGGCCTGGCTCCACTCTGGAGCGTCGGATATGTGAGCGACTTGCGGATGGGCGAGCATGGATATCGGCGAACGTTTTGAACCAGCAACCCCCAGACGCCATAATCCTGATTGACCGCTGGTATCCATCTGATGCCGCGTTTCGAAAGATTACTCCATTTTCGGAAATCCTGAAGTTGAACATCGACCGAAAGGTTCGAGTGCCTGATTTACATGTCGGTGTCCTGGCTTCTCCGGATATATCGTGGTCGCGTGCGGCGTGCCGACCCCGAGGCTTGAGCAGCGTTGTGATCAGAGATTTTCAGGAGCATGTAGATTGTTCAGCGGCCTTTGAGCGAGCCATCTTTCAGCAAGGTTGGTTTGTATGTCGTAACGAGGGCAGCGTTGAAGCTTCAACGAAAATAGTGACGGATACGATCACCGCTGCCCTTAGAGAAAACTCATAATCATTCCAGCAGTTCTGCGGTTGAAGAAAACGACAATAGGGATATATATGATTCACAGCGATAAGATATTTGAAGTGTTAGAGAAAGACATCACAAATTCAAAAGACATCGATGAGCTGACAAAAAGCAAGCTGCTGAAAAACGTTTTGGCGCTCAAAAGCCAGAAGCTGAATATTATGATTACTGGTGCTACAGGTGCTGGTAAAAGCTCCACGATCAATGCTCTATTCAACACCGACATAGCTAAGGTTGGTGCGGGTGTTGATCCTGAAACTATGGATGTGACACGGTATGAGCTTAATAATCTCGTCCTGTGGGATAGCCCCGGCTTAGGGGATGGCAAGGAAAAAGACAATCTTCATGCCAAAAATATTATTGCAAAGCTTAATGAGCTTGATTCAAAGCAACAGCCATTAATTGATTTGGTTCTTGTTATTGTTGATGGTAGCACCAAAGATCTTGGAACCTCGTATGAACTAATTAATAGCGTGATTATTCCTAACCTAGGTGCGAATCCGGAGGATAGAATATTGGTGGGGATCAATCAGGCTGATAATGCTCGTAAGGGACGAAATGTATGGGATTATGACCACAATAGACCTACCCCTGAAACTGAAGTTTTTCTAAAAGATAAAGTTCGTTCCGTAAAAGCTAGAATCAAAGAAGCTACCGATGTTGATGTTGAACCGGTTTTTTACGCGGCCGGCTTTAAGGAGGGAGATGAAGCCCAAAATCCTTATAATCTGTCAAAGCTGCTTTACATGATTATTAATAAAATCCCCAAGGCTAAGCGAGCGGTCCTTGCAAACAATAACATCTCTAAAGAAGAAGAGATGTGGCAGGATAACGACGATATTAAGAACTATAATGCCGAAATCAAAAAAGGTATCATGGAATCGATCATCGAAACAGCCTCGGCGGGGGCCGATATTGGCCGTAATGTTGGTAAACTATTTGGCAAAACTGGCGAGGCGGTAGGGGCCATGGTCGGCGCTACAGCGGGAGCCGTTTGGGGTGGTCTTAAAAGCATTTTTGGTTTGTGATCATAATGTATTTAAAATATAAGCTTTCGGAGTTTTCCGGGCGTATCAATCGGATGGGTATCAGGCCACTGGATGTCATGCTTGTCGGTAGTACTGGTGCGGGGAAATCCAGCACTATAAATGCGCTATTTTCGACTTCAGTGGCTGCGGTTGGTAAGGGCGTTGATCCTGAAACCATGGACTTGGACTGGTATGACGTGCATGACTACCTCCGTGTGTGGGATACGCCAGGATTAGGTGATGGGATAGCCCGCGATAAAGTTCATGCAAAAAAAATTATAGACCTGATGTACAAGACTTATCCCAAGGAGGGGGTGAGTTTCGGTTTCGTTGATTTAGCTTTGGTAATTATCGACGGGGCAAGCCGGGACTTGGGTACGGCGTATAAGCTGATTAATGATATTTTAATTCCAAATTTTCAATCTGACCGAATAGTCGTGGCTATTAATCAGGCAGATGTCGCTAAGAAAGGGGCACGATGGAATTATGAAACTAACGTCCCCGATAGCGATGTTCGGGACTTCTTGAGTGATAAAGCCTATTCAGTAAAAACACGAGTGGTCGAGGCAACTGGGGTTGAAATTAATATGCCGATTTGCTATTCCGCTAGCTCTGGATACAATGTTTCAGCATTGTTGGACTTGCTTGTAGAATCTGTGCCTGATCAGCGGCGATCCATCGTGGCTTCTTAATTGTCGGTGAGTTTTTCATAGTTACGTGGGGTATCTCTGTTTTTGAAGCGGTATTAAGGCAGGGTTATGTGATAATTAGCGTTTTTTAGGGCGCTTGGTGACGGTTGGGTAAACGTATTGCGGCCGCTCGTACCGACGAGCAGACCGGCTCAGCAAACAGCCCGTTTAGGTGCGCTTATTGGGTTCTGATGGGCAGGTAAAAGCTTAGAATAATTACGGAAAATATAGATATGATCTCGCATCCAATGCTGAAAACGCTGGTCCACAGAGCCCTCGCGCCAACGAGCTACTGCTTAGATGATATGCAGCTGCACGGCATGGGTGACTGGCACGCTGCCGTTTTGTTGGATAATTCAGATCATTTTGATGAGCTTTCTGCCGAAACTCTGAACTCCCGAGATTTCGCAGGTTTTACAGCCTTGGAAATTGCCTACAGGCTTAATCGATCACAACTGATCGATAGATTGCATGCTCTCGGGGCGGAGGGAGATCCCTCGATCTTGGCAGAGCGAGGCGTGGATCATGTCATCGAAAATGAAAGCTATGTTCACTTACCCGCTAAGCAGGGCAAGCTCAAGACTCTTGAAAAACGTTACTTAGAGGGTGGAAGTCTGAACTCCCGAGATTCTGAGGGGAATACCCCTATTCATTGGATCGCATCAAACGGCCACCTCAAAGCAGTGATGTATTTCACAGAAAAGCATTTCATGTTCAATATTGACCTGGATGCGAAAAATCATGCAGGGAACACACCTCGTAACCTGGCGGTATTGGCAGGCCATCTCGATATCGTGAATCAGCTGATGATTTGGGAGCTAGACGATTACATCCTTTCAGCTCGGATTCGTCACAAAATGAGTGCCGGGCTGAAGGAGATGTTGCCTAAGCAGAGGTCATAAGGAAGGTGACACCCAAGCTTGTCGGCTGCGCCGGTTTCCATTGCCTGTGTGATCCTCACAACGATTGAATGAGCATTCCAGTAAAAGCTGAATGACCTAGTCAGCAGGCAAAAGGCGCGTTATCCATCCTGCTTGAGGTGAGCACTTATTCGTAAAGCCATGGCTTCAAGTCGTCTAGATTCCTGACAACGATCTGCTGCGCCGCAGCCTTTGGGTCAAGTTTTTTCGGGTCTATCTGAAAACGCTGAAGGACGTATTTCACTAATGCGCGTCGGGTTGGGATGACAAGAACGCCTGCTTGCATACCAAAGTCCGCCTCAATGATTGCCTTCTGTGCAGGGTTGAGGCGCGAGTCTGGCTCGATGATCACAGCCACCTCTGCGTTTCAGTCATCATCTTCATGAATTAGATTTTCGGTCTGTTTTTCGTATTCTGGCTGGCCGCGAAGTCTGCTTAGAACGAAGTCACGGTATCCACGATTCTTTTCGCAGTAGGCCCGGACATGCCAGCGCATTCCGGTATGCACTAGCGTGTGGGGGGCAATCAAACGTGTCTCGGGTAACGCACGGGCATCCAACTGGGTATCAGGCCGCAGGGCTTTTTGCCGACATTCTTCAGCGCATGGCTGATGGCCGAAAAAGCCTTGAGCACGGCCTCACCGGAAGCCTTGCGGCCCATGGCGACAAGCCAGGGATGGAAGAAACCAGATTGGTCCTTGAGAGGGTGCTTTTTTACTTCAGCGAAGGCTACTGCGCGACGCCTGAGCGTATTGATGAATTCGGCGGCGGGTGGGTCGCGGAAGAGGCTTTGGCAATCGGAGTTTGGTGCGCACTTACCGCAACGTCTTTCGAATAGGGAGTGATCAACGCTGTAAATCACAGCGGGGACAGCGATAGCACTGGACTGATTGCCGGGCATCTGCTGGGTATTCAGCATGGAGTTGCTGCGATTCCGGCGAGATGGTTTGAGCGTCCGGAGCTAAGGCGTGAGATTGAAAAGATGGCTGTAGATATTGAGAGCGTTCAGCGAAATTACTCTGGGCTCGGCGGGGATGACGACTCGACAATCGAGCAGGAGTATCCTGGTGCTTTAAGGTCATTTAGCTACCCGAGGACTGCCAGAAGCCTTAAAGAATTGGTTTGCCAAAATCGGGAGATTCGGCGCGAGTTCGGTCGGCAGACTCAACAGAATGTTTTTTGCGCAGCCAGTGACCTTCTCGCTGGCGCTGCTGGCTCCTGACCGTCAAAATACGGTTCTTGTAGCTGTCGCAGAATCAAAGTCATTTATGAGCATTAAATCCCTAAACGGCTTCACTCGGTGTTCACTCATCGTTCCTGAGACCCGTGTCGTTGCTGCGATGCTTTTAGAGGGGATCAGTAAGCAGGAGTGGCAGAGGCAGATAGTCGAGCTGAACGTCTTGCAGAAGCGAACTGCGAAGACGGCCATGACCTATGCGGGCACGGCTCGCTCTAGATTGGAGACTATGCATCCTGATTTATGGGCGCTGGTGCGAGACGAGAGCCTCCCAGTCGCTACGCAGGCGGTGCTCGCTGCTACCGTGAAGTTTTCTCCACTGCTGGGGGACTTTCTGCGCACCGTGGTGCGTGACCAGTTCCGACGTTTTTCTACACACCTTGAACCGCGCCATTGGAATGCATTTTTAGAGGACCGTCTCCAAGTCGACCTCGACGCTCCGACCTTCAGTGCTTCAACACAGGTCAAGCTGAGGCAAAATGCCATGAGAATGCTTGCTGAGGCCGGTTTCATTGAGGACACTCGTAGCCTGCGGCTGCGCAGTCAACATATTGAGCCTGCTGTTTCCCATTTTTTACATCAGCACGACGAACGATACGTGCTTGACTGTCTTCAGGTGTGCCCGTGAACAATCTTGACGAACGGCTGAACAAAATTCTGGACCGCCTCACTTCCGACGATTTTCTCGGAGGGCAGGGTTTGGGTAATGAGGTTCCTTTTTACGCGTTCGACTATCCCCCGCAGGAGGAACTTAAGGTTCGGGAGCACGTGCAGTTTCTCCAGGGCGCTATTCCTAAACGTCGTCCAGATCTAAAGGTCGCGTGCGTCAACCTCTTCGAGTTAGTACTAGAGATGTTGAGCGGCCGAAACCTGCTTGAAAAATCCATTGAGCGACAAGCCACGAAGGGCGATGAGGCGTTGTTTAAAGCCCTGAAAGCTCCGCTGGATGCCGGCAAGATCGCAAAAGAGTTGGTCGGACGCTATCCACCCACAGAATACGGACTGATCATGGTCACCGGGGTTGGTAGCGCTTACCCGCTAGTACGCACGCATAACTTGCTGAACAACCTGCAACCGTTCATGGGGCAGACCCCCTTGGTGTTGTTCTACCCAGGGCGATACGACGGTCAAGCGCTCCAGCTGTTTTGTCAGTTAGGCGAAAAACCCTACTACCGTGCTTTCCGTCTGGTGAGCTGAAAAGGATGTCCACTTTGTTAATTAAGAATTTGTTCACGCGTCCTATCAACCGCTCCATCAACGGGGTAATCAAGGCTGACCAAGATGACGAAGAGTCTGTCTGGCAGGAGCTTGATGAGTACGTTATTACCCGCGAGTTGGATCAACACCTTCGTAGTTTTTTTCGAAAGCTATCTTGCAGCGCTGGATAATCCTCAAGCAGCGTCGGGGCGTGTAGGTGTGTGGATCTCGGGCTTTTTCGGTTCGGGAAAATCCCACTTCCTGAAAATTCTGTCATATCTCTTAGAAAACAAGCGAGTGAGCAACGCTGGCGAAAGTCGCCATGCTATAGATTTTTTTTGAGCGAAAAATTGCAGACCCAATGCTCGCAGCTGATATCAAGCGAGCGGTTGCGGCTGATACCGACGTGTTGCTGTTCAACATTGACAGTAAGGCTGACAGTGGTGACGGTCGTGACGCAATCCTTCGGGTATTTCTCAAAGTGTTCAACGAGCGTCTCGGTTTCTGTGGCGACCATCCGCACATTGCACACATGGAGCGTTACCTAGATGAGCAAGGTAAGTTTGGCGAATTCAAGCAAGCTTTTGCAGAGTCGTCGGGTTCTACTTGGGAAGAAGAGCGTGACGCTTATCACTTTCAGATTGATGCGCTAGCTAACGCTTTGTCACAGACGTTGGGTCAAGAGATCAAAGATGCCGATGCCTGGGTTGAGCGTTTTGAAAACGACTTCAACTTGAATGTCCAAAGTTTTGCCAGATGGGTCCAGGGTTACCTGGACAAGCGCGGTAAAGATCACAGGATTGTTTTCTTGGTGGACGAGGTGGGCCAGTTCATCGGTCAAGACACCCATTTGATGCTCAGTTTGCAAACCATCACTGAAGAGCTAGGCGTAATCTGTGGAGGACGTGCATGGGTATTGGTAACCTCTCAAGAAGACATCGATGCAGTCCTGGGTGAGGTACGCGCGTCCAAGGCCAATGACTTCTCCAAGATTCAGGGACGTTTCAAAACCCGTTTGTCGTTGTCCAGCGGCAACGTCGATGAGGTCATCCAGCGTCGTCTACTCGACAAGGAGCCAGAACCCAAGGATGTCTTGCGTAAAATCTATCGCGAAAAAGCCGACATTCTGCGGAATCAGTTAAGTTTTACAAATACTGGGCGTACCTATAAGGCCTTTACTGACGAAGACAACTTCGCCGCCGTCTATCCCTTTGTGCCGTATCAGTTCCAGTTGGTACAACGAATCTTTGAAAGTATTCGCAAGGCCGGGGCCACCGGCACTCACCTGGCCCGAGGCGAACGCTCGCTGCTAGATGCCTTCCAATCAGCTGCCAAAGCCGTCAGTGAGAACTCCGTTGGTGTACTGGTGCCGCTTTACCGCTTCTACCCGTCCATCGAAGGCTTCCTTGAAGGGGTGGTCAAGTCGACCATTGACAACGCGGCCAGCAATCTCAGTCTGCAAGAGTTTGACACATTGGTTTTGAAAACCCTGTTCCTCATTCGATATGTCGATGAGATCAAGGGCAACGTAGATAATCTGATCACGCTTTTTATTGATGAGATCGACGCCGACCGCCAAGCGCTTCGCAAGCAGATCGAAGACAGCCTCCAGCGTCTGGAGAAGGAAACCCTCGTCAGTCGTAATGGTGATGATTTCTTCTTCCTGACCAATGAAGAGCGCGATATCAGTCGCGAGATCAAAGAGGTTGATCTCACCAGTGCCGACGAGGCTCGTGAACTGGGTCAATTGTTGTTCGATGAGTCCCTGCGTGGTCAGCGTAAGTTTCGCTTCCCAGACAATGGCAAAGATTTTGGTCTCAATCGCCAATGCGATCTGCATCCCCTGGGTAACCGCGTCGATGGCGATCTGCTGATCTCGGTCATCAGCCCATTGGTGGATGACCGGGATACCTGGAGCGAGCAACGCTGCATTCTCGAATCTAGTCAGGGGGAGGGCAGTGTGCTGTTGCGCCTGGACGATGAGCGCGATTTAGCGCGTGAACTGCGCCTGTACTTGCAGACCGACAAGTTCATCACGCGAAAGAATGATGGGACGCTGCCGCATAACACCAAACGTATCCTTCAGGATCGTGCCGAAGAAAACCGCCAGCGCCGCCAGCGCTTGAGCGCAAGTGTGGATCGTCTGCTGCGTGAGGCAGAGGTCTATGTCGCGGGCAACAAGCTAGAAACTAAGGCCTCCAGTGCACCAATGCTGGCGGAGGAAGCGTTAGATTATTTGGTACGGAACACTTTCAACAAGCTCAGCTATATCCAGCACCTGAGCAGCGATCCGCAGAAGGAAATTCAGGCTTTGTTGGCCACGCCGCTCACACCAGGCCTCGGTCTGGAGAGCACTGGTGAAGCCAATCCGCGTGCGCTCAAAGAAGTTAGCCAGCACATCGAATTGCTGGCCTCGCAATCGCGGCGCATCGTCCTGCACGATCTCGCGGAAAGTCACTATGGTCGGCGTCCGTATGGCTGGCCGGAGTGGGAAACCGTTCTACTTATCGTACGTCTGTTGCTCAAAGGTGAAGTCAGCCTGATCGGCAATGGCGGGCCGTTGGCTCCGCAGCAAATATGGAACGAGATTTCCACCCCAGCACGTTGGCGCACCACTGAAATTCAGAAGCGTCAGCAGGTAGGTTCTGGAGAGCTGCAAAAGGCCCGCCAGCAGTTCAAGGATGTGTTTCAGAAGATTGCCCCGGACGGTGAAGACACCCTCTATGATCACCTGCAAAGCAGTCTGACCAAATGGGAGGGCGAGCTTAAGCAGTGGCGTGTGCTGGCACAAAACGGCCAGTATCCTGGTTTGGACGAAATAGATCTGGGCCTCAAGCTGATTGGTAAGCTTAAGGCTGCTCCCGATAGCTTCGATGCCATCCAATTGTTCCTCAAAGAGCGCAACCCGTTGCTCGATCTCTCAGATAGCTACGGCGATCTGGATAATTTCTACAGCAGCCAGAAAACGGCTTGGGACAAGTTGCGTTCCGCACAGTTAGATTTTCAGCCCAACCGGCCGAAGCTGGAGAAGGACGAAAAAGCGGCCCGTGCTTTGGCGCGTATTGACGAAATCTTGAGTGCCAAAGCGCCGTACAATCTTATTCGCGAAGGAGAAGGGCTGATTCAGGCTGCTACCCAAGTCAACGACAGCTTCCTTCGGGAATCCCATGAGCGCGCCGACTCCTGGGTTGCGAAGTACATAGCCAAGGTCAGCGTTGAGCTGGACGCGCTGCTTGCCAGTCCTGATCAACGAAACCGCAGTTTGCTGCCATTGCAAACCCTTCGTCAGCGCATCGCTAAGCAGCGAAGTTTGGCTCACATCAGCCAAATGCAGGAAGAAGCCAGAGAGCTTGCCGATGTGGCACTGGACCATCTACAGCAGTTGGCGGAGCAAGCCGCAGCTAAAGCCGAAAAGGCTGCCAGCGAACCGGAGCCTAAACCCCCAGTATCGGATAGCGGTACGCCAGATTTGATCGTGGCCGAACCAACCGCCCCGGTTAATAACTCTCCAGCGGCAGTAGTGGCACCAATTGTACCGATCAAAAAGCGCCGGATCATCGATGCTCAGCTGCTTGCCGGTTCTGGATACATCGAGACCCAGGTCGACATTGATAACTTTCTTGCCAAGCTGCGTAAGGAGCTGGAAGAAGCGGTGGCTGACAACCAGCGGGTGGAAATTCGTTAAGGAGTTCCGGTTCAAAAACAGAAATGGCGGCTGTATGGGGTACAGCCGTCGTTCTTCTTAGTCGGCGCATTGGAGCAAGCGACCATGGATGTTGAAAAAGTATTTGGGTCTGCCGATTGGCAGCTTATCAAGGGCGAGGTCCAGTCCACCTATAGCGAGCATTTTTCCCAATACAGTTATGCCAAGTATCCGGCGCTAGACTACCAACGCTTCAAGCAGACTTTTTCAGCCTTCAAACCTGTCGTCGAACTGGATTTGGCATTGCTCTGGAAATGGGGGCACTGGGGGAAGGCCAATTATCCCAGGAAACAGGGGCTATTGATCACTGAAATATCGGCGCTTTGGGGGGAGTATCTCAATTGGGTAGGTGTTCTCCCTGACGCCCCTTCTCCGAAGAATACCTTTCAATGGTGGAACGAGCGGCTTGGGCGGCTGCGCTACATCACTTCGGCTTTCCTGACTCACCTGATTCATCCGAGCGACGTGCCGATTATTGACCAGCATAATTTTCGCGCAATGAATCATTTTCTACGCGTGCAACAGCCGAAGAAAAAGCCTTCTGACTGGCGCGATATTGCTCACCTGAAATGTTTTCTAACCGAAGCAACTAACAAGCTTCATTACTCAGAAAGCGACTTTGACAAATACCTGATGATGTATGGCCGTGCCCTAAAGTCGCATAAGCCCAAGACGTCTAGCAAGGACCAAGCATGAACCGCTCCGCACTCAAGAAGTACGCTCCGCAGGCCCGTTTGGATTTTATTGAGGCAGTCACCCTGCGTGCCCGGCGTTTGGGGCTCGATCCTGCCCTACCAGTTAATATTGAACAAACTGGCGATGTGTTGTTAATCGGTGGCCAGCCTTTTCCGGCCAGCATTGGCAAGCAACGTGCCACTTTGTCCCAGCGTATTCATCAGCAGGGCTTTAGTGTTGTAGTCGAGGCACTGGCTTACACCTGGTTCAACCGCTTTGTCGCCATTCGCTTTATGGAGCTAAAGGGCTACTTCAACCACGGCTACCGTGTGCTAAGCCACCCGCAAGGACAGCATCCGGAGATCCTCGATAATGTCCAGCACCTCGATCTGTTCGGGTTAGACAAAGTCGAAGTCATCCGCTTGAAAACTGCGGGCAATCAGGACGAAGTGCTTTACCGCGAGATTCTGCTCGCCCAGTGCCACGAGCTGCACCGCAATATGCCGTTCCTCTTCGAGGCGCTGGATGATGCCACCGAGCTGTTGCTTCCGGACAATCTTCTGCGCACCGACTCGCCGATAGCTCGTCTGGTCGGAGATGTCGAAGAGAGTGACTGGCAAGAGGTTGAGGTCATTGGCTGGCTGTACCAGTTCTACATCAGCGAGAAAAAGGACGAAGTGATCGGTAAGGTGGTTAAGAGCGAGGACATTCCCGCCGCTACTCAGCTATTCACCCCGAACTGGATCGTTCAGTACTTAGTGCAGAACAGCCTCGGTCGGCTCTGGTTAATGGCCAATCCTGGCTCCAGCCTAAAAGAAAAAATGCCGTACTACATTGAGCCCGCCGAGCAAACGCCGGAAGTCCAGACCCAGCTCGATGCATTGATCAAGGTACGTATGGATGAGGATGGCGGCGCTCTAAATCCCGAATCCCTGACCATCCTCGACCCAGCCTGTGGTTCTGGCCATATCCTCGTCGAAGCCTATAACTTGCTACGCGCCATCTATGAAGAGCGGGGCTACCGCTTGCGCGATATACCCAGGTTGATCTTGCAAAAGAATCTGTTCGGGTTGGATATTGATGACCGTGCCGCTCAGCTTGCTGGTTTTGCTCTTTTAATGAAGGCTCGTGAGGACGATCGCCGCTTGTTCGATGATGACGGTCACCCACCGTATCTCAATGTCATGGCTATCCAGCAAAGTGCAGGTCTGCCGGATAAGGAGATAGCTCAGTGCATCATCAATGCAGCTATCCAGATCGAGGGTGGGGAAGCATTCCACTCGGGGCAGCTGTTTGGTGGTGGGCAGTTGGAAACCCACCATAGCTCTGGGCTTACGGTGCTCGACCTACGCCAGCTGATTCAGTTGTTTGAGCATGGCAAAATTTTTGGTTCGCTGATCAGCGTGCCAGATGCTCTTAAGGTCAAGGTGGGCAGGATTGTCGATCTACTCGCCAGCGTGCGCCGCGAGGGCGATGATCTGTCACGCAGCTATGCCAGCCAGGTGCTTGAGCAGTTTGCTTGGCCAGCCAGTTTATTGGCGCTTCAATACGATACAGTGGTGGCGAATCCGCCTTATATGGGCGGAAAATATTTAAATGCCATGCTAAAGGAGGGCGGTTGCAGGATCTGAGTGCAACACGGTTATTGAATTGAAGCGGGAGCATCATGCCGCATCACCACGGCTTCTTGCATCACTTCGCCCATCACCTCGATCGGGCATTTGAAGTCGAAGCGTTTGCGCGGTCGCATATTCAGTTGCAAAGCGATGGCGTCCAGGGCTTCCTGACTATGCACCGACAAGTCCGTGCCCTTGGGCAGGTACTGGCGGATCAGTCCATTGATGTTCTCATTGCTGCCGCGTTGCCAGGGGCTGTGCGGGTCGCAGAAGTAGATCGCCACCCCGGTCCGCTGGGTGATCTCGGCGTGCCGCGCCATCTCCCGGCCCTGGTCGTAGGTCATGCTCTTGCGCACCGCCAGCGGCATGCCATTGAGCGCCGCACTGAAGCCCTCCAGCGCCGAGGTCGCCGTCGCGTCGGCCATCTTGATCAGCATCAGGTAGCCGCTGGTACGCTCCACCAAGGTGCCCACCGCCGAGGCATTGGCCTTGCCCTTGATCAGGTCGCCCTCCCAATGGCCTGGCATCAGCCGGTCTTCGACCTCCGGCGGGCGCACGTGGATGCTGAGCATTTCAGGGATCTGGCCGCGCCGATCGACGCCGCCAGAGCGCGGCCTGCGACTCGTCTTGCCCTGGCGCAGGCAGATGATCAGCTCCTTGCGCAGGCCACCGACCGGCAGGGCGTAGATCGCGTTATAGATCGTCTCGCGGCAGACGTAGGCCTCTCTGAGGCTGGGTATGTTCATGCTGCGCAGCTTGCCGGCAATCTGCTCGGGAGACAAACCCTCACGCAGCATATGGACGACCAGCTCGAAGCGCTCACTGCCCGGCAGCAGCTTGCACTGAGGCCTGCAGACCTGGCGGCGGACCTGCATCTGCTGCTGGGCAGCACAGGCCTGGTAGCGGGTGCCAGGGGCCCGGTTGCGGCGCAGCTCCCGGCTGATGGTCGAGGGGGAGCGGCCGAGCATCCGGGCAATTCGCCGCTGGCTGAAACCTTGGGCAAGGCCGAGTTGAAGGGTCGCACGTTCGGGGATACTGAGTTCGTGATAGGACATAGTGGCAGCACCGTACCGGAAAGGTCAGGTGTTGCACTCAGTTTTTGCGGCCGCCGAGCATTTGAAACGGAATTTTAAAGGCTTCGATAAGGACTTGTTTTCGGCATTTATAATCCGGAATCTACAGTTGGTAAAGGATTCAGGAAATCTGGGTTATATGTCTCCTTTTGTTTGGATGTTCATTTCATCCTACAAGGAGCTGCGTCAATATATTTTAGGCGCCACTACGCTAACAAGTCTCATACAGCTTGAATATTCTGGGTTTGATGGGGCTACAGTTCCAGTATGCACGTTTACTATTTCGAAGGCGCACATTGCTGGATTTAATGGGTCATATATCAGGCTTTCAGATTTCCGTGGTGCGGAAAATCAGGGCCCTAAAACCTTGGAGGCAATCCAGAACCCAAATTGCGGATGGTTTTATGTTGACAGGCCGGATGACTTTATGAGGATTCCTGACTGCCCTATCGCCTATTGGCTTGGAAGTGGATTTAAGCGGCTATTTAGCGACAATCCATCGATAGCATCTATTTCAACTTCTGCGGTTGGTTTGCAGACAGGCAGCAATGAGAAATTTATGCGGGCGTGGCATGAAGTTTCCTTTGGTTCGATAGGTTTTGGGTGTGAAAACCGAATGGAAGCTTCCGAGTCCAGTAGGAAATGGTTTCCATATAATAAAGGAGGAGCCTATAGGAAGTGGTATGGTAATTTTGAGTATGTAGTAAATTGGGGCAGGGATGGTGTTGATATCAGAGGCTTCAAAGACGACGCAGGAAATTTGAGATCCCGACCACAAAATGTTGATTTTTATTTTAGAGAATCTATTACGTGGTCGGAAATAACTTCATCATGGAAATCATTTAGGTTCTCTCCTGCTGGTTCAATATATGATGTGAAAGGACAATCCGCTTTTTTTGAGAATGGAGATGCTCAGCTCTATGCGCTTGCTTGGTTGAACTCAAATGTCGTTGAGGTTATTACTAAAATTATCAATCCAAGCTTGAGTTTTCAGTCTGGTGATTATAGGAAAATACCTCTACCAGCCTCGGATGAGCCGCGGCACTTCGTAGATGCTGCTCGGCAGGCCATTTCCATTGCTAAGCATGACTGGGATACCCAGGAAGCATCCTGGGATTTTCAGGGGTTGGATTTTTGCACATCTGAATACTACCAAGAGCTTTCTGACGCGTGGGAAGGCTTTAGATCAGAATCCGATGAGAGAGTCCTGACCCTCAAGTCGATAGAAGAAGGCAATAACGAAAGGTTTATTAGCCTGAGTGGGCTTCAAGGAGAAATAGACCCAGAGGTTCCTCATGCTCAAATAACCCTTTGTCGTGCAGAACGTGGCAAGGATATGCAGCGCATGATCTCCTACAGCGTCGGTTGCATCATGGGCCGATACAGCCTCGACGAGCCGGGCTTAATTTATGCCTGTAGTGGCAATCTTGGTTTTGATTCTTCACGCTACACTGAATTTCCGGCGGATGCTGACGGCATTCTTCCAGTTACAGACGAGTCTTGGTTCGAAGACGATGCCGCTGAGCGCATGCGCGAGTTCGTCAAGGTGGTCTGGGGCGCGGACACCCTTGTGGAAAACATGGAGTGGCTGGCTGACAGTCTTGGCCGCAAGACTGGAGAGTCTGCCGACGAAGCTATCCGCCGCTACCTGTCCACCAGTTTCTACAAGGATCACCTGCAAACCTACAAGAAGCGCCCAATTTACTGGTTGTTCTCTAGCGGTAAGCAAAAGGCCTTCGAGTGCCTGGTTTACCTGCACCGCTACAACGAAGGTACGCTCTCGCGCATGCGCATGGAGTATGTCGTTCCCCTGCAAAGCCGCATGCAGGCTCGCATCGATAAGCTTGCTGACGACATCAACAGCGCCACCGGCAGCGCTCAGCAGAAAGCCCTGCAAAAGCGCAAAGACAAATTCACCAAACAACTCGAAGAACTCCGCCGCTTCGACGAAACCCTGCGTCCCTACGCTGACCAACGGATCGCCCTCGACCTAGATGACGGCGTAAAGGTCAACTACGGGAAATTTGGTGATCTACTGGCCGAAGTGAAAGCAATTACGGGTGGCAAGGAAGACTGACTGATTGGCGGCCCACTGATGTGGGCCGCTTTATCTCGACAAGGAAAATGTAGGTGCAAACAGGCAAATCCACGGTCAAAGATATTTTCGACGGCACTCGTATCTTCAATGTTCCCACCTACCAACGTGCCTATTCCTGGATGCGTGAGGACAATCTTGAAGACTTTTTCAATGACCTATGCAGTCAGCACCCGGACAGACCGTATTTCCTAGGGTCCTTTCTCTTCCATCTGAATGGAAACAAGAGCGAGTTCGCGCTTGTGGATATCGTCGACGGCCAGCAACGGCTGACGACCCTGGTCATCTTTATGCACGTGTTACTTGGGGGGCTTATTTCCCAAGGATCTACGCTGGTATCTGAGCGTACTCAACGTATATTCGTGCGTGATGGTGATGTCTTCAAGCTTGAGTCGGCGAATGAAGGTAATGCCTTCCTACATGATCTGGTGTTGGGTGACCGCCCACCTGCAACTGAAGACGTAACACTAAGAACCCATTCGCAACGACTTTTGTTAGACGCACGGCAGTATTTTGATGAGCAGCTGACTCGCCTTGATCTGGCTATGCTTGAGCGAATTTATACGACCGCCATCAATGCTGATGTGCTGCTCTATGTGGTGGACAAAATCAGTACGGCTACCCAAATATTTGAATTGTTGAATGATAGGGGGCGGCGATTGACGGATCTGGAGTCAATCAAAAGCTTCCTGATGTATAACGCGGGAATTGTCTACGATCACCCAGAGCAAGTGATAGGTAAAATCCAAGAAGACTTTGCTGAAATTTATCGTCTGATAGAGTCACACAGCATTAATGATCGGGATGTGCTGCGTTATCACACGCTTGCGTTTGAGACGTACCCGAGCGACTACACTGATAAACCGAAGGCCTACATCAAGGAGAAGATACTCGGATTGGTGAGTGATGCGGAGCGACGGGAGGAGGCGAGATCGCAGATTAGAGACTATCCAGCTCGCCTGAAAAAAAGCTTTCAATTATTTGCTCAGATCCGAGATCGCCGATTCATCGATCCGGAATTGGCGAAAACATTTATGATTGGTCGTGTTGCTCCCTTCTATCCAGCGCTCATGAAGGTGCATAGTGAAAGACCATCTGAGTTTCCGCGCTTGGTTAAAGCCATCAATGCCTTTACTTTCCGCTCCTCTTTAGCTCGACTGCGAAGCAACGGTGAAAGCTATCAGTTTACTTCTATGCGCAACGATAAAGATGTCGTTGAGGTGATCGAGAGCTTTGTTTTGGGGAATTGGTGGAACATTAACGGGCGGGCTCGCGAAGCCTTTGATTATAATAATTATTATGATTGGCTTGAAAAAAAACATAGTTCGATATATTCTTTTTTTCTTACGAGAATAGTCTTCGTCGGCGTAAGGGCTTTCCATTGTTGTCGAGCAGAAACTACGCTTCAAAGGATGCCCGTGAAAAGCTTAGTATTGAGCATATCACTGCAAAGAAAGCGTTGTCTGTTGAGTTTGATGATGACTTTAGAGAGAACTATCTGAATAATCTGGGTAACTTGGTGGTTGATCATGCGGCCTCCAACTCCAGCAAGGGGCGGAAAGGTGGTGATGAGAAGGTTATTCATTTCAATTTAGCGCCTTTAATGTCTCAAAATGAAATAAATGAAGTCGGTTGCGATTGGAATGATCTTGAATCAATAAAGAGATTCATTCGTCACCGTGAGGAAAAGTTAAAGAAGGAAGTTTCGGCTGAGTTTAAGATTTGAATCAGCGTTAGAACGATGGTCATTTCACATCAGTTGATGGTCTTCGGGCAGGGTGCGTAGCCGTGGTTTGGAACGGGCCCCTTAGGAGCATACTTACCGACATCTGACTGGCTGAATCCGGCTAACTGGTTTAAAATCTAGCTGAAAATAATCCTTATGGATAAATACTGGCGGTGAAAATAAACCAGCTCCTTTCCGATTGGCCCTACGGTGCTGTTGCCACGCAAGCGTGGCTACACGAGCATGGCGTAGGGCCAAACCTGGTACAAAAATATCAGCACAGTGGCTGGCTGGAGCGTATTGGTCACGGCACGTGGAAGAGAAGCGGCGATAAGATTGACTGGCAAGGCGGCGTTTTCGCATTGCAACAGGACGAGCCATTATGGATTTGGCCTGGTGGGGCGACGGCTTTGAGCCTGGCTGGATACAGCCATTACCTATCATTCGGGAAAGAGACTGTCGAACTGTTCGCCACAGCCGGCACCAGCCTGCCTGGCTGGTTCAGAAAGTACGCATGGGAAGTCTCGGTAAATTTTCACTCCACCGGGCTCTTCGCCTCAATGGCAGATCCTGCGTTGCAAGCCTTTCAGGTGCCTTACTCTCAATTTCACCTGCAAATTTCCACCCCAGAGCGTGCCGTGCTTGAGCTTATCCATCGAAGCGCGGACGAGAGTCTTTTTAGCGGTGTGGTCGACTTGTTCAGCGGGTTAGGTACCCTTAGCCCCCGCCGCTTGCAAAGACTGCTTGAGGCCTGCACCTCCATTCGCGTCAAACGTGTGTTCCTTTTGCTGGCTCGAAATGCTGGCCACGCATGGTATAGCCGAATAGACGTTTCGAAGGTGGATATAGGCAAAGGCAAGCGTCAGATCACGCCGGGTGGTCGACTTGATAAAGAGTTCCTCATAACCGTGCCAGGGAAATTTGCCAATGTCTCTTGATCCTCGTTACGCCGCTCAGGTCCGTTTGTTGGTCCAGGTGATACCTTACGTGGCGGCTGAGCATTGTTTTGCGCTCAAGGGCGGGACTGCGATCAATTTGTTTGTTCGAGATCTGCCTCGTCTTTCGGTGGATATTGATCTGGCTTACCTACCCAGCTCTGATCGTCACCAGGCTTTGTTGGATGTTCGCGCTGCGCTTGGACGTATTGCAGATGCCGTGGGTCTTGGCTTGCCGAATACAGGTGCAACCGTCCAAAGCAATCGGGACGATGAGTTGCGAATTTTGGTGAGAAGCCAACAAGCTCAGATCAAGGTCGAGGTGTCGCCGGTTCTACGAGGCACGGTTCATCAACCCACTGAGCGTGCTGTGGTCGCGCAGGTGGAGGACGAGTTTGGATTTGCTTCTATCTTATGCGTTTCTTTGCCTGATCTTTATGGCGGAAAAATTTGCGCGGCCCTGGATAGACAGCATCCCAGAGACCTCTTTGATGTCATGCTAATGCTCCGTGAAGAAGGGCTGACACGTGAAATTTTTGAAGGTTTCTTGGTTTATCTGATCAGTCATGGTCGACCTATGGCAGAGCTTCTTTCCCCTCGATGGAAGAAGCTTGATGGGATCTTCCAGGCAGAGTTTTCGGGCATGACGCGTGAGCCAGTTACCCTCGATCAATTGGAATCCACTAGGGCGTCGTTGCTTACTGCAATTCGTGAGCAATTCACCGAGCGAGACGCCGCTTTTTTGCTTTCTCTTAAGCGTGGGGAGCCGGACTGGTCGTTGTTAAATTTGCCTGGGATTGATCAGTTGCCAGCGGTTCGATGGAAGCTGCGTAACATCATGGAAATGTCTGCTTCAAGGCGGGCGGGCGCGGTTGATACTCTGCAAACTGTCGTTGACCAAATACTTGCGGGCCGAGCAACACAAGGCTAGTGATCGGTTCGTGAAACGGTCGGTTTATTTTTTTCTCTTAAAGCACCCTTGTAGGGTTTTATTTCGTAATATTTTAAACCCGCATGGGGGCGGTGAATCATGTCAGAGCAGTCTGCACAACTAGAAAAGATTGGCCAAAGCTTGTTGCAGCTGTTCAGCGTTTGCCGAGTTGTATGGTGGGAAGATGCGGAGGGCGAGTTCAGTGAGCTACTGGATAGCATCGTTCTTCCAGACGTCCAGGTCCTAAGACGCTCCTCGGTGCCCGCGTTAGCGATCAAGAAAACCATAGAAACCGACAGGCCGGACTCTCTTTTTCTCATTTATGAGCAGGCTAGCCCTCCTGCCCCCGAGGATGATTGGCTACTGGATATCCGCCTTTATGCAGCCTCTTTCGCTGCGGATAGGACATCCATGCTACTGCAAGAGCTAGGGTTGCGACGTCAAAGTTTGCGAGATCACTTGAAGGCTCGCAGCGCATTCTTTGCTAGCAAGGATAGGGTCGCGAAGATTCAGCGTCTTTTGAGTCCGGATGACGATGAGGCCGCCGTTGACCTTAAGATCCTGGCTGTGCTCGCGAAAGTTGAGCAAGCGGAGCAGTTTGCGGTTTTTACTGCAATATTTTCGTCGCTTGCTGACGCTGAAAACCTCGAAGAGAACGTGTTGTGGGATTCAATCTGCAAATTCGAGATGCAGGCTGTCTTCTGGCAACTCATGCTACAAGCATTTGGATATCAGCATACCGATCCATCGGTGAAGCATTTTTTTGTGCGTTTGTTTGCTACCGACATTGGTTATGCACTGGGCGCACAGGCACCAAGCAACATGCACTCTCTCCAGTTGAGCACAGTACGTGCGGCTAACGTGGCCGTCTTCCTGTCCCAATGGCGAGACAGTACCCTTCGTCAGCGCGCGTATGATCGGTTGTCCAGCAGACTTGCAATGGAATTGCGGCCGGGTGACTTGCTGGCTCAGACATCTGTGGAGGCACTCATGTTGGTCAGCACTTTTGTCGACGTTGAGCGGCAGATAGCTGAACGGCTACGCGATTCCGTGCTGAGCAACACCAGCGAGATAATGGGTCAGCAGCTACGGGATATGGCGGCTCGTCGAATGGACGGATATTGGGCTAATCCCCGCTGGCCAGATAACGATGACGCGAATCGTTCGGTGTGGCACTCCTATTACCGCTCGCTAATCGCAGCCTCTGAGTTGTTTGAGCTAAGAAGGCGCTATGCGGGTGGTTTCTCCTTCGAGTCTCCGGAAGCTTGTTACAACGCGTATACCCAAGAGCTTTACCGCTTTGATCAGTTGTATAGGATCTACCACGAGGCTGCTGATGTCGTGTATGCCCGAAGCCCGGATGCGTTGTCTCCGTTGACATCTCGGGTTGAGCAAGATTACTTGACGGGTTTCCTCCAGCCTCTCGCACAGAAATGGGGAGCATTCCTCGATGGCGGACTGCTCCAGCAATGGAAGCTCCCAGGGGTTCCTAATCAGCAGAATTTTTATGCCGACCAAGTTGATCGCTATTTGAAGGGTGGCGATGACCGGCGTGTTTTTGTAGTTATCAGCGATGCATTGCGCTATGAAGTTGCTCAAGAACTGAGTGACTCGCTCAACGGCAAGTACAGGTTCGCGGCTGAGTTGGGTAGTCACTTGGGAGTGCTGCCGTCCTACACGAAGCTCGGGATGGCGAGCCTGCTACCCCACAAAACTCTTAGTTACACCGATGCTGGTTTGGTGCAGGTGGATGGGCTGAGCACAGATGGGTTGGACGCGCGCAACAAAATTCTTTCGGCAGTGAATGGTCTGGCCATCCGTGCGGAAGATTTTTTGAATATGAACAAGACTGATGGGCGGGAGCTAATCAAGCCCCACCGGGTTATCTACATTTACCACAACAAGATTGATGCCGTAGGCGACACAGCAAGCACGGAAAGTAGCACATTTACCGCCTGCCGTGACGCGATCCACGAGTTGGAATCCATCGTGAGTCGCATCATCAACAATCTCAATGGGCATCGTGTATTGGTCACGGCCGACCACGGTTTCCTGTTCCAGGACTCAGCGCTAGAGTCATTGGACAAAAGCAAGCTCGTTACCAAGCCTGCCAACAGCGTGGTATCGAAAAAGCGATATTTGATTGGGCGTAACCTCGGTACCAGTGAACAGGTGTTGAGTGGGTACATCCGAGAGACTGCGGGCATTACTGACGATATGATGTTTTGGTCGCCCCGTGGGGTTAGTCGATTCCACTTTGTGGGTGGGGCTCGGTTCATCCACGGCGGGGGAACATTGCAGGAAATTGCCGTTCCTGTGCTGAAGGTCCAGCAGGTGAGAGGCCAAAAGGCCAAAGAGACAGCAGTTAGGAAGGCGCAGGTGACAGTGCTGGGTAACAATTTCACCGTGACGACCAACCGCTATGTATTCAATCTGTTGCAGACCGAGCCTGTGTCTGACCGGGTTCAGCCTGCTGTATTGCGCGTTGGGGTCTTTGACGGCGTTGGAGAGGCGGTTTCTGTTGTCGAGCAGGTGTCGTTCGATAGCGACTCACCAAACCTTGATCAGCGGCAGCGCAAGGTAATCTTGACCCTGCTGAATCGACCGTTCCCTTCTGGCGAGCGGTATTATTTCAAACTGCTTGATGCCGAAACCGATGTTGAGCAGTTCCGTATTGATGTCCGTATCAACCTGGCGATCAGCAATGACTTTGATTTCTGACAGTGAAAACCTCGATCTAGACCTTGATGGCCGCCTGAACGAGTTCTTCATGGGCAAGGTGGTCCGCAAGGATCTCACCAAGCGATTGAAGGAAGGTATCAACGTACCTGTTTACGTTCTTGAGTATCTGCTCGGGATGTACTGTGCATCAGATAACGAAGAAGTGATTGCAGACGGTCTGGAGACGGTCAAGCGCATTCTCTCAGAGAACTACGTGCGCCCCGACGAAGCCGAGAAGGTGAAGTCGAAGATCCGTGAGCGAGGTAGCTTCAAGATCATCGACAAGGTTTCCGTGAGCCTGAACGAGCGTCGAGATATTTACCAGGCGCTGTTCATGAACCTGGGGGTCAAGGATGCCGAAATACCCAGTCGCTTTATCAAAGAGTTCGAGAAGCTGCTGGCGGGCGGTATCTGGTGCATCGTGACGATGAACTATTTGTTCGAAGAGGGCGCCAAAGGCTCACCTTTCACAGTCCATGATCTGAAGCCGATCCAGATGCCAAATATGGACATGGATGCGCTGCTGGAGGCTCGGAAACACTTCACAGAAGATCAGTGGATAGACGTACTGTTACGTTCGACGGGTATGGAACCGGCTCATTTTAACGCGCGTACGAAGTGGCACCTCCTTACGCGGATGATCGCTTTCGTGGAAAACAACTACAACTGCTGTGAATTGGGGCCACGCGGTACCGGTAAAAGTCACATCTACAAAGAAGTCAGCCCGAACAGCATTCTGGTTTCAGGTGGTCAAACGACGGTTGCGAACCTCTTTTACAACATGTCTCGGCGTCAGATCGGCTTGGTCGGGATGTGGGACGTCGTTGCGTTTGATGAAGTGGCGGGTATCTCATTCAAGGACAAGGATGGGGTCCAGATCATGAAAGATTTCATGGCCTCGGGCTCCTTTGCTCGTGGCCGGGACTCCATTTCCGCATCCGCAAGCATGATGTTCGTAGGTAACATCAATCAGCCTGTAGACACACTGGTGAAGACCAGCCATCTCTTGGCTCCGTTTCCCTCAGCAATGATCGACTCAGCATTCTTTGATCGTTTCCACGCCTACATTCCTGGGTGGGAAGTACCTAAGATGCGGCCTGAGTTTTTTACAAATCGCTATGGGTTGATCACTGATTATCTAGCCGAGTTCATGCGCGAAATGCGTAAGCGTAATTTCGCTGATGCCATAGACCGCTATTTCAAGCTTGGGAATAATCTGAATCAGAGGGACACCATTGCAGTGCGGCGTACGGTTTCTGGTCTCCTCAAGCTGCTGCACCCCAGCGCAGATTATGATCGCGAGGCAGTCCGCCGTTGCCTTGAATATGCATTGGAGGCGCGTCGAAGGGTAAAAGAACAGTTGAAGAAAATCGGGGGAATGGAGTTTTACGATGTCCACTTTTCTTACATCGATGCGGACACGTTGGAAGAGACGTTCATCAGCGTGCCGGAGCAGGGCGGTGGTGGACTTATTCCTGAGGGCCAAGGCAAGCCAGGAGTGATGCACCTCGTGTCCACAGGCGCTAACGGACATCTGGGGTTGTACCGTCTGGAGACGCAGGTGACGGCAGGTAGCGGGCGGCTGAATATGTCTGGTCTTGGGAATAGCTCTTCCGCTAAGGAAGCGCTGAAGGTTGCCTTTGATTACTTCAAAGCAAACATCAGTCGGGTGAGTGCTGCGTCAAAAGTGGGGGATCACGACTATCACCTTCATGCGGTCGAGCTTCATAACACGGGCGCACCTAAGGCGCTGACTCTCGCTGGGTTTGTAGCTTACTGTTCCGTGCTGATGCAGAGACCACTCCAGGCGCAGATGGTTGTGCTCGGCGATATGAGCTTGGGTGGCAATGTGATTCCAGTCGAAAACCTCGCAGAATGCATGCAAGTGGCATTTGACGCTGGCGCGAAACGGATTCTCTTGCCTATGGCTAGCGTTACCGATATTCCGACTGTGCCTGGCGAGCTATTCGCGAAATTTCAAACAAGTTTTTACAGCGATCCGGTAGATGCCGCTTTTAAGGCTCTGGGTGTCAGCTGAAGTTTGTGTGTGCGCTTCAATCAATTGAGTTCCCCAAGTCGGTGCACCGACTCCAGGCAACTGCGTAAGGTTTGCTGGAAGTCGAGTTCCTCCGAGTTGCTGCGCTGACTCGCCGATTTGACGTTTCGGATGTGCTGGTGCAACGAACGGAGATCAAACTTCAAGGATTCTGATTCTTACAGGAAAGAGCCCAATTGGTGGAGCGGTGCCCGCTGGGTCCATTCCTGGAGCTTGTCTCCGGGGACCTGCTCCGCAGAATGCACCCACCGGGTCGCTCCTCGCGCGTACTCACCACTCGATTGATATCCATGTAGGAAGTAGCTGACCAGCCACCATCGCCCTTAATACTGGGATTCTGAAGGTGTGTTCGCCGGGCGCTTACCTCGGGATCTGGCATAAGAATGCTACGAGATGCAGGCATTACAGTCTTTGTCGGCTTACTGGCGGAGGAAGCTGCTGAAGACTTAGTTGGTTTTTTGGTAAGCAATTCCGGTGAATCGTCGGATCGCAACGATTAGTAAATCGTTAGCACCTCAGCGTAAGGTGGGATGCCCGGACGGTTACGATTCGAAAGGCGGTATCATTCATCAACTGGCCAAGGTATATCGTGCTGTTCATTACCGGCATGGCGGCTGGAGGAGGATTGGAGTGGATGCAAAAAAACCTATTTGGGTTATTGAGCTGGATTAGCTAACTCGTAACCTACCAAAACCTCACAATCAGGGATAAACCCCGACAAGGAAATGTATGACGTATTTCAATATCTCGCATGACGAATGGCTCATCTTTGCGCAACTGATAATTGCAGGAGTGGCTGGGGCCTGGCTAGCCTGGACGCTATGGTATGTAAATGAGGAGAAAAAACGATACTCCGCCAATCAACCTCAAAGGCTTAAGGAAGGCCGGAGGGCGCGGATGACAATCCTCGTACTCCTTTTGCTTGTTGGTGTCGTTATTGGAGTTGGCGCAGCTTTGCTGGTGTTAGTAGCGAACTGGGATCTCGTTTTGACAACCTTTGCTACCATTGCAACCGCGATGGTGCCTGGAAGATTGGCGAAATTTCAGGCAAAAGGTATTGCGCCCTGAGCTGCGCACCATGTCCTGGCATTGCGGGGCTGGGTAGATGACTTGGCCGGACGGTTACGCTGCATTGACGGTATGCCTCACTATGGGGTGACACTCATCCCTAAGAAGGAGCCAAGAAAAGGCACCCTATAGGTGCCTTTCATAAACGGTAAATCATTCGATTCTCCGCGTCCTGCCGCATGGCTCACAGTGTATCCATAAACTCTTGAAACCGGCTTGCTCGCCAGCCAACCGTCTTATGACTTAGTCGCGTTTTCGGAGGCAGTTGCCCGGCTTTCTCCCAGCGGCCGATAGTCCGTGTTGACACGTTAAATAGATTCGCTGCTTGTTTAATGCTCAAAAAACGATCAGAAATTACTTCATTCATATTGCCTCCCAGTGGCCAGTCGATGCGCTATTTTGGTGGCAAAACAATATTAAAGTCAATATTTTTTGCAAATGTCAATAGAGTTGACGATTTTTTTTAACGGCTGAGTTTGACGCATTTTTCTCCTGTTAAGGGGGGCTGGGGAAAGTTGGATGTGCTTTTGTCGTGCGCCTCAGTAGGTGAGTATGCATGGACTTGACCGCCCATTTGCATTCGACTTGACCAGTCGTTTGCATCGGATTTGACCAATCCGCCAGCCGACCCTGACCGGCAGAAATCGGCCGATTGTGTTGAAAAAGTCGACCCGGCCTGAGTACCCATGCATTGAGCGGTGAAAACGCCTTTTTGCACGCCGCTACGTCAAATCTGAGCCCTGAACCTTCTGCGCAAAACACAGATTTCAATCTCAGACGCGTACTTTTCTGCCATGGAAACCGAAGCCGACTTTTTCAACAGAATCGGCCATAAGCGGTCACCCAACAGGTTTGCTTGCCGCTCATCAATGGAAGGCTGACAAGGAAGAAATTAGAAGCTGGCTTACCCCCGCATGACCTTGTTCCAATCGATCTCATGACCGGCGGCTTCAAGCTCACGGCCCAAGGCTTGTTTCCAGCTATTACCTTCCATGGACTCCCACACCACACCAGCAAAATCACTAGGAATCTCCAGAGTGCCGCGTTTCAACGCACAGACCTTGGCGCGGCCTAAACGGCCCAGAAAATAGCCCAACTCCAGCAGGACGTTCTCCCGGGCTCGCGGCTCCGGCTTGCCACCCTTGGCACACCCCTCGTCGTCCGGCGTCAGCAGCACCACGGCAAAATCCACTTGTCCATGTGCTTCGACCTTCTCCATGACCGTACGGCCCTGATTGGCTTGCTCGTGCAAAATGATCGGCTCAAAGCCCAGCTGCATCAAAAATCGAGCCACGGTCTCACGTGCGCCTTCATCATGGCCATGCACTACAAATACGCGGCGTGATAACGCTGGCTTCACATTGTCTAGGTCGGTAGAAGAAACAGGAATCGCCGCATGATCGTGGTCCGCGAGGTCTTCCCTAAGCGTTCGCTGCGCCTCTGCAAGCATTAGGATTGATTGCTGAATATTTTCCTGAGTGCCAGTCACGTAATGATGCCTAAGCGGGTAGTCAGATGAGTAATACCCAGGGAAGAAGTGCAGGTTTGCTGCGGATGAGAGGCGGTAATAAACCGAGGTGTTTTCACCAAAGCATCGCTCTAGGGTGTCTTGAATTGACGTTGCGAGGGCGGTCAGTTTTGGTGAGTCTCCCTCACCATTGAGTTCTGATACATCAAAACCTTCCAACTCGGTTATGCGATCTTGAAGGCGTTGAATCCCCCGCTGTATTTGGTCTGGGGTCAATTTGAGTTTGGGAGCGACGGTAGTGGTGGGAGCTTTAGCGCGGGCCATCGGCGTGAGTCCTTTTTGTTCTACATGTGATAAAGGACATTATCACTTATAGGCAAGGATAGCGGTGACTGCCTCGGTTACCTGCCGCATCCATGTAGCGGTCAAAATCTTTCTCCGGAACACTATTTTTTTCCCCATTTTTTCGAACCACTTGTAACGTAGTCCGATGATCGACTTGCTCACCGCTTCCCATGTCCGAAGCTACCCGGCAGGCGTGCCCACGAGTCGAGCATATCAACACGCTTTGGCGCCTTCTTCTCCTTCGTAGCAACAGGCTTCACCGGCACTTTTGCTTTAAATTTCGCTCCTGCAAACTCTTCCACACTTACCTTAAAGCTCATATGCGTATTGGGAGGTTTCCCGCTCCTTGCGAAGACGGTTCCCACCGGCCCCATTTTGCTTGTTAGCCCAAGGCGTTCACAGATCCATGCTGAAACGAACAGCTTGAAGTCACGACCTTCGAATACATTCACTAATGCACCGAGAAGGGTGTAATCACCATGCTTCTCCGAATGCTCTATACAGTGCGTAAGCGCCTGGCTATACAGGTAGGACATGAGAACCTTTCTTTCGTCGAGAAGTGTTCGTACAGTGCCTTTGCTCAGGGCTACGATTTGTTTATATGAGTCCTTCATACTGCTTCCAGCTCCTGCCGTTCGTGTATTGAAGTCAATTAAACCTAAAAAGCAGGGTTTTGAATCGTCCATTGTTTCATAGGCAAACCATAACTCAATTTTTGCCAGACGCCACCAGGGCTGATGGTCAGCTTTTGGCCGAATTCTTCCGCAACCGCCAGCTGTGGGTCGCTAGCTGCCCATGAGGAACGGCCGCATCGACCCAGAGCTGGCGGTTGCCCGTCATGCGCGATTGCGTATTTGCGTATTTGCGGGATATTGGGGGAATGTCCCAGTTGTTGAAAAAATTAACGATTAGGCGGAAGCCCCTGATCAAATCTAAACAATCAGGCTAATGAACCAAGGCCAACGATAGGAAAGTCGCATGGAGGACGCCGATGAGGTGTACCAGATCCTTCGAGACACCAAGGTTTTGGCTCGCCGTTATTACCAACTCACTCGCAAACCGCTGGGTGTGACTGGGGAAATCGCAGGGTACGAGGCAGCTCGGCACCTCAACGTCGAGTTGGAACTGGCTAGGCAAGCTGGGTACGACGCGACAGAAGTGAGAGATGGGCTGACAGTCAGAATTCAAATCAAGGGGCGGTATTACACCAGCCCACGAATGCGAAGCGGCCGAGTGGGATCAATCGATTTAAGGCAACCCTTCGATACTGTTTTACTGGTTCTTCTCGACGCGGATTACAACGCTTTCCAGATTTTTGAAGCGGATCGCTCTGCGGTTGAGGCGTTACTGACAAGGCCTGGGTCAAAGGCTCGAAACGAACGTGGCTCTGTCGGTATCAGTCAATTCAAAGCGATCAGCAGACTGCGATGGGCGCGGTCTGAACTATAGGAAATGACGCCATGCGACAGTTCGAACGAGATGATGTGCTTCGGGCTGCCGCTGGGGACGCAGATGCTTTGTTAAGAGTGCAAAGACGCAAGGACGTGCTGAAGTGGAATGCCCAGAAGGGCAGGACAGCGTTGAAGTACGCTACGCCTCTATGGGCTGATCATAAGGCGATTGATGCTGTATACACGGAGGCTAGGCGGCTGTCAGCCGAGACTGGTATTAAGCATGACGTTGATCACATCATTCCGCTTCAAGGTAAAAAGGTCTGCGGACTACACATACCTTGCAATCTGAGAGTGATAACAAAGGCTGCTAACGTCAAGAAGCACGCCAGCTTTGGTGATGAGGATGTCGTAGGTTTTTAGCCGAAATTGGTTATGAAGTAATTTACGGTGTTCGCAACCTGAAGCGGGCAATCAGGATAGGCAGGGGATAACCGGTTCTGCTAGTTAGCCCCGAGGGGCAGGTCATGCTAGAAGTCGCACATCTTCACGGTGAGTTTGTCATCGGACCTGCTACTGAGGCCTCAACTCTTCCATTAGTTGCAATAGCTAGGAGTTATCCGCTGCATACCACCGGCCCTTGATTGAGCCTTTTGCAATACCAAAAAGCGGGTTTAGTACTAGTGAAGACTGATTGATTTGGGTTTTATAAATTCGCAGCGTACAGTTCTCAAGCCCTGCCGGTGACTGAATTGCCACTGTTTCGAAGAAAAGCGGAATGACCGCATTTGGCCGTTTTCTGTCTGTCACGAACGGCTGGAAACGACCGATACTGAACGATTGCTACCTGTCACCAAGGGTCGAGATCACTTCATCCATGCGGTCCAGTCATGCGGCATCAATTCACTCTTTGACGGTCGTGATAGGCTGAAATCGACCTAGGCTTGCCACCACAAGAATCTCGACCAGAAAGTTTTTTTCCTCATCTGTGGAATAGCTACTGATGCTCTACTAGCTGGGAATGGGACAGAAAACGAGATGCGCTGACGAGTCATCTCGTCGATAAGGAATTTTACATATTTCTTATGTTCTATGTCTTCTTCTGTAGGTTCAAAGTTCGAGCAACCGGTCAACGTTAGATGCTTAGACGTTCCTTGGAACAAAACCAAAGACCACAAGCGCTCAGGATTCCCATACCAAGGGCATATATACAAGACGTCTCTTTCGCCTGGCCATATGTTTACTGATCGTTCTTCTATTTCACCATCCCACTCAAAGTGCAGAGTGATTTCATTTTTACAATCATTGCCCCCGCCATAAATTTCTGTGTGGAAATTGGCTTGGCCAAAACCGTCTTTACTCCAAATCTGGGCGCTCTTTATTATCTTGTAAGCAGCGTACACACCGGTTCTATGATGCATTTTCATTATTTAACATTTAACTCCATGTTGAGGCCGAAAATTAACATAAGGGGTAGACAGAAACGTAGTTATTTGCTGTCCAGCGAACGAAGTGGGCGATAGTTGGGCGCATTGCCATCAGGGTAGCGCCAGTGAGGTTGGGTGGTAACCCTCGCCACCATGATCATCACCAGCGGGATGCTATTGGCCGTTAGTAGCCCTTAACGAAGACCTGCTTCAGGTCGAATCCAGCCGGTCAAGGGCATGCAGTGTGTCGGTCAAGTCTCGTGCAGCGCGTGGTCACGTCGAATGCAAACGGCTGGTCAGTGGCAATGCAAACAGGTGGTCAAGTGGAATGCAATTCTCCAGCAGTGTCGCGTTTTGAAGCGGGCGCTCAAGGGCGCCGGTCCGGCAGAGCATGACCATGGCGATATCCCGGCGGCAACACCGTTTGCTCCTAAATCGAAGCCTGCTATGGCTGGCAATGTAATGCGGGTGAGCCGCTGCGGCGCTCTGCTGCACAAAGCTCGGCATCGGGCGTGAGCGCCTACAGTTGAAGTGGTGCCTGACGCTTCGAGCTGTTGGAAAGCCGTTGTTCACAGTTGGGGGAGCTGTTCACTTGTAGTCATCCCCGCGAAGCTCGTTGAGGGATTGTATTTTCAGATCAGGGCGGTACTTTTTTTGCCGAATGTTGTCTAGAAAGTCTCCCCACTTCGTGAGAGCTTCGGTTTTCTCAACAAGATAGCTGTTCCGATCATAGAACTTGTTTTGTACGGACGATCTCCCGTGCGAGAGGATGTGGGCCCTAGTTTCCCGACTAATCCCGATGCCTGCCAGCATTGTCTCGGCAGATACTCGAATGTTTTTCCAAGTGAAATAGCGGGTCTTGGACGCTGCCTCATCTGACCCACCGGCTTCGCTGAGGCGGGTTCCAGCCTCGCTAAATAGTTTGCTAAAGGCGTCAGCTCGTATCAAGTTATGGGTCAAGGCGAAAGGCCCTTCCGCGCTGAGACGCAGGTCGAGCAGTGGCTTAATTATTTCGGTAATACGGGGTGTAAAAGGCAGAAAATAGAGCCTTGGCTTTCCCTTGCCTTTGATATCAATCAGCGTAATGCCGTCGTCAGAAACTCGTTCCCACTTAAGGGCAGCGAGCATTTTAAGACGTTGTCCACCAAAATAGATTGGGGCAAGTGCGATCGCTCTTTGTCGATCCGGCAGGGTGTCGAGATAGATAAGCAGTTCAGCAAGCTCAGCTTGCTCAAGCGACTCGGTATCACCTTTGTAAACATCTTCTAGGCCTCCGACACCTGATACTGGGTTGGTAGTGATATCAAAATTCTTCGAATCTTCGACCTTTCGTTCAAGACTGGTAATGCTGCTCCGCGCTTTTTCAAACGCGGTACTAAGGTAGCCATGCAGGGTGTCGGTGGTCGAACGCATGTTAGAGGCGGGGGCGGGAGTGGTGTGATTTTTGCCTCGATTTTTTGGCTTTCCGGCCAGGACGTGTTTAAGGATGGTCGTGATGTCATAAACAGTGATATCACGGGCTGGTTTTGCCACAATCTCGGGGAAGGGGGTGCTAACGTGGAGCTTGAACATGCCCGCGACCTGCTTTGCTTTCACTCTTCCTCTGGCCAGAAGGTCGTCACAGTAATTATCTAGAAGGTCCTGAAATGTACCCACTCTAGATGCGTCATCGGAGATTTTCGCATCGACCACGCGTTGAGCCTCCTCCTGCGCCGCGTTTTTCTCTAGATATGCCTTGGGGTTGCCGTGCTCCAGCAAAATTGCGACGAGGTCGCGTGCCTTCTCTCGGATTTCCGCTAGCGTGAGGCCGGGAGCATTGGGAGTGGATCGGTATTGGCCTATGCTCAAAAGTCCTGCTTTTTTGTTAATTGTCCAGCGGTAGTAAGCTGTCGTAACGGCGCCTACTTTTTTAAACAGGATGCTCCCAGTCCCGCGACCTAGCATAGACTCGGTAAGAGTGCCCCCGTCGCCGAGCCCTCTTAGTCGTTGATCGTTGACGCGTTTGTCTTGGCTATTGCCTGCCATATGTCGATGCTCTAGGTGACTACTGGTCACTACTTTAGCAACTACTTCTCCTGTCGCTCAAGGTCTTTTAATGGCCGCGAGTGTCTGTCATTTTATTAAAAAAACTCATAAAACAACGAGTTATCCCGGATATGGCGGTATCTGTCATTCTTAGTCTTTAATATCCTATCCCCTCCTAAGGGGAAGGTTGGCCGTTCGAACCGGCCCTGGGACACCATTTGCAGTCCCGCCGCCTACCTGGCCGTGACGTGAAAAAACCCCGACCAGATCGCTCTGGCGGGGTTTTTTTATGGGAGCGTGTTTTCTTGGTCGTTTGGCCAGTGCCTTTGGGCGGGTTGGCGAGATATATTGTCAAAACCTTGTACCTCGTCCCCTGTCTGGGTACGTCTGACACGTAGCTGAACAGCGAAGGAACTGTTGGGTGTCGAGTTCATCGAAGGCTGCATGCTTCGACGATCTCGAGATTGTCTCGTTTGCCGGATCAAAATACCCCCGGGTGCCTTTGTAGTTGGGTACCTGGGTTTAACGACGCTTCGCCCTCAGGCTAGTGTGAATAGCCTGACACCCACTGCAAGGAGCCGCTCGGACCGCCGATGCGCCAGATCTGGAAATCTTTTCGAGCCCTTTATTTTGCCTCCTTGATGATGCTGATCGGCTCCGGCCTGCTCAGTACTTACCTGGCCTTGCGCCTGGCGGCGGATAACGTCGACAGCCTGTGGGTCGGTGCGCTGATGGCCGCCAACTATTTTGGCTTGGTGCTGGGCGGCAAGATCGGGCATCGCCTGATCGCCCGGGTTGGTCACATACGCGCCTATGCTACCTGTGCCGGGATTGTCGGCGCGGCAGTGCTGGGTCATGGCCTGGTGGATTGGCTGCCGGCCTGGATCGTCCTGCGGATCATTGTCGGCCTGGGCATGATGTGCCAGTACATGGTCATCGAGAGCTGGCTCAACGAACAGGCAGATGCCAAGCAGCGCGGCGTGGTGTTCAGCGGTTATATGATCGCGTCGTACCTGGGCCTGGTGCTGGGCCAGTTGATTCTGGTCATGCACCCTCAGTTGGGGCTTGAGTTGCTGATGCTGGTGGCATTGTGTTTTGCCCTGTGCCTGGTGCCGGTCGCCATGACCCGGCGTATTCACCCTGCGCCTTTGCATCCGGCGCCGATGGAGCCGCGCTTCTTTATCAAGCGCGTGCCGCAGTCCCTGAGTACGGTGTTGGGGGCCGGCCTGATCGTCGGTTCCTTCTACGGCCTGGCGCCGCTGTATGCGGCTCAGCAGGGGCTGAGTACCGAGCAGGTCGGTCTGTTCATGGGTAGCTGCATTTTTGCCGGCCTGTTGGTGCAATGGCCATTGGGCTGGCTGTCGGATCGGTATGACCGTGCGCTGCTGATTCGCTGTTTCGCCCTGGCCCTGGCGGTGGCTGCGTTGCCGCTGGCGATCATGACCCAGGTGCCGCTGGAGGTGCTGTTTATCGCCGGCTTCCTGTGTTCATTGGTGCAGTTCTGCCTCTACCCGCTGGCCGTGGCATTTTCCAACGACCATGTCGAAGGTGATCGCCGGGTGTCCCTCACAGCGATGTTGCTGGTGACCTATGGGGTGGGCGCGAGTATCGGGCCGTTGCTGGCGGGTGTGGTCATGAAGCTGTTTGGCAACCAGATGCTCTATGCGTTCTTTAGCTTGTGCGCGTTGATCCTGGTCTGGCGCATTCGACCCAAGGCTGTGACCAACCTGCATCAGGTGGACGACGCGCCGCTGCATCACGTGGCGATGCCCGACAGCATGTCCAGCTCGCCATTGGTGGCCGCCCTCGACCCGCGTGTCGATGAACAGGTGGTACAGGACCAGATGCAAACCGCCGTGCCTGAGCCTGAGCCCGAGGCAGAGCCTGAAGTTGCGCCGCAACCCGAGCCTGAGCCGCCGCAGCATCCCGATCCGGATGATCACCCGCATGACCTGAGTCGGGCCCGTCCCTGAAGCATAAAAAACGGGCAGTTCCCAAAGGAGCTGCCCGTTTTTTATGCCTATGGTTCGACGTTTACATGTCGTCGTCTTTATCGAACCGTCGCGCCTCGCGCTGCAGTTGGTAGACAAAACGCTCGACCTGGCGCTGCACCAGACCGCTCATGTTGTGGAAGCGCACGCCGGCAAAGGTGGTGTTGATCCTTTCTTCAAAGTGCAGGTAACGCAACTCCACCGCCGTGGTCATGCTGCCAAAGGGCAGGGCGGCGATAAAGCGGTCGTAGACCTGGCCCAGTTGCAGGCGCTCGGAGATGTCACCTTCAAAGCGTAGCTTGCAGCCGGTGGCGGAGATATCCAGCAACTTGCCGCTGAGGGGCGACTTGAGTTTCTCGCCGCCCAATTCGATATTTACCAGTTGCGCCAGCTTCAATGCCGCACGAAAGGCATTGCGCCGCTGATGGTAGACCACTTCTTCCGGCAGGCTGCCCTTGTAGATACGGTGGCCGTCCTTTGCGCCAATGGTCAGGGTGCCATTGCTCTCCCAGGCCACGCGCACGCCCTCATGAAAGCCTTCGATACGAAACGCTTCGCCATTCTCCAGGTAGCGTTCACCTTCGGGCGGGATCATTTCGTCCAGGCTCAGGGTCTTGCTGTCCTTGTCGACCTCCACCAGGTAGCTCTGGAAGCGCTGGTTGCGTTCGTGGAAGGTGATGATCAGCGGGTCGTGGCTCTCTTGCAGCAGCCGCAGGGTGCTGGCAATTTCCAGAGGGGTGGTGAGGACCTTGGGTGGCTGCGGAGCATCTTCCGCGCTAAGGGTGTTGAACACGGTTCTTCCATCTCCAGACAAAATACGACTACACGCAAGAACCGGCATTTTGCCAGCATGTGGCGTGCCTTGATAGGGCACGCGATAAACCGGCGTCAGGCTTGGCTGAGGGTGCTGGGCTTGACCAGCCGTGAGGTAGAGCCTTGGGCGTTATACAGCGCTGGAGGTTCGCCACCATGCAGGATGCGCAACTGGTTGGCGGTGGTGGCTTGCTGCAGTTGGATCGACTGGCCATTGAGTACATTGGCCTCTTGGCAGTTGATCAACAACTGATTGAGTGCTGCGCTCTGGGCCAGCAACTGGTCGCCGACCGACGAATGGCTGGCCAGCTGTTCCAGGCCGCTGTGGTCAGCGGGCAGGCCCAGGCTGAGCAGGATCTGGCTGCGTTTCTGGCCGTGTTGTTCGAGCAGGATGATCAGCGATTGCTTGCGTGCCAGGATATCTTCCAGCAGGCGCATATCGCGGCCATAGAGGGCCACGAATTCTTCTTGAAGCAGCTCCAGCAGGTGTTGCGCGGGAGCCAGGTCTTCATTGATCAGTTGCAGCAGATTTTCGTCGTGCATGGCTGGCCTTGGGGTTTAAGCGTCCAAAAGCCTGGCGCAGGCCTTTGCCTAGCGCTCGGCTTTGATGATTTTGCCGGCTAAACGGTCGTTGTCGATCTGATAGCTGCCATCGGCAATCGCCTGTTTCAACTCGGCCACGCGGGCTTTATTGACAACCGGCTGATCGCGCAGCGAGTCCGTGATCTTCTGCAACTGTTGAGCCTCGTTGCTCAAATGCACCGATTCGCCACTTTGGGTCGAAGCGGTTTGTTCTGCCTTGGCGGGCAGTGCCGGGGCCTTGGCTTCAACGCTGTCCTTGGCCGCGTTGGTACGCGTGCCGCCGGGCGTCGCCTGGGCGCTGTTCAATCGGCTGAAATCAATGACCATGTTAAAAAACCTCTGGGTATTTGGACGCTTGCCATGTTTTCGGCCATACCCGGACAAACTTTAGGCTCGATCGACAATAAACCTGTGCACAGCGAGATCATGGGCACAGTGTAGGAAAAGCCAGCCTCCCACGCCAGTGATCTATAAAGCCACCTCCACCTGGCCTGGGGCTGTCACCCGGGCCTTGATCACACGCTTGGAGTTGAGGTTCTTCACGCGAATCTGTTCGCTCATCCCGCCGTTGGCCAGGGCTTCCCCCGGCATTTTCACGTTCAGGCCGCCGCTGCTGGCGGATATCACCACATGGTCGCCCTTGCGCACCACTTCTGCCTGTTCCAGGTGAACCAGGGTAATGACCTGGTCGGTGACCATTGGTCGGGTCAGTTTCTGCCCGACGGCCTGGTCCACGGAGGTGAGGTAGCCCTGACTAATCTGGCTGATGTCCCGTTCACGCAGCGCAACGTCTTCAAAGCCGATGATGCCGGTACGCTTGAGCGGGCGAGTGACGGTCACTACGTCGCGAAACAAGCGGACCTGGGCCGGCACGAACACGGTCCAGGGCGAGCTGCCGTCGCAGCGCACGCGCACGGTCACGCGGCCGATGGGCTGGGCGGGGCTTTCCAGGGAACCTGTCAATTCCTTGTCACACATGGGCATGCGCAAACGCGGGTCCAACTGGTTGACCTGGATTTCATAACGGCCCGGTGTCTGGGTGGTTGCCAGATAATCTTCTACAGTGAACTCAAGAAAGCCTTGAGTGACGCCGATAAGCAGATCAGGCAAGGTGACGTTGTCGGCACGGGCCTGGTGGCCTGCGCCCAAGGCAAGCAACGCCATCCAGGCGCAGAGCAATCTGCGGTACTGTGGCGAGCGAAGGCGTCGGGAAACTGTCGTTTTGATGTCCATGGCCAATAAAAAGCAAAGCGCGTGCCGTTTCGTGTTGGGTACGCGTCGTACCCGTAAGTTTTGTAGCGTAGGAGTCTGGGCATGGCGGGTGTAATGGATTCAGTGAACCAGCGCACACAGCTGGTAGGGCAGAATCGCCTGGAGTTGTTGCTGTTTCGACTCGATGGCAAGCAGCTATATGGCATCAACGTCTTCAAGGTGCGGGAGGTGCTGCAATGTCCCAAGCTCACCATAATGCCCAAGTCCAACCCGGTGGTGTGTGGCGTGGCCAACATCCGTGGCTCGACGATTCCGATTCTTGACCTGGCGATGGCCACCGGTTCTGCTGGTTTGCAGGATCGCGAGAGCCCGTTTGTGATCATCACCGAGTACAACACCAAGACCCAGGGTTTCCTGGTGCGCTCGGTGGAACGTATCGTCAACATGAACTGGGAAGAGATCCATCCACCACCCAAGGGCACCGGGCGTGATCACTACCTCACGGCAGTGACGCGGGTCGATAACCAGTTGGTGGAAATCATCGACGTTGAGAAGATCCTCGCGGAGGTGGCGCCGACTTCGGAGCATATTTCGGTGGGTGTGGTGGATGAACAGACCCAGCAGAAGGCCGTGTCCCTTCGGGTGTTGACGGTGGATGACTCCTCTGTGGCACGCAAGCAGGTGTCCCGTTGTCTGCAGACCGTTGGTGTCGAAGTGGTGGCTCTCAATGACGGCCGCCAGGCCCTGGACTATCTGCGCAAGCTGGTGGACGAAGGCAAGAAGCCGGAAGAAGAGTTCTTGATGATGATTTCCGACATCGAGATGCCGGAAATGGACGGCTACACCCTCACGGCCGAGATACGCAACGACCCACGCATGCAAAAATTGCATATCATCCTGCATACTTCATTGTCCGGTGTATTCAACCAGGCAATGGTCAAGAAGGTCGGTGCCGATGACTTCCTGGCCAAATTCCGTCCTGATGACCTGGCTTCCCGGGTCGTCGAACGGATCAAATCTGCAGATCACGGCTAGGGGCTTTCTCCCTGGCGGTCACACGAGTTAAGAGGCGGTTTCATTGTCTACGGGTAATTTGGATTTCGAACAGTTCCGGGTATTCCTGGAAAAAGCCTGTGGCATATTGCTCGGTGAAAACAAGCAATACCTGGTATCAAGCCGCCTCAACAAATTGATGGAACAGCAGGGCATCAAGTCCCTGGGCGAGTTGGTGCAGCGCATCCAGGGCCAACCGCGCAGCGGGCTCAAGGAGATGGTGGTCGATGCCATGACCACCAACGAAACCCTGTGGTTTCGTGATACCTACCCCTTTGAGGTGCTCAAGAACAAGGTACTGCCTGAGGCCATCAAGGCCAGTCCAGGCCAGCGCTTGCGCATCTGGTCGGCGGCGTGTTCATCGGGGCAGGAACCCTATTCGCTGTCGATGTCCATCGATGAGTTCGAGCGGACCAACATGGGCCAGTTGAAGGCAGGGGTGCAAATTGTTGCCACTGACTTGTCCGGCACCATGCTGACCAACTGCAAGACCGGCGAGTACGACAGCCTGGCCCTGGGGCGCGGTCTGTCCCAGGAGCGCTTGCAGCGCTACTTCGACCCCAAGGGTGCCGGGCGCTGGGCGGTCAAGGCGCCGATCAAGAGCCGGGTGGAGTTCCGCTCGTTCAACCTGCTGGACAGCTACGCCAGCCTCGGCAAGTTCGATATCGTGTTTTGCCGCAACGTACTGATCTACTTCTCGGCTGAAGTGAAGAAGGACATCCTGTTGCGCATCCACGGCACGCTCAAGCGCGGTGGCTATCTGTTTCTCGGTGCATCCGAGGCGCTGAATGGCCTGCCGGATCATTACCAGATGGTGCAGTGCAGCCCGGGCATTATCTACCAGGCTAAATAACCCCCCTCCCACATTTGTTTATGTCACACCTTGGATAGCGGCAACTGCCCATTGCCGCTTTCCTGACGTTTCGCGGAAAGCGCTTGCCGCTTTTCCGGCATTGCCACCGGCAATATCTCCCTAACCCCTTGATTTATTGGACCTGAAAAACCTGGCATGGCGCTTGCTATATCCCTGTTACGAAAAGCAGGTCAGCCCCTAAAGGTTTCCGCCATGAGCATCAGCTTCGATAAAGCGCTCGGTATCCACGAACAAGCCCTGGGCTTCCGCGCCCAGCGTGCCGAAGTCCTGGCTAACAACATCGCCAACGCCGACACCCCGAACTACAAGGCTCGGGACCTGGACTTTGCCGCCGTGCTCGCCGCACAGAGCGACAAGACCAAGAACGGCTCCTTCGCTTTGAACATGACCAATAACCGTCATATCGAAGCGCAGGGCCTGAGCAGTGGCGATGAGTCGCTGATGTATCGCACGCCGATGCAGCCGTCGATCGACCAGAACACCGTCGACGCGCAGTTGGAACAATCGAACTACGCCGAGAACTCGGTGAACTTCCAGGCCAGCTTCACCCTGCTCAACAGCAAATTCAAAGGGCTGATGTCAGCCCTGCGCGGAGAGTAAGCCATGTCTCTATCCAGTGTTTTCAATATTGCCGGTAGTGGCATGAGCGCCCAGACCACGCGTCTGAACACGGTCGCCAGTAACATTGCCAACGCCGAGACGGTCTCGTCGAGTATCGACCAGACCTACCGCGCACGGCACCCGGTGTTTGCCACCATGTTCCAGGCTGGTCAGAACGGCGGCAGCGACTCGTTGTTCCAGAGCCAGGATGCTGCCGGCCAGGGCGTCCAGGTGTTGGGTGTGGTCGAAGACCAGAGCAACCTCGATGCGCGCTACGAACCCAATCATCCTGCCGCGAACGAAAAGGGCTACGTGTACTACCCCAACGTCAACGTGGTCGAGGAAATGGCCGACATGATTTCCGCCAGTCGTTCGTTCCAGACCAACGCGGAAATGATGAACACCGCCAAAGCCATGATGCAGAAGGTCCTGACCCTCGGTCAGTGATAAGGGGCGCTAAAGAATGTCCGTCACTAACGATGTGTCGAGTCAATCGACGATCCAGAGTCTGTTCGACTCCAAGGTCAAGGATGCCAAGTCCAGCCAGGGCAACCTGGCCGATACCGCCAAGGCGGCCTCGGGCAACCAGTCCCTGGGCAAGGATGCATTCCTGCAACTACTGGTCACTCAGTTGAAGAACCAGAACCCGCTGTCGCCCCAGGACAACGGCGCGTTCGTGGCGCAACTGGCGCAGTTCAGCAGCCTGGAAGGCATCAACACCTTGAACGACTCGGTGAACACCATCACCGGCAACTACAAGTCGTCGCAGGCGCTGCAAGCCTCGTCGCTGGTGGGGCGCTCGGTGATTATCGAAACCAACAAGGCCATGGTCGACACCAGCAAGAGCTTTACCGGCTCGGTCGCCGTGGGTTCGTCGGTGGGCAACGTCACTGTCAAGGTCACCGACAAGGACGGCAATCTGGTCAAGACCATCGAACTGGGTGCCCAGAGCGCCGGCAAGTCGGACTTTATCTGGGACGGCAAGAACGAAGCAGGCGAGCAGCTTGACTCTGGCACCTACACCTTCGCGGCCAGCACCAAGAATGACGCCGGTGATCCGGTTGCCTTGAAAACCTCGCTGCCGGCCACGGTCACCAGCGTGACTTTGAGCCAGACCGGCGGCGAAATGCTGCTCAATCTTTCTGGCGGCATGGGCAGCATCAAGCTGTCGCAAATTCAGACTATCGGTACATAGAGCCGGCTAAATACGGCAAGAGGAGAGAAACATGTCTTTTAATATCGGCCTTAGCGGCCTCTATGCGGCCAACAAACAACTGGACGTGACCGGCAACAACATCGCCAACGTCGCGACCACCGGTTTCAAGTCGTCCCGTGCAGAGTTCGGCGACATTTACGCGGCGTCCCGCCTGGGCACTGGCAACAAAACCATCGGTACCGGCGTGAACCTGGCGGCGGTTTCCCAGCAATTCACCCAGGGTGAAGTCAACGGTAGCGGTGGCGTGTTGGACATGGGCATCCAGGGCGGCGGCTTCTTCGTACAGAAGGGCAGCGACGGTTCGCTGGAGTACACCCGTAATGGTTCGTTCCAGGCGAACAAGGACGGCTACATCACCAACAACACCGGCACCTCGCGTCTGCAGGGTTATGCGGCCGATGAAGACGGCAAAATCTCCAAGAGCGGCCTGACCGACCTGCGGATCAACCTGTCCAACTTGCCGCCTAAAGCGTCGACCAAGGTTGACTCCAGCAGCAACCTGAACTCCTCCAAGCCGGTGATCGACCAGACGACCAGCCCGTTTGATCCGACGGTAGCCAGCTCGTTTACCGAGCAGTACGGCACCACCTTGTATGACACTCAAGGCAATGCCCATGAGATGGTGCAGTACATGGTGAAAACCGGCTCCAATACCTGGAAATCCTACACCCTGATCGATGGGCGTAACCCTGACGGTACGCCGGTCAAGGGAACCGGAGCGGTTGCCCCGGTGGCCTCCACGGTAACATTCGATACATCAGGCACCCTGAAGGGGATCGTCACCCCGCCAAGCACTGTATCCAACACCACCCTGACCATCAGCAACTGGAAGCCGGGCGTCATGCAGGACGGCGTGTGGAACCCCGACAACGGGGCTGCTGCCAACCCGGGTGGGATCGCGATCAACATGTCCGATATCACTCAGTACAACTCGGCCAGCTACCGCAACCCGCCGATCACCGATGGCTACGCCACCGGCGAAATCACCGGGCTGAAAATCGACGGCAGCGGTGTACTGTTCGCCACCTTCAGCAACCAGCAGAGCAAGGCCATCGGCCAGATCTCCCTGGCCAGCTTCAACAATGAGCAAGGCCTGCAGCCGGCAGGTGGCACGACCTGGAAAGAAACCTTCGCTTCGGGCCAGCCTGGCTACGATGCACCAGAAGCCGGGACCCTGGGTTCGATCGTGGCCAACTCCCTGGAGAACTCCAACGTCAACCTGACCAATGAGCTGGTGGACCTGATCAAGGCCCAGAGCAACTATCAGGCGAACGCCAAGACCATCTCCACCCAGAGCACCATCATGCAGACCATCATTCAGATGACCTGATGCGCTAACGCTGCACAAGAAGCCCCTCTCCAGAGGGGTTTTTTTATGCCTGTAGGAAAAGCACCGGTGCCGCATTGGGTTACGCACTGAAATGCTTGGGAAAGGAACGCTTCAATCCGGCTGAACCACTGATCGGGGCAAGAGCCCAGGGGGCTCATCGATCAATGGGGGCTGAAAATGTGGAACTCCGGGGTGTCCGCGCCAGGTAATGGGCGCATGGCTTTTGTGCAGACTGTTGCGCGTCGGGAGCCTGCTCCCATCGAACCCGTCAGTGACGTGTCGGCGGTCAAGACGTTGTTCAACCAGTTGTTCGAGGCCGAGCAAACCTCCAAGACCCAGACGGCTCGGGACTTGCGCGACAAGTTGAATGAGCTGCGCCAGAAGTTGGGTGATGAGAAGTTCAAGGAGGCGCTTAACAAGCTGCTCCAGGAAGGGGATGACAAGTTTCTGCAGTTTCTCAAGCGGATGCTGGACGAGTGGTTTCCCAGCGATGATGTAGCCCCTCCGTCGCCCAAAGGTGGCGGCGGAGGTAGAGGCGGTGGCGGTAGGGTGAATCCTGCTGATTTCGGTCCTACCGAGCGCATGAGCAATAAGCCGATCACCAGCGGTGTTAACCATTTCAACTACAAGCCCGACAAGAGCAACCCCGGGAAGAAACCGGACAATATCTGGAGTGGCTTCAGCCAGGGGTCTGATGGCAATTGCGTAACGGTTTCTGCCATAAAGGCCGCAATGATGCATTTCGGCCAGAAGCCTACGGACATTTTCAAGGATGTGAAGGAGACGAGCACAGGCTATGACGTGACCATGCGCGATGGCTTCAAGCTGTCCTTGTCCAGGGATGAGGTGCGTCAGGCGGCTACCCACGCGCGTTTCAATGGGGATGATCCGGCGATGATGACCGATGCCAACTTCTTGTTTGCCGCCAGTGCCAAGCGTGCACAAATGGAAAACAATGATGGCAGGGCTGGACGCAGTTTCATGGCGGCGATGAGCAGTCTCAATGATGGTGAGTACGCGCGTGAAGGTCTGGACCGCCTGGGCCTGAAAGGGCATTACCGGCCGGCCACGGATGCCGACTTGCGAAACAGCAAGGTGGGGACCGTGGAATACAAAGGTCATTCAATGGCCGTGATCAACGGCCGTATTGAATTGTGGGGGGAGCGAGGCATTCAGCCTGAGTCGGGTATAGCAACCGTATTGTTTTAGAGTGCACGGCAGTTTTTGCCAGGCAAAAGAAAACCCCCGATACACCATAGGCCTATCGGGGGCTTTTTATCCTTGGGGGGTTAAACCCAAGGTGCTGTCAGCTTACTGGCAGGCTTCGCAATCCGGCTCGTCAATCGCACAGGCCTTAGGCACTGGCGCTGGGCCGGCCGGTGCTGCGAGAACCGAATCATCACCGTGGTTACCGCTGGATACAGCGTTCAGCTTGCCGGTGTTGATGGTCGACTTCTCGGTGCTGGTCGCGGCCAGGGCGCGGAGGTAGTAAGTGGTTTTCAGGCCACGGTACCAAGCCATGCGGTAGGTCACGTCCAGCTTCTTGCCCGAAGCGCCGGCGATGTACAGGTTCAGGGACTGGGCCTGGTCGATCCACTTCTGACGACGGCTGGCGGCGTCAACGATCCACTTGGTGTCCACTTCGAAGGCGGTCGCGTAGAGCTCTTTGAGTTCTTGGGGGATGCGCTCGATCTGCTGTACCGAACCGTCGTAGTACTTCAGGTCGTTGATCATCACCGAGTCCCACAGGCCGCGGGCTTTCAGGTCGCGGACCAGGTACGGGTTGATCACGGTGAATTCGCCCGACAGGTTCGATTTCACATACAGGTTCTGGTAGGTCGGTTCGATCGACTGCGACACGCCAGTGATGTTGGCGATGGTCGCGGTCGGTGCGATGGCCATGATGTTGGAGTTACGAATACCTTTCTGCACACGGGCACGTACTGGCGCCCAGTCCAGGGTTTCGTTGAGGTCAACGTCGATGTACTTCTGGCCACGCTGCTCGATCAGGATCTGTTGCGAGTCCAGCGGCAGGATGCCCTTGGACCACAGCGAACCCTGGAACGTCTCGTAGGCGCCGCGCTCGTCGGCCAGGTCGCAGGAAGCCTGGATCGCGTAGTAGCTGACCGCTTCCATGGACTTGTCGGCGAACTCGACCGCTGCATCCGAACCGTAAGGAATGTGCTGCAGGTACAGCGCATCCTGGAAGCCCATGATGCCCAGGCCCACCGGACGGTGCTTGAAGTTGGAGTTCTGCGCCTGTGGCACCGAGTAGTAGTTGATGTCGATAACGTTATCGAGCATGCGTACGGCGGTGTTGACAGTGCGTTCCAGCTTGGCGGTGTCCAGCTTGCCGTTGACGATGTGGTTCGGCAGGTTGATCGAGCCCAGGTTGCAAACGGCGATCTCGTCTTTGTTGGTGTTCAAGGTGATCTCGGTGCACAGGTTCGAGCTGTGGACCACGCCCACGTGCTGCTGCGGGCTGCGCAGGTTGCAGGGGTCCTTGAAGGTCAGCCATGGGTGGCCGGTTTCGAACAGCATCGACAGCATCTTGCGCCACAGGTCTTTGGCCTGGATGGTCTTGAACAGCTTGATCTTGCCTGGGTACTGGGACAGGGCTTCGTAGTACTCGTAGCGCTCTTCGAAGGCCTTGCCGGTCAGGTCGTGCAGGTCTGGCACTTCGGAGGGCGAGAACAGGGTCCACTGGCCGTCATCGAAGACGCGCTTCATGAACAGGTCAGGGATCCAGTTGGCGGTGTTCATGTCGTGGGTACGACGACGGTCATCACCGGTGTTCTTGCGCAGCTCGATGAACTCTTCAATGTCCATGTGCCAGGTTTCCAGGTACGCACACACAGCGCCTTTGCGCTTGCCGCCCTGGTTTACCGCGACGGCGGTGTCGTTCACTACCTTGAGGAACGGCACGACGCCCTGGGACTTGCCGTTGGTGCCCTTGATGTACGAACCCAGTGCACGGACCGGAGTCCAGTCGTTGCCCAGGCCGCCAGCGAATTTGGACAGCATGGCGTTGTCATGGATCGCGTGATAGATGCCCGACAGGTCATCCGGCACAGTGGTCAGGTAGCAGCTCGACAGCTGTGGACGCAGGGTGCCGGCGTTGAACAGGGTCGGGGTCGACGACATGTAGTCGAAGGACGACAGCAGGTTGTAGAACTCGATGGCACGGTCTTCTTTGTTCTTCTCTTCGATCGCCAGGCCCATGGCCACGCGCATGAAGAACACCTGCGGCAGTTCGAAACGGATCCCGTCCTTGTGGATGAAGTAACGGTCGTACAGGGTTTGCAGGCCCAGGTAGGTGAACTGCTGGTCACGCTCGTGGTTGATCGCCTTGCCGAGTTTTTCCAGGTCGAAGGTGGCCAGGATCGGGTTCAGCAATTCGAATTCGATACCCTTGGCGATGTAGGCAGGCAGGGCCTTGGCATACAGGTCGGCCATTTCGTGGTGGGTGGCGCTATCGGCAACGCCCAGGAACCCCAGGCCTTCGGCACGCAGGGTGTCCATCAGCAGGCGCGCGGTCACGAACGAATAGTTCGGCTCGCGTTCAACCAGGGTACGGGCGGTCATCACCAGAGCGGTGTTGACGTCGGTCAGGGCCACGCCGTCGTACAGGTTCTTCAGGGTTTCACGCTGGATCAGGTCGCCATCGACTTCTTCCAGGCCTTCGCAGGCTTCGGTGATGATGGTGTTCAGGCGGCCCAGGTCCAGCGGCGCGAACGAACCATCAGCCAGGGTGATGCGGATCGACGGGTGGGCTTGCACGGCTTCGGCGGACGGCGCGTGTACGGCACGTTCCTTGGCGCGCGAGTCGCGGTAGATCACGTAGTCGCGGGCGACTTTCTGCTCGCCGGCGCGCATCAGGGCCAGTTCGACCTGGTCCTGGATTTCTTCGATGTGGATGGTGCCGCCCGACGGCATGCGACGCTTGAAGGTCGCGGTGACTTGTTCGGTCAAGCGGGCAACGGTGTCGTGGATACGCGACGAAGCGGCAGCGGTGCCGCCTTCAACTGCAAGAAACGCTTTGGTGATGGCGACGGTGATTTTGTCATCGGTGTAAGGAACGACAGTGCCGTTACGCTTGATCACGCGCAATTGGCCGGGCGCGGTGGCGGACAGATCCATATTCGAATCAGCGCCCTGCGGCACGGAGCCTTGCGGGTTCTCGCGAGTTGTGTCGGTTTGCATGGGGGGTTGTCTCCACATTCTATATTTATTTGGGCACCATCACGGTGCCCACCGTTCCGTCCTGAAGCACTTACAACAGGCCTTCGCCTGGCATAACAACCTCGGGACAGGAGGAAGGGAGCTGTTCGCGCCGCTTCCATGCCGAAGTCTTCGGTTCCAAGCCCTGGGCTCTTTACCGTATTCCTGTGTGGGTGTCGCTTGTATTGCAACACCCGTACCGCTTTCTCCCATTCGGGCTTGAAAACAGTCGCCATCCGCGTGCGCGGTTTGGGCTTTCGAAAAAGGTTTAAGTTCCACCAAACAGGAGCAAGAAAGCACTTGAGTTTCTTGTCTGATTTGTGTTTGGTCTTTTTGCTTGAAACCCTACATGTAGGGTTTTTTTTGCAGCGAGGTACAAGATAATGCGTTTTGGGGGGCTTAGCAACGCACTACCTGTGGATAACGCTGTGGGTAAAATGTGTATGAAAGGTGGAACCGCCGTGTAGGCCGCAGTACTGCTGCATCGCACCGTTTGTCACCGAATATTCCAAGCTGAAAACACCCGGTTGGATTTTTGCGGGCGCGAACCCTATCACAAAAAAACGCGATCACCGAATGCATTTCCTGGCTTGTGTTCAAGGGCTGGGCCATGGCTACAATCGGCCTTCATTCGTGCGATATCTTGCTCACTCCACATGACAACTGTAGGAGCGAGCTTGCTCGCGAAGGGCGTCAACGATAACGCTGAGTTGCGCAATGAACGCGGCGCCCTTGGTTTCTTCGCGGGCAAGCCCGCTCCTACAATAATTAGAGTTGAGGTAGCGCATGGAGCAAGAAGCCTGGCAGGTATTGATTGTCGAGGATGACCAGCGCCTGGCTGAGTTGACCCGTGACTACCTGGAAAGCAACGGCCTGCGGGTCTCCATCGAGGGCAACGGCGCCCTGGCGGTGGCGCGGATCATTGCCGAGCAGCCGGACCTGGTGATCCTCGACCTGATGCTGCCCGGCGAAGACGGCTTGAGCATCTGCCGCAAGGTGCGCGAGCGCTACGACGGGGTGATTCTGATGCTCACCGCGCGTACCGACGACATGGACCAGGTCCTGGGCCTGGACATGGGGGCCGATGACTATGTGTGCAAGCCGGTGCGCCCACGCCTCCTGCTGGCGCGGATCCAGGCGTTGCTGCGGCGCAGCGAAAGCGCCGAGCCTGCCGCCCCGGAAAAACAGCGGCGCCTGCAATTCGGCCCACTGGTGGTGGACAACGCCTTGCGCGAAGCCTGGCTGCACGATGGCGGCATCGAACTGACCAGCGCCGAATTCGATCTGTTGTGGTTATTGGTGGCCAATGCCGGGCGCATCCTGTCCCGGGAAGAGATCTTTACCGCCCTGCGCGGCATCGGCTACGACGGCCAGGACCGCTCCATTGACGTGCGCATCTCGCGAATCCGCCCGAAAATCGGCGACGATCCCATCCACCCGCGCCTGATCAAGACCATTCGCAGCAAAGGCTACCTGTTCGTCCCCGAAGCCGCTGCCGATATGCTGTCGTGAACTCGATCTTCCTGCGTATCTATGGCGGCATGTGCGCGGCGCTGATCCTCGTGGCCCTGCTTGGCGTACTGGCGCTGCACCTGCTCAATGAGGCGCGCAGCGGCCAGTATCGCGAGCGTCTGGCCCACGGCACTTTTGCCCTGATGGGCGACAACCTGCAGCCGATGAGCAGCATCGAGCGCCGGCGCGCCCTGGCGGTGTGGGGGCGATTGCTGGGGATTCCCTTGCAATTGGAGGCGGTGGCGGATGCCCGCCTGGACCTGGGCCAGCGCAATCGACTGCAGCGCGGCCAGGTCCTGGTGGAGCAGACCGGGCCCCATGCGGCCCGGGTGTTGCGCCTGGTCAGTGAGAAAGAGCAACTGCTGCTCACCGGCGAAGTGCAGCAGATCAGTGAGCAACTTGCCCGGGCCACCATTTATTTGCTGGCTGACGAACTGGTGCGTTTTCCAGTGTCCGAGCAGCCGCAACGCTTGGCCGACCTGAAAGAGGCCAAGGGGTTTGGCTTTGACATGCACCTGCTCAAGCTCGACGAAGCGGACATGGACGAGGACCAGCGGCGTCGCGTGGCCGAAGGCGACACGGTGATGGCCCTGGGCAAGGGCGGCGACTCGATCCGTGTGTTTGCCGGTATGGTCGGCACGCCGTGGGTCCTGGAAATCGGCCCGCTGTACCAGATGAATCCTTACCCGGCGCAATGGCTGGTGCTGATTGCCTTGATTGGCCTGACCCTGATCGGCCTGATCGTGTATTTGCTGGTGCGCCAGCTAGAGCGCCGCCTACGCGGGCTCGAGGCGGCTGCCACGCGCATCGCCAAAGGCAACCTGGAAGCGCGGGTGCCGGCGCGCGGTGCCGACTCGGTAGGGCGCCTGGCGGCGGCGTTCAACGGCATGGCCGAACACTTGCAGCGCCTGCTGGCGATTCAGCGTGAACTGGTGCGCGCGGTGTCCCATGAATTACGAACCCCCGTGGCGCGCCTGCGTTTTGGCCTGGAGATGATCGGCGACGCCGCCACGCCCGAAGCCCGGCGTAAATATATGGAAGGCATGGACAGTGATATCCAGGACCTCGACGGCCTGGTGGATGAGATGCTCACCTATGCGCGCCTGGAACAGGGCTCGCCGGCCCTGAGTTTCCAGCGGGTCGACCTCAGTGCCTTGCTCGACCAGGTGATCGGCGAGCTGGCGCCCTTGCGGCCGGGGATCGAGGTGGCGCGGGGTGTGTGCCTGTCATCGGCGCACCTGGACGCGGCCTGGGTCGATGCCGAACCGCGCTACCTGCACCGCGCCCTGCAAAACCTGGTGAGCAATGCCATGCGCCATGCGCACTCGCGGGTGTTGATCAGTTATCAGGTGGGCCAGGTGCGGTGCCGTATCGACGTCGAAGACGATGGCCCTGGCGTGCCGGAAAACGCCTGGGAGCGGATCTTTACCCCGTTCCTGCGCCTGGATGACAGCCGCACCCGTGCCTCGGGTGGGCATGGCCTGGGCTTGTCGATCGTGCGACGGATTATCTACTGGCATGGCGGGCGGGCATTGATCAGCAAGAGCAACAACCTGGGCGGTGCGTGTTTCAGCCTGAGCTGGCCGCGGGATCAGGACAAGACTTGAGGTGGTCATCGCAGGCAAGCCAGCTCCCACAGTTGACTGCATTCCAAGGGATGTACTCGGTCAACTGTGGGAGCTGGCTTGCCTGCGATAGCGCTATATCAGGCACCGATGGCCACGAGGCTCAACAACTGCCCGTCATTTACCGCAAACTGCCCCTCCAGCTCCTTGCCATAACACCACTCACTGGACAAATCCGTCAGCAATCGCAAGCGCAAAAATCCTGAATCGGACCACTCCACCACCTCGGCATGCTCAAAATAGAAACGCTTGTGCACAATCGGGTAGAGCGCCTTGAACAGGCTTTCCTTGGCCGAAAACGTCAGGGTCACCAGATGCGCAATCTGCTCCCGTGGCCGGGCGGCCATGCGTTGCATCTCATCCTGGGTGAGGATTTCCCCGGCCAGGCGTTCGGCCCGTTCAAGGGGCAGCAGGTTTTCCAGGTCCATGCCCAGCCCGCGCCACTGGGTCTTGTGACCGACGATGGCCGCGGCATGCCCGGTGCTGTGGGTGATCGAGCCACTGATATGGGTGGGCCACACCGGCGCGCGGTCCTCGCCGATGGCGGGGATAAAGTCCAGGCCTTCGAGCTGTTGCAAGGCGCTGCGGGCACACAACCGGCCGGCAAGAAATTCCGCCTGCCGCTTGGCCACCGAACGTTGGATACTGGCCGGCGGCGGTACGGCGCAGCGAAGGAAGTCGCCGGGTTCGAGCAATTTTGGCTCGAAGCGGGTGCTCAGGAACACCGTGCCGGGCAAGGTGGCGGGCAGCGGCCAATGGTCGTCAAGTGGGGTGCAGCAGGCGGGTATCGGGTTCATGCCGGCTATTCTGCACGGGGCGGGACCTGCCTGGGTAGCCCGCCGGTTCAGACTGTGTTCAGTTCAACGGCCGTAAACTGCCCAGGCATACCTTCAGGGCCGCTATGATGGTTCCCTGCGGGACGGTGGATTGGCCTTGGAGAGCATTATGAAATTGCTGGTTGTCGAAGATGAGGCGTTGTTGCGCCATCACCTGTTGACCCGTCTTGGCGACAGCGGCCACGTGGTCGAAGCCGTGGCCAACGCCGAAGAGGCGCTGTACCAGACCGGGCAATTCAATCATGACCTGGCGATCATCGACCTGGGCCTGCCGGGCATGGGCGGCCTGGACCTGATCCGCCAACTGCGGGCCCAGGCCAAGACCTTCCCGATCCTGATCCTGACCGCGCGCGGCAACTGGCAGGACAAGGTCGAAGGCCTGGCGGCCGGCGCCGATGACTATGTGGTCAAGCCCTTCCAGTTCGAAGAGCTGGAGGCGCGGATGAACGCCCTGTTGCGCCGCTCCAGCGGTTTTACCCAATCGACCATCGTCGCCGGCCCGTTGCTGCTGGACCTCAACCGCAAGCAGGCGTCCCTGGACGAACAGCCCCTGGCGCTGACGGCCTATGAGTATCGGATCCTCGAATACTTGATGCGCCACCACCAGCAAGTGGTGGCCAAGGACCGGTTGATGGAACAACTCTATCCCGATGACGACGAGCGCGATCCGAACGTGATCGAAGTGCTGGTCGGCCGCCTGCGTCGCAAGCTCGAGGCCCCGGCGGGGTTCAAGCCCATCGACACTGTACGCGGCCTGGGCTACCTGTTTAACGAGCGCTGCCGTTGATTCGTTCGCTGCGTGTGCGCCTGATGCTGGCGGCCACCACCCTGGCCGTGTTGTTCATGCTGGCGCTGTTGCCGGCGATGCAGGGCGCCTTCAGCCTGGCGTTGCAGGATTCCATCGAGCAGCGCCTGGCGTCGGATGTGACCACGCTGATCTCTGCCGCACGGGTCGATAACAATCGCTTGCTGATGCCGGCGCAACTGCCGGACGAGCGTTTCAACCTGACCGATAGCCGCCTGCTGGGCTACATCTATGACCGTGAAGGCCATCTGGTCTGGCGTTCGCGGGCGACCAGGGAAGAAAACATCAACTACCGGCCGCGCTACGACGGGCGCGGTAACGAGTTTGCGAAGATTCGCGAGGCCAACGGCCAGGAATTCTTCGTGTATGACGTCGAGGTCAAGCTGCTGGGGGGCAAGAGCGCGGCGTTCAGTATTGTCGCCCTGCAACCGGTGCGCGAATACCAGGTGACCCTCGAAGGCCTGCGGGAAAACCTCTACCTGGGCTTCGGCGCCGCCTTGCTGGTGTTGTTGAGCCTGCTATGGATCGGTCTGACTTGGGGTTTGCAGGCCTTGCGCCGGCTGAGCCAGGAGCTGGATGAAATCGAAGGCGGCACCCGTGAAAGCCTCAGCGAGCAACACCCGCGGGAGCTGCTGCGCCTGACCGGTTCCCTTAACCGCCTGCTGCACAGCGAGCGCGAGCAACGCACCCGTTACCGTGACTCCCTGGACGACCTGGCCCACAGCCTGAAAACCCCGCTGGCGGTATTGCAGGGAGTGAGTGAAGACATGGCTCAGCGCCCTCAGGACCTTGAACAAGCCCGGGTCCTGCAGTCGCAGATCGAGCGCATGAGCCAGCAGATCAGCTATCAATTGCAGCGCGCCAGCCTGCGTAAAAGCGGCCTGGTGCGCCACCAGGTGCGCCTGCGCCCGGTGTTGCAAAGCCTGTGCGATACCCTCGACAAGGTCTACCGCGACAAGCGCGTGCGCGTGTCTTTCGCGCTGCCGGAGCAGTGCGACGTGCCCATCGAGCAGGGCGCCTTGCTGGAGCTGCTCGGCAACCTGCTGGAAAACGCCTACCGCCTGTGCCTGGGCGAAGTGCGCGTGACCCTGGATGAAAGTGCCGATGGCGTACGCTTGTGTATCGAAGACGATGGTCCCGGTGTGCCTGCCGACCAACGTGCGCGGATCCTGCAGCGCGGCGAACGCCTCGATCGCCAGCATCCAGGGCAGGGGATCGGGTTGGCGGTCGTCAAGGACATTATTGAAAGCTATGGCGCGCGGTTGACCCTGGGGGATTCGCCTTTAGGGGGCGCGGCGTTCAGGATTCATTTTCCGGCTGTTTGATCTTTATTGGATTGGCCGGCCGCATCACAGCATCGGTATCTACACAACTTTGCCGCAACGCCTAAATCCAGGCAGATAGCGCAGTTGTGGCGAGCGGGCTTGCCCCGCGCTGGGCTGCGAAGCAGCCCTAAACCCTGCCATCGCGGTTTATCTGAAGAAACGCGGCGGGCTTTTTAGGGCTGCTTCGCAGCCCAGCGCGGGGCAAGCCCGCTCGCCACGGGGGGGGCGTCAGTTTCTGAAAGTTGTGTAGATACCTATGCGATGGCGCCCGTCCAAACAATACATCCTCAACTCTCCTGCGCTCGGTAAGCCCCCGGGGTCACCCCCGTCCACTTCTTGAACGCTCGGTGAAACGCCGACGGCTCGGAAAACCCCAACTGCTCGGCAATTTCCTGCAACGACAAATCCGCCCGCCCCAGATGAAAAATCGCAATATCCCGCCGCAGCTCATCCTTGAGTGCCTGGAAGCTGGTGCCTTCCTCACGCAAATGCCGGCGCAGGGTCTGTGGGCTGATATGCAGGTGCTGCGCCACGGCTTCCAGGTCTGGCCAGGGCGTGCGGTCGCGGCTTAACAGGCGACGCAACTGGCTGCTCAGGCTGTCGCCTTCGTCTGGCCGCGACAGCAGGTCGGCGGGGGAGCGTTCGAGGAAATGCTTGAGGGTGCGCTCGTCCTGCAGCAGCGCCAGGCTCAGGTAGCGGCTATGGAACACCAAGCTGCTGCTGGCTGCGCTGAACACCAGGGGGCAAGGGAACAGCAGGTCGTATTCGCTGGCATGGGCCGGCGCCGGGTAGCTGAAAGTCGCTTGCTCCAGGCGGATACGCTGGCCAATCAACCAACTGCCGAGGCGATGCCAGATCACCAGCAGGGACTCGCTCAAGAAGTGATCCGGGTCCCACAGTTGTGAGTCATCCAGGCTCAAGCGTGCCATATCGCCTTCACGGCTCAGGCGCCAACGCGGCCCGTGGGGGAACAGGCCGTAGAACAACAGGCCGCGCTCCAGCGCCTTCTCCAGGGTGCGGCAGTGAATCAGCGCGTGGCACATCATGGCGAAGGTTCCACGCTTGCTCGGTCCATCGGCGAAGCCCAGGTATTCGTCATCCAGGGCCAGCCACAGACTCTGCAATAGTTGCGTGAACTGCTCCGGCGCGATGCGCGCGCGGGGCTCTGCCAGCAATTGCGGGGTAATGCCCAGTTGCTGCAACAGAGTCGAGCAGTCGTAGCCGGCCCGGTGCGCACCGCCCAAGGCCGCGCGGGCGTAATGACTGGCGATGGTGCGTTCGCGCATGCAGGGGCCTCGTCCATTGAGTGGCCGATGGTAGCCATCATGTCTGGGGTGGACAAGGCGGATATCCGCCAAATTGTAGGACGAGATTGGGATGCAGGGCGGATATCCGCCACCTCTAGCAACCCCTGAAACAGCCTTGGATTGCCGTCAGCCCCCATGAGCCAAGGGTTACAGGGTTTTTCAGGAAAGTGGCACGCCGTTTGCGATAAGGAGTACAGACCTGCCAGCCAGCAGTTCGCCAAAACAAATCCCTCCAGTGCAGGAGGGTTCGCAATTCAAGTGTCGTGGGCAATGGCGGATATTTGCCCCACGGGACTCTTGAGGAAACTTTGCAATGACGACTCGTCAGCCGTTCTACAAAACCCTGTACTTCCAGGTAATCGTTGCCATCGTTATCGGTATCCTGCTCGGTCACTTCTACCCGCAGACCGGTGTGGCCCTCAAGCCGCTGGGTGACGGCTTTATCAAGCTGATCAAAATGGTCATCGCCCCGATCATCTTCTGTACCGTGGTCAGCGGCATCGCTGGCATGCAGAGCATGAAGTCGGTGGGCAAGACCGGCGGCTACGCGCTGCTGTACTTTGAAATCGTCTCCACCATCGCCCTGCTGATCGGCCTGGTAGTGGTCAACGTGGTGCAGCCAGGCGCTGGCATGCACATCGACGTTGCGACCCTGGACGCTTCGAAAGTCGCAGCCTACGTCACTGCCGGTAAAGACCAGAGCATCGTCGGCTTTATCCTCAACGTGATCCCGAACACCATCGTCGGCGCCTTCGCCAACGGCGATATCCTGCAAGTGCTGATGTTCTCGGTGATCTTCGGTTTCGCCCTGCATCGCCTGGGTGCCTACGGCAAGCCGGTGCTGGACTTCATCGATCGCTTCGCCCACGTGATGTTCAACATCATCAACATGATCATGAAGCTCGCGCCAATCGGGGCCCTGGGCGCCATGGCGTTCACCATCGGTGCCTACGGTGTTGGCTCGCTGGTGCAACTGGGCCAGTTGATGATCTGCTTCTACATCACCTGCATCCTGTTCGTGCTGGTAGTGCTGGGTGGCATCTGCCGCGCCCACGGCTTTAGCGTCCTGAAACTGGTGCGCTACATCCGTGAAGAACTGCTGATCGTACTGGGTACTTCCTCTTCCGAATCCGCACTGCCGCGCATGCTGATCAAGATGGAACGCCTGGGCGCGAAGAAGTCGGTGGTTGGCCTGGTTATCCCGACGGGCTACTCCTTCAACCTCGACGGTACTTCGATCTACCTGACCATGGCTGCCGTGTTCATCGCCCAGGCGACTGACACCCACATGGACATCACCCACCAGATCACCCTGTTGCTGGTGCTGTTGCTGTCCTCCAAAGGCGCTGCTGGCGTGACGGGCAGTGGTTTCATCGTACTGGCCGCGACCCTGTCGGCTGTTGGCCACCTGCCGGTTGCCGGCCTGGCGCTGATCCTCGGTATCGACCGCTTCATGTCCGAAGCTCGTGCTCTGACCAACCTGGTCGGTAACGCTGTAGCGACCATCGTCGTCGCCAAGTGGGTCAAGGAACTGGACACCGACAAGCTGCAAAGCGAGCTGGCTTCCGGCGGTACCGGTATCTCCGAAACCCGCGAACTGGATGACCTGGGCGTAGCCGAAGGCCCGGCTCCAGCGATCAAGTAAACGCTCAAACACACTAAAAAAACCCATCTTCGGATGGGTTTTTTTATGGGCGGGCGAGCACAACGGTCATTGTCGATGATGGTTACGGTAATTGCCGCTGGCGCCCAAGGCTGACTACTCTGTGCCCCATCGAACTGGAATCGGAGCTCCCATGTCAGGCCCCTTGGCGTCCCTCAAAGTGCTGGATTTCTCAACCTTGTTGCCGGGGCCTTTCGCCTCGCTGCTGTTGGCGGACATGGGCGCCGAGGTACTGCGCATCGAATCCCCCACGCGCATGGACCTGCTGCGGGTGTTGCCGCCCCACGACCGTGGTGTGTCGGCCAGCCATGCCTACCTCAACCGCAACAAGCGCAGCCTGGCCCTGGATCTCAAGCAGCCCGAGGCGCTGGAGATCGTGCGGCAATTGGTGGTCGACTACGACATTGTGCTGGAGCAGTTCCGCCCCGGGGTCATGGAACGCCTTGGGTTGGGGTATGAAGCGCTGAAGGCGATCAATCCGAAGCTGATCTACGTGTCCATCACCGGCTATGGCCAAACCGGGCCCTACCGGGATCGCGCCGGGCATGACATCAACTACCTGGCGCTCTGCGGCGTCGCCAGCTACACCGGCCGCGAGGACAGCGGCCCGTTGCCCCTCGGCGTGCAATTGGCGGATGTGGGCGGTGGCTCGTTGCACGCCGTGGTCGGCCTGCTCGCGGCGGTGATTGCACGCCAGCACAGCGGGGTGGGCCAGTACCTGGATGTGAGCATGACCGACTGCGCCTTCAGCCTCAACGCCATGGCCGGCGCCGCCTACCTGGCCTGTGGCGTGGAGCCGGGGCGCGAAGACCAGGTACTCAACGGCGGCAGTTTCTACGATTACTACCGCTCGCGGGACGGGCGTTGGCTGTCGGTGGGCAGCCTGGAACCTGGATTCATGCAGCAGCTGTGTGGCGCGCTGGGACTCCCGGAGCTGGCGGCCCTGGGGTTGTCGCCCAAGCTCGAGCAGCAAAAGGCACTCAAGCAGGCATTGCAGGTTGAGTTTGAACGGCACAGTTTTGAGGAGCTGTGTGCGTTGTTCGCTGGCTTGGACGCTTGCGTGGAACCGGTGCTCAGTTTGGGCGAAGCCCTTGAGCACCCGCAGTTACAGGCCCGGGAGCTGGTGAGCCAGGTACCCCGTGGGGATGGTTCGTTCCAGGCGCAGATGGCGTGCCCGTTGAAGTTTTCCGAGGGGTTGCCGGCGCCGAGGCATATTGGGGGCTGCGGTGGGGGGCGCACAGTGATGAGGTGTTGGGGGAGTTGGGTTTCAGTCTTCAGCGGATAGCCGAACTGCGGGGTGCCAAGGTCGTAGGATAGTGGCTGTTTGGGCCCCTTCGCGAGCAAGCCCGTTCCCACATTTTGATTTGTGAATACATTCAGAATGTGGGAGCGGGCTTGCTCGCGAAGGGGCCGGAACAGGCACCCAAAAACCTCACTCCACCCGCGTTTCCCCGGTAAATACCAACGTCTCCCGACACCTGCGGCACAAATACCGCCGCCCCTGTTTCACCAACCCATGGCGCTGGGCCGAGAACGCAAAGTCACTGTCGGCACACGGACACCGGTAGATATAGCGGGTCACCCGCCGGCGCTGAATCTCATAGGTATGGCAACGATCAGGCGGCAATTCGTAGACCCCGCGCATGATCAGTTGCCATTCCTCGCCATGGGGCTGGATGCGCTCGCCGAACAATTGGTGGGCGATCAGGTGTGCCACTTCGTGGGCCACCGTCTGTTTGAGGAAGTGCTGGCTGTTTTCTCGGTACAACTGGGGGTTGAAGCGCAGCAGGTTCTCGTGCAAATGCGCGACACCGGCTTTCTGCCCACGTAGCTTGAGGCTGACCTGGGGGCGTTTGAAACTTCGTTTGAAAAAGGATTCGGCTTGCAGGAAACAATCTTCGACGCGGGTATTGAGTTGCTCGGGCATGCTGTACATCTCTCCAGAGATGTCCAGTATGCCGCATCTAAGGGTGTTTCCGAATCTGTCAGGCGCCGAATGGTCATGCATAACGCACAAAGCCACCTTGCGGTGGCTTTTCCTGCGATTGAACGCTGGTCAGTTGGTATAGATCGGTCCTACGCCCAGGCCCCAGACAATCACGGTAAAGGCCATGATCGCCACCAGTACCACCAGGCCTACCGCCAGCACCGAGCTGGAAAACAGGAAGCCTTCGTCCGGGTCGATGCTCATGAAGGTCGGTAACCCCACATATAGCAGGTAGACGGTGTAGCAAATCGCCGCCGTGCCCACGACCATGCCCAGCCACATATGCGGATACAGCGCCGCCAGCCCGCCGATAAACAGCGGCGTGGCGGTGTAGGTGGCGAACGCGACGCAGCGCGCCATGCTCGGATTGGCGTCATAGGTGCGCGCCATCCAGTGAATGAAGGCGCCCATCACCGCAACGCCGCCGAGCATCGCCAGGTACGACATGATGGTCATCCACAACGCACTTTCCTGGGTCAGCATGACCGGGGAGCGATTGCCGATGACCCAGCCGACCTGGGTGGTGCCGATAAAAGCTGATACGGCGGGAATCGCCGCGAGAATCAGCGTGTGAGTGAGGTACATGTGGCCGATGCTTTCTTCTTTATCGCCACGAATTTCCCGCCATTCCTGGTCGGGATGGGTGAAAAGCCCCACGACGTGATGGATCATGCCAGTCACTCCTGTCGTTATTACCATCGCCCCCCAAGCGGAGCGCCCGCCGGCCAAGTGGCCTGAAAGGTCTGGATATGTGTGCGACCTTATGTCGCAGTATAGGAAGTGATGACCGGAAAAAGTGTGGGGCTTTAGAGCAAATTGCGCTGTAAACACTGGGCTTAATCGCGCCTGGGTCTGTGGCGTGGAATGCAGGCCCCCCACATTGGAACTCGCTGCTCCATACCGCTAAAATACCCGGCTTTTCGTCACACACCTTTTTCGCGGATCCAAGCGCCATGGGCACCCTTACCGTCAATCAGAATAAACTGCAAAAACGCCTGCGACGCCTGGCCGGTGAGGCTGTCGCTGACTTCAACATGATCGAGGAGGGCGACAAGGTCATGGTCTGCCTGTCCGGCGGCAAGGACAGCTACACCATGCTGGACGTGCTGATGCACTTGCAGAAGGTCGCGCCGATCAAGTTCGACATAGTCGCGGTCAATATGGACCAGAAGCAGCCCGGGTTCCCCGAGGACGTGCTGCCCGCTTACCTCAAGACCCTGGGCGTCGAGTACCACATTGTCGAGAAAGACACCTATTCGGTGGTCAAGGAACTGATCCCGGAGGGCAAGACTACCTGCTCGCTGTGCTCGCGCCTGCGCCGTGGCACCCTGTACACCTTCGCCGATGAAATTGGCGCAACCAAGATGGCCCTGGGGCATCATCGCGATGACATCGTCGAGACCTTCTTCCTCAACATGTTCTTCAACGGCTCCCTCAAGGCCATGCCGCCCAAGCTGCGCGCCGATGATGGGCGCAACGTCGTGATCCGCCCGCTGGCGTATTGCAACGAGAAGGACATCCAGGCCTACTCCGACTTCAAGCAATTCCCGATCATCCCCTGCAACCTCTGCGGCTCCCAGGAGAACCTGCAGCGCCAGGTGGTCAAGGACATGCTCCAGGAGTGGGAGCGCAAGACGCCGGGGCGCACCGAAAGCATCTTTCGCAGCCTGCAGAATGTGATCCCATCGCAGTTGGCCGACCGTAACCTGTTCGACTTCACCAGCCTGCGTATCGATGAAACCGCCGCTTCGCGCTTCGTCAACATTGTGAACCTCTGAGCCTTTTCCAGGCTCTGACAGACGGCGCTCATGGGCGCCGTTTTCATTTCATTCCGTAGGAGAGGGCATGCGCGATTACAAATGGCTGCACGAATACTGTCTGAACCGCTTTGGTTCGGCGGCCGAGCTGGAAGCCCACCTGCCTGTGCCCAAGACGCCGGCGCAATTGCGCCAGATCAGCGATGACCGCTACTTGTCGACCCTGTCGCTGCGGGTATTCCGCGCCGGGCTCAAGCACAGTGTGGTGGACGCCAAGTGGCCGGCGTTCGAGCAGGTGTTCTTTGGTTTCGATCCAGAAAAGGTCGTTTTGATGGGCGCCGAGCACCTTGAGCGCCTGATGCAGGACACGCGGATCATCCGCCACCTGGGCAAGCTCAAGAGCGTGCCGCGCAATGCGCAGATGATTCTCGACGTGGCGCAGGAAAAAGGCAGCTTCGGCGCGCTGATCGCCGATTGGCCGGTGACCGATATCGTCGGCTTGTGGAAGTACCTGAGCAAACACGGCCACCAGTTGGGCGGGCTGTCAGCGCCGCGCTTCTTGCGCATGGTGGGCAAGGACACGTTTGTGCCGAGCTATGACGTGGTCGCGGCGCTCAATGCGCAGAAGATTGTCGACAAGGCCCCTACCAGCCTGCGGGACCTGGCGACGGTGCAGGCGGCGTTCAACCAGTGGCACGCCGAAAGTGGGCGGCCGATGTGCCAGTTGTCGATGATGCTGGCCTATACCGTCAACCATTGACCTGTAGGAGCGAGCTTGCTCGCGAAAAACCTGAGGGCGCCGCGTGCATTCTGAATGCCCGCGTCATCGTTAACGTTTTTCGCGAGCAAGCTCGCTCCTACATGGCCAACCGCCGATTCAGCTGGAACCGCCAGCGCACATACAACAGCGCCGTGCAGAACACTGCCACGCTCGCCAGCATCTCCAGCACGCCAAACCACTGGCGATTCGGGTCATAGGCCGCCAGGGCGCCCTTGATGAAGTACAGGTTCACCACAAAACACATCCACGAATGCCCGCGCGCACTGCCCATGAGCATGCCCGGCGCGAGGATCAGCAGCGGCACCAGTTCGATCAGCAAGATCACCCAGGGCCGGGCGCCATGCAGGTCGGCGACCAGCAGGTAGTAAACGCAAAGCAGGCCTACCAGGCCAAAAAACGCCAGCAGGCTCAAGGCCCGTGCCACCTTGACCCGGGGTTCCAGCCAGGCCTGGGCCGGTAGGACTTTAGGCTTCTTGGCCACGGCCACTCTCCAGTTTTGCCGCAGTCTTCGCCAGACGCAGGCCCAGGGCGCGGCACAGGGCGATTTCATGGGGGTCCAGGGCACGCTTGCCGTCAGCGCCGGAATGGTGGCTGGCGCCGTAGGGCGTACCGCCGCCCTGGGTGTCGAGCAAGGCCTGTTCGCTGTAGGGCAGGCCGGTGATCAGCATGCCGTGGTGCAGCAGTGGCAGCAGCATCGACATCAAAGTGGTTTCCTGGCCGCCGTGCAGGCTGGCGGTCGAGGTGAAGACCCCAGCCGGCTTGCCGACGAGTGCCCCGGTCAGCCACAGGTTGCTGGTGCCGTCGAGAAAGTACTTCAGCGGCGCCGCCATGTTGCCAAAGCGCGTCGGGCTGCCCAGGGCCAGGCCCGCGCAGTTCTTCAGGTCGTCGAGGCTGGCATACAGCGCACCTTCGGTCGGAATGCTCGGGGCGACGGCTTCGCATTCGCTGGAGATTGCCGGCACGGTGCGCAGGCGCGCTTCCAGGCCGCCTTGCTCGATGCCCCGGGCAATCTGCCGGGCCATTTCGCTGACCGAGCCGTTGCGGCTGTAATACAGCACCAGGACGTAGGGCGCGCTCACGGCAGGATCTCCAGGATATTTTCCGGCGGGCGGCCAATCACGGCCTTGTCGGCGGTGGCCAGGATCGGTCGCTCCATCAACTTGGGGTGGGCGGCGATGGCGGCAATCAACTGCTCCTCGCTGAGGCTGGCGTCGGCCAGGTTGAGAGTCTTGTATTCATCTTCGCCGGTGCGCAGCAGTTGCCGGGCGCTGATCCCCAGTTTGCCGAGCAGGGCTTCAAGCTGCGCGGCGTCCAGCGGGGTTTCCAGGTAGCGCACGACGTTGGGCGCCAGGCCGCGGGCTTGCAGCAGTTCGAGCGCACCGCGGGATTTCGAGCAGCGCGGGTTGTGATAAAGCGTCAGATCGGTCATGTGCGGGTCGCATCTTGCGTAAGGTGGCGGGTATTCTACCTGCGCTGCGGCTTGTCCTTAAACCGTAAGAGGCGATCGGCCGCAGCCCACGTTCATTTTTGCTAAGGATTACCCCATGACACGGCGACTGATAGGCGCACTGGCAGTTATCACCACACTCCTGCTCAGCGGCTGCGGCAATGATTATGGCGTCGACCAATACGGCCAGAAAGTCGCGTCCGAACGCGTCGACAAGCAATGGCTGGTGGTCAATTACTGGGCCGAGTGGTGTGGCCCGTGCCGCATCGAAATCCCCGAGCTCAACGCCCTGGCCGAGCAACTCAAAGGCCAGCCGGTGAGCGTGTTTGGCGTCAACTTCGACAATGTACAGGGTGAAGAGCTCAAGAGCGCCAGCGAGAAGCTGGGCATCAAGTTCACCGTATTGGCACAGAACCCCGAGGCGATTTTTGATATCCCGCGCAGCGAAGCGTTGCCGGTGACCTACATCATCGATGACAAGGGCAAGGTGCGGGCGCAGATGTTGGGTGAGCAGACGGCGGAAGGTGTAATGGCCAAACTCAAAGAGTTGCGCGGCTGAACCCTCGCGATCTCTGTAGGAGCGAGCTCGCTCGCGAAGAATTCACAGGCACCGCGTTCATCCTGGATGCACGCGTTTTCGTTGACGTTCTTCGCGAGCAAGCTCGCTCCTACAGGAGTTGGGTCAGCCTTCTTCCAGCCACAAGCGCAGTGGCTTGCCCTCGGCAGGCCAGAAACGGGTTTGCTCGATGGGTGAAATATCCCAGCGCTGCACCGTCTCCAGGGCCTTGAAGAAGCGGTGCTCCTGCTCCATCAAGGCTTCAGCACACAGCTTGCGGGTACTGCCGATCTTGCCGAAGCTGAGTTTGTTACCGTCCAGGCTGTACGGCGCGAACCAGTGGTTGCAGCCGCCATTGCCATAGGCCCGGCCATCGGCGCCGAGGGTCACGGTCAGGTGGGCGTAATCCATCAGCGGCCGTTCGCCGATCCATTCGACGATGTAGCTGTGATCCTGCTTGAGCTTGACCTCATCGCTGGCGCAGCCGGCGAGGCCGACGCCCAGCGCGGCGAGCACCAGCAGGCGCTTCATTGCGCAGCCTTCTGGCATTTCGGGCAACGGTGTTTATCACCGACCGTGGCCCAGCCCAGCTCGGCGATGCGCGCGGTGGCCGCCGGTTGCAGTGGCTCCTTGGTCAGCTTGGTCTCCACCGAGAACTCAAACTCCAGCACCGCGTCGCAGCTGTCGCAGTTGACCTTCCAGGTGTGAATTTCCAGCTCGCCGAACTTCGGCCCTTGCGCCATGGCGACCCATTGCCCGGCCGGGCGGATGGAGTAGCGCGCATCGCCTTCGACGGTCAGGCGCATCGACAGGGTCTTGCTGCCGCGCAAGGTGACGATCAGCACGTCGCCATGCTTGATCGAGCCACCATTGCCGGTGACTTGGTAACGACCCGGCACCAGGGCGCGGCATTCGATCAGGGTGTGTTGTGGGCTCAGCAAACTGAAGCGGAAATCGTGTTCGGCCATGGATCCTCCAAATAGGCGCGGCATCCTATCACGCTCGCCTGTTCACCATGCGCGCGGTATGTGACCGTTGATCATCCGTGCACCAGGTTCTGCGGTTGACCGTTGGCCCAGGCCTGGATGTTGGCCAGGGTGGTGCTGGCAATCGCTGCCAGCGCTTCGCGCGTGAGGAATGCCTGGTGCGCGGTGATGATCACATTGGGGAAGGTCAGCAGGCGCGCCAGCACGTCGTCCTGCAAGGGCAGGTCCGAGCGGTCCTCAAAAAACAGCTGGGCTTCTTCCTCGTACACATCCAGGCCCAGGTAGCCCAATTGCCCGTCCTTGAGTGCTTCGATCAGCGCCGGGGTATCCACCAGGCCGCCGCGCCCGGTATTGATCAGCATCGCTCCCGGCTGCATATGGGCCAGGGATTGCGCATTGATCAGGTGCTTGCTGTCGGCGGTCAGTGGGCAGTGCAGGCTGATGATCTGCGCTTCGGCCAACAACTGGGGCAGGTCGACATAGCGCGCGCCGAGGGCTTCGACCTGCGGATTGGGATAGGGGTCGTAGGCCAGCAATGAGCAGCCAAATCCGGCCATGATCTTGGCGAAAGTCGCGCCGATCTGCCCGGTGCCCACCACGCCAACGGTCTTGCCCACCAGGTCGAAGCCGGTCAGGCCGTGCAGGCTGAAGTCGCCGTCGCGGGTGCGGTTGTAGGCGCGATGCAGGCGGCGGTTGAGGGCCAGCACCAGGGCCACCGCATGTTCGGCCACCGCATGGGGCGAGTACGCCGGCACCCGCACGATGGTCAGGCCCAGGCGTTTGGCGGCGGCCAGGTCCACATGGTTGTAGCCGGCCGAACGCAGGGCAATCAATTGCGTGCCTCCGGCGGCCAGGTGTTCGAGCACCGGCGCGCTGAGGTCGTCGTTGATAAAGGCACAGACCACTTCGTGCTGGTCGGCCAGGGCCACGGTGTCGAGGTTCAGGCGTGCCGGTTGGAATTGCAGCGCCATGCCTTGGGGCAACGGTTCGGCGAGAAAGCTGTCGCGGTCATAGGTCTGGCTGCTGAAGAGGATGATGCGCATCAAAGGGCTTCCTGCAAGATAGCGTGTGGTACCTGTAGGCGCTGGCAAACCGTGGCCTGCAGGTATGTTGCCCGTCTTGGGTGGTTGGCGTGTTGTCCTGTGTCAGGCGTTGACCCGGGCTTCGCTGGCAAGGCGGGTAATGGCCATGTCCAGCTCATCGAGGGCGGCCATGGCCTTGGCGTCATCTTGCTTGAGCAAGGTTTCGGCGCGCTGGCAGGCGGCGCGTAATTGCGGTACGCCGCAGTAGCGAGTGGCGCCGTGCAGGCGGTGGACCCGTTCGATCAGCGCGTTATTGTCGTTGGCTTCGCGGGCGATACAGACCGCCTCGCGGTCGGCTTCCAGGGATGCCAGCAGCATGGCCAGCATGTCGGCGGCCAAGTCTGCCTTGCCTGCCGCCAGGCGCAAGCCTTCGTCATGGTCCAGCACTGGCAGTTGGGCGGCGGGGCCGTGGCCTTCGACTACGCGTTCCGGGCCTTGATTGCGCAAGGCCAGGCCGGTCCATTTCAGCACCACTTGGGCCAGTTGCCGCTCGCTGATGGGCTTGGTCAGGTAGTCATCCATGCCGCTTTGCAGGAGGGCGCGCTTTTCATTGGCCATGGCATGGGCCGTCAGCGCGACGATAGGCAGTGGCGTGCCGTGGCGCTCGCTTTCCCACTGGCGAATCGCCTCGGTGCTCTGGCGCCCGTCCATGCCGGGCATCTGTACATCCATCAGCACCAGGTCGAAGGCTTCTTTTTTCACCGCTTCGATGGCGCTATAGCCACTTTCCACGGCCTGGACCTTGGCGCCCATGTCTTCGAGCAGGGTTTGTACCAGCAACAGGTTGGCCGGATTGTCGTCGACACACAGCACCCGTGGCGCGCGGCTGGACAACGGCTCCCCCGGCTCGCTGCGCAACGGCCGCGGGCTGATCAGGTCGGACAGTGCCCGGCGCAATTTGCGGGTGCAGGCCGGCTTGGCCTGCAACTGGCTGTTGGGGTTGGGCACCGATAGGTTGAACAGCATCTGCTCGGTGGTCGGGCACAGCACCAGGACTTTGCAGCCCAGGTGTTCGAGGTCCCACAGGTGTTGGTTGAGGCGTTCCGGCGGAATATCGTTGGCGGTGATGCCCAAAACCGCCAGGTCGATGGCATGTTCGGTCTGGTGCGCGCTGGTGATGCCGTTGGTGAGGTTCTCCAGGCTGTTGAACGGCGTGACCTCCAGGCCACAGTCTTCCAACTGGTGTTGCAGGGCCTGGCGTGCCAGTTCGTGATTCTCCAGCACCGCCACGCGCCGGCCCAACAGCGGCGGGGCGGGCAGGTCTTCGATATCGTCGCGGGTCTTGGGCAGATTGAGGCTGATCCAGAACTCCGAACCTTCGCCTGGGGTGCTGTCGACGCCGATTTCGCCGCCCATCTGTTCGATCAGGCGCTTGGAGATCACCAGGCCCAACCCCGTGCCACCGGGTTGGCGCGACAGCGAGTTATCGGCCTGGCTGAAGGCCTGGAACAGGGCGCGTACATCCTGGTTGGACAGGCCGATGCCGGTGTCCTGCACGCTGATGCGCAGTTGCACGCTGTCTTCCTGCTCGTCTTCGAGCATGGCCCGAGCCACGATAGTGCCCTCGCGGGTGAACTTGATGGCATTGCTGACCAGGTTGGTGAGGATCTGCTTGAGACGCAACGGGTCGCCCACCAGGGCCAGGGGGGTATCGCGGTAGACCAGGCTGACCAGCTCCAGCTGTTTGGCGTGGGCGGCTGGGGCGAGGATGGTCAAGGTGTCTTGCAACAGGTCACGCAGGTTGAACGGAATGTTATCGAGCACCAGCTTGCCGGCTTCGATTTTCGAGAAGTCGAGAATTTCGTTGATGATACCCAGCAGGTTATCGGCGGATTTTTCGATGGTGCCCAGGTAATCCAACTGACGGGGCGAGAGCTCGCTTTTCTGCAGCAGGTGGGTGAAACCGAGGATGCCGTTGAGTGGCGTGCGGATTTCATGGCTCATATTGGCCAGGAACTCCGACTTGATGCGGCTGGCTTCCAGGGCTTCCTTGCGGGCCAGGTCCAGCTCGATGTTCTGGATCTCGATGGTTTCCAGGTTCTGGCGCACATCTTCGGTGGCCTGGTCGATGCTGTGCTGCAGTTCTTCCTGGGCGTTTTGCAGGGTTTCGGCCATACGGTTGATACCGGACGCCAATTGATCCAGCTCCTGGCTGCCCAACGGCGGCAAACGGGTTTCCAGGTTGCCATCCTTGAGCTGCGCCACCGCTTGCTTGATCTGCCCGATGGGTGAGTTGATCGTGCGGCTGATGCGCAAGGCCAGGGCCGCGGTGCAAATCAGGCCGATGGCGATCAACAGGAGGCTGGCGAACAGGCTGCGATAGCCGCGTAGCAGCATGCCGTTGTGGGACAGCTCCAGCTCGACCCAGCCCAGCAGACGGTCGGCTTCGTCGGGAATCAGTTCACCGGCGAGGTTGCGATGGCGGCCGAACACGGGCAGCAGGTAGCGGGTGGCGTCATTGCCTGTGCGTTGCAACAGGTGTGAACTGTTGCCGATGGGCGGCGGGTTGAGCATGGTCGGGCCGGCATGGGCCAGGGACGAGCGGTCGGGCGCCAGGAAGGAGACGGCTCGCACATCGACTTGTTCCAGGGACTGGGTCGCGATGCGCTCCAGCAGATCGGTGTTCTTGCTGCCCAGTGCCGGTGCCACCAGCGGCGCCAGCTGTTCGGCGATCATCTCGCCGCGATTGAGCAGTTGGGTTTGCAGGTCCGAAAGCTGCATCCAGGTGAAATAACCGCCCAACAGCAATGCCATCAGGCTGGTAGGCAACAAGGTCAGCAACAGTACGCGGCCTTTTATCCCCATTCTTCTTAGCACGCCACTCTCCCGCTACCACACTGATGTCGACATTCTTCGCAGGCATCCGGCCCGCGCCACCTGCGCAGTGTAGCCATATGAGGGGCTTGGAATCTTGCAAAAGATGATTGAGGGGCCCCCGAATGAATATCGGATTGCGCCCAGCGTGGTTTAAAGGGGCGCCAAGCTCAAAACAAAAAGCAAGGCGGCCTAACCGTTGACGCGTGTGGGAGCAGGCTTGCCTGCGATGGCGTCAGTAAGAGCACCCCGGCGCCTAGCAAGAGAACATGGCCACTACCGATTACGCTGCTGACGTTTTTTCCACTGATGCCCAACCCACCACCGCCAATACATCATCGTCAGGCAATACGCCAACGCGCCCAATACCAACCCCCATCACCACCGAGCCCAGCAGGAACGGCTGCCACATGGTCGACAGTTGCCCGCTGATCCACTCCCAGGTCAGTTCATCGGGCAGGGTGCGCGGCGGGATGTTCATCAGCCAGGTGCCGGTCATGTAGGTGCAGAAGAACACCACCGGCATGGTAATTGGATTGGTCAGCCACACCAGGCTCACGGCGATGGGCATATTGCCGCGCACAGAGATGGCGAGGACGGCTGCCAGCAGCATCTGCAAGGGGATGGGAATGAAGGCGGCAAACAGGCCGACAGCCATGGCCCGGGCAACCGAGTGCCGATTGAGGTGCCAGAGGTTGGGGTCATGGAGCAGCGTGCCGAGAAAGCGTAAGGACTTGTGTTCCCGAATGCTGGTCGGATCGGGCATGTACCGTTTGAATAAGCGCCGTGGCATAAGGGGTCCAGGTCAGTTCGAGGGGCAAGTATGCCCGTATTCTACGAACGGGAAATTCAGACTTTGTGACAAAAAATAATAGTTCGCCCTGAACCCCTCGGCTAACACTCAATGGGTCACTTTCAAGGAATGATCCATGCGTACAGGGATGTTTGCGCTGGCGTTGGGGCTGCTGGCGTTGCGCCTGCTGCCTGTCTTGCCGCCGGTCGGTTGGTTGCTGGTGTTACCGGTGGTGGCGTTGATGCTGCTGCCGTTTCGTACTTATCCGCTGGCATTTTTCCTGTTGGGCCTGGCATGGGCCTGTTTCAGCGCGCAACGGGCCCTCGACGACCGGCTCGTCCCCGGGCTGGACGGCCAGACCCGCTGGCTGGAAGGGCGCGTCAGCGGGCTACCACAGCAGGCCAATGGGGTGGTGCGTTTCGAGCTGAGCGATAGCCGGTCACGTCAGGACCGGCTGCCCCAGCGCATCCGCGTGAGCTGGCAGGGCGGCCCCCCAGTGCGCAGCGGTGAGCGCTGGCGTTTGGCCGTGACCCTCAAGCGTCCTTCCGGACTACTGAATTTCCATGGCTTCGACCAGGAGGCCTGGCTATTGGCCCAGCGTGTGGGGGCGACCGGGTCGGTCAAGGATGGCCAGCGCCTGGCGCCGGCCCGGCATGCCTGGCGCGATGCCGTACGCCAGCGATTATTGGCAGTCGATGCTCGGGGCCGCGAAGCCGGGCTGGCTGCACTGGTGCTGGGTGACGGCTCTGGCCTGGCCGCCGAGGATTGGCGCATTTTGCAGGCCACCGGCACCGTGCATCTATTGGTGATCTCTGGTCAACACATTGGCCTGTTGTCGGGGTTGATCTATGCACTGGTGGCCGGGCTGGCCCGCTACGGCTGCTGGCCCAGGCGCTTGCCCTGGCTGCCTTGGGCATGCGGCCTGGCATTTGCCGCTGCGCTGGCCTATGGCTTGCTGGCCGGTTTTGAAGTGCCGGTGCAACGGGCCTGTGTGATGGTGGGGCTGGTGCTGCTGTGGCGCTTGCGGTTTCGCCATCTGGGGATCTGGTGGCCACTACTGCTGGCCCTGAATGCGGTATTGATCATCGAACCGCTGGCCAGCCTGCAACCGGGTTTCTGGCTGTCGTTTGCTGCCGTGGGCGTGTTGGTGCTGGCCTTCAGTGGCCGCTTGGGGCCCTGGCGTGCCTGGCAGGCCTGGACCCGTGCCCAATGGCTGATCGCTATTGGCCTGTTTCCGCTGCTGCTGATTCTCGGCCTGCCCATCAGCTTGAGTGCGCCGCTGGCCAATCTGTTTGCCGTGCCGTGGATCAGTCTGCTGGTGCTGCCGTTGGCGCTGGCGGGCACGCTGTTGCTGGCGCTGCCGTGGCTGGGCGGCGGCCTGCTGTGGCTAGCGGGTGGCGCACTGGATTGGCTGTTTACGGCCCTGGCCATGCTGGCCGTGCGCTTGCCGGCCTGGATGCCTGCCGAGGTGCCTGTCGGCTACTGGTTGCTCAGCCTGCTGGGAGCACTGCTGTTATTGATGCCCAAGGGCATTCCTTTTCGCCTGCTGGGTTGGCCCATGTTGCTGTTGGCAGTGTTCCCGCCCCGTGAATCGATCCCGTTGGGGCAGGTGGCGGTGGAGCAACTGGATGTCGGCCAGGGCCTGTCGATAGTGCTGCGCACCCGCAACCACGTGCTGTTGTATGACGCCGGCCCTCGGGTGGGGGATTTCGACCTCGGTGAGCGCGTGGTACTCCCGGCGCTGCGCAAGCTGGGGGTTAGCCAAGTGGACTTGATGCTGCTCAGTCACGCTGATGCCGATCATGCCGGGGGCGCTGCGGCGGTTGCGCGCGGGTTGCCGGTCAAACGGGTGGTGGGCGGGGAAACCCAGGGGCTGCCGGCGTTCCTTCATACCCAGGCCTGTGTCAGCGGTGAGCAATGGGAGTGGGACGGTGTGCAGTTCCGACTGTGGCAATGGGCGGATGCCAGCAACGGCAACGCGAAGTCGTGCGTGCTGCAAGTCCAGGCCAATGGTGAACGGTTGTTGCTGACCGGCGATATAGACCGCGAGGCCGAGCGGGCCTTGCTCGCCACGCCCCTGGCGGTCGCCACGGATTGGCTGCAAGCGCCCCATCATGGCAGTCGCAGTTCCTCGTCATGGCCGTTCGTCCAGCGAGTCGCCCCCAAGGCAGTGTTGATCTCTCGCGGGCGTGGCAACTCCTTTGGCCATCCGCACCCGCAAGTGCTGGCGCGTTATCGGCATTTTCACAGCGCCATTTATGACAGCGCCGAACAGGGCGCCATCCGCCTGCGCCTGGGGGCTTTCCAGGCGCCGATCATGGCACGCAGCCAGCGTCGTTTCTGGCGCGCGCCTGTCATTGGCAGTTACCAAAGGCCGGTGCCTGCGACATGATGGCTGTCGGCGGGCAGGCCCTTCCTCGCCAGCCTATATGCTAAAGTGGCGCACTTTTTCGAGGGGACATTCACTGTGTGGGAATTGGTCAAATCCGGCGGCTGGATGATGTTGCCGATCATTCTGAGCTCCATCGCCGCACTCGGCATCGTTGCCGAACGCCTGTGGACCCTGCGCGCCAGCCGCGTGACCCCTGATCATCTGCTGGGGCAGGTCTGGCGCTGGATCAAGGACAAGCAACTGGACAAGGAAAAACTCAAGGAACTGCGGGCCAATTCCCCCCTGGGCGAGATCCTCGCCGCCGGCCTGGCCAACTCCAAGCACGGTCGCGAGATCATGAAGGAGTGTATTGAGGAGGCCGCCGCCCGGGTTATCCACGAGCTGGAGCGCTATATCAATGCCCTGGGCACCATCGCCGCGATGGCGCCGTTGCTCGGCTTGCTCGGCACGGTGCTGGGCATGATCGATATCTTCAGCGCCTTTACCGGCTCGGGCATGACCACCAACGCCTCGGTATTGGCCGGGGGGATTTCCAAGGCCTTGATCACCACGGCTGCGGGCCTGATGGTGGGTATCCCGGCGGTATTCTTCCACCGCTTCCTGCAGCGCCGCATCGATGAGCTGGTGGTGGGCATGGAGCAGGAGGCGATCAAGCTGGTGGAAGTGGTCCAGGGCGACCGTGACGTCGACCTGGTCGAGGGCAAAGCGTGAAATTTCGCCGCAAGCCTCGGGAAACCGTCGATATCAACCTGGCGTCGTTGATCGATGTGGTGTTTATCCTGTTGTTGTTTTTTGTCGTCACCACCACCTTTACCCGGGAAACCCAACTGCGGGTAGAACTGCCGGAAGCCGTCAGCGGCTCGCCGGCCGAAGACCAGCAGCTCAAACAGCTGGAGATCACCATCAGCGCCGAAGGGGTGTTTTCGGTGAACAACCAGTTGCTTGAGAAGAATGACGTAGCCAGCGTGATGGACGCGCTGCAGAAGGAGTCCGGCGGTGATACACAAATGCCGCTGTCCATCAGCGCCGATGGCAAGACCCCGCACCAGGCCGTGATCACCGCAATGGATGCTGCCGGCAAGCTCGGTTTCAGCCATTTGCGCATGACCACCGTCGAGGCGGCGGGGCAACCCTGATGGCCTTGTCCGATCGTTTGCTCAAGGCCTGGTACGATGGCCATCCGGCGCTCAAGCTCCTGCAACCGCTGGAGGCGCTCTATCGCCGCGTGGTCAAGCGCAAGCGCGACCGGTTCCTGGCGGGCGAGGGGACGATCTACCAATCACCGGTGCCCATCGTCGTGGTCGGCAATATCACCGTGGGCGGCACGGGCAAGACGCCGTTGATCCTGTGGTTGATCGACCATTGCCAGCGCAGTGGCCTGCGGGTCGGCGTGGTCAGCCGTGGCTATGGGGCCAAGCCGCCGCAGTTGCCCTGGCGGGTGCAAGCCAGCGATAGCGCGCAAGTGGCAGGTGACGAACCCTTGTTGATCGTGCAGCGCAGTGGCGTCCCCCTGGTGATCGACCCTGATCGCAGCCGTGCGGTGCAGGCCCTGTTGGCCAGCGACACCCTCGACCTGATCCTGTCCGACGATGGCCTGCAACATTACCGCCTGGCCCGTGACCTTGAACTGGTGCTGATCGACAACGCCCGTGGCCTGGGCAATCGCCGCTGCCTGCCCGCCGGGCCGCTGCGCGAGCCGGTCGAGCGCCTGCGCAGCGTCGATGCGCTGCTCTACAACGGCGCCGGGGCTGATCGCGAGGATGGCTTTGCCTTGCGCCTACTCCCCACCACCCTGGTCAACCTGCTGACCGGCGAGCGCCAGCCACTGGACCATTTTCCGCTGGGCCAGCGAGTGCATGCGGTCGCCGGCATCGGCAACCCGCAACGTTTCTTCAATACCCTTGAAACGCTACACTGGCTGCCGATACCCCATGCGTTTGCCGACCATGCGCCCTACAGCGCCGAGGTCCTGAATTTTACGCCGTCACTGCCGTTGGTCATGACCGAAAAGGACGCGGTGAAGTGCCGCGCCTTTGCCCAGGCACACTGGTGGTACCTTGCAGTCGATGCAGCACCGTCACCGGCGTTTATCGCCTGGTTCGACACGCAACTGATGCGGCTGCTGCCGGCTCGACTTTTGCCTTAAAACGCTTTTATCCAGGAATTCCCATGGACACCAAACTGCTCGATATCCTCGCTTGCCCGATCTGCAAAGGCCCGCTCAAGCTCAGCGCCGACAAGACCGAGCTGATCAGCAAAGGCGCAGGCCTTGCGTACCCGATCCGCGACGGCATCCCGGTGATGCTGGAAAGCGAAGCCCGTACCCTGACGACCGACGAGCGCCTGGATAAATGACCACTGCCTTCACTGTTGTCATCCCATCGCGTTACGCCTCCACCCGTCTGCCCGGCAAGCCGCTGCAGATGATCGGCGGCAAGCCGATGATCCAACTGGTCTGGGAACAGGCCTGCAAAAGCAGCGCCCAGCGCGTCGTGGTGGCCACTGATGACCTGCGGATCATCGAGGCCTGCAAGGGTTTTGGCGCCGAAGCGGTGCTGACCCGTGAAGACCATAACTCCGGTACCGACCGCCTGGCGGAAGTCGCCACGCACCTGGGCCTGGCGCCGGACGCCATCGTGGTCAATGTGCAAGGCGACGAGCCGCTGATCCCACCGTGTGTCATCGACCAGGTGGCCGCCAACCTGGCCGCCCATGCCGAAGCGCGCATGGCGACCCTGGCCGAACCGATCGAAGACATTGAGACCTTGTTCAACCCCAATGTGGTCAAGGTCGTCAGTGACATCAATGGCCTGGCCTTGACCTTCAGCCGTTCGACCCTGCCCTGGGCGCGCGATGAATTCGCCAGGCAACGTGACGTCTTGCCAGCCGGCGTGCCGTACCGCCGCCATATCGGCATCTACGCCTACCGCGCCGGTTTCCTGCATGACTTCGTCAGCTGGGGCCCATGCTGGTTGGAAAACACCGAGGCCCTGGAGCAACTGCGGGCCCTGTGGCACGGCGTGCGCATTCATGTCGACGATGCCATGGAGGCCCCGCCGGCCGGCGTCGATACGCCGGAAGACCTTGAGCGCGTGCGTCGGTTGCTGGGGGCTTGATGGAAGTCCTGTTTGTTTGCCTGGGCAATATCTGCCGCTCGCCCACCGCCGAAGGCGTCCTGCGCCATAAATTGCGGGCTGCCGGGCTGGCCGACCAGGTCGAGGTGGCCTCCGCCGGCACTGGCGAATGGCATATCGGCAAGGCGCCGGACAAGCGCAGCCAGCAAGCGGCGCTGCGCCGTGGCTACGACTTGTCGGCCCAGCGTGCCCAGCAGGTGTCGCGCGCCGACTTTGCGCGCTACGACCTGATCCTGGCCATGGACCAGAGCAACCTGCGTAACCTCAAGGCCCTGCAACCGGCCCAGGGCAAGGCAGAGTTGGACCTGTTCCTGCGCCGCTACGACTCGGCGGTGGATGAAGTGCCGGATCCGTATTACGACGGCGAGCAAGGTTTCGAGCAGGTCCTGGACCTGATCGAGGCCGCCTGTGATTTGCTGGTGATTGAATTGAAGGGGCGGTTATGAGTCTGGATCTACAGCCCCAGGTTTCCCTGAAGGCCTTCAACAGTTTTGGCATTGATGTGCGTGCGCAGTTGTTCGCCCAGGCCCATAGCGACGCCGATGTGCGCGAGGCCCTGGCCTATGCGGCGGCGCAACACCTGCCGTTGCTGGTGATCGGAGGCGGCAGCAACCTGCTGCTGACCCAGGACATCCCGGCGTTGGTGTTGCGCATGGCGACCCAGGGTATCCGGGTGCTGCACGACGACGGCCAGCAGGTTGTGGTGGAAGCCGAGGCGGGGGAGGCCTGGCATCCCTTTGTGCTGTGGACCCTTGCGCAAGGGTTCTCTGGCCTGGAAAACCTCAGCCTTATTCCCGGTACGGTCGGTGCGGCACCGATGCAGAACATTGGCGCCTACGGGGTCGAGATCAAGGATGTGTTCGCTGGCCTGACCGCCCTCGACCGCCAGACCGGCGAGTTGCGGGATTTCAGCCTGGCAGAATGCAACTTCGCCTACCGCGACAGCCTGTTCAAGCACGAAGTGGGGCGCTGGCTGATCCTGCGCGTGCGCTTTGCCTTGAACCGTGTGGCGCACCTGCAACTCGGCTATGGCCCGGTGCAACAACGCCTGGCTGAGCAGGGCATTACCCAGGCGACACCGAGCGATGTCAGCCGGGCCATTTGCAGCATCCGCAGTGAAAAACTGCCCGACCCTGCGGTCTTGGGCAACGCCGGCAGTTTCTTCAAGAACCCGCTGGTGTCCCAGGTGCTGGCGGCGCAATTAAAACTGCAATATCCCGATCTGGTGGCGTACCCCCAGGCCGATGGCCAAGTGAAACTGGCGGCCGGCTGGTTGATTGAAAAGGCCGGCTGGAAAGGCTTTCGCGACGGTGATGCCGGCGTGCATCGCTTGCAGGCGCTGGTGCTAGTCAATTACGGCGCGGCCACGGGCCTGGAGATTTCTGGCCTGGCCCAACGTATCCAGCGCGATATCGCCGAGCGCTTCCAGGTTGATCTGGAAATGGAGCCCAATCGTTATTGAGCTACGCTTCTAGCGTGTTGAACAAAGCCCTGCATTGCAGGGCTTTTTTGTTAATGCTGGGTTAACTTAGCAGGCTAACGATGCCTGTTTATCGTTCTATAGATATTGTTTATCAAAGGCCCGGTGAAAGATTGGTGTTGTTCGTGCAGGGAATTGTAGGAGCGAGCTTGCTCGCGAAGATCATCAACGATGACGTGGGCGCTCTGAATGAACGTGGTGTCCTGGCGTTTTTCGCGAGCAAGCTCGCTCCTACAGTGATGCATATTCCCCGACGCAACACCTGTCTTCACAAGAGAGCCCGATTAGCCTGAGCCATCTGCGTGAACCGACTCCGCTCCCCTGAAAGCGGCAGATAGCTCGACCCCATAATCCAATCACTATGCGGGCGTGCCCATGATTACTCTCAAACTCAACGGTCAAGATCATCCGCTGGATGTCACCGAGGACATGCCCCTGTTGTGGGCGATCCGCGACGTGGCGGGTTACAACGGCACCAAGTTCGGTTGCGGCATGGGCCTGTGCGGCGCCTGCACCATCCATATCGATGGCTCGCCGGCCCGCAGTTGCATCACGCCTATTGGCTCGGTCAAGGGGCAGAACGTCAGCACCATCGATAACCTGCACAATGACCCGGTTGGCCAGATTGTGCAGCAAGCGTGGCTGGACACGGCGGTGGCCCAGTGCGGTTACTGCCAGGGTGGGCAGATTATGTCGGCTACGGCACTGCTGAAAACCAACCCCAACCCCAGCGATGCGCAGATTGAAGAGGCCATGGTCGGCAACATCTGCCGCTGCGGCACTTACAACCGTATCAAGACAGCGATCCGCCAGGCCGCGACCCATCTGCAGGGGGCCAAGGCATGAGCCAGTTGCCGAGCAATTTCGCCCTGAACAACCTGAGCCGCCGTGGTTTCCTCAAAGGCGTTGGTGCGACCGGTGCGCTGGTGGTGGCCGCCAGTTGGGGCTTGCCCCAGGCCTTTGCCGAGGAGGTGAAGCAATACGGCGGGGCAGCCATGCCCAACGGCGTGATTGATGACCCCAAGGTTTATGTCAGCATCGCCACCGATGGCACTGTCACCGTGATCTGCAACCGCTCGGAAATGGGCCAAGGCGTGCGCACCAGCCTGACCATGGTGGTGGCCGACGAGTTGGAGGCCGATTGGGCGCTGGTGAAGGTTGCGCAGGCCCCGGGCGACGAAGTGCGTTTTGGCAACCAGGATACCGACGGTTCGCGCAGCATGCGCCATTGGTATGAGCCGATGCGCCGTTGCGGCGCAGCCGTGCGCAGCATGCTGGAACAGGCCGCCGCCGAGCAATGGAAAGTGCCGCTGGGCGAGTGCCGTGCGCAGTTGCATAAAGTGATTCACCAGCCCAGCGGTCGCGAACTGGGCTATGGCGCCTTGGCTGCCGCCGCCGGTGCGCTGGCGGTGCCGGCGCGGGACAGCCTGCGGCTCAAGCAGCCGTCGGAGTTTCGCTATATCGGCAAGGAGGCTACCAAGGCCATCGACGGTGCCGATATCGTCAACGGCCGGGCGGTGTACGGCGCCGATGTGCATTTTGACGGCATGCTGTTTGCGACCATTGCGCGGCCCAAGGTGTATGGCGGCAAGGTCAAGTCGTTCGATGCCAGCGCGGCGTTGAAAGTCCCCGGGGTGATCAAGGTCCTGCAAATCGAAAGTCGACCCATACCCTCGGAATTCCAGCCATTGGGTGGCGTGGCGGTGGTCGCCAGCAACACCTGGGCGGCGATCAAGGGGCGCGAGGCGTTGCAGATTGTTTGGGACGACGGCGCGAATGCCAGCTACAACTCCATCGACTATCGCAAGACCCTGGAATCCGCGGCCCTTGCGCCCGGCAAAGTGGTGCGCAATACCGGCAGCATCGACCAGGCCCTGAGCGATGCCGACAGCACCCTGGAGGCCGCGTATTACTTGCCACACCTGGCGCAGTCACCCATGGAGCCGATGGTTGCCGTGGCCCGTTATCAAGATGGGCAATGCGAGGCCTGGGCGCCAAGCCAGGCGCCGCAGGTCACGCGGGAGCGGGTCGCCGAGCGCCTTGGCTTGCCATTCGATAACGTCACAATTCACGTCACCCTGTTGGGCGGCGGCTTTGGGCGCAAGTCCAAGCCGGACTTCATCATTGAAGCCGCGGTGCTGGCCAAGGAGTTTCCTGGCAAGGCCGTACGCGTGCAGTGGACCCGCGAAGACGATATCCATAACTCCTATTTCCATACCGTCTCCGCCGAGTACCTCAAGGCTGGCCTCAACAAGGACGGCATGCCCTCCGGCTGGCTGCACCGCACAGTGGCGCCGAGCATTACCGCGCTGTTTGCGCCGGGCATGAACCATGAGGCAGCGTTTGAATTGGGCATGGGCTTTACCAACATGGCCTACGCCATTCCCAATGTGCGCCTGGAAAACCCCGAGGCTGCTGCCCACACCCGGGTGGGTTGGTATCGTTCGGTGTCGAACATCCCCCATGGTTTTGCCATCCAGAGCTTTGTCGATGAACTGGCGCACAAGGCTGGCCAGGATCCGCTGAAATATCAGCTCAAGCTGCTGGGCCCGGATCGTCAGATCGATCCACGCACCTTGAGTGAAGAGTGGAATTACGGCGAGTCCCCCGAGCGTTACCCGATTGATACGGCGCGCATGCGTGGGGTGCTTGAGACCGCGGCCAAGGCTGCGGGCTGGGGTCGCACGCTGCCCAAGGGACGCGGCCTGGGGCTGGCGGTGCACTACAGCTTTGTGACGTATGTGGCGGCGGTGATCGAGGTGGAGGTCAAGGGTGATGGCACGTTGATCGTGCACAAGGCGGATATCGCCGTGGATTGCGGCCCGCAGATCAACCCGGAGCGCATCCGCTCGCAGTTCGAGGGCGCTTGCGTCATGGGCTTGGGGAATGCGGTCCTGGGAGAAATCAGCTTCAAGGATGGCAAGGTCCAGCAGGACAACTTCCATATGTACGAAGTGGCGCGCATGTCCCTGGCGCCCCGGGAAATTGCCATACATTTGGTCACGCCGACAGGCGAGGTCCCCCTCGGCGGTGTGGGTGAGCCGGGCGTGCCTCCGATTGCGCCGGCGCTGTGCAATGCGATATTTGCCGCCACCGGCAAGCGCATCCGTAACCTGCCGGTGCGTTATCAGTTGCAGGGCTGGCAGCAGGAGGCGCAGGCCTGATGGACAGCGTGGATCTGAATGTCCTGCGCAGCGTGCTGGAGTGGCGCCGCGCAGGGCAGCGGGTGGTGCTGTACAGCGTGGTTCAGACCTGGGGCAGCGCACCACGGCCGCCGGGGGCGATGCTGGCCCTGCGCGGCGACGGGGTGGTGATCGGCTCGGTGTCCGGTGGCTGCATCGAAGATGACCTGATCGCTCGTCTGCACGATGGCCGCCTGCCAGACAATGGGCCGCCGGTGCAGTTGGTGACCTATGGCGTCACCCGCGACGAAGCGGCGCGTTTTGGTCTGCCATGCGGCGGTACCTTGCGCCTGACGGAGGAGCGTGTGGAGGAATATGCCTGGGTGGCGCAGTTGCTGGCGCGTTGTGAGGCCCATGAAATTGTGGCGCGGGAACTGGACTTGGCGACGGGCAGTGTGCGCTTGAGCGTGGCGAGCAAGTCCGACATCGTCAGTTTTGACGGTGAGCGTTTGCGGACCATCTACGGTCCGCGCTGGCGCTTGTTGCTGATCGGTGCGGGCCAGCTGTCGCGCTATGTGGCAGAAATGGCACGCCTGTTGGATTTTGAAGTACTGATCTGCGATCCCCGCACGGAGTTTGTGCATGGCTGGGAAGAACAGCACGGGCGCTTTGTGCCGGGAATGCCCGATGAGGCGGTGCTCAATATCCAGACGGACGAGCGCACGGCTATTGTTGCCCTGACCCACGATCCGCGGCTGGACGATATGGCGCTGTTGACCGCGTTGAATTCCCGCGCCTTCTACATCGGTGCCCTGGGTTCACAGGTCAATAGCCGCAAACGTCGGGAAAACCTGGCGGTGTTGGGGTTGGGGGCCGAGGCGATTGCGCGGCTGCATGGGCCGATCGGTCTTCATATTGGCAGTCATACGCCGGCAGAGATTGCCTTGTCGCTGATGGCGCACATCGTCGCGATCAAGAACGGTGTGGAAGTGTTGCAAGCCAAACCCGTACGGGAGGCGGTCAGTTGACGAGTGCGATTACCGCAATCGTCCTGGCGGCGGGGCAGGGCAGCCGGTTCCGTGCGCAAAGCGGCCAGGACAAATTGCTGGCTCATTGTGTGGGGCGTGATGGGGTGACACGGCCGGTCGTCGAGCATGTGTTGCTCAATCTGCCTGCCAGCATCACTCGGCGTTGGGTCGTCACATCCCCTGCGTGCAGCGGGGTTATTCGCCTGGCCACGGAGCATGGGTGCGAAGTGCTGCTGCTGGAGTCGGCGGGCATGGGTGACAGCATCGCGGCAGCGGTGGCGGCCAGTGGCCCGGCAGCGGGTTGGCTGGTGGTGTTGGGGGATATGCCGTTTATTCAGGCGTCGAGCATTGAGCGGGTGATAGAGCGCGTGGATGGGATCAGTGTGCCGGTGCATGCCGGCCAGCAGGGCCATCCCGTTGCATTTGGCCAGGCATTGGGGCCTGCCTTGATGGAACTGACGGGGGATCGTGGCGCCAAGGCTCTGTTTGCCCAGGCTGATGTTCGGGAGGTGCCGGTGGGTGATCCCGGGGTGTTGTGGGATGTGGATGTGCCGCAAGCATTGGAATTCAGGTAGGGGCTGGTTTGGCGGCGATGGCGGCCTCAAGCTCACCGCGCCTCTCTCTACCGCCATCGCGGCATAGGTATCTACACAACTTTCAGAAACTGACGAACTCTCCTGTGGCGAGCGGGCTTGTCGGAACGCCGCATCGCCACAACTGAGCTATCTGCCTGGATTTAGGTGTTGCGGCAAAGTTGTGTAGATACCGATGGCCATCGCGGGCAAGCCCGCTCCCACATGATCTCTGTCGTTGAATGAATAAAAAAAGCCCCGCCTGATTGCTCAGGCGGGGCTTTTTAGTTGCCGTTGGAATCAGGCGAGGGGTTTAGGCTCGTGCTCTTCTTCCAGGGCTTTTGGGTTGTGCTCTACCACTTCTTCAACGGAACGCAGGTTCTCGTCGATGACCGGGGCAGTGTGCTCAACTTCAGCTTCGATGGCCGGTGCTTGCGCAACGGCCTCGACTACGGCCGGGGCCGCCGCCGCTGCTGCTTCGGCTTCTTTCTGCAGACGCTCGGCTTCACGCTTGCGACGACGCACTTCACGCGGGTCGTTAGGCGCACGGCCGTTTTCGGTGAGGGCGCTGGCAGGGGCTTCGACCACTGGGGCGGCCACTTCGGCTACCACTGGGGTTTCCACCACCACCGGAGCTGGCTCGGCAACCACGACCGGTTCTGCAACCACCGCAGGTTCGGCGACAGGTGTTGGCGCTTCCTCTGCCGGGGCTGGTGCTTCGGCGACGACGGCTGGCTCGGCAGTCCACTGGAAGGCGGTCTGTTCTTCGCGAACTTCACGCACTTCTGGGGTTGGTTCGGCAACTGGCGCTTCGACAACCGCTTCAACCACAGGCTGTGGCTCAACCACGACCGCAGGTGCAGCCACTACTTCGGCTTCAGGCTGGGCTTCGTGAACCGGAGCAACTTCCACTTCTGGAGCGGCAGGTGCTTCGACCACGGTGGTGGCTTCGACAACTGGCGCTTCGACCACGGCAGTTTCCTGCACGGCAGCGGTGGCACGTTCGGCCTGCTGGTTGGCTTCGGCTTCGGCTGGAGCGCTGATGACCGAGCTGGCAACCGCTGCGGTAACGGCCAGGCCAGCAGCCAGTTCGGTGCTGGTCGGCTCGTTGTTGGCAGCTTCTTCAGTGGCTTCGCCGGTCTCTTCCGAGCCTTCGATCACGTTGCCGCTGGCGTCACGTTGACGCTCGCGACGGTTGCTGCGACGACGCTGGCCACGGGAGCGGCGGCGTGGACGATCGCCTTCGGCGTTGTCCTGGCCATCTTCCTGTGGCTGTTCGTCATTGGTCAGCAGTTCTTCTTCACTGGCGGCGGCAGTTTGCTCGGCACGTGGTTGGCGCTCTTCACGCGGTGGGCGTGGGGCGCGTTCTTCACGGGGCTGGCGGGCCGGGCGCTCTTCCGTCGCGGTATCCACTGCAACAGCGCCAGCGGCGGCCACGGCTGGAGCGGCGTCCAGTGGCTCGCGCAGTTCACGTACACGTTCTTCACGCTCGCCACGCGGCTTGCGATCTTCACGTGGGGCGCGAGGCGCGCGCGGTGCGCGTTCTTCACGTGGCGCACGCTCTTCACGGGGAGCACGTTCTTCGCGGGCTACGGCCGGGGTTTCTTCACGGGCTTCGCGCGGTTGGCGCTCTTCACGTGGTGCGCGTTCTTCACGCGGTGCACGCTCTTCGCGAGGCTTGCGTTCTTCGTCACGGCGACCGTTGCGGTTACGGCTCTGCTGGCGACCGTTGCGACGCTCTTCGTTGCGTGCAGGGCGTTCAGCGGCAGGCTTCTCGACCACGGCTGGAGCAGCAGGCTCTTCCTTGGTGGCGAACAGGCTGACCAGCGACTTCACCAGGCCCTTGAACAGGCTTGGTTCCGGCAGGGAAGCAGGTGCGGCAACCGGGGCAGCGGCTTCAGCCGGCACGGGTGCATTGGCACGGGCCGGCGCGGTCTTGACGGCGGCTTCCTGGCGAACCAGGGTGCGGGTCGCGGCGGCTGGCTGGACTTCTTCGACTTCGGCAGCAGCAGCGGCGATTTCGTAGCTGGACTGGCCGCTGTGGGCTTCCGGGCTGTCGTCACGCAGGCGCTGGACTTCGAAGTGCGGCGTCTCGAGGTGATCGTTCGGCAGGATCACGATGCGGGCACGGGTGCGCAGTTCGATCTTGGTGATCGAGTTGCGTTTTTCGTTGAGTAGGAAGGCGGCGACCGGGATCGGCACTTGCGCGCGGACTTCGGCGGTGCGGTCCTTCAGGGCTTCTTCTTCGATCAGGCGCAGGATCGCCAGGGACAGCGATTCAACGTCACGGATGATGCCGGTGCCGTTGCAACGCGGGCAGACGATGCCGCTGCTCTCGCCCAGGGATGGACGCAGGCGCTGGCGGGACATTTCCAGCAGGCCGAAGCGCGAGATGCGGCCAACTTGTACGCGGGCACGATCGGCTTCCAGGCACTCGCGGACTTTTTCTTCCACGGCGCGCTGGTTCTTGGCTGGGGTCATGTCGATGAAGTCGATCACGATCAGGCCGCCGATATCACGCAGGCGCAGTTGGCGAGCGATCTCTTCGGCTGCTTCCAGGTTGGTCTGCAGCGCGGTTTCTTCGATGTCGCTGCCTTTGGTGGCGCGCGCCGAGTTGATGTCGATGGACACCAGGGCTTCGGTCGGATCGATGACGATGGAGCCACCGGAAGGCAGTTCGACTACGCGCTGGAAGGCGGTTTCGATCTGGCTTTCGATCTGGAAACGGTTGAACAGCGGTACGCTGTCTTCGTACAGCTTGATCTTGCTGGCGTACTGCGGCATCACCTGGCGGATGAAGGTCAGGGCTTCGTCCTGGGCTTCGACGCTGTCGATCAGCACTTCGCCGATGTCCTGGCGCAGGTAGTCGCGGATGGCGCGGATGATCACGTTGCTTTCCTGATAGATCAGGAATGGCGCGGAGCGGTCCAGGGATGCTTCTTTAATAGCAGTCCACAGTTGCAGCAGGTAGTCGAGGTCCCACTGCATTTCTTCGCTGCTGCGGCCAAGGCCGGCAGTGCGCACGATCAGGCCCATGTCAGCCGGGGCGATCAGGCCGTTCAGCGCTTCACGCAGTTCGTTGCGCTCTTCGCCTTCGATGCGACGGGAGATGCCGCCAGCACGCGGGTTGTTCGGCATCAGGACCAGGTAACGGCCAGCCAGGCTGATGAAGGTGGTCAGGGCTGCGCCCTTGTTGCCACGTTCTTCTTTTTCAACCTGGACGATGACTTCCTGGCCTTCGCTCAGGACGTCCTTGATGTTCACGCGGCCTTCAGGGGCTTTCTTGAAGTATTCGCGGGAGATTTCCTTGAGGGGCAGGAAGCCATGGCGCTCAGAGCCAAAATCGACAAAGGCAGCCTCAAGGCTTGGCTCGATGCGAGTAATCCGGCCTTTATAGATGTTGGCCTTCTTCTGCTCGCGTGCACCGGACTCGATGTCCAGGTCGTAGAGGCGTTGGCCATCTACCAGTGCAACACGCAACTCTTCGGGTTGAGTTGCGTTAATCAGCATTCTTTTCATGTTGTACCGTCGGTTTCCGGGCTGCCGGAAACGGCGTTCGGCACACACGACTTCTCACGGTCGGTGTCAGGTGCGTCAAGAGTGGTTGGCCACTCCAGTGTCCAGCAATACTGGCCAATTGGGCTGGTATCGCGACTTACGCGTCCTGCTTGCTGTGGTGACTTAATAAGCACTCAGTCAGGAGGAGGAATCAACCGGCGACTGTGGACGAGATGAAGCGTCTAAATATAAGCCTAGTGCTACACAGTCCGACGGTTGTGCATCTCCACCCTACACGTATCCCTGATAATTCGGGTGCTGCCGCGCGCAGAATCCGCAGCGGGTTGGCATTTACCGTGTTCTCCAATGGGGAGTTCACGCTCATGGCTAATAACAGGCGTTGTTTCCGAAGCATTCGCCGTGGTCTGGTACAAGACTGACTGCACTTTGTGAACTGGCCGTAAATATCGGCGCAATAGGCGAGTAATCACTCTGCTTTTTGCACTCGCTTCAGGCCTCATGTCACCTGCGCTTGTTACAATCTTGAGCCTTCCAGTGTGGCGAAAGCTCCGTAGGACGGCCTCGCGTCCTGATGAATTGCGATGGTCAGGGGCGGCTGTTTGCCGCGAGTCCTCTGCCCAGGCCGCTTTTGGCGGCGTTCGCGACTATAGCAGCAATGATTAAGTGCTTCAATTCCATAAAAAATTGTTATCATTCCCGCCATGACGACTACCACCCCCCCGACCCCCAGCGTCCAGCTGCTTGAGGTCTCGCCGGAATATGCCGGCCAACGCATCGACAACTTTCTTCTGGCCAGGCTCAAGGGCGTGCCCAAGACCTTGATTTATCGCATTTTGCGTAAAGGCGAAGTGCGGGTGAACAAAGGCCGGATCAAGCCTGAGTACAAGCTGCAGGCGGGCGATATCGTCCGCGTGCCGCCTGTTCGCGTGCCTGAGCGTGACGAGCCCGTGCCACTGGCCCAGGGCCTGCTGCAGCGTCTTGAGGCGTCGATTGTCTTCGAAGACAACAAGCTGATTGTGATCAACAAGCCGTGCGGCATCGCGGTTCATGGTGGCAGCGGCCTGAATTTCGGGGTGATCGAAGCCTTTCGTCAGTTGCGTCCGGATGCCAAGGAGCTGGAACTGGTCCATCGCCTGGATCGCGACACCTCCGGCCTGTTGATGATCGCCAAGAAACGCAGCATGTTGCGCCACCTGCATACCGCCTTGCGTGGCGATGGCGTGGACAAGCGCTATATGGCGCTGGTGCGTGGCAATTGGGCGTCCTCTATCAAGAGCGTGCGGGCACCGCTGCAGAAGAGCAACCTGCGCTCCGGCGAGCGTATGGTCGAGGTGGACGAGGAGGGCAAGGAAGCGCTGACCCTGTTCAAGGTGCTCCGACGTTTCGGTGATTTTGCGACCATGGTCGAGGCCAAGCCGGTGACCGGGCGTACCCACCAGATTCGCGTGCATACCCTACACGCCGGGCACTGTATTGCTGGCGATACCAAGTATGGCGACGAGGGATTCTCCAAGGAGATTCGAGATCTCGGCGGCAAGCGTCTGTTCTTGCATGCCTATATGTTGACGGTGCCGTTGCCAGATGGTGGCGAATTGAAGTTGCAGGCGCCCGTCGATGAGATGTGGGCCAAGACCGTGGAGCGCCTGAGTGTCGCGCCCTGACTATAAACTGCTGATTTTTGATTGGGATGGCACCCTGTGCGATTCCATTGGCCGGATTGTCGAGTCCATGCATATGGCCTCGACCCGTTCCGGCTTTGAGTTGTGCAGTGACCTGGCGGTCAAGGGCATCATTGGCCTGGGGCTGCCCGAGGCCATTCGTACCTTGTACCCGCAGATATCCGACGGCGAGCTGGTAGCGTTTCGCGAGCACTACGCCGATCACTACATTGCCCTGGAATCCGAGCCTTCGCCTTTGTTTGAAGGGGTCGTGCAGTCCCTGGAGGCATTGCGCGAGCAGGGCTATCACCTGGCGGTCGCGACCGGCAAGGCCCGGCGCGGGCTGGATCGGGTGCTCAAGGCCAATGGCTGGGAAGATTATTTTGACGCCACTCGCGCCGCCGATGAGACCGCGAGCAAGCCTCATCCGTTGATGCTGGAGCAGATCATGGCCCAATGCGGGGTTTGTGCCCGTGAGTCGTTGATGGTCGGTGATGCCTCGTTTGATCTGCTAATGGCGCGCAACGCCGGTATGGACAGCGTTGCCGTCAGTTATGGCGCCCAGTCCCCGGAAGCCTTGCAGGCTTACGAGCCGCGACTGACGATTGACAGGTTTTCTCAATTGCACGCCTGGCTCAACCAGGCCCGTTAAGTTTTTGCTGGGGTAGATGGCATGACCGATGAATGGAAAGCGCCGACCAAGGCCGGTGCCGACAGTGGCGATGATAAAAGCTGGAAACTGCTAGAAAAAACCCTGCTGGCGGGCGTCCAGGAACAGCGCCGCGCCCGGCGCTGGGGGATCTTCTTCAAGCTCCTGACCTTTACCTATCTGATTGGCATGCTGGTGTTGTTCAGTCCTTTGGTGGATATGGAAAAAAGCGCCGCCCGCAGCGGCAGCTACACCGCGCTGATCGAAGTGCGCGGGGTGATTGCCGACAAGGAGTCTGCCAGCGCCGACAATATCGTCAGCAGCCTGCGTACCGCCTTCGAGGATCCCAAGGTCAAGGGTGTGGTGCTGCGCATCAACAGCCCGGGTGGCAGCCCGGTGCAGTCGGGCTATGTCTATGACGAGATCCGCCGTCTGCGCGCGTTGCATCCAGAGACCAAGCTGTACGCGGTGATCTCTGATCTGGGTGCCTCGGGCGCCTATTACATTGCCAGCGCCGCCGACCAGATTTACGCCGACAAGGCCAGCCTTGTGGGTTCCATTGGCGTGACGGCGGCCGGCTACGGGTTTGTCGGGACCATGGAGAAGCTGGGGGTTGAGCGGCGTACCTACACCTCGGGTGAGCACAAGTCGTTTCTCGATCCGTTCCAGCCGCAAAAGGCTGACGAAACCCAGTTCTGGCAGAGCGTACTCGACACCACCCATCGCCAGTTCATTGCGAGCGTCAAGCAGGGGCGCGGTGAGCGGCTCAAGGATAAAGAACATCCGGAGTTGTTCTCCGGGCTGATCTGGTCTGGCGAACAGGCCTTGCCGTTGGGCTTGATCGATGGCCTGGGCAGTGCCAGTTCGGTGGCGCGGGATGTGATTGGCGAGAAGGAGTTGGTGGACTTTACCGTCCAAGAGTCGCCGTTCGACCGGTTCTCCAAGAAGCTGGGGGCTAGTGTCGCGGAGAAACTGGCGCTGTACATGGGCTTCCAGGGGCCGGCCTTGCGCTGATCTCGCGATTGGCATAGCTCAAAATGTGGGAGCGGGCTTGCCCGCGATTGCGGTGGGTCAGCCAGCCAATGGGTTGCTGACAGGCCGTCATCGCGGGCAAGCCCGGCTCCCACATTGTTTTTTGTGGGGCTCTCAGGGGATTTGCACGCCTTCGGCCAGCAGCATATCTACCAGGCGAATCAGCGGTAGGCCGATGAGGCTGGTGGCGTCCGGGCCTTCGGTGCTTTGAAACAGGCTCACCCCCAGCCCTTCAGCCTTGAAGCTGCCAGCGCAGTCGTAGGGCTGCTCGGCTCGCAGGTAGCGCTCGATTCGCGCTATGTCCAGCTGGCGCATGGTGACGGTGAAGGGGATGCAGTCCACCTGACATTGCCCGGTGTCGCTATTGAGTAGCGCCAGGCCGGTCAGGAAGCTGACCTGTCGGCCACTGGCTGCCAGCAACTGTTCACGAGCTATTTCGAAGGTGTGGGGCTTGCCGATGATTCGGCCGTCCAGCGCCGCGACCTGGTCCGAGCCGATGATCAGGTGCCTTGGGTGGCTGTCGGCAAGGGCGCGGGCTTTCTCTTCGGCCAGGCGCTTGACCAACTCGGCCGCAGACTCATTTGCGCGATGGCTTTCGTCGATATCCGGAGAGCTGCAGATGAACGGTAGCTGCAGGCGATTCAGCAGTTCCCGGCGATAAACCGAGCTGGAAGCGAGTAATAAAGGCAACATGTGGCTCTCCTCAAGGCAGTCGCGGATTCTAGCGAGTGGACAGTCTGGCGCACAGGGCTGAATTTCCTTTGACATGGGCGGGTGCATCCCTATAATGCTGCGCCTATGTTGAATGACCCGATTCCACCTCACGTTGACCCGCGCAAATTGGCTGATCGTGGCACCACCCTCCAAGGTGAAGTGTTGCTGGCCGATTTGGAGAGACTCTGCGACCCGCTTTCCGACAATGTCGGTACGGTGCAGGCTAAATTCGTTTTTGAACGAGATGAACGTAAATCTGTGGTAATTCACAGCTTTATCGACACCGAGGTCAAAATGGTTTGCCAGCGTTGTCTTGAGCTGGTCACCCTGCCGATCCACAGCGAATGCAGTTATGCTGTGGTGAAAGAGGGTGCGAATACCCAGTCGTTGCCGAAAGGTTATGACGTGCTGGAACTGGGCGAAGATCCTTTGGATCTGCATGCACTGATCGAGGAGGAGCTTCTGCTCGCCTTGCCCATTGTGCCTGCTCATCATCCGGAAGAATGCCAGCAGCCGGCGGGGCTCGATGACGAGTCCGAACCGAGCGAGGACGAGGTAACGCGGTCCAACCCGTTCAGTGTATTGGCGCAGTTAAAGCGTGACCCAAACGTTTAGGAGTTAATCAATTATGGCTGTTCAGCAGAACAAAAAATCCCGCTCTGCCCGTGACATGCGTCGTTCCCACGATGCCCTGACGGCAAGCACTCTGTCTGTAGAAAAAACCACCGGTGAAATTCACCTGCGTCACCACGTATCGCCAGAAGGCGTATACCGTGGCCGTAAAGTGATCGACAAGGGCGCTGACGAGTAATCACTTGTCTGCTCAAGTCATCGCGATTGACGCAATGGGCGGGGACTTCGGTCCCCGCAGCATTGTCCAGGCATGCATTGCCAGCCTGTCTGCTACGCCCTCGCTGCACCTGACCCTCGTCGGTCAACCATCCCTACTTGAAGAACTGATTGCCAGCCATCCGGCGGTGGATCGCGCGCGCCTGACGATAACGCCAGCCAGCGAAACCATCGGCATGGATGAAAAGCCCGCCCAGGCCCTGCGTGGCAAGCCCGATTCCTCCATGCGCGTGGCCCTTGAGCTGCTGCGCGATGGCAAGGTCCAGGCGTGTGTCAGTGCCGGCAATACCGGGGCGTTGATGGCCTTGTCCCGTCATGTGCTCAAAACCCTGCCAGGCATTGATCGGCCAGCGATGGTCGCGGCGATCCCGACGCAGCGTGGCTACTGTCAGTTGCTGGACCTGGGGGCGAATGTCGATTGCAGCGCTGAGCACCTGCTGCACTTTGCCTTGATGGGCTCGGTCGCTGCCGAAGCGCTGGGGGTGGTGCGCCCGCGAGTGGCTTTGCTGAACATCGGCACCGAGGACATCAAGGGCAATCAACAGGTCAAGTTGGCCGCCAGTCTGTTGCAACAGGCGCGGGGCTTGAACTACATCGGCTTTGTCGAGGGCGATGGGTTGTATCGCGGCGAGGCCGATGTGGTGGTTTGTGACGGTTTTGTCGGAAATATTCTGCTCAAATCCAGCGAAGGCCTGGCAACGATGATTGCCGCGCGGATCGAGGCGTTGTTCAAGCGCAACCTGGCTTCCCGGTTGGTGGGTGCGCTGGCGCTGCCGTTGATGCGGCGCTTGCAGGCGGACCTCGCCCCGGCGCGGCATAATGGCGCAAGCTTCCTCGGTTTGCAGGGTATTGTGGTAAAAAGCCACGGTTCGGCGGGGGTCCAGGGCTTTCAGAGTGCCATTGCGCGCGCAGTGATCGAGATCCAGGAGAACCTGCCGCAGCGCTTGCATGGCCGTCTTGAGGATCTGTTGCCTTAGGCGAATCGGGCCGGGAATGCTTAAATGTGACCGGCCAGTTCAATTGACCATCCAATCTGTCAGTTTCTTGCGCTCCCAGCTGTGGGGCGTCAATTCACCGACGACCAGATCATTAGGGGCTTGTTACATGTCTACATCCCTCGCATTCGTCTTTCCAGGGCAGGGTTCGCAGTCCCTCGGCATGTTGGCCGAGCTGGGCGCGCAATACCCGCTGGTCCTGGAAACCTTCAAGGAAGCTTCTGCTGCCTTGGGCTACGACCTTTGGGCATTGACCCAGGACGGGCCGGAAGAACTGCTCAATCAAACCGATAAAACCCAACCTGCAATCCTGACGGCTTCCGTCGCGCTGTGGCGCGTCTGGCTGGCTGAAGGCGGCGCACGCCCGGCTTTCGTCGCCGGTCACAGCCTGGGCGAGTACAGCGCCTTGGTCGCGGCAGGCAGCCTGACCCTCGCTGAGGCGGTCAAGCTGGTAGAGCGCCGTGGTCAACTGATGCAAGAGGCTGTTCCGGCCGGGCAGGGCGGCATGGCTGCCATCCTGGGCCTGGACGACGCCGTGGTGATCGAAGCCTGTGCCGAAGCGGCCCAGGGCGAAGTGGTCAGCGCCGTGAACTTCAACTCTCCTGGCCAGGTGGTGATCGCCGGTGCCAAGGCCGCGGTTGAGCGTGCCATCGAAGGTTGCAAGGCCCGCGGTGCCAAACGTGCATTGCCACTGCCGGTCAGCGTGCCATCCCATTGCGAGTTGATGCGCCCGGCGGCCGAGCGTTTCGCCGAGTCCATCGCAGCCATCAACTGGCAGGCGCCGCAGATCCCGTTGGTGCAAAACGTCAGCGCCGACGTGGCGCCTGACCTGGAAACCCTCAAGCGTGACCTGCTGGAGCAACTGTACAAGCCGGTTCGCTGGGTTGAATCGGTCCAGACCCTGGCTGCCAAGGGCGCTACTCAACTGGTTGAGTGTGGTCCGGGTAAAGTCCTGGCTGGTCTCAACAAGCGCTGCGCCGAAGGCGTGTCGACTTCCAACCTCAATACCCCGGATGGCTTCGCAGCCGCCCGCGCCGCACTGGCCTGAACTAAGGAGAAGCCTGCATGAGTCTGCAAGGTAAAGTTGCACTGGTTACCGGCGCAAGCCGTGGCATTGGCCAGGCGATTGCCCTGGAACTGGGCCGTCAGGGCGCGGTAGTGATCGGTACTGCCACCTCCGCCTCCGGCGCCGAGCGTATCGCCGCGACCCTCAAGGAAAATGGCGTGCAGGGCACGGGCCTGGAGCTCAACGTGACCAGCGACGAATCCGTGGCTGCCGTACTGGCCCAGATCACTGCACAATTCGGTACGCCGGCAATTCTGGTGAACAATGCCGGTATTACCCGCGACAACCTGATGATGCGCATGAAAGACGACGAGTGGTACGACGTGGTCGATACCAACTTGAACAGTCTGTTTCGCCTGTCCAAGGGTGTTTTGCGCGGCATGACCAAGGCGCGTTGGGGGCGAATTATCAATATTGGCTCCGTAGTGGGTGCCATGGGCAACGCAGGCCAAGTAAACTACGCGTCTGCCAAGGCCGGCCTGGAAGGTTTCAGCCGAGCCCTGGCGCGTGAAGTCGGCTCGCGGTCGATTACGGTCAACTCGGTGGCTCCAGGGTTTATCGATACCGATATGACCCGCGAATTGCCTGAAGCGCAGCGTGAAGCGTTGCTGACGCAAATTCCGCTGGGCCGTCTGGGCCAGGCCCAAGAGATCGCCAATGTGGTCTCTTTCCTGGCATCTGACGGTGCGGCATACGTGACTGGGGCTACAATCCCGGTGAACGGCGGGATGTACATGAGTTAAATTGTGACGGATCGCTTCAAAAAAATGTCATACGAGCTGTCTAAAATCCGTTATAAAGCTGCAATCTATTTATAGACAGGTGGCCGGTAGGGTACGAGGGTGAAGCTTTCAGTTGAAAAGCTGAAAAGCCTTTCTATACACTTACCCACTGGCCAGCTGCCTGAATTTGTCCATTAGGAGTTAAACAAGGTATGAGCACCATCGAAGAGCGCGTCAAGAAAATCGTCGCCGAGCAACTGGGCGTTAAAGAAGAAGAAGTGACCAACACTGCTTCCTTCGTAGAAGACCTGGGTGCCGATTCCCTTGACACCGTTGAGCTGGTGATGGCTCTGGAAGAGGAATTCGAGACCGAAATCCCGGACGAAGAAGCTGAAAAAATCACTACTGTTCAAGCTGCTATCGACTACGTTACTAGCCACCAGGCGTAATAGTTTGTAATCGTCGCTTGCTGTTATGGAAAAACCGCACTGCTGTAACGGCGTGCGGTTTTTTCATTAGCTCTGATGAAAAGTCAGCTCAAGTGTCGTCATCAAGAAAAAGGAGAGTGCTGTGTCGCGTAGACGCGTCGTAGTCACCGGTATGGGTATGTTGTCGCCACTGGGTACGGATGTGCCGAGCAGTTGGCAGGGCATTCTGGCTGGCCACAGTGGTATTGGTCTGATTGAACATACGGACCTTTCTGCCTATTCCACCCGTTTTGGCGGCTCGGTAAAGGGCTTCAATGTCGAGGAATATCTCTCGATCAAGGAATCCCGCAAACTCGACCTGTTCATTCAATACGGCCTGGCAGCCGGTTTTCAGGCGGTGCGTAATGCCGGCCTGGAAGTGACCGATGCCAACCGTGAGCGCATCGGCGTGGCCATGGGCTCGGGTATTGGCGGTTTGACCAATATCGAAGAAACCAGCCGTACCTTGCACGAATCCGGCCCTCGTCGAATTTCACCGTTCTTCGTCCCGGGCTCGATCATCAATATGATTTCCGGTTTCCTGTCCATCCATCTGGGTGCCCAGGGGCCTAACTACGCCATTTCCACGGCGTGCACCACGGGCACTCACTGCATCGGCATGGCGGCGCGCAATATCGCCTATGACGAGGCTGACGTGATGATCGCCGGTGGCGCCGAAATGGCTGCCTGCGGCCTGGGGATGGGCGGCTTCGGCGCGTCCCGTGCGCTGTCGACGCGCAATGACGAGCCGACCCGCGCCAGTCGTCCGTGGGACAAGGGCCGTGATGGCTTTGTACTGTCCGACGGCGCCGGTGCCCTGGTCCTCGAAGAACTGGAGCACGCCAAGGCCCGTGGCGCGACGATCTATGCCGAACTGATCGGTTTTGGCATGAGTGGCGATGCGTACCACATGACCTCGCCACCCGCCGACGGTGCGGGCGCTGCGCGTTGCATCAGCAATGCCTTGCGCGACGCGAAGATCAACGTCGATCAAGTGCAGTACATCAACGCCCACGGCACTTCGACGCCGACTGGCGACCTGGCAGAAGCCCAGGCCATCAGGTCGGTATTCGGCGAGCACGCCTACAAGCTGGCGGTCAGTTCGACCAAGTCGATGACCGGTCACCTGCTGGGCGCGGCTGGTGCGGTCGAAGCGATTTTCAGCGTGCTGGCGATCAAGGACCAAGTTGCACCACCGACCATCAACCTTGATGAGCCGGATGAAGGCTGCGACCTGAACTTCGTCCCTCACGAGCCGCAGCAAATGCCGATCGACGTGGTGTTGTCCAACTCGTTCGGCTTTGGCGGTACCAACGGTTCCCTGGTGTTCCGCCGGTTCGCCGAGTGATGCACAGCTGGGTCGACGGTCAGCCGGCGGACGCAGTGCCGCTGAAAGATCGCGGCCTGGCCTACGGCGATGGTTTGTTTGAAACCATCGCGGTCAAGGCCGGGCAGCCCGTGCTGCTTGATCGTCATCTGCAACGCCTCGACGAAGGTTGCAGGCGCCTGGCGCTTACTGTGGACCAGGGCCTGGTCCGCAGCGAGTTGCTGGCCTATGCGGCAGCCTTCGGTGACGGTGTTCTCAAGTTGATCCTCACCCGTGGCGATAGCCTGCGCGGTTATGGCATCAACGCAGGCGCCCCAGCACGTCGTATTCTGCAAGGCAGCCCGCCTGCCACCTATCCCGAGGCTCATGGTTCATCAGGCGTTCGCCTTTTCCCATGCGTCACCCGTTTGTCCGAGCAACCCTTGCTCGCAGGTCTCAAGCATCTAAATCGCCTCGAACAGGTCCTGGCACGCGCCGAGTGGCAAGATGCCGATCACGCGGAAGGATTGATGCTGGATATGTCTGGGCGCGTCATCGAAGGCGTGTTCAGCAACCTGTTCTTGGTACATGACGGCCAGTTGCTGACAGCCGACCTGAGCCGCTGTGGCGTGGCCGGCGTCATGCGTGCCGAGCTGTTGGCCAGGGCCGAGGCGTTAGGCATTGTCACCAGGGTTGCCGATATCAGCCTTGCGCAGTTGCAACAGGCTGATGAAGTGTTCGTCTGCAACAGCGTATATGGCATTTGGCCGGTGCTTGGATGTGGGCCAATGAGCTGGTCGGCTGGGCCGCTCACCCGTAAACTGCAAGGCATTGTTCGCGCGCTATTGGGTGTTTGATTTGAGACGTAAAATTGTATTGCTGCTGGAGATCGGTCTGGTCCTGGCGGGTTTGCTGCTGGGCTTTTCGGCCTGGAAGCTGGACTCGGCCTTGAAGCAGCCGCTGAATCTGTCCCAGGAGCAATTGCTGGATGTGGCGGCCGGTGCGACCCCGACCGGTACCTTCAATCGCCTGGAAGCTGACGGCGTGCTTGAGGATGCCTTTTGGCTGCGCCTGTACTGGCGTTTCAATCTGGATGGTCAGCCGCTGCACAGTGGTGAATACCGAATGACGCCAGGCCTGACGGCCCAAGGGCTGATCGGCCTGTGGCAGCGCGGCGAAGTGGTGCAGTACAGCCTGACCTTGGTGGAAGGCTGGAACTTCCGCCAGGTGCGCAGTGCGCTGGCCAAGCACGAAAAAATCGAGCAGACCTTGTCTGGCTTGAGTGACCGCGAGGTGATGGCGAAAATCGGCCATCCCGACGTGTTCCCGGAAGGGCGGTTCTTCCCTGATACCTACCGTTTCGTGCGCGGCATGACCGATGTCGAATTCCTGAAAAAAGCCTACAACCGCCTGGACGATGTACTTGAGCAGGAATGGAGCCGACGTGCCCCGGATGCGCCCTATACCGACCCCTACCAGGCGCTGATCATGGCGTCGCTGGTCGAGAAGGAAACCGGCGTGCCGGAAGAACGTGGGCAGATTGCCGGGGTGTTTGTGCGGCGCCTGAAGATCGGCATGCTGCTGCAAACCGACCCCACCGTGATCTACGGCATGGGCGAGCGCTACAACGGCAAGTTGACGCGCGCGCACCTGAAAGAAGCCACGCCCTATAACACCTACATGATCAGCGGTTTGCCACCGACGCCGATTGCCATGGTCGGCCGCGAAGCGATCCATGCCGCGTTGAATCCGGTGTCGGGCAGCAGCCTGTATTTCGTGGCGCGGGGCGATGGCAGCCATATTTTTTCCGATAGCCTGGATGCCCATAATGCGGCGGTGCGCGAGTACCAACTCAAGCGTCGCGCCGATTATCGCTCCAGCCCTGCACCGGCTGCACCGGCGACGGTTGAGCCTGTCGCGCCTGAAGCTGCGCCCGCGCAAAGCCCGCAATGACTCTGACTAAGGACTGCCTGTGACTGGCTTGTTTATTACCCTGGAAGGCCCTGAAGGCGCCGGCAAGAGTACCAACCGTGAATACCTGGCCGAGCGCTTGCGGGCCGAAGGGATCGAGGTGCTGCTGACCCGCGAACCAGGCGGCACGCCTCTGGCGGAGAAGATCCGCGAGGTGCTGCTGGCCACTGGCGACGAGGTCATGAACCCGGACACCGAGTTGTTGCTGGTGTTTGCTGCACGTGCCCAGCACCTGGCCGAAGTGATCCGGCCGGCGCTGGCCCGTGGTGCGGTGGTGATCTGCGACCGCTTTACCGATTCCACCTACGCCTACCAAGGCGCCGGCCGTGGCTTGTCCCTGGAGCGCATCGCGACCCTGGAGACCTTTGTCCAGGGCGATCTGCGCCCGCACCTGACCCTGGTCTTCGACCTGCCGGTGGATGTCGGCCTGGCGCGGGCCAGTGCCCGTGGTCGGCTGGACCGCTTCGAGCTGGAAGGGCGGGCATTTTTTGAAGCGGTGCGCGCGGCGTACCTCCAGCGTGCCGAAGCTGCACCGTCGCGCTATTGCCTGCTGGATGCCGCGCAACCGCTGGAGCAGGTGCAACGGGCTATCGATGCACTGCTCCCGAAACTGTTGGAGCTTTACCGTGGCTGAGGCCTATCCGTGGCAGGACAGCCTGTGGCAGCAATTGGCCGGACGTGCCCAGCATGCCCATGCCTATCTGCTCCATGGACCGGCAGGCATCGGCAAGCGTGCCTTGGCCGAGCGCTTGATGGCTCGCCTGCTGTGTCAGCAGCCGGCAGAGCTGGAGGCGTGCGGGCAATGCAAATCGTGCCTGCTGCTCAAGGCCGGCAGCCATCCGGACAACTACGTGCTGGAGCCTGAAGAGGCCGACAAGGCGATCAAGGTCGACCAGGTACGTGACCTGGTGAGCTTCGTGGTGCAGACCGCGCAGATGGGCGGGCGCAAGGTGGTGCTGATCGAGCCGGTGGAGTCGATGAACATCAACGCCGCCAACGCCTTGCTCAAGAGCCTTGAAGAACCATCCGGCGATACCGTGCTGCTGTTGGTCAGTCATCAGTCCAGCCGTTTGCTGCCAACCATTCGCAGTCGTTGCGTGCAACAGGCCTGCCCGCTGCCGAGCGAGGCCATGAGTTTGCAATGGCTGGGCCAGGCCTTGCCTGAGTGCAGTGAGCAGGAGCGGGTCGAATTGTTGACCCTGGCGGCCGGCTCGCCCCTGGCGGCGGTCAGCCTGCAGGCCCAGGGCGTGCGCGAGCAGCGTGCGCTGGTGGTCGATGGGGTGAAGAAGCTGCTCAAGCAAGAGCAGTCTGCCACCCAACTGGCCGAGGGCTGGAAAGACGTGCCGCTGTTGCTGCTGTTTGACTGGTTCTGTGACTGGTCCAGCTTGATCCTGCGCTATCAACTGACCCAGGACGAGAACGGCCTGGGTCTGATGGACATGCGCAAGGTCGTTCAGTACCTGGCGCAAAAGAGCGCCCAGGACAAGGTCTTGAACATTCAGGACTGGATCCTCGCTCAGCGCCAGAAGGTCCTGGGCAAGGCCAACCTGAACCGGGTGCTGTTGCTTGAGGCACTGCTGGTGCAGTGGGTCGGATTGCTCGGCCGACGTTGATATTCTTGGGGCCGACGGATGTCTCGTTGGCCAGACACTTCCTGTGACGCAAGTTGTAACTTCTTATGCTCGTAGATTCCCATTGCCACCTTGATCGCCTCGACCTCGCCGCCCACGGTGGCTCCCTGGATGCCGCCCTCGACGCCGCACGCCAGCGCGGCGTTGGGCATTTTCTGTGCATCGGCGTCAGCGCCGAGAACGCCGCCGACGTCAAGGCTCTGGCCGAGCGCTATGCCGACGTGGATTGCTCGGTAGGTATCCATCCTCTGGACCTCAAGCCTGGCGAAGCCCCGGCCCTTGACTGGCTGCTGGGCGAACTCAATCACCCGCGAGTGGTGGCTATTGGCGAGACCGGCCTGGATTACCACTACGAGCCCGAAGCCGCCGATTTGCAGCAGGCCTCGTTCCGACTGCACCTGCAAGCGGCGCAGCAGACCGGTAAACCAGTGATCGTACATACCCGTGGCGCCCGTGCCGACACCCTGGCGTTGCTGCGCGAGGCGGCGTTGCCCCAGGCGGGCGTGTTGCACTGTTTCACCGAAGACTGGGAGATGGCCAAGGCGGCCCTCGACCTGGGGTTCTATATTTCCCTGTCGGGTATTGTCACCTTCCGCAACGCCGATGCCCTGCGGGATGTGGCGCGCCAGGTGCCGGCGGATCGTCTGCTGGTGGAAACCGATTCGCCTTACCTCGCACCGATCCCCCATCGCGGCAAGCCGAACCTGCCGGAATATGTGCGGGATGTGGCGGATTACCTGGCGATGTTGCGCGGCGAGTCAGTCGAGCGTTTTGCCGAGCAGACCACCGAGAACTTCAAGCGCCTGTTCCCGCTGGCGCACGTTCGCTGAATCCCAGGCAAAAAAACCCCGGGTTCTGGGGGGGGAATCCGGGTTAAGACCATTAGGAGTAAATAAAGGTACGCGGTCCATTGGTACCCCTATCGGTGTTTCACTTGGGGGAGATGTCACACCGACAGATGAAGTATTGATCAGTATCCCGTGCAGTCCAGCCGCATCTGATCGTTTTTTAAACAGATTTGGAATACGTGCGCTTCGCTTGAGTTCTCATTGAGCGGCAACACACTGCGCGAGTCGGTGTTTTATTTCTGACCCATATCGCCTGATTCGTTGGCGGGCTGTAAGTTTAGTGTGTGGGTTGTTCATATAGACGTTGCCCAACGACCGCCCAGTCGGGATAATCCCTCGCACCGGGTAAAACGTTCCGTCATCGGAGCACTGAACCCTTCCAATACTGACCTCTGCAGACCTCTTTCTATGCACAAAGAACCCCGTAAGGTCCGTGAGTTTCGCCGCCGTGAGCAGGAAATTCTCGACACCGCGCTCAAATTGTTCCTCGAACAGGGTGAAGACAGCGTCACCGTCGAGATGATTGCGGATGCCGTGGGTATCGGCAAAGGCACGATCTATAAGCACTTCAAGTCCAAGGCCGAGATCTACTTGCGCCTGATGCTCGATTACGAGCGCGATTTGAACGAGCTGCTGCACTCGGCCGATGTCGACAAAGACAAGGAAGCGCTGTCCCGGGCTTACTTTGAGTTCCGCATGCGCGACCCGCAGCGCTACCGACTGTTCGATCGCCTCGAAGAAAAAGTGGTCAAGGGTCACCAGGTGCCGGAAATGGTCGAGGAGTTGCACAAGATCCGTGCTTCGAACTTCGAGCGCCTGACCTTGCTGATCAAGGGCCGGATCAGTGAAGGCAAGCTCGAAGACGTGCCGCCTTATTTCCACTACTGCGCCGCCTGGGCGTTGGTGCACGGTGCCGTGGCGCTGTACCACTCGCCATTCTGGAGCAACGTGCTGGAAGATCAGGAAGGCTTCTTCCAGTTCCTGATGGACATCGGCGTGCGCATGGGCAACAAGCGCAAGCACAGTACCGAGCTGCCGAACCCCGAGACGCCTGCCACGTAAGGCATTCACCCGGGAAATGGCCGGTTGATTTACTGCCGTATGTGATAACCCAGGAATATACTCAGGCAAGGACCTTGCTAAAATCTGATTTATGAGTCAGGTTTTAGCGCGCCCGAATTATCCGCTGCCGGAGTGATCCATGATCGTTGATCGTCAAGGCAGGCGTTTTCGCAATTTGCGGATCAGCCTGACCTCAGCCTGCAATTACGCCTGTACCTACTGCGTGCCCAACGGCAAGCGGTTGGTGGCTGCGCAGGACGAACTCTCGGCCGAAGCCATGGCCCGTGGCGTTGCGTACCTGATCGAGGCGGCAGGCATTGATCGTCTGCGTATTACCGGTGGCGAGCCGCTGGTCAGCCCCAAGCTCGAAACCTTTATGCAGGCCGTCGGGCAGATGGGCTTGAGCGATATCAGCCTGACCACCAATGGCCAGTTACTGGCGCGCAAGTTGCCATTGCTGGTCGATGCCGGCATTCGCCGGATCAATGTTTCCCTCGACACCCTCGATGCCGCTGCCTTTCGCGGGATCGCCAGGGGAGGTGACCTGGCCACGGTCCTCGATGGCATGGACCAGGCGCGTGCGGCGGGAATCAAGATCAAGGTCAATATGGTGCCATTGCGTGGGCAGAACCTCGACCAGGTCATGCCGCTGCTGGAGTATTGCCTGGAGCGTGGCTATGAACTGCGTTTTATCGAGTTGATGCGCATGGGCCACCTTGCGAGCGACTCCAACGCGTTCCTGCAACAGTTCGTCAGCCTGCAACAACTGTTGAGCCTGATTGGCGAACATCACGAATACCTGCAGGCTGACGCCCCGGTCGATGCCACGGCCGTGCGCTATGAAATCCCCGGTCACGGCTTCTTCGGCGTGATCGCCAATGAAAGCGTGCCGTTTTGCCGGACCTGTTCGCGCCTGCGCCTTTCTTCGACCGGCTGGTTGCACGGCTGCCTGTCGTCGAGCAACCGCCACTATGTCGGCGACCTGTTGGACAAGCCGCGCCACCAGGCCCTGCCGGCGTTACAGGGCCTGCTGGTCAAGGCCTTGGGCGACAAGCAGGAAGTGGCGTTTTCCGGCGGGGCTACCGTGATGAAGATCATTGGCGGGTAGCCAGGCAAGCTGGCGCAAAATCTGCATCTGGTGCCTATTCGCCGGTTTTCCGTCACCGGCCTCTGGAGGATAGGATGCGTAGTCTGGTTTTGTTGCTGGCGTCGTTCGCGCTGGGTGGCTGCATGACAGTCAGCGATATGGCCGAAGGCACTCGCTATCAGATGAGCGATGCCGGTTTGCTGGATCACAGCGATACCCGTCGCTCCAACTCGGTTCGCATACAGCCCGATTCGTTTGTATTTATCGCCCAGGGCGCGTTCACGCCGCCGGGCAGCGCCTATCCGCGTCCCAATGTGGTGGCCGAAGAAGCCTTCAATGGTTTTATCGAATACTTCCCCATGGTCCGCCGCGCCCGCGCCCCGCAAGGACTGGAGCAGGCCATGGCCGAAGCCCGCGAGGTGGGGGCCCATTACCTGTTGTATACGCGCTTCGCCAAGGCGGATGATCGCATCGGCAATGCAGATGAGTGGGCCGATCAGGAAGCCCTGGATCGGCTGGGTGTCGACAGCGGGGTGATCCAGATTATGTTGATCGAGACCAGCACCCAGTATTTGATCGATACTGCACGGATTCGCAGTCGTGGCGGTTTACTGACGTTCCACGACAACAAACCCGAAGATCTGCTTGGCCCACCGCTGCGCCAGTATGCCCGCAGCCTGCTGGGCATGAGCGACCAGTAATTCAAAGGAGAACAGCATGACGGATTCGGCCAAAGCCAATGATTTGTTGGCACAGTTGCCCAAGGGCAAGGGACCGGCTCCGGTTCACCTGTGGAACCCGGATTTCTGTGGCGATATCGACATGCGCATCGCCCGTGATGGCACCTGGTATTACCTGGGCACGCCTATCGGGCGTAAGCCGATGGTCAAGCTGTTCTCCAATATCATCCGCCGCGATGGCGATGATTACTTCTTGATCACGCCGGTGGAAAAGGTCGGGATCAAGGTGGACGACGCGCCCTTTGTGGCCGTGTCGCTGGAGGTCGAAGGCGATGGCGAGAACCAGCTCCTGCGGTTTACCTCCAATGTCGAAGACCTGATCGAAGCCGGCCCGGCGCATCCGTTGCGGGTGGTGATTGATCCACACACCCAGGAGCCTTCGCCCTACGTGCTGGTGCGCAACAACCTTGAGGCGCTGGTCCACCGCAACGTGTTCTACCAGATGGTGGAACTGGCAGTAACACGCCGGATCGACGGCGAGAGTTGGCTGGGCGTCTGGAGTGGCGGGGTGTTCTTCCCGATAGGCCTGGAGCCCAGGGACTGATACCGGCAAGCCGGCTCCTACATAGGTTTGGAATGTTTGTAGGAGCTGGCTTTCCAGCGATGACGGCCTGCCTAGCGCTAGATCATCACCAGGCACACTGCGATCGCCGGCAAACCGTCTATTACGCGTCTTCGAGCTTGCGCGCCGCGTCCACGCCGGATGCTGTCAGCTTGATCGGCAGGTGCAATGCGTGTTCGCCGGCATCGTTGCAAGTCACATGGCCTTCCTTGATCAGCCCACGGTCCTGAAGGATCGCCAGGGTACTGGCCACGACTTTTTCGCCCCGGTAGTTATCCAGCACCTCCTTACCCAAACCATTCGGGTGCGCGTGCAGCAAGCGGGTGAGGACTTCTTTCTCAAGGTTTTTATCGACGTTCATGCATACCTCTTCAGGATCAGTGGTGGGGTAGTGTTCGTCTGTCGGCCACGGGCTCAGGGCTGTTTCGGCGCGCCGGGCAGGTTGTCATCGTGGCCGCTTGGGGTGGCATTCTTGCCGGGGCCGATCTTGCCGTTCTCCACATCGGTGCCCAGGCCCTGACGGTTACCGTCGTTACCCTTGGTGCGCGGGTCGGCGCCGTCCTGGATGATGGCGCCGCCATTGGTATCCAGGCCGGTGCCCATGGAGTTTTCGGTTTCTTGGGTGGCGGGGTTGGGCGGGCTGCCAATCGGGTCGGTCTTGCCGGTGGACGGGTCGGATGCGGCGACGCTGGCCAGGGAAACCGCAGACAGCAAGCCCGCGAAGGCGAGGGCAGTCACTTTGGAAGTATTCATGGTGGAGCCTCCATAGGAATAAAGTCCTTACCTTAGGTTGGTCAGCCCACTCTTATTGTTGGTGCCTGGATCACGACGAACGGTGCTAGGTCACCTGTAAGATTTTGTGTTTCGACACCCGGCGCCAAATCAGGCGCAGCACCGTGATCAGCCAGTTGAGCAAGGCGATGCCCAATACACTGGCGAGCAGGGTTGGCACGCCATGCTCGACAATCAGCTTGCCCGCCAGCAGCGGAAACCCGAACACCCCGATAAAGTACGACAGGCTGAACAGCAGCAAGGCTTGGGGCGTGCTGGCAGTTGGCGCTTCGTTGGCGGCCAGGCCGTTGATCACTGAGTAGGTCAGGCCGTAACCCACTCCCAAGGTAATGGCCGCCAGCAAGTAGCTGAAGCTGTCATGCACGCCGAAGCTGAACATCAGGATCGACACCAGCATCAATCCGGATAACACACAGGCCGACCAGTACGCATCGCGCCTGACCACAAAGCTGGCAATCACCAAGCGACTGGTAATTGCCGCACCCATGAAGCCGAGAAAGAACAGCGAATAGTCCAACCCATGACTCGCCGCGTAGCTGGTCTGGAAGCTCGACAGCCCGCCAAACACACAGCCGCCCAGGCCCACCATGATGATTGCGAATACCGCCTTCGACCCCAGTACGCGCCGGGTGCTGGCCCAGGAGATTTTCGACACGGTGCCAGTCCCCAGCAAGTTGGGTTGCTGCTTGAGATAGCTGCCCAGGCGCCAGAACATCAGCACGCCCACCAGGCTGGCGAGGGCTGCAATATAAAATGCGCTTTCCAGAGGCAGGCCCATGGCGCTGGCCGCCCGCCCCAACAGGGGGCCCGAACCGATGCCGGTCATCATGCTCCCCGACAGCCAGGCGAAATACTTGGCCCTGTGGCTGGGCGCCACCAGCATCGCCACGATGATCGGGCCCAGGGTGTAGAACACGCCCCAGCCCAGCCCGAGGGTCAGGCCGAACAGCATCAGGCCCTGGCCAAAACCCGGCGTCAGGGCAAAGCCCAGGCAGGCCACCACCAGCAGGATCCCCAGGCAGGCAATTGAGCGCGCGGCACCCAGGGCATCGGCCAGGTGCCCGGATGCAATCACTGCGATAAACGTACTGAGCATCGCCATGGAAATCACGCTGCCGGCGTCGTGTTCATTGCCGCCTCTGGAATCGATCAGCAGCGACAACAAAAACGTCGAGCCATACGACAGTGACAGCAGGTAGCTGGCAAGGCAGAACAGGGCGAAGAGCGTTCCGCCAACTGGAGCAGTGGGGCGCATGGGCAAGCCTTGGGGTTTGTTGGATTTATGGCGGACTTTTTACCATGGGCCACCCCGTGCTTTGTTCTGTGGTTACTGGCGTCAGCATTGCTGCGCAGCGGAGTAATCGCGTGCATAAATCCCTGCAAGCGGTCATCAAAGCGCCTTAGTATGTGTCCTTTCTTTTTTAGCCGCAGGCCTGTTCATGACCATCGAGATCCGTCCCGCCGTGCCCAGCGATGCTGCGCAGATCCTGACCTTTATCACTGAGCTGGCCGAGTACGAAAAAGCCCGCCACGAAGTGATCGCCAGCGTGGTGGATATCGAGCGCAGCCTGTTCAGCGAAGGTGCCACCGCCCATGGCCTGATCTGCCTGCGCGATGGCTTGCCGATTGGTTTTGCGGTGTTCTTCTTCAGCTACTCCACTTGGCTGGGCAGCAATTGCCTGTATCTGGAAGACCTGTACATCAACCCGGAGCAGCGCGGCGGCGGGGCGGGCAAGAAGTTGCTGCGCCACCTGGCAAAAATCGCCTACGACAATGGCTGTGGGCGCTTTGAATGGAGTGTGCTGGACTGGAACGAGCCGGCCATTGCGTTCTACAAATCCATCGGTGCCCAACCCCAGGAAGAATGGGTGCGCTACCGCATGGAAGGCGAGGCGTTGCGTGAGTTTGCCCAGGGCTGAGATCGGCCCTGCCTTGAGGCTCGGCATTTGCCATAATGGCCGCCGCTTTCGCATTTCTAGATAGGCCCCGACATGCAGGAAAACCCACCGATTCCCGCCAAAGACCCCGCGCCCACGGGCACCCAGACCCTGCTGCGCGGCCTGGGCGTGGTGCAGGCGGTGGCGTCCGGGGCGCGGGATCTCAAGGAGATTGCCCGGCGCATCGGCACCACTCGCAGCACCACGCATCGCCTGGCCAGTTGCCTGGTGGACGAACGCTACCTGCGGGTAGTGCCGCAAGTCGGCTACCTGCTGGGCCCCAAGCTGATCGAGTTGGGCTTCCAGGCCCGGGAAGAACTGCCGCTGGTGACGCTGGCGATGCCTTATCTGGATGAGCTGTCGGCGCTGACTGGCGACACCATCCACCTGGCGATCCGCGAATACGACGATGTGCTGTACCTGCACAAGAATCCTGGGCGCAACGGCCCGGAAATGCGCTCGCGGGTCGGCCACCGCATGCCCCTGGCACGTACCGGGATCGGCAAGGCCTTGTTGCTCGATGATTCGCAAGAGGAATGGCAGCGCCTGTATCAGGCCAGCTTGCCGGTAGGCGGGAAAAACCTGCACTGGCCGCAGCACCCGGAACAATCCTGGGAGCAATTCGAGCAACGCATGCGCGAGTATGTCGCGGGCGGCTATGCGTTCGACCTGGAAGACAACGAACCGTCGATCCGCTGTGTGGCCGCGCCCGTGCGCGATGCCAGCCGGCGGATTGTCGCCGGCATCAGCATCGCCAGTACGGTGCCCTACATGCCGCTGGAAAAAATGGCCGAGCTGATTCCTGTGGTCAAACAGGTCGCAGCACGGCTGTCAGCGGAGTTGGGGGCGAAGGCCTGATCAAGCCTTCAGGGTGGTCATGTCGATCACGAAGCGGTACTTCACGTCGCCAGCAATCATGCGCGCATAGGCCTCGTTGATCTGGCGGATATCGAGCATTTCGATGTCGCAGGTAATGCCATGCTCGGCGCAGAAATCCAGGACTTCCTGGGTTTCGGCAATGCCGCCGATCAGCGAGCCGGCCAGGACTTTACGACCCAATACCAGCTTCGCTGCGTTGACCGGTGGGTCGACCGGTTCGATCAAACCCACCAGGATGTGCACGCCGTCAAAACGCAGGACGTCGAGGTAGGGGTTCAGGTCGTGCTGCACCGGAATGGTATCCAGCAGGAAGTCGAAACTGCCGGCTGCTGCCTTCATCTGCTCGGCGTCGGTGGACACGATCACGTGATCGGCGCCCTGGCGACGGCCTTCTTCTGCCTTGCTCGCGGAGCGGGTGAACAGCGTCACTTCGGCACCCATGGCCTTGGCGAACTTGATGCCCATATGGCCCAGGCCGCCCATGCCGAGAATCCCGACTTTATCGCCCGCCTTGACCCCATAGTGCTTGAGCGGCGAGTAGGTGGTGATGCCTGCGCAGAGGATCGGTGCGGCGCTGGCCAGGTCGAGCTTGGCCGGAATCTTCACCACGAAGTGCTCGCTGACCACGATGCTGTCGGAATAGCCGCCCATGGTGTTGCTGCCGTCCACCCGATCCGGGGTGGCATAGGTCATGGTCGGGCCTTCGAGGCAGTATTGCTCCAGGTCTGATTTGCAGGCTTCGCAGTGGCGGCACGAATCCACCATGCAGCCCACGCCGACCAAGTCGCCGACTTTATGGTCAGTGACGCTGGCGCCGACGGCAGTGACCTTGCCGACAATCTCGTGGCCTGGCATCAGCGGGTAGACGGCGATGCCCCATTCGTTGCGCGCCTGGTGGATGTCGGAGTGGCAGACGCCGCAGTAGAGGATCTCGATCGCCACGTCATCGGCTCGCGGGCTGCGGCGCTCGAAGGACATGGGGGCGAGGGGCGTGGTGGCCGACTGGGCGGCGTAACCGATGGCGGTGTACATGGTGAAAACCTCGCAAAAGCTTGAACGGGAAAGGTGGCGAATTCTGCGCGTGGAGCCGGTGGGCGAACATGGCAAATGCTCCGAGTCTCATGCCTATTCGTCCGGGAGTGCCCCAGGATTGGATTCATTGGCCGCCAGACCTGCGATGATGTTCTCATCCCTTTTTCGCGAAGTTTTTGCCATGTTGTTGACTCGCCATCTTGATGCCAACGCCACGCTGGTTTCTTTGATTGAGGGGCTGACGCCCCGCGATGGTTTTTCCCCGACTCACCTGGCGGGCGTGAAGGTGTTGCGCGCCAGTTGCGACGTAGCGCGCGGGCCGCAGATCTATGAACCGAGCCTGATGTTCGTGGCCCAGGGCAGCAAGGTCGCGTACCTGGGGCCGTGCACCCTGGAATATGGCGCCGGGCATTACCTGATCCAGGCGATGCCGGTGCCGTTCGAGTGCGAGACGTTTGCCATGGCCGCCGACGCCCCGCTGTATGGGGTGACTGTGGGCATTGATCGGGTGGTGTTGGGCGAGCTGGTGATGGCTATGGGCATGCAGGCTGGCCCACCGCCGACGGCGCAGACGTTGGAGTCGATGAGCTCGGTGGTACTGGATGACGCGATGCGCGGTTGCGTCGAGCGGCTGTTGCAGTGCCTGCACGATCCATTGGAAGCCCGGATCATGGGGCCGGCCCGGGTGCGGGAGTTGTTGTTCACCGCCTTGCGCGGGCCCCAGGCCGATGTACTGCGCGCCTTGGTGGAACAGCAGGGGCAGTTCTCGCGGATTGCCACGTCCTTGAACCACTTGCATGCCCATTACGCCGAACCCCTGAACATCGAGACCCTGGCCGGTTATGCACATATGAGTGCGTCGACGTTCCATGAGCACTTCAAGCGTTGCACCTTGTTGTCGCCGGTGCAGTACCTCAAGCGTCTGCGCCTGCTCAAGGCCCAGCAGTTGTTGCTGGTGGAAGGCATGGGCGTGGCGCAGGCGGCGCATAACGTGGGGTATCAGAGTACGTCGCAGTTCAGTCGGGAATATAAGCGCTATTTCCTGCGCAACCCGGGTGAAGAACGCGCCGCGTAAATCCCCAGAGATACCTCGCTCCCACATTAGATTTGCGTCGGCCATAAAAAAGGCTCTCCAGTGGAGAGCCTCATTTTCAAGCAGGTGGCTTACATATTCGGGTAAGTCGGCCCGCCCGCGCCTTCCGGTGTCACCCAGGTGATGTTCTGCGAAGGGTCCTTGATATCACAAGTCTTGCAGTGCACGCAGTTCTGGGCGTTGATCTGGAAGCGCTTCTCGCCGTCTTCCTGAGTGATGACTTCGTACACGCCTGCCGGGCAGTAGCGCTGCGCCGGTTCATCGTAGAGCGGCAGGTTGGTGCCGATCGGGATGCTCGGGTCCTTGAGTTTCAAGTGGCACGGCTGTTCTTCTTCATGGTTGGTGCTGGAGAGGAACACCGAGCTCAGCTTGTCGAAGCTCAGCTTGCCGTCGGGTTTGGGGTAGTCGATCTTCTGGCTGTCCTTGGCCAGCTTGAGGCAGGCGTAGTCCGGCTTGGTGTCATGCAGGGTGAACGGCATTTTGCCGCCGAGGATGTTCTGGTCGAACCAGTTGAAGCCTGCACCGATAATCGGGCCGAACTTGTGCATCGCCGGGCCGAAGTTGCGGGTGGCGAACAGTTCTTCGTAGAGCCAGCTGGCTTTGAAGCTGTCGACGTAGGCGGTCAGTTCATCGCCGCCTTCAGATTCGGCGAACAGGCGATCAGCCACGGCGTCGGCGGCGAGCATGCCGGACTTCATTGCGGTATGGCTGCCCTTGATCTTGGCCACGTTCATCGTGCCCAGGTCACAACCGATCAAGGCGCCGCCTTTGAATACCATCTTCGGCAGCGAGTTGATGCCGCCCTTGGCCAGGGCGCGCGCGCCGTAGCTGATGCGCTTGCCGCCTTCCAGGTACTGGGCCAGCACCGGGTGATGCTTGAGGCGCTGGAACTCATCGAACGGCGACAGGAAGGTGTTGCTGTAGGACAGGTCGACGATCAGGCCTACGACCACCTGGTTGTTTTCCAGGTGATAGAGGAAAGAGCCACCGGTGTTCTCGTTGCTCATGATGTCCAGCGGCCAGCCGGCGGTGTGGACCACCAGACCTGGCTGATGCTTGGCCGGGTCGATTTCCCAGATTTCCTTGAGGCCGATGCCGTAGTGCTGCACGTCGGCATCGCTGTCCAGGTTGAAGCGCTGGATCAGTTGCTTGCCCAAGTGCCCGCGGCAGCCTTCGGCGAACAGCGTGTACTTGCCGCGCAGTTCCATGCCGGGGGTGTACAGGCCTTCTTTTGGATGGCCTTCACGGTCCACGCCGAGGTCGCCGGTGATGATCCCGCGCACCACGCCGTTCTCGTCGAACAGTACTTCCTGGGCGGCGAAGCCAGGGTAGATTTCCACGCCCAGGTTCTCCGCCTGCTGGGCCAGCCAGCGGCACAGGTTGCCCAGGGAGATGATGTAGTTGCCTTCGTTGTGCATGGTCTTGGGCACAAAGAAGTCTGGAACCTTGGTGGAGCTGTCGCTGCTGCGCAGTACATAGATGTCGTCGCGCACGACCGGGGTATTGAGCGGGGCGCCCAATTCTTTCCAGTCCGGGAACAATTCATTCAGGGCGCGTGGTTCAAACACGGCACCGGACAGGATGTGTGCGCCGACTTCGGAGCCTTTTTCGACCACGCAGACGCTGATTTCCTTACCGGCTTCGGCGGCCTTCTGCTTCAGTCGGCAGGCGGCAGACAGGCCCGACGGCCCTGCGCCGACGATGACCACGTCGAATTCCATGTATTCGCGTTCCACAGGCTATCTCCTACTCAAGGCTCAACAGTTTTTTTTCTAATGGGTGGAGGTTCGGTGTTTTATCTGTCGTCTTCTGCGCCAATTTCTTACAAAAGGGCAGGGGAGGACCCACCTTTCTCTCTAGGTGGCGCATTATATCTACACCACTCTCAGCGTCCAATACAAACGTTTGTTTGAATTGCCCGCAAGCTAGGTAAATCAAAGCAACGCGGCTTATATCTGACCATTTTGCTGTATTGACCGGAAAAGGTGTTCCGGTCAATATACGGTCGGTTTTGCGCTTCCCGTAGGCGGACTGCCGGTTTCAAGGCCACGTCCAAAGACAAGGCAATGCTGATGCAGGTTGACGCGCACGTAATGCTGGCGCGCAGTTTACACGTTGCGACGATGAATGACTTGTCAGTCACCCCTGACGAACGGTCTTTATTGTTGAGTACGTGCAACGTTACCTGTCATGACGGCCTGCGTTTTTAGAGGTGCCCTTGTGCGCCGTTGAGCATCTACCGCCAGGTTTATCCGGGCGGCTTCCTTTTCACCGGAGAGTAACGAGGAATCCATGAAGGTTCTTGTAGCTGTCAAACGCGTTGTCGATTACAACGTGAAAGTTCGCGTCAAGGCGGACAATTCCGGCGTCGATCTGGCTAACGTCAAAATGTCGATGAACCCCTTCTGCGAAATCGCCGTGGAAGAAGCCGTACGCCTGAAAGAAAAAGGTGTTGCGACTGAAATCGTCGTCGTTTCCATCGGTCCAACCACTGCTCAAGAGCAGCTGCGTACCGCCCTGGCGCTGGGTGCCGACCGCGCGGTGCTCGTCGAGTCCGCTGAAGAACTGACCTCGCTGGCCGTTGCCAAGCTGCTCAAGGCCGTTGTCGACAAGGAACAGCCGCAACTGGTGATCCTTGGCAAACAGGCGATCGACAGCGACAACAACCAGACTGGCCAGATGCTGGCTGCACTGACCGGTTACGGCCAGGGCACCTTCGCTTCGAAAGTCGAAGTCAGCGGCGACAGCGTTGCCGTGACCCGCGAAATCGACGGCGGCGCGCAGACGGTTTCCTTGAAACTGCCGGCCATCGTCACCACTGACCTGCGTTTGAACGAGCCGCGTTATGCGTCCCTGCCAAACATCATGAAAGCCAAGAAAAAGCCTCTCGAAGTGCTGACTCCGGATGCTTTGGGCGTTTCCACCGCCTCTACCAACAAGACCGTCAAAGTCGAAGCGCCGGCTGCACGCAGCGCGGGTATCAAGGTCAAGTCGGTGGCTGAACTGGTCGAGAAACTGAAAAACGAAGCGAAGGTAATCTAATCATGACTATCTTGGTAATCGCAGAACACGACAACAAGGTGCTGGCCCCGGCCACCCTGAACACCGTAGCTGCTGCTGCGAAAATCGGTGGTGATATCCACGTCCTGGTCGCTGGCCAGAATGTTGGCGCTGTGGCTGAAGCCGCCGCGAAAATCGCTGGCGTGAGCAAAGTACTGGCCGCCGACAACGCTGCCTACGCTCACCAATTGCCGGAAAACGTTGCCCCTCTGGTTGCAGAGCTGGGCGCTGGCTACAGCCACATCCTGGCTGCTGCCACCTCCAACGGCAAAAACATCCTGCCGCGGGTTGCTGCGCAGTTGGACGTTGACCAGATCTCCGAGATCGTTTCGGTCGAAAGCGCCGACACTTTCAAGCGCCCGATCTACGCCGGTAACGCCATTGCCACCGTGCAATCGACTGCTGCTGTCAAAGTCATCACCGTGCGTGCCACCGGTTTCGACCCAGTTGCCGCCGAAGGTGGTTCGGCTGCCGTTGAAGCGGTGGCTGCTGCTCACGATGCTGGCACTTCCAGCTTTGTTGGCGAAGAGCTGGCCAAGTCGGACCGTCCTGAGCTGACCGCTGCCAAGATCGTCGTTTCCGGCGGGCGTGGCATGCAGAACGGTGACAACTTCAAGCACCTGTACGCCCTGGCCGACAAGCTGGGCGCGGCGGTCGGCGCTTCGCGCGCGGCGGTCGACGCAGGCTTCGTACCCAACGATATGCAGGTCGGCCAGACCGGCAAGATCGTGGCGCCACAGCTGTACATCGCGGTCGGTATCTCCGGCGCGATCCAGCATTTGGCTGGTATGAAGGACTCCAAAGTGATCGTTGCGATCAACAAGGACGAAGAAGCACCGATCTTCCAGGTGGCTGATTACGGCCTGGTGGCGGACTTGTTCGAAGCCGTACCTGAGTTGGAGAAGCTGGTCTAAACCAGCCGCTTCACTTATAAAGAGCCCGGTCTTATGACTGGGCTTTTTTTTGCACGCCACTTTTGATCGGGAACCACGCCATGGAACTGCGTCGCTGGACTGTACTGCTGGGCCTGTCACTGCTGCCGACCTTGTCTATCGCTGCCGGCAAATGCGAGCGCCTGGTGGTGACCGGCAGCCCGGATGCGCCGCCCTATTTGTGGCGAGACCCGCAAGACCCCACCCACTTGATCGGCGCCAATGCCGACGTGCTGCAACAAGTGGCCAAGGAGCTGGGGTTGAAAGTCGACCTGTTGTATGGCGGCAAGCGTTCCCTGGCCCTTGATGAAGTCCGCAGCGGGCGCATGGACATGCTGGTCGATGCGCCGCTGAGTGTCAGCGAGCTGGAGACCCTGGACTACATCCATCCGGCACTGATGCAGGCCGATTACCGGGTGTGGACCCGCGTCGACTCGCCCCTGGTCTATACCCATGCAGCCGACCTGCATGGCCACAAGGGCGCGGTCTCGGAGCGGGCGCGCCTGTCCCCTGAGTTTGAAGCCTTTGCCAGCGAACACCTGACCCTGGAACGCCTGCCAACCGTAACCCCGGCCTTGCAGAAACTGCTGCTTGGCGAAGTGGACTACGTGCTGGCCGGCCGTTACTCCGGCATGGCCATGGCGCAGACCCTTGGCATGAGCAAAGACCTGCTGGCCCGTGAACTACCGATTGATCAGCCGGGGCTGTTCCTGGCGATTTCCCACAACTCGGCCTGCAATGATCCGTGGTTGCGCGGACAGCTCGCCAAAAAGATGACAGAATTGTCCGCGTCCGGTCTGACGGAAGCCGCGTTGCAGCGCAATATCGAACGCTGGAAGACGCAGTTGCAGCAACCCGTCAGCACCCCAACAAAGTAGGGATTTTTAGTGACTATTCGACCTCTTTTCGCCGCCCTCGCCGTAGTAACGCTGGCGGGCTGTGCCGCAGATCCTGCGCCGAATGAGCAAATGCGCCTGACCCAGCAAGCCTTGGAGCAAGCCGCCGCCGTGGGCGCTGTCGCTGACGACGTGCCTGAGTTGAAACTCGCCGAGACGAAGCTGGCCCAGGCCAAGGCCGATATGGCTGACGAGTCCTACAAGGATGCCCGCATGCAGGCTGAACAGGCCGAACTCGACGCGCGCCTGGCAGAGGCGCGGGTACTGACGCAAAAGAGTCAGGAGCAGTTGAATGTCCTCGACACTCGTATCACCCGCCTGCGCAAACAGCTGGGAGATGCTCAATGAACCGCCTGACATTTGGGTTGCTATTGAGCAGCCTGCTGCTCGCCGGTTGCGCCAGCCATCCCAATAGCGACGCCGCGTTGCAGCAGGCTGGCAGCGACTTCCAGAAGGTCAAGGAAGACTCCAATGTATTGCGCATCGCGCCCAAGGACGTGATCCGCGCCGGTGAGTCCCTGGCCCGCGCCGACCGCCTTTCCAGCTACTGGGGCAGCGGTGGCGACGTCGTGCATTACGCCTACCTGAGCCAGCGCTATAGCGCCATCGCCCGGGAACATACCGAGTTGGTACTCAACGAAGAACGTGCGGCCAAGCTCGAACTGGAGCGTCAACGCCTGCAACTGGCGCTGCGCGAAGCCAAGTTGTTGAGCGTGCAGCAACAGGGCAAGTGGCTGGAGGAGCAGATCGCCAGCCTGACCACCACCCAGACCGATCGTGGCCTGGTGATGACCTTGGGCGACGTGCTGTTCGACACTGGCCAGGCGGAGCTGAAAAACTCCGCCAACCGTACAGTGCTGAAGATCGTGCAGTTCCTGCAACTGAACCCCAAGCGGGTCGTGCGGATCGAGGGTTATACCGATAGCACCGGCGGCGAGCACGAAAACCTCAAACTGTCCCGTGACCGTGCACAGGCCGTGGCGGACGTACTGGTCGACCTGGGCATTGATGAAAAACGCATCCAGGTGGAAGGCTATGGCGATCAGTACCCGGTGGAAGTGAATGCTTCCGAACGTGGTCGTGCGCAGAACCGGCGTGTGGAAATCGTCTTCTCCGATGAGAAGGGCCAGCTCGGCGCCGCGCGCTGAACCTCAGTGCGCGTACGGTCGATGTGGGAGCTGGCTTGCCTGCGATAGCATCGGCGCGGTGCATCTGAACACTCGCATCGCCAGCATCGCAGGCAAGCCAGCTCCTACCGGGTATGTGGCGCACCCGCTATGCAACCCGATCTTTGATCGGGTTTTTCATGCCTGCGATTCACAGCTCAACCCATACAGTTTTTTCTATCACTGCCGCGCGTCCTCGACTATTGTGGCAACTGTCCCCGTACACTTCTAAACTGTGCCGGTATGTTTCACACAAAAATAAAATACCCGTGAAATCGAGTGCTGCGTCATGACCAATCTCTTGCTTTACCAACGTATCGCCCAGCAGTTGGCTGAGGATATCCGGCGCGGTGTCTATCAACCGGGTGAGCGCGTGCCTTCGGTGCGCAAGATGAGCTCTCAGCTCAATGTCAGTCATGCCACCGTGCTACAGGCCTACGCCAACCTTGAAGACCAGGGGTTGATCCGTGCGCGGCCGCAGTCCGGGTATTACGTGCACCAGACGCCGGCCCTGACCGCACCGACGCCGGATATCGCTCGGGTCGAGCGCCCGGGCCTGGTCACCCGCAGCAGTATCATCCAACAGGTCCTGGTTGAATCCCGTCGCGAAGGGGTGTTCCCGCTGGGGGCCGCTGTTCCCAGTGTCGATTACCTACCGGTGCGGGCGCTGCACCAGCAACTGGCCAAGGTCACGCGCTTTCAGAGCCCACGGGCGTTCAGCTATATGTTCAGCCCGGGCTTCGAGCCGCTGCGGCGCCAGGTCGCGATTCGTATGCGCGATGCCGGAGTGGTGGTCGATCCGTCCGAAGTGGTGATCACCCACGGGTGTGTCGACGCATTGCAGATGTCGTTGCGGGTGCTGACTCGCCCCGGCGACCTGATTGCCGCCGAATCGCCCACCTATTACGGCCTGCTGCAACTGGCGGACTTGCTTGGCCTCAAGGTCATCGAGATTCCCAGCGACCCGGCCACAGGCATGAGCCTGGAAGCCCTGCAGTTGGCGGCCAACCAGTGGTCGATCAAGGCCCTGGTGTTGACCACGCGCCTGAGTAATCCCCTGGGCGGCACCATGCCGGAAGAACGGCAGAAACAGCTGCTGCGCCTGGCCTCGGATTTCGATATCCAGATCGTCGAAGACGATATCTACGGCGAATTGATGTTCGAGTTGGGCCGCACCAAGGCCCTCAAGGCCTATGACCGCCTGGATAGGGTGATCTACTGCTCCAGTTTCTCCAAGACCCTGTCCCCTGGCGTGCGCATCGGCTGGATGATTGCCGGCAAATACCAGCAGGAGATCCAGCGCCTGCAGATGTTCAGTACCCATTCGGCGTGCAGCGTTACGCAGATGGGCGTGGCGGCGTATCTGGAGAATGGCGGTTACGACCGCCATCTGCGCTACATTCGCCAGGAGTACCGCAAGAACCTCAGTGCCTTCCAGTTAGCGGTGCAGCAGTATTTCCCGGAAGGCACGCAGATGAGCCGGCCGACGGGCGGTTTTATCCTGTGGGTCAGTCTGCCGGGCAGGGTCAATACCCAAGAGCTGCACGTGCGGGCTTTGCAGCAAGGCATCAGCATCGCGCCGGGGCTGATCTTCAGCAATACCGAACAGTTCAACCACTGTATTCGGCTCAACTGCGGTACGCCGTGGAACCGAGAAGCGGAGCGAGCCCTGATGACCCTGGGCATGCTGGCCAACCAGTTATGCCAAGAGGCTGCGGGTGGTTTTTGAAGCGCCAAAACGGGGCATGAACGGTAGCTGGCTAATCACCGCGCTTGTCATGCCGCGCTCAACAAGCGAGCATATGGCCTTCTGCCGTTAATGCTGTTGGCGATATGACCTCTATTTTTCCTGCCGCGCTGTTGATCTGTCTGGCGAGCCTGTGCAACACCACTTCTGTACTGGCAGCGCCTGCCAGTGCGCCAGTTGTGCTGGCAGCCGCCGAACAAAAGCCGGCACCGGCTAAAAAAACGACCCAGGCTAAAAAAGCCGCTCCGGTTACGAAAGCCGCCAAGGAAAAAAAGCGCGCGCCCATCGCAAACAAGTCCAAGTCGGCCCGGGAAGTGGCCCAGACCAAACTGGCGCCAGCGCAATTGGACCTGAGTCTGCCCCAGGAAATGGTCCGGCACCTGCAGCCCCTCGGCACTATGCCGCAACCCAAGAATGTGCCGTTGTTGCCGCCGATGTTTGGCGAGAAACCGATCGATAACAGTGCTTTCCAGATCAACGGCCGCCTGTTGAGCAACGAAATGCAACTGCAAATGCGCAATGAAGAGCGGCGCGATGTGGAAGGCGCGGCCCTGGATTTCGAATTCAAGAATTAATCTTGCCTGGCAAAGTGACCTTACCCCCTGACCTTCTGTCGCAGACTGGTCGGTCACTTTTGTTTTCTGCGAAAAACCCCTGTTAGACCATTTTAAAACGGATGTTTTAGGGCGTACTCTAGCCCGGCCATCAACACTTTGTCGTCGAGGACCTACTGGTCATGAAATGCCGTGAAGGCTGTGGCGCTTGCTGTATCGCCCCTTCCATCAGTTCGCCGTTGCCCGGTATGCCCAATGGCAAGCCCGCGGGCGAACGCTGCCTGCATCTGTCGGTCGAACAGCTGTGCCAATTGTTTGGCCTGCCTGAACGGCCTGCGGTATGCGGTGCCTTCGCGGCGGATCTAGAGGTCTGTGGTAGTAGCCAGGAAGAAGCGATCAGGTTGATCGGCTGGTGGGAGCAGATGACGGCGGCGTAGTGGGCTTTAATGTCAGAACTTCAACAATAAGGAATACAACAATGGGTTCGCTGAAACGAATGGCTGTGTTGTGCGGTTTTACGGTGTTGTTTGCGGCTGCCGCACAGGCAGAAGAGTGGCAGGTTGCCAAGGACGAGGAAGGTATCAAGGTCGCCTTGAGTGAAGTGGCCGGGTCCAAATACAAGGCTTATCGCGGCGTTACGGTGATCAAGGCGCCATTGGCCAAGATCCAGGCCCTGCAGGACGATGTCGTCGGTGCCTGTAAGTGGATTCACGAATGCAAGTCGCAGAAGCTGCTCAAGAAGGAAGGCGACAAGAGCTGGACCTACACCCAGTTCAAAGCCCCGTTCCCAGTCACCGATCGTGACTCGATCCTGGAAATCACCACGACCCAGGCTGCCGACGGCAGCGTGACCCGCAAGCTGCTGGAAGTCCCTACCTACCTGCCGGAAGAGAAAGGCTACGTGCGTGTGGCCCAGGTCGAAGGTTTCTGGAAACTGGTGCCCAAAGGCGCCGACCAGACCGAAGTGACTTACCAGGTCCATACCGAGCCTGGTGGCAGCGTACCGTCCTGGTTGGCCAACAAGTTTGTGGTTGAAGCGCCCTTCAATACCTTGAAAGCCCTCAAGGAAAGCGCCGAGAAGCGCTAAGCGCAACCGAGCAGTGCCTCCAGCCTTGAGCGGAACGATCATCGCGCCCTCAAGGTCCAGATAGATGTGAGCCCATCCATGGGCTTTATCGAGGAGGCACTGATGCAAAATTGGCAAGTTACCTTCGTTGATGACCACGGTGTGCAGTCCGTGGAGCAGTTCAGCTGCGCGCAGAAGCCCAGCCTCGAAGACGCCGCACAGATGATCCGCGCCAAACTGCTGCCTATCCCCGCTCAACTGGACCTCAATGACCTGGACGGCCGGATCGCCGAGCCGACGGTTAAAAGCCTGAAGGATCAGAACAGTATCCAGATCCTCGATATTTCTCCCGCCCCCTGAATATTCCCTGTACGTCGTAAAAGCGCTGCTGGTGGAGCTGATAGCTTCGCGCTACTCTGCAAGGGAGATCAGCGAATGAATCGCTAAGGTCTGGTCTTGTCAGCTACATGCTTGTTTTCCTGCGGCGATGTCATTGCCGTCCACCTGCGCCGTTCACGCGCAGGCCCTGGGAAGCACGGAAAGTCTATCCATCGGTTCAGGAGGACGTTTCATGAGCACAGCCTATCAAGAAGACATCAGCACCCACGTGTTACGCCGCATGAAAGAGGGCGGCTTTGACTTCTCGCGTTTCCATCCCATCGAGTTCTACGCCATTTTCCCGGATGAGGAACGTGCGCGCCGGGCTGCGGGTCGGTTTCGTGGGGAGTCGATCAATGCTCAGGTCAGCGCACGGGATGACGGTGCCTGGTTCCTGGAGTTGAGCAAGGTCATGTTCGCCACCTATGACGGTATCGGTGATTTCGAGCAGGACTTTGAGGCGGTAGTCGAGCCCTTGGGCGGGATTATTGAGGGGTGGGGCGTCAAGCACGAGGTTCGTGGGTTACCCATGTAGACACATGATCAATAACGCAGCGTATCGGCTGACCTTTGGGTCGGCCGATTTTGTTTGTGGTGGTGCAAAGTGCTGGGAACTTAATATGAAAAAACCGGCACAAAAAAAAGGCCACCGGAGCAGGGTGGCCAAAAGGGAAGATCGGCATGAAGGGGAACCGATCGGTACATGCACAAGCAAATTACCGGCGGTGATGGGGTGATGCTGTAGGAAGAGTCCTGTTCAGCGAATGTTGGCGATTATCCGCAGGCTTTCCCCGGCAGTGAAATCAACTCTGACTATGCTGGTGATAGGCAACGCCTGCGCCTCTATGAAGCGCGCGGGGCGAGGCCCGGGTATTTGCTGCACCAGGACGGTGCGGCGTTGCCTTTGACTGTATCCAACTGATTGATACTTAAGTGTTTATGCCGCTGGCACGGGCCTTGCGACAGTCCGTTGCGTCCGGGTGACAAGGAGTTCGGCATGATCCGCACTTATTACGATGAAATGTACGATGGGGCCGGCCAGGTCCGACCTCACTATCGCGAGTTCGCCCGTTGGCTGGCTGAAACCCCGCCCGAACTGCTGGCCCAGCGCCGGCGTGAAGCCGATTTGCTGTTTCACCGTGCCGGCATCACCTTCACCCTGTACGGCGATGAGCAGGGCACCGAGCGCCTGATTCCCTTCGATACCATCCCGCGCAGCATTCCCGCCAGCGAATGGCGAGTGGTCGAACGAGGCTGCATTCAGCGGGTCAAGGCATTGAACCTGTTCCTTGCCGACCTGTATCACGACCAACGCATTATCAAGGCCGGGATCATTCCGGCCGAGCAAGTGCTGGCCAACGAGCAATACCAACTGGCGATGCAGGGCCTGGACTTGCACCGTGATATCTATTCCCACGTCTCGGGTGTCGATCTCGTACGCGATGGCGACGGCAGCTACTACGTGCTGGAAGACAACCTGCGCACCCCCAGCGGCGTGAGCTACATGCTCGAAGACCGCAAGATGATGATGCGCCTGTTCCCCGAATTGTTCGCTGCCCAGCGCATCGCCCCGATCGATCATTACCCCAACCTGTTGCTCGACACCCTGAAAAGCTCCAGCCCGCTGGAAAACCCCAGCGTAGTCGTGCTGACGCCCGGGCGATTCAACAGCGCGTTTTTCGAACATGCCTTCCTCGCCCGGGAAATGGGCGTGGAACTGGTGGAGGGCGCCGATCTGTTCGTACGTGACGACCGCGTGTTCATGCGTACCACAGACGGCCCGAAGGCGGTGGACGTGATCTACCGTCGCCTCGACGATGCCTATCTCGACCCGCTGGCCTTCAACCCGGAATCGATGCTCGGCGTGCCGGGGCTGTTGGCCGCCTATCGTTCGGGCAACGTGGTGCTGGCCAATGCCATTGGCACTGGGGTGGCGGATGACAAGTCGGTGTATCCCTTCGTCACCGACATGATCCGTTTTTACCTGGATGAAGAGCCGATCCTCAAGAACGTTCCGACGTTCCAATGCCGCAAGCCTGACGAACTTTCCCACGTACTGGCGAATCTGCCGGAGCTGGTGGTCAAGGAAACCCAAGGCTCCGGTGGCTACGGCATGCTGGTCGGCCCGGCCGCCACGGCCGCCGAAATCGAAGCCTTCCGTGCGCGGATCAAGGCCAAGCCCCATGCCTACATCGCCCAACCGACTCTGTGCCTGTCGACGTGCCCGACCTTTGTCGAAAACGGCATCGCGCCCCGGCATATCGACCTGCGACCGTTTGTCCTGTCCGGCAAGGAAACCCGCGTGGTGCCGGGGGGGTTGACCCGTGTGGCGCTGCGCGAAGGCTCGCTGGTGGTCAACTCGTCCCAGGGCGGCGGCACCAAAGACACCTGGGTGGTCGAGGAATAAAACCATGTTGAGTAGAACTGCCTCGGATTTATATTGGATGTCGCGCTATCTGGAGCGTGCGGAAAACCTCGCGCGCATGCTGGATGTCAGCTATTCACTGTCACTGATGCCCCAGGATGGGCGCGGCGATGGCCTGCACGAACTGGCCATGCCCTTGCTGATTACCGGCACCCTGGACGACTACCGTGAGCGTCATGGCGAGTTGCACGCCGAGCGCCTGCTGCATTTCTTCGCCCTGGACGCCGCCAACCCGGCGAGCATCTACAGTTGCTTGGGGGCGGCCCGCGCCAGCGCCCATGCGGTGCGTGGGCGAATTACCGCTGACATGTGGGAAAACATCAACGCCACCTGGTTGGATATTCGCGTCATAGCCCAGGAAGGCCTGAGCCGTTATGGCATGAGCCGTTTCTGCGAGTGGGTCAAGGAACGTTCCCACCTGTTTCGCGGTGCGACCTACGGCACCATCATGCGCAATGACGCCTTTCGCTTTATTCGCCTGGGCACCTTTATCGAAAGGGCCGACAACACCCTGCGCCTGTTGGACGCCCGCTACGAGATGGCCGGGGACCAGGCCGAAGTGGTGATTGATGGCACCGCCCATGCCTATTACCAATGGAGTGCGCTGCTGCGCGCCTTGTCATCCTTTGAGGCCTACACCGAGATCTACCGTGATGCGCCCGGTGCTCGCCAGGTGGCTGAACTGTTACTGCTGCGCGCCGATGTACCGCGATCTTTGCGCGCGTGCAGTGAAGAAATCGACCAGATTCTCGCCAGCCTGCCTGGCATCAATGGCCGCCCGGCCCAGCGCCTGGCTGCCGAGATGGACGCACGCCTGCGCTTTACGGCCATTGACGAAATCCTCGAGGAAGGCCTGCACGCCTGGCTGACCGATTTCATCCCGCTGGTACGCCAGTTGGGTATCGCCATTCATCATTCCTACCTGGAGGCGGCATGAGACTTTCCATCAGCCACGAAACCACCTACCGCTACGAAGACCAGGTGCGCGCCAGCATCCAATACTTGCGCCTGACCCCTCATGACAGCGAGCGTCAGCATGTGCTCAGTTGGCAGCTCGATTTGCCGCGTCCGGTGCGGGCCCAGTTGGACCCGTTCGGTAATATCCTGCACGTGCTGACCCTGGATGAGCCCCATGAATCGATCATTATCGGCGCCCGTGGCCAGGTGGACATTGACGAGTGGCGCGAGGCCGAGCATGACAGCCAATCGCCATTTCCCTACCAACGTGGCACGCGTCTGACCGAACCGGACGAAGCCCTGCGCGCCTTTGCCCAGCAGCACTGCGGCAAGCGCCGGGATCGCAATGCCCTGATCGACCTGATGCATGCCCTTAACCAGCACATCGCCTACGTACCGGGTGCCACCCAAGTGCAGACCTGTGCGGCCGAGGCGTTCGCCGGGCGTGCCGGCGTTTGTCAGGACCATGCCCACGCCTTCCTGGCCTGCGCGCGTAGCCTGGGGATCGCCACGCGTTATGTGTCGGGGTATTTGTACAGTGAGGACAGCGAGCACCTGGCCAGCCACGCCTGGGCTGAAGCCTGGCTGGATGACGCCTGGTACAGCTTCGATGTGACCAACCAGTTGGCCCGCCCGGAGCGGCATTTGAAACTGGCGGTGGGCCTGGATTATCTCGATGCGTGCCCGGTGCGCGGCATGCGCCGTGGTGGCGGGCATGAGCAGATGCATGCGCGGGTATTTGTCGCGCCGACCCCGGTGATCCTGGTGCAGCAGCAATAACCCCATCACACCCTATGTAGGAGCCGGCTTGCCGGCGACAAGGCCCGAAAGATCGACATCGCCAGCAAGCTGGTTCCTACAAGGCCGCGCCGGTTTTGCGAGCGGCCATATGCTTCAAATACCCCACCAGCAATTCCAGGTCGGCCTCTGGCAACACGCTGGCGGCAAACGCCGGCATCTTCGCCTGCGGCCAATGCCTCAGGCTCTGGGGATCTCGGATGTAACGCTTGAGGAAGTCGCCGCCCAAATACTCGGTCGGGCTGTAGGGCACATTCAGATCCGGCCCTACTTGCGCATCCCCCGCGCCATTTAGGCGATGGCAGGCCAGGCAGTTTTTCTGAAACAGGGCGAACCCCTGGTTGATCGGATCATCCGCCGCTAGAGCCGGGTCGGGCAGCAGCGCCGGGAAGCGTTCGGCAACGGTTTTCAATTGTTTGATCGTCGAGACCTGGAAGGGCCATTGTTCCGGGCTGATCCCGCTCACCTGAGGCTGGGTCCACACCAGATAGAACGGCCCTGCACTGGGTTTGCCATTGGCCAACGGGGGCCAGGGATGGGCCGGATCCTCAACCGCCAGCCACGCTTGCGCGCCGCTTTGCGCAAGCAGCGGCGCGGCGGCCAGTTCGGCGGCAAAACCATCGAGGGCCACGGCCTGCACATGGTTCTGCACCGTCAGGCCCGGTAAGAGTACGGCCAGCGGCACTGCGCGATAGGTCATATTGCGCTTGTAGGAAACGTCATCGACGATCTGCACGGTCTGCGCAGCCGGGTGCTTGAGCAGCTCGGCGGTTTGCCAGGTGGTGCGGCTGTGATCCAGCGCAATGGTTAACTCGGCGGCGCTGGTGGGGCCGGCCAGGATCAGCAGCAGTAGGGCAATAATTTGTTTCAAGGCGAAGCCCATATGGCAATGGCGATACGCGCCCACGATACCGGAAAACTGCCGCTCAACCGTATGCAAAAAAAGACAGCCCCAGCCACGGGAGCGCTTTACGCGGTTGCCCGGGCGGTGCTGCCAAAGGCTGCAATGTCGAGGTGTGACCTGCCTGCTCAGCCAATGATCTTGGTGAGATTGGGCAAAATCAGAATCAGAGTAGTGGCGAAGAGAATTAGCCCCGCCTGGCGAACTTTCGATTGTTTAAACATGGCTGACTGCCTTTTGTTGTTATTCCTGAGCGTCAAATGCGCCGATGCAAGCACCATCCATTCGTTACGTTAAGCCGACTAGATGGCATTTTTCTTACAGCTGCTCCAGCAAGACCCGGCAGCAGCGTCATACACTTCTTACTGATTGAACCTTAGAGCCCATGTGGAGCGTGGTTTAGATCGCTTTCATATCAAGTTATCTTCAAATCCTTTTAAAAGGGTATGAGGCATATAGCCATCTTCGCGCCAGCCCCTTGGCTAGACAGCTAAAACGATTAACCCGGTGTTTCCGACGGCCCTCTACCGTTCGTCTGAGCGCGGTCGTCAAGGTCAATGAGCGCATTGGTCATTGAATCTGCCCTCGTGGCGCTTAAGGTAAGGGCACGGTCGGCTCTCCCCTTGAGAGCTCCATTGCACAGTGGTTCGAGGACGTCATGACCCAAGCTTTGATCTTTGATGCGATACGCACGCCCCGGGGCAAAGGCAAGGCCGATGGCGCGTTGCATAGCGTCAAGCCGGTGAACCTGGTGGCCGGCTTGCTCAGCGCTCTGCAACGGCGCAGCGACCTGGATACCCGCCAGGTGGATGACATTGTGCTTGGCTGCGTCACGCCAGTCGGGGATCAGGGCGCGGATATCGCCAAGACCGCTGCGCTGGTGGCCGACTGGGACGTGAGCGTCGCCGGTGTGCAGGTCAACCGCTTCTGCGCGTCGGGTCTGGAGGCGGTCAACCTCGGCGCCATGAAGGTGCGCTCCGGCTTTGAGGACCTGGTGGTGGTGGGCGGTGTCGAGTCCATGTCCCGGGTGCCCATGGGCAGCGACGGTGGGGCCTGGGTGTTGGATCCGCAGACCAATATGCACAGCCACTTCACGCCCCAGGGGATTGGCGCCGACCTGATCGCTACCCTGGAGGGCTTCACCCGCGAGGATGTCGATGCTTATGCCTTGCACTCCCAGCAGAAAGCGGCACGGGCCAGATCAGACGGTTCCTTCAAGAAATCCCTGGTCCCGGTGCAGGACCAGAACGGTATCGTGCTGCTGGATCACGACGAATTTATCCGTGGTGATTCGACGCTCGAGGGCCTGGGCAAACTCAAGCCCAGCTTCGAAATGATGGGTCAGATGGGTTTCGATGCCACCGCCCTGCGGGTCTACAGCCATGTCGAGCGCATCCACCATGTGCACACACCGGGTAACAGCTCTGGGATTGTCGATGGTGCGGCGTTGATGCTGATTGGCTCCGAGGCCCGGGGCCGCGAACTGGGCCTGCAACCGCGGGCGCGTATTGTCGCCACGGCGGTGACCAGCACCGACCCGACCATCATGCTTACCGGCCCCGCGCCCGCCACCCGCAAGGCCCTGGCGAAGGCCGGCTTGCGAGTCGAGGACATTGACCTGTTTGAAGTCAATGAGGCCTTTGCCTCGGTGGTGCTCAAGTTCATCAATGACATGGGCATCGACGCCGCCCGCGTCAACGTCAATGGCGGTTCGATTGCCATGGGCCATCCGCTGGGGGCCACGGGTTGCGCGATCCTCGGCACCTTGCTCGATGAACTGGAGGTGCGCCAGCAGCGCTACGGCCTGGCCACGCTCTGTGTGGGCGGCGGCATGGGTATCGCCACCATTATCGAACGCCTCTGAGCCTAAGGAATTTGTCATGACCGACGCCATTCGTTACGAAAAAGGCCAGGACCAGATCGTGGTGCTGACCCTCGACATGCCCGGCCAGAGTGCCAACACCATGAACGCGGCCTACCGCGAGGCCATGGCCGCCACCGTCGCGCGCCTGGACGCGGAAAAGGACGAGATTGCCGGGGTCATTATCACCTCGGCGAAAAAAACCTTCTTTGCCGGCGGCGACCTCAATGAACTGATCAAAGTCGACAAGCCTCACGCCAAGGCGTTCTACGACATGGTCCTGGGCCTGAAGGCGCAACTGCGCAGCCTGGAAACCCTCGGCAAGCCGGTGGTGGCCGCGATCAACGGCGCAGCCCTTGGCGGTGGCTGGGAGCTGTGCCTGGCGTGCCAGCATCGTGTGGCGCTGGATCATCCAGTCGTACAGATCGGCTTGCCGGAAGTGACCCTTGGCCTGCTGCCGGGCGGCGGCGGCGTGGTGCGTATGGTGCGCATGCTGGGCCTGGAAAAGGCCTTGCCATACTTGCTCGAAGGCAAGAAGGTCAGCGCGCAAAAGGCCTTGCAAGCGGGGTTGATCGACGAGTTGGCGGCAGACCGTGATGAGCTGCTGGCCAAGTCCCGTGCCTGGATCCTGGCCAATCCTGCGGCCAGGCAGCCTTGGGATATCAAGGGCCACCAGATCCCCGGCGGCACCCCGTCCAACCCAAAAGTCGCGCAGATGCTCGCCATTGCGCCGTCGATCCTGCGCAGCAAAACCAATGGCTGCTTCCCCGCGCCGGAGAAAATCCTCTGTGCTGCCGTGGAAGGCGCCCAAGTGGATTTCGACACCGCGCACCTGATCGAGACCCGCTATTTCACCGAACTCACCACCGGCCAGGTGGCGAAGAACATGATCGGTACGTTCTGGTTCCAACTCAACGAAATCAACGCCGGTGGCTCGCGGCCTGCGGGTTTTGCACCCTATGTCACGCGCAAGGTCGGCATCCTTGGCGCCGGCATGATGGGCGCGGGGATTGCCTACACCAGCGCATCGGCGGGAGTGGAGGTGGTGCTCAAGGACGTGACGCTGGCGGCGGCAGAGAAGGGCAAGGCCCACTCGGCGGCGCTGCTGGACAAGAAAGTCAGCCGTGGGCAACTGACGGCCGAACAGCGCGACAGTACCCTGGCGCGGATCCATCCTACAGACAATGATGCCGACCTGGCCGGTTGCGACCTGATCATCGAAGCGGTGTTCGAAGACCGTGACCTCAAGGCCAAGGTCTCGGCTGCGGCCCAGCGCGTGGTAGGCGCAGACGCGGTGATTGCTTCCAATACCTCCACCTTGCCCATCAGCGGCCTGGCGAGCGCGGTGCCTGATCAAGGCAAGTTTATTGGCCTGCACTTCTTCAGCCCGGTGGAAAAAATGCCGCTGGTGGAAATCATCAAGGGCGCCAATACCAGCGATGAAACCCTGGCCCGCGGTTTTGATTTCGTACTGCAAATCAAGAAAACCCCGATTGTGGTGAATGACAGTCGCGGTTTCTTCACCTCGCGGGTGTTCGGTACGTTCACCAACGAAGGCATCACCCTGCTCGGCGAAGGCGTGGCCGCGCCGATGATCGAGACCGAGGCGCGCAAGGCCGGGATGCCGATTGGCCCTCTGGCGATTTCTGACGAAGTTTCCCTCAGCCTGATGAGCCATATCCGCCAGCAAACAGCCAAGGATCTGCAGGCCGAAGGCAAGACACTGCCCGAGCATCCGGCTTTTGCGGTGATCGACCTGTTGCTCAATGAGTACAAACGCCCGGGCAAGGCGGCGGGTGGTGGTTTCTACGAGTACCCCAGTGGTGGCCAGAAATACCTGTGGCCAGAGCTCAAGGTGCGCTTTGAAAAGCCCGGCCAGCAGATTTCGGCGCAGGACGTGCGCGACCGCCTGCTGTTTATCCAGGCCATCGAAACGGTGCGGTGTGTGGAGGAGGGCGTATTGATGTCCACCGCCGATGCCAACATCGGTTCGATCTTCGGCATCGGTTTTGCGGCCTGGACCGGCGGGGCGCTGCAGTTTATCAACCAGTACGGGCTGAAAGACTTCGTGGCGCGCGCGCGTTACCTGGCCGAGCAATACGGCGAGCGCTTCAACCCGCCGGCCTTGTTGCTGGAAAAGGCCGCCCAGGGCGCAAACTTCTAACCCGTTGTGGTGAGAGGGCAAGCCTAATGCCGTTCAGTTAAGCGAACGAAATGCCCAAAGCAGCGAAGATCAAATGTGGGAGCGGGCTTGCTCGCGAATGCGGTGTATCAGTCAACCTATCCATCACTGACCCGCCGCATTCGCGAGCAAGCCCGCTCCCACAGGGGATCTGCGTTTAACTGAACGGTATTGGGGCTTGTCCCTTCGCCACAGGTCGGGCTTGCCTTGAGCGGGTATTTCAGGGCAGGCTGGTGGGTGTGCGTTATTCCCATCACCGTGTCAGGTATTTTTTATGTCGCTACGCGTCTGCATTCTGGAAACCGATATCCTGCGTCCGGAGCTGGTCGATCAATATCAAGGTTACGGGCAGATGTTCCAGCGCCTGTTTTCACAGCAGCCGATTGCCGCCGAGTTCATCGTCTACAACGTGATGCAAGGCCACTACCCGGCGGACAGCGAAGTGTTCGACGCGTACCTGGTCACGGGCAGCAAGGCGGATTCCTTCGCCACCGACCCGTGGATCGAAACCCTCAAGGCCTACCTGCTGAACCGCTACGAGCGAGGCGACAAGCTGCTCGGCATCTGCTTCGGCCATCAACTGCTGGCGCTGCTACTGGGCGGCAAGAGCGAGCGTGCGAGCCAGGGGTGGGGCGTGGGCATCCACAACTATCAACTGGCCGCCAAGGCCCCTTGGATGAGCCCGGTGGTGGAAGAACTGACCCTGTTGATCAGCCATCAGGACCAGGTCACGGCATTGCCGGAAAACGCCACGGTGATCGCTTCCAGCGATTTCTGCCCGTTTGCTGCTTATCACATCAATGACCAGGTGCTGTGCTTCCAGGGGCATCCGGAGTTTATCCACGATTACTCCCGGGCCTTGCTCGATATTCGCCAGCTCAACCTTGGCGAGCAGATCTATCAGCAAGGCGTCGCCAGCCTTGCCCGCGACCACCACGGCGTCACCGTGGCGGAGTGGATGATGCGCTTTGTGGCCCACAAGCCGCAGGTTGCCTGACCCTGGCCGGCCGGGGTGGGTAGGCTACAGCCACCCCGAGCGCTTGAAGCTGGCCCATAAGCCTGTGCACCCCACCGCGATAAATCCCAATACCGCAAAATAGCCGTAGTGCCATTGCAGCTCCGGCATGTTCTGGAAGTTCATCCCATAGATCCCGGCCACAGCCGTGGGGAAGGCGAGGATCGCCGCCCAAGCCGCAAACTTGCGCTGTACCACGCTCTGGCGCGAGGCTTCGAGCAGCACACCGATCTCGATGGTCTGGCTGGCGATGTCGCGCAGGGTCGAAAGGTCTTCCATCTGCCGTGTGACGTGGATCTCCACATCGCGGAAGTACGGGCGCATGTTCTTGTCGATAAACGGGAAGTCCAGCTTCTGCAGTTCCTCGCTGATCTCTACCATCGGCGCCACGTGCCGGCGCAGTCGCAGTACGTCGCGGCGCAGGCCATGCAGGTTCTGGATATCGCGCTCATTGAGGGAGTTGCACAACACGTTGTGCTCCAGCGCATCGATCTCGGCGTGAATCGCCTCGCTCACCGGCTGGTAGTTTTCGGTGACAAAATCCAACAGCGCATAGAGTACGAAATCTTCCCCATGCTCCAGCAACAGCGGCCGTGCCTCACAGCGCTGGCGCACATAGCCGTAGGACGCCGAGTGACCGTTGCGCGCGGTGATGATATAGCCTTTGCCGGCGAAGATATGGGTCTCGATAAACTCCAGCTTGCCTTCATGGCGCACCGGCGAGTAGGTCACGATAAAGAGTGCGTCGCCAAAGGTTTCCAGCTTCGGCCGGCTGTGTTTTTCCAGGGCGTCTTCAATGGCCAGTTCATGCAGGTTGAACTGGCGTTGCAGGTTGGCCAGCTCCTGGGCGTCGGGCTCTTCCAGGCCGATCCACACAAAGTGGCCGGGCTTGGCCGCCCACGCGGCGCCTTCATCGAGGGTGATATCCCTGACTTTTTTCCCGGCGCTATAGACGGCCGCAGCAACAACTCTACCCATAATGCTGATCGCTTCTTTACAAGTGGCAGTAACCGGCCAGCTTAGCCTGAAACACCACATTGTAGGAGCCGGCCTGCGGGCTCCTACGATTCAGCGGTTTGCAGTTCTTGATCCATGGCATCAATACACTCGACCATCTGCTCCCGGCATTTCTCCATCAGCCCGGGCATGTCATCCATCGTCAAACCAGCCGTAGGAATCGGTGCCAATGACCGGATGAAGATATCGCCACTGTTCCAGCGATTGAGCTTCATCTGTTTCACATAGGTACTGACGCACACCGGCACAATCGGCACTCCGGCGGCGATCGCCATTTGGAACGCGCCCTTCTTGAACGGCAACAACGACTCACCCAGGTTGCGTGTGCCCTCTGGAAAGACCCAGATCGACGTGTCCTCGTGTTGCAGGGTATGAGTGGTGGATAGCATCGACCGTCGCGCCTTCTGGGCATTGCCCCGGTCAATCAACACATTGCCCGCCAGCCAGAACAACTGCCCGAACAGCGGCACCCACTTCAGGCTTTTTTTGCCGATACACACGGTGCGGTAGGGCACCACGGTGCCAAATACGAACAGATCATAGTTGGACTGATGGTTGGCGATAATCACGCAACTGCTGGGCTTGTTGCGCAGCGAGTCCACTTGCGTCTTGACCCGCAGTCGCAGGATCCACATGGCCGGCAATGCATACAGGCGCGCACACAGGCGGCTGTTATCCGGGTTGAACGGCCGACACACCCCGAGCAACACCCCGAGCACACCAGCGATCAGAAAATGCATGCCCATCAATAACATGCGTAAAAAATAGAGCATCGACACGGACCATCGGGACAAAAGGTGGCGCAGTGTACGGACGTGCACTGTATTCGGCAATTACCCCTGTAGAGGTAGGAGATGGGCGATGTTTAAGCGCATGTTTCAACAGATTGAGTCAGATGCCATCTAGAGCGGTTGCAAGGTGATTCGGAACGGCGCGTAAGAAAAAGCCCGACACGAGGTCGGGCTTTGTTTGATACGGGCGTGGGTGACTCAGCCCAGATGCTCCTGGTCCTGGATGATCGCATTATCCAGCAGATCCAACAGGCCTTTACGCACCTTCAGCTTAGTGTGCTTGTGGGCGTTCATATTGATCTTCTTCAACTGCCGCGCTGCCTCCAGGGCCGCAGCCTGCAACTCCTCTGGCGCTACCACCTTGTCGAGGAAACCGGCATTCAATGCCTCCTGCGGGGTAAACATCTCGGCATTGATTACCGAACGATTAAACGCCGACTTACGCAGACGATCACGTGCCAACTCAATGCCGGCATGGTGCATGGTCATGCCGATCATGACTTCATTCAGGCCAATGCTAAATGGCCCCTCGACACCAATCCGGTAATCGGCCGACAACAACAGGAACGCCCCCTTGGCCACCGCATGCCCCGGGCACGCCACAATCACCGGGAATGGGTGCGACAACAGACGGCGCGCCAGGGTCGAGCCCGATGTCACCAGGCTGACTGCCTCTTTAGGCCCGGCCGTCATCACCTTCAAATCATAACCACCGGAAAGAATCCCCGGCGTACCGGTAATGATCACCACCGCGCGATCCTTCTCGGCCTGATCCAGCGCTTCATTAAACGCACTGACCACGGCAGGGGAAATGGCATTGACCTTACCGTTGCTCAAGGTCAGGGTCGCGATACCGTCTTCTAGGTGGTAGGCAATCAACTCACTCATGACGCGATTCCTTGTAATACGTTTAATAGAAGGGCAGGCCGCAGACGTTACCCAGCATGACCGCCCCGGTAAAGCGCCATGACTGACTGGCCAGTCAGCCTTTTCCCCAGCCGCCGGCCTGGAACAGGCCATGACAGCGCTCGCCAGCCACTCTGCACCCCTGTCGACAGGCCTTGAGAATGGCACAATCGCCACCCTTCACCCCATACCAGAGGGATGCAGGTCGAGATAACCGCCTAAGCGCATGAAAATTCTGAAAAAAACCTTTGCCATCGGAAAAGCTTTCGACTACATTAGCGCGCCTCGACAGACTGAATCAGTTTGACGAGATACGGTGAAGTGTCCGAGTGGCTTAAGGAGCACGCCTGGAAAGTGTGTATACAGGAAACTGTATCGAGAGTTCGAATCTCTCCTTCACCGCCACATTCTGAAAACGCAAACCCCTGATTTTCCTAGAGAAAGTCGGGGGTTTGTGGTTTTTGGTGTCTGAAAAATGGCCATATGGGACAGATCTGGGACAGATTGGTCGTTTTTCTATCTAGAAAAGAATCCCTTTATCTGCGGTGATGGTCGTTCTTGTCGAGCATCCGGCGCGGTAAAAAAATCCCATAGAATTTTTCAGGTTCAGATTCAGGCGTCGGTGGAAAGGGCATGGTGGCCAAGAGACGCACAGGCTGGTTGTGGTGAGCGTCCTGGGCAGTGTCGAAGTCAAAAGCCAACTGTTGGGTTATTTGCATATGTTTCTCCTAGCATGTTTTTTGGTTTGGTGCAAACGTATTGTACCATGCCGGCAGGTGCGATTAATTCGCAACGGCTACGCGGCCTTGGAGTTCAAATAACGTCTGTAGTTAAATCTGGGGCAGACAGAGGCTGCTGGTTGAAAGTTGGGCCGCTATGACGGTCGTGATCCCTACTTCTGGCGTACTAGCATGCTACCTTCAGGTTTAAGAGTTAACGCGATAAACATGAGGGGATAGCAATGGCGAGTATGGAAGAACTTTTTTTGCAGGAGCGCCTGACGGCGCTGCGCACTCAAGATCCACGCGTTGGGCAATTCACCGATGATCTGTTTGCCGCCCTGGACTTCAAAAAGATGGTGATGCGTGACCGAGACGTTGCGCGCAGCATGGTGTTTACTCTCTGTATGCCTCTGGCTAAGAGGCCAGCACAGGCCGGTAAACTGGAGGGGTGGCTCCGTCAGTTCGTCAAAGAAGGTTCGCTCAGCCAACTGCAGGCTGATGCGTTTTGGCAGCGGGCCAGAGAGCTGGTAAACGCTTAGGCATGAAAAAAGCCATCGGGGGCCCCTTGCAGGCCGAAGACAGCTGCTTTATCTCGATTTTGACGGCGTTTTACACCTTGATGCTGGGGGTAACCCGGGTTTACTTTGGAGCTGTGACCGGTGAGAGCTTCAGCGCCAACTGCAGCATTCCCACTACGTCAGGCCCGTCCTCGTTTATCCACGTTCCATAGTGCTGGCGGATCATGTTCCCGTTGGTATGTCCCATCTGTTCGGCGATCCAGTCGATCGAAGCTATCCCTGTCGTCAGCAACTGACTGGCGTACGTGTGCCGGCACTGACCAGGTCCACGATAGCGAACGCCGGCGGCGAGCAAATGAGCCTTAAAAAACCTGTCCCGAACCACGAAGTCACTGACGTGCGGTAGGCCGCTTTTCGTATTCAGAAAGACGAAGTGCAGCTTATGCTGCCGCACGGTTTTGTTGTCACGCTCAACGATATCAACGGTTTCCGCCTTCTTTTTTCGATTCAACGCATCGATCTTCCGCAACGCATCCCACGCCGGGGCGAGCAGGCGAACCTTGCGCGTCGATCGCCGAGTTTTCGTCACTCGGTAAGCTCCGCGCACCTTGGACCGACGGAACGTCACCGTGCCTTGCTCCAGGTCTACATCCTCCCAGGCCAAGGCGATGGTCTCGGAAACCCGGGGGCCAGCCCATATCATGAACTGAACCATCAACAGCTCTTGCGTGCGGTTGGTGTGAGTGTCCAAGATCTGTTTGATTTCCGCCCTAGTGAATGGGTCGGGTGCCTCGGGATCTGGCAGTCGCACCATTAAACCCTCGGTCGGGTCGTGCGCCACTTTCATCCTGGTGCGATAGAGCCGGAACACCTGGCGTACGTTGCTGATGATGTCGCGTATGGTCTTGTTTTTGAGTGTTTTCGACAGGGTTACCTGTATCCATTCCTGCAGGTCTAGGTGGTCGATATTGTGGATCTGTACCTTTCCCCAGCGCGGCCGTACGTGAACCTCCGCCTTGTTGGCGTAGCCCCGATAGCTGGACGCCGCGACGCTGTTGGCTTTGATCTTTAACCACAGGTCCAGGTAGTGGCCGAATGTGTTTTCCACCAACTTGACCGAGTTGGGAAAGTGCCGTGCGTAGTCGAATGTGCCGGCCTGGATTTCGTATTCGATGATTTCAACCATGCGTTTAGCTTGGGTCACATTGGCCGGTGTGTTGCCCCCCGGGATTGCTTCCCGGCATTTTTCCCCGTTGTATTGAAAATAGATTCTCACGGATTTTCCGCGAGCTTCGACCCCACTCATGTAAACCCCTAACGCTGTGCTCGTATATCGACAGTCTGACGATCGGAAACAAAAAGGCCCGTTTCCGGGCCAAGTATCTGGAAGCGCATCTTCTGGTGGACGCGGCTTACCGTTTCGGCTTGTGGTTACGTAAATGAGCATTCTGCAGCTGGCGTCGTCGGCTGCATTTCAGATGGTTGCCGTGGGCGCGCCACTTACCGCATTGGTCGCAAACGCTGGTGTAGTCAATGTTCCAGGGAAAGCGTCGTGATGACGTGGCAGGGGGGCTGTTAGACATGGCGCGATTTTCCCCGGGTTGCGGGGTTGGCCAGCAGTTGGGCGATCACGGCTGCATCCGTTTCGCTCAGTTCGCCCAGGGTGCTGGCCATCTGGCTCAGGCTTTCGAGGTGGATTCGTGATTCAGGGGTTTTGTGTACCAGGTAGCCAATGACGGCCGCGCCGATAATCGCGGTGGCCACCAGGTGCCGCGCCGGTGTGGTAGCCTTCGTGCCGCTGCTGCTTTGGTTCTGTGCTTGCATGGTGTAGCCCTCAGTGGTGGTTAGGTGTCGAGGAGCTGCAACTCCTCGGCACTGTTTCTTACAAGGTCAGTCCTTACGGGCCAGGTGAATCACCAGGTCGTCAAAATCCGGCTCATGTTCAATACATGACTGCCATTCCAATACCCTCAAAATCTGTTGCCTGCTGCAGTCGTCCACCAGGATTTCACGCTGGCCACCTACTGCCCGTACTTCTAGGATCTCCAGCAAACCATCCTCCCCATAAGCACCTGCCTGGATGACTGGCGCGCTTTGCCCTGTGAAGTCCAAACGGTCTTGCACTGACTGCAGCTTGCTTGTTTTGCCGTCGCCGGCACTGCCCATAAACACTTGGATTTGCATCGGTCTTGCTCTCCTTTACGCCTTGAATGTCCAGCACTTCACTGTCGTCGGCCGGGGTTGTGAACAGGGATTACGGCTGTTGAACGCAGCACGTACAGCGCTGTGAACGGCCTTGTTGCTATCTAGAAACTTGCGGGAGCGGGACTCTTTGAGCAGGTCGCGCAACGTGGCCACGTCGGCCAACTTTTGTTTGTGTTCGGCGGCGCGCTCGCAGAATTCATTGAGGTTGATTGCGATCACGGTCGGATCGCTGCTGTGGTCAACCACCGGATCTTCACTCAAGGATTCGAGGTAGTCGTAAACCTCCCAAAACTCGGCTACGGCTGCGTGGTCGGAGCTAATCGACGCCTGGCGCTCGATGGCCATTCGCACGATCTGGCGCTGGGTGGCAGCGACTTGGGGGTCACTCAATTTCAGTACCAGGCGAATGCCGTCCAGCAGCGAGAGCATTTGCGCGTGGTTTTTGCTGATGCGCTCCACGCGGATGTAGCCGCGCAGGTCATAGCCGCAACTGGTGCAATTGCCCTGGTCACTGGCATAGGCCGTGCTGCAGGCGAAGCAATGGGTGTGTAAACGGCGCAGCTTTGCTTCGTGTTCGGGCATGCGCTGAGCGAATAACTCAAGCACCGCGGACTCCTTACCCACGGCCCGCAATAGGAAGTGGCTGAGGGTGCCACCATCCAGTGCGTTCAACTGATCAGCTGCAGCACGGCTTTCCGGCGTGACGGTCGGGCGCACAAAATGCAGCTTCACAATCCGCGTCATGATCGCTTCGTGGGCAACCACGGCAGCGTTCTGGCTGATAGCAATAGTTCCCCTGAATGGCGGCTCGTACGTCTCGTTGCCTGCCGTCTTGACGCCTTTCGTGGCCAGGGTGCCGCCGCCGAAGAAGTCTTTCAGCTCGTCCCATTCAAAGGTCTTAGCGTGCGCTCGATCGTCGCTGTGGCGATCAGCTTCCAGGAATACCACCGGCATGCCGGAGACCTGGCCCATTAAACGAGAACGCCCGGCCTTGGTAGATTTCATAGGGTCAAATCCTTCGTAGCCTTCGCGGCCGAGTAGTTTCCAGAGGAGGTTCAACAGGGTTGTTTTGCCGGCGCCGGCTTCACCAGTGGCTTCCAGGAATGGGAACGACTGGTAGCGAGCGCGGATCTGTTCGCAGAACAGCGAGCCGAAAAAGAACACCAGGGCGACGAATCCCTGGGCACCGAAGCAGGTCCACAGCAACTGCACCCACTTCTCGTCGAAGCCCTTTGCTTCGCGCTGCAGCTTGATGGGGACGCCTTTCTGCAGCGTCTTAAGGCGCAGCTTGCCGAACTCGAAATAGTCCTCGCTGTTGACCTTGTAGGTGGTGCCGTCCTTGATCGCGATATCGCCATAGACGTAGCAGGCGTATTCCTTGCTGTAGCCCACGTAGTCGATGGTTGAAACGGTTTTGATACCGAACAGTTGGTCCTTCATGAGCTTGTCGAGCTGCTGGCCACTGCCGGTAAACATTGCACCCGCTGCCATGCCGAGAAGCCGCTTTTTGAATTCGCTTGCGGCCGACAGCTGGCCGCTGGTGAAGGTGTTTTTCACGCTTTCGGAGTCGTGCGGGAAGTCCACGCGCAGGTAGTACCATGATTCGTCCGTTACCTCGTTACGCTGGAAGTACAGGGCTTGTGGGTAGCAGTTGGCAATCTCCACAACACTGCCCGACTGCTGCAGCGCCTTTTCGCGTTGTTGCGCCTGGTTGAGTAACTGGTCGTCGTGGTTCTCGCTGTCCTCGATGTCGGACATGGCTCGGTTGAACTTCTCCATGTCCAACTTGAACCAATACAGACGGCTACCAAAGCCCAGGTGAAATTCGCCGCGCTTGTTCCAGTCGTACATGAGCAACGCTTTTTCCGCTGCGCTCTCTGCCAGCAGCAAGGCGCCCTGGTGACGGGCTTGTTTGAGGTCGGTAGCGATCTGGTCGGCACGTTTGGTGTCGTCCTGGATAAAGGTCCAGCGCTGATGGAGGTCGTTCCAATCAGCCTTGCGGCCGTCGCGTTGGGGGATTTGTGCAGACTCACAGACGAAACCTAGGGCTCGGGCTTCGCGCACCCAGCGCCGGGTGTATGCGTTGGCGCTGGGTTCGTTATCAAGCGCCCAAACCAGCTTGGGCAGCTTCAATCCCTCGCGGGCCTTAACCAGGGCCTTGAGCGAATCGCCAGGGAACGCATTGGAAGACATGGCCGAGACAGCAGCGATGTCGTTATGCACCAAGGCGATGGCGTCGAAGATCCCTTCGACAATCCAGATCTCCTTGGCCTCAAGAAGGTCTACGCAAGGCGGGCACCACCAGACGCCGCGATAACTGTCCTTGGATTTAAAGCGGGCTTTCATCTTGCCGAAGCGGTGGGGCTGATCAATTAGGCGTTCCCACCAGCCGCCTTTCTCCAGTGCGAAGCGCACAGTGGCGCTGCCGGCGTTGTGTTCAGCAGAGTAGAAGGTTTCCTGGGTGAACCAGCCTTGGATCAGCTCAAACCGAAAGCCCCGGGCGAACTCCAGGTAAGCGCGTGCCGTCGCGTTGGGGTGCTGGTCTGTTGCCGGCGCTCGCTTGCTCCAATCTTCAAACAGATCGTCGTACAGCTCTTTTACGTGCAGGGTGTGGCCACACTTCTCAGGGCGACCACAAATCACCATCCAGGGCGTATCAAACCGGGAATACAGCTCTTTCTTTTTGCACTTGGGACAGGTGCCGCCGCGCATGTAGTCGGTGCCCACGCGGTGCTTGAGCCCGAAGTCAGACTGGAGGCGTTGCAGCACGTCGTGGCGAAGATCTTCTTTCATGGGGTTACTTCACTGCTTTAAGGCTGTGGGACAGGGCTGCCATAAGGCGTTTTTGTGCAGCCATTACCGGGACGTGGGCGAGAATTGCGCCGTGACGCTGGCCGTCCGCAACAAGGCGGAACTGGTCGGCGTACCAATGCTCGTTGAGGCTCAAGCGATACTGTTCACGCAGGGCCGCCAGTAACGCTTCGGCCTCTGCGGGGGGCAGTTGAGTGGTGACAATTACGGCGTTTGCCATCGTTAAACCTCGATTTCGGGCGCAGCTCACCCATACCCACGGGATGTGGGGCCGGCGATTGATTGGGGGTGAGTGTTACGGGTTCGTGGAGCGCAAACGCACGTTGTCAGGGGCGTTCAAGATGCGTTCGTAGATCAGGCTGACGGGTACGGACCAGCACAGTCCCTTAATCGGATCGTTGATCACCACAACGGTGTCACTGCTGTAGTCCAGATCAAGGCGCTGTCGGAAGGCAATTTCCACCAGCTCGATGTGGGCAAGCGAAGTCAATTTGATTGCAATCGATTCCGCCACGTCGAAGCTGCTCACCAGGTGATTGATGGTGCGGTTGAAAAGCGCAGACAGGTCGCCCAGGTGTTCGGCTTGATGGCGCTCAAGGAAGGCCAGTGCAGCGTTTTGCATGCATTCCTGATAGTCCAGGGTATTGGTCTTAGCGTTCATATGGTTTTCCCCGACTTGGCGCGGTAGAGGTCGATGGCGGCATAGACTTCGGCAGTCCGTGCAGCCAAGTGGAGGGTGTGAGCGTTCTGTATTGCCTGGGCTTCGGCCTCGGTGATCACGCCATCATCAAGCGCCTGAGCAATGATCTGATCGACCGTTCCCCGCTTTGCGGCACTCTGTACAGATCGTGCGTACATCTCCACGTTATCCAGGTTCTCGGGGCTGGTGACAGGTACGAACATGCCGCCGTACATTGCCGCCACGTAGTTGGCCAAGTGTTGGGTGCCGGTAACTTGCTCCAGTTGGAAGATCTGGGAGTCTGTCAAAGGACGGCAGTTGTTGTTCTCATAGGCGTGGTTATCAAACTTCTTGAGTGGTAAACCGATTCGGGCGGCGGCGCATTCGCGGCCACCTTCAAAGGTGCAAATAATGGCACTGACAACTTCACGGCGTGTTTTTAGAACCTGGCTTTCCATCTTCTGCTGTTCCCTACGTGTGCTGACCATTACTGTGCGATCACGCCGTCTTTGATACCGAGTAACACGGCGGCGCGATGTGCCTCCCCCCGGCGACCTTTGATCCGACCATTCAATAGGTCGCTGACTAAATTTTTGTTCAATCCGTGTTTGCGGCTGAACTCCGCGATGCTCACTCCCTTGTGATCAAGAGCGGCCCGGGCTTGCTCGGGTGTAACGGTGGCGGGCATCATGTCTACTCTGTTCGTTTGTGGTTGTTTCTGTTTGTCTGTGGTGATTCTTGGTCAAAAAATTGATCAGGTCAAGTGTGGTGAATAAAAAAATGCTCATAGCTGACGGAGTAGGTGATCGCCTAAGGGAAGAGCGCGAGCGCTTAGGTTTGAATCAAACTGATTTTGGGACGTTGTTGGGGGTTAGCCGTGGAACTCAGAAAAATTATGAGTTAGGCGCCAATTCGCTGGACCTGCGCTACGTTTCTGCGTTGGTAGAACATAAGGTTGACGCGGGTTACGTGCTTTCTGGGCATCGATCTCCGCCGCCTGGACAGGGGCTCGCTCCTGCAGAGGCGGATCTGGTCGAGCAATTCAGGCGACTACCGCCTGATGATCAAAAAACTGTGCGGCGTATCGTTAAGTCCATGGCCGCCGAGGCCGCTGACCCACTCGATTAACTTGTAACAAACTGCGTATCTCCAATGAAATCGCTGTGTCAGGGCAGGGATCACTGCCCAATACCGTCGATTCAGCAAATGCAAAAAACGGAGTAGTACGCATGTTGGATCGCAACAAATTGGAAAGTAGTTTTTGTGACTCGGCGGGTTGTGAATGGCTGAAACTGACGGATTTAGAAATCCGGCTTATCAAGCTATACCGACAGATATCTGAAAAAGACCGTAAACAGGTTCAGCGCATTGCCGGCTATTTTGCTGAGCCTTCTGACATCGAATAACCTTCCTGACATAACACTGAAAGCATGCGCCGGCCTTCGCGGCTGGCGCTTTCTAACCGTCTTAAGCAACGCCAAGCTGATCGAACAGCTCCCGCTGTTTCGCCTTGGGCATATCCCTCAAACGATCGAACAACATTCTTTCGTATGACTGAGCGGAGGGGCTTAGCGTGTGTGAGAACGTCAAGTTTGCTACCCAAGTGTGCCCGCACGTTGCATCGAGGCACTGGCAATACAGCTTCGCAAAATCCTGCGATAGCTCTTCTCTGGAAGCAATCCGGCCCTTGTTTCCGCATTTGCATACAACTCTCATTGTGTCCCTCCCCAGGGCAGCCAATAGTCACTATGTTGCCATAAGTGTTAGTGGTAATCGCTGCTTTAGCCTTCTTGTGCAGTGTTATTGTCTGTTGAAGTGACTTTCTTCCAGCTAATACTCCTGTCTTTTCTCAGGATGTCATTCAGCTGATTGAACAACTGACAGATGGGCCGGATCTCGTTGCTGGTGTACACGCGATCGATCTTCTCAATGTCCCCAAACCCGCCGCTGTTTTCCGGGATGATTCCTGCCAGGGCAGGGTTCATACGCCAGGCAGCAATCACGTCGTTGCGGGTTATGTTCTTTACCTTCTCCAGCTCGTCTTTGGCCTGGAAGTCCCCCACGGGGATGATCTGGATCGCGTTTTCCTTGCCGTTGGGGATGTTGACGAACATCGAGCGGAAGTTGCCCACGCCCTTGCTGGCGCTGATCTGAGCGCGCAGGTTCTCTTCGTCTTCCTCGGTCAGGTCGGGGTCGTTGGTGTAGAAGATGTAGCCCGCGTGCGCGCCGTTGCTGTAGTAGCGCCGGCGGAACAGGGTTGCGGCTTCGTTGAGCAACAGCGCCTGCAGGCCGCCCAAGTAGTCGGGCACGCCGTAGATGTTCTGCTCTACGTCATAGTCCAGGACGTGCTCAATCTCGTCCTGGTCGAAGTCCATGTACTTGTTGTCGGGTAGCAGCATCCTGAAACCGCCATCGACCTTCACCCGCATATTGATTGCCGGCAGGTGCTGCATCTCCAGGACATGGCCAAAGGCGTTGCTGTCGCGGTAGAAATACGCTTCCCCAAACACCATGTAATCCAGGCCCGCCCGGCCCATGGTCTGCGTGCTGCATCCATCGGACGGGATGAATTCACGCAACAGCAAGTTGCGTTTGAACTTGGGAATGGCGCCGTGGTGCGCGTTGGCGCGCAACAGCTTGGCCAGGCCCGCCCGGGATACCGGCGGTTTGTAGATCTCGCCGTCGTCGCTGGGAAATACCCCCAGGTACTCGCCGATGTTGCCGGACAGCACTTGTTCCGGCTCCCCGAAGGTGAACGCCCGCATGGGCTGTGGCTGTTGCACCTGCTGGCTGGCTCGGGGTTTTCTGCGTCGTTGCTTGGGCATGGTTTCCGCTCGTGACGTAGCGGCTACGGCGCCGCTTGTTGGTGTTCAGGGGTTCATTGGCCAGGGCATGCATCACGGCCCAAGCGATATCGGCGTGGCCGGTAGCGTCGGTGCGCGAAGCGCTGTAGGTGACCTGGCCGCTGGTGGTGGTGCCGCGCTTGATGGTCAGGAAAGCCTGGGCGATATCGGTCCAGCCGGCGTCCCACTCGATGCGACTGCCCTGGATCGTGTCCTGAGCCTTGAGAACCAGGGTGTTTTTGGTTTCCAGGCTGTAGTGGATCGGCGTGGCCTTCGCGTAGAAGTCGCGCACCAGGTCGAATACGCCATAGCCCACGCCGGTGATATCAATACCGATGTGTTGCACGTTGAAACGCTCGGTAAGTTTTTTGACCTGGGCGGCCTGGTAGGTGAACGAATGCCCACGCCAGCTGTGCTTTTCCAGGATGCGGAATTTCGCCCCAGGTTCCAGTGGCGGGGCGACCACCACACAGGTCGCGTCGTCGCGGGTCCGGCTGGGGTCGTAGCCAAGCCAGACAGGGCTGTTGCCGAAAGGCCGATCCAGTTCGGGGTTGTAGTCTTCCCACAACGACAGGTCGGAATAGCACCGCTCTAGATCCTTGAGGCCGAACGCGCTCTGGCTGCTGTCGATGAACTTGCAGTAGAACAACTGCTGGAATTTGTCTTCGTCGTACTCCAGCTGCAGCTGCTCCAGGTCGAACAGATCGCAGCCGCCGGCGATGGCATCGTCCAGGGTGATGGTCTTGCGCCATTGCCCGTCCGGGCACAGTGCGCCTTGAGTGTAGGACGCCTCGGTGGGCCAGGTGCCGCCGATCTTCTTGCCGCGTTTGCTGTTGCGGAATTCTTCACCTGACCAGAACGGGTACGCCTGGTGCGACACGGCGCTGGGTGTCGAAAAATAGGTTTTGCGCCATTTTTTGTGGGTGCCCATGGCGCTGGCCACGGTGCTGAGTTTGTCGAAGTCGCGGATCCAGAAGTATTCGTCGACGTAGACGTGGCCGTGGTAGCCCTGGGCGGTGCTGCTGTTGGTGCTGAGGAAGCGCAGTTCGGCGCCGTTGCTGAGAGTTATCGGGTTGCCGGTCAGCTCAATGTCAAACCATTGCTTGGCAAACTGGATGATGTAGCTGCGGAAAATTTCCGACTGCGATCGGCTGGCCGACAGGAACACCTGGTTGTCGCCGGTTAGCACGGCATCCATGAATGCTTCGCCGGCGAAGTAGTAGGTCAGGCCCACCTGGCGGCTTTTCAGGATGTTGCGGATCCGGCACGTCAGCGGGTTTTGCTTGGCCGCGAACAGTTCCTGCTGATAGCGGTACATCTTGCTGATGAACTTATCCAGGAAGTCGACTTCGGTCAGCCCGCTGATGTCGTTCTTGGCCTTCTTTTCGCGCTTCTTCCCACTGCTTTCCCCACGGCCTGACCGTTCCCCACGCGCGCCCTGGCGGCGTTCCTGGGGCTCGCCGGTAGACTCCCCGTCCGGTGCCGTCGCCGGTTTCACCGCTTGCTTCAACAGGCGCTCACGAACGGTGGTCAGCCGGTCCAGCTCGTTCAGCTCGTCTTTGGTCAGGCTGCTGGCTTTGTCCAGGAGGAGGGTGATCCGCCGGCCGACGGCCGTCAGCGGTTCTTCGTCCGACAGCATGTCTTCCCACCCGCCCTGGCGGATCCAGTAATAGACGATGCGGATGTTGGGCAGGTTGAGCTGCGCCTGAATTTCCTTGGCCTTACAGCGGCGTAGAAACAGGCGTTTGGCGGCTTCTTTAACTTCGGTCGAGTAGTACATGGACCGCAGTCTATGCGGCGAAAACGCAGGAAACGCGGGGTTAAATTCCGCGATCCACCTATATGTCGAATATAGGAGGAGCGCGCAAAGCAACCGTTTGTTTGGGGCTTGTCAGCTCCCTATCGTGGCGGCTCATTCAACCGATTGAGCGCAGTTAAACCCATGCCCCGTTCCCTTGTTTCGTTCTGGAAACGTGTCGCCACCAGCGGAGCCACCGTTGATGGGCGCGTGATCCTTCCCCAGGAACTGCGCGATATCGCTGAAACCTACAAGCCGTCTTTTTACACGGCTGTGATCTGGTGCGATCACGAACGCTGGCCGGGCTCCCACGGCACCGTTTATGCCGTGCGCCTGGTGGAAGAAGCCGAAGATCTGGAGCCGGGCGAGGTGGCGCTGGAAGCGCAATTGAAGCCAAACGACCGCCTGCTGTACCTGAATGATCAGGGCCAGAAACTGTTCTCCAGCATTGAGATCACCCCGGACTTCCGAGGGAAGGGCAAAGCCTATCTGACTGGCCTGGGCGTCACTGACCAACCCGCTAGCGTGGGCACCCAGGAACTCTACTTCTCCCACAAAAACACCCGCGCTTCCTATTACGCCGCTTCGATCGAACTTGGCAGCCTGCAGGACGACAGCCCAGAAACTGCCGAAACCGGACTGATCAAAGCCCTGACCGGCTTTTTCAAGCGTTTCGCCGCTGATGTGCTGCCTGCCGAAACCACCCCACCCAAAACAGAGAGCAAACCCCCAATGGATGAAGCTACAGCAACGGCTTTGACAGCCCTGGTGGCACAGCTGCTGGTTGTCGCTGCCGGCCTTCAAGCTGTCATTGAACCCGCCGCCGCAGATGCGCCAGAGCCAGACCAGGAACTGATTGACGATGTTGGCGCAGCGGTGGACGAGATCGTTTCGACTGCCGAAGAAGAGCGCGAATTCCGCCGCAAGGGTAAGGGCAATCAGTCCGTGCTGGAGAAGCTGGACGCTCTGCAGAAGCAATTTACCGCACTGCAGAACACCCCGGCCGGCCGCCAGTTGCCACGCAACCCAGGCCCGGTAACCCCTAAAAAGCCGCGAGTACTCTGACATGGCCCAGCCGTTAAGCGCCCGTGGCGCCAAGCAATATGCCGAGCTGCAAGAAGCGATGGCCGAAGCGTACGGCGTCGAGCGATCGAGCCGCATGTTCAGTGTGGACCCCACGATTGCCCAGGAACTGAACGACGCTATCACTGCGAAAGCTGACTTCCTGGAGCGAATCAACGTCACCCCAGTCAGCGAGATCAAGGGTGAAAAAGTCTTCATTGGTGTGAATGGCCCGGTCACTGGCCGCACCAACACCAAGACCACCGATCGCGAAGCCAAGGACGCTTCGGCGCTGGACAACACCCAATACGAACTGGCTGATACTCAGTCGGACGTGGGTCTTCCGTACGCCAAGATCGATGCCTGGGCGAAGTTTCCCGACTTCAAAGAGCGTTATTCCGCCGCAGTGCAGAAGCGCATCGCGCAGGACCGAATCGTTATCGGTTTCCATGGGACGCACGCAGCTACCCAGACCGACCTGGAGAAGTTTCCCAAGCTGCAGGACGTGAACAAAGGCTGGCTGCAGCAGCTGCGCGAGCAGGCCCCGCAGCAGGTTCTGAAAGAGGGAACCACCGCCGGTAAGGTCACGCTTGGCGCCGGTGGTGACTACGCCAACCTCGATGCCCTGGTGCATGACACCAAGCAAATGGTGGACGAGATCCTGCGCGAAGACGGCGACCTGGTTGCAATCATCGGCACCGATTTGCTCGCTGCTGACAAGGCCAAGTTGTACACCAAGCAGGGCGACACTCCGACCGAAAAGGAGCGTATCGAAAACGCCCAGGTCATCGCGACCTATGGTGGCCTGCCGGCATTCAGCGTTCCGAACTTCCCGGTTAACGCAGTGCTGGTCACCAGTTGGGACAACCTCTCGATCTACTACCAGGACACCAGCTGGCGTAAGCAGACGATCGAGAACCCGAAACGCTCCCGCGTCGAGGACTACAACAGCCGTAACGAAGGCTACGTGATCGAGCAACTGGAAAAGATCGCGTTCACTGAAAACGTCGAGCTGGTGGTCGCGTGAGTCTGGCCCTGGCGCACAAGCGCCGCACCCTGGCCATGGGCAGCACTGCAGTGGTGGCACTCGCTGCTGCTGCAGGCTTGGCCTACTCGCCTGCGGATGCCCTAAGCAGTCCCGCCAATGCACGCAAGCACTTGCTGCTGCAGGAAGCGGCATTGGACCAGGATCTGGAGCGCCTGAGCGCGATGAAAGGAGCTTTGGCAGGACGCCAGTTACTCAAGCGCGACGAGTTGCTGCCCAAGTACCAGGAATACGTCCAGCGCTACTGCGAGTCGGGGCTGATTTTCCCGAATCGCGTTGCTGTGCAGGTAATGGTGTGGCTGTTCGATACCGCCCAGTTCGAAGACGCGCTGGAGCTGGCCGACTTCCTGATGGAGCAGGGCCAGAAGATGCCGGAGCGTTTCATGCGCCGCGACATCCAGACCTTTGTAGCTGATGCGGTAGCCGAGTGGGCCTATGACGAATACAACGCGGGCCGCAGCCCTGAGCCCTACCTATCCGACCTGTTGCCCCGCGTTGACGGCGAATGGAACCTGCCTGAGCAGATCCCGAGCAAGTACCACAAGTTGATTGGCATGCGCGCTATGGAGGCCGAGCAGTGGGAAACCGCGCTCAAGCATTTGGAGCGCTCCACCGAGCTTTACCCGAAAGCCGGCAATGACACCCGCATCAAAAAGGTCCGCAGGGCTTTGGAAAAACAAGCGGCCGCTAACCCGGCCTCCGAATAACCGACTACCCCCCCAGCGGGGACCTGTGGAAGTGAGCCGTCCATTTATGGACCGTCCCACTGAAAACAGGCTCCCCGCCCTATTTGAGCGGTCAGCATGAGCTTTTCAGGTAAACCCACCACCCTGGTGGAACTGGCGATCGAGAACGACGGCTTTTGGCCGAACCTCGACGTGGCCGAGTTCCAGAAGGGCTATCGCCTGCCGGCGGAATACCTGGTTGAACTGCTGACTGCTGAGTTGACCATGGCGATGGCCGAGGTCAACAGCGACTTGGCCAAGTGCAAAGCGCGCTGGCAGAGCCAGGGTGTCACCACCTTGGAATCTGCTGACCCTATGGTGCTGCCCGAGCGCACATTTCAAGCAGCGACGTACAAACGCGCCGTTTACTGCAGGGCAAAAGCCAGCCTGTTACCGCAGTTCGCGACGATCATCCGCCGCGACACTGCTGAGAATCTGGGCAAGGAATTGCCCGACCGCCCGGAAACCTTCCTGGCATTCAGCCAACAGGCTGTGCGTTCGCTGCAGGGCCGTGGCCGCATCACGGCGGCGTTGCTATGAACAAGCTCCGCGCCCTGACCACCTACCTGATCGGCCTAGACCTGGTGCTGCCCGAGCAGATCGACAGCTGGGCCGAGCAGGTCAACTTAGATTTGATCTGGAAAGACACCACCCAGGGCCTGCACATGGGCGATATGCGTTATCGCGCCGTGGTGGTGATCGAGCGATTCGCCGGCAACCCGGCGCTGTTGATGGCCCTCCTGGGCGGCTGGCTGGAAACCAACGATCCCGATCGGGACGACGATCTGCCGGCGCCGACCTTCGCCGTCGACCAGATCACCCCGGACGAAGCAGATCTGGAATTGACCCTGGAGTTTGTCGAGGCACAGCACTTGGCCGAAGACCCCAACGGTCTGGTCGACGCGTTCGGCAAAAAGTGGGGCCTGGTCACATTCGATCTGTGGACCGCTGAACACGGCGAGGTCCGCGGCGGTGGCGCGTAGCACTTTTGAGCTGGATGTCCGGGGCCACCTGGGCGTTCGCGAGCAACTGGCCCTGCTGAGCCTGCCCCCGCAGCTGCGCCGGCGTTTGCTGAACAACGTCACCAAGCGCGTGCGCACCATGAGCCGTAAGCGGATCCGCGAGCAGCGCAACCTGGACGGCTCGCCTTTTGAGGCGCGCAAGGGCGACGGCAAGGGCAAAAAGAAGATGGAATCCGGCCTGGGCAAGTTGCTCCAGGTCACCAGCGTGAGCGCGGACTCCGCAACCCTGGGATGGCGTAACGGATTAACAGCTTGGGTCGCCGCGCAGCAACACCACGGTGTCAGTGAGCGCCGTACTGCCGCGCAGATGCGCCGGTGGAACAAGGTTCCCGAGGGCCTGGCCGCGACGGACAAACAGGCAAAGCGTCTGCGCCGCCTGGGATTCAAGGTGCGCCAGAAGGGCAAGAAGAGCCTTTCCCGGCCATCGGTGGCATGGATTCAAGAACACGTGAACTACGCCAAGGCGGGCCTGCTGATACGCATCCTGTCCGACGAAAAGGCCGAGGGCAACGGCGCGCAAAGCTGGGAAATCACCCTGCCAAAGCGCCAGTTCCTGGGCGTCAGCTCCGATCGGGATACCAGCCTGCTGGTTAACCAGGTGCTGGAACAAATCCTCAACTCCCCCAAATAACGAGGCACTGCATGGCACTTGGCAAAGTCAGCGTTAACAATCTCAACCTCGGCCAGGGCGCCGTGACCGAGATCGAGCGCTATTTCCTGTTCATCGGCCCCGGCGCAAAGAGCGTCGGTAGCCTGATCGCCCTGAATACCGACAGCGACCTGGATGTCATGTTGGGTCTACCTGTCAGTGATCTGAAAACCCAGGTTGCGGCAGCCAAGGCCAATGGCGGCGACCGCTGGGCCTGTTTGGCGGCTCCGATTGCCGCCGCCGGCAACTGGGCTGATGCCCTTGAAACCGCTCAACAGCAGGGCTTTTCCGTCGAAGCGGTGGTGATCACCACGCCGGTGACAGCAGCAGCGGAATTGTCTGCCATGCATGACGCCGCGATGGCTGTCAGCAACACCTACGGCCGCCGTATGTTCGTGATGGCCAGCACCGTAGGGATTACTGCAGAGCAGACCTGGGCCGACTACTTGGGCCAACAAAAAGCGATCACCAAAGACCTGGCCGCGCCGCGTGTACTTGTTGTACCTCAGTTGCACGGCAATGACCTCGGCGTTCTGGCTGGGCGCCTGGCCAACGCTGTCGTCAGCATTGCTGACAGCCCAATGCGCGTTGCCAGCGGCGCTGTATTGGCCCTTGGCAGCGTGCCCAAGGACAAAGACGGCGTACCGCTGCCGTCTGCGATCCGATCGGAACTCGACAAGGCACGTTTCTCTGTCTCGCAAACCTATCCCGACTACCCGGGTGTGTTTTGGGGCGACGGCAACATGCTCGATGCGCCGGCGAGTGACTTCCAGGTGGTCGAGTACCTGCGTTTGGCCGACAAGGCCGCTCGCCAAGTGCGCCCGCTGCTGATTCTGCGCGTTGCCGATCGCCGCTTGAACAACACGGCCAACAGCATGGCGGCCGCTATCAGCGCGTTAATGAAGCCGCTGCGCGTGATGGCCAAGTCCACAACTTTCGCCGGCCAGGTGTTCCCGGGCGAGATCGAATCCCCGAAAGACGGCGACATCCAGCTGGTCTGGCACACCAAAACCAAGGTGGAGGTGTACATCAAGATCAAGCCCCTCAATTGCCCGAAAGACCTGACGGCGAACATCGCCTTGGACCTTTCCAACGACGATTCGGAGTAATCCCGTATGTCCCGTATTGGCGGTAAAAACTTCGACATCAACCTGGGCGATCTGCAGATCCACGTTGAAAGCTGCACCCTGGACATCACCGATAACACTGCCGTGGCGCAATCCCGGGGTGTGCCCAACGGGCACGTCGACGGCGATGTGTCGTGCAGTGGTGAATTCGAATTCGACACCAGCAACTTCAACCTGCTGATCGAGGCCGCACGCATTGCCGGTAGCTTCCGCCAGTTGGAGCCCTTCGACTCGGTGTTCTTCGCCAAGGCCGGCGACGAAGAGCTGCGCATTGAGGCCTTCGGCTGCAAGTTGAAGGTGTCCAGCCTGCTGAGCGTCGACCCAAAAGGTGGCGAGAAGTCCAAACACAAGGTGCCTTTTGATGTCACCAGCCCGGACTTTATCCGCGTCAACGGCGTGCCGTACCTGGCTGCTGCAGAGATCGAGGGCCTGCGCTGATGGTTTGCCCGTTCGATCGCGCCCAGGCCCTGGAACAACGTCAGCGTGACGCGGCGATCGCGGCCGCACTTGCTGCAGCACGGCCGAGCGGGCCAAGCCTGACCCACTGCGAAGACTGCGATAAGCAGATCCCGGAAAAGCGCCAGGCCCTGGGCGGGATGACTCGCTGTGTTCCATGCCAATCACTTGTTGAGCAAGGACAGCGCCGATGACCGCACGCGCCAAGCCCAAAGGCACCCTGGAAAGCCGTTTCGCGGTGCTTGAGCACCGCGTCAGCGACCTGGAAGAACGCCACGAAACCGTGCCGACCCGTGTCACCCGGTTGGAAGGCGAATTCGAACACATGGCGGTACAGCTCTCGGATTTGAACGATGGCCAGCGTGAGCTAACCGCCACCGTGTCCGACATCGGCACCAAGGTCACCCGCATGTTGGCGGTGCTGACGGTGCTGGGTGTGGTCGCGCAGATGGTCGGGCCTGCGCTGTTGCGGATCCTGTTCCCATGAGCCTGCGCAACAAGATCGCCGCCGGTGCCCTGGTGCTGGCCAGCGCCCCTTTGCTCGCCTTCCTGGGCAAGTGGGAAGGGGAGGGTCAAAACGTCGTCTACGCCGATCGCTTGGCCCGTGGCCTGCCAACGGTGTGCAAGGGCATCACCCGTTATACCAGCCCGTACCCCTTGATCGTGGGTGACTACTGGTCGCCGGCGCGCTGCGCCGAGGTGGAGCAACTGGTGGTCGAGAAAGGCCAACTGGCGCTGGCCGACTGCCTGACCAATCCTGCGATCGGGCAGAAGACCTTCGACGCCCTGAGCAGCCATGGCCACAACTTTGGTACGCCCAGCACCTGCGCCAGTCGCGCCGTGGGCTTGATCAATGCCGGCAAGATCGCCGAAGGCTGCAAGGCACTCGCCTGGGGCCCCGACGGCAAGAGCCCGGTGTGGTCGTCGGTCACTGACGCCCAGGGCCGTAAGCGCTTTGTTCCGGGCCTGCACGCTCGCCGGCGCGCCGAAGCGGCCATGTGCGCGGAGGGCTTGTGATGCTGCGCGAGATCCTGTTTCCGCTGCTGCTGTGCGTGGTCGCATTTATCGGCTTCGACATCCTGGAAGGACAGCGCGACACAGCACGCCAGGAACGTGACAACGCCCTGTTCGAAGTGACGGGCCTACGCGAAGCCGCCCGCATTAGCGGCGAAATGCTGGCCAACCGTGACGCGATCGATCTTAAACGAACCCTGGAGCTGGACCATGAACGCGCTTCAAACCTTGAGCTGCAGCGCGCTGTTGACGATCGCCGTCAGCGGCTGCGTATCAACGCCACCTGCAGCGCCGCCGGCACCGAAAAAACCAGCGCCGGCGGCGTGGCTGATGCAAAAACCGCCGAACTCGCAGCAGACGCTCGACCGGATTATTTCACCCTCAGAGATCAGCTTGCCCTCAGTAAGCAAATGATCCTGGGCCTGCAGGACTACGTGCACCAGGTGTGCCTGCGCTGACCCGAAACCGCCTTTAAAAAAACCACCACAACGGATACGAACAATGAGCCAGACCCAAGCCCGCGAAATCACCCTGGAAATCGGCACCAAGGAATTCACCTTCACCCTGACGCCCCAGGACGTGACCAAGTACTTCAACGCCATGACCGCCAATAACAAGGTCGCACCGTCTTTCAACCTGCTGAGCAGCACCGTGCTGCCGGCTGAAAAAGCCGGTCTGCGTGAGCTGCTGGCCAACCCGGTGATGACTATGCAGGTGGCCGGCGCGCTCCTCGAGGAGTACGCGCCCGACGTCGAGATCATCGTAAAAAAGCCCTTGAGCACGCTGACCGCCTGACCGAAGACGGCCTGGGCCAGTTACTGGCCTTGACCAACCGTTGGCTACCAGGCGCCGAGCCCAGCATTGAAAACATGGGCACGGCCAAGTGGCTGGAAGACGAACACTGGAAACGCATGGAATTTGCCGTTGCAAGCGGCATTGCCCGTGCGTTGAACGGATAGGAACCACATGGCCGATCGTAGCGCCCGCCTGGACTTCATCCTGGCCCTGACCGACAAGGTCACCGCGCCCCTGGGCAAGGTGAAGATGGGCTTTTCCGAGCTGACCGAGCAAAGCGAAAAGAACATCAAGACCATGGGCATGGGGCTGGCCGGTGTGACGGGCGCTTTCGTCGGCATCAACGAGTCGCTGCAGCCGGCGCTGGAGATGAACCGCGCCCTGGGCGAGGTCAAATCATTGGGTGTGGCCGAAGACGCGCTAACCGCGCTGAATCAAAAGGCCCTTGAGTTCTCGGTGAACTATGGCGAGAACGCCCGGGATTTTGTGGCGTCTGCCTACAGCATTGAGGGCGCAATCAAGGGGCTGACCGGCAGCCAGTTGGCCACCTTCACGAACACCAGCAACCTGTTGGCCAAGGCCACCAAATCCGACGCCGAGACCATGGGCGCCTACGTGGGCACCATGTACAACCTGTTCAAAGGCCAGGCTGACGCCATGGGCAAGGGCGAATGGGTTGAAAAACTCGGTGGGCAGACTGCCCTGGCTGTGCAGCTGTTCCGCACCGACGGCGCCCAGCTCAAGGACGCCTTTAAGGAAGTAGGTTCCATCGCGACCGCTGCCGGCGTCGATATTGCCGAGCAGTTCGCGGTAATCGGTTCGCTGAGCAGCACCATGGAAGGCGGCGACGCCGGCGGGCGCTACAAGGCGTTCTTCGAGAACCTGGGCGCTGCGTCCGAAAAAATGGGCCTGAAGTTCACCGACTCCAACGGCAAAGCGCTGCCCATGCTGCAGATCATGGACAAGCTGCAGGGCAAACTGGGCGATCTGACCAGCGCGTCGGCCAGTGCCAAACTGATGGAAGCGTTCGGCGGGGAGGGCGCCCAGGTGATCAGCTCCCTGGCCAAGGACACCGATCGCCTACGCAACGGCATGGACAAGCTGGGCAAGGTGCGCGGCCTTGAGGACGCGCAGAACATGGCAATGGCCATGGTCGACCCCTGGCAGCAGTTCGGTGCTGCAGTCGAGGCGCTGCGTATTGCCTTCGGCCAGGCGCTGATCCCTATCCTGACGCCGCTGATGGCCAAGCTATCGGGCATTGCCGGCACCATGACTCGCTGGACTCAGATGTTCCCCAACATTGCCCGGGTGATCGGCATCGTCACGCTGACGATCCTGGCTCTGATCGCTGTCATGTCCTTGCTGACCTTCGCGGTGGGCGCCGGCCGTATGGCCTGGCTGGCCATGGTGACGGTCTGGAAAGTGGTGCAGATGATCAGCCTTCGGACCACCGCCGTGTTCCTGATGCAGAAGCTGATCATGCTGACCTATATCACCGTGGTTTACGGCTTGACCGCGGTGCTTGGCCTGGTGCGCGGCGTAATGATGTTGTGGCAGGGCGCGATCTGGCTGGTCAACGCGGCACTGCTGGCCAACCCGGTGGTGTGGGTCGTGATTGGCGTTCTGGCCCTGGTCGCGGCGGTGGTCGCCGCCGTTGTGTACTGGGACGAGTGGACGGCCGCGCTGATGAACAGCGAGGCGTTCAAGTGGGTCAGCGACCAGCTCACCGCACTGTCGGACTGGTTCGCCTCGATGGGCGGCTGGTCAGGGATGGCCAAGGCCGCATGGGACGGGATCGTGGCGATCTTTCATACGGCCATCAACAGTCTGATCGAGATGCTGAACAAGATCCCCGGCGTCGACATTGAAACCCGCTTTGGCGCCATGCCCGAGGTGCCCGGTACCGACATTGGCGTTAACACCATGGACAGCGCTGCAGCGGCGCAGCGGGCCCAACAGACCATCAACGCGGCCATTCCAAGCCTGTCGCCGGCGCGGCCCAACGCCGTGCCCCAGGGCGGACTGCTGACCAGCATCCAGAACAACAACAGCAGCCAGAACAAGGGCATGCACGTGGAGAAAGTCGAGATCCACAACAGCAAGCCTATGACCTCCCTGGAGATGGAAAACATGGTCGCCATGTCGGTGGGCGGATGAGCGAATACATCGATCTTCTGATTGTCGGCAATGACCTGGTGCTGGATCCGTCGCGTCAGCCGCTGCTGATCGATGACCGGGCCAGCATCGCCCAGGACATCGCTCACATGATCCGCGACAGCGGCCTGCTGGTCACCCTGGTGGCCGAGCGCGATCGGCTCAAGCAACGCGACTGTATCCAACAACTGGAACTGCTGGTGGAGGCCGACGAACGCCTGGTACCGGGCACGGCGCAGATCACCCAGCTGCAGCCAGGCCAGTACCTGGTCACGGCGACAACCCTGAAATTCGGCGATATTGAGGTGGATTTGTGAGCGACGTAGATTTCAAGCAGGCGCTGGCCGACGCCGGCATTCCCACGACCGAGGCGGGGCTCCTGCAGGCGTGGGAAAAAGAGGTGGCCGCCCAGGGCAGCAAATTGAGCAACACCAGCGCCTATTCGCCGTTCTGGCGTGTGGTGCGCGCCCTGGTGACCAAGCCAGTGCTGTGGATCTTGGAATTTTTCGTGGCCACGGTGCTGCCCAACTTTTTCGTCAAGACCGCTGTAGACGCCTGGCTCGATATGCAGGCCTGGGCCGTCAACGTCGAGCGTAAGGGCGCGACCAAGGCCAAGGGTTTTTTGCTGTTCACCCGCGAAGCCGCCGGCGGCGCCCTGGAAGTACCGGCCGGGACATTGGTGCAATCCGCCCCGATTAACGGCCATGTTTACCAGGTAGTGACCACGGCGGTGGGCATTTTCGCTGACGGACTGATGCAGCAGCAGATCCCGGTCGAAGCGGTCGAGGCCGGCGCCGGTTTCAATTTGGCCCCGGGTTACTACGCGATTCTTCCCGTTCCGGTACCGGGCATTGCCCAGGTTGTGAATAGCGACGGTTGGTTGACCACACCTGGTGCCGATCCTGAGCCCAACGACGAGTTGCGCTTGCGCACCCGCAACCAGTTTTCAGCGGTCAACCAGTGGCACACCGATGCGGTATACCGCGCCATGATCGCCGCCTTTCCTGGTGTGCGCCCCGATGGTGTGTATTTCGAACATGGCGCACCACGTGGCCCAGGCAGCGCCAATGCCTATGTGCTGTTTGAAGCGGACGTGCCGGCGGCGACCTACCTGGAGCAAATCAACGCGCATATTCGCGACCAAGGCAACCATGGCCACGGCGATGACTTGTTGGTGATGGTCATGCCGGAAACCCAGCACGTGCTGAAGTTGGAGATCTGGCCGCGTTCCACGCTGACCGTCGAGCAGCGTGAAGCACTCAGGGAAAACGCCGAGCTGTTCGTCCGCGCAGCCTTTCGAGAAAGCACTGCCAGCGACTTCCAACCGACGCTGACCTACCCCCAGTCGCGCTTTTCATTCAGCCGCCTGGGCGAAGAGCTTCATCAGCAGTTTGCGGGGATCGATTCTTTGCGGTTCGCCACGGCCGACATCATCAGCGAGCTGAACATTCCGCGGATCCAGACCTTGGAGGTACTGCTGCATGATTAAGATCGAACTGCCTTTCTGGCTCGATGGCGCCGAGCTGACCAAGCTCAAGGCGGCGGCTCAGTCCTGGTGGGAAAGGGTCGAGGGCTGGTTGCGCTGGCCGTTACTGCAGATGGATGCCGATACCTGCCATATCAGCGTGCTGGAGCTGCTGGCCTGGCAGCGCGATATAACCCGCTTCAAGGGCGAGCCTGAAAGTCTGTTTCGCCTGCGCGTGAAATACGCGTTCATCAACGCGGTAGACGCGGGCAGCACCGCCGGCATGAAACGCATTTTGCAGCGCCTTGGGGTTGGCTACGTCGAAATTGACGAGCGGATGGCCGGCCGGGATTGGGACGTGGTGCTGCTGCGTTTTTCCGACTCGCAGCTCTCGCAGAACCCAGAGCTATTACGCGTGCTGATCCAGCACTACGGGCGCACCTGCCGCCGGTATGACTTCATCACCTTAACGCCGGTGGCCGTCCATGCCGCCACCGTTCACTTCAATGACGATCAGCAAACGCTGGTTGCCTATCTGTAGGAACCCTTCCATGGCCAACATCACCCTCGCAGGCGAAAGCCTTATTGCCCGCCAGCAGGGCGCCAAGCAACCCCTGGTTATCAGTCGATTCATCTTTGCCAATGTGCCCGGGCTGAACCCGCAGGCGCCTGTTGACCGTGCTGCAGGTAAGCCACCGGCGGGCCAGATCGTGCACGTGTACCAGATGCCGGCGGAAAACGCCGGCTACGTGAACCCCAACCAGGTGGTGTACAGCTGCCAGTTGGGCTCCGACCTGGGTGACTGGGATTTCAACTGGATAGGCCTGGAGAGCGACGGCGGCGTGTTGTTTTCGGTGGCGTACGTTCCGCTGCAGCAAAAGCGCCGGTATATCCCGCCGCACCAGGTGGGGAACAACATCACGCGCAACTTCCTGGTGGCTTTCGACGGTGCCCAGGCGCTGACCAATATCAGTATCGATGCCAGCACCTGGCAGCACGACTTTACGGTACGCCTGGCGGGGATTGATGAGCGCGAGCGTCTGAGCAATCGTGACATTTTTGGCCGAGCCTGTTTTTTTGGCGCCGGCCTGCAGTTGGACAAATCGGGGGCCACTTACTTGCTGAATGGCGGTACTGCCTACATTGAGGGCGTGCGCCTCTACAATCCCGCGACGACCGCTGTGACCCCGACGAGCTTCCCGACCACCGCCTGGCTGGATGTCGTGTTGCAGCGGGAACTCAGTGATCTGGTCGTAAGTTGGAAACTGGTATTTGCCGCTGCCCAATCCGATTACACCGACAGCGCCGGCGCTCGTCATTACTGCGTGCCGCTGGCGCAGTTGTCTGCATCTGGGGCCATTACTGACCTGCGCAAGGTCGAGCCAATCGACGGGCCGCTGGTGGAGCACTTCGCCGCTCGATCAGGGGACTACTCCAAACTGCGCGCACGGGCTACCACCAAGGATGACGTGGGGTTGGGCAAGCTTCCCAACGCCATCAGTGATGATCCAGCCTCAGATAGCAGTGAGGTACTGGCCAGTACCAAGGCGTTAAAAAACGCCATGGAAACTCTCAACCTTGGCACGGCAGAGGGCCCGTACACACTGGTCAAGGTCAATGAGCGCGGCCAAGTCGTCTCCGGCAGCAAACCCAAGAAAATTCGTGAACTGGGAGTCCTGGACGCTTTGATTCCGGGTGACTTCGGTAGTCCGATCGCCGCTACAAGCCGGCATTTTCGTATTTCTTCAGAGATCGAACCACCGACGACGCATTGGAATTCCCTGGTTAACGAAGGCCTGCATTACAAGCTTATCCACGGCACAAACCCAGGCGGGCCAGGCGATGACCAGTATTACTACTGCCGTGTGTACGTTCGCGGCAACGTGTCAGAGTCGGGTATCACCGTGGTGCAGCAATTTGCTGAGCCCTACGCAACGCCGGTGTATGCGGGGAAGTCCTGGTGGCGAGGGAAAAACGATACCTGGGCCCCTTGGGTTGAATCGCTGGACAGCGGGCGTTTAGGGACTATCCCCGAAATGGTCAGCGGTGGCGCGCCGCACAAAATGCCCACCTTTGACACCCTGCTGAACGGCCTGCTGGGCTCCACCAGCGCCAGCCACCTGATGATTCCAGCGCGGGGGGCGGATAACCGTATGCGCTTCAAGCTGGTGCAGATGGGCAAGACAGCCAATGTCCCTTCGGACGGCTCCATCAACGTGACGTTCCCTCTGCAGTTCTCCGGTGAGCCCGTGGTTATCGGCAACATGACGTACCCGACGTTCAGCAATTTGCGCACTAGTAACTTCACGCCGATCGGCGTCACCAGCACCGGTTTTACCGTGGAAAACCAAGCCATTATCGAATCCACCTCACTCAACGTCGGGCCGGCCTACTGGCTGGCGATCGGCGATCCGATTTAAGGAACCCTCATGTACGCCACTTGGATTGAAAAGGACCAGCGTTTTGGTTTTCGCCTGAATGAGGGGGCTCACAAGATCACCGAAGAAGAGCGCGACAGTTTGTTAGCGGCCGAGGCGGCAGGTATGCAATTAGCCCCGGCTCCGTTGACGGGCCGTCCGGTCGTGGTGCCTGCGACGGGGAGCGCGGATGACCCCGCTAAAGAAATCAAAAAGCTGCACCAGCGCGTTACCAGTGAGATCAACCGCGAATGTGAAGCGTCGATCACCGGCGGGTTTTGGTCCAATGCCCTGGGCGCCCGACACCTTTATAGCAGCCAGCAGGCTGACCAGATCAATCTGGCCGGCGCCGTGTCGCTTGGAAAAAGTGTGGAGTATCCCTGCCGGGACGTGTGGGCCGTAAAAGCGTATGTGCTGCACTCGGCACAACAGCTGCGCAAAGTTAGCGATGAGTTTGTGCTGTACAAAATGCAGTTGCTGCAGCGCGCGGATGAACTGAAACAACGAGCCGATGAGGCCCTGGACAAAGGCGATCGGCTCGCGCTGCAGGCCATCAAATGGGAGCAGCCAGCCTTATGACTTGGGCACCTATCAATATGCGTTGGCCAGAACAGTCGACCCGCTGGATGGAGGAACTGGCAGTTGCGCAAGGTCTTGCCGGCGGTGAGCTGGCCAACACCAGCCAGCGCCTGGCCGGCCTTGAGGGCATGACTAGCACCAACCCGGGGCCGGTGGGGGGATGCCGCCAAAGGCGCGATCGAGGCGGGGCGTGCGGCATTGGCTGGGCAAATGGGCGAAACGCCGGCGTGCCTGACGGTGACCCCATTTCAAAGCGGTGTAGGGCAGGGCCGTGGCCACCAGCGTTTTCTGTCTGCGCCGAACTTGCTGCAGCAACTGGCTGCCAAACTGGTCGACGCCAGCGACAGTGGCCGGCCGGCTGGTCCTCAATACGCGCTGTCGATCATGTTCCTGGGCACGCGCCTGGATCAGTTCGCCGAGACCCTGGCGCGCTTCAATGCCCTGCTGCCGATCCCTGACCTGGTGCGCGCTGAACGTCGGGCGCGCAACCTGTCGCGGCTGGAGGCCGAAAAGTGGGAGATCCCCAGCGCCGGGCCTTTGCCGCGCTGGTCTACGCTGCCACTGGAGCGCTGCACGCTGGTCAAAGCGGCCAAGCAATCCATGGCCGGCCAGATTGCGGTCCTGGAAAGCTACGCGGCCGACAGCTCGCCCATGGGCGACCTGGCTGCACTCGCGGGGCGTAAGGCTGGCCAGCAGCAGGACCGCGATAAACAGCTGAATGACTTGAAAGCCTTGCTGGCAGACGGCAACGCCGATCACAGCATGCGTGCGCGAGTCCTGGGCCCAGGTGATAACAACGAGTTACGCCGTGCCTTACTGCAGGGTGATGCACCGGGTCATGAGTGGGTGCTGTGCGCCGGCGTGCTGTTGGTAGGTTCACGGGACGGACTCAGCTTTGTCCGGGAGCTGGTCGGCCTATGACGCTATTACTCGACGGCCAGCAGATCATGGGCAAACGCCTGAAAATTACGGCCAACCTGCGTATCGAGAGCGACGATCTGTCAGGGCAGACCAGCAACAGCCAGACCGCGCACAAGGGCTTCAAACCCAAAACCCTGACGGTCGCCCTGATGATCCCCTTCGTTGACCAGGTGCAACTGCGCAGCCTGATGCGTTTGGCCGAGGCCACCGCCGGCGGTGGCCAGCTCAAAATGTATCGCATCGTTAACGACACAGCCGCCGCGTTCGGGATCCGTGAAGTGCAGTTCTCCGACGGTGTGAGCGCCCGGGAAGACGACACGCTGAACGCCTGGCTGGTTCAGTTCACCCTATCTGAAAAGTTATCCAACCCTGAGCGCGTGGAAAATCGCCGCGCTGGCAACGGCGTTACCTCGCAATCCAGCCCGGGCTCTGCGGTCGGCGGCGGCGCCGCTGGCGGGGGGGACGGTACCGGAAACCCCGAGGAGCTGAGCGGCTTCGAACGGACCTTGAAAAAGGTCGACGACTGGCTGGCACCCACACCATGAAACTGCACAAGGTACTGACGATCGGCGGCACGCCTTACCCGCTGATCAAGGATGAAGTTCGGCTGGACATTAAAAGCCCCGGCCGGGCGACCTTCACCATCCAGGCCGGCGCCCCAGTCAAAGGCCTGGTGATGCTCGATGTCGGCTACAACGAGGGCCCGCTGCAGCGCCACTTCATTGGTTTTGTCGAGCGATCGACGGCCATCAACAGCGTGCAGCAGATTCTGGTCTGCCGTGAACTGGCGGCGTTCCTGTCGCAGCCTATGCCGCTGAACCTGCGCCACGTCGACCTACAGGGCGTGCTGGCTGAGGTCAGCGACAAGACCGGCTTGCGTTTCCGGGTGCCGGACAAGGCATACGCCAAGGTCAAGGCCCCGTACTTCTACAGCCTGGCTGCCGGCTATCTGGCCATGGACAGCCTGGCCAGCGTGTTCAGCATTCCCGACTTCATCTGGCAGCAGCAGGGCGACGGCGAGGTGTTTGTGGGCAGTTGGGCCGACAGCTTCTTTGGCATCCGCTCACCGCTGCAACTGCCGATCGAACTGTTCGACGGCTACCAGGGCAACCAGAGCGCAATGATCGCGGCCCTTCCAGGACTGCGCCCAGGTGCAACCATCAACCAGGGCGAGAGGATCACCAGCGTGACCCTTGCCGGCAACCAAATGGCGATCAAATGGATGACGCAATCCGTCGCAGCGTAGAGCGACAATTTCCCGAACTCACCGGTGGCTATCACCTGCCACGCTTTGGTCGCGTAGTAGCTGTGCCTGATGCGCCGGCCGCGCCTGGCCTGTGCGACGACTTCCGACCGCGCTTTGGCGTCGACGTGGAAGTGCTGCTGCCCGATGGCGAGCCAGACCCAGCGCTGCCGATCCTGACTGGCCTGCCGTTGCCGGCGCCGATGGGCGGGCAAGAGGCTGGCATGTTCGGCTTCCCGGAAGAGGGCACCACCGTAGTGGTCAGCTTTGCCTACGGCCTGCCGCACAAGCCCTTTATCACGCAGATCCTGCCCCACGGTCTGAGCCTGCCCCGGGTGCCGAAGGGCGACCAGGTGTGGCAACACAGCGAAGCCTGCCAGCAACGCGTCGACGCCGACGGCAATTGGCTGCGCCAAACTGACGGCAAGATCCAGGACAAGGCGATCGAGCGCGAAGTGGAGGCGATGCAGAACATGGAGAGCTTCCAGAGCCACACCATGACGGTGGACGACCATTCAACTGAATCAGTGGGTGGTATCAAGACGATCGAGGCGCTGGGCGCGCTCAAGTTGCTGTCGGGCGGATCCGCCAGTCTCGCGGCGGTGGACGATCTGCATCAGGCGACCGGGCGTGATTTGAACTTGGTGGTGGGGCAGAAGCACAACCTGACCGTTGGGGGGGATATGGTGGAAAGAATCCAAGGGATTCGCGAGAGCGTGGTGTCGGTCAGTCAGCGATTGGTTGCGCCTCAGACCTGGCTAGGATCTGAGAGCGTGAACGTACTGCAGGTGCTTTGTGATTTGCTTGACCTAGTGCATCAGATGAACTCGCAATTGGCCAAACACACCCATACGTCAGGCCAAGAGCCTAACCCGGCCGATTCCCAACAATTTGTTGCGCACTCTCTAGCTTCAAAGAGCTTAAAAGTGATTTTATCTTCCATTACTGCCTAGCAAATCAGGGCTGCCTTCCGCCCATTTCTCTCATAAGGTCGACCTGGCCGGTTAAACCTAATACTGAAGAGTTAGGTAGCGGTATTACACATTGATTCAGTAACTTGTGTCTTCGAAAAGATGCCCGTTTCTCGGGAGTGCTGAGCTCGGAGATGTACCAGCACATGAATACTAGTAATTCATCCTGTTTTATTTCTAATTTTAGAGCCTCTATAAGGTCTCCTTTGTAAAGTACAGTCTCTTGCAAGTCTTCTAAATCATTAATTATTTTAAGTGTGGCATTGACGAACTGGACTGCAGAGGAGTATTCACCAGTCAGCATTCTTTGAGATATGCCACAATACTGATTTCTGAGTTTTTCGGGAATATGGCCATTTATGGATGCAATAAATGGCTCAATCGCACTTAAGAAATCTTCCCTGAATTGCTTGAACGCTTCTTTTCCCTCTATATGGTTTTGGCTTACAAAACGGTTAGCCTCTTTTCGGTATAAGGCGATTTTCTCATCAGCGGTAGCTTGTTGTTTTTTGTTCTCGGCTATTTTGGCTTCTTCTTCTTTTTCAATTTTATATCTTTTTTCGTCTTCGTTTTTCTTGAGGTGGCTTGTGTAAATTGGTATGACGGCTAGATAGAGAAATAGCGTGGCTGTAATGCATGCTCCATATTGGCTCCATTCGTTAAACCCGCTCGGGAGTTTCCAGTCTGCTATAAAGAAATACAAAGTATTAGCGACGGCTAGTAGTGTGATCAACCCCACTAAAAAACTTCTGATCCCTGAAAGTTTCATATTTTTCTCTTTGGTTTGGTTTTTAGAAGGTTGTAATGCCTTAGTTAAGCGTTTGTTATACGTGCTTTTTCAGCCCGCCACTAGCGGGCTTTCTATTGATAGTCTAGAACTGCGGATCGCCCCAGTCACCGTAGTCGCAGATCAGTTCACCTGCTACTGTGTCGATAACATGAGCGTCGTATTTGTCGCTGAATTCATCCGTTAACTCTTCTACTACGTCTATCTCAGCGTCGCTATCCCGCCAGACCTCGTCTTCAGCGTCATAACTAGAAAAGTCCTGCATTGGCGTGAAGTTTTTCTTTAGCCAGCTTTCCATCTCCGCCTTTGCGGTGGCCATCTCATTTCTGTAAGTTTCTAGATCGTCCATTAATCCCCCTGCTAACAATTCAAACCTGTAGGTGCTTCCCGTAGAACCTTCAGATACTCCTCTCTGTTAGTGAGGGCGGCTTACTCATTTTCCAAGGGGGCTATTGCCGTCGAAGGAAAAATCCTAACGGTCAGAAAAAAATCGGTGAAAAAGCACTTATCCCCCTCCCGCCGACGGGCTTTGTGTCCCTTTTTTTTGCAAACGGGTAGTGGGGTGCAAACGGTGCCCCAGCTCAAGCCCGCTGCGGGCTCTGGGGGGAGGTTTGGCAATTGCACAGAGTGCAAGGCTTTGCAAAAAAGTGCAGTGGCCTTGCACATACGCCACAAGGCGGTAGGGGAGTGGTCACGCAGACGAGGTGCCCGGTTTACGGGGGCTATGGCTGTGAAAACCTACTGCAGGCGGTGTTTTCGTTTTCGGAACCGTTCATATCAGGGCTCAACCAGTCGCTGTCGGACCCTACGCAAAAACGACTGTGAGGCCCAGCCTGTCGGGGTTTCCAGCATTCTGCGGCATTGCACAGCCTCACCATCAAGTTCAGGCTGTCGGTACCAATCCAGAGCGTGTGGAAAAACAACGCCGAAACGATGGGCGCATGGCCATTTTCCAGGCGAGGGGTGGGAAAAGGGTAATTTTAGTAATTGGCAGGTCAGAATTGGCTGGAGCCCTTATAGAACGTGGCTTTCAGCTATTACCTCGGAGGGTAATATAAGGTAACGAGAGAGGTAATATTTTGTTCAGCCCCCCATTTTGCTGGGTTTGGCAGCTCACTGGCATTACTGTCTCTGAAAGTAATTTTCTAACCATTTACTTACCTTATTATTACCTCTATAAAATATATCAACTATCTGATTTTATTAGACTTTATCCGGTTTTTGACAGTTCATTACCAAAATTACCTTTTTCCCATGGCTCAACATAAATCGTTCAAAACGCCTGTTGTGACCGTTTTCTGCAACCTGGTGCATTTAAGCCATGGGACTGCCATGGGACAGATCCTGTGTGCACCACCGGGCTGCAGCCCTTATAAACCGGGGGCCTTGGTTTCGAAAATCACGAACGGGTAGTTTCGAATCTCTCCTTCACCGCCACATTCTACAAACACAAACCCCCGGTTTTCTTCGAGAAAGCCGGGGGTTTGTGGTTTCTGGCATCTGGAAAAAGGAGATATGGGGCAGATGACTGGTTTTACAGGTCTGCGAACGGTTCCCCACCCCATTGGCCAGCCGGTCTTTTGAGCGAAGCAGCATTTCTGCGTGGCCGGGTGGCAAGTGGGCAACTGCGCGGCCTTCATAGTATCGTTGCGGCCTCCAACCCTCACAGGATATGAAGGTTACCCATGCGTTTACTCTTCCCGCTGGCTGTCAGCCTGGCCCTTATTGGCTGCGCCACGACTAAAACCGATGTTCGCAACGAAGTGCAAATCAGCAAATATGATCCGGCCAACAGTGCTCGTGTTCGCCTGATCACGGGTGATACCACCAACGCGGGCTTTATCAGTGGCCAGACCTGCGAGATGTTTTACAACGAGTCCCTGCTGACCAAAACGCCTGAAGAAGCTGGGTGGCAAACCGCGCATGTCGACTCGGCAGGTCTGTACCCTTTTCGGGCGACAGACAGCCAGAACAGTGTGATTGGCATGCCTGCCAGTAAGGCGAGCAAAGCCATCAATCAGTCGCCCAAGGTGTTTGACGAGCATGTCATTGCGGCCGGCAAACCCTTTATTGCAGGGTTTGGCATGGGGGGATCGCAAATCTCCTGCTTTCCCGCGCCCGTCACACTCATCCCCGAGCCTGGCAAAGACTATGAGATGGAACTTCAAATTATAAAGATCAGCACGTTCAAGGCCGGCTGCGTGATTGCTGTTCGCCAACTCTCCACTCAGGCCAATACCACGGTGGAAACGCCGCTAAGACCGCAGGTGTGTGCCAAGACCCCGTCGGGCTGGTACACCGTCAACGCTGCGCCTTTGCCTTGAAATGCCAGAACAGGACGCAGGTGCAGTGTTGACCGCCGCTTAGGTAAACCTTGAAGCCCGGTGCGCAGTCTTTTAGAGGCTGCTCTTTTCTAAGTGCTATCAGCTTTTTAAAATCACTCGGGTCAGCGCCATTGTTTCACTGGACCTGGGCCTGTCCCGTGGGTTTACCGATCAAAGCCTGGCGGCGGTGTCGGTGCAGACATTGGTGATTGCGGCGGGCGTGCCCTCGACCGAGCTTCCCGCCGCGTTGGAATCCGCTGATCTGGCCAGGCGCCTGCCACCGGCAGCGACGCGTTATGTCGAAATCAGCGACGCCACTCACTTCAGCTTTATGGCGGTGTGCAAGGCGGGCGGGGAGGCGTTGATCGAAGAGAGTTCGCCGGGCGATGGCATGATCTGCCGGGATGGCGCGGGGGCCCGACCGCGTGAGGTGATCCAGCAGCAGACCACCTCATTGATTGTGGAGTTTCTGGCGCGGCAACAAGGCTAGGCCAGTAAGTCCTCATAAAACGCCCCATACGGTTTGCTCGGATGAGCAATCTGGATCTCAAGGATCCACAGCCCTTCATTGGGGTAGTGCGCGAAATCCCCCAAGTCACCGCCACGATGGATGGCATGGGGGTAGTCGCTGACGCGGTGCCCTTTGATGCTCAGGTTCAGTACCCAGCCCATGTCCCGGGCCTGTTCCTCGGCATAGCGATACAGCTCAAGGCCCATGACTTTTTCGGTTTTCCAGCGCAACTGCACCCGGTCGAACAGCTCTTTGGCCGCGCTCGCACAAGCAGCCATTTTCGGGTCGCTGCCGGTGGTAAATGTGGCGCCGGCGTCGCCTTCGTGGCCTTGCCACACCGCACCCATGTCGATAAAGAAGATGTCGTCCTCGGTTAATACTGGATCGCCGTCCGAGCGCTGCTTGAAGGTCTTGAGGGTGTTGGCGCCAAATCGCACCAGCAGCGGGTGCCAGATGCGCTGCATGTCCAGCTCGGCAAGCACGTGCTTGCCCAGTTCGCGGGCCTCGGATTCGAGCATGCCGGGGCGGATCTGCTGGGCCAGTTGCTCGATGGCGCGCCAGGTCATGGCTTGGGCGTGGCGCATGGAGTCGATGCTGTAGGCGGCGCCAACGGCTTCCTTCGAAGGTGCGTTCAACGGGGTGTCCTCGGTTTTTATAGGCTGATCGTTATGTCTTTCACTATATAGCGAAGAATTGTGATCGGGATACCCATGCCTGCACCGAATCGCTACCAGCGCCTGACCAGGCGCGTATACACCGCAATATTAATCACCAGCACCAGCGCGCCCAGGCCCAGTTGGATCTGTGGTGTCAGCCCGGCGGGATAGATCAGGGCAATGATGTAATGCTCGATAAAACCTGCGCCATAACCCTCTTGTCCGGCGAGGTGGCGTAACAGGTTTTCCCAGCGGGTCAGGGGGCAGGGCAGGTGGAAGAACTCGACGGCCATGCCCCAGGCTGCGGCAGGCAAGTGCAGCCAGATGACCCGGCGCCAGCGCAGGGCGAGCAGGCCTCCGAACAGCACAAACAGGATAAAACACAGGTGAAACAGCACCAGGCTGTCGGCAGCAATGCGCAAAAGCATATCGGGTTCGCTTGGACGGGGAGGGCGCCAGTCTAAGGGATAATGAGTTGCTTGCAGGCTGGCAGGGCCGTTATTGTGCTGAATCCTTTTAGTCCTTTGCCACGGATCTTTTGTGATGAGCGCATCGCGTACTGCTGTCGGCCCGATCAAGGCCGTGATTTTCGATATGGACGGGTTGTTGCTGGACACCGAAGGCATCTACACCGAAGTCACGCAGATTATCGCCGAGCGCTATGGCCGCACCTACGACTGGGGCATCAAGCAGCACATCATTGGCCGTGGCGCCCAGGATCTGGCCGAGTATGTGGTCAAGGCGCTGGACTTGCCGATCACGCCTGAAGAGTTCCTGCTCATCCGCGAGCCGTTGATGAGCGAGCGTTTTCCCAAGGCACTGGGCATGCCGGGCGCCGAGGCGTTGGTGCGGCATTTAAAGGCGCACGATATTCCCATCGCCGTGGGCACCAGTTCGTCGCGCCATTCGTTTGGCCACAAGACCACGCTGCACCGGGAGTGGTTTGGCCTGTTCGGTACCATCGTCACTGCCGACGACCCGGAGGTCGGCGCTGCCAAGCCAGCCCCGGACATCTTCCTCACCGCTGCCCGCCGCCTGGGCGTTGCGCCCGAGGATTGCCTAGTGTTTGAAGACTCGCCGTTTGGCGTGACCGCTGCCAAGGCCGCGAACATGACCGCCATTGCAGTGCCTGATGAGGCCATGGCCGACAGCAAGTACGCTCACGCCGACCAGATCATCCGCAAACTTGCGGACTTCGACTTGGTGGCCTACGGCCTGCCGCCGCTGCGCTGAATTGTAGGAGCCGGCTTGCCGGCTCCTACAAGCGTCATGCGCTGAAGCCACCATCGATGGTCAAGCTTGCGCCGGTGATGTACCCAGCCTCCGGCCCTGCCAGGTAAGCCACAAAGCTGGCGATCTCTTCCACCTGCCCATACCGACCGACCGCCATCAGGCCAATCAGGCTCTCGGCAAACTCACTGTTGGCCGGGTTCATATCGGTGTCCACCGGGCCTGGCTGCACGTTGTTGATGGTAATCCCCCGTGGCCCCAGGTCGCGCGCCAGGCCTTTGGTCAGGCCCACCAGCGCGGCTTTGCTCATGGCATACGGGCCGCCACCGGCGAAGGGCATGCGCTCAGCGTTGGTACTGCCGATATTGATGATGCGACCCCCTTCGGCCATGTGCCGGGCCGCTTCCTGGGTGGCAATAAACACACTGCGCACGTTGATGGCCAGGGTCTGGTCAAAGTCCTCCAGTTTGAAATCCTCCAGCGGGCCGACCGCCAGCACACCGGCGTTGTTCACCAGGATATCCAGGCGCCCGAACGCTTCGACAGTGGCACTGACGGCATTGCGGATGGCGCTTGCATCGGCACTGTCGGCTTGAATCGCCAGGGCCTTGCCGCCAGCGCGGATGACGCTGTTTTGCAGGTCTTCAGCCTTGGCGGCGGAGCTGACGTAGGTAAAGGCAACAGCTGCGCCTTGCGCTGCCAAGCGTTGGACGATGGCGGCACCGATGCCGCGGGAACCGCCCTGGATCAAGGCAACTTTGCCGCTGAGGGTTTGTGTGGTCATGTCGATCTCCAGATCATTCAAGGCAGGTCTGCCAGGTTGTTGGAGGCGAGTATCGACGGAGCTGGCCGCTCCCGGTAGACCGTGATTGCTATAGTCTGTGTAAACCAAAAGTTTAGAGTGAGAGGGTATGGAGAGCTTCGGCAGTATCGAATGCTTCGTGCGCAGCGCCGAAGGCGGCAGCTTTGCCGAAGCGGCCCGGCACCTGAGCCTGACGCCGGCGGCCGTCGGCAAAAGCGTCGCCAAGCTTGAGGCGCGCCTGGGCGTGCGGTTGTTTCAGCGCAGTACCCGGCGCCTTACATTGACTGAAGCCGGTAAGTTTTTTCTGCAAGAGGTCAGCGCCAGTCTCACCACTATCCAGAATGCCGTGGCCAACCTGGCCAGCGCCGAAGGCCGGCCCGTGGGTACGCTCAAAGTGAGTATGGGCACGGTATTCGGCAACCGCTATGTGGTGCCGCTGTTGGCAGATTTTATGCGACGTTTTCCCGATATCAGTCCTGATTGGCATTTTGATAATCGCCAGGTCGACCTGATCGGCCAGGGCTTTGATGCGGCCATCGGCGGCGGGTTCGATCTGCCCCAAGGCGTGGTCGCGCGCAAGCTGACCCCGGCCCACCGGATTTTGGTGGCCTCGCCCGATTACCTGGCAAAACGCCTGCCCGTGCGTGTCCCAGAAGACCTGGGCTTGTGCAATGGCATCCTGATCCGTTCGCCGCAAACCGGCCGCGTGCGGACCTGGCAATTGACCAATCGCGCCCGCGAACAGCGGCCCTTGATGCTCAAACCGCGGATGACCATGGGCGACTCCGAAGCCGCGTGCTGCGCCTGCACCCAAGGCCTGGGCATTGCCCTGGTCAGCATGCCGATGGCTGTGCCGTTTCTCGAGAGCGGCGCCGTGGTGCGAGTGTTGCCCGACTGGTACGTTGATGACGGCAATATCTCCCTGTATTACGCCGAGCACAAACTGCTGCCGGGCAAGACCCGGGTGTTTGTCGACTTCATCCTCGAGCAGTTTGCCCAGCAGCAGTTGGCGCAGCGGTTCAGTGCGATCTGAACCGCCATGCCGGCGATGGCCTTACCGCGCGAATCGCCCCGGCCAACCGATGATGTTCTTCGGCCGGGGTGTGGCATAGGTACGCACCTTCGAAGTCGACAACCCCAGCCTTACCAACGCTTCGGCCAGGGTGACAGCAGCCGTCACGCCATCGACCACCGGCACGCCGGTGCGCTGGCGGATTTGCTCATCCAGCCCGGCCATGCCGCCGCAACCCAGGCAGATCACTTCGGCCTTGTCTTCGCTGATGGCCAGCTCGGCCTGACGCACGATGGCTTCCATGGCCCGCAACGGGTGTTCCTCCAGTTCCAGCACCGCCATACCGCTGGCGCGCACCGAGGCGCAGCGCTCATACAGCCCGGAAAGCTTGAGCCGGTCTTCGATCAACGGCACCGTGCGGTCCAGGGTGGTAACCACCGAGTAAGCATGGCCGAGAAACATGGCGGTGCAGGCGGCGGCATCGGTGATATCCACTACCGGCACGTTCAACAATTCTTGCAGGCCTTCGCGGCCATGTTCGCCATAACCGGCCTGGATGACCGCATCGAATGGCTGATCGTAGGCCATCACCCGGTCCATCACCGCGATGGCCGCCAGGTAGCTTTCGAAATTGCCTTCTACCGATTCGGCACCGAAAAACGGCGTCAGCCCGACAATTTCGGTGCCCGCCGCCGCCACGCTGCGGGCCTGCTGGGCAATGGCCTCGGTGATGGATTCGGTGGTGTTGACGTTGACGACGAGAATGCGCATGGAATGCTCCCTGATCAATGACTGACGTTGTCGACAGCGATGCTCTCGCCGCTGATATCGGCGTAGACCGGCTGGCGCTTGGCGATCAGCCAATACAGCACCCCGCCAATGCCGGCGCCAAACAGCCAGGAGAACGGCGAGACGCTGGCAAAACCCGGCAGCAGTGCCAGCACAATGGCAATCACCGCCGCCGGGACAAACGCGGCCACCGCCCGCAGGTTGACCCCGCGGCTGTAGTAATACGCGCCGTTGGGATCTTCGCTGTACAACTGCGGCACGTCGATCCGGCCCTTACGGATCAACCAGTAATCCACCATGATCACGCCATACAGTGGGCCCAGCAGGGCACCGAGGCCGGAGAGGAAGTACACAATCACCAGCGGGCTGTTGTAGAGGTTCCACGGCAGGATGAGCACCGCGAGAAACGCGCTGATCAGCCCGGCGCGGCGGAAGTTCAGGTACTTGGGCGCCAGGTTGCTCAAGACAAAGGCCGGGGCAACGAAGTTGGCCATGATGTTCACCGCCACGGTGACGATCAGGAATGCCAGGCATCCCAGCACCAGGAAGAAGGTATTGGGAATGGCCGCGATGATCTGGGTAGGGCTTTCGATCACCTGGCCATTGAGTTGGAACTGGCCGCCGCACAACAGCACGGTGATGATCGCGAACACCAGGATATTCACCGGCAGGCCCCAGAAGTTGCCGACCTGGATGGTCTTGCGGCAGGGCGATGAACGGGCGAAGTCGCAGAAATTGAGGATCAGGGTGCCGTAGATCGCCAACCACAAGGCGCCACCGGCAAAGATATTGCGCCACATCTCGCCACCGCTCAGGGGCTCGCGGATTGACCAGGCGATATTGCCGCTTGCCTGGAAATACATCCAACCGGCCAGCGCCGCGACAGTCAGCAGGATGACCGGGCCGGCAAAGCCTTCGTAGCGGCGGACCATTTCCATGCCGTAGGCCAGGATCACCAGTTGCACAAACCAGATCAGCACAAAACATGCCCAGCCCAAGGTTGAAAGACCGAGGATCGAGTTATGGTCGTAGTCGGAAAATCCTGGATCAATCGCCACCAATAGAACGCGGAACACCACTGATGCGAGGTAGGTTTGAATCCCGAACCAGGCGATGGCAATCACGGCCCGGATAAGCGCAGGTATTTGCGCGCCATATATGCCGAAACTGATCCGGCTGATCACCGGAAACGGCACACCGGTTTTCTGGCCCATATAGCCGGACAGATTCATAAAGAAATACACCAGCGCCGCGCCGATCCCCAGTGACAACAGAATCTGCCAGCCACCCAGCCCCAGTGCGTACAAGCCGATGGCGAAGGAATAGTTGGCGATGTTGTGCACATCGTTGGTCCACAGGGCGAAGATGCTATAGCCACCCCAGCGCCGGCCTTCGACCTTGGTGGGTGCCAGGTCCTTGTTGTGCAGGCGTGGGCTGAGCACCAGCGGGCCGGGGTTTGCGGCCGTGGGGCTGGCTGTGGAGGAGGGCAGATCCAGTGCGAGATTATTGGGAAGAGTTGTGCGCATTCCGGCAGGCTCCTGGCATCTGCAGCAGGCGCTGGGTTGCAGGGCGCCTGGCATGCGGACACAAAGTGTATGAAGGTTGTTGTTGAAGTTGTATACAAAGACTTCAACTCCCTTAGCCACTTGCGTGCCAGGTTTTTTATCTATCAAAAGTTTGGCTAATTTCGTTTTTGCAGGTTTGATTAATAAATAGCTGAATTTAAACAACTATAAATTGACCGTTTGAACAGGTATTTATTTTGTTGCGGGAATGTAGGTGTGGAGGATGTAGGAAGTTGGCCGAAGTGGGGTGTAACTTTTCGGTGCGAAATAATTGAAGTGCACACAAAAATGGCACTGTTAGTGACAATATTGTGTACGGGATTTTGCGGCGAGCGGAAAAAGTGCGGGGGCGGGCTTGTTGTGGCGAGCCCGCTCGCCACACAGCGCTATATCGGAGGGGGCGGTTTCAGGCCTTGCTGATGATATTCCCCGCATGCAACCCGCATTCCTTCTGGGTTGCTTCTTCCCACCACCAACGGCCTTCGCGCTCATGCTGGTTCGGCAACACCGGGCGAGTGCACGGCTCGCAGCCGATGCTGATAAAGCCGCGTTCGTGCAGGCTGTTGTAAGGCAGCTCCAGCATGCGGATATAGCCCCAGATCTCTTCACTGGTCATTTGTGCCAGCGGGTTGAACTTGTAGAGGGTGCGTTCCGGCGTGGAGAACGCCGTGTCGATTTCCAGGGCCGCCACCTGGCTGCGGGTGCCGGGGCTCTGGTCGCGGCGCTGGCCGGTGGCCCAGGCGCTGACGCCAGAGAGTTTGCGGCGCAGCGGTTCGATCTTGCGCACGCCGCAGCATTCGCCATGGCCGTCCTTGTAGAAGCTGAACAGGCCCTTTTCCTTGACGAAGGGTTCCAGCTTGCTCTGGTCCGGCGAGATCAACTCGATATCGATCTTGTAGAAGTCGCGCACCTGCTCGATAAACCGGTAGGTCTCCGGATGCAGGCGGCCGGTGTCGAGGCTGAAGACCTTGACGTTTTTGTTCAGCTTCCAGGCCATATCCACCAGCACCACGTCCTCGGCACCGCTGAAGGAAATCCACAGGTCATCGCCGAACTGGCTGAACGCCAGCTTGAGGATGTCTTGGGCGGACTTGTTGGCATAGGTCGCGGCGAGTTCAGCGACGTCGAAGGCTTGGTTCATCAGGACGGTTCCTACAGGTCAGTGGCGCTGAGCGCTCTATAGGGGTGGGATGTTAACAAAATCCGCCCTGCGTTGCGGCGGCCAGCGCGAATCGCTAGAGTTCGGCAGTCCTTTTACTCGCTCAACTGAAAAAAAATCCAAATGGGAGTGTCTTGTGGAAATTGCCTGTCTCGACCTGGAAGGGGTGCTGGTTCCGGAAATCTGGATCGCCTTCGCTGAAAAAACCGGTATTGAATCCTTGCGGGCCACCACCCGGGACATTCCCGACTACGACGTGCTGATGAAGCAGCGCCTGCGGATTCTCGACGAGCACGGTTTGAAACTGTCGGATATCCAGGAAGTGATCGCCACCCTCAAGCCGCTGGAGGGCGCCATCGAGTTCGTCGATTGGCTGCGCGAGCGCTTCCAGGTGGTGATCCTCTCGGACACCTTCTATGAGTTCTCCCAGCCGTTGATGCGTCAACTGGGCTTCCCGACCCTGCTTTGCCACCGCCTGATCACCGATGAAAATGATCGGGTGGTGAGCTATCAACTGCGCCAGAAAGACCCCAAGCGCCAGTCGGTACTGGCCTTCAAGACCCTGTACTACCGGGTCATTGCTGCCGGTGATTCGTACAACGACACCACCATGTTGGGTGAGGCGGATCGTGGGATTCTGTTCCATGCGCCGGAGAATGTGATTCGCGAGTTCCCGCAATTCCCGGCGGTGCATACCTTTGAGGACTTGAAGCGGGAGTTCATCAAGGCCTCGAATCGGTCGTTGAGCCTGTAAGTGATTTAGCGAGGCTGACGGCCTCATCGCGAGCAAGCTCGCTCCCCCATTTTCGACTGTGTTTGCAGAGCAAAAATGTGGGAGCTGGCTTGCCCGCGATAAGCATAAGTATCTACACAACTTTCAGAAACTGACGAACTCACCCGTGGCGAGCGGGCTTGCCCCGCGCTGGGCTGCGAAGCAGCCCCAATAAGCCGAATGCGTTGTACCAGATACACCGCAGCTGCTGGTTTTGGGGCTGCTTCGCAGCCCAGCGCGGGGCAAGCCCGCTCGCCACAACTGCGCTATCTGCCTGGATCTAGGCGTTGCGGCAAAGTTGTGTAGATACCTATGCCGCGATAAGGCCCTCAAGCCCCTTCAAACAACCGCTCATAAGGAATGCGCAAACCTTCGTGCAGGCGCTTGATCATGGCCAGGCTCAGCTTGCGCTTGTGGTTCAGCACTTCGGACACTCGGCCGCTGGAGCCGATAAAGGGCTCCAGGTCGCGCGCCGTCAGGCCCATCTGGTCCATACGGAATTTGATAGCCTCCACCGGATCGGAAGGCGGCATGGGAAAGTGTTCGTCTTCGTATCTTTCGATCAGCAGCGCGAGAATTTCCAGCTCATCACCTTCCGGCGAACCGATCTGCGCCCCCCATAACTGATCCACACGCGCCAGCGCAGCGGCCAGGTCTTCTGGGGTACGAATAGGTTTGATGTTCATCACACAGTCTCCGCGTTGATCTGGTCGTACTGGGCATGGGTGCCGACAAACCGTATGAAACCCAGCTGCCGCAAATAGTCGATCGCCACAACCACCCGATACTTATTGCCACCAATATTGAACACGACCCTTCCTCCTTTGAGCGTGCTTGCGGTTCGAAGCACCCTCTTCAGGTCCTGTGGCGTGTGATAAGTGGATTTCTCTAGATGGCGATACCATTCAACCAGTGGTGTTTTTGAGTCGGTATAAGCCGGGCTGCTTTCCCAGAACTCCCTTAAGGCGGCTCTTGCGATTATTCGCATCTATCGAACCTCCCAATTTGGGAGATATTAGGCGTCACTTCCGGGGTTTTCAAGTCCTGGTAGGGAGCGCGATGTGTAGGAAATGGGCTTTGTTTCAACGCAGCAAGCGATACAACGACAAAGGCAACAAGCAGTCGATCCATGTGATCCCTCACAGACGGCCAAGTAACTTCGAAGCGAGACGCTATCCCTGCGCCCCGCTGCTGTCCACGGCGGTTCTGATTCAGGTTCTTTCCCTGGGAGGTGGGTTTACAGCGCTTCCAGCGTCTCCAGCAACACCCGCACCTTGGTCATCGATTCCTGATACTCCGCCTGCCACTGGGAGTCGGCAACGATCCCGCCGCCGCCCCAACAACAGACTTGGCCGTCCTTGACCAGCAGGCTGCGAATGGCGATGGAGCTGTCCATCCCGCCGCGCACATCCAGGTAGAGCAACGAGCCGCAGTACAGCCCGCGGCGGGTGGGTTCCAGTTCGTCGATGATCTGCATCGCGCGGATCTTCGGCGCACCGGTGATCGAGCCGCCGGGGAAGCTGCCGGCGATCAGGTCCAAGGCGTCTTTGCCGTCAGCCAGTTCGCCGGTCACGCTGCTGACCAGGTGATGCACATTCGGATAGCTTTCCAGGCTGAACAACTCCGGCACCTTGACCGAGCCGGTGCGGCAGGTGCGGCCCAGGTCATTGCGCAGCAGATCGACGATCATCAGGTTCTCCGCGCGATCCTTGGGGCTGGCCAGGAGTTCGGCCGCGTTGGCGGCATCTTCTTGAGGCGTCAGCCCCCGAGGTCGGGTGCCCTTGATCGGGCGGGTTTCCACCTGGCGCTGGCTGACCCGTACGAAACGCTCGGGCGACAGGCTTACTACCGCGCCGTCATCCGGCAGGCTCTGGAAGCCGGAGAACGGCGTCGGGCACGCTGCGCGCAGGGCGCAATAGGCGACCCATGGATCCCCGTTGCAGGTCGCGCGAAAGCGTTGGGCGAAGTTGACCTGATAGCAATCACCGGCCTGGATATAGGCCTGGATGCGGGCCAAGGCTTGCTCATAGGCTTCGGCGCTCAGGTCCGGGGTCATCCGGGTGTGCAGCTTGAAGCTGGCCTGGGTCTGGGCGGCAGGTTGGCTGAACAGGGCCAGCAGCCGTTGCAGTTCGCTTTCCTGCAGTTTCGGATGGAACACCAATTGGCTGGTGCGCGCCTGGTGGTCGCTGATCAGCGCCCAGGCGTAGAGGCCAAAACGCGCATCGGGCAGACCCAGGTCGTCGATTGCCTGGTGCGGCAGTTGTTCCAGGTGGCGGCCAAAGTCGTAGCTCAGGTAACCGATCAAGCCGCCGGCAAACGGTAGCTCATAAGGTGCGGGCAGGCTCGCTTCACCCAGCAGCGTCAGGTTTTCCCGCAGGCGTTGCAGGAAATCGCTACCGCTTTCATCCGGCCATACCGCCAACGTTGCTTCCGGCCAGGCGCTGAGCAGGTCATAACGACCCCGCTCGGCTGCTGGTCGGCCGCTGTCCAGCAGCACGGCCCCGGGTGCATGGCGGATCGCCGCAAAATACTCGGCGGGGTTGGCGTGGTAGGGCAGCGGGTGTACGGAGCAGGTCGACATGCGGGGGGTGTATCAGCCATGGGCGCGGGGGGAGGGGATTGTAGTCCCCTCAAGGATTTGCTCCTAGAGGGGATGTCGGGGATTGCTGGATGGAGGACGGAGCCGGGTGCGGATTTCAGCCTTCCACGGGCGGAATATGCCCAAACATTTCCTGGGCAAATCTCACGCGTTCTTCCGCCGTTTCCGTCACGCCCGCCGCCTTCAGCTCTTCAAGGCGAGCCTCCACTGCATGGGTACGCAAGGTCAGGCCGCAATCGTTGGCGATCTGGATGTTCAACCCAGGCCGAGCATTGAGTTCGAGGATCAGCGGGCCTTTTTCCTGGTCCAGCACCATGTCCACGCCGATGTAGCCCAGCCCGCAGAGCTCGTAGCAGCCGGCGGCGAGTTTCATGAAGCCATCCCAGTTGGGCAGTTGCACACCGTCCACCGCGTTGGTGGTGTCGGGGTGCTTGGTGATGATGTTGTTCAACCAGGTGCCGCGCAGGGTCAGGCCGGTCGCCAGGTCCACACCGACGCCAATCGCGCCCTGGTGCAGGTTGGCCTTGCCGCCGGATTGGCGGGTTGGCAAGCGCAGCATGGCCATCACCGGGTAGCCCATCAGCACGATAATGCGGATGTCCGGCACCCCTTCGTAGCTGATGCTCTTGAAGATCTGGTCGGGCACTACCCGATATTCGATCAATGCGCGGTCACGGTGACCGCCCAGGGAATACAGGCCGGTAAGGATGCTGGAAATCTGGTGCTCGATTTCCTCATGGCTGATGATCTTGCCGGACACCGTGCGATAGCGTCCCTCAAAACGGTCGGCGATCACCAGGATGCCGTCGCCGCCGGCACCCTGGGCCGGCTTGATCACGAAGTCGCTACGGCCACCGATAATTTCGTCGAGCTTGTCGATTTCTTTCTCGGTGGAAATGATCCCGTACATCTCTGGCACGTGGATGCCGGCCTGGATCGCCCGTTCCTTGGTGATGATCTTGTCATCGACAATCGGATACAGGCTGCGCTTGTTGTACTTGAGCACGTAGTCGGCGTTACGCCGGTTGATGCCCATGATGCCCCGCGCTTCCAGGGCCTTCCAGGTCTTCCAGAACCCGAACATTACGAATCAGCCCTGAGGAAGGCCTTGAAACGCACCAGCTCGGTCAGGCGGTAGCCACGATAGCGACCCATGGCCAGCATGAAGCCCACGAGGATCAACAGAATCGCCGGGAAGGTGAACACGAAGTAGATCAACTCCGGCACGCTCATGATCAGGTGTGCCAGGGACGCGGCGAACAGGGTGCCGATCGCGACTTTCATCGCATGGCCACCGCCGCGTTCTTCCCAGGTAATCGACAGGCGTTCGATGGTCATGGTCAGGATCACCATCGGGAACAGCGCCACCGACAGGCCGCGCTCCAGCCCTAGCTTATGGCTGAACAGGCTGATGGCGGCGATCAGCACCACCACAAAGGTCAGCACCACCGACAGGCGTGGCAGCATTTGCAGCTTCAAGTGCTCCAGGTACGAGCGTAGAGACAGCCCGAGCGCCGTGATCACCGTAAACAACACGATGCCAAAGCCCAGTTGCGTCTCGCGAAAGGCCAGGGCGATCAGTACCGGGGTGAACGTGCCCAGGGTCTGCAGGCCGATCAGGTTGCGCAGGATCAGGATCACCAGCACGCCAATCGGGATCATCACCATGATCATGAAGGTCTGCTGGGTTTGCAGTGGCAGGCCGTACAGCGAGTATTCGAGGAAGTTGGCGTCGGTGTTCTCGTCCGTCAGCTTGGCCAGGCGGATTGCGTTCATCTCGCTGTTGTTCAAGCTGAAGGTCACGGCGGCTTTCTTGCCGCCATCGACGGTGATCAGGTTTTCATCGCCGGTCCACCACAGCAGGCGATCGGAGGGCAGGCCCTGTTCGCCGGTTTCCGGGTTGAAGTACAACCAGTCGGTGCCATTGAAGCTGCGCAGCCACAGTTCCGGGGTTTGTGGCTGGTCGGCCACCAGACGGAGGGTGTGGACCTTTTCCACCGGTACGTGGGCGATGGACAGCAGCAACTCGACGATCTTGGCCTTGTGCGGCGTCGATGGATCGCCCGCCAGCAGCAGCTTGACGTTGTCGTCGTTGAGGTTGTTGGTGCGCTTGATGGCTTCGCTGATAAACGTTTCGACATCGGCCGAGTGCTGGCGGATTGGCGCCAGCAGGGCTTCGGCGGCGACTTTTTCCGGGCCTTCCACGGCGATGCTGTCGCGGAAGGTCGGGCCCTTGACCTTGACCTTTTCACCGCTGTAGCGCTTGGTCAGCACCAGGCGGTAGTAGAGGGTCTGGTTGCCCTTGGCGCGCCGGGCCGACCAGGTGACCTTGCGGTTGCCGTCGATGCGGTTGACGCTCACCCCGTAGTTATTGGAGATGAAGCTCTCATTGAGGCTGACGAAGTCGCGGCTCAGGGGCGGCACGAACATCTGGACTTTTACCGGGTCCTTGGCGTTGGCGACGAACTCGACCTTGGCGTCGATGTTCCACAGGTCGTCAGTGGCGTCTTCGGTCACCGGGATGCCGAGGACGAAGATCTGATAGGCCGTGACCGAAATGCCCAGTACCACCAGGATGGCGATCAGAATCTTCAGGTGCATAGTAAGAGAGCGCATTGGAATTACTCGGCGGTATGAGCGTCGGTGGCGCAGGCAGGTTTGCCCGCTGCGTATTTAAGACTGGGGTCGACCAGCGCATCAAAGCGTTTCAACGCTTCGGAGCCGATCAGCAGCGGGTATTGGAAGGCGCTGCGGTCAGTCAAGTTCACTTCGATGCTGCGTAAAGCGGTGCCCATGCAGATGTCCAGGGCAATCACCGGACGGGCGGTGTAGTTCTTGTCTTCATCGGGGTCGTAGTCACCGGCGCGTCGCTTGATCTTGCTGACGCGGGCCAGTGGACGTTCGATGGGGTGCGAATGGGCGGTATCGATGGCCAGGTAGAAGCGTACCCAGGACTCACCATTGCGCTTGAAGCGCTTGATATCCCGGGCACTCAGGGACGCAGTCTTGGCGCCGGTGTCGAGCTTGGCGGCGACTTCCAGGTCAATGCCCGCCAGCTTGGCGTATTCATTGAGGCCATAAACGGTCTTCTCGGCAGCGATGCCAAGGCCCGGGAACATCATTAGGCAGAACAATAGGGGGAAGGGCTTGAGTCTCATAGATCCTGAGGCGGTGCAGTGCGATGTTTGATTCAAGGCGACTGGCATTGCTGCGCAAGCTCCCTCGTGCGCCTTTTCATCCGGAGATGTCAGGCAAATGCGGCGGGCATTCTAACATGAAGGTTTTCTGACGCCAGCGCTGGCAGGCGGCCATGCCCCTATAGAGTGCAAGAGGGGCTATTAGACGATTGTCGACAATGTGTATTTATTCTTTGACTATCAGGGGCTGATTGGCTAGTTTTTGCGGCATTGCTTTTAAAGGTGTCGACAATCATGCTGGATCAGCTGGAAATTCCGGTAGCAGGGCAGGACGATTCCCAGACCATGTCCGAGAACGTCTTCCGCCGCATCCAGGCCGCCATCGTCAAGGGCGAGATAGCGCCCGGCAGCAAGATCTCGGAGCCGGAGCTGGCGCGCACCTACGGCATCAGCCGTGGCCCGCTGCGCGAGGCGATCCACCGCCTGGAAGGCCAGCGCCTGCTGGTGCGCGTGCCCCATGTCGGCGCGCGGGTGGTGTCCCTGAGCCAGGCCGAGCTGGTGGAACTCTATGAAATCCGCGAGTCCCTCGAAGGCATGGCCTGTCGCCTGGCCGCCGAGCGCATGACCGACGAAGAAATCGAGGAGCTGCGCCAGGTATTGCACACCCACGAGCGCGATGCCGCGTTCCAGGCCGGGGTCGGTTACTACCAGCAGGAAGGCGACTTCGACTTTCATTACCGGATCATCCAGGGCGCGCGCAACCGCACCTTGACCCAAATGTTGTGCGGCGAGTTGTATCAGTTGGTGCGCATGTACCGCATCCAGTTCTCCGCCACCCCCAATCGTCCACGCCAGGCATTTGCCGAGCATCACCGCATTCTTGACGCGATTGCCGATCGCGACGGTGAACTGGCCGAGTTGTTGATGCGCCGCCATATCGGCGCTTCCAAACGCAATATCGCCCGTCACTTCCCCGACGGCGCCCCCTCGAGAGGTGAGTCATGAGTTCCGATAAAAACAGCACCCCAGGCCAGCGTTTCCGTGACGCAGTCGCCAGCGAACACCCCCTGCAAGTCGTTGGCGCGATCAACGCCAACCACGCTCTGCTGGCCAAGCGCGCCGGTTTCAAGGCCATCTACCTGTCCGGTGGCGGTGTGGCCGCGGGCTCCCTGGGCGTGCCGGACCTGGGCATCACCGGCCTGGATGATGTACTGACCGATGTGCGCCGTATCACCGACGTGTGCGACCTGCCGCTGCTGGTGGACGTGGACACCGGGTTCGGTTCCTCGGCATTCAACGTGGCGCGCACCGTCAAGTCGATGATCAAGTTCGGCGCTGCTGCGATCCATATCGAGGACCAGGTAGGCGCCAAGCGCTGCGGCCATCGTCCAAATAAAGAAATCGTTTCGCAGCAGGAAATGGTCGACCGCATCAAGGCTGCCGTGGATGCCCGCACCGATGATAGCTTCGTGATCATGGCGCGCACCGACGCCCTGGCCGTGGAAGGCCTGGAGTCCGCCCTGGAACGCGCCGCCGCGTGCATTGAGGCCGGCGCCGACATGGTGTTCCCGGAAGCCATTACCGAGCTTGAGATGTACAAGCTGTTCGCTTCGCGGGTAAAAGCCCCGATCCTGGCCAACATCACAGAATTCGGCGCAACGCCGCTGTACACCACCGAACAGTTGAAATCTGCCGATGTTTCCATCGTGCTGTACCCGCTCTCGGCATTCCGCGCCATGAACAAGGCCGCCGAAAACGTCTACACCGCGATCCGTCGCGACGGTACCCAACAGAACGTGATCGACACCATGCAGACCCGCATGGAGCTTTACGATCGCATCGACTACCACACCTTCGAGCAAAAGCTTGACGCGCTGTTCGCCGCGAAAAAATAAAGGCTACATGCTCACTGTAGGAGCGGGCTTGCCCGCGAAAATCGTCAACGATAACGCGGCCAACCTGATTAAACACGGTGCCCTGGCGTTTTTCGCGGGCAAGCCCGCTCCTACAGGGGGCAGTGGTCGTCTTGATAAATATAAGAGTGGAGAAGAACCATGGCTGAAGCAAAAGTACTGAGCGGCGCCGGCCTGCGTGGCCAGGTGGCCGGGCAGACCGCACTGTCCACCGTGGGCCAGGCCGGTGCCGGCCTGACCTATCGCGGCTACGATGTGCGCGAACTGGCCGCCGATGCGCAGTTCGAAGAAGTTGCCTATCTGTTGCTGTACGGCGAGTTGCCAAGCAAAGCCGAACTCGCGGCCTACACCGCCAAGCTGGGCAAGCTGCGCGACCTGCCCCAAGCGCTTAAAGAAGTGCTGGAGCGCATTCCTGCCGACGCCCACCCGATGGACGTAATGCGTACCGGTTGCTCGTTCCTGGGCAATATCGAGCCGGAAAAAGACTTCAGCGTGCAGCGCGATGTCACTGACCGCCTGCTGGCCGCGTTCCCGGCGATCATGTGCTACTGGTACCGCTTCAGCCATGACGGCAAGCGCATCGACTGCGTGACCGACGAGCCGAGCATCGGCGGGCATTTCCTGCACCTGCTGCACGGCGAGAAGCCAAGCGAGCTGCATGAAAAAGTCATGAACGTGTCGCTGATCCTCTACGCCGAGCACGAATTCAACGCCTCGACCTTCACCGCTCGCGTGTGTGCTTCGACCCTGTCCGACCTGTATTCCTGCGTTACCGCCGCCATTGGCTCGCTGCGCGGCCCGCTGCATGGCGGCGCCAACGAAGCGGCGATGGAAATGATCGAGCGTTTCTCTTCGGCCGAAGAAGCCGTCAAAGGCACCCTCGGCATGCTGGAGCGCAAGGACAAGATCATGGGCTTTGGCCACGCGATCTATAAAGACAATGACCCGCGTAATGAAGTGATCAAGGGCTGGTCGAAAAAACTCGCTGATGAAGTGGGCGACAAGGTGCTGTTCCCGGTCTCCGAGGCGATCGACAAGACCATGTGGGAACAGAAGAAACTGTTCCCCAACGCCGACTTCTACCATGCCTCGGCGTACCACTTCATGGGCATCCCGACCAAGCTGTTCACCCCGATCTTCGTGTGCTCGCGCCTTACCGGCTGGGCCGCGCATGTGTTCGAGCAGCGCGCCAACAACCGCATCATCCGTCCAAGCGCCGAGTACACCGGCGTCGAGCAGCGCAAGTTCGTGCCAATCGAACGTCGCTGAGTGAGGAGGCCGTCAGCCCCGAATGGGTAACCGAGTCAAAAATGTGGGAGCGGGCTTGCTCGCGAATGCGGGGCAACAGTCACTGAATGTGTTGAATGACACACCGCATTCGCGAGCAAGCCCGCTCCCACATTTGGACCTCATACCCGTTCTGGGGCGGCGCAGGTCTTCCTTTTGTAACTACCGTGACCGAGTCCTGACGATGAACACTGAATTTCGCAAATCGCTCCCCGGCAGCCGCCTGGATTACTTCGACGCCCGTGCGGCTGTCGAGGCAATCACTCCCGGTGCCTACGCCACCTTGCCCTACACCTCCCGTGTGCTCGCCGAGAACCTGGTGCGCCGTTGCGACCCGGCGACCCTCAATGCTTCCCTGAGCCAACTGATCGAGCGCAAGCGCGACCTCGACTTCCCATGGTTTCCGGCGCGTGTGGTGTGCCATGACATTCTTGGCCAGACCGCTCTGGTGGACCTTGCCGGCCTGCGTGACGCCATCGCCCTGCAAGGCGGCGACCCGGCCCAGGTCAACCCGGTGGTGCCGACCCAACTGATCGTCGACCACTCCCTGGCCGTCGAGGCCGGTGGTTCTGACCCGGACGCCTTCGAGAAAAACCGCGCCATCGAAGACCGCCGCAACGAAGACCGTTTCCACTTTATCGAGTGGACCAAGAAGGCCTTCAAAAACGTCGACGTGATCCCGCCTGGCAACGGCATCATGCACCAGATCAACCTGGAGAAAATGTCCCCGGTGATCCAGGTGCGTGACGGCGTGGCCTTCCCGGATACCTGCGTCGGCACCGACAGCCATACCCCCCACGTGGACGCCCTGGGCGTGATCGCCATCGGCGTCGGCGGCCTGGAAGCCGAGAGCGTGATGCTCGGCCGCGCGTCGTGGATGCGCTTGCCGGAAAGTGTTGGCGTCGAGCTGACGGGCAAGCTGCAACCCGGCATCACCGCCACCGACATGGTGCTGGCGCTGACCGAGTTCCTGCGCCAGCAGAAAGTCGTCGGTGCCTGGCTGGAGTTCTTCGGCGAAGGCGCTTCGGCCCTGACCCTGGGCGACCGAGCGACCATCTCCAACATGGCCCCGGAATATGGCGCTACGGCGGCGATGTTCTACATCGACGCGCAAACCATTGCCTACCTCAAGCTCACCGGGCGTGAAGATGAACAAGTCGCCCTGGTCGAGCAGTACGCCCGGCACACTGGCCTGTGGGCCGACGACCTCAAGGGCGCGCAATACGAGCGTGGCTTGAGCTTCGATTTGTCCAGCGTCGTGCGCAACATGGCCGGCCCGAGCAACCCGCACGCCCGCGTGGCCACCAGCGACCTGGCGGCCAAGGGCATTTCCGGGCAATGGGAAGACGTGCCGGGGCAAATGCCCGATGGTGCGGTGATCATCGCTGCCATCACCAGTTGCACCAACACCAGTAACCCGCGCAACGTGATCGCCGCCGGCCTGCTGGCGCGCAATGCCAACAAGCTGGGGCTGGCCCGCAAGCCGTGGGTCAAGTCGTCCCTGGCGCCGGGTTCGAAAACCGTGGCCATGTACCTCGACGAAGCCGGGCTGACCAGCGAGTTGGAGCAGTTGGGTTTTGGCGTCGTGGCCTTCGCTTGCACCACTTGCAACGGCATGTCCGGCGCACTCGACCCGGTGATCCAGCAAGAAATCATCGACCGCGACCTGTATGCCACCGCCGTGTTGTCGGGCAACCGCAACTTTGACGGGCGCATCCACCCTTACGCCAAGCAAGCGTTCCTGGCGTCGCCACCGCTGGTGGTGGCCTACGCGATTGCGGGCACCATCCGTTTCGATATCGAAAAAGACGTGCTGGGCCTGGATGCGACCGGCAAGGAAATCCGCCTGAAGGACATCTGGCCGAGCGATGAAGAAATCGACGCGGTGGTCAAGGCTTCGGTCAAGCCGGAGCAGTTCCGCCAGGTCTACATCCCGATGTTCGCGATCCACGAGGACACCGGCCCGAAAGTCACGCCGCTGTACGACTGGCGCCCGCAAAGCACCTACATCCGCCGCCCGCCGTACTGGGAAGGTGCCCTGGCCGGCGCGCGTCCACTCAAGGGCATGCGCCCGCTGGCGGTGCTGCCGGACAACATCACCACCGACCACCTGTCGCCATCCAACGCGATCATGCTCGACAGCGCCGCCGGCGAATACCTGGCGAAAATGGGCTTGCCGGAAGTCGACTTCAACTCCTATGCAACGCATCGCGGCGACCACTTGACCGCCCAGCGCGCAACCTTTGCCAACCCGAAACTGTTCAATGAAATGGTCGTGGAAAACGGCAAGGTCAAGCAGGGCTCCCTGGCGCGTATCGAGCCGGAAGGCAAGGTCACACGCATGTGGGAAGCCATCGAAACCTACATGGAGCGCAAGCAGCCGCTGATCATCATTGCCGGGGCCGACTACGGCCAGGGTTCGTCCCGCGACTGGGCGGCCAAGGGCGTACGCCTGGCGGGTGTGGAAGCGATTGCCGCCGAAGGCTTCGAGCGCATCCACCGCACCAACCTGGTGGGCATGGGCGTGCTGCCCCTGGAGTTTTTGCCGGGCACCGACCGCAAGACCCTGCAGATCGATGGCAGCGAAACCTATGACGTGATCGGTGCGCGCACCCCGCGCGCGCAGTTGACCCTGGTGATCAACCGCAAGAATGGCGAGCGTGTCGAAGTGCCGGTGACCTGCCGCCTGGACACCGCCGAAGAAGTGTCGATCTACGAGGCGGGCGGCGTGTTGCAACGCTTTGCCCAGGACTTCCTGGAATCGGCGGCGACGGCCTGAAGAGGATGACCATGACACACGTAGCGCAAATCAAGATCGCCGCCACCTATATGCGTGGCGGCACCAGCAAGGGCGTGTTTTTCAACCTCAAGGACCTGCCCGCAGCGGCCCAGGTCCCGGGTGCGGCACGCGATGCCTTGTTGTTGCGGGTGATCGGCAGCCCCGATCCCTATGACAAGCAGATCGACGGCATGGGCGGTGCCACATCAAGCACCAGCAAGACGGTGATCCTCGCCAAAAGCACCCGCGCCGATCATGACGTGGACTACTTGTTTGGCCAGGTGTCTATCGACAAGCCCTTTGTCGACTGGAGCGGCAACTGCGGCAACCTGTCGGCGGCGGTCGGCTCGTTCGCCATCAGCGCCGGGCTGGTGGACCCCAGCCGCGTGCCCCATAACGGTGTAGCCGTGGTGCGGGTCTGGCAGGCGAATATCGGCAAGACCATCATCGCCCATGTGCCCATCACCGACGGCGCGGTGCAGGAAACCGGCGACTTCGAGCTCGATGGCGTGACCTTCCCGGCGGCCGAGGTGCAACTGGAATTCCTCGATCCGGCAGCGGAAGAAGAGGGCGGCGGTGGCTCGATGTTCCCCACCGGCAACCTGATCGACGACCTGGACGTGCCGGGTGTCGGCACGTTCAAGGCGACGCTGATCAACGCGGGGATCCCGACGATTTTTATCAACGCCGAAGACCTCGGCTACACCGGCACCGAGCTGCAAGGTGCGATCAATAGCGATCCCAAAGCCCTGGCCATGTTCGAGACCGTGCGCGCCCACGGCGCGTTGCGCATGGGCCTGATCAAGCACCTGGACGAAGCAGCCCAGCGCCAGCACACGCCGAAGGTGGCGTTCGTGGCCAAACCTGCCGATTACCAGGCCTCCAGCGGCAAGGCGATCAAGGCCGGGGATGTGGATCTGCTGGTGCGCGCATTGTCCATGGGCAAACTGCACCACGCCATGATGGGCACCGCCGCGGTGGCGATTGGCACGGCGGCGGCGATTTCCGGAACCTTGGTCAACCTTGCGGCGGGCGGCGTAGAACGCAATGCCGTGCGCTTCGGGCATCCGTCCGGCACCCTGCGTGTGGGCGCCGAAGCCAGCCAGGTCAACGGCGAATGGGTGGTGAAAAAAGCCATCATGAGCCGCAGTGCGCGAGTATTGATGGAAGGCTTCGTGCGCGTGCCCGGCGACGCGTTCTAAAGCCCTGCACCGGCCCCAATGTGGGAGCGGGCTTGCTCGCGAAAGCGGTATTTCAGTCAGCACCTGTATTGACTGATCCACCGCTTTCGCGAGCAAGCCCGCTCCCACACAAACCCGCTTCCACTGGGGATTATCGGTAGCTGCTGAATTTATGTACGAGAGCAGGCTTCAGACCTGCCACAAACGACCAACCCTGAGCCTGAGGAAGGAACACACCCCACCTATTTTGGAGTACTGCCATGAGCGCCAACGTCGACCAGAACAACCGCCCCGACTACGACCAGGTTTTGCAGGACATCGCCGATTACGTCCTCAACTACCGCGTTGATTCCCGGGACGCCCTGGACACCGCCCGCAACTGCCTGATGGACACCCTTGGCTGCGGACTGCTGGCCCTGCGTTTCCCAGAGTGCACCAAGCATCTGGGGCCGATTGTCGAAGGCACGGTGGTGCCGTTCGGTGCGCGGGTGCCGGGCACGTCCTATCGCCTGGATCCGGTCAAGGCTGCGTGGGACATCGGTTGCATCGTGCGTTGGCTCGATTACAACGACACCTGGCTCGCCGCTGAATGGGGCCATCCTTCGGACAACCTCGGTGGCATCCTGGCCGTTGCCGATCACCTGTCGCAAAAGCGCGTGGCGCAGGGCGAGGCGCCGTTGACGGTGCGGGCTGTGCTGGAAGCGATGATCATGGCCCACGAAATCCAGGGGGTGATTGCCCTGGACAACTCCTTCAACCGCGTCGGCCTTGACCATGTGCTGTTGGTCAAGATTGCGTCCACAGCGGTCTGTGCCAAGTTGATGGGCGCCAACCGCGAGCAACTGTTGGCGGCGCTGTCCCAGGCGTTTGTCGATGGGCAGGCCCTGCGTACATACCGTCATGCGCCGAATGCCGGTTCACGCAAGTCGTGGGCGGCGGGGGATGCGTCGAGCCGTGGCGTGCGCCTGGCGGATATCGCCATGCGCGGCGAAATGGGCATTCCGGGTGTGCTGAGCGCGCCGCAGTGGGGCTTCTACGACGTGCTGTTCAGCCATACCAACAAGGACCTGGCCCTCAAGCCTGAGGACAAGCGCGCATTCAGCCTGCCCCAGCCCTATGGCACTTATGTGATGGAAAACGTGCTGTTCAAGATCAGCTTTCCGGCGGAGTTTCACGCCCAGACCGCGTGTGAAGCCGCCGTCACCTTGCATCCGCAGGTCAAGCAGCGCCTGCATGAAATCGAGCGGATCGTGATCACCACCCACGAATCGGCCATTCGCATCATTTCCAAGGTCGGCCAACTGGCCAATGCGGCAGACCGCGACCATTGCCTGCAATACATGACGGCCGTGCCCCTGGCGTTTGGCAACCTGGTGGCCGAGCAGTACGAAGATGAGTTCCATGCCGCGCACCCGATCATTGATGAGTTGCGCGAGAAGATGGTCATTGTCGAAGACCCCCGCTATAGCCGCGAGTACCTGGAAGCCGACAAGCGTTCCATTGCCAACGCGGTGCAGGTGTTCTTCACGGATGGTTCGAGCACCGAGCAGGTTGCGGTGGAATACCCGATCGGCCATCGTCGGCGCCGGGCGGATGGCATTCCGTTGCTGGAAGACAAGTTCAAGGCCAACCTGGCGACACGCTTCACCGCGCAGCGCAGCGCCGAGATTTTTGCCCTGTGCAAGGATCAGGCGCGGCTTGAAGCGACGCCGGTGAACCGGTTTGTAGATCTGTTCGTCATCTGACACACGAGGCCCCAATCCCTGTAGGCGCTGGCTTGCCTGCGATAGCATCACCGCGATGCGATTGCGATACCGAGGTGCTCATATCGCAGCATAAGTATCTACACAACTTTCAGAAACTGACGAACTCCCCCGTGGCGAGCGGGCTTGTCGGAACGCCGCATCGCCCGCGCTGGGCTGCGAAGCAGCCCCAATAAGCCCGCCGCGTTTCTTCAGATAAACCGCGATAGCCGGATTTAGGGCGGCTTCGCCGCCCAGCGCGGGCGATGCGGCGTTCCGACAAGCCCGCTCGCCACAACAGCCCTATCTGCCTGGGTTTATGCGTTGCCGCAAAATTGTGTAGATACCTATGCATATCGCAGGCAAGCCAGCCCCTACAGGTGGCCGGTTCAGGTTTCAAACCGCAGGATCACCCTGCGGTTGTGCTTGCTCTTCTTCTCGATTTTCTCGCAGAACACCCGGCCGATTTCCTCGGTGTTGACCACGTGGGTGCCGCCACACGGCTGGATATCGATGCCGGTAATTTCAATCACCCGCACCGCGCCCTGGATCACCGGTGGTGCGACGGCCTGGGTGCGGGTGATTTGCAGCAAGGTTGAATACTCGGAGGCCGGCATCGACAGCGACTTGACCGCATGGGCCTGTTCGATCAGGGCATTCAGGTCGCGGGTGATGCTTTCCTTGTCCAGGGTCATTTCTGGCAGGTCGAAGTCCAGGCGGCCTTTGTCGGCGCTGATGCTGCAACCGGTCACCGGTGCGTCGATGATTGCGCACAGCAGATGCAGGCAGGTGTGCATCTTCATGTGCTGGTAGCGCCGCTCCCAGTCCAGGCCGGCGTCTACCTGCACGCCTGCTCGCAATGATTCGGGGCAATGCTCCACTTGATGCCAGATGATCGAGCGCAGGACCGGGTCGCGCACGGTCCCGGTCACGTTGACCCGGCTGCCGTCGGCCAGGGTGAAATAGCCGGTGTCGCCCGGTTGCCCGCCTCCGGTGGGATAGAACAGGGTGTGTTCCAGGGCAACGCCCTGTTCGCTGACGGCAATCACCCGGGCGCTGAAGGCGTTCTGGTAAGGCGCGCTGTCGAACAGCGCCAGGGTTTCCATTGTGTGCACGGACATGTTCAACCTCCAACGATCAGTGGGCTGGTTTGCAGCAGGCGCCGCACCATTGCGCTCAACCCGGGCGGGGAAAGCAGGGTGACTTCGAACTTCGGCCCGCACACCTTCAGGTTCAGGGGCAGGCGTGGTGGGTAAGTGGGTGTCTGCAGTGTGCGCAGGCGAAATTGCAGGTGGTGACGTTCCTTGACCGTGGGCTCCAACACTAGGCCGCTCAGCGGATGGAAGTCGGCATCCAGCACCGTGATCCGGTGGCTGGTGTTGACTTCGCCGACCACATGCAGACGCTCGTCGAGAGCAAACGCGCCAAGATAGTTACTGGCGTCCGATTCGTCGTTTTTCTGTAGCTGGATCTGGTTGACCACCTTGACCTTGGTGCCTGCAGGCACGTCCTGGGTGATGACACAGGAAGGGCTGATAAACACGTTGTCGCCAATCAGCACATAGCCGAGCACCCTGGCGCCCGAGCCGACTTCCACGTTGTTGCCCAGGCGCGGGTGGCGCTTGCCGTCCGGGTTGTTGGCGATGCCCCGGGCGCCCAGGGTCACGCCACACAGGATGTAGCAGTCATTGCCGATCTCGCAGGTTTCGCCGATCACCGTGCCAAAACCATGATCCAGTACAAAGCGCCGGCCAATGCAGGCGGCCGGGTGGATTTCGGCCCCGGACAGGATCTTGCCCTGGTTGCTCAAGGTCAGCGCGATGGCGCAGAACTGGCCGTGGGATTGGTCGGGAAGGTTCCATACCCGATGCGCCAACCGGTAGTACAGCACGGCCTTGAACGAGGCGTAGGATTCAAGGATCAACTCGCCCCGGCCCCTGGACGCCGGGTCACGCCAGGCATAGGCAATCAGGTCCTCGGCCACTTCCTGCGCCGCTGGTTGGATCAATGCCGCCAGGTGCGGCTGCAGCTGTGTCATCTGCGCCGGCGAGAGGGTCTTGATGAGGTGGGTCAGCAACTCATCGTGCAACTGTTGCATGTCGATAAAGCCTCCCATGGAAGGCACCCCCGCAATTGTCGTTATTCGAAACAGGGCAGATAGCTGTCGGCGCTGTCGTACACCATGGTCAGGACGACGGTGTCGGTGGGCAGTTCCGGGGCGAGCCTGGCGATGGCCACCATATTGGCGGCTGACGACAGGCCCAGGCTGATGGCATCGGTACGCATGATGCGCTTCATCATTTCCAGGCATTCGAGGCGCGAAACCTTGAGCATGCCGTCCAGTACATTCAGGTTGAGAATGCTCGGGATCAGGCCGATGGACAGGCCCTGGATATGGTGCGGCGCATGGCGGTCGCTGAGCAGGTCGCACTCCTCGGGTTCGACACCCATCACGCGGATCTGCGGCCAGGTGGCCTTGAGGGTTTCACCGATACCGGTGATATGGCCCCCGGTGCCGATACCGCTGACGAAGTAATCGACCTGGCGCTCGCCAAAGGCGCGGATGATTTCCGGGGCGGTGGTGTCGCGATGGGTCTGGGGGTTGGCGCCGTTGCGCTGCTGGTTGAGCATGACGAAGCTAGGGTTTTCCAACTGCAGTTCCATGCACTTTTCGCCATGGGAATTGTTGCCCAGGCGGCTGTCCGAGAGCACCACCTTGGCCCCATACAGGCGCAGCAGTTTTTGCTTTTCGGGGCTGTAGTTGTCGGGAATCACCAGCACCACTTTGTAGCCCAGCACATTGCCGGCCATGACCAGGCCGATGCCGGTGTTGCCGCCGCTGGGTTCGATGATGGTCTGCCCCGAGTCGCGAATCAGGACGCCCCGGCGCTCGGCGTCGAGGATCATCCCCAATGCGATCCGCGCCTTGTGGCTGCCGCCCGGATTCAGGGATTCAAGCTTGGCGAAGACCTCGATGCCGAGGTCTTCGGAGAATTGTTCCAGGCGCACGATGGGCGTCTGGCCAATGGCGTCGAGTATGGAGTTATGCAGCATCAGATAAGTCCCCCAAGGCCTGTGATCAGTACAAAGGCATGTCGGGTTCGACGTCGCGCACCCAGTGTTTCATACCGCCTTGCAGCACTCGGGTGTTGGCAAAGCCTGCGGCCAGCAACGTGCTGGCGGCTTGCTCGGCGCGGGTGCCGGCATAGCAGATCAGGTAATGGGTGTTTTCACGGCTCAGGCTGTCGAGTTGCTCGTCGAGCTGGGCCAGGGGGATGTGCACCACGCCGGGTAGTTGGCAGACCTCCAGCTCGCTGGCGTCGCGTACATCCAGCAGGATATCGGCGCTGCTGCGCTGCTCCAACAGCTGCTTGAGCACCTGGGGCTTGATGTAGTGCTCTGCGGCCAGGCTGGGCGCGCGGACGGTATCGGCACACACGGCTGCTGCGGGTTGGTGTTCTTCACGCAGTTCGGAGCAGCACGGGCAGTCGGCGCGGCGCTTGAAACGGATTTCACTGAACTTCATGGCCAGGGCATCAAAGCGCATCAACCGGCCGGACAAGGATTCGCCCAGGCCGATCAACAGCTTGATGGCCTCGGTAGCCTGGATCATCCCGACTACGCCGGGCAGTACGCCGATGACGCCGCCGGCGCTGCAATTGGGTGCCAGCTCCGTGGGTGGCGCGTGGGGGTACAGGCAGCGGTAGCAGGGCCCGCCTTGATAATTGAACACGCTGATCTGACCGTCGAAACGGTAGATCGCGCCATACACCAGCGGCTTGCCGAGCTGTACGCAGGCGTCGTTGACCAGGTAGCGGGTCTCGAAGTTGTCGGTGCCGTCGATCACCAGGTCGTAGGCACCGACCAGTTCCAGGGCATTGTCGGCGTTTAGTGCGGTGTCGTAGGTGTTGATTTGGATATGCGCGTTGAGGTCCTGCAGCCGGCGCTTGGCGGACTCGACCTTGGGCAGGCCCAGGGTGCTGTTGCCGTGCACGACCTGGCGTTGCAGGTTGCTGCTTTCCACCACGTCGAAGTCCACCAGCCCCAGGGTGCCAATGCCGGCGGCGGCCAGGTACAGGCTGATGGGCGAGCCCAGGCCACCAGTGCCGATGATCAGCACCTTGGCCTTCTTCAGGTTCAGTTGCCCTTCGCGGCCAACCCCGGGCAGAGTGATATGGCGCACATAGCGCTGCACTTCCTCGTTGCTCAACGACTCGATGTCCATGCCGCCGGAGGTGGCCAGCAGCACTTCGATCCTGGCCTTTGCGGGCAGTGGCTCGTCGGGGCCGATCAGTTCTTCCCCTGCGGTGAACAGGAAATGCTCCTTGAGCTGGCCGTTGTTTTCGTGGAACAGGTGAGCCCGCAGTTGGGGGTGGCGGGTACAGGTGTCTTCAATGACTTCGCGCAATGTCGATCCGGCACCCTGGAGGGTCGATTCTGGCAACTTGGCCACGCGGACCAGGATGTCGGGGAAAGAGACAGCGTTCATGTACAACTCCGTTTGCAGGTCGTTGAAGGGGTTGAGGGCGAAGTGCGTGCCATCCCAGGCAAACAGCTTCGACCCAAGGGCCTTGCCCTGGCGGACATCCACCACCAGGTAACTGACGGGGTAGATCGGTTCGCCCATGTACAGGGCCTTGTCCTGATCCTCGTCGCTGAAGTAGGCACCGACATCGGGGTGGGAGTGGTAGATCACCACCACCGGGTTGTCGGTGCGAAAGGCCTTGTTCATCAGCAGCGTGTCGGTCACCGAGAAGGTGTAGCCGTTGGCCGCGCTGCGGGGGTAGGCCTCGGGGTTCTTGCGATGCAACTCGTTCTGGATATTGCTGCCCAGGTAGACGCTGCCGTCTGCGAAGACAAAGCCGCAGCACTCTTCGGGGTAAGTGCTGCTGGCGTGGGCGTAGATCTGTTCCAGGGCGGTTTGGCGGAGGACGTCCATGTTTCTCTCGCGTGGTGGGTAAAGGGTCAATTGGCTTTTGCCAGCAACTTTTCGATCGGTAACTTGGTGATGGCAAAGCCGGCCAGCAGGATCGCCGAGTACAGCATCAGGTCCCGGGACAATTCCAGGCCTTCGTACCAGGCGCCGATGATCACGGCGAACACCGGGAAAATAATGAAGACGAACGACAGGATGATCGGGCTCAGGCGCTTGAGCAGCATGAAATACACGATAAACCCGCCGACCGAGGCCACCAGGCCCAGGTAGAACAGGGCGCTCCAGGACCGCAGGGTGATGGCCTCGAAGGTCGGCGATTCAAACCACAGCCCGGCGACAAACAGCATCAGCCCGGCAATCCCGATGGGCAGGGTGTTGTAGGTGATCACGCTGATGGCGCTGCCTTTTTGCTTGGTAATGACATAGCACAAGGCATGCAGGATTGCGGCGGTCAGAATTGCCAGTACGCCGAAGAATTCGGCGTGGTCAAGGTGCAGCCCCTGGCTGCGGATAATCATGTACAGGCTGCCGAAACCGATGCCGATGCCGACGACCTGGGAAAAGTAGATGCGCTCGCGCAGGAACAGCGCCGAGAAGATCAGGATGAACACCGGCATGCAGCTGAACAGCAGGGCGGTGAGCCCGGACGAGACGTGCATTTCGCCGTAGTTGAGCAGGTAGTAGGGCACGCTGAAGTAGCAAAGGGTCACGAATACAAAGAACCAGCGGCTTTCCCGGGGGAACAGGATCGGCTCGCGACGCAGGAAGGCAAAGCACAGGAACAGTGGGAATGCGATCAAAAAGCGCAGCCCCGCCGACGTCAGGGGCGGCACGCTTTCCACCGCGATCTTGATCCCCAGCCAGGTGGTGCCCCAGCTCAGGCAGACAATCAGGAACATCACACTGGTGATCAGGCCAGCCAGCCATTGTTTGGGGGATTTGGTTTTTTCGGTATTTTCGAGAACGGCGGACATTGGCATCGTTTATTGCTTCCCTGAGCCGGAATTGAACTCTATATTGAACTTGTAATTAGAGGTTTCACCCGGTGATTGAACCCGTAAAAGCACACTATTAGGGCGAATGATGGCTGTCAAAACAAATATTGACATGGTGTCAATTATGCGAGAGGGACTGTCCAATGGGCAGGGCGTGAAGTACAAGCGCCTGTCCGACGTCATGGAGCGGGGCATTCTCGAAGGCTTGATTGAACCGGGGCGCAAACTGCCACCTCACCGGGTGCTCTCCGACAATCTGGGAGTGACCATCGGCACTATCAGCCGGGCCTACGGCGAGCTGGAGCGCCTGGGCCTGGTGGTGGCGCGGGTAGGTGACGGAACGTTCGTACGCAAGCGTGGGATGGAGCGCCAGCGCGACGAAGGCTTTCGTAACGTCAGCGAGGAGCCGCGCCAGTACTTCGATATGAGCCGCAATATGCATATCCCGGGGCAGGAGACCACGTTCCTGGCCCAGGGTTTTGAAACCCTGGCCAAGAATGCCAAGTTCCTGCAGGACATCAGTGCCTACACCCCGGACGCCGGCTTGCCACGCTACCGCGCGGCAGGTGCGCAATGGTTGGTGCAGCGTGACTTTCACCCGATTCCAGAGCAGGTCATCTGTGTCAACGGCGGCCAGCATGGGCTGCTGTGCGCGTTGATGGCGTTGGTGCGTGCGGGCGACACGGTCGTCACCGAGCAATTGACCTATCCGGGCCTGATTACCGCCGCGCGGATGCTCGGCATCCGCCTGATCGGCCTGGAAATGGATGAGGAAGGCGTGTTGCCGGCGGCCCTGGAGGAAGTCTGTCGCAATCACCGGGTGTCGGCCTTGTATTGCACGCCGACCATCCAGAATCCGACCACCGCCGTGTTGTCGGTGGCCCGCCGTGAGGCGCTGGTGAAGGTGTGTCGCGAGCACAACCTGCTGATTTTAGAGGACGAGGCGCATGGTGTGTTGGTGGAAGATCGTCCGCCACCCCTGAGTCATTTTGCCCCGGAACGCACGATTCTGATCAGCAGCCTGAGCAAGGCCGTGTCGGCGGGCTTGCGGGTGGGATATGTGCACGCGCCACCAGCGCTGGTCAGCCGTATTTCTGCCGCCCTGCGCTCAACCTGCTGGATGGCCACGCCAGTGACCCTGGAACTGGCCACGCAGTGGATTGAAAACGGCACGGCAGAGTACCTGTTGCATCAGCAGATCCATGAAATCAGCCGGCGCAAGGCGTTGGTCGCAGACCTGCTGACCGGTTTGGAGTACCGAACCCACCCCAACAGCCCGCACTTCTGGATTGAAGTCCCGGAGCCTTGGCGTGCGTCGGAAATCGAGGCAGAGCTCAAGCAGAATAATTACCTGATCGCCACCGCCGAAGCCTTTGCCGTGGGGCAGACCGCGGTACCGCAGTTTATCCGGGCGAGTATCTGCAATACGTCGGGGGGATGATCAGTTGCTGAAGGCTGGGTTTGATGCGCTGGCCACGGCGCTGGGGGCAGGGTGGGGACCGGTTTCACCTGTGAACCCAGTCGTGGCACACGGTTTTTTTGTGTCATACGGGCTTGTTGTGGCAAATGGGCTTGTTGTGGCGAGCGGGCTTGTCGGAACGCCGCATCGCCCGCGCTGGGTGGCGAAGCCACCCCAAAAAACCAAGCTATCGCAGCAGTGTCTGACACACCGAGGCATCTTTATTGGGGCTGCTACGCATCCCAGCGCGGGGCAAGCCCGCTCGCCACAATCAAGCCCGCTCGCTACATAAGCGGCTACGGGTTATTTGAAGCGCCGCTCAACACCCTTTTCTACAAGGATTTTCGCCGAAATCTCTTCCACCGAAAAATGCGTGGAGTTGATGTGCGCAATGTTTTCCCGGCGGAACAGGTTTTCCACTTCCCGCACTTCGAATTCGCACTGGGCATAGCTCGAATAGCGGCTATTGGGCTTGCGTTCGTTACGGATGGCCGTGAGTCGGTCCGGGTCGATGGTTAGGCCGAAGAGTTTGTGCTGATGTTTGCGCAGCACCGCCGGCAGTTGCAGGCGTTCCATGTCGTCCTCGGTCAGCGGGTAGTTGGCCGCGCGGATGCCAAACTGCATGGCCATGTACAGGCAGGTCGGGGTCTTGCCGCAGCGCGACACGCCGACCAGGATCAGGTCGGCCTTGTCGTAGTAGTGGGTGCGGGCGCCGTCGTCGTTGTCCAGGGCGAAGTTCACCGCCTCGATCCGCTCCATATAGTTGGAATTGTGGCCAATGGAATGGGACTTGCCCACGGAGTATGAGGAATGCTCACTGAGCTCCTGTTCCAGGGGCGCAAGGAAGGTCGAGAAGATGTCGATCATGAAACCATTGGAAGTCGCGAGGATCTCACGGATGTCCTGGTTGACGATGGTGTCGAAAATGATCGGGCGCACACCGTCTTTTTCGGCGGCCAGATTGATTTGTTGTACCATGGCCCGCGCTTTATCCACGTTATCGATATAAGGCCGGGTGAATTTGGCGAAGGTAATGCTTTCGAACTGCGCCAGCAGGCTCTGACCCAGGGTTTCGGCGGTAATGCCGGTGCCATCGGAGATAAAGAAAGCAGATCGTTTCATTTGAGCCTTGGGCCTTAAGCTGATGACGAATCTTGGATATGATAGGCGCGATTTTGCCGTCCCACAGTGGGCCGCATTCTCACTTATTTTCCAGGTCCAGGCCACAAACGCCGGTAAATGCTCCTACTGAGCCACCGGCGCCCTGAGCTTTTCCAACACAGTTAGTGGAGAGATCACCTTGGTAGAGTACGTAGTTTCCCTCGATAAGCTCGGCGTCCATGATGTAGAGCATGTGGGGGGCAAGAACGCATCCCTCGGCGAGATGATCAGTAATCTTGCGGGCGCTGGTGTCTCGGTGCCGGGTGGTTTCGCCACCACCGCCCAGGCATATCGTGACTTCCTCGAACTGAGCGGTCTCAACGACCAGATCCACGCTGCCCTGGACGCGCTGGATGTGGATGATGTCAACGCTCTGGCCAAGACCGGCGCGCAGATCCGCCAGTGGATCATGGAAGCCGAGTTCCCCGAGAAGCTCAACGCAGAAATCCGCACCGCCTTCGCCACCCTGTCGGCCGGCAACCCGGACATGGCCGTCGCCGTGCGCTCCTCGGCCACCGCCGAAGACTTGCCCGACGCCTCCTTCGCCGGCCAGCAGGAAACCTTCCTGAACATCCGTGGCGTGGAAAACGTCATCCGCGCGGCGAAGGAAGTATTTGCCTCGCTGTTCAACGATCGCGCCATTTCCTACCGTGTACACCAGGGCTTTGACCACAAGCTGGTGGCCCTGTCTGCCGGCGTGCAGCGCATGGTACGTTCGGAAACCGGTACCGCCGGCGTGATGTTCACCCTGGATACCGAATCGGGCTTCCGTGACGTGGTGTTTATCACCGGCGCCTACGGCCTGGGCGAAACCGTCGTACAAGGCGCGGTCAACCCGGACGAGTTTTACGTGCATAAGCACACCCTTGAAGCTGGTCGCCCGGCGATCCTGCGCCGCAACCTGGGCAGCAAGGCCATCAAGATGATCTACGGCGACGAGGCCAAGGCCGGTCGCTCGGTGAAAACCGTTGATGTCGACAAGGCCGAGCGTGCGCGCTTCTGCCTCAGCGACGCCGAAGTCAGCGAATTGGCCAAGCAGGCGATGATCATCGAGAAGCACTACAAGTGCCCGATGGATATCGAGTGGGCCAAAGACGGCGATGACGGCAAGCTGTACATCGTCCAGGCACGTCCGGAAACCGTGAAAAGCCGCACCTCGGCCAATGTCATGGAACGCTACCTGTTGAAAGAAACCGGCACCGTGCTGGTGGAAGGCCGTGCCATCGGCCAGCGCATCGGCGCTGGCAAGGTGCGGATCATCAAGGACGTGTCCGAGATGGACAAGGTCCAGCCGGGTGACGTGCTGGTCTCCGACATGACCGACCCGGATTGGGAGCCCGTGATGAAGCGCGCCAGCGCCATCGTCACCAACCGTGGCGGGCGTACCTGCCACGCGGCGATCATTGCCCGTGAACTGGGGATCCCGGCAGTCGTCGGTTGCGGCAACGCCACCCAACTGCTCAAGGATGGCCAGGGCGTCACCGTATCCTGCGCCGAAGGCGATACCGGCTTCATCTTTGAAGGTGAACTGGGCTTCGACATCAAGCAAAACTCCATCGACGCCATGCCCGACCTGCCGTTCAAGATCATGATGAACGTCGGCAACCCCGACCGCGCCTTCGACTTCGCGCAGTTGCCGAACGCTGGGGTGGGCCTGGCTCGCCTGGAGTTCATCATCAACCGTATGATCGGCGTGCACCCCAAGGCCCTGTTGAACTACGACGGCCTGCCGGTGGAAATCAAGGACAGCGTCGACAAGCGCATCGCCGGCTACAACGACCCTGTTGGCTTCTACGTCGAGAAGCTGGTGGAAGGCATCAGCACCCTGGCAGCGGCCTTCTGGCCGAAGAAAGTCATCGTGCGCCTGTCGGACTTCAAGTCCAACGAATATGCGAACCTGATCGGCGGCAAGCTTTACGAGCCGGAAGAAGAAAACCCGATGCTGGGTTTCCGTGGCGCCTCGCGCTATATCAGCGAAGCGTTCCGTGACTGCTTCGAGCTCGAATGCCGCGCCCTCAAACGTGTGCGCAATGAGATGGGCCTGACCAACGTCGAGATCATGGTGCCGTTCGTACGTACCCTGGGCGAAGCGAGCCATGTGGTCGATCTGCTGGCTGAAAATGGCCTGACCCGTGGCGAAAATGGCCTGCGCGTGATCATGATGTGCGAGCTGCCGTCCAACGCCATCCTCGCCGAGGAGTTCCTGGAGTTCTTCGATGGTTTCTCCATCGGTTCCAACGACCTGACCCAACTGACCCTGGGTCTGGATCGCGACTCCGGGATCATTGCTCACCTGTTTGACGAGCGTAACCCAGCGGTCAAGAAGCTGTTGGCCAACGCCATCCAGGCCTGCAACAAGGCTGGCAAGTACATCGGTATCTGCGGCCAAGGTCCTTCCGATCACCCGGACCTGGCCAAATGGCTGATGGAACAGGGCATCGAAAGCGTCTCGCTGAACCCCGATTCCGTGCTGGAAACCTGGTTCTTCCTGGCTGAAGGCGAAGCCTCGGCGTAATTGCCATCTGCCGGTCGGCCTGTAGGGCTGGCCGGCATTTCTCATTCTGTACAGGGCGGAACTCCTTCCGGACGCCGCCCTTTTTTGTGCAAGAACATTATGCAAAGCAGCAGCAACCTGTTTCCCGTCGCCTTGCTCAGCGCTGAGCGTCGTGGCGACCTGAGTGAAGATGTCTACCGCCTCAAGCCTGGCAACAGCCCCGACAGCACCGTAGAGCTGGCGGTGACGCGCCTGGGCCTGGCCGATGTCGAGCAAAATCGTGGTGTGCCGGTGGTGCTGGTACACGGCAGCTTTTCCAATCGCCGTTTTTGGTATTCGCCCAAAGGCATCGGCCTGGGTGCGTATCTGGCGCGCCAGGGTTTTGATGTGTGGATCCCGGAAATGCGTGGCCACGGGCTTTCCCGGCGTAACCAGGACTACGCCAAGAATCGTGTCGCCGACTATGCTCGTTACGACCTGCCGGCCATTGCCGCCTTTGTGCGGGAGCAAAGTGCGCAGATTCCGCACTGGATCGGCCATTCGTTGGGTGGCACGACTTTGGCGGCCGCCTTGGGCGGTCAGTATCTGGGCGCGCCGGCGGTGGCGTCGGTGGCGCTGTTTGGCTGCCAGGTCAGCCGCACTTACTGGCCGTTGAAGATTCCGCCGGTGGAGTGGGGTGGGCGCTTGATCTTGAAGCGCTTTGCCCAACTTTCCGGTTCGCGACTCAAGCGTGGCCCGGAAGACGAGCCCATCGGCCTGGCCTTGGAAAGCATGCGCTGGCACGGTTTGTTCGGGCGTTTTGGCGATTCCGAGCGCGACTGGTGGAAAGGCTTGGCTGAGGTCGATGTGCCGCTTCTTGCGGTGAGTGCCGCGGGCGATCATCAAGATCCGGACTGGGCCTGCCGCAAGCTGTTTGACCAAGTGGGCAGCGAGCACCGCCAATACCTGTGCTTGGGGCGCAAGCAAGGATTCAGCGGTGATTTCGGGCATGTCGAGATGCTGGTCAGCAAGGCGGCGCAGGCCGAAGTGTGGCCATTGGTGCAACGTTGGCTGAAAGATCCCCTGGCACCTTTGCCGGGTGCACAGGCGCAGGTGCCTGCGACTGTTTGAGAAAAGGCTCTAAAGAGGGCGTTCCGCTGGAGATTGCTTGCGGCTAAGATATGACGCACCGGGGCATTCTGGTCATATTCAGTCGCGCAGTGGCTATTGCGTTACAGTCTGGCGAGTCTGATCATTGTCGCCCTTGCAGCGGCTGGTCTTAAAGAATGCCCGTTGCGATGCGTTTTCTTGATGTAGCTGTGGATGTTCGACACCTTCTTTCACCGACAGGAGTTTTTCGATGAACCATTACGTTACCCCCGACCTGTGTGACGCCTACCCGGACCTGGTACAGGTGCTGGAGCCGATGTTCGCCAACTTTGGGGGGCGGGACTCCTTCGGTGGCCAGATCGTGACCGTCAAGTGCTTTGAGGACAACTCCCGGGTCAAGGAGCAGGCCGAGCTGGATGGCACTGGCAAAGTGCTGGTGGTCGACGGCGGTGGTTCGCTGCGCTGCGCCTTGCTGGGCGACATGATCGCTGATCGAGCCGCAAAGAACGGCTGGGAAGGGTTGGTGATCTACGGCTGTGTGCGGGATGTGGATGTCCTCGCCCAGACCGACCTGGGCGTGCAGGCCTTGGCCAGCCACCCGAAGAAGAGCAATCGCCAGGGTGTGGGCGACGTGGGTGGAGCTGTGACCTTTGCCGGTGTGACATTGCGCCCGGGCGAATATGTCTATGCCGATAACAATGGCGTGATTGTTTCGCCCAGCCCGCTGAAAATGCCTGAATAACTGCAGTAGCCGACAGGGGTGAGGATGTTCGAGGAAGAAAACGCGCAGTGGGGGCTGGTACATGCCCTGGTACTGGACGGTAAAGGCGGTGCGCGTTCGATTGCCCGGACTGAGCTTGACGACCTGCAATTGCAGTCCCAGGAAAGCCTGTGGCTGCATTGGGATCGCAGCCATCCCCAGACCCAGACCTGGTTGCGCAAATCCAGCGGCCTGAGCGAGTTCGCCTGCGACCTGCTGCTGGAGGAAAACACCCGGCCACGGTTGTTGCCGTTGCCGGACGACGAGTTGCTGCTGTTTCTGCGGGGAATCAACCTCAACCCGGGGGCAGAGCCGGAGGACATGGTGTCGGTGCGTATTTTCGCCTCGGCTGCGCGGGTCATCTCCCTGCGTCTGCGACCCTTGCGCGCCACCGACGAGTTGCTGGTGCAGTTGGCGGATGGAAAAGGTCCCAGGACTGCTTCCGAACTGATCCTGTACATGGCGCAGTACCTGACCCATAAAGTGCAGGATCTGGTCAGCGACCTGTCTGAAATCGTCGATATTGAAGAAGAAAAACTGGATACCGACGAACGGTATACCCCGGAGCATGGCAGTGTCCTACAGATCCGTCGGCGTGCCGCCGCGCTCAAGCGGTTCCTGGCACCCCAGCGCGATATTTTCGCGCAACTGACCCGTATAAAATTGCCTTGGTTCGTCGATGACGATGCCGACTATTGGAATGAATTGAATAACAGTCTGACCCGTTACCTGGAAGAGCTGGAATTGAGCCGGGAGCGCGTGGGGCTGGTGCTGGAGGCCGAGGATAGGCGTTTGAGCGTGCGCATGAACCGCACCATGTACCGCTTCGGGATCATCACCGGGATCTTTTTGCCGATGAGTTTTCTGACCGGGTTGCTGGGGATCAACGTAGGGGGGATTCCGTTTTCAGAGAGCCCCTATGGCTTCGCGATTGCCTGCATGTTGATGGTCTCGGTGGCCCTTGGGCAGTGGTGGTTGTTTCGACGTTTACGCTGGGTTTGACCTGAACGTGACCTGAATGGCGAGCAAGGTCATGTGACCCGGCCAATTTTGCCCTCGTCTTTTAAATCACTTGCCAGAGGTCCCTATGCACGATCCGTTTGAACAGTCTTTGCGTGACATGCTTAACGCTTCGCCGTCCAACCGTGACGACGATGCTTGCCTGGGCCGCGTACTGAAAACCGCCAACCGCCAGGTAGGCGCGGGCGACCTGTTTGGTCTGCTCGGCCGCTGGTTGCCGGCACTGATGATGGCGTTGAACAACGGTTCGGCCCACGTTTCACCTGTTTCTCGTCGTAAACCTATTGCTCGCACTGCTGATAAGGCTGATTGAATATGGAACTTGATCTCTGGACGCAGAGTCTGGTCACTGCAATGACTGCGTTGTGGACCAAGGTGGCGAACTTCATTCCCAACCTGTTTGGTGCGCTGGTGCTGGTGCTGCTGGGTTTTGTCGTGGCCAAGCTGCTCGACACCCTGCTCTCCAAATTGCTCGCCAAGCTGGGCCTCGATCGCTTGATGGCCGGCACTGGTTTGACCAAGTTGCTGGGGCGCGCCGGGCTGCAAGTGCCGATCTCGACACTGATCGGCAAGATCGTCTACTGGTTTGTTTTGCTGATTTTTCTGGTTTCTGCCGCACAATCCCTTGGACTTGAGCGAGTTTCAGCTACGCTCGACATGCTGGCGCTGTATTTGCCGAAAGTATTCGGCGGCGCGCTGGTGTTGTTGGTCGGTGTTTTGCTGGCGCAACTGGCCAATGGCCTGGTGCGCGGCGCCGCTGAAGGTGTAGGTCTGGACTATGCAGGTGGCCTGGGGCGAATTGCCCAAGGGCTGGTGATCATCATCAGTATTTCGGTGGCGATCAGCCAGTTGGAGGTCAAGACAGACCTGCTCAACCATGTGATTGTGATCGTTTTGATTACCGTTGGTCTGGCCGTTGCATTGGCGATGGGCCTGGGAAGCAGAGGAATTGCTGGTCAGATTCTTGCGGGAATCTATGTGCGTGAGTTGTATCAAGTGGGGCAACACGTGCGTGTTGGCGAGGTCGAAGGGCAGATTGAAGAGATCGGCACGGTGAAAACTACACTGCTGACCGATGATGGCGAACTAGTGTCGCTGTCCAATCGGGTTCTGCTGGAACAGCAGGTGAGTAGCCGCTAACCCGGTAAACCCTGCTAATGTACGCCGCCGCAAACCTGGGTATCCAGGATGTGGCGGACATTGACCTGACTGTCGGCACGACTTGTTTTGAATAAAGCCCAAACGCTGTCCACGCGCTATGACCCCCGTGAGCTCTCTGATGAGGAGTTGGTCGCGCGCGCGCACACGGAGCTGTTTCACGTAACACGCGCGTACGAAGAATTGATGCGCAGGTATCAACGCACTCTGTTCAACGTTTGTTCAAGATATTTAGGGAACGATCGTGATGCGGATGATGTCTGTCAGGAAGTGATGCTCAAGGTGTTGTATGGCCTGAAGAACTTCGAGGGTAAATCGAAGTTCAAAACCTGGCTCTACAGCATCACGTACAACGAGTGCATCACGCAGTATCGTAAGGAACGGCGAAAGCGTCGCTTGATGGACGCCTTGAGTCTGGACCCCCTTGAGGAAGCGTCTGAAGAAAAGGCGCCGGCACCCGAGGAGAAGGGCGGACTTGATCGCTGGTTGGTGCATGTGAACCCGATTGACCGGGAAATTCTGGTGCTACGATTTGTCGCAGAACTGGAATTTCAGGAAATCGCTGACATTATGCATATGGGTTTGAGTGCTACAAAAATGCGTTACAAACGTGCTCTTGATAAATTACGTGAGAAATTTGCGGACAGTACTGAAACTTAGTTCGGTGCAAATATCTCTTACGTGTAGGCAAGTTCTGTTAGACTTGTCGCCGAGTTGTCCCCCGGTATGTGGGACTGCTTTACAATCACCAGATGGGGATTTAACGGATGAAACTGAAAAACACCTTGGGCTTGGCCATTGGTTCTCTTATTGCCGCTACTTCTTTCGGCGTTCTGGCACAAGGCCAAGGCGCAGTTGAAGGCGAGCTGTTCTACAAGAAGCAGTACAACGATAGCGTCAAGCACATCGAAGACGGCTTCAATCCTGGCGCTCGCATCGGTTACTTCCTGACCGACGACCTGTCCTTGAACTTGTCCTACGACAAGACCAACCACACCCGTTCGACTGACGGTACTGGCAACCAGAAGATCAAAGGTGATACCGGCAGCCTCGTTGCCCAGTACCACTTCGGTCAAGCTGGCGTCGACTCCCTGCGTCCATACGTAGAAGGTGGTTTCGGTCACCAGAGCCGTGGCAACGTACGTGCTGATGGCCACACTGGTCGCGATCAGACTACCTTCGCTACCGTCGGTACCGGCGTTAAGTACTACTTCACCAACAACCTGTACGCTCGTGCCGGTGTTGAAGCTGACTACGGTCTGGACAACGGCAAGTGGGACTACTCCGCACTGGTCGGCCTGGGCGTAAACTTCGGCGGTAACGCTGGCGCAGCAGCTCCAGCTCCTACCCCAGCACCAGCTCCAGAGCCAGTTCCAGAGCCAGAAGCTCCGGTTGCTCAGGTTGTTCGTGTTGAGCTGGACGTGAAGTTCGACTTCGACAAGGCCGTTGTTAAGCCTAACAGCTACGGCGACGTGAAAAACCTGGCCGACTTCATGGCTCAGTACCCAGCTACCAACGTAGAAGTTGCTGGTCACACTGACTCCGTCGGTCCAGACGCTTACAACCAGAAGCTGTCCCAGCGTCGTGCTGACGCTGTTAAGCAAGTTCTGGTTAAAGATGGCGTAGCTCCTAGCCGTATCACCTCCGTAGGTTACGGCGAGTCCCGCCCAGTTGCTGACAACGCAACTGAAGCTGGTCGTGCTGTTAACCGTCGCGTAGAAGCATCGGTTGAAGCACAAGCTCAGTAATTACTGAGTGGTAGAAAAAAGCCCGGCTTAGGCCGGGCTTTTTTTCGCCTGGAATTTGCTTCAGGCGCTGGCCAGCAACGCTGCTTCCACGGCCGTGGCCGCCACTGCGCCGATCACCAGGATAGCCGGGCTCTTCAAGGCAAACGCCTTGGCATCATCCTGCATGCACGCCAGGGAGCTGCGGCATTCACGCTGCTGAGGCATTGAGGCGTTCTCGATCATCGCCACCGGCATATTCGAAGCCATGCCACCCTCCAGCAGTTGCTGGGCAATTTCTGAAAGTTTCGCCACGCCCATGTAGATCACTAGCGTCGTGCCCCCTTCGGCCAAAGCCCGCCAATTGAGGCTACTGTCGTCCTGGGTATGGGCCGTGACCAGTGTGACGCCGCGACTGATCCCGCGCAGTGTCAGCGGTATATCGCAATTTGTCGCACCCGCCAGCCCAGCCGTGATGCCATTGACCAACTCCACACTCACGCCGCGATCCGTGAGCCATGTAGCTTCCTCGCCGCCCCGTCCAAAAATGCACGGATCACCGCCTTTGAGGCGCACCACACATTTGCCTTGGCGCGCGTAACGCAGCATCAGGCGATGAATAAAATCCTGGGGCGTGGAACGGCAACCACCACGTTTGCCGACGGTAATCACCCGCGTACCGGGGCAATGCTCAAGCACCGCCGGGTTGACCAAGTCATCAATCAACACCACATCGGCCTCGTGCAGGGCCCGTACCGCCTTGAGGGTCAACAACTCCGGATCACCCGGGCCTGCGCCCACCAGCCAGACTTTTGCACTCATATTCATTGCCCTCACACACTGATAGCGATTGGCTGCGAAGTGTTCGCCAAAAGCCGTTTGATTTCGGGGACGCAGGAGCCACATTGCGTACCGCAGCCCAGTTCTTGCTTCAGTCCATCCAGGTCCAGGCCGCGACTGATGCCTGCACATATCGCGTGTTCACTGACGTTCTTGCAATTGCAGAGAATCCTGTTGCTGGTACTTCCACCACCGGGCGGCGCGCTGAGAGGTGCCAGCAGCCAGCGCCGCAGTTGCTCATCGGTACGGCCTTCCAGCCACAGGCTTTGCAGCCAGTGGCGGGCCAGGGTTTCGCCGGCCAGGCGGATTGCAGTAATCCGGCCTTTCTCGATTTTTACCCGTTTGCCGATAGAGCGCCGTGGGTCGTCATAGGCCATGACCGGGCCGTCATTGAGGCCCAGCAATTGGTCGATGTTCTTGAGCAACTGCAGGTCCGGCGCCTCGGTGTGGGCAGCACGCAGCAGCAGCGCCGGCCGTTCACGCCCGGTCAAACTCAGGCTGACGTAGGCAAAGCACTCGCAAAGCGGGCGCAACGCCTCGAAGTGTTGCTGGACGTCACCTTCGATCAGCGCAAACAGCTGCCAAGGCAATTGCACAGCTTCCAGGCGTACACCGCTGTGCTTGAGCTCGGGTTGTTTCGACAAGGGATCGAATGCCGGCTGAGTCAGCATGTTGACGCCGCCCTTGAGGAAGCGATCGCCCCAATGCATGGGCAGGAATGCCTGGCCGGGACGCACGCTGTCATCACTGGTCACCGCCACAATCACCTGGCCACGGCGGCTTTTCAGGCTCACCAGATCGCCCTCTTTGAAGCGGTGCCGGCGCAGTTCGTCCGGGTGCAGGCTGAGCAATGCTTCGCTGACGTGGCCGAACAGTTGCGCAGCCGTACCGGTGCGGCTCATGCCATGCCATTGGTCACGCAGGCGGCCGGTGATCAGGGTCAGGGGAAAGCGCGCATCACGTTGTTCCTTTGCCGCGCGATAAGGCTCGGCGATAAAGTGCGCACGACCACTGTCGGTCGGGAAGATGCCGTCGGTGTACAGCCGTGGCGTGCCGCTCTGCGCCTCGGCGGGAAACGGCCATTGTTGCGGGCCGATCCGGTCGAGCAGGGCATGGCTGATGCCTGACAGGTCCAAGTCCCGACCGCGTGTCAGCAGTTTGAACTCATCAAAAATCTGCGCCGGTTGCGCAAACGCAAACAGGCTCGGTAGGCCCGGTCGCAAGCGTTGCTCCAGGCGCTGTGCGAAATCCACGGTAATCGCCCAGTCCGACCGCGCCTCACCCGGTGGGGCAATGGCCTGGCGTACGTGGGAAATGCGGCGCTCGGAATTGGTCACGGTGCCTTCTTTCTCACCCCAACTGGCGGCTGGCAACAACAGGTCGGCAAAGGCTGCGGTTTCTGTGGTGCGGAAGGCTTCCTGCAACACCACGAATGGGCACGCAGTGAGAGCCTGGCGCACGCTGCTCTGGTCCGGCAACGATTGCGCGGGGTTGGTGCAGGCGATCCACAGCGCTTTGATCTTGCCGGCCTGTACCTGCTCGAACAATTCGATGGCGGTCAAGCCGGTACTGGATGGCAGTTGCTCAACCCCCCAGTAGGCGGCCACTTGTGCGCGGTGCTCGGGGTTGTTGGCGTCGCGATGGCCCGGCAGCAGGTTCGACAGGCTGCCGGTTTCCCGGCCGCCCATGGCGTTGGGCTGGCCGGTCAGGGAAAACGGCCCGCAACCTGGGCGGCCAAGGGTACCGGTGGCCAGGTGCAGGTTGATCAGCGCGCTGTTTTTCGCGCTGCCGGCGCTGGACTGGTTGAGCCCCATGCACCACAGCGACAGAAAGCTCGGCGAGGTACCGACCCACTGCGCACACTGGCGCAGTCGCTCGACACTGATCCCGCACAGTTGCGTGACCATCTGCGGTGTGTAGTCATGGACCAGGCGTTTGAGTTCGACCAAACCATCGGTATGAGCCTGGATAAAGTCCCGATCGATCCAGTCTTCCCACAGCAGTAGATGCAAAATCCCATGGAACAAGGCGACGTCAGTACCCGGCAAAATCGCCAGGTGCATATCCGCCAAGTCGCAGGTATCGGTGCGCCGCGGATCAATGACCACCACTTTCATATCCGGCCGGCGCGCCTTGGCCTCTTCCAACCGGCGAAACAGTACTGGATGGGCGTAGGCCATATTACTGCCGACGATCATCACGCAATCACTGATCTCCAGGTCCTCATAGCTGCACGGCGGCGCGTCGGCACCCAGGCTGCGCTTGTAGCCGACCACCGCCGAGGACATGCAGAGCCTGGAATTGCTGTCGATATTGTTGGTGCCCACCAGGGCCCGTGCGAGTTTGTTGAAGCTGTAGTAGTCCTCGGTCAGCAGTTGTCCCGAGATATAGAACGCCACGCTGTCGGGGCCGTGCTCAGCGATGGTGTCGGCAAATACATTGGCGGCGTGGTCCAGGGCACTGTCCCAATCGGTACGGGCACGGGCCAGGCCTTTGCCCAGGCGCAATTCGGGGTACAACGCCCGTGCTGTCAGGTCGCCGGTCAGGTGCAGGCTGGAACCCTTGCTGCACAATTTGCCGAAATTGGCGGGATGCGTCGGGTCGCCGCTGACCCCGAGGATCTGCGCGCCATCATGCTCGATCAGCACGCCGCAGCCGACCCCGCAGTAGCAGCAGGTCGATGCGGTGACCTGGCGGTTCATCAACCGGCGTCCCGCAGGGCCAGCATCACCCGGCCGTTTTCAACCCGGGCATGGTGATGGTGGGCGCAACCGATATCCGGGGCCTGGGCTTCGCCGGACGCCAGGTCGATCTGCCAGTTGTGCAGCGGGCACGCCACGCGTTTGCCGTAAATCAACCCTTGGGACAATGGCCCACCCTTGTGCGGGCAGCGGTCGTCAAGGGCGAAGACTTCGTCGTCACTGGTACGAAAAATCGCAATTTCACCTTTCGGGCCGCTGACGATGCGCGAGCCCAGTGCGTTGATTTCGTCGAGGGCGCAGATATCCAGCCAGTTCATACCAATACCTCCAGCTGTTTGACGGCGATGGTGTCGAATTCCTTCTTCCGCAACGGCTGCTCCAGGCGCTCTTTCCACGGGTCCTGTTCAAACGACAGGGAGAACTGCAGGCGCTCGTTCAGGGCCTGGCGTCGCGCCGGGTCTTCCAGCACGGCCTTCTTGATATGGTCCATGCCGACCCGCTGCATGTAATGCACGGTGCGCTCCAGGTAGAAGGCCTCTTCGCGGTACAGCTGCAGGAAGGCGCCGTTGTACTCGCGTACCTCCTCGGCGGTCTTGAGCTTGACGAAGAACTCCGCGACCTCGGTCTTGATCCCACCATTGCCGCCGATATACATCTCCCAGCCCGAATCGACACCGATAATTCCCACGTCCTTGATCCCCGCTTCCGAGCAGTTGCGCGGGCACCCGGAGACCGCCAGCTTGACCTTGTGGGGCGACCACATGTTGAACAGGTCATGCTCCAGCTCGATCCCCAGTTGCGTGGAGTTCTGCGTGCCGAAGCGGCAGAACTCGCTGCCGACACAGGTCTTCACGGTGCGGATGGATTTGCCGTAGGCATGCCCGGACGGCATATCAAGGTCTTTCCACACGCCGGGCAGGTCCTGTTTCTTGATGCCCAGCAAGTCGATGCGCTGGCCGCCGGTGACCTTGACCATCGGCACGTTGTACTTGTCGGCCACATCAGCAATCCGGCGCAGTTCGGAAGGATTGGTCACACCGCCCCACATCCGCGGGACTACCGAGTAGGTGCCGTCTTTCTGAATGTTGGCGTGGGCCCGTTCGTTGATCAGGCGCGATTGCGGATCGTCCTTGGCTTCCCCCGGCCAGGTGGAGATCAGGTAGTAGTTCAACGCCGGACGGCAAGTGGCGCAGCCGTTGGGCGTGCGCCAGTTCAGGTAGCTCATGGTGTCGGCGATGGTCAGCAGGTGCTGATCGCGGATCGCCTGACGGATTTGCCCGTGGTTCAGATCGCTGCAGCCGCAGATGGCTTTTTCGCTTTTTGGCTTGACGTCGGCAGCGCCGCCCACGGTGTTGATCAGGATCTGCTCCACCAACCCGGCGCAGGAGCCGCAGGAACTGGCGGCCTTGGTGTGTTTCTTCACCTCATCGACGCTGAACAGGCCCTGTTCCTGGATCGCCTTGACGATGGTGCCCTTGCACACGCCGTTGCAGCCGCAGACTTCGGCGTTGTCGGCCATGCTCATGGCTTTGTCCTGGCCCTGATGGCCGACATCGCCGAGGGCGTTTTCACCGAACATCAGGTGATCGCGAATCTTGCTGATGCCATGGTTCTCGCGGATCTGCCTGAAATACCAACCACCGTCGGCGGTATCGCCGTACAGGCAGGCGCCGACCAATATGTCGTCCTTGATCACCAGCTTCTTGTAGACGCCGCCGATCGGGTCGGAAAGGGTGATGGTCTCGGTGCCTTCGCCGCCCATGAAGTCGCCAGCGGAAAACAGGTCGATACCGGTGACTTTCAGTTTGGTCGAGGTCACCGAGCCTTTGTAGGTGGCGAAGCCCAACTGGGCCAGGTGGTTGGCGCAGACCTTGGCCTGCTCGAACAGCGGCGCCACCAGGCCGTAGGCAATCCCGCGATGGCTGGCGCATTCGCCGATGGCATAGATGCGCGGGTCGTAGGTTTGCATCGTGTCGTTGACCAGGATCCCACGGTTGCACGGGATGCCGGACTTTTCCGCCAGTTCGGTGTTGGGGCGGATGCCGGCGGCCATCACCACCAAGTCGGCGGGAATCACGTCGCCATTTTTGAACTGCACCGAGCCCACGCGGCCATTACCGGCGTCATGCAGGGCCTGGGTCTGTTCGCACAGGCGAAACACCAGGCCACGGCTTTCCAGTTCGGTTTGCAGCAACTGGCCGCTGGTCTTGTCCAGTTGCCGCTCCAGCAGCCATTCGCCGAGATGCACCACGGTGACGTGCATGCCGCGCAGCATCAGGCCATTGGCCGCTTCCAGGCCGAGCAGGCCGCCACCGATGACCACTGCGTGCTTGTGGGTCTTGGCGGTGTCGATCATGGCTTGGGTGTCGGCAATGTCGCGGTAGCCGATCACGCCCTGCAAGGTATTGCCGGGAATCGGCAGGATAAATGGGGTCGAGCCGGTGGCGATCAGCAGGCGATCGTATTCGGCCTCGGTGCCGTCTTCGGCGATGACTTTGCGTTTGACCCGGTCGATCTGCACCACCTTGCGGTTGAGCAGCAACTTAATGTTGTTTTGCAGGTACCAGTCGAGGTCGTTGAGCACGATCTCTTCGAACGTCTGTTCACCGGCCAGCACCGGCGATAGCAGGATGCGGTTGTAGTTGGTGTGGGGCTCGGCGCCAAAGACCGTGATGTCGTACAGCTCGGTGCTCAGTTTCAGCAGTTCTTCAAGGGTGCGAACCCCGGCCATGCCGTTGCCGATCATCACCAGTTTGAGTTTCTTCATGTCGTTCTCCGCAATGGCTCGACAAATCACGCGCAAACAAAAAAAGGCGTCCCGCTAGTTGCCTAGCGAGGACGCCTTTGTCCTGGTCCCGTTCTCTCGGGAAAGCCCCACCTTCGTCGTTGAAGGGTGGGCTGTATGTGGGGGTGTTGCAGAGGTTAATGCAGTGGTTGTGCCAAGTCGTGAAAAGCCGGATTTACTGAGGTTCTGGCGGCTGCCACCAGGTTGTTTCGCACCATTTAAAGGCGCACTGCCCACAACTGGCGCGCCTGCCTCCTACAGAGATAACAGATACAGCAACAGCAGATTGAGCAGCAGCGACACCAGCGCCAGGGTTTGCCAGACCTTGAGAGGCTCGCGCTCCAGCAGCGGCCGAGGGCGCAGGCTCAGCTCGCGGCGGTCGGCCTGTTCCAGTACCAGCAGCCATTCCTCGGCGGTTTCGTAGCGTTGATCTGGTTGTGCCGCCACCGCGCTTTCCAGGCTTTGCTGCAACCAGTCGGGCAGATCCGGTCGATAGCGGCTGGCGCTGACCGGCGTGTTGAAGCGGGGGCGCTGGAAAGCTTCGATTTCACCGTAGGGATAGTGCCCGGTCAGCAGGTAATACAGGCTCACGCCGACGCTGTACAAATCCTGCCGAGGGGTCGGACGTTCACCACTGAAGGCTTCAGGCGCGATAAAGCTGGGGGTGCCCGGCAGCAGGTGAGCGCGGTCTTCGGACAACCCCGGGCAATAGGCCAGGCCAAAATCCAGCACCCGCAATTCGCCGTCATCCCCCAGCAGCAGGTTTTCCGGCTTGATGTCGCGGTGCAGGATCTGCCGGCGATGCAACATGCCCACCGCGCGCAGCAAGCGCTCGGCGATGGATTGCCATTGTGCCAGTGGCAGTGGGCCGTGCCGCTGGAACAGTTCGGCCAGGGTCTGCCCGCTGTATTCACGCATCACGTAGTACAAATGCTGACGCTCGCCGGCCGGATGGACTTCAGGAAATGCCCTTCCGGCCACTCGGCGCAGAAACCACTCCTCTGAGAGCAGGGCTTGGGCGGCGTCGTGGTCATCGTCGCGTCCAGGGGCCAGGGTGTTCAGCAGCCAGGGTTGTTGCTGCTTATCGCGCACCCGGTACAGCAACGATTGGCGACTGTGCGCCAGCACGCTCTCCACCTGCCAGCCTTCAAAGCATTGCCCGGCCTTCAACGGCGGCGGCAATGGCCACTGCTGCAACTGCACCAGTGCATCGCCCAGGGTGGCGGCGCCGAGTTGGTCGATGCGCACCAGCAGGGCGCTGGCATTGTCCTGGCTGCCCGCCAGGTGTGCGGCGTTGACCAGCGTATTTACAGCCAGGTCCAGGTCGGCCTGTTCGCGCAGGATCGCACGGATGCTGTGGTCGGCCAGGGTCGACCACACACCATCGCTGAGCAGTAGGAAACATTCGCCCAGGCGCAGTTCACCGTCGAGAAAATCCACCACCAGATGCTGATCCAGGCCCAGGGCGCGCTTGAGCACATGCTGCATGCCCGGTTGCTCCCAGACATGTTCTTGACTGATGCGCTGCAACTCGCCGTCGAACCAGCGATACACCCGGCAGTCGCCGACATGGGCCAGGGTAAAGCGCTGGCCACGAAACACCAGGGCGCTGAGGGTGGTCAACAGCGGCTGGCCGCCACCATTGGCCTGCAGCCAGCGATTTTGCGCGAGCAACAGCCGGTCCAGGGCCTGGGCCACGCCCCAGGTTTGCGGCGTGGCGTAGTAGTCCAGGGCCAGGGCCTGCAAGGTCGAACGCGCGGCCAGGCCGCCATCGGCGCACTGGCTGACGCCGTCGGCGATAGCACACAGGTAGCCTTTGCTGGCGGCCAGTTCCGGGGCCGGGGTAACCAGGCGCAAGGCGTCCTGGTTTTCCTCCCGTGGCCCGATGGCGCTGGCCTGGGCAACACTCAGTTGCAGGCTCATCAGACCCGCGCTGCGGTGACGGCAGCCGAACCCCAGGTGGTCCTCCAGCGCCGTTTTACGCCATACAGGCCGAACCACGCCAGCACACCCAGGCTGGCGAACAGCCACAGGGCCAACTGATAGCTGCCGGTGCTTTGCTTGATCGCCCCCATGCCTGCTGCCAGGGCGAAGCCGCCGATACCGCCGGCCATGCCGATCAACCCGGTCATCACGCCGATCTCCCGGCGAAAGCGCTGGGGCACCAGCTGGAAGACCGCACCGTTACCGGCACCCAAGCCCAGCATGGTGCAGACGAACAGGGCCAGTGCGGCGTAGGAACTGGGCAGGTTGAAGCCCACTGCGGCGATGCACACGGCTGCCACGCCGTACATGCCCAACAGGGTGCGGATCCCGCCGAAACGGTCAGCCAGGGCGCCGCCCAGAGGCCGCATCAGGCTGCCGCCGAACACGCAGGCGGCGGTGTAGTAGCCAGCGGTGACCGGGCTCAAGCCATATTGGTCGTTGAAGTAGCCGGGCAGGGCGCTGGCCAGGCCGATAAAGCCACCGAAGGTCACGCTGTAGAAGAACATGAACCACCAACTGTCGCGATCGCCCAGGGCTTTGAAATAGTCGGCCATGGATTTGGCTTTGGGCCGTTCGGGGGCGTTGCGCGCCAGCCAGGCAAAGACGATCAGGGTCAGGATCAACGGGATCAGGGCAAAGCCGAACACATTGCTCCAGCCAAATGCGGCGGCGATCAACGGTGCCAGCAGCGCAGCAAACACGGTGCCGGAGTTGCCGGCTCCGGCGATGCCCATGGCCTTGCCCTGGTGTTCGGCGGGGTACCACTGGGACGCCAGCGGCAGGGCAACAGCAAAGGACGCCCCGGCCATACCGAGGAAAAGCCCCAGCAGCAGCGCCTGTTCATAACTGTGGATCCCCAGTTTCCAGGCGAAGAACAGCGCCACAATCACGATCACCTGACCAATCAGCCCGGCGGTCTTGGGCGACAATTTGTCCGCCAACATGCCCATCAAAAAGCGCAGGATCGCCCCCGCCAGGATCGGCGTGGCGACCATCAGCCCGCGTTGCTGGGTGGTCAGTTGCAGGTCGGCAGCGATTTGCACCGCCAGCGGGCCCAATAGGTACCAGACCATGAAACTCAGGTCGAAATACAGGAACGCGGCAAACAAGGTCGGGGTGTGCCCGGATTTCCAGAAGCTTGATTTCATCACGCACCTCAGATTGGGGATCTTGTAGAAGGCCTGGTGATGGAACGACCCGCGAAGGCCGCCCCACCAAAACGAAAAAACGCCGCCACCGGGTTTGCCTGGGCAAACCGGATGTGCGACGTCTTTGTCGTGGAGGGGCAACCGCCGTTGGCTACCTGTGGTCTTTACATAGCAAGTCTTGCGCCAACCGTGACACCGCCATCGCGGCGTCGGTCTCTACGCAATTTTGCCGCAGCGCATAAAACCAGGCAGAGAGGGCTGTTGTGGCGAGCGGGCTTGCCCGCGCTGGGCTGCGAAGCAGCCCCGGTAAGCCGAATGCGGTGTACCAGGTAAACCGTAGCGGCTGGTTTTGGGGCTGCTTCGCAGCCCAGCGCGGGGCAAGCCCGCTCGCCACAGGGGGGGCGTCAGTGTCTGAAAGGTGTGTCGATACCGATGGCGGTTTTGTCGGTGCCGCTATCTCAGCCCAACAACTCACTCATGGCAATAATCTGCTCCGCCACCTGGATCAGCTTTTGCTGGCGGCTCATGGCCTGGCGGCGCATCAGGGTGTAGGCCTGTTCCTCGTTGCAGTCCTTCATTTTCATCAGCAAGCCTTTGGCTAGCTCGATGCGCTTGCGTTCCGCCAACTGCTGGTCGCGGGCTATGAGTTGCGCGCGCAAGGCCTGGTCGCTCTCGAAGCGCGCCATGGCGACATCGAGAATCGGTTGCAGGCGCTGGGCCTGGATGCCTTCGACGATATAGGCACTGACCCCGGACTTGATTGCCTGGCGCATCACGCCGGGGTCATGTTCGTCGGTGAACATCACGATGGGCCGCGGCTGGTCGCGGCTGACCAGCACCACCTGCTCCATCACATCGCGGCCGGGTGATTCGGTATCGATCAGAATCACATCCGGGCGCACCGTTTCGACGCGTGCCGGCAGGTCGATGGTCAGGCCAGACTCATCGATCACTTCAAAACCGGCCTCGGTCAGGGCGCTCTTGAGGCGCCCGACTTTGCGCGGGGTGTCATTGATCAGCAGGATTCGCAACATGGGTGGCCTCCCGTCAGCGCAAGGCGTGGCGGACGACATCGTCGGCCATGGCATGCAGGCGGAAACTGCGGGCATAACCGGCCGGGTCGGAGCCGTCCCAAACCTTGCCGTCGATCAATTGGCTGCTGCGCATTTCTTCGTTCGTGGTTGCCACGCCCACTGCGCTTGCGGCTTGGCGATACAGATCCAGTTGCTGCACCTGACGGGCAACGGCGTGGTAGTCGGGGTCTTCACGCAGCAGGCCCCAGCGGCGGAATTGGGTCATGAACCACATGCCATCGGACAGGTACGGCAGGTTGACCTCGCCATCGCCATGAAAGCGCAGCGCGTGTACGTCTTGCCAGTGGTTACCCAGGCCGTCGTCATAGATGCCCAGCAGCCGTGGCTCGATGCACTCGAGCGGGGCGTCCAGGTAATCCCTGGCGCTGAGCAGTTGTGCGGTGGAGCGACGGTTTTCGAGGCTGCTGTCGATAAAACGGCTGGCTTCCAGAACCGCCATCACCAGCACGCGTGCGGTGTTGGGGTATTGCTCGACAAACGCCTGGGTGCAGCCCAGGACCTTTTCCGGGTGGTCCGGCCAGATCGCCTGGCTGGTGGCAAGGGTGAAGCCCTGGTTCTGTTGCACCGCGCTGGCGCACCAGGGTTCGCCGACGCACAGACCGTCGATTCGTCCGGCTTGTAGATGCGCGACCATTTGCGGCGGCGGGACCACCACACTCTCGACATCCCGCAGCGGGTGAATGCCCTGGCTGGCGAGCCAGTAATACAACCACATGGCATGGGTGCCGGTAGGAAACGTCTGGGCGAAGGTGAGTTTTGTCCGGCTTTGGTGCACCTTGCGCTCCAGTGCCTCAGGACTGGTCACGCCCTGTTGTCGCAGGCCCTGGGACAGGTTGATGCCTTGGCCGTTCTGGTTCAGGCCCATCAGTACCGCCATGTCGGTCGGCGCGACGCCGCCGATGCCCAGGTGTACCGCATAGATCAGGCCGTACAGGCTGTGGGCGGCGTCCAGTTCGCCACTGACCAGCTTGTCCCGCAGCCCGGCCCACGACGATTGGCGCTTGAGGTTCAAGGTCAGGCCATAGGGTTGGGCAAACCCCTGGGTCGCCGCGACCACCAGCGAGGCGCAATCGCTCAAGGCCATGAAGCCCAGGTCGAGGCTGCTCTTTTCCGGGGCATCGCTGCCGTTGACCCAGGCCAAGGGATTGGTTGCCTGGCTGTAGCCGACCTGATCACTCATCAACACCTACCTTCTGTGTGAAAAAAGGCGTCGTTCCGTAGGGTGCCTTGCAAGCCACCTGCGGGTAACGACGCCTTTGTCCTTGAGCCCGTTCCGTCATTGGCGCGGGCTGCCCTAGGCAAGGTAAAGCAAGGCACATGCCACGACGTGCGGCATGGGGTAGGCCGTCAGGCTTTCATCAAGATTGCGCCGTGGGGGCCTTTCACTATGGCGCTCCTTCATGCACATCACCCAGGAAACCCAGCGTGTTCCTTGCTCGATTTATCCCTGCGACCGTCCATGGCCTTTTGCAGCGCTGGCTGCTGGGCGCTCTGCTGATGCTCAATGCGTTGCCTGCGATGGGCGAGTCCTATCTGGCGTGGGACGAAAGCCTGCAAGGCTTCTTCAACCGCCTGGCGGTGCCCCTCGGCCAGCCCATCGTGGTCAGCAAGCTGGCGGCGGGCAAACGTATCAGCGGGCAGTTTGATTTTGCCAATGCGCAAGCCGTCCTGGAGGCAGTGGCGTTGCAGCAGGAATTGATCTGGTACAGCGACGGCCAGGTGCTGCATCTCTACGATGCCGGCGAGGCCAAGAGTTCCGGGGTGACCTTGCGACACATGACCGTCGACCGGCTGCGCGACGTCATGGGGCGCACGGGGCTCGACGAGGCGCGCTACCCCCTTCGCAAGGCCGGCCCCCGTTTGTTTTATGTGTCGGGGCCCGCCAATTATGTCGATCACGTCATGCGCCTGGCGCAGTTGATGGACCGCCCGCGCCCGGTGCGCCGTGAGGACGTGCAAAGAGTCGGGGTCATCCAGGTGCTCAACGCCGACGTCGCAGACCGCCAGTACGACAGGGGCTCGCAGACAATCACCGTGCCGGGTATCGCCACGCTTATCGAGAAACAGCTCGCCGAACTAGATGGCAAGGCACGCACCGGCATCACCGTGATTGCGTATCCGCAGATCAACAGCCTGTTGATCAGGGGCAGTGAGCAGCAATTAAGGCTGATCAGGGTGCGGGTGGCGCAGTTGGATGTGCCCCAGTTTTCCCAGGGGCAGGGCGCTTCGACACCTCTGAGCGCCGATCAGTACGAACGTGTACGGCGCGCGTTTGCCCGGGTAGACGAGCAGTAGTGCCAGGTTTCGAAAGTTCCTACGCAAAACTCCCGCAAAACTTCGACGCAGTGGGCTTTTTCCTAACGTGAAATTGATGATGGGTTTCTATAGTCGCGCTATCTCCCAGACGGTGCGCGACGCAATACCCAGGCGCCGTGAATACCCGCAGACAGGTACAGAGGTTTGAATGGTTGTTGCAGTTGAGGGCTTGATGACGGCGTCCCTCGTCTTTGGGCGTTGGACGTTGCAGGAGGATGGGCGGCTGACCACCGAAGGTCGCGACATTCAGTTGCCGCCCAAGGAGAGTCACGTGTTGCGCCTGTTGCTGGCCACGCCTGGCGTGCTGGTCACCAAAGATTGCCTGCTGGAGCAAGTCTGGCCGGATATCGACGTTGCCGAAGAATCCCTGACCCGCTGCATCTACTCGTTGCGCAAACAACTGGAGGGCGACCGTGCGCTGATTACGACGGTGTATGGTCGCGGCTATCGCTTCAGTGGCCGGGCGCGGGTGGTCGCGCGCCCTGGCCTGGCGCAGGCGGTGGGAGCGCAACTGGGTGCGTGCCCGGCCTGTGGATGGTGTGGTGAGCGGGTATGAAGCGCGCCTGCCGGCTGGGACTGTTGTTGTTGAGCCTGGGTGGGGCAGGCAAGGCCCAGGCGTACTGCTGGGCCGAGGCCGCCCGCCAGTACGATATCGAGCCAGAACTGTTGCAGGCAATTGCCGCAGTAGAGTCCGGCTACCGCGCCGAAGCCATGAGCCACAGCAACAACAATGGCACTCGCGATATTGGCCTGATGCAAATCAACAGCATTCATCTGCCGCGCCTGCTTAAACAGGGGATCACCGAGCAGCGGTTGTTGGATGAGCCTTGCCTGTCGGTGGAGGTGGGGGCATCGATCCTCGCCGCCTTTATCAAGCAGTTTGGCTACAACTGGACCGCCGTGGGCGCCTATAACGCCGGGCCTGGGGCCGGGCCCGAGCGTGATGAGTTACGCTTGCGCTATGCGCGCAAGATCTGGGCGCGCTATGAAGAGTTGATGGCCGCTGGCAAGGGATGATCGATCGGCGGTGTGCCATGCCTCGCGCGCATCCGCCACCCCGGCTATAATCGCCGCCACCTTTCGCCGCCATCCGAGTCAAGCCCGCCCATGTATACCCTGGCCCGCCAGCTGTTGTTCAAACTTTCCCCGGAAACTTCCCACGATCTGTCCCTGGACCTGATCGGCGCGGGCGGCCGCCTGGGGCTCAATGGCCTGGTGTGCAAGGCGCCGGCGAAAATGCCGGTCTCGGTGATGGGGCTCGACTTCCCCAACCCGGTCGGCCTGGCCGCTGGCCTGGACAAGAACGGCGCGGCCATCGACGGCTTTGCGCAACTGGGGTTCGGTTTTGTCGAGATCGGAACGGTCACACCGCGCCCACAGCCGGGTAATCCCAAGCCGCGCATTTTCCGCCTGCCGGAAGCCGAGGCGATCATCAATCGCATGGGCTTCAACAACCTGGGCGTTGACCATCTGCTGTCGCGGGTGCAGGCCGCCAAGTACAAGGGCATCCTCGGGATCAATATCGGCAAGAACTTCGATACCCCGGTGGAACGTGCGGTGGATGACTACCTGACCTGCCTGGACAAGGTTTACGCCCATGCCAGCTATGTGACCGTCAACGTCAGCTCGCCCAATACCCCGGGCCTGCGCAGCCTGCAGTTTGGCGACTCCCTCAAGCAGCTGCTCGAGGCCCTGCGCCAGCGCCAGGAAGACCTGGCGGTACGCCATGGCAAGCGTGTGCCGTTGGCGATCAAGATCGCGCCGGACATGAGCGACGAAGAAACCGTGCTGGTGGCGCAGGCCCTGGTGGATTCGGGGATGGACGCGGTGATTGCCACCAACACCACCCTCAGCCGTGCTGGCGTTGAAGGCCTGGCCTACGGTGACGAGGCCGGCGGGCTTTCCGGTGCACCGGTGCGTGACCAGAGCACCCACATCGTCAAGGTGCTGGCGGCCGAGTTGGCCGGGCGTTTGCCGATCATCGCCGTGGGCGGGATCACCGAGGGCAAGCACGCCGCCGAGAAAATCGCCGCGGGCGCCAGCCTGGTGCAGTTGTATTCCGGGTTTATCTACAAGGGGCCGGCGTTGATTCGCCAGTCGGTGGACGCCATCGCGGCTTTGCCAAAACCCTGATGCGAACGTCCGGCCATTAAAAAGGGCTCCTCGAAGGAGCCCCTGGGCCGAAGCCCGCCGCCCGGATGGGGCGTGCGTGGTTAAGTTGTTGCATTCTTCAAGGTGGTTGTCGGAGTTAAGTGCCCTGATTAGCCGACGGCGTGAAGTTCGTTGAGTCTGTGGATCCCCGCAGTGCCGGTCATACCGTCCCAATTGTCGCCGCGTCCTTCGCGCCACCCGTTAATCCAGGCCTGGCGTACCGACGGTAGAGTAAATGGGCAAAGCTCACGGGATTTGCCATGAACGCCATACTGATATCCGCGTAAAAATGCTCTTTCCAACGGATCACGCTTAAGTCTTCTCATAGGGTGTTTCCCTCACTTGTTGACTGTCTTGATATCCTTCAGCCTCGTCCGAGGCCGGGCAGAGTTTTTCTGCCGTTGGTGTGGCTCGCTGCCGGCGTGGCGAGCCAATGTGTCAGCGTCGTTGTGGCGCTAACCTGTGTTGAGTTCTAACCAATAGGTCACATGGATTCAATGATCGTTTTGTCATAAGCACGTAACGATAACGATGCTATAGCCATAAGCTGGGATGGCTTTTCGCCCCTTTTTTTGGGCAAAGCCAGCTATGATGTGCCCTGTATAGAGGATGGGTTTAATCCTTTAGTGAGAATACCCGCCGTCTGTAGTCGGTTATTATTCGACGAAGGGTCGGAATATTTCCTTTTGTTGCAAAAATTATCTATCTGCCCCGGCAATCAAGGTCCATAAAGCCTGGACGCCGGGGTGGAACGGCACACATTCGTGCCACGCGAGCGCTCTTCAAGAAAAGCGCTTGATTGAAAACCGAACGTGCGATGCGTCGCCCGTTCACTTATTGCTGAAAAGCCTGGAATGCCCATGTCGGACCGTTACGAACTCTTCCTCACTTGCCCCAAGGGCCTCGAAGGCCTGCTGATCGAGGAAGCCGTCGGGCTTGGCCTTGAAGATGCCCGCGAGCACACCTCGGCCGTGCGCGGCATGGCCGACATGGAAACCGCCTACCGCCTGTGCCTCTGGTCGCGCCTGGCCAACCGTGTGTTGCTGGTGCTCAAGCGCTTCCCGATGAAGGATGCCGAAGACCTGTACCACGGCGTACTGGATATCGAATGGCAAGACCATATGGTCCCTGATGGCACCCTCGCGGTGGAATTCAGCGGCCATGGCTCGGGCATCGACAACACCCACTTTGGTGCGCTGAAGGTCAAGGATGCGATTGTCGACAAGCTGCGCAGCCCGACCGGCGAACGCCCGTCCATCGACAAGATCAACCCAGACCTGCGCATTCACCTGCGCCTGGACCGTGGCGAAGCGATCCTTTCCCTCGACCTGTCCGGCCATAGCCTGCACCAGCGCGGCTACCGCCTGCAGCAGGGCGCGGCACCGTTGAAGGAAAACCTCGCGGCGGCGATTCTGATTCGTGCCGGCTGGCCGCGTATTGCCGCCGAAAACGGCGCCTTGACTGACCCGATGTGCGGCGTCGGCACCTTCCTGGTGGAAGGCGCGATGATCGCGGCCGACATGGCCCCCAACCTCAATCGCGAGCAGTGGGGTTTCACCGCCTGGCTCGGTCACGTGCCGGCGCTGTGGAAAAAACTCCACACCGAAGCCAGCGAGCGTGCGGCCATCGGCATGAACAAACCGCCACTGTGGATCCGTGGTTACGAAGCAGACCCACGCTTGATCCAGCCCGCACGCAACAACATCGAGCGCGCTGGCCTGAGCCACTGGATCAAGATCTACCAGGGCGAAGTCGGCACCTTCGAGCCGCGCCCGGACCAGAACCAGAAAGGCCTGGTCATCTGCAACCCGCCGTACGGCGAGCGCCTGGGTGATGAAGCCAGTCTGTTGTATCTCTACCAGAACCTCGGTGAGCGTCTGCGCCAGGCGTGCATGGGCTGGGAGGCGGCGGTATTCACTGGCGCTCCGGACCTGGGCAAGCGCATGGGGATCCGCAGCCACAAGCAGTATTCGTTCTGGAACGGCGCGTTGCCGTGCAAGCTGCTGCTGATCAAGGTCAACCCGGACCAGTTCGTGACCGGCGAGCGCCGCACCCCGGAACAGCGCCAGGCCGAACGTGAGCAAGCCGCTTACGACCAGGCCCCGACCGAGCCGCAAGAGCGTCAGTACAACAAGAACGGTAACCCGATCAAACCCGCGCCGGCACCGGCTCCGGTGGTCGAGCAGGCGCGCTTGAGCGAAGGCGGGCAGATGTTTGCCAACCGCCTGCAAAAGAACCTCAAGTTGCTGGGCAAGTGGGCCAAGCGCGAGGGTGTCGATTGCTACCGTGTGTACGACGCCGATATGCCGGAGTACTCCATGGCCATCGACCTGTACCACGACTGGGTGCACGTTCAGGAATACGTGGCGCCCAAGTCCATCGACCCGGAAAAGGCCTCGGCACGCATGTTCGATGCCCTGGCCGCGATTCCCCAGGCGCTGAACATCGACAAGAGCCGCGTGGTGGTCAAGCGCCGCGAGCGCCAGAGCGGTACCAAGCAGTACGAGCGTCAGAGCGCCCAGGGCAAGTTCACTGAAGTCAGCGAAGGCGGGGTGAAGCTGCTGGTCAACCTGACCGACTACCTGGACACCGGGCTGTTCCTCGACCACCGCCCGATGCGTATGCGCATCCAGAAAGAAGCTGCCGGCAAGCGCTTCCTCAACCTGTATTGCTACACCGCCACTGCCAGTGTGCATGCGGCCAAGGGCGGTGCGCGCAGCACCACCAGCGTCGACTTGTCGAAAACCTACCTGGACTGGGCGCGCCGCAACCTATCCCTCAATGGCTTCTCCGACAAGAACCGCCTGGAGCAGGGTGATGTGATGGCCTGGCTGGAAGCCAGCCGTGATGAGTTCGACCTGATCTTCATCGACCCGCCGACCTTCTCCAACTCCAAGCGTATGGAGGGCGTGTTCGACGTCCAGCGTGACCATGTGCAGTTGCTCGACTTGGCCATGGCCCGTCTGGCGCCGGGCGGGGTGCTGTATTTCTCCAACAACTTCCGCAAGTTCCAGTTGGAAGACAACCTGGGCGAGCGCTATGCCGTCGAGGAAATCAGCGATAAAACCATCGATCCGGATTTTGCCCGTAACCCGAAAATCCACCGGGCCTGGAAAATCACCGCACGCTGATCGACCTTGACGCCGCGGGCCTGGATTTTTCCGGTCTCGCGGCTTTTTTGCGCTGGTCAAAAGTGGGCTCGATGGCTATAACTAAGCTCTTAGCCAAAGTAGCGCCCCTGCACGCTGGTGTTTCGAGTTTTGCCTATGCCGTTGCAAGCCGTCCGCCCGAAAATACTGGGTTTTATCAGCGAACAGGCCTCGGCTTGGCTGGTGGCATCGGTGGTCTTGCTGGTGGGCGTGGTGCTCACCGCCGTGCTGGCGTTGGCCACGGCCGATCTGAATCAGCAGGAGGTCCGCCAGCGTTTTCAGTTGTTGGTCAACGAACGCTTTAGCCGTCTGGAAGAGCGTTTTGAAGACCAGGAACAGCGTCTTGGCAGCCTGCGGCGTTTTTTCGTCAATTCCCATACTGTTTCCCGCGAAGAGTTCGATGGGTTCGCCCAGCCGCTGCTTTTGCGCGCGCGCGCCTATGCCTGGGCGCCACGGATATTTCGCGATCAGCGCCAGGCGTTCGAACAACAAGTGTCACTCCAGCGTGGCGCGCCTTTCTCCATTCGCGAGCTGAACGACAACGGGGCGCTCTTGCCGGCGGGCGAGCGCGACGAATATGTGCCGGTGTTGTATAGCCAGACCCAAAGCCTGATCGGCTCGCCCCTGGGGTTTGACTTGCTGGCCCAGCCACTGCGCCGCTCAACCGTTGAGCGGGCGTACCGTTCCGGGAGCATCGCCGTGTCCCAACCCATGTCGCTGGTGGGGGTGGAGCCGGCGTATACCATGGGGGTGTTGCTGGTAGCACCTGTCAGCCGACCGGGCACCGCGCAAATGTCCTACAACGAACCCTATGGTTTCGTCATGGCGGTGATCAGCATGCGCCAATTGGTGGCCGACGGCTTGCCCAAGCCTGCGCGGGACAATCTGGTGATGCAGATTGTCGATACCTCCGATGATCAGCAGCGAGTGTTGTATGAGTCGGGTAACGCCGTGGGCGATAGCAGCCTGGAGGCGATTCGCCGGCTGACTCTGGGTGATCATGTCTACGCCCTGAGCCTGCGCCCCAGCCAGGTATTTACCCAGGCCAATCACTCCGCAGTCACCAGTATCCTGACCATGGGCTGCTTGCTCAGCCTGTTGCTCAGTGCCTTGCTCTATGTACTGGTCAGCCAGCGTCAGCGGGCGGTGAGGCTGGTACAACAGCGCACCGCGCAATTGCACCAGCGCGAATATGAGCTGCGCGGCGCCCACGGCCAGTTGCGCAGTGTGCTCAACGCCGCGACTCAGGTGGCAATCATTGCCACGGATCTGCGGGGGGTGATCAACACCTTCAATGCCGGTGCCGAGCAGATGCTGGGTTATCCGGCGGAGCAGGTGCTCGGTCACATGACCCTCGAAAGCCTGCACCTGGCGCCGGAGCTGGAAAGCCGTGCCGTGCAGTTGAGCCTCGCGCTGGGCAAACGGATCATGCCGGGCCAGGCGATGCTGGTGGAGGGTGCTGACAGCCTGCATGAGGCCCGGGAGTGGACGCTGGTACGCCAGGACGGCAGCCAGTTGACCGTGAACATGCTGGCGACGGCATTGCTTGACGATCATGGCTTATGGATCGGACACCTGGCGATCTGCCTGGATATCACCGAGCAGAAACGCGCCTATGAGGCCCTGGCGGCACGGGATCGCTTGCTGAAAAAACTCAGTGCCCATGTGCCGGGCGGGATTTTCCAGTTCACCCTGGAGCCCAACGAAAACTGGCGGTTTATCTACGCCAGTGACGGTATGCGCGATATCTATGAAATCGATCCGGGGCTGTTGCAACAGGATGCCAAACAAGTCTTCGAGCGTATTCATCCCCTCGATGCTGAACGCATCCGCGCCTCCATCCGCCTGTCAGCGCTGCAATTGAGCCATTGGCGCGAAGAGTATCGCGTGCAACTGCCAGGCCGCGGCTTGCGTTGGATCCGTGGCGAGGCGACGCCGGAAGAGTTACCCGGCGGCGGTACGCTATGGCATGGCTATGTGTCGGATATCTCCGATCTAAAGCGGGTGGAGGAGGAGCTGCGGGCGCTGTCGATCACCGACTCATTGACGAGTATCCATAATCGCCGCTACTTCCAGGACCGGCTGAAGTCCGAGATGAGCCGGGTGCGGCGCACATCGGGTGCACTGGCCGTGATCATGCTGGACATCGATCACTTCAAGCGCATCAATGACCAGCACGGGCACGCCGCCGGGGATGGGGTGTTGCAGGAGCTGTGTCGGCGGATCAGCCAGCGTTTACGCCGCAGCGATGTGTTCTGTCGCCTGGGTGGCGAGGAGTTCATGGTGCTGTGTCCGAACACCGATGGCGTTCAGGCCTACAGCCTGGCGGTTGAATTGTGGGAAGTGCTGCGCAGTACGCCGATGGAGGGCGTAGGCACAGTGACGGCCAGTTTTGGCGTGGCCAGTTGGCGGGTCGATGACGGTGTGGATGGCTTGTTGTTGCGCGCCGATTCGGCGGTGTATGCGGCCAAGCAAGCGGGCCGGGATCGGGTTGAGGCGCAGCCGCTACCCGCCTGATGGGCTGGTTGTGGCGGGCGGGCTTGTTGTGGCGAGCGGGCTTGCCCCGCGCTGGGCTGCGAAGCAGCCCCACTCGCCTCACTGAGATCCGTCAGATAGACCGCGAAGGCAGGTTTTGGGGCTGCTTCGCAGCCCAGCGCGGGGCAAGCCCGCTCGCCACAACAAAGCTTGCTGGCAAGCTGTTTATAGGCCCGGTGCAGCCGCCGCCAGCTTCGGCTGGCGATACAGGTCCAGCAACACCTGGTCCAGCACCGACGATGCTCCCCACGGCTTCGGATCGTTGAGGATCGCCACCACGGCCCAGGTATTGCCATTGTTGTCACGGCTGAAGCCGGCAATGGCGCGCACGGTGTTCAGGGTGCCGGTCTTGACGTGCGCTTCGCCGCGCAGGGCCGTGGTTTTCAGGCGCTTGCGCATGGTGCCGTCACTGCCGGCAATCGGCATCGAGCTGATGAACTCTGCCGCATACGGGCTTCTCCAGGCGGCTTGCAGCATGGTCGCCATTTCCCGGGCGCTCACGCGTTCGGCACGGGACAGGCCGGAGCCGTTCTCCATCACCAGATGTGGTGCCGTTATGCCTTTTTTCGCCAGCCATTGGCGGACCACGCGCTGCGCGGCCTTGGCGTCGTCGCCGTCGGCATCGGTGCGGTATTGCGCGCCGAGGCTGAGGAACAGTTGCTGGGCCATGGTGTTGTTACTGTATTTATTGATGTCGCGAATGATCTCCGCCAGATCCGGGGAGAACGTCCGGGCCAGGACCTTGGCGGTTTTCGGCACCGGGGCCAGTACGTCGCGGCCCTGGATAGTACCGCCCAACTCTTTCCAGATCGCCCGCACGGCGCCGGCGGTGTAGGTGGCATGGTCGAGCAGCGACAGATAAGTCTGCGAGCTGCAGCCATCGCCCAACTGGCCGCTGACCGTCACGGTGACGCTGCCGTCGGCGGCGGTGACCGGGTTGTAGCGCACGTCACCGGTGCACTGCTTGGCGTTGGTGGCCTTGACCTGATTGTCGATCTGGATGCTGGCAATCGGCGGCTCGACCGAAACCAGCACCCGGCCCGAATCATTGCGGGTCACGAAACGCAGGGCCTTGAGGTTGACCAGCAGGGCGTCCGGCTTGACCAGGAACGGTTTGTTGGCATCGTTGCCGTCGTCGTTGAATTCCGGCAATTGCGGTTGGATAAAGAAGCCGCGATCCAGTACCAGGTCGCCGGTGACTTGCTGAACGCCATTGGCGCGCAGGTCGCGCATCAGCAGCCAGAGTTTCTCCATGTTCAACTTGGGGTCGCCACCGCCCTTGAGGTACAGGTTGCCCCGCAGGACGCCGCCACTGAGGGTGCCGTCGGTGTAGAACTCGGTTTTCCACTGATGGTTGGGGCCGAGCATTTCCAGGGCGGCGTAGGTGGTGACCAGCTTCATGGTCGATGCCGGGTTGACCGAGACGTCCGCATTGAACACCGTGGCGGTGCCGGGGCCATTGAGCGGAATCATCACCAGGGACAGTGCATTGTTCTGCAGCTTGGCTTTCTGCAGGGCTTCCTGAACTTTAGGTGGCAAGGTGGTATTGATCGGGGCGGCGGTGACAGAGAGGGCCATGGGCAAAAGGAAACTGGCGAGTAACAATGGGCGCAATGATTTGATCATAAGAAGTAAGACCCTACTGCATAGGAGGGTGAATATAGCGGGGGCTATGTAAGAAAATCCCCCAGTGGTCATGAAAGTGTCGGCATTATGCCCCAAGGTGGGGCTACTTGTGCCTCAACGATAGCTGCAAATGACGGTTTTTTTTAGCCCTGACGTGCCACCCGTCTTGGATTGCCGGGCAATTCGCGCCTTAAACTGGTAGAGTGCCGGCCGTTAATACTTAAGAGGATTGTTCCAATGGCGACTAACCGTTCCCGGCGTCTGCGCAAAAAACTGTGCGTTGATGAATTTCAAGAGCTGGGTTTCGAACTGAACCTGGACTTCAAAGAAGGTTTGGACGATGAGGCGGTTGACGCTTTCCTCGAAGCATTCCTGACTGAAGCGATGGACGGCAATGGCCTGGACTACGTTGGCGGTGATGACTTCGGTCTGGTCTGCAAAGCCACCCGTGGATCGGTCAACGAAGAACAGCGTGCCGCTGTTGAAGCGTGGCTCAAGGCTCGCCCAGAGCTGACCCGCGTTGAAGTCAGTGCACTGCTGGACGCCTGGCACCCAGAAAAGCCGATCAATCCGGCTGTCTGATGTCATGAAAAAGCGACCCGCCCGGGTCGCTTTTTCGTTTCAGGGTAATAATCAGGCCTTGCGCCAGTTCAGTATCATCAGCGTCAACACCCCCGCGACAATCCCCCAGAATGCCGAACCGATGGAGAACAGCGTCAACCCCGACGCCGTGACCATAAAGGTGATCAGCGCTGCTTCCCGTTCCTTGGGCTCATTCATGGCAATGCTCAGGCCATTGATGATCGAGCCAAACAACGCCAATGCCGCGATCGACAGCACCAGCTCCTTTGGCAATGCGGCGAACAACGCCGCCAGCGTGGCCCCAAATACCCCGGCGACCCCGTAGAAAATCCCGCACCACACGGCGGCGGTGTAGCGCTTGTTGCGATCCTCATGGGCGTGGGGCCCGGTACAGATGGCCGCGCTGATGGCCGCCAAGTTGATACCGTGGGAGCCGAATGGCGCCAGCACCAGCGAGGCCAGGCCGGTGGCGGTGATCAGCGGCGAGGCTGGCACGTTGTAGCCATCGGCGCGCAGTACCGCGACGCCGGGCATGTTCTGCGAGGTCATCGCCACCACGAATAGCGGAATACCAATGCTGATGGTCGCCGCCAGGGAGAAGTGCGGTGTGGTCCACACCGGCGTCGCCACTTCCAGGCTGAACCCGCTGAAGTCCAGTAGCCCCATCAATCCGGACAAGGCAGTGCCGATCAGCAGCGCGGCCAGCACCGCATAGCGGGGCGACAGGCGCTTGATGATCAGATAGGTAAAGAACATGCCCAGCACCAGGGCGGTGCGGTGCTGCGCGGCGACGAAAATCTCGCTGCCGATCTTGAACAGGATCCCGGCCAGCAGTGCGGCGGCCAGCGAGGCGGGAATCTTCTTGACCAGTTTTTCAAAGCTGCCAGTAAGGCCGCAGATCGTGACCAACACCGCGCAGGTAATGTAGGCACCGATGGCCTCGCCGTAGCTGACCCCGCCCAGGCTGGTAATCAACAGCGCTGCGCCTGGGGTCGACCAGGCGATGGTGATGGGGGTGCGGTAGCGCAGGGACAAGCCGATGCTGCACACCGCCATACCGATGGAGATCGCCCAGATCCACGAGGATATCTGTGCAGTGGTCAGGCCAGCAGCCTGGCCGGCCTGGAACATCAGCACCAGCGAGCTGGTGTAGCCGGTCATCATGGCGATAAAGCCGGCGACGATAGCCGAAGGCGAAGTGTCGGCCAGTGGGCGTAAGGGCGCCTGGGTCGCGTCGGTCATGGAAAAGTCTTCCTTGTACCCGGCAACTTGTAGGCGCCGGCTTGCGGGCGAAGATCTTCAACGATGGCGCGGGCATTCTGGTGGAAGGCGGCGCTCTCAGGTTCTTCGCGAGCAAGCTCGCTCCTACAGGGGCATCGGGGCAGCATTGATGGGTGGGGAAATCGTGGAATCAAGCCTAAACTCAAACGTAACTGACTGTTGCAATACAGCCGGCCGCGCAAACAGCCGTACAGTGTGTTGGCGCAACGGGTTGTGTACAATGTGCGCTGTTTTTACGCGATACTTGCCAGCGACCCGCTATACCCTTATTACAGTCAACGTCAATTCGCCGCCGTTCTCCCGACCCGAGTGCCCATGAACGAACAGTTGCAGCCCCTCAAGAAACAGCCGCGAGCCGGTAAGGCCGGTCGCAGTGGAACCCAGGACGATATCGTCTACGCGCATATCTTCGAGGCCATCCTCGAACAACGCCTCGCGCCCGGTACCAAATTGAGTGAAGAAGCACTGGGCGAGATCTTTGGCGTCAGCCGCACCATCATCCGCCGCGCCTTGTCGCGTCTGGCCCATGAAGGCGTGGTGTTGTTGCGCCCCAATCGTGGTGCGGTCGTGGCAAGCCCGAGTGTCGAGGAAGCCCGCCAGGTGTTCCTGGCCCGGCGCCTGGTGGAGCGGGCGATCACCGAGCTGGCGGTACAACATGCATCCACCGAAGAGTTGGCTGAGTTGCGCCAGATGGTCAACGACGAGCGCGACAGCTTCTCCCGCGGGGACCGCGGCGCGGGTATCCGGTTGTCTGGCGAGTTCCACCTGAAACTGGCCGAGGCTGCGAAGAATGCCCCGCTGATCAGCTTCCAGCGCAGCCTGGTGTCCCAGACCTCGCTGATCATCGCCCAGTATGAAAGCGGCAACCGCTCACACTGCTCCTACGACGAACACACCCAGTTGATCGACGCGATCGAGGCCCGGGACTCGGCGTTGGCGGTGAACCTGATGATGCATCACATGGATCACATCGACAGCAAGCTCAACCTCGATGAGGAAAGCGCGTCGGATGATTTGCATGCGGTGTTCTCGCATCTGCTGCAAACCAAGAAGCCGGGCCGCTCCTCGATCAAGCTCTAAACCCGATCAAACTGTGTAGGCGCTGGCTTGCCAGCGATGCAGGCACCGCGGTGTATCTGTTCACCGCGGTGATGCTATCGCTGGCAAGCCAGCTCCTACAGGGGTTTAGCGTTGGTGTACCAGATTGCCCGCTGCATACGTCTGCATCACTGCCCGATCATCCCCCAGCGTCATCAGTACAAACAGCGTCTCGGCAATGTTATTGGCCTGCTTCAAGCGATAGCTGAGCAGTGGCGTGGCGTTGTAGTCCAGGACCAGAAAGTCTGCATCGGTGCCCGGCTGCAGGGTGCCGATCTTGTCTTCCAGGCGCAGCGCTTTTGCACCTCCCAGGGTCGCCAGGTACAGCGATTTGAACGGGCTCAGTCGTGCGCCCTGCAATTGCATGACCTTGTAGGCCTCGTTCAGCGTCTGCAGCAGCGAGAAGCTGGTGCCGCCACCCACATCTGTGCCCAGGCCTACATTAAGCTGGTGCTTCTCGGCCATCGGCAGATTGAACAAGCCACTGCCCAGGAAGAAGTTCGACGTCGGGCAGAACGCCACGGCCGAACCGGCTTCGGCCAGCCGCGCGCACTCGTCGTCGCACAGGTGCACGCCATGGGCGAATACCGAACGTTCCCCCAGCAGCTTGTAGTGGTCGTACACATCCAGGTAGCCACTGCGCTCCGGGAACAGCTCCTTGACCCATTGCACTTCCTGCAGGTTTTCACTGATGTGAGTCTGCATGTACAGGTCCGGGTATTCCCCCAGCAACTGGCCGGCGAGGGTCAGTTGTTCGGGTGTGCTGGTGGGGGCGAAGCGTGGGGTCACGGCGTAGTGCAAGCGGCCCTTGCCGTGCCAGCGCTCGATCAGCGCCTTGCTTTCCTGGTAGCCGGACTCGGCGGTATCGGTCAGGTAGTCCGGGGCATTGCGGTCCATCATCACCTTGCCGGCGATCATGCGCAGGTCCAGCTTCTGGGCGGCCTCAAAGAATGAGTTCACCGATTGCGGGTGCACGCTGCCGAACACCAGGGCAGTGGTGGTGCCGTTGCGCAGCAGTTCCTTGATAAAGATATCCGCGACTTCTTCGGCGTGGGCCTTGTCGGCGAACTGGCTTTCGCAAGGGAAGGTGTAGGTGTTCAGCCAATCCAGCAGTTGTTCGCCGTAGGCACCGACCATGCCGGTTTGCGGCAGGTGGATGTGGGTGTCGATCAGGCCGGGAGTGATCAGAGCATCCTGGTAATGGGTGATTTCGATGTCGGCGGCCAGCGTCGGCAGCAGGTCGCTGGCATGCCCGAGGGCGCTGATCTGACCGTTGTCGATCACCAGCAGGCCGTCTTCGAAATACTCATAGGAGGCTTCGATCCCGACGATGGCGGGGTCGGCGAGGCTGTGCAGGATGGCGGCACGGTAGGCTTTGCGAGTCAAAGGCATGGTCGTCTCAATTGATAGCTTGGCTGCGGCGCGAAACCGGCAGCAGTTTGGCAATGGGTTCGGCACTCGCGGTGTGCTGGCCGAAGTTGGCGTTATAGGTGGCGATGATCTCGCCGGCGATGGAGATGGCGATTTCCACCGGCAGTTTGCCCTTCACCTCGGTGAGGCCCATGGGGCAGCGCATGCGTTGCAACTGTGTGGCCTCGAAGCCGCGCTCACGCAGGCGGTGTTCGAACTTGACGCGCTTGGTCTGCGAGCCGATCAGGCCAAAGTAGGCAAAATCATTGCGCTTGAGCAGGGCGGCGGTCAGTTCCAGGTCGAGCTGGTGATTGTGGGTCATGACGATGCAGTAACTGCCCACCGGCAGGTCGGCAATTTCGTCCACTGGCTCTTCGCTGACGATTTTACGCACGCCTTGGGGGATATGCTCCGGGAATTCCTGTTCCCGCGAGTCGATCCAGCGCACCCGGCACGGCAGGCTGGCCAGCAGCGGCACCAGCGCGCGGCCGACATGGCCGGCGCCGAATACGGCAATCTGCGCCTGCACCTGGCCCATGGGTTCGAACAGCAGCACGGTCACGCCGCCACAGCACTGGCCGAGGCTGGCGCCCAGGCTGAAGCGCTCCAGGTGGGTGTTGTGCTGGCCACGCACGAGCATGTCGCGGGCGATCTGCATGGCCTTGTATTCCAGGTGGCCGCCGCCGATGGTGTCGAAGGTGTGTGCGGCGCTGACGACCATCTTGGAGCCTGAGTTGCGCGGCGTGGAGCCCAGCTCTTCGATGATGGTCACCAGCACGCAGGGCTCGCCCTGGGTTTGCAGGTTGGCGAGGGCACTGATCCAGTTGTTCATAGTCACCTCTTGTGGTGTCTGTCAGGCCGCCTTCGCGGGCAAGCCCGCTCCCACAGGGAAATGCATTCCAAATGTGGGAGCGGGCTTGCTCGCGAATGCAGCGCCTCGGTCTAGAGCGAAGCCAACTCGGTTTCGGTTTCAAGAGCCTTCGCAGCAGTCAACTGCCGCATCTGCTCACAGCCCCACAACACCCGCTCCGGCGTGGCCGGCGCGTCGATCTTCGGCTGATGGCGATAGTCACCCAGGCTCGCCACCGCATCCTTGATCGCGCACCACGAGGCAATCCCGAGCATGAACGGCGGTTCACCCACGGCCTTGGAGTGGAACACCGTGTCTTCCGGGTTCTTGCGGTTTTCCACCAACTTCACCCGCAAATCCAGGGGCATGTCCGCCACTGCCGGGATCTTGTAGCTGGCCGGGCCATTGGTCATCAGTTTGCCTTTGTTGTTCCACACCAGCTCTTCCATGGTCAGCCAACCCATGCCCTGGATAAAGCCGCCTTCGACCTGGCCAATGTCGATGGCCGGGTTCAGCGAGGCGCCCACGTCGTGGAGGATGTCGGTGCGCAGCATCTTGTATTCGCCGGTCAGGGTATCGACGATCACTTCGCAGCAAGCCGCGCCGAAGGCGAAGTAGTAGAACGGTCGGCCCCGTGCCTGGCTGCGGTCGTAGAAGATTTTCGGGGTCTTGTAGAACCCGGTACTCGACAGCGAGACCTGGGCGAAATACGCCTGCTGGATCAGCTCCTCAAAGGTCAGGATCTGCTCGCGCACCCGCACATGGCCGTTGTGGAACTCAACGTCGGCTTCGCTGACGTCGTATTTGCGCGCGGCAAATTCCACCAGGCGTTGCTTGATGGTCTCGGCGGCATTCTGCGCGGCCTTGCCGTTAAGGTCGGCACCGCTGGAAGCAGCGGTCGGCGAGGTGTTGGGCACCTTGTCGGTGTTGGTCGCGGTAATCTGCACCCGGTCGATTTCCACCTGGAAAATCTCGGCCACCACCTGCGCGACCTTGATGTTCAAGCCCTGGCCCATTTCGGTGCCGCCGTGGTTCAGGTGGATGCTGCCGTCGGTGTAGATATGGATCAACGCGCCGGCCTGGTTGAGGAAGCTGGCGGTGAACGAAATGCCGAACTTGACCGGTGTCAGCGCCAGGCCTTTTTTCAGGATCGGGCTGTTGGCGTTATAGCGGCGAATGGCTTCGCGGCGCTCGGCGTATTGGCTGCTGGCTTCCAGTTCGGCAGTCATCTCTTCGAGCATGTTGTGCTCGACGGTCTGGTAGTAATGGGTGACGTTGCGCTCGGTCTTGCCATAGTAGTTGGCCTTGCGCACGGCCAGCGGGTCCAGCGCCAGATGGCGGGCGATGGCGTCCATCACTTCCTCGATCGCCACCATGCCTTGCGGGCCACCGAAGCCGCGATACGCGGTGTTGGACGCGGTGTTGGTCTTGCAGCGATGGCCGTTGACCGTGGCGTCGCCCAAGTAATACGAGTTGTCGGAGTGGAACATCGCACGGTCGACAATCGAGTTGGACAGGTCCGGTGAGCAACCACAGTTACCGGCCAGGTCCAGGTTGATCCCGTGCAGGCGCCCGGTGTCGTCGAAGCCCACGTCGTATTCGATATAGAAGGGGTGGCGCTTGCCGGTCATCAGCATGTCTTCGACCCGCGGCAGGCGCATCTTGGTCGGCTGGCCGGTCAGGCGCGCGACCACCGCACACAGGCAAGCCGGGCTGGCGGCCTGGGTTTCCTTGCCGCCGAAACCACCGCCCATGCGGCGCATATCGACGACGATCTTGTTCATCGATACGTCCAGTACCTCGGCCACCAGCTTCTGCACTTCAGTGGGGTTCTGGGTGGAGCAGTAGACGATCATGCCGCCGTCTTCGGTGGGCATCACCGAGGAGATCTGGGTTTCCAGGTAGAAGTGTTCCTGGCCGCCGATATGCAGGGTGCCCTGGATACGGTTTTTCGCGCTCGCCAGGGCGCCTGCCGAATCACCGCGCTGGTGGGTGTGGCTGTCCAGCACGAAATGTTTTTTGCGAAAGGCCTCGACCACATCCAGCACCGGTTCCAGGTCTTCGTATTCGATCACCGCCGCCATCGCGGCCTTGCGCGCGGTCTCCAGGTCGCGGGCGGCGACGGCCAGCACCACCTGGCCGACGAACTGCACGGTATCGATGGCCAGCAATGGGTCGCCGGGCATCAGTGGACCGATGTCTTTCAGGCCCGGCACGTCTTCGTGGGTGATGACGATCCGCACACCCTCGAAGGCGTAGCAGGGCGCGGTGTCGATACTCAGGATGCGGGCGTGGGCGCGGTCGGACATGCGCGCATACAGGTGCAACTGGTTGGGGAATTCCAGGCGGTCATCGATGTACTGCGCTTCGCCCGACACATGCTTGGCGGCGCTGTCATGCTTGACGCTGCGCCCGACCCCGGACGTCAGGTCCTGGGCAAACAGCTCGGCCATTTCGGCTTGGGTTTTTACCACGGCGTGATGATTAGACATAAGCGGTCACCCGAGTCTCGATGTGCGGTGTTTGCAGCTCGATGAAGTATTTACGCAGCAGGTTCTGGGCGCTGAGCAGGCGGTATTCCTTGCTCGCACGGAAGTCCGACAGCGGGGTGAAGTCCTCGGCCAGGGCCGCGCAGGCCTTCTCCACGGTGGCGCTGTTCCAGGTGGCGCCGATCAGCACCGCTTCGCAGTGTTGCGCGCGTTTGGGCGTGGCGGCCATACCGCCGAAGGCCACGCGGGCATCGCTGATCACGCCGTTGTCGAGCTTCAGGTTGAAGGCCGCACACACCGCAGAAATATCATCGTCCAGGCGCTTGGAAACCTTGTAGGCTCGGAACAACGCGTGGCCCTTGGGCACGATGATTTTCTCGATGAACTCGCTGTCCTGGCGGGCGGTGACGCGGTAGTCGATAAAGTAGTCTTCCAGGGCCAGGGTGCGCCGCACGTTGCCCTTGCACAGCACGATCTGCGCGCCAAGGGCGATCAGCAGCGGCGGCGAATCACCGATGGGCGAGGCGTTGCCAATATTGCCACCGAGGGTGCCCTGGTTGCGGATTTGCAGAGACGCGAAGCGGTGCAGCAGGTCGCCGAAGTCGGGGTATTCGTGGTGCAACGCGCTGTAGCAGTCGGAGAGGGCGGTGGCGGCGCCGATTTCCAGGCGGTCGTCAAAGGTCTCGATGCGTTTCATGGCTTCGATGTTGCCGACATAAATCATCACCGGCAGCGTGCGGTGGAACTGGGTGACTTCCAGCGCTAGGTCGGTGCCGCCGGCCAGCAGCCGGGCTTGGGGATAGGCGTCGTAGAGGTCGGCCAGGTCGGCGACGGTCAAGGGCACCAGGCAGCGCTTGTCGCCGCTGTTCAGCTCGCCGGTTTGCGTCGGTGCGATGGACTTGAGGCGGGCAATGGTCTGCGCCTCGCGGCTGTCGAACTGGTCCTGGGGTTTGTTGCAACAGGCTTGTTCGGCGGCGGCCAGGATCGGACGGTAGCCGGTGCAGCGACACAGGTTGCCGGCCAGGGCTTCGTGGGCCTTGGCGCTGTCCGGAGCGTCGCTGTTTTTTTGCAGGGCAAACAGCGACATCACAAAACCCGGGGTGCAAAAGCCGCATTGCGAGCCATGGCAATCGACCATGGCCTGTTGCACGCTGTGCAGTTGGCCCTGGTGCTTGAGGTCTTCGACAGTCACCAGTTGCTTGCCGTGCAGGGACGAGACAAAGGTCAGGCACGAATTGAGGCTGCGATAGCGAATCTGCTCGGCGCCTTGCTCGTCGGTCTGCAACTCGCCCACCACCACGGTACAGGCGCCGCAGTCGCCGCTGGCGCAGCCTTCCTTGGTTCCGGATTTGCCCAGATGCTCACGCAGATAGTTGAGCACAGTCAGGTTTGGGTCCAGGGCATGCTCGCTACGGAGCTCCTGGTTTAGTAAAAACTGGATCACGGAAGGCCTCGCAGACTCATTATTGTTGTTAACCGCTTTGCGCCGAATCTAGTCATGTCTGACTTTTCGGTCAACGATTTTCTGACCGAAAGGTCAAGAAAGTGCGATTGCAACACCTTTGATTATGGTTCAGATCCTTGTAACCGCCGTTTTAAGCGGTGCCTGGGCTTTATCGTGTGCTTATTTCATGCCAAATTCGGCGTTGTCGGCCCAGCGATTGCGCTACACTGCCGCCCTTGTACCGATAGAAGATTTTGAAGGGAAAACATGACGTTCAAGGCGCCGGACAGTCTCGCCGAGCAAATCGCTCACCACCTCGCCGAGCGCATTATTCGCGGCGATCTCAAGCCTGGGGAGCGGATCCAGGAACAGAAAGTCACCCTGGCACTCAACGTCAGCCGTGGTTCCGTGCGCGAAGCCTTGCTGATTCTTGAGCGGCGGCACCTTATCGCCATCTTGCCGCGCCGTGGGGCACACGTCACCGAACTCACCGCGCATAAGGTGCAGAGCCTGTGCACGCTGATGAGCGAGCTGTACATCCTGCTGGGCAACGCGGTCGCCGAGGGCTGGCAGACCCAGGCCGACATGGCGCCCTTCGTGCAGATCCAGCAACGGCTGGTGAGCAATTTCGAGCGCCAGGACATCCGCGCCTTTGTCGAAGAATGCTTCAATGTCATGCGCGCCGCGTACCCCTTCGCCAATAACCCGTACCTGCAGGAAACCGTCGAGAACCTGCAGCCGGCGATGAATCGCGCCTATTACCTGGCCCTGGATCAGCGCAAGGCATCGATGAGCGAGTACCTGGCGTTGTTCGAGCAACTGCTCGCCGCCGTACTGGCCCGTGACCTGCCGCAAATTCGCCAGGTGCTGTCGGCCTACTGCCAGCGCAGCAGCTCGTTGGTTATCGCAGCCCTGGCGGACGCCTAAGCGTGCGGCTCAAGTGCATCAAACTGGCGGGGTTCAAATCCTTCGTCGACCCGACCACGGTGAACTTCCCCAGTAACATGGCGGCAGTGGTCGGGCCCAATGGCTGCGGCAAGTCGAACATTATCGACGCCGTGCGCTGGGTGATGGGCGAGAGCTCCGCGAAAAACCTGCGTGGCGAGTCGATGACCGACGTCATCTTCAACGGTTCCACTAGCCGCAAGCCGGTGAGCCAGGCCAGCATCGAACTGGTGTTCGACAACTCCGACGGCACCCTGGTGGGCGAGTACGCCGCCTACGCGGAAATTTCCATCCGCCGCAAAGTGACGCGCGACAGCCAGAACAGTTACTTCCTCAATGGCACCAAGTGCCGGCGCCGTGACATTACCGACATCTTCCTCGGCACCGGCCTGGGCCCGCGCAGCTACTCGATCATCGAGCAAGGCATGATCTCCAAGCTGATCGAAGCCAAGCCCGAGGACCTGCGCAACTTTATCGAGGAAGCGGCGGGCATCTCCAAGTACAAGGAGCGCCGTCGCGAGACCGAAAACCGTATCCGCCGCACCCACGAAAACCTGGCACGCCTGACTGACCTGCGTGAAGAGCTGGAGCGCCAGTTGGAGCGCCTGCACCGCCAGGCCCAGGCCGCCGAGAAATACCAGGAATATAAAGGCGAAGAACGCCAGCTCAAGGCGCAACTCTCGGCGCTGCGCTGGCAGGCCTTGAATGACCAGGTGGGCCAGCGCGAAGCGATCATCGGCACCCAGGAAATCAGCTTCGAAGCCCTGGTTGCCGAACAACGCAACGCCGACGCCAGCATCGAGCGCCTGCGCGACGGTCACCATGACTTGTCCGAGCGCTTCAACCTGGTACAGGGCCGCTTCTATTCGGTGGGCGGCGACATTGCGCGGGTCGAACAGAGCATCCAGCACGGCCAGCAGCGCCTGCGCCAGTTGCAGGATGATCTGAAGGAAGCGGAGCGGGCGCGGCTGGAAACCGAATCCCACCTGGGCCATGACCGCACGTTGCTGCTGACCCTCGGGGAGGAGCTGGACATGCTCACCCCCGAGCAGGAAATCACCAGCGCCGCCGCTGAGGAAGCCGCCGCCGCCCTGGAAGAATCCGAAACTACCATGCACGGCTGGCAGGAGCAGTGGGACGCTTTCAACCTGCGCTCCGCCGAACCGCGTCGCCAGGCTGAGGTGCAGCAATCACGCATCCAGCAACTGGAAACCAGCATGGAGCGCCTGGCCGAGCGCCAGCGCCGGGCCCTGGAGGAGCGCGCATTGCTCGCCTCTGCTCCGGAAGACGCGGCGATCATGGCGCTGAGCGAGCAGTTGGCCGAAAGCGAAATGACCCTGGAAGAGTTGGAGGCCAGCGAAGAACAGCAAGTTGAGCGCCTGGAGCAATTGCGCCAGGAGCTGCAACAGGCGACCCAGGCGCAGCAGCAGGCCCAAGGTGATTTGCAGCGCCTCAATGGACGCCTGGCCTCCCTCGAGGCCTTGCAGCAAGCCGCATTGGACCCAGGCACCGGCACCGCCGAATGGCTGCGCGACCAGCACTTGGCCGAACGCCCGCGCCTGGCTGAAGGCTTGAAGGTTGAAGCCGGTTGGGAGTTGGCCGTGGAGACCGTGCTGGGTGCGGACCTGCAAGCCGTGTTGGTGGACGATTTCGGCGGTTTTGATCTGGCGGGCTTTGCTCAAGGCGATTTACGCCTGCTCAGCCCTGCAGCCGATGGCACCCGCGTGCCGGGTAGCCTATTGGATAAAGTCGAGGCGCAGATTGACCTGTCGCCATGGCTGGGCTTGGTAAAGCCGGTGGACTCTTTGGAACAGGCCTTGGCGTTGCGAGGCCAATTGGCCTCTGGCGAAAGCCTGATCAGCCGTGACGGCTACTGGGTAGGCCGGCACTTTTTGCGGGTGCGTCGCGCCAGTGAAGCCGAAAGTGGCGTATTGGCCCGTGGCCAGGAAATCGTCAACCTGAGTGCCGAGCGCGAAGAGCGCGAGGCCACTCTTGAGACCTTGGAAACCCAACTGCAAACCCTGCGCGCCACCCAGCGCCAACAAGAGACCGGCCGCGAACATTTGCGTCGCCTGTTGCAGGACGAAGCGCGCCAGCAGGGCGAATTGAAAGCCCAGCTTTCCGCCAGCAAGGCCAAGGCCGAACAATTGACCCTGCGTCGTACCCGGCTCGATGAAGAAGTGGCCGAGATGGGCGAGCAACGCGCCCTCGAACACGAACAAGTCGGCGAAGCGCGCCTGCAGTTGCAGGAGGCCCTCGACAGCATGGCCCTCGACACCGAGCAGCGCGAGCTGTTGCTGGCCCAGCGTGACAGCCTGCGCGAGCGCCTCGACCGGGTACGCCAGGAAGCGCGCCAGCACAAGGACCACGCCCATCAGTTGGCCGTGCGCCTCGGCTCATTGCGCGCCCAGCACGACTCCACGCGCCAGGCTCTGGAACGCCTGGAGATGCAATCCGAACGGCTGACGGAAAAACGCGAGCAACTGAGCCTCAACCTGGAGGAGGGCGAAGCGCCGCTGGAAGAGCTGCGCTTGAAGCTCGAAGAGTTGCTCGACAAACGCATGAGCGTCGACGAAGAACTCAAGACTGCACAAATCGCCATGGAAGACGCCGACCGCGAACTGCGCGACGCAGAAAAGCGCCGGACCCAGGCCGAGCAGCAGTCGCAATTGATCCGCGGCCAACTCGAACAGCAGCGCATGGAATGGCAAGCCCTCACAGTGCGCCGCAAAACCCTGCAGGACCAGTTGCTGGAAGATGGCTACGACCTGCACGGCGTACTCAATACCTTGACCGCCCAGGCCAACGAGAAAGAAGCCGAAGAGGAACTTGAGCGCATTGCTGCACGTATCCAACGACTCGGTGCGATCAACCTCGCGGCCATCGATGAATACCAGCAGCAGTCCGAGCGTAAACGTTATCTGGATGCCCAGGACGCCGATCTGGTAGAAGCCCTGGACACTTTGGAAAACGTCATTCGCAAGATCGACAAGGAAACCCGTAACCGCTTCAAAGATACCTTTGATCAGATTAATAGCGGTTTACAGGCCTTATTCCCAAAAGTTTTCGGTGGTGGCAGCGCTTACTTGGAACTGACGGGCGAAGATCTACTCGATACAGGGGTAACGATCATGGCGCGGCCTCCGGGCAAGAAGAACAGCACCATCCATTTGTTGTCCGGCGGCGAGAAGGCCCTGACTGCATTGGCGTTGGTATTTGCCATCTTCAAGTTGAACCCGGCACCGTTCTGCATGCTCGACGAAGTTGACGCGCCGCTGGATGACGCTAACGTTGGACGATATGCCCGCTTGGTTAAAGAGATGTCCCAGACGGTGCAGTTCATCTATATCACCCACAACAAGATCGCCATGGAAATGGCTGATCAACTGATGGGGGTGACTATGCATGAACCGGGCTGTTCAAGGCTGGTAGCGGTGGATGTCGAAGAGGCGATGGCGATGGTGGAAAGTTAGCGGCAAGTTGCTAGCTTCGAGCGGCAACAGCGTCGGCTTGAAGCTTTGGGTTTGTAGCTTAATTCCTGCGTCAGCCGACACATTTTGCGCCAACTGTGTAAAGTTATCTTTGGTCGTGCTAGTTTAATGTCAATTTTTCGTATGCGTGGGCAAAACGTCAGTCAGAACATAGAGTTGGCGCCACGTTTTAAAGCGGTTTGCACGGTGCTAAACCCCTTATTTTTCAGCATTTTTTATAGAGGCAAGGGATTACATGGAAATCGGTCTGCGCGAGTGGCTGATCGTCATCGGCATTATTGTAATAGCCGGTATTCTTTTTGATGGCTGGCGCCGTATGCGCGGCGGCAAGGGCAAGCTGAAATTTCGCCTGGACCGTAACCTGTCGAATTTGCCCGACGACGACGGCGCTGCCGAGCTGCTAGGGCCGCCCCGTGTCCTGGATACCCATAAAGAGCCACAGCTTGATGAGCATGACTTGCCGTCGATGAGCGCGCCGGTGCGTGAAGCCCGCGAGCCGTCGTCCAAGCGCGGCAAGCGTGGCAGCGCTGCCGTGGCCGAGCCGCATCAAGGTGACCTGAACCTCGACGTCGACGAAGGCCCGAGCTTCAGCAGCCGTGACGGCGACTTCCCGGATGAAAGCCCGGCCAAGAGCGCGCCGCGTGAGTCCGCCAAGGATCAGCCGGCAGCTGAAGAAGTGTTGGTAATCAGCGTGATCTGCCGCGACTCGGCCGGCTTCAAGGGCCCGGCGCTGTTGCAGAACATCTTGGAAAGCGGCCTGCGTTTTGGCGAGATGGATATTTTCCACCGTCACGAAAGCATGGCCGGCAATGGCGAAGTGCTGTTCTCCATGGCCAATGCGGTCAAGCCGGGCACTTTCGACTTGGACGATATCGACCTGTTCAGCACCCCGGCGGTGAGCTTCTTCCTTGGCCTGCCAGGCCCGCGTCACCCGAAACAGGCGTTCGACGTCATGGTGGCCGCAGCCCGCAAGCTGTCTCAGGAACTCAACGGCGAGCTCAAGGATGATCAGCGCAGCGTGCTGACCGCCCAGACCATCGAGCACTACCGTCAGCGCATCGTCGAGTTCGAGCGTCGTGCCCTGACACAGAAACGCTGAGGATTGGTCCTCCGCGTTGTCAGTAGAATTAAGCGCATTAACATATTGAGCAGCTTCGGCTGCTCTTTTGCTTTATGAGAGAACACCCATGACCGCCGCCCACACCCGCATCCTCGAACTGCGCGCTGAACTGGATCAGCACAACTACCGTTACCACGTCCTCGATGAACCGAGCATCCCGGACGCCGAGTACGACCGGTTGTTCCACGAACTCAAGGCGCTGGAAGCCGAGCATCCGGATCTGGTGACCCGCGATTCGCCGACGCAGCGGGTGGGCAGCGCGGCGTTGTCTGCGTTTACCCAGGTGCGCCACGAGATCCCGATGCTCAGCCTGGGCAACGCCTTCGATGAAACCACCATGCTGGAGTTTGATCGCCGGGTCACCGAGGGCCTCGACCTGCCGGTGGGCGATCTGTTTGGCGGCGGCGCGGCGGTGGAATACAGCTGTGAGCCCAAGCTTGATGGCCTGGCGGTCAGCTTGCTGTATCAGGACGGTGAGCTGGTGCGCGGCGCGACCCGTGGCGACGGCACAACCGGCGAAGACATCAGCGTGAATGTGCGCACCGTGCGCAATATCCCGTTGAAACTACACGGCACAGGTTGGCCGGCGACCCTGGAAGTGCGCGGCGAAGTATTCATGTCCAAGGCCGGTTTCGAGCGCTTGAATGCCACGCAACTGGAAGTCGGCGGCAAGACCTTCGCCAACCCGCGTAACGCGGCTGCGGGCAGCCTGCGCCAACTCGACTCGAAGATTACCGCCAGCCGTCCCTTGGAGTTCTGCTGCTATGGCGTGACCACGGATATCAGCGACACCCATATCGGCAACCTGCAGCAGTTGCAGAAGTGGGGCATGCCTATCAGTCACGAGCTGAAGCTGGCCAAGGGCATCGAGGATTGCCTGGCGTACTACCGCGATATCGGTGAGCGGCGTAACAGCCTGCCCTATGAAATCGACGGGGTGGTGTTCAAGGTCAACAGCATTGCCTACCAGCGTGAACTGGGCTTTCGCGCCCGCGAGCCGCGCTGGGCCATCGCCCATAAGTTTCCGGCGATGGAAGAACTGACCGAGTTGCTGGACGTTGAATTCCAGGTCGGCCGCACCGGCGCCGTGACGCCGGTGGCGCGCTTGAAGCCGGTCAAGGTGGCTGGCGTCACCGTGTCCAATGCGACGTTGCACAACATGGACGAAGTGGCGCGCCTGGGCCTGATGATCGGTGACACCGTGATCATCCGCCGTGCGGGGGATGTGATCCCACAGGTCGTGTCGGTGGTTGCCGAACGTCGCCCGGAAAATGCCCGCGCGGTACAGATTCCTGAGAGCTGTCCGGTGTGTGGGTCCCATGTGGAGCGCACGCAACTGGTCAAGCGCAGCAAGGGCAAGGAAACCGTCAGCGAAGGCGCGGTGTATCGCTGTGTCGGGCGCCTGGCCTGTGGTGCGCAGCTCAAGCAGGCGATCATTCATTTCGTCTCGCGACGGGCGATGGATATCGATGGCTTGGGCGACAAGACCATCGAGCAGTTGGTCGATGAAAAGCTTATCGGCTCGCCGGCTGACCTGTACAAGCTCAAGTACGAGCAGATCATCGATCTGGAAGGCTTCGCCGATGTTTCCAGCAAGAAACTGATCGCCGCTATCGAAAACAGTAAGGCCCCGACTCTGGCACGGTTTATCTACGCCCTGGGTATTCCCGATGTGGGCGAGGAAACCGCCAAGGTGCTGGCGCGCTCCCTGGCGTCCCTTGAGCGCGTGCAGCAAGCCTTGCCGGAAGTGCTGACGTACTTGCCGGATGTTGGCCTGGAGGTGGCTCACGAGATCCACAGTTTCTTTGAGGACAGTCACAACCAGCAGGTGATCGGCGCGCTGCTGTCGCCGGACGAATGCGCGCTGGTCTTGCAGGATCAGGGCGAGCTCAGCGCTGAGTTCGCCGCCAGCACCACCTTGGGCGGCCTTCTCGACAAGTTGCACGTGCCTTCCGTGGGGCCGGGTGCTGCGCAGAAGTTGGCGGACAAGTTCGGCTCCCTGGAGGGTGTTATCCAGGCCGACTGGCTGGACATGCGTCAGGCGCTACCGGAGAAGCAGGCCAAGGCGGTGCGGGAGTTCTTCGATAATCCGGAGAATGCTCGTCGTGCGCTGGCCATCGAGCAGCAGCTCAAGGACTTCGGTATGCACTGGCAGAGCGAGAAGAAGGTGATCGAGGGCTTGCCTGAAGCGGGTCACACCTGGGTACTGACCGGCTCGCTGGAGTTGATGAGCCGCGACGTGGCCAAGGAAAAGCTCGAAAGCCTGGGCGCCAAAGTGGCAGGCTCGGTATCGGCGAAAACCCATTGCGTGGTCGCAGGGCCGGGCGCCGGGTCGAAATTGGCCAAGGCCAGCGAGCTGGGGTTGAAGGTCTTGGATGAGGAGGCTTTCGTCGCCTTCCTGGCCAAGCACCACATCACTGTCTGATACCGGCCCGATCTTGTAGCAGCGAGCTTGCTCGCGAAAAGCCTCAACGATAACGCGGGGTCTCTGGTTCCCCGTGGCGGTCTCAGGTTCTTCGCGAGCAAGGGACTGATTGCATCCACTTTGAACGATCTTGCGTGGGGAATGATCTAGTCTTGGGCACGCCCCTGGAGAGATCGTCATGTTCCGCTACTTCGAGCAACTCAGTTCGCGCATTGCTGCTCCGTTCACGGCGGGAGCGTCGCGCAGCAGCAAGGTGTGGCAGTGCCGTTGCGGGCAGTCGCTGTTCTTTCGCAACAGCCAATGCCTGGCCTGTTCGGCGCTGCTGGGCTACTTGCCCCAGCAAAGCCGGCTGTCGTCCCTGCAGCCGGGGCCCGTCGTCGATACTTGGCTCCAGGACGACAACCTCGACGCCGGTGCCTTTCGCCGCTGCGCCAACCTTGATACCCCGGCCGCTTGCAACTGGCTGATCCCGGCGTACAGCACCGCGCCACTGTGTGTGGCGTGCAGTCTCAATCGCACCATTCCCGACCTGTCGATCCCGGAAAACCACGAGCGCTGGCGCAAAGTCGAAACCGCCAAGCGCCGGCTGGTGGCGCAACTGATCAGCCTGGGGTTGCAAGTCATCCCCAAAACGGTTGATGAAGACAGCGGCCTGGCATTTGACTTCGTGGGCATCGACTTGGAAGGCAAGGCTCCCACGACAGGGCATGCCAATGGCCTGATCACCCTGGATATCAAAGAAGCCGACGACGAGCATCGTGAGAAAATTCGCGTGCAGATGCGCGAGCCGTACCGCACCTTGCTCGGCCATTTCCGGCATGAGGTGGGGCACTATTACTGGGATCGCCTGATCGCCGACAGCCACTGGCTTGAACCCTTTCGCAACCTGTTCGGCGATGAGCGCGCCAGCTATGCCGACGCCCTCGACCAGCACTACCAGAACGGCCCGCGCCCAGACTGGCAGCAAACCTGCGTCAGTGCCTATGCCACCATGCACCCGTGGGAAGACTGGGCGGAAACCTGGGCCCACTATCTGCATATGATGGACGCGGTCGACACGGCCCTGGGGTTTGGCATGAGTGCGCGGGAGATGGATCTGGACTATCAGCCGTTTCCCCTCGCAACCCTCTATGACCCTGAGCATCCTGGCGGGGCAGCGTTTCTGTCATTCGTCAACGCTTGGATCGAACTGGCCGGCATGCTTAACGAGCTGTCGCGCAGCATGGGGCAGCCGGACTTCTATCCGTTCGTGCTGCCGCCGGCGGTGATCGCCAAGCTGCATTTCATTCACTTGGTGATCCAGGAAGAGGGCGGTCGGGCCGACGAAGCCGTTCATCTGTAGGAGCGAGCTTGCTCGCGAAGATCGTTAACGATAACGCGGGCATTCTGGATGAATGTGGAGCATCCGGATTCATCGCGAGCAAGCTCGCTGCTACAGGGCTTCTGCGAAACCAGTGGGCAAGTACTTGAACCTCATAAGATTTTTAATCCTGAACTGACGGTTGTAACTTCCGATGAGATCGGTACAATGGCCCCGCTTGCCGAGAGGCCAGCGTCGTTATGGTGACCCCATCGGTCCCCCCGCAACGATTACCCGTGAACCTGGTCAGATCCGGAAGGAAGCAGCCACAGCGGGAACATTGTGTGCCGGGGTGTGGCTGGTGGGGTTGCCTCCATAACGCTCTCCTTCGCAACACCCTCCTGTTTGCATCAATGCTCAATCCGATAGAATTTTTTGCCTGTCCCAGTCTGTTGTGCCGGGGCAAAGCAGCCGTACGCCGCGATTTCTCGCGGCGTTTTCGTATTTGTCAATCAGCCCTTGTTGCGGTTGAAGAACTTGCGCGCGCCTGCCAGTAACGCCACCACACCAATCACCAGAAATTTCTTCGCCGCCAGCAGGAAGATGCCGATCTTGGCAAACAGCCCGGCCTTGCCGGCTATGCCGCCAGCGACCAGTGCGGCCAGGCCGTAAGAGGCCAGTTTGTCAGTGCCGGGGTTGTAGTCGGTGTAGAGATTGCCGTCGGTGAAGTTGGTGAAAGCCAGGACTTTGGGCAGTTCCTGTTTGATGGTGGGCAGGTCGGCCATGGCGGCGACGGCGTTGAGTTCCAGCACGCCCTCGCGGCCCAGCACGCGGATGCTGTAGTTGAGGGTGTTCTGTTCGGCGTCGTCGGCTTTCAGTTCGCGGGCCCAGTACATCTTGTGGGACTGTTGGTCGTAGTGCGGCGGTTCGGCCCAGCCCAGCAGGTGCAGGCCGGCGTAGCCTTGTTTCTGGCGCTCCCGGTTGTCCTCGGCATCGTCTTCCTGCATTTGCTTGAGCAGTTCGGCGTAGTCGATTTTTGCCGCGTCTTCGTCGGAAATATGCCCGTCGTCCTTGTAGCTGACGATGACGCCCCAGCCACGTGCCGACAGCGGGCTGACGGCCTTGGGTACGATCATGCCCAAAGTGTTGAAACCTGGAGGGTTGCCCCAGCCATCGGTGAGCAGGCGTTCGGTGTCCTTGGGGTCGAGGTAGTAGAACTCGTCGTTGAGCTTGAGCGTGGCGATGCCGCCGGGCAGGGTGACGGTGCCGGTCTGTTGCTTGAGGGAGGCGAGGAAGTGTTCGGCGGTTTCGGCAGGTGCGCTGGCTTCGACCGGCGCCGAGGCTGTGGTGGCATAGATTGGCGCGGCGGGCAGGCTCAAGGCGGCCGCCACCAGCAGCAGGCGAAGGTAGTTCATGGTAGTCCCTTACATTTTGAAATGATTGCGCAGAAGAATACCGAATCCGCCTGTACCGTGCGAGCAGGCTGGCAAAAGGCGTGGCCCAGCGCCTGCCAGGAGAGGGGCTGTCCGGTCGGATCATGTCAGTAGGCAAAGAGCAAAGAACAGGTAGCATCAGCGACCTGCTCTCTTTTATGTCGTACGAGCTCTAAGGCTTGGACAAGGCCTGGTCTACCGCCGCAATCAGCTTTCCCAGATCCTTCGGGGTGGCTTTATGAATGACACCGAACAGATAAGCGCGCTGTTCTTCCTCATCGCCCAGATCGGCAAAAAAGACTTTCAGCTTCACTCCCAGAGCCTCTGCAAACAAGAAGAGAGCGTCAACGCTGGGTGTATAGGTGCCGGTTTCGAAGCGGCTGATGGTTTTAGGGTCAAAACCGGTTTTCTCACCTAGTTCAGCCTGAGTAAGCCCCGCTACCTTTCGATAGCGTCTGATGGCTGGACCCAAACTTGAAATTTGCATCGCTCAATTCCCATTTAGAATCAAGAACTTAACGATAAATATTGGCATTAGACAACGGCACGCACCATCACCTTTTCTTGCAAAATGTGATGTAATTCGTAGAATCGGCGTTTAGGACAAGTATTTGGCGGTGTCGTTTCACAGGGCAGCTTTATGAAACAGGAAATCATTGCTTTCTCCTCACTTTCATAAAGGTAGTTGCAAAACAGTGGCCTGGCCGCAGCGCCAGGCTCGCTCTTGCGCGCCCATGCAGCCCACGCCTCTCACACCAGACGCTCGAATTAAAGCCTAGTTGATCTTCGTCAAATCGAAGGTCAGGTGCTGGGCAAAACCTGGTTTGGCCGCCGAATGGGGCCAGCCAGCCGATTGACGGTTTACCCGTCTGGAAATACCCCTCTACCTGCCCGATCTACAAGATCCCGGGCCGGTAGATCGAATGCTGTCCATGGAGCTTTAAAGTGCGCGTCAATTTGCCGGTCACCACAGTTGAACAGACTTTCGGGGAGCAGCAACGGCTCATTTCCGCAACTGATATCAATAGTCACATCACCTACTGCAACGCTGAGTTTGCAGCCATGAGCGGCTTCACTCAGGCCGAGCTGATCGGCAGCACCCACAACCTGGTTCGCCATCCGGACATGCCGCCCGCAGTCTTCGAGTTGATGTGGCGCTACCTCAAGGCCGGCCAGAGTTGGATGGGCGTGGTCAAGAACCGCTGCAAGAATGGCAATTTCTATTGGGTCAGCGCCTATGTCACGCCAATCCTGGAAAATGGCCGGTTAGTGGGCTATGAGTCGGTGCGGGTCAAGCCGACGCGTGAACAAGTCCGACGGGCCGAAGCGCTCTACGCCCGCTTGCGTGCCGGGCGCTCGGCGGTGTCGCTGCTGCAGCGTCTGGGCCAGGTCGGTAATGCCCTGGCCGTGCCCGCCTTGGCGGCGGTGGTCGCTGGCGGTGCGGTGCAATGGTTGCCCACTGGTTGGGCGCAGGCATCGACCGCGCTGCTGTTTCTCGGACTGGGCGCCTGGGCGCACCTGCGTCTGGGGCGACAGCTCAAGCAGATCGTCGAGCATACACCCAACACCTTTTCCGACCCCATCAGCGCCATGACCTACAGCGATGCGCTGGGCCCGGCCGCGCAATTGGAGATGATCCTGATCAGTGAAGAGGCGCGTTTGAAAACCGCCCTCACGCGCCTCAGTGACCTCGCCACCCAGATGGCCGAGGCGGCGGCCGATTCCAGTGTGTTGTCGGGTAATACCGAGTCGGCGCTGCTGGAACAACGCGCCGAGACCGATATGACTGCCGCCGCCATGACCGAAATGGCCGCGTCTATCGCCGAAGTGGCGACGCATGTACAGCAGACCGCCAGCGAAGCCCGCACCGCCAATGACCTGGCCGGGCACGGCAGCCATGTCGTCGGCACCACACGCGAGGCGATCCAGTTGCTGGCGGCCACCGTCACCCAGATCAACCAGGCGGTTGGCCACCTGGCTGGCCAGACCCAGGAAATCCGCGTGGCGGCGAGCATGATCCAGGCCATCGCCGACCAGACCAACCTGCTGGCGCTGAATGCCGCCATCGAAGCGGCGCGGGCCGGCGAGCAGGGGCGTGGCTTTGCCGTGGTGGCCGATGAAGTGCGGGCGCTGGCGGGCAAGACCCGGGAGTCGACGGAGCAGATCCAGGGCATCATCCAGAATTTGCGCGCTGGCGCCGAAGAAGCCGTGGAAATTGCCAGTACCGGCATTCACGAGGCCGAGCAGGGCGTGCAGCAAGTGTTGCAAGCGCAAGAGGCACTGCAGGGCATCCGCCAGGCGGTGGAGCGCATTACCGGCATGAGTCAGCAAATGGCTGCTGCCTCACAGGAACAATCCCACGTCGCAGAGGATGTTTCACAACAGATCAATAACGTCGCGGCCACGGTACAAAAGACAGCGGGCAATGCCAACGCTGCAGTCACCCGTGGCCGGGAACTCGAAAGCATCTCTTCCGGGTTGCGTGCCCTGGTCGAGCGGTTCAACCGCTAGCCACCTAGAGCCTCATTCATGGATGAGAAATACCGCAGGGCCGTGGATGCCGCCGCCATTTTCTCCGAGACAGACCTCACCGGCCGCATCACCTACGTCAACGACCAATTCTGCGGCATGTCCGGCTACAGCCGCGACGAGTTGCTGGGGCGCAACCACCGGATTCTCAGTTCAGGATTGCACCCCGCCGGGTTTTTCCAGGGCATGTGGCGCACCATCACCGAGGGCAAGGTCTGGCGCGGGGAAATCTGCAACCGTGCCAAGGATGGTTCGCTGTATTGGGTCGATAGCACCATGGTGCCGTTGGTCGATGAGCGTACTGGCAAGGTGCAGAAGTACGTGTCGATTCGTTTTGATGTCAGCGAAAAGCGCCAGTTACTGCAGACTCTGCAATGGCGGGTCGGCCACGATGTGCTGACCGGGCTGCCCAACCGCGCCTATCTCTCCGAATTGCTCGTGCAGTCTTTGGAGTTTTCCCGCAGCGAGCACATCCCCCTGGCGGTGTGCATGCTCGACCTGGACGGCTTCAAGGCGGTCAACGATGGCTATGGCCATGCCTCTGGCGACCTGTTGCTGGTGGAGGTCGCCAGCCGCCTGCGTGACATCATTCGTGGCGAAGATGTGGTCGCCAGGCTCGCCGGTGACGAATTCGTATTGATCCTGCGCTACGTGCGCGACGCCGATGAGTTGAACCGCGCATTGCGGCGCATCCTCACGGCCATTTCCGAGCCGTACTCGATCCTCGGGGCGCAGATCAACGTGTTTGCCAGCATTGGCGTCACGCTGTTCCCGTTGGATGACGAGGATGCCGACACCCTGCTGCGCCATGCCGACCAGGCCATGTATGTGGCCAAGCAAAGTGGGCGTAACCGCTACCAGCTGTTTGACGTGTCCCTGGAGCAGGAGGTCAAGGCCACCCACCAGACCGTGCAGCAGATTCGCCAGGCCCTGGCGGCGGGGGAGTTGTGCCTGCACTTCCATCCCAAGATCAATTTGCGCCACGGCCAGGTCGTGGGGTTCGAGGCATTGTTGCGTTGGCAGCACCCGATACGCGGGCTGGTATCGCCCAAGGATTTCCTGTCGTTGATCGAGCAGACCGACCTGATCGTCGATGTCGGCGAATGGGTCATGGACCAGGTGCTGGCGCAGATACGTCAGTGGCAGGAGGCCGGGCATTGCTGGCCGGTCAGCGTGAATATCGCGGCGCGGCACTTCCAGCGCGCCGATTTTGTTGAGCGCCTGCAACAACTGCTGGCCCAGCATCCCGATGTTGCGCCGCACATGCTGGACCTGGAGATTGCCGAATCGGTGGCCATCGATCATATCCAGCGGGTCACCGAGCACCTTGCGGCCTGCCAGGCGCTGGGGGTGCGGTTTTCCCTGGATGATTTCGGCACCGGCTATTCGTCCCTCAGCTACCTCAAGCGCCTGCCGACGCAGACCATCAAGATCGACAAGTCGTTTGTGCGCGACATCCTCCATGACAAGGACGACCTGGCCCTGACCCAGGCGGTGATCGGCCTGGCCCGGGCATTTGGCCGCGAGGTGATCGCCGAGGGCCTGGAATCCCTCGAACATGGCCAACTGCTGCTGCGTATGGGGTGTGAAGTGGCCCAGGGTTATTACTTCGCCCAGCCGATGCCAGCCGACGAAGTACCAGTCTGGGCGGCGGGCTTCGATCTACTCAACTATGGTGCCGGTGAGGGTTGAGGCGGCTGCTTGCGGTCGCCGGTGTAGAGCCCAATGATGTCGTCAACCTCCCCTGACATCTTCATGCGCAGCAGCGTACGCAAAATCCGTTGGACGGGCAGGGCCGGGTCGTTGCGCACGTAGCAACCCAGGCTTTGCTCCTCGATCACCGCCACCACGTGCAGCCCCGGGCCCTTCGGAAACTGCTGATTAAAGCGCTCCAGGGTCCATTCGTTGGTGATCGCGTACTTGAAGCGGCCCGCCACCAGCTTGTGCAGCACTTGCTCTTCGCTGCGGGCGTCGTCGCGCTTGAGCTGGCCCGTGGCGAACAGCGGTTCAAGGGTCGGGTAGCTGTAGTTGAGCACTGTGCCGATGCTCTGCGCTGCCAGCTTCGTCACATTCACCGACAGCGGCGGGACATGGGCGCTGACCAGCACATTGCGCTGGACCCATAACGGAATGCTCCAGACATAATCGCCAGACAGGTTATTGAGCCACGCCTGTGTGACGTAGCAGCGCACATCGATCTCGCCGTGTTCCATGGCCGGGGCGATGCGGGCTCGGGCCAATACCTGGAATTGCGCCGGGTGGCCGACCTGGTTTGCCAGGCTCAGCATCAGGTCATACAAAATGCCTTGGGTCGGCTGGTCCCCGTCGATCTGCACCATGGGCATGGCCCAGCTGTCGGAAATGGCAAAGCGCAACGGGGTGGGCTCCGCCAGGCTCAGTGTGGTGATCATCCATAAAGCGCCCAGGACTACGCGCATAAATTCTCCGGGATCAGCCCTTTGCGGGGCATGTCACCACCAGCTTAGTCAGATTAGGCGAGCGTGCCGGATGCAATTTCCCCCCTGCTCCGCTAGCATTACCGGCTCCCGCTTCCCAGTTGCGACGGTTTTCGATGAGTTATCAGGTTCTTGCACGTAAATGGCGTCCGCGCTCGTTCCGCGAAATGGTCGGCCAGACCCATGTGCTCAAGGCTCTGATCAATGCCTTGGACAGCCAACGGCTGCACCACGCCTACCTGTTCACCGGCACCCGCGGGGTGGGCAAGACCACCATTGCGCGGATCATTGCCAAATGCCTGAACTGTGAAACGGGCATCACTTCGACCCCCTGCGGTACCTGCTCGGTATGCCGGGAGATTGACGAAGGGCGCTTTGTCGACCTGATCGAGATCGACGCCGCGAGCCGCACCAAGGTCGAGGACACCCGCGAACTGCTGGACAACGTGCAGTACGCCCCCAGCCGCGGGCGCTTCAAGGTGTACCTGATCGACGAAGTGCACATGCTCTCCAGCCATTCCTTCAACGCCCTGTTGAAGACCCTGGAGGAGCCGCCGCCCTACGTTAAGTTCATCCTTGCCACCACCGATCCACAGAAACTTCCCGCAACGATTTTGTCGCGGTGCCTGCAGTTCTCCCTGAAAAACATGACCCCCGAGCGCGTGGTCGAGCATTTGACCCACGTGCTCGGTGTGGAGAACGTGCCATTCGAAGACGACGCGCTGTGGCTGCTGGGCCGCGCCGCCGATGGCTCGATGCGTGACGCCATGAGCCTGACCGACCAGGCCATTGCCTTTGGTGAAGGCAAGGTGATGGCCGCCGACGTGCGGGCCATGCTCGGCACCCTCGACCACGGGCAAGTGTTTGACGTGCTGCATGCGCTGATCGAAGGCGATGCCAAGGCGCTTCTTGAAGCGGTGCGCCATCTGTCGGAGCAGGGCCCGGACTGGAATGGCGTGCTTTCGGAAATTCTCAACGTGCTGCACCGCGTCGCTATCGCCCAGGCGCTGCCTGAAGGGGTCGATAACGGCCACGGCGATCGCGACCGCGTGTTGGCTCTGGCCCAGGCGTTGCCAGCCGAAGATGTACAGTTCTACTACCAGATGGGCTTGATCGGGCGGCGTGACCTGCCCTTGGCACCGGACCCGCGCGGCGGGTTTGAAATGGTCATGCTGCGCATGCTGGCGTTTCGCCCCGCAGACACCGCCGATGCGCCGAGACAGCCGCTAAAGCCAGTGGGGATCAGCCAGGCCACAGTTGATTCCGCCAAACCAGTGGCTGGCGCGGCGGTCGTCGCGCCAGTGATCGCGCCGCAACCTGTGGCAGTCGCTCCAGCCCCGGTCGCGGTCGAGCCTGTGGTGCCGGTAGTGGCCCCGGAGCCGGTTGCCGAGCCTGCGCCAGCGCCGGTGGTCGATCTGCCTTGGAATGAGCCGGTAGAGGCCGTGGTCGAGTCGGCACCTGCCGTCGAGCCCGTGCTGGAAACCAGCGCCGAGCAGCCTGAGCTGACGCCGATGCCGACGCCCACCCCCCCACCCCCCGACAGCGTGGTACCGGACGCGCCGGAATGGGTCTCGGCACCCGTGCCCGAGCCAACTATTGCCGAAGTGGACGCCGCGACCCCAGGTATCGACCTGGATGACGAGCCGCCGCTGGACGAAGATTACATCGAGCCGGACATGGACTCGGCCTACAGCTATTTGGACGACCTGGCCAGCGAGCACACCGCCGAGCCTGCGCCCGAGCCCGAGGCGGAACCTGCCGCCATGCCGGCCACCGGCCTGGCCCTGCAATGGTTGGAGTTGTTCCCGAAGCTGCCGATCTCCGGCATGACCGGGAGCATCGCCGCCAACTGCACGCTGATTGCCGTCGACGGCGATCACTGGCTGTTGCACCTGGACCCCGCCCACAGTGCCCTGTTCAACGCAACCCAGCAGCGCCGGCTCAACGATGCCCTGAACCAGTTCCACGAACGCCCCCTGACGGTGACCATCGAGCTGATCAAGCCCGAGCAGGAAACCCCGGCCCAGGCCGCCACCCGTCGCCGGCTCAACCGCCAGCGCGAGGCCGAGGAGTCGATCCAGGCCGATCCGCTCATCCAGCAGATGATGGAGCAGTTTGGCGCGGTGGTGCGACACGATACTATTGAGCCCGTCGAAGCCCAGGCCGCAGCGGGCTGATAATTGAAGGCGCCGTGCCCCAAGGCACGGCGCCGTATTGATCCACGTACTTTTGAGGTGATTCCCATGATGAAAGGTGGCATGGCCGGCCTGATGAAGCAGGCGCAGCAGATGCAGGAAAAAATGGCCAAGATGCAGGAAGAACTGGCCAACGCCGAAGTCACCGGTAAAGCCGGCGGCGATATGGTCAGCGTGGTGATGACCGGTCGTCACGACATCAAGCGCGTGAGCATCGACCCAAGCGTATTGCCGGGCGTTGGCGAAGACGACCTGGAAATGCTCGAAGCCCTGTTCGCCGCGGCCGTCAATGACGCCGTGCGTAAGATCGAAGCCAACAGCCAGGACAAAATGTCCGGCGTGACCGCTGGCATGCAACTGCCGCCGGGCATGAAGCTGCCATTCTGATCGGCCAGCGCGACACCAAAAATGCCAGGCATCGTGCCTGGCATTTTTGTTTGTGTCGGGCACAATCGAACGTCAGCACTGCAACAGCTGTCTGCACCCTATACCGCTGAATTCAATCACCGATAAAAGGAGCCTTGCTGATGACCCAAGCCATGACCCTCAACCAGCGCATCGTCCTGGTATCCCGCCCGCAGGGTGCGCCCGTGCCGGAGAACTTCCGCCTGGAGCGCGTGGCGCTGCCTGACCTGGCAGACGGCCAGGTTCTGCTCAAGACCCTGTTCCTGTCCCTGGACCCCTACATGCGTGGGCGTATGAGTGACGCGCCGTCCTACGCCGCACCGGTAGAAATCGGCGAGGTAATGACCGGTGGTGCTGTCAGTCGCATCGAACAGTCGCGCAACCCCAAGTTCGAGGTGGGCGACCTGGTGGTCGGTGCCACCGGCTGGCAAAGCCATAGCATCAGCGATGGGGGCAACTTGATACCGGTGCCCAAGGGCTTGCCAAGCCCGTCCATGGCCCTTGGCGTACTGGGTATGCCTGGCATGACGGCTTATATGGGGCTGATGGATATCGGCCAACCGAAGGCCGGGGAAACCCTGGTAGTAGCGGCAGCCTCGGGCGCGGTGGGCTCGGTGGTCGGCCAGGTGGCCAAGCTCAAGGGCTTGCACGTGGTGGGCATCGCGGGCGGCGCCGACAAGTGCCGCTATGTGGTGGAGGAGTTGGGCTTTGACGCTTGCATCGATCACAAGAGCGCGGATTTTGCCGATGAACTGGCCCAGGCCTGTTCCAAGGGCGTGGACATCTATTACGAGAATGTCGGCGGCAAGGTATTCGACGCCGTGCTGCCTTTGCTCAACCCCAAGGCGCGGATCCCTCTGTGTGGCCTGATTGCCGGTTACAACGCCCACGAGGCCCCCACCGGCCCCGATCGGCTGCCGGCGTTGCAACGCACGTTGTTGACCAAGCGCGTGCGCATCCAGGGCTTTATCGTGTTCGACGACTATGGCGACCGCCACCCGGAATTTATCAGCGCCATGGCGCCCTGGGTGCGGGACGGCAAGGTCAAGTTCCGCGAAGACGTGGTCGACGGCCTGGAGCAGGCGCCCGAGGCCTTTATCGGGCTGTTGGAAGGACGTAACTTCGGCAAGTTGGTCGTGCGTATTTGACGCTTATCCGAGGCGCGGGTATAAACCGCGTCTCGTTGTTTTGTCGGACCTTTCCCCATGAGCTTCAGCCCCCTGATTCGTCAACTGATCGATGCCCTGCGCACCTTGCCGGGCGTGGGTCAGAAAACCGCCCAGCGCATGGCGCTGCAACTGCTGGAGCGTGACCGCAGCGGAGGCTCGCGACTGGCCCAGGCCTTGAGCCAGGCCATGGAAGGCGTGGGCCATTGCCGCCAGTGCCGCACCCTGACCGAAGAAGAGCTGTGCCCGCAATGCGCAGATCCTCGTCGTGATGACACGCTGCTGTGTGTAGTCGAAGGCCCGATGGACGTGTATGCGGTTGAACAGACCGGCTATCGCGGGCGCTACTTTGTGCTCAAGGGCCACCTTTCGCCCCTCGACGGCCTGGGGCCGGAGGCGATTGGCATCCCGCAACTGGTGGCGCGCATTGAAGATCAGGGCACCTTCACCGAAGTGATCCTGGCTACCAACCCAACGGTGGAAGGCGAAGCCACTGCGCATTACATCGCGCAACTGCTGACCAACAAAGGCTTGATCACTTCGCGCATTGCCCACGGCGTTCCGCTGGGTGGCGAGCTGGAGTTGGTGGATGGCGGCACCCTGGCGCACTCGTTTGCCGGTCGTAAACCTATCGCCCTCTAACACCCACCACAAATCCCCTGTGGGAGCGGGCTTTGTGCTGTGGTCGAAATTTTCGTTTGGCTTGATAACCAAGCAAGCGCTTGGTAATTTCGCTCCATCTCTGCATGGAGCTTGCCGATGTCTGCCTATCAGGAATACTTCGATCCTAGCCACCAATTGGTCCGCGACAGCGTGCGCCGTTTTGTCGAGCGCGAGATTCTGCCGGGTATCGAGCAATGGGAGGAGGCCGAACACTTCCCCCGCGAGTTGTACCTCAAGGCCGGTGCGGCGGGGATTCTCGGGATCGGTTACCCCGAAGCCCTAGGCGGCAGCCACGAGGGCGATCTGTTTGCCAAGGTCGCCGCCAGCGAAGAGTTGATGCGTTGTGGTTCCGGTGGCGTGGTGGCGGGGCTGGGATCGCTGGATATCGGCTTGCCGCCGATCGTCAAATGGGCCCGCCCCGAGATCCGCGCACGCGTGGCTCCCCAGGTCTTGTCTGGCGAGAAGATCATGGCCTTGGCCGTCACTGAGCCGGGGGGTGGTTCTGACGTGGCCAGCCTGCAAACCCGAGCCGTGCGGGATGGCGACTGTTATCGGGTCAGTGGCAGCAAAACCTTTATCACCAGTGGCGTGCGCGCCGACTACTACACCGTTGCGGTACGCACTGGCGGGCCGGGCTTTGCCGGCATCAGCCTGTTGCTGATCGAAAAGGACACGCCCGGCTTCACCGTTGGCCAGCCGCTGAAGAAAATGGGCTGGTGGGCGTCGGATACTGCCGAGTTGTTCTTCGATGATTGCCAGGTGCCGGTGGGCAATCTGATCGGCGCCGAAAACATGGGCTTTGCCTGCATCATGGGTAATTTCCAGAGCGAGCGCCTGGCCTTGGCGTTGATGGCCAACATGACGGCGCAGATGGCGCTGGAAGAGAGCTTGAAGTGGGCCGCGCAGCGCGAGGCCTTTGGCAAGCCGATCGGCAAGTTCCAAGTGCTCAAGCACCGCCTGGCGGAGATGGCCACGGCGGTCGAGGTTTCCCGGGAGTTTACTTATCGCCAGGCGGCGAAGATGGCCGCGGGCAAGAGTGTGATCAAGGAAATTTCCATGGCCAAGAACCTGGCCACCGACACGGCTGACCGGGTGACGTATGACGCGGTGCAGATTCTTGGTGGGCTGGGTTATATGCGCGGCAGCCTGGTGGAGCGGCTGTACCGGGACAATCGGATTTTGTCGATTGGCGGCGGCACTCGGGAGGTGATGAACGAGATCATCAGTAAGCAGATGGGGTTGTGATTGATAGTGTTTCCAGGGGCCTCATCGCGGGCAAGCCCGCTCCCACATTCGCCCGCATTCCAAAGTTGGAACTCGGTCCAATGTGGGAGCGGGCTTGCCCGCGATGAGGCCCGCCCAGACACAGCAAATCAGCGCTCAGTCAACCCAAACTGGGTCAAACAGAACGTCGGAATCCCCATATCCTCCAACCGCTGCGACCCCCCCAACTCCGGCAGATCAATAATCGCCGCCGCCTCGAAAATCCGCGCCCCCATGCGCCGCGCCAGATTAGCCGCAGCAATCAAGGTGCCACCCGTGGCGATCAGGTCATCGAACATCAGCACCGAATCCCCTTCACACAGGCTGTCAGCGTGCACTTCGAGGAAGGCTTCCCCGTATTCGGTCTGATAGCCCTCGGACAGCACGTCCGCTGGCAGCTTGCCCTGTTTACGGAACAGAATCAGTGGCTTGTTCAGTTGATAGGCAATCACCGAACCGATCAAAAAGCCCCGGGCATCCATCGCGCCGATGTGCGTGAACTCGGCTTCGACGTAGCGATGGATAAAGGTGTCAGCCACCAGGCGCATGGCCTTGGGCGACTGGAACAGTGGTGTGATATCACGAAAGATCACCCCAGGCTTGGGGAAGTCGATGACGGGGCGGATCAGGGGTTTGATGTCAAAGGAGTCGAAAGCCATCGTCGGGAGTCCTGGGGGCAAAGACTCGCCAGTATACCTGCGGCCTGGCCGGTTGGCTTGGCCGCAAGTGTCGCATCCCCGGTGCGGCGGTCAGCCGTCGAGGGAGCCGCCGGCCAGTGCGCAGAGTTGGATCGGGTCGAGGATATGGACTTCCTTGCCCTCGGCGGCAATCAGTTCGTTTTGCTGGAAACGGGTGAACACCCGGGAAACGGTTTCCACCGCCAGGCCCAGGTAATTGCCGATTTCGTTGCGCGACATGCTCAGGCGGAACTGGTTGGCCGAGAAACCACGGGCACGGAAACGTGCCGACAGGTTGACCAGGAAGGTGGCAATCCGTTCGTCGGCGGTTTTTTTCGACAACAGCAGCATCATTTGCTGATCGTCACGGATTTCCCGGCTCATCACGCGCATCAACTGGCGGCGCAACTGCGGCAATTGCAGTGCCAGTTCATCCAGGCGTTCGAACGGAATCTCGCACACCGACGTGGTTTCCAGGGCCTGGGCCGACACCGGGTGAATCTCGGTGTCCATGCCCGACAGGCCAACCAGCTCGCTGGGGAGGTGGAAACCGGTGATCTGCTCTTCGCCGCTATCGCTCAAGCTGAACGTCTTCAAGGCGCCCGAGCGCACTGCATAGACGGAATCGAACTGGTCACCCTGGCGAAATAGAAACTCGCCTTTCTTCAGTGGGCGGCCACGTTTAACGATTTCGTCCAGCGCATCCATGTCTTCCAGATTCAGCGAAAGTGGCAAGCAGAGGGGCGCCAGGCTGCAATCCTTGCAGTGAGCCTGGCTATGAGCGCGCAGTTTAACTGGCTCGGACATTTCTTAAATCCTTGTGGGAAAACACACATAAGACGTAAGGGTACCGCACTGAGGGACTATCAAGCCAGCCTGTACAAAAAACCGGCAGGGGTATAAAGAATTTTGCACAGCGGCCGATGGACTGCTAACGACCAAGAGCTTGGAGGCTCACGATATGCTTTCCATCGACGGCAATCTTCCGTCCCGCACCATGGTGCCGACGTTGCTTGAACCGAAAAAAGCCAGCGCCGTTGGCAATGAGACTGAAACCCCTGCGCTCGGTGAAACCAAGCCTGCCGAAGGCGTGAGCGTGACCTTTTCCGGCGCGTCGCTGAATGCCGCCAAGGCCGAGAAAACGGCCAACAGCGATATCGAAGAAAGCGGGCTGGACGAGAACGTGCAGAAACTGCTGAAAATGATTCGCCAGTTGAAGCAGCAGATCGCGGAAAAAAATGGCAGAGATGTCGGCGGTCATGTCCGACAAGCGCCTGAGCCCGGAGCAGTCCCTGGCGAAACTGAGCGGCGTGCAGTCGGCGTTGGGCGCCCTGCAAGCTTCGCTCACCTCCGCCTATGCGTCGTTGAGCGAAGCGATGAAAAACCTGAGTGCCGAGGATGCGGTGAAGGCCGCCTCGTTGATGGCCAAGTAGTCCGGCTCAGATTACCCGTGAAAATCGCTGCCTATTCTGGTGCTCCAGATAGGCATCGAACACCATGCACACCGAGCGCACCAGCAGGCGTCCGGCTGGCAGTACGCGAATCCCCTCGGCGTTCAGTTCGATCAGGCCGTCACTGGCCATCGCTTCCAGTTGCGGCCAGAGCTCGGCGAAGTAGCCGCGAAAATCCACGGTAAACGCCTGTTCGATGCTTTCGAAATCCAGGCTGAAGTGACAGATCAGCTGCTGAATCACCGCCCGCCGCAAACGATCGTCGGCCGTGCAGAGCAGGCCGCGACTGGTGGCCAGCTGCGCCCCAGCCAGGGCGTTCTGGTAATGATTCAGGTCGCTGCTGTTCTGGCAGTACAAGTCACCAATCTGACTGATGGCCGATACCCCGAGCCCGATCAAATCACAGTGACCGTGGGTGGTGTAGCCCTGGAAATTGCGCTGCAGGGTGGCCTCTTCCTGGGCAATGGCCAGCTCGTCGTCGGGCAGGGCGAAGTGGTCCATGCCGATGTAGTTGTAGCCGGCTGCTGCCAACTGCTCGATGGTTTCCTGCAGCATCTGCAACTTGACGGCGGGGGCCGGCAGGTCGTCGCTGTTGATCCGCCGCTGGGGCAGGAAACGTTCCGGCAGGTGGGCGTAGTTGAACACTGACAGCCGGTCGGGTTGCAGGCTGATGACCTCGGCCACGGTGTTGGCGAAATGCTCCGGTGTTTGTTTGGGCAGGCCGTAGATCAGGTCGATGTTGATCGAGCGAAACTGCAGGGTGCGCGCGGCATCGATCACCGCGCGGGTTTCTTCCAGGCTTTGCAGGCGATTGACCGCCCGTTGCACCTCGGGGTCCAGGTCCTGCACGCCAATGCTCACGCGGTTGAAACCCAGTTCACGCAGCAGGCCCATGGTGGCCCAATCGGCTTCCCGTGGGTCTATCTCGATGCCGTAGTCGCCGGAGTCGTCATCCAGCAAGTTGAAGTGTTGGCGCAGTTGCGCCATCAACTGGCGCAACTCGTCATGGCTGAGAAAGGTCGGCGTGCCGCCGCCAAAATGCAGCTGCTGTACCCGCTGGTTGGGGTCAAGGTGGCAGGCGACCAGTTGAATCTCTTGCTCCAGGCGTTGCAGGTAGGCCTGGGCACGACCGCGGTCCTTGGTGATGACTTTGTTGCAGGCGCAGTAGTAGCAAATGTTCGCGCAGAACGGCACGTGCACATACAACGACAGCGGGCGCACGGCCTTGCGGCTGTCACGCAGGGCGTGCAGCAGGTCGAAGGTGCCGACCTGGCTGGTGAATTGTACGGCGGTGGGGTAGGAGGTGTAGCGCGGCCCCGCGAGGTCGTAACGATGAATCAGATCAGTGTCCCAACGAATGGCGTCGAGCATGCGGGCGTTCCCCGGATTGGCTAGTGGGCCAAGTCTAGGGGCATGGCTGGGCGGTCATCTTGATTTGTATCAACGGGGAGCGGCGCTATGCCACATGGCCTTTTAGTGGCCCATAAGCCAGTGCTGATGGGGGCCGGGTAGGGTCCAGATACCGAACACCATCACCAACAGGCCGCCCGCCATGCGCACACTGCGCTTGCGCAACAGCGCGGTGACACGCTCCGCCGCTAGCCCGGTGGCGAGCAACACCGGCCAGGTGCCGAGACCGAAGGCCAGCATCAACAGCCCGCTATCGATGGCATTGCCTTGGCTGGCCGCCCACAGCAACGTGCTGTAGACCAGACCGCACGGCAGCCAGCCCCATAGCGCGCCCAGCAACAAGGCGCGGGGCAGGCTGGACACCGGCAGCAAACGGTTGGCAAACGGCTGTATATGACGCCACAGGCCGCGCCCGAGGCTTTCGATGCGGGTCAGGCCGCTCCACCAGCCGGCCAGGTACAAGCCCATGCTGATCAACAGCAGGCCGGCAAGGATGCGCATGAACATCGCGGCCGGGCTGTTGGCCACCGCCCAGCCCGCCAGGCCAATCAATACGCCGGCGCTGGCATAGCTGAGGATGCGTCCCAGGTTGTAGGCCAGCAGCAGGCGAAAACGCCGGCTGCGCTGCTCCGGGGGGATTGCCAGGGTCAATGCGCCCATCAGGCCACCACACATGCCCAGGCAATGGCCGCCGCCCAACAGGCCGAGGATCAGCGCAGAAACCAGCAGTGGCGCGAGTTCAAGCATGGGGCGGCGCCGGCTCGTCAGGCTTGGTCGCAGGCTGCGGATGGCTGCTGGCCTCGTCGACGGCGGCCAGGTGCTTGGGATCCTGGTCGTCGAACAGCACGCTATGGGCCGGCCCGTCGAGGTCGTCATACTGGCCGCTGTCCACCGCCCAGAAGAAGATGTAGATGGCGATGGCGACGATCAGCAGCGCCGCTGGAATCATTACGTAAAGAGCTGGCATCGCTACTCCATGCCCGCGCGGCTCAAGCCGGCAGCGGACGGGGCTGTGGGGTGGTGCTCGCGGCGCTGTCGCGCGGCAGGCGAGTCAGGCGCAGGGCATTGAGCACCACGGTCAACGAACTGAGGGACATGCCGATCGCGGCCCAGATCGGCGTGATCCAACCGAGGGCAGCGAACGGCAACATCAGGCCATTGTATAGCCCGGCCCACAGCAGGTTTTCAATGATTACGCGGCGCGTGCGCCGTGCCAGGCTGAAGGCTTGCACCAGGGCATCCAGGCGGTTGGACAACAGCACCGCGTCGGCGCTGGTTTTTGCCAGGTCAGTGGCCGAACCCATGGCCACGCTGATATCGGCGGCGGCCAATACTGGCACGTCATTCACGCCGTCACCGAGCATCAACACTTTGCGGCCTTCCTTGTGCAACTGTTGCAGCACCAGCAGCTTGTCATCCGGGCGCAGGCCGCCATGGGCTTCGTCGATGCCCAGTTCGGTGGCGACGCTGGCGACCATCGGCGAGCTATCACCCGATAGCAACAAGGTGCGCCAGCCCCGTGCCTTGCACGCGGCCAGCAGCGCCGGTGCGTCACTGCGCAGGCGATCATCCAGGACAAACCAGGCCAGGGCGCCGCTGGTATCGCCCAGCAGCAACCATTGGCCGGCGTCTTGCGGCGATTGAGGAATCGCGCAGCCACTCAATTCACAGACAAAGCCGGGCTGGCCGATGCGCAGCAGGCGTTCGCCGACCCGGCCTTCGAGCCCCAGGCCCGGGGTGCTGAGCACCTCATCAGCCGCCAGTGGCGCGCGGCCAAAGGCCCGGGCAATCGGATGTTCGGAGCGGTTTTCGAGGGCGGCGGCCAGGGCCAGGGCTAGGTCGCTGCTCATGCTGCCCAGCGGCCGGATGGCACGCAGGGCCAGGCGGCCTTCGGTCAGCGTGCCGGTCTTGTCGAAAATCACCGTGTCGATCTGGTTCAGGCCTTCGAGCACATGGCCGCGGGTCAGCAGCAGCCCGAGTTTGTGCAGGGTGCCGGTGGCGGCGGTCAAGGCGGTGGGGGTTGCCAGTGACAAGGCGCAGGGGCAGGTGGCGACCAGCATCGCCAGGACAATCCAGAACGCCCGCGAGGGATCCAGCTCCCACCACAGCAGGCCAATCAGCGCGGCGGCGATCAGCGAGCAGAGCAGGAACCATTGGGCGGCGCGGTCGGCGATTTGCGCCAGGCGCGGTTTTTCTGCCTGGGCCCGCTCCAGCAGGCGCACGATGGCCGATAAACGGGTGTCATGGCCCAAGGCGCGTACTTCAACGGTCAACGCGCCTTCGACGTTGAGGGTGCCCGCGGTGACGGTGTCGCCGGCCTGTCGTGGTTGTGGCAGGTACTCGCCGGTGAGCAGCGACTCATCGATGCTCGACTGACCATCCAGAATCACTCCATCGGCGGGCAGGATCGCGCCCGGATGCACCAGCACCCGATCGCCCAGGGCCAGTTCGGTGAGCAGGATACGTTCGCTCTGGCCATCCCCTTTGAGGCGCAGGCACGAGGCCGGCAGCAGGTTGACCAGTTGGGCGGTGGCGGCGGCCGTGCGTTCCCGGGCGCGACGTTCCAGGTAACGCCCGGCCAGCAGGAACAAAGCGAACATGCCCACGGCATCGAAATACAGCTCGCCCACCCCCGTGATTGCGGTCCAAATCCCCGCCAGGTAAGCACCGCCGATGGCCAGCGAGACCGAGACATCCATGGTCAGGTGGCGGGTGCGCAAGTCGCGCATGGCGCCCTTGAAAAACGGTGCGCAACTGTAGAACACGATGGGGGGTGGTCAGAAACAGCGCGACCCAGCGCAGGATCTCGTGCAGCTCGGGGCTCAGGTCGATATTGAATTCCGGCCAAGTGGCCATGGTCGCCATCATCGCCTGGAACCACAGCAGGCCGGCGACGCCCAGTTGGCGCAGGGCCAGACGGTTTTCGCTGGCCAGTTGTTCGGCGGCGCGATCGGCCTGATACGGGTGCGCAGCGTAGCCGATCTGGCGTAGCTCGCTGAGCACCTGGCTCAACGGCAATTGCCCATCGGCCCAGCGCACATGCAGGCGATGGTTGGACAGGTTCAGCCGCGCCTCGGCCACGGCCGGCAGGCTGCGCAGGTGTTTCTCGATCAGCCAGCCACAGGCGGCGCAACTGATGCCTTCCATCAACAGGGTGGCTTCGGCCAGGTCGCCGTCGTGGCGCACGAAGGGTTTTTGCACATCGGCGCGGTCGTACAGTGCCAGTTCGTCGACCAACTGCACGGGCAAGGCTTCGGGGTTGGCCGAGGCCTCGCTGCGGTGTTGGTAATAGCTTTCCAGCCCACCTGCGACAATTGCTTCGGCCACCGCCTGGCAGCCCGGGCAGCAAAGCTCGCGGGGCTCGCCGAGGATCACCGCCGTAAAGCGGCTGCCGGGCGGGACGGGGAGGGCGCAGTGGTAGCAGGGGATTGGGGTGGTCATGGTTTTGGATCTGTGTGGGCGGGGAGGGCCTCATCGCGGGCAAGCCGACTCCTACAAGGTTATCGCACACTCCCTGTAGGAGCCGGCTTGCCGGCGATGCGCGAAGCGCAGACTTTAGTTCTTCAGGTCTTCAGCACCCTGCAACGGCTCGTCACCCAACTTCAAGTCGGTGCCATGGCTGACTTCTTCCTCTTCAAACATGCGCCAGGTGCGGTCACCTTCCACCCCCAGCAGCTCGACGAAGCGCCGGCCTTCAACCTTGTCCGTGACCTGGCCGATATACCGACCCGGCTCGCTCTCGCTGCGGGTGAGCATGACCTTGCGGTCTTTCTCCGGCTGGGTCGGCGAAATCAGGTTCAATTCCAGCGTGGTCGGCCCGCTGTTGCCGGTGAGGTGCAACTCAACTTCGCCGGTCAACTCATCCAGGTGCATGGTGGCGCGCATTTGCAGGGTCTGGGCCAGCAATTCGCGGTCCAGGGAGCGGTTGATGCCTTTGCCCGCCTCGTAGTAGTTGTCGTTGACCAGGTTGTCCGGGTTGTTCACCGCGATGGTCACCATGGACAAGGTCAACGTCACCGAACAGGCCAGGATGGCAATGATGATCCAGGGCCAGAGGTGCTTGTACCAGGGGCTTGCGGCAGTTGCTACGGGCATTGTTCTGCTCTCTTTTAACGAATTTGTGGGCCGATGAACCGGCTCTTGGCTTCAACGTGGACGCTGTCATCATCAGCATCCTTAAGGATGAATTTCACCTCGTTGGTGGTCGATGGCATTTGTTCCGGCGCGCTCGACAGTTCCACCGGCATGGTGAAGATTTCCCCGGCGGCGACCTTGATCTCGCGCTTGCCTTGCAGCTTGAGATCCGGCAGGCCGCTGGCGTCCAGCACGTAGGTGTGGTCGCGCTGGTCCTTGTTCATGATTTTCAGGCTGTAGACGTTCTCGATTCGCCCTTCGGCGTTTTCGCGGTACAGCACGCGGTCCTTGCTGACGTCGAAACCCACCAGCGAGCGCATGAAGAACGCCGCGGCCAGCAGGCTGATCATCGCCAGCAGCACCAGCGCATAGCCGATCAGGCGCGGACGCAGCTTGTGGGTCTTTTGCCCCGACAGGTTATGTTCGGTGGTGTAGCTGATCAACCCGCGAGGGTAATCCATCTTGTCCATGATGGTGTCGCAGGCGTCGATGCAGGCGGCGCAGCCAATGCACTCGATCTGCAGGCCGTCGCGGATGTCGATGCCGGTGGGGCAGACCTGCACGCACATCGTGCAATCGATGCAATCCCCCAGGCCCTGCGCCTTGTAGTCGACACCTTTCTTGCGCGGGCCACGTACTTCGCCGCGGCGCGGGTCATAGGACACGATCAGGGTGTCCTTGTCGAACATCACGCTCTGGAAGCGCGCATACGGACACATGTAGATGCACACCTGCTCACGCAACCAACCGGCGTTGCCGTAGGTGGCGAGGGTGAAGAAGCCGACCCAGAAGTACGACCAGCCATCGGCCTGGCCAGTGAAGAAATCGAAGACCAGTTCGCGGATCGGCGAGAAGTAGCCGACAAAGGTCATGCCGGTGACAAAGCCGATCAGCAGCCATAGCGTGTGCTTGCTGAGTTTACGCAGGAACTTGTTGGCGCTCATTGGCGCCTTGTCCAGCTTGATCCGCTGGTTACGGTCGCCTTCGGTGACCTTCTCGCACCACATGTAGATCCAGGTCCACACGCTTTGCGGGCAGGTATAACCGCACCAGATACGCCCGGCGTACACGGTGATAAAGAACAGGCCAAAGGCCGAGATGATCAGGATGCCTGACAGCAGGATGAAATCCTGGGGCCAGAATGTCGCACCGAAAATGAAGAATTTGCGCTCTGGCAGGTTCCACCAGACGGCCTGGTGCCCACCCCAGTTCAGCCACACCGTACCAAAGTACAGCAGGAACAAGCCGGCACCGCCGAGCATCCGCAGATTGCGGAACATCCCGGTGAAGGCGCGGGTGTAGATTTTCTCTCGCGAGGCGTAGAGATCGACGGTGTCGCTGGTTTTTTTGGCAGGCGGGGTAACGTCATGTACCGGAATCTGGTTGCTCATCATTGCATCCCACGGCAGTGGAGATTTGCCTCGGCCAGTACGTGCCAACCGGGGTCAAAAATAGGGGTCTTGCAGTGGCGTAATGATACGCCTGTAGTTCCTGTGAGCGGGTGCGACCTTTGGTCGCGTTGGGGGAAATCAATTGATGGTGTACGTGATCTGGGTCAATTGACTTGAGGAGTATGGACGGTTTGCGGCGGATGAGCGGCCGGCGGGCAAAAAAAACTGTCCCGCAGGTGCATAGGTATCTACACAACTTTGCCGCAACGCCTAGATCCAGGCAGATAGCGCAGTTGTGGCGAGCGGGCTTGTCGGAACGCCGCATCGCCCGCTCGCCACGGGGGAGTTCGTCAGTTTCTGAAAGTTGTGTAGATACCGATGCCGCAGGTGGGGAGCCGAACCTTCACAAATCATCTCCTCTTTGGCGTTGGTTAATGTAACGCGCTATGTGCTTTGGGAACGAATGACGTCGATTGGCTCACTCAGAGGATGCTCGGCTATATAACTCCTGAGCGCTTTTCTGATGAAGTTAATGATGAGGTATCTATGATCAGTGGCAACATAATGCTGAATGCTTATAACCCTATGACCGTTATTGCGTCTGTTGAAAATCATGCGATCGCTGATGCCCATTCCAATATAAGGGGGGGCGGCGACAAGGCAGGCGATAAGTCATCGGACCAGATTGAGAAAGCGCCCCGCCATTATCAGGCCAGCCCCAATCTGATGGAGCGTAACGAACCCAAACTCCCGCTTGCCGACTATGATCGGGCCCAGAATCTTTTGCCGCGCAAGGAACCCAAGCCCCCCGCTTGCCGACTATGATCGGGCCCAGAATCTTTTGCCGCGTAACGAACCCAAACTCCCGCTTGCCGGCTATGATCGGGCCCAGAATCTTTTGCCGCGTAACGAACCCAAACTCCCGCTTGCCGACTATGATCGGGCCCAGAATCTTTTGCCGCGCAAGGAACCCAAACCCTCGGTTGCCGACTATGGTCGGGCCCCGAATCTGTTACCGCGTGACGAACTCAAGCCAAGAGCTCCCTTTTATCTGACAGGTACTAATAAGTTAGAAGTTGACGCACTCAAGCCAGCAGCGCCCTTTTATCTGACGGGTACTAATAAATTATAAGTTGACGAGCCTAAGCCAATGTTGCGGTGATTGCGAATTGTCAGGTGTTTACTGTGTGCAATGTTCATGCATTCTTTAATTCGCAAGTTGGTTTAGTTATTGGCGAGCTATTTGCCTGTCGTAAGGCCTGCCAAGGTTTGATTTAAGCAGCAGGTGCTTATGTAGTTTTTTGCTGATAGTTATTCCTTTGACGAAAAAAAGCCCCGCCAGCATGCGCTGTACGGGGCTTTTTCTTGCAGCTTGCAGCTTACTTCTGTTCTTGCGGCTCTTTGTGCGAGAGGCTGTAAACATACGCCGCCAGCAAGTGCACCTTGTCGTTACCCTGCAATTGCTCCTGCGCAGGCATCTGGCCCTGACGGCCGTAACGGATGGTCTGCTGCAGTTGGGCGAAGCTGGAACCGTAGATGAACGCGCCCGGGTGGGTCAGGTCAGGTGCGCCCATCGCTGGCGTACCTTTGCCCGCCGGGCCGTGGCAGGCCACGCAGTTGGCGGCGAACAGCTTCTCGCCGTTGGCCACGTCGGCCTTGGCACCTTCCGGCAGCTTGCGGCCATCGAGGTTGGTCAGTACAAAACCGGCGACGTCAGCCACGCCTTGTTCACCGATCACTTCAGCCCAACCCGGCATCACCGCGTGACGGCCCGCCATGATGGTGGCCTTGATGGTTTCCGGCTCGCCGCCCCAGCGCCAGTCGGCGTCGGTCAGGTTGGGGAAGCCATAGGCGCCCTTGGCGTCGGAACCGTGGCATACCGAACAGTTGGAGGCGAATAGGCGGCCACCCATCTTCAGGGCTTGCGGATCCTTGGCCACTTCTTCAATGGGCATGGCAGCAAACTTGGCGAAGATCGGTCCGAACTTGGCGTCGGAGCGGGCCATTTCCTTTTCCCACTCGTGCACGCCGGTCCAGCCGCTCTGGCCGTTGGCGAACGGGGTTTGCTTCTCGTTGTCGAGGTAGGCGTAGCCCGGCAGCAGGCCTTTCCAGTTGCCAAGGCCCGGGTACAGCACCAGGTAACCCAGGGCAAAGATAATGGTGCCCACGAACAGCATGAACCACCACTTCGGCAGTGGGTTGTCGTATTCCTCGATACCGTCGAACGAGTGGCCAACCGTCTCGTCCGTTTGTTCGGCGCGCTGGCCCTTGCGGGTCGACAGCAGCAGCCAGGTCAGGGCAAAAATGGTACCCAGACTGAGGACTGTGACGTACAGACTCCAGAACGTAGTCATTCTTTGTTACTCCTAGAAGCTTGCTCGACGTGCTTGATGGCTTCGGGATCATCCGCAAAAGGCAGCAAGGTCGCGTCTTCAAACTCTGACTTGCGCTTGGGGCTGAACACCCACAACGCCAGGCCGATAAAGGCCACCATCACGACAACGGTGCCCAGGCCTCGAATCATCCCGATATCCATTCAGATCACCGTTTGCTTTTGATGATGGTGCCCAGGCCTTGCAGATAGGCCACCAGCGCGTCCATTTCGGTCTTGCCCTTGACGGCTGCCTGGGCACCGGCGATGTCTTCGTCGGTGTAAGGCACGCCGAGGGTGCGCAAGACTTCCATTTTCTTGGCAGTGTCTTTGCCGTCGAGCTTGTTTTCCACGAGGAACGGGTACGCCGGCATTTTCGACTCGGGCACTACGTTGCGCGGGTTGTACAAGTGCGCACGCTGCCAATCATCGGAGTAACGACCACCCACGCGGGCCAGGTCCGGACCGGTACGCTTGGAACCCCACAGGAACGGGTGGTCCCACACGCTTTCACCGGCGACCGAGTAGTGGCCATAGCGTTCGGTTTCAGCACGGAACGGGCGGATCATCTGCGAGTGGCAGCCGACACAGCCGTTGGCGATGTACACATCGCGGCCTTCCAGTTCAAGGGCGGTACGCGGCTTCATGCCTTCGACCGGCTTGTTGGTCACGTCCTGGAAAAACAGCGGAACGATCTGGGTCAGGCCGCCGATACTCACGGCGATGACCATGAAGAAGGCCAGCAGGCCGATATTCTTCTCGACTACTTCATGCTTCATCAGTGAGCTCCCACGACGGCGATCTTGGTGGCGGCTTCAGCCTCTACAGGGTTGGAGGCACGCACGGTGCGCCACACGTTGTAGGCCATGAACAGCATGCCGCTGGCGAAGAACGCACCACCGAGGGCGCGGACGATGAAACCAGGATGGCTGGCTTGCAGCGCTTCGACGAAGGAGTAGGTGAGGGTGCCGTCGTCGTTGATCGCACGCCACATCAGGCCCTGGGTGATGCCGTTGACCCACATCGAGGCGATGTAGAGCACGGTGCCGATAGTGGCCAGCCAGAAGTGGGTGTTGATCAGGCTGGTGCTGTGCATCTGCGCCCGGCCATAGAGCTTGGGAATCATGTGGTACAGCGCGCCGATGGAGATCATCGCGACCCAGCCCAAAGCGCCGGCGTGTACGTGGCCGATGGTCCAGTCGGTGTAGTGGGACAGCGAGTTGACGGTCTTGATCGCCATCATCGGCCCTTCGAAGGTCGACATGCCGTAGAACGCCAGCGATACCACCAAAAAGCGCAGGATCGGGTCGGTGCGCAGCTTATGCCAGGCGCCCGACAGGGTCATCATGCCGTTGATCATGCCGCCCCAGCTCGGAGCCAGCAGGATGATCGACATGGCCATGCCCAGGGACTGTGCCCAATCCGGCAGTGCGGTGTAGTGCAGGTGGTGGGGACCGGCCCAGATATACAGGGTGATCAGTGCCCAGAAGTGCACGATGGACAGGCGATAGGAGTAGATCGGACGTTCGGCCTGTTTGGGCACGAAGTAGTACATCATCCCCAGGAAACCGGTGGTCAGGAAGAACCCTACGGCGTTGTGGCCGTACCACCACTGGATCATCGCATCGGTCGCACCGGCGTAGGCCGAGTAGGACTTGAAGAAACTCACCGGCAGGGACGCGTGGTTGACGATGTGCAGCATCGCCGTCACGACGATGAATGCGCCGTAGAACCAGTTGCCGACATAGATGTGCTTGGTCTTGCGCTTGACGATGGTGCCAAAGAACACGATGCCGTAGGTCACCCAGACGATCGCCAGAAGGATGGCAAGGGGCCATTCCAATTCCGCGTATTCCTTGGTGGTGGTGAAGCCCATTGGCAGGGTGATGATGGCGCCGACGATTACTGCTTGCCAGCCCCAGAAGGTGAAAGCGGCAAGACCGTCGGAAATCAGTCGCGTCTGGCAGGTTCGCTGCACGACATAGTAGGAGGTGGCAAACAGTGCACATCCGCCGAAGGCGAAGATCACAAGGTTCGTGTGCAGTGGGCGTAGGCGTCCAAACGTCGTCCATGGCAGGTCGAAGTTCAACTCCGGCCAGACCAGTTGCGAGGCGATGAAGACACCGAGCCCCATGCCAAGGATCCCCCAGACCACCGTCATGATGGCGAACTGGCGGACTACCTTATAGTTATAAGCAGTCGGACTGATTGCTGTGCTCATTCTAAGGTTCCACGGTTTAGGTGTTTTATTAGGATAAAAATCGGCCGCAAGTATGGACAATGCGAATTGCCATTGCAACGTAACGCTGACCTGCGTCAATGCGTTTCAAGCCAGATTCTGCGCCCTTTCCCTATTTGGCGTAAGGACAAAATCAAAAATGAAAAGCTGACGGGTTGGACAGGAATTTTGAGGGGGCGCAGGTACTTGCAACGCGATGTGTAGTGACACGCTGCCAAGGTGACGAATGGTTGGTGGCACGACAGCCGGTAACTGTCAGCCCTTGCGCCTGTCACCCTGCTGGAATGTCTGACTCATCGAGTGCAAGTCGAGCTGCGACCGATCAACGCCGGCCCACTGTCGAAACAAGCGTAGACCCGAATGGCGAGAGGGGAAAGAGGTGCTTTAGAAGGGTGTGACAATCTGGCGCAGGACGCAGCGGTTAGGAGCAAGCTGCAAGGGGCAAGTTTGACGCGGGGGAGGGGGAGGGTTGAAAAGGCTGCAAGAGCCGAGTTGAGAACTCTTCTCTTGCAGCTTATAGCGTGAAGCTTACTTCTGATCCTTCTGCGACAGGCTGTAGACGTAGGCCGCCAGCAGGTGGACCTTGTCGTTGCCTTGCAGCGCTTCCTGCGCTGGCATCTGGCCTTGACGGCCGTGGCGGATGGTTTGCTGCAACTGCGCAAGGCTGGTGCCGTAGATGAAACCGGCAGGCTGCGTCAGGTTCGGCGCGCCCATGGCTTCAACACCGTGGCCCTCTGGGCCGTGGCACGCCACGCAGGTGGTATCGAACGCTTGCTTGCCAGCAGCCAGGTCGACCTTGCTGTCAGCCGGCAGCGGCAATTTGGCCAAGTCGTGGCGTACATAGGCGGCGACGTTTTTCACTCCGTCTTCGCCCAGTACTTCACCCCAGGCCGGCATTGCGGCATGGCGACCGTTCATGATGGTCAGCTTGATTGCATCGGCCGAACCACCCCAGCGCCAGTTGTCGTCCGCCAGGTTCGGGAAGCCGTAGGCGCCCTTGGCGTCGGAGCCGTGGCACACCGCGCAGTTGGAGGCAAACAGACGGCCGCCCATTTTCAACGCTTGCGGGTCCTTGGCTACTTCTTCCACGGGCATGGCTGCGAATTTGGCGAAGATCGGCCCAAACTTGGCGTCGGCCTTGGCCATTTCCTTGTCCCATTCCTTGGTCTGGGTCCAGCCGTCTTCATAGCCCGGCAATACGCCTTTCCAGTTGCCCAGGCCCGGATAGAGGATCAGGTAGCCGACGGCAAACACCAGGGTGCCGGCGAACAACATGAACCACCATTGGGGCAGGGGGTTGTCGTACTCCTCAATCCCGTCGAAGGCGTGGCCCATGGTCTGGTCGACGCTGCCCTTGGTCTCGCCCTTGCGGGTGCCGAACAACAGCCAGGTCAGGCCGATCAGGCTGCCGAGGGTCAGTACACAGATCCATGTACTCCAAAAGGTAGTCATGGCCGAATGCTCCTTGTTACAGGCTCTTCTTGAGCGTCGGATGGGGTGCCAATGGCGTCAGGCTTAGGCTCATCGGCAAATGGCAGCAGGCAGGCCTCGGCGAACTCCGGGTTGCGCTTGGAGTTGAACACCCACAGCGACAGGCCGATGAAGGCAATCGCCACCACCAGCGTGCCGAGGCCGCGGATCATTCCGGTATCCAGTTCAAAACCCATGGTTCACCTCTTGCTCTTGATTGCAGTGCCGAGCACTTGCAGATAGGAGACCAGAGCGTCCATTTCGGTCTTGCCCTTGAGGCTGTCCACGGCCGCGGTGATGTCCGCGTCGGTGTACGGCACGCCGAGGGTACGCATGACCTTGAGCTTGGTTTCGGTGTGGCTGCTGTCGACCTGCGCGGTGACCAGCCATGGGTAGGCCGGCATCTTCGACTCAGGCACTACGTTGCGCGGGTTGTACAAGTGCGCGCGGTGCCAGTCATCGGAGTAGCGGGCGCCAACCCGGGCCAGGTCCGGACCGGTACGCTTGGAACCCCACAGGAACGGGTGGTCCCAAACGCTTTCACCGGCAACCGAGTAGTGGCCATAGCGTTCGGTCTCGGCGCGGAACGGCCGGATCATTTGCGAGTGGCACTGTACGCAGCCTTCGCGGATGTAGATGTCACGGCCTTCCAGTTGCAGCGCGGTATAGGGCTTCATGCCTTCTACCGGCTTGTTGGTCACGTCCTGGAAGAACAGCGGGACGATCTGTGTCAGGCCGCCGATACTCACGGCCAGCACCATCAGCAGCATCAGCAGGCCGACGTTCTTTTCAATCGTTTCGTGTTTCATCATCGACTCCTCAGGCCATCTGCGCTGCAGCGGCTACTTCGGCAGGTTGTGCCGAACGCACGGTGCGCCAAGTGTTGTAAGCCATCAGGAACATGCCGCTGAGGAAGATTGCACCGCCCACCAGTCGCACGATGAAGCCTGGGTGGCTAGCCACCAGGGTTTCGACGAAGGAGTAGGTCAAGGTGCCGTCTTCGTTGACCGCACGCCACATCAGGCCCTGGGCAATGCCGTTGACCCACATCGAAGCGATGTAGAGCACGGTGCCGATGGTGGCCAGCCAGAAGTGCGCGTTGATCAGGCCGAGGCTGTACATCTGCTCGCGACCGAAGACTTTCGGGATCATGTGGTACAGCGCGCCGATGGAAATCATCGCCACCCAACCCAGAGCGCCGGCGTGTACGTGGCCGATGGTCCAGTCGGTGTAGTGGGACAGGGCGTTGACCGTCTTGATCGCCATCATCGGACCTTCAAAGGTCGACATGCCGTAGAACGCCAGCGATACCACCAAAAAGCGCAGGATCGGGTCGCTGCGCAGCTTATGCCAGGCACCCGAGAGGGTCATCATGCCGTTGATCATGCCGCCCCAGCTTGGCGCCAGCAGTACCAGCGACATCACCATGCCCAGGGACTGTGCCCAGTCCGGCAGCGCGGTGTAGTGCAAGTGGTGAGGACCGGCCCAGATGTACAGGGTGATCAATGCCCAGAAGTGCACGATGGACAAGCGATAGGAGTAGACCGGACGCTCGGCTTGTTTCGGCACGAAGTAGTACATCATCCCCAAAAAGCCCGCAGTGAGGAAGAAACCTACGGCGTTATGCCCATACCACCACTGCACCATGGCATCCGTCGCACCACCGTAGAGGGAGTAGGACTTGGTCAGGCTGACCGGGATTTCCAGGTTGTTGACGATATGCAGGATCGCCACGGTGATGATGAACGCACCGAAGAACCAGTTACCGACGTAGATGTGCTTGGTGTTGCGCTTGGCCACGGTACCGAAGAACACGATGGCGTAGGCGACCCAGACGATGGTGATCAGGATGTCGATCGGCCATTCCAGCTCGGCGTATTCCTTGGAACTGGTGTAGCCCAGTGGCAAGCTGATTGCCGCCAGCAGGATCACCAATTGCCAGCCCCAGAAGCAGAACGCGGCGACTTTCGGCGCGAACAGCTGGGTCTGGCAGGTGCGTTGCACCGCGTAGAAGGAGCTGGCAAACAGCGCACAGCCACCAAACGCGAAAATCACCGCGTTGGTGTGCAGTGGGCGCAATCGACCGAAACTGGTCCAAGGCAGGTTGAAGTTGAGTTCGGGCCATACCAACTGGGCGGCGAGAAAAACCCCGAGCCCCATGCCGACGATGCCCCACACCACCGTCATAATGGCGAATTGGCGGACCACCTTGTAGTTATAGGCGGTACTTAAAGTAGTGTTCATGGTTCCCCATCCACGGTTCAACCCAAGCAGATGCGGCACTTGGGCTGGAGTTATAGGCAGACTAAAAAGCGAGGCAAGCATGGGCAAAGAGCACAAGGCCAGTATTGACGGGGATCAATGGGCGCAGTGTGTGCGTGAACAGGGTTGGTTATGGAATGCGGCCACGCGCGTTGGCGCAGGCCCCTCACCGACGCTGATCCTCGCCCACGGAGCCGGCGCGCCGATGGACTCGGGCTTTATGGACGACATGGCTGCACGCCTTGCCGGGCATGGCGTGAACGTGTTGCGCTTCGAGTTCCCGTACATGGCCCAGCGCCGTGTGGACGGCGGCAAACGCCCGCCGAATCTGGCGCCGAAACTGCTGCAATGCTGGCGCGAGGTATATGCCCAGGTGCGACGTCATGTCGCTGGGCCCCTGGCGGTGGGCGGCAAGTCCATGGGCGGGCGCATGGCCAGTCTATTGGCCGATGAATTGGCCGCTGATGCGCTGGTATGCCTGGGTTATCCGTTCTATGCGGTGGGCAAGCCGGAAAAACCCCGGGTCGAGCACTTGGCCGGGCTGAAGACGCCGACCTTGATTGTGCAGGGCGAGCGCGATGCACTGGGCAATCGGGCGGCGGTGGAGGGCTATGTGCTGTCGCCGAGCATCGAAGTGATGTGGCTGGTGGCGGGGGATCATGATTTGAAGCCGTTGAAGGCCTCGGGGTTTACCCATGAGCAACATCTGGAGGCTGCGGCGGGGAAGGTGGCTGGGTTTCTCGGCGCCTGTTAGGGCTTCATCGCAGCATAGGTATCTACATAACTTTGCCGCAACGCCTAAATCCAGGCAGATAGCGCCGTTGTGGCGAGCGGGCTTGACCCGCGCTGGGCTGCGAAGCAGCCCAAAAAGCCCTCCACGTTTCTTCAGATAAACCGCGATGGCCGGGTTTAGGGCTGCTTCGCAGCCCAGCGCGGGGCAAGCCCGCTCGCCACAGGAGAGTTCGTCAGTTTCTGAAAGTTGTGTGGATACCGATGCCCATCGCAGGCAAGCCAGCTCCCACATTTTGATGTGTGAATACATTCAAAATGTGGGAGCTGGCTTGCCTGCGATAGCGATCTAACGGTTAAACCGCTCCACCAGCGAATACTGGGTATTGGCCGTATGGGTCAGCTCTTCACTCAACTGCGCCGAGTTCAGTGCCTGCTCCGACGTCTGGTCTGCCAACAGCGCAATAGTGCTGATATTGCGGCTGATCTCCTCGGCCACCGAGCTTTGCTCCTCGGTCGCGGCGGCGATCTGCGTAGTCATGTCGGTAATATGCGCCACCGCCTCGCTGATCCCCACCAGCGCCGCGTCCGCTTCCATTACCCGCGCCACACCTTCTTCGGCCTGGCGATGCCCGGCGTCCATGGTCTGCACGGCGGTGCTGGCGGTCTGTTGCAGCTTGGCGATCAGGGCATGAATCTGTCCGGTGGATTCGCTGGTGCGTTGCGCCAGTTGCCGCACTTCATCGGCCACCACCGCAAACCCACGGCCCATTTCACCGGCACGGGCCGCTTCGATGGCTGCGTTGAGGGCCAGCAGGTTGGTCTGGTCGGCAATGCCTTTGATCACATCTACAACACCGCCAATCTCATCGCTGTCCTTGGCCAATTGGGTCACGGTCACGCCGGTCTCACCAACCACCACCGACAGGCGCTGGATGGCTTCACGGGTTTCGCCGGCGATATCACGCCCGCGCCCGGTCAGGCGATTGGCTTCCTGGGTCGCATCGGCCGTGCGCTGTACATGGCTGGCGACTTCCTGGGTGGTGGCGGCCATCTGATTGACGGCGGTGGCGACCTGCTCGGTCTCCACGCGCTGGCGTTCCAGGCCGGTCGAACTGTTGTGGGCCAGGGTGTTGGATTGACGCGCCTGGTCGTTGAGGTGCTCGGCGGTGTCCTGCAAGCGGGTCAGACAAGTCTTCAGGCGGGCTTCCTGGCTGAGGATCGACATCTCCAGGCGTGCCTGCGCGCCACGGCTGTCGGTGTACATCTGCGCGATCAGCGGGTCGGAGGTGGTCTGTTCGGCCAGGCGCAGCAGGCGTTTGAGGCCACGTTGTTGCCAACTCAGGCCGAGCAGGCCCAGGGGCACCGACAAGGCGGCGGCCAGGGCAAAGCCCCAGTGGGAGTCGAACCAGACGCCGATCAGGAAGCTCAATTGGCTGACCAGGATAAACGGCAGCCAGTCCTGTAGCACCGGCAGCCATTTATCACTGCGCGGGATGGCCGACTTGCCCTGGTTGATACGTTGATACAGCGCTTCGGCACGGCGGATCTGTTCGGCGGTGGGCTTGACCCGTACCGATTCGTAGCCGACCACCTGTTCACCGTCGAACACCGGGGTCACATAGGCGTTGACCCAGTAGTGATCGCCGGTCTTGCAGCGGTTCTTGACGATGCCCATCCATGGCAAGCCTTGTTTGAGCGTCGCCCACATGTGCGCGAACACGGCCGCCGGCACATCCGGGTGACGAACCAGGTTGTGCGGGGCGCGCATCAGTTCATCCCGGGAAAACCCACTGATCTCGACAAACGCATCGTTGCAGTAAGTGATCACGCCTTTGGCATCGGTCGTGGAGATCAACCGTTGTTGAGCGGGGAATGTACGTTCGCGCTGGGTAACGGGTTGGTTATTACGCATGATTGATCAATCCGCAAGGCTTTGATGGGTTGTCGGCCGGTGCGGGCTTTTATTTAGCTTATTTTTGCAATAATCCGCACAAGCGTAGGCCCCTCTCGGCGCGACCTCGGAACTGGCGATCAGGCCAGCATCGGGTAGGTAAACAACCCGAAATGCAGCAGATTCAGGCCAAAGTGTGTCGCAATCGCCGCGCCCAGGCCGCCGAAGCGGTAGGCCAGGCCATAACCCGCGCCGGCGATACTGGCCAGCAGCACCCATTGCCAGCCGGCACCGACATGCACCAGGCCAAACAGTAGCGAAGCCAGGAGCAAGGCGAGGTTTTCGCCGTAGGGCAGTTGCTTGAAGCGTCGGCTCAGGCCGCCCTGGATATAGCCGCGAAACAGCGCCTCTTCAACCAGGGTCACCAGCAACAGGTTATTCAACACCCAGAGCCAGGCCTGGTCTGGCCATTTGGGGGCCCAACTGATGATGCCCAGCAGTACCGCTCCACCCAGGGCGGCGATGGTGGTCAGGGTCAAGGCCAGCGCGGTGGCGTAGATCGACAGGCGCAACGGGCGGCGGGCGACGATCCACGGGCAGGCGAGTAGCAGCCAGAAGCCAATCAGTGGTTTGTCCTGGTTCAGGTACAGCGAGAAGGGCACGGCGTCGGCGGTGAAACGCTGGGGGTCGATGGCGCGACCGTTTTGGAAGCCGGGTAGCCAGTGCATCGCCAGGCCCAGGGCCAATACGATGAACAGGCCATGGCCAAGGTAGCGCGCCCATGGGACGTGCTGTTGGCGTACGGCATAACCTGCGACCAGCAGTAGCCCGATGGAGGCCCCTGCCAGCAAACCCAGTTGCCCGTAGGTCAGGGCCAACCCATAGCCAATGGAAAGAAGGGCCAGGTACAGCCAGGGCAAAGCGGGCATAAAAAAATCCTTGTGACGGTCAACGTGACGCAATTGCTTGATGTAGCAGCCGGTAAGCCGGCGCCTACAAATGAGGGCGCGGATTATAGCGACAGTTGCGGGCGGCAAAAATGAAAACACCGCCCGAAGGCGGTGTTTTGTCTGGCTTGAGGCGTTACGAAGCAATCAACTGACGCAGCACGTAATGCAGAATCCCGCCCGCCTTGAAGTATTCAACTTCATTGAGGGTGTCAATCCGGCACAGCACCTCGACCTTCTCGCTGCGCCCGTCTTCGCGGGTAATTACCAGCGTCAGGTTCATGCGTGGCTCGATCTCGGCATCGGTCAGGCCGAGAATATCGATCTTCTCCTTGCCGGTCAGTTGCAGCGCCTTGCGGTTCTGGTCCAGTTTGAACTGCAATGGCAGCACGCCCATGCCCACCAGGTTGGAACGGTGGATGCGCTCGAAGCTCTCGGCGATCACCGCCTTGACGCCCAGCAGGTTGGTGCCCTTGGCGGCCCAGTCGCGACTGGAACCGGTGCCGTACTCCTGGCCGGCGATCACCACCAACGGCGTGCCGGACGCCTGGTATTGCATGGCAGCGTCGTAGATCGGCATCTTCTCGCCGGTGGGAATGTAGAGGGTGTTGCCACCTTCTTCGCCACCGAGCATTTCGTTGCGGATCCGGATGTTGGCGAAGGTGCCGCGCATCATCACTTCATGGTTGCCGCGGCGCGAGCCGTAGGAGTTGAAGTCCCGTGGTTCCACGCCCTGTTCGCGCAGGTAGCGGCCCGCCGGGCTATCGGCCTTGATATTGCCAGCAGGGGAGATGTGGTCGGTGGTCACCGAATCGCCAAGCAGGGCCAGGATATTGGCGCCCTGCACATCCTTGATCACCGGCAGCGGCCCGGCGATGTCATCGAAAAACGGTGGGTGCTGGATATAGGTGGAGTCTTTTTGCCACACATAGGTCGCGGCCTGGGGCACTTCAATGGCTTGCCACTGTTCGTCACCGGCAAACACCTCGGCGTATTCCTTATGGAACATGCTGGTGCTGACCTGGGCCACCGCGTCGGCGATCTCCTGGCTGCTGGGCCAGATATCGCGCAGGTAGACAGGCGCACCATCCTTGCCGGTGCCCAGGGGCTCGCTGCTGATATCGATGCGCACGGTCCCGGCAAGGGCATAGGCCACCACCAGGGGCGGCGAGGCCAGCCAGTTGGTTTTCACCAGGGGGTGCACGCGGCCTTCGAAGTTACGGTTGCCGGACAGCACCGACGCCACAGTCAGGTCGGCTTTCTGGATGGCTTTCTCGATGGGCTCCGGCAATGGCCCGGAGTTGCCGATACAGGTGGTGCAGCCATAACCCACCAGGTCGAAGCCCAGTTGGTCGAGGTACGGCGTCAGGCCGGCGGCGTTGTAGTAGTCGGTGACCACCTTGGAGCCAGGCGCCAGGGAGCTTTTTACCCACGGCTTGCGGGTCAGGCCCTTTTCCACGGCTTTTTTCGCGACCAGGCCGGCGGCCATCATCACGCTGGGGTTGGAGGTGTTGGTGCAGGAGGTAATCGCGGCGATCACCACCGCGCCGTTTTTCAGGCGATAGGTCTGGCCTTCGAAGGCGTAGTCGGCTTCGCCCACCAGGTCGGCATTACCCACGGCGACACCGCCGCCGCCTTCGCTTTCCAGGCGGCCTTCTTCCTTGCTCGCGGGTTTGAACTGCAAGTCGAGGAAGTCACTGAACGCTTGACCCACATCCGGCAGCGAGACCCGGTCCTGCGGGCGTTTTGGTCCGGCCAGGCTGGCTTCGACGCTGGCCATGTCCAGGGCCAGGCTGTCCGTGAATACCGGTTCTTCACCGGCATTGCGCCACAGGCCCTGAGCCTTGGTATAGGCCTCGACCAGCTTGACGGTGGCGTCTGGCCGGCCGGAGAGGCGCAAGTAGTCCAGCGTCACGTCATCCACCGGGAAAAAGCCACAAGTGGCGCCATATTCCGGTGCCATGTTGGCAATGGTGGCGCGGTCGGCCAGGGGCAGGTCAGCCAGGCCGTCGCCATAGAACTCGACGAATTTGCCCACCACGCCTTTTTTACGCAGCATTTGCGTGACTGTCAGCACCAGGTCGGTGGCGGTGATGCCTTCTTTGAGTTTGCCGGTGAGCTTGAAGCCAATCACTTCCGGGATCAGCATCGATACCGGCTGGCCAAGCATCGCCGCTTCCGCCTCGATACCGCCCACGCCCCAGCCCAAAACGCCGAGGCCGTTGATCATGGTGGTGTGGGAGTCGGTGCCCACCAGGGTGTCGGGGAAGGCGTAGGTGCGGTCATCTTCATCCTTGGTCCACACGGTGCGGCCCAGGTATTCCAGGTTGACTTGGTGACAGATGCCGGTACCCGGCGGTACCACGCTGAAATTATCAAAGGCGCTCTGGCCCCAGCGCAGGAACGCATAGCGCTCACCGTTGCGCTGCATTTCGATATCGACGTTTTGCTCGAAGGCGTCGGCGTTGCCGAACTTGTCGACCATCACCGAGTGGTCAATCACCAGGTCCACCGGCGACAGCGGGTTGATGCGCTGTGGATCGCCACCGGCCTTGGCCACGGCGGCGCGCATGGCGGCCAGGTCGACCACGGCGGGCACGCCGGTAAAGTCCTGCATCAGCACCCGGGCCGGACGGTACTGGATCTCGCGGTCGGAGCGCCGCTCCTTGAGCCAGGCGGCAAGCGCCTTGAGGTCGGCGCCGGTCACGGTTTTTCCGTCCTCCCAGCGCAGCAGGTTTTCCAGCAGCACCTTGAGGGACATCGGCAATTTGTCCAGGTCACCCAGGCTCTTGGCGGCTTCGGGCAAGCTGAAATAGTGGTAAGTCTTGCTGTCGACTTGCAGGGTCTTAAGGGTTCTCAGGCTATCAACGGATGACATCACATGACTCCTTATGGTCCGCACGGCTACGGACCTGACGGGACGAACAGAGCTTACAAGCTAGCCCTGTTTTCAGTAGCAGGCTAATAACTGGACTCTATGGACAAGTCCAAGGTTCCGAACTCAGCTATCATGCGCGCGTTTTCATGACAGGCCTTGCGCTACAGCAAGCGTGTTACCAGGAGAGTTGATGAACACCCTTTTTATGCATTGCCGCCCGGGTTTTGAAGGCGAAGTCTGTTCCGAGATTGCGGAACACGCCGCGCGCCTGAACGTTTCCGGCTATGCCAAGGCCAAGACCGGCAGCGCCTGCGCCGAATTCGTTTGCACTGAAGAAGACGGCGCCCAGCGCCTGATGCGCGGCCAACGCTTTGCCGAACTGATCTTCCCGAGGCAGTGGGCGCGTGGGGTTTTCATCGATCTGCCGGAAACCGACCGCATCAGCGTGATCCTTGCGCACCTGCGCGATTTCCCGGTGTGTGGCAGCCTGTGGCTGGAAATGGTCGATACCAACGATGGCAAGGAACTGTCGAACTTCTGCAAGAAATTCGAAGTGCACCTGCGCAAGGCCCTGCTGGCCGCCGGCAAACTGGTCGAAGACCCGAGCAAGCCGCGCCTGCTGCTGACCTTCAAGAGCGGCCGCGAAGTGTTTATGGGCCTGGCCGAGTCAAATAACTCGGCCATGTGGCCGATGGGCATCCCCCGCCTGAAATTCCCCCGTGACGCGCCAAGCCGTTCGACCTTGAAGCTGGAAGAGGCCTGGCACCACTTTATCCCCCGAGACCAGTGGGACGAGCGCCTGCACGGCGACATGACCGGCGTCGACCTCGGCGCCGCGCCGGGCGGCTGGACCTGGCAATTGGTCAACCGGGGCATGCTGGTGACGGCGATCGATAACGGGCCGATGGCCGAAAGCCTGATGGACACCGGCCTGGTGCAACACTTGATGGCGGATGGTTTTACCTTCACCCCCAAGCAGCCGGTGGACTGGATGGTCTGCGATATCGTCGAGAAACCGGCGCGCAACGCGGCTCTGCTGGAAACCTGGATCGGCGAAGGTCATTGCCGCGAAGCGGTGGTCAACCTCAAATTGCCGATGAAACAGCGTTACGCCGAGGTGAAGCGCCTGCTGGAGCGCATCGAAGAAGGCTTCAAGGCGCGGGGCATTCGCGTGGAAATCGGCTGCAAGCAGCTGTACCACGACCGCGAGGAAGTCACCTGCCACCTGCGCCGCCTGGACGTAAAGAAACCCAAGGCCCGTTGATCCTATGGCTGGCGCCGCTCCAAAATGTGGGAGCGGGCTTGCCCGCGATAGCGTTATAACAGTCGAAATCAATGTTGAATGTGCCCACGTCATCGCGGGCAGCCCGCTCCCATACAGGGGCGGATCTGTTTTCGGAGTGAAGTATGAGTCAGTTTTCGGATTTACCCGTCGACGGCATCCTCGACGCCACCGGCCTCAACTGCCCGGAACCGGTGATGATGCTGCACCAGCACATCCGCGACCTGGCGCCGGGCGGCCTACTTAAAGTCATCGCGACCGATCCCTCGACCCGCCGCGATATCCCCAAGTTCTGCGTGTTCCTGGACCATGAACTGGTGGAGCAGCGCGAAGAGGCCGGTACTTACCTGTACTGGATCCGCAAGAAGGCCACCTGAGACTGATACCTACTGTAGGAGCGAGCTTGTCTCCGGGCGGCGTTCCGACGAAAAAAATGTTAACGATAACGCGAGAAAACTGACACCCCGCGTCGCTCTCAGGTTTCTCGTCGGAACGCCGCCCGGAGACAAGCTCGCTCCTACAGTGGGCAGTCGCGCTTAAACCTGGCGGATGCGCTTGCGCGCACTGCGTGCCAGGCGCACCACCAGCATCGCCGCTGCGCAACTGAGGCCGACGATCAGCCCCTGCCACAAGCCGCTCGGGCCGTTGGCCTGGCCCAGCCAGTCGGTCAGCCCCAGCAAGTAGCCTACCGGCAAGCCCACGCCCCAATAGGCGAACAGGGTCAGGATCATGGTCACCCGGGTGTCCTGATAACCGCGCAGGGCGCCGGCGGCCGTGACCTGGATCGCATCGGAAAACTGGAACAGCGCCGCGAACACAATCAGCATCGCCGCCACCTGGACCGCTAGCGGGTCGGCGGTGTAGATCGTGGCGATCTGCTCGCGGAACAACAGCATCAGGCTGCACGACAGGCAGGCATAGGCCAGTGCGGTGCCCATCCCCACGCCTGCGGCGAAGCGTGCTTCTCGGGGTTCGCCACGGCCCAGGGCCTGGCCGACCCGCACGGTCACGGCCATGCTCAGGGAGTAGGGAATCATGAACACCAGTGAGCTGAAGTTCAGGGCGATCTGGTGCCCGGCCACCACGGTTGCGCCCAAGCTGCCGATCAGCAGGGCGATCACCGCAAAGATGCTCGACTCGGCAAACACCGCGATGCCAATCGGCAGGCCGATGCCCAGGATGCGCTTGATCACCGACCATTTTGGCCAGTCGAAGCGCTTGAATAACTCGCTGGCCTGATAGGCCGGTGCCCAGCGGGTCCAGGCGGCGAAGCCCAGCATCATCGCCCACATCACAATCCCGGTGGCCCAGCCGCAGCCTACGCCGCCCATGGCTGGCACACCGAAATGGCCGTAGATGAACACGTAGTTCAGCGGGATGTTCAACGCCAGCCCGCCCAGGCCGAGGATCATGCTCGGGCGCGTGCGGCCCAGGCCGTCACTGAAACAGCGCAGCACGTAATACAGCGCCACCGCCGGCATGCCCGCAGCGATGCCGTGCAGGTAGCCCATGCAGGGGGCGATCAGCTCGGGGTCGACGTTCATTGCATGCAGGATCGGCTCGGCGCTGATCAGCAGTAATGAGGCGGTACATCCCACCACCAGCGCCAGCCACAATGCCTGGCGTACCAGCGGGCCGATCTCGGTATGGCTGCCGGCGCCAAAGCGCTGGGCGACTTTGGGGGTGGTGGCCAGCAAGGTCCCGGTCATCAATAGATACACCGGAATCCAGATGGAGTTGCCCAGGGCCACCGCCGCCAGGTCTCGCGCACTGACGCGCCCGGCCATCACCGCATCGACAAACCCCATGGCGGTGGTTGCCAGTTGCCCGATCATGATGGGCAAGGCCAGCGCCAGCAGGCTATAGACTTCCCGGCGAACGCGGGCGGGGCGGGAGAGGGGGCAGAGTGGCAGTGTTCACGTGCAGATGTCCGATAAGGGGAGCGCAGGACGGCGCATTCTACGCCTTGACGGATAGGTCAGGAAAATACCTGTGTAGTGGATTTGTAAACGTTCCGGCGGCCGGTGCCTGTACACTGCTGGTCCGCCAAAGGAGCCTGCCATGCTGATTGTTGCCGACGAAAATATCCCGCTGCTCGATGCGTTCTTTGAAGGTTTCGGCGAGATCCGCCGGGTGTCGGGCCGCGCCATCGACCGCGCCGCCATTGAACAGGCCGATGTGCTGCTGGTGCGTTCGGTGACCAACGTCAACCGCGCGTTGCTGGAGGGCACGGCGGTACGGTTTGTCGGCACCTGCACCATCGGCACCGATCACCTGGACCTCGATTACTTTCAAAGGGCCGGGATCCAATGGTCCAGCGCGCCGGGCTGCAACGCTCGTGGTGTGGTGGACTATGTGCTGGGCAGCCTGCTGACCCTGGCTGAAATCGAAGGTGCCGACCTGACCCAGCGTACCTATGGCATCGTCGGTGCCGGTGAGGTGGGCGGGCGCCTGGTCAAGGTGCTCAAGGGCCTGGGCTGGAAAGTGCTGGTCTGCGATCCGCCACGCCAGGCCACCGAAGAAGGCGATTACGTGAGCCTGGAGCAGATCATCGAGCAGTGCGATGTGATCAGCCTGCACACCCCTCTGAAAAAATCCGGCAATGGCTCGACTTGGCACCTGCTGGATCGCCAGCGTCTTGAGCAGCTCAAGCCAGGCACTTGGCTGATCAACGCCAGCCGTGGTCCGGTGGTGGATAACACAGCGCTGCGCGAAGTGTTGCTGGAGCGCGAAGATTTGCAGGCAGTGCTGGACGTGTGGGAAGGCGAGCCTGAAGTGGATGTGGAGCTGGCCGAGTTGTGCGTGCTGGCGACTCCGCACATCGCCGGCTACAGCCTTGACGGCAAGCAGCGCGGCACGGCGCAGATCTACCAGGCGCTGTGCGCGCACCTTGGCCAGCCGGCAAATATTTCGTTGAGTGACCTGCTGCCTGAACCCTGGCTGGCTGAGGTCACCCTCAATGCCAGCACTGATCCGGCCTGGGCCCTGGCGACGTTGTGCCGCAGCGTCTACGACCCGCGACGTGACGACGCGGATTTCCGCCGTAGCCTGGTAGGAACAGTGGAAGAACAGCGCAAGGCATTCGACCTGCTGCGCAAGCACTACCCAGAGCGCCGCGAGATCGATGGTTTGAAAGTGCGGATCAATGGTGAGTCGCCAGCTTTGTCGAGCATTGTCGATGCACTAGGAGCACAAAAAAACGCATAAAAAACCGGCCACTTGGGCCGGTTCTGAAAGAGCTGGGGCGTATCAGCCTTGCTGGGCAGGCTTGACCAGTTTCTGCTCCAGTTCGGCGCAGGCGCCCTGGATCATCTCTTCGGTAATCTGTACTTCGCGGCCATGGGCATCGATGTACGAGCAAGGCAACTGCTGTGGCTGGCGGATTACTTCAACTTTGTCAGTGCTGCTATTTTGCAAGGACATGGCCTGTCTCCTCATCAGGTTGTGTACCTACTCTAATTCCCCCGCGTGACCGAGCTGTTACAACTCCTTAGCCCGACGGCGGATTGAATGCCCAGTCCAGCAGAAATCGTGCTGGATTTCCAGCCGGACTTTAGACCGTTAGCCTCTAGGGCCTAATCTTGCCGGGCATAACTAACCTGACTCATTGTGATTTACCCAAGTTCAATCCGATTGCGGTGTAGGCTTGAGGTTGTCTTCCTCAGGTGATGCTCTCCATGCTTTCTGCCCGTCAACGCCGCGCCATTCGCCTGGCTACCCGCTTTATTGCCCCGTACCGCTGGCAGGCCGTCGGCGCCTTGCTCGCACTGATCGTCACCGCAGGGATTACCTTGTCCATGGGCCAGGGCATCCGCCTGTTGGTGGATCAGGGCTTCATGACCCAATCGCCACACTTGCTCAACCAGTCCATCGGCCTGTTCATGATCCTCGTGCTGGGCCTGGCGGTGGGCACGTTTGCACGCTTCTACCTGGTGTCGTGGATCGGTGAGCGGGTGGTCGCGGACATTCGCAGGCTGGTGTTCAACCATCTGATCTACCTGCACCCGGGGTTTTACGAGAACAATCGCAGCTCGGAAATCCAGTCACGCCTGACCGCCGACACCACCTTGCTGCAATCGGTGATCGGTTCATCCCTGTCGCTGTTTCTGCGCAATGCGTTGATGGTGATCGGCGGGATTGTGTTGCTGTTTATCACCAACCCCAAGCTCACCAGCATTGTGGTGGTGGCGTTGCCGCTGGTGTTGGCGCCGATCCTGATCTTCGGCCGGCGCGTACGCAGCCTGTCGCGCCAGAGCCAGGATCGGATTGCAGACGTAGGCAGCTACGTCTCCGAGACCCTGGGCCAGATCAAGACGGTGCAGGCCTACAACCATCAAGTGCAGGATGAGCAGCGCTTCGCGGTGACAGTGGAGGAGGCGTTCACCACGGCACGCAAGCGTATCGTCCAGCGCGCCTGGCTGATTACCCTGGTGATTGTGCTGGTTCTGGGCGCCGTCGGGGTGATGCTGTGGGTGGGCGGCATGGATGTGATCGCCGGGCGCATCTCCGGCGGCGAGCTGGCGGCCTTTGTGTTCTATAGCCTGATCGTCGGCAGCGCCTTTGGCACCTTGAGCGAGGTGATCGGCGAGTTGCAACGGGCGGCAGGCGCGGCGGAGCGGATTGCCGAACTGTTGCAGTCGAACAATGACATCCAGGCGCCGGCCACGGGGCTGATCACGTTGGCGCAGCGGGTCAGTGGCCGCCTGGAGTTGCAGGATCTGTACTTTTCCTACCCGTCGCGTCCCGATCGCTTTGCCATCGAAGGCCTGAGTCTGAGCATCCGGGCCGGTGAAACCCTGGCCCTGGTCGGCCCGTCCGGAGCGGGCAAGTCCACCCTGTTCGACTTGTTGCTGCGCTTCTACGACCCGCAACAGGGGCGGGTGCTGCTCGAAGGCCAGCCGCTGACCAGCCTGGACCCCTTGGACCTGCGCCGCTGTTTTGCTCTGGTATCCCAGAGCCCGGCGCTGTTTTTTGGCAGCGTCGAAGACAACATCCGCTACGGCAACCCAAAGGCCAGTTTCGCCCAGGTCGAAGAGGCGGCGCGCATTGCCCACGCCCATGACTTCATCCTGCAAATGCCCGATGGCTACCAGACCCACCTGGGTGATGGTGGCATGGGCCTTTCCGGTGGGCAGCGCCAGCGCCTGGCAATTGCCCGGGCCTTGTTGGTAGATGCGCCGATCCTGCTGCTGGACGAAGCCACCAGCGCCCTGGACGCCCAGAGCGAGCACCTGATCCAACAGGCATTGCCGCAACTGATGGAAGGGCGCACCACCCTAGTGATCGCCCACCGCCTGGCCACGGTGAAAAACGCCGATCGGATTGCGGTGATGGATCAGGGGAAATTGGTCGCGGTGGGCACCCATCAACAACTGATCGCCACCAACCCGCTGTATGCGCGGCTGGCGGCCCTGCAATTTAGCGATGGTCACGACGAACCCTAAAAAAAATGCCCGCGTCTCACAACGCGGGCACTTGCAGCTTCAAGCGGGCAGCTTTTACCTGCTGTTACTGGTCATCAAAATAACGCTCGTGCCAATCCACCAATGGCTGTGGCGAGTTGAGCTTCTGCCCGTAGATCACCGAATAAGACAGCACGTTCTGCACATACTGACGGGTTTCGTCGAACGGAATGCTTTCCACCCACACATCGAAACTCAGGTGATCGGCGCCGCGCAGCCATTGGCGTACGCGCCCTGGGCCGGCGTTGTAGGCGGCGGAGGCGAGCACGCGGTTACCGTTGAACTGGCTGTGAACCTGGCTCAGGTAGGCGGCGCCGAGCTGGATATTCTTGTCCGGGTCCAGCACTTGCTGGGGTGATGCCAGCGGGATGCTGAACTTGCGTGCGGTTTCCTTGGCGGTGGCGGGCATCAGTTGCATCAGGCCGCTGGCGCCGACGCCGGAACGGGCGTCATCCATAAAGGCGCTTTCCTGGCGGGTGATGGCAAACACCCAACTCGAATGCAGGCCACGGACCTTGGCTTCACGCACCAGGGTGTCGCGGTGGGCCATGGGGAAGCGGATATCCAGGTCGTCCCAGTACTTGGCCTGGCTGATGGTACGGATCGCCGGGAAGTACCATTTCATGTCATAGGCTAGCTTAGCCTGGGCGACCATTTCGTCACGGTTGAAGTGGCGGCTGACGTGATACCACTCGCGACGGCCGTCGACGATCTGGCCACGGGCATAAAACTCCAGGGCGCGACGCACACCCGCAGTGTTACGTACCTTGTTGATCAGCGCGTGGCTCATGACCAGCGGTTGGTTGTTCAGTTGATAGGGTGCCTGGGAGCGATCTGCGGCAAGGAAACCATAAAAATCCCGCTCCTTGGCCAGGCCTTTGTACAGCACCAGCGCTTGCGGGTTCTTCGGCTCGGCCAGTTCCAGCGCGCGGGCCTGCCAGTAGCGCCAGCGGTTGGTGGTGGCGAGGTCCTGGGGCAGCTTGCGGGTCAACTGGTAGGCATCTTCCCAGCGGGCCAGACGCAGCAGCAGGCGCAGGCGCCATTCGGAGACGGTATTGTCACGCAGCTCCGGATCATATTTGGTCATCACGTCCAGGGCGCGGGGGTCGTAGCGGCGCGCCAGGGTCAGGCCGATTTCCCGGGCGATGGACACTTTTTCATCACGGGAGAAGTGCATGCTGCTGGCATACCCATCCAGCAGGGCCATGGCTTGTTCCGGGTCCTGGCGCGCCAGGCGGCGCAGGGCCCAGGCCGACGGCGTCGGACATGGCTTCTGTGGCGGGCAGGAAGCGCGATGGGTCGCTGAGCATGGTGGGCTTTTGCGCCACATCCACCATCAGGCGGCCCTGGGCACCCAGGGTGGGCAGGGTTTTCACCAGGCTGTTGGCCAGCGGATAGTTGCGGGCTTCGGCGGCGAGCTTGGCGCGGTCCCAGATTTTCTGTTCGGTCAATTGTCCGGCGGCGGCCCATTGGCCAAAGGTGGCATCACAGGCGGCCGGTTGGGATTTGCCGGTCATCCACAGGGCTTCGGCGGTTTTGTAGCCTTCGGCCTTGAGGTTGTTGCTCAGCTGGTATTGGCCGTGCAGGCAGTCCAGCTCGGTGAAGTTGAGCTTGGCGTCGTAGTATTTTTCAAAGGTCTTCCAGTCGCCACGCTCGGCCAGCCAGCGCAACCAGCGCAGCTTCATCCAGTTGGCCTGGGGCAGGTCGCCATGCTTGGCCAGGAACTGTTCGATTTCCTGGTTACTGGCGGATTTGAGGCGTGCGGTCAGCTCGTCGTAGGCCAGGTACGGCGTCAGCGGGTAATCGGCCAGGGCCTGGCTGTATTGCATGTACGGCCCGGTATCGCCTTTGGCCAGGGCACGCTTGGCTTGGTCGTAATATTGGCGTTGGGTGGTCAGGTCCACTGCCTGGGCGGTTTGGACGGCGGTGGAGGAAAGAAGCAGGCAAGATAAAAAGCTGAAAAGGCGACTGCGCATGAGACGTCCGTGCAAAGAAATCAGGACTAGTGCCGACGCTGTCGACACTGATTGCCCCTAGCTTAGCCTTTTGCTCGCAGCCGGTGAAAGCTTTGCAGGCCGCTTCGCCGAAGTTCTCAAGAAATGTCCTACAGAACGTGTCGGTCATGAAAATGCCGGCCGCTTCACCCCCCAACTCAGGTAGAATGCGCGCCCAGTTTTTGGAGAAGCGTATGACCCTGCTCAAATTCAGCGATGTGTCCCTTGCTTTCGGCGCTATGCCGTTGTTGGACAAGGTGTCCTGGCAGATCGCCCGTGGTGAGCGGGTGTGCATCATCGGCCGCAACGGCACCGGCAAGTCCAGCATGATGAAGCTGGTCAAGGGCGACCAGAAGCCCGATGACGGCTCCGTGTGGCGTGCCCCGGGCCTGAAGATCGGCGAATTGCCGCAAGAATTGCCGGTGGCCGACGAACGGACCGTGTTCGACGTGGTTGCCGAAGGCCTCGATGGCGTAGGCGAATTGCTTGCCCAGTACCATCACCTGGCGCAGAACTGCGTCACCGACGCTGACCTGGACAAGCTGATGCACGTCCAGCAAGACCTCGAAGCCCGTGATGGCTGGCGCTTGCAGCAACTGGTCGACAGCACCTTGAGCCGCCTGCAATTGCCGGCTGACAAGACCCTTGCCGAACTGTCCGGCGGCTGGCGTCGCCGCGTGCTGCTGGCCCAGGCCCTGGTGTCCGAGCCGGACCTGCTGCTGCTCGACGAACCGACCAACCACCTGGATATCGGCGCGATTGCCTGGCTGGAAGAAGCCCTCAAGGACTTTCAGGGCGCCGTGCTGTTTATCACGCACGACCGTTCTTTTTTGCAGAACCTCGCCACGCGCATCCTCGAACTGGATCGCGGCGGCCTGATCGACTGGAACGGCGACTACGCCAGCTTCCTGGTGCACAAGGAAGCCACCCTGGCCGCTGAAGAAACCGCCAACGCGCTGTTCGACAAAAAGCTGGCCCAGGAAGAAGTCTGGATCCGCCAGGGCATCAAGGCGCGCCGTACCCGTAACGAAGGCCGCGTACGCGCCCTGAAAGCCTTGCGTGTCGAGCGCAGCGAACGTCGCGAGCGCACCGGCAAGGCCAACATCCAGCTGGATACCGCCGACAAGTCGGGCAAGCAGGTCATGGTCCTGGAGAACGTCAGCTTCCATCACCCGGATGGCCCGTTCCTGATCAAGGACTTCTCCATGGTCCTGCAGCGTGGCGACCGCATCGGCTTGCTGGGCGCCAACGGTACCGGCAAGACCACTTTGCTCAAGCTGATGCTCAACGGCCTGCAACCGACCAGCGGCACCGTGGAAGAGGGCACGCGCATCGACGTGGCCTACTTCGACCAGTTGCGCCACCAGTTGGACCTGGAAAAAACCGTGATCGACAACGTCGCCGAAGGCCGCGACTTTATCGATATCGACGGCCAGAGCCGCCACGTCCTGAGCTACCTGGGCGACTTCCTGTTCAGCCCACAACGTGCCCGCACCCCGGTCAAGGCCTTGTCTGGCGGTGAGCGTGCGCGCTTGCTGCTGGCCAAGCTGTTCAGCAAGCCGGCCAACCTGCTGGTGCTCGACGAACCGACCAACGACCTCGACGTGGAAACCCTCGAACTGCTGGAAGAGGTCCTGCTGACCTTCAACGGCACCGTGCTGATGGTCAGCCACGACCGGGCATTCCTCGACAACGTGGTCACCAGTACCCTGGTCTTCGAAGGTGAAGGCAAGGTGCGCGAATACGTCGGTGGTTACCAGGACTGGCTGCGCCAGGGCGGTTCGCCGCGCCTGCTGGGCGTGACCGAGAGCAAGTCCGGCAAGGCCGACTTGAACTCTGCGGTGGTTGCACCTGCCGCTGCTGAACCTGTTCAGGACGCTGCGCCGGCGGCCAAGAAAAAGCTCAGCTACAAGCTGCAGCGTGAGCTGGAAGCCTTGCCGGGTGATATCGACGCCAAGGAGCAGCAGATCGCAGCCGTGGAAGCCGAAATGGCTGACGCAGGCTTCTACCTGCGCCCTGCGGCGGAAACTGCCAAGGTCATCGAGTCCCTGGATAAACTCAACCAGGAGCTGGAAGTGCTGGTTGAGCGTTGGGCCGAGCTGGATGCCTGATTGATTCAGCGGCAATAAAAAACCGGCGCTCTTACGAGCACCGGTTTTTTTATATGAAATGCAATTCAAGGTTAGGAGCTGGTGTTCTTACGAGCTCTTGACCAGCTTCACCGCCAGCACATCGCAAGGCGCACCGTGCAGGACGTCGTTGGCCGTCGAGCCCAGCAACAACGCCAGGCCATGACGACCATGGCTGCCGACCACGATCAGGTCGCAGTTCTGCTCTTTGGCCAGGTGGTGGATTTCCTGGCGTGGCTGACCATAGGTCAGGTGGCTTTGGTCCTTTTTCAGCGCGGGATACTTGGCAATCAGGCGGTCCAGGCGCTCCTTGGCCTGGTCGAACTGCTGCTGTTGCAGTTGCGAAAGGTCCATCGGTACGTCGCCGCCAAAGGCCATGGCCATGGGTTCGACGATATGCACCAGGGACAGCTTCACGGTATCGCCGGCAATGGCCACGGCGCGCTTGATCACCGGATCGCACTCTTCGGTCAGGTCCACGGCGACCAGAATATGTTCGTAAGTCATGAGGCGTTCCTCCAGGGGACTGCAATAAGTTCAGTATGGCTGCTTTCAAGCGGATGGGGTTGGATCCGCTCATCTAGAAATTCGGGAGTACACATATGACGGTCTGGATAGTGGTGTCAATCCTTCTAGTGGTGTTGAGCCCCCTGGCATGGCTGCGACCTTCGCGCCACCAGAGCGGGCGCATGGCCCTGCGCATGGAGGCCCGCCGCATTGGCCTGGCGATGCAGTTGTCGCCCCAGGAGTGGCCGCACTGGCTCAAGCAAGAGCCGCCCAGCCCGTGTGCGCAGTACTGTCGGCCGCGGCGGGGCAGTAAGCCGGCCCTCTGGTGTTACTGGCAGTTGGAGCCGGGGGTATGGGTCAATCAATGGAGGGAAATCTGCGTCGATGAGAAGTTGTTGCCGCATTTTGCAACGCTGCCGGATAACGTCTACAAAATCGAAGCCGATGGGCAGATGATCGCTTTGTATTGGGGGTGAGAAGGGCGAATTGAGCGTCTTGCAGAATATCAACGCCTTGCTCAAGGCTCTGGCCTGACACCGTCTGCGCCCGAAATCGTCAACGATAACGTGGCAAACCTGGTTTAACGCGGCGCGCTCAGGTTTTTCGCGAGCAAGCTCGCTTCTACAGTGATGAAATTGTAGGCAATAAAAAGCCCGACTTCATCATCGGGCTGGAGTTGGCCAGGCAGGCCGGTAATTGATTCATCACGCCGCGCATTCGCGTAGGCGTTCACACATGCGGCTAGCCTAGCCGGTTATCCGTCGCTGTACAGGCCTTTGCTGGCTGTTTTGGATTATTGATCAGGTGAATGCCTGCGCATTGATTCGGCGTAGCGGTTCTGAAATGACTGAAAAGTCGCGTTTTAGCAGCCCTTTCGAGCGATTGACAATTGTCGGAAATTGGCTGAAGGTGGCGTACCCAAATCAAACGGGCGTATGAATTGAGCGTTTGTCCTTCAGACCGTTCGTACAGAATCCCGACTATCGCGTTGGCGGGTGTGCCTGGCAAATAGGCGTTAGCATCGACGGTAACGTCTGTGTTTACGCTTCGGCCAGCGTCCGACGTGTACTGTTCAGCTTCCATATCGTGGAGATCAGTTGATGATTTACGAAGGTAAAGCCATCACGGTTAAGGCTCTTGAAAGTGGCATCGTCGAATTGAAATTCGACCTCAAGGGTGAGTCCGTCAACAAGTTCAACCGTCTAACCCTGAACGAACTGCGTCAGGCCGTAGACACCATCAAGGCTGATGCATCGATCAAAGGTGTGATCGTCTCCAGCGGCAAGGACGTGTTTATCGTCGGCGCTGACATCACCGAATTCGTCGACAACTTCAAGCTGCCCGATGCCGAGCTTGTGGCTGGCAACCTCGAAGCCAACAAGATTTTCAGCGATTTCGAAGACCTCAACGTGCCGACTGTTGCCGCGATCAATGGCATCGCTCTGGGCGGCGGTCTGGAAATGTGCCTGGCCGCGGACTTCCGCGTCATGGCCTCCAGCGCGAAAATCGGTCTGCCGGAAGTCAAGCTGGGCATCTACCCAGGCTTCGGCGGTACCGTGCGCCTGCCGCGTATCATCGGTGCCGACAATGCCATCGAATGGATTGCCGCTGGCAAGGAAAACCGTGCTGAAGACGCGCTGAAAGTAGGCGCAGTCGATGCCGTGGTTGCTCCGGAAAAGCTCGCAGAAGCTGCACTGAACCTGATCAAGGGCGCCATCAGCGGCGAATTCGACTACAAGGCCAAGCGCCAGCCGAAGCTGGAAAAGCTCAAGCTCAACGCCATCGAACAGATGATGTCGTTCGAAACCGCCAAGGGTTTCGTCGCCGGTCAAGCGGGTCCTAACTACCCGGCTCCGGTCGAAGCGATCAAGACCATCCAGAAAGCCGCGAACTTCGGTCGCGACAAAGCCCTGGAAATCGAAGCCGCCGGCTTCGTCAAACTGGCCAAGACGTCTGCTGCGCAGAGCCTGATCGGCCTGTTCCTGAACGATCAGGAATTGAAGAAAAAAGCCAAGGCCTACGACGAAATCGCCAAAGACGTGAAACAGGCTGCCGTACTGGGCGCCGGTATCATGGGCGGCGGTATCGCTTATCAGTCGGCGTCCAAAGGCACGCCGATCCTGATGAAGGACATCAACGAACACGGTATCGAGCAGGGCCTGGCGGAAGCCGCCAAACTGCTGGTGGGCCGCGTTGATAAAGGTCGCATGACCGCTGCGAAAATGGCTGAAGTGCTTAACGGCATTCGTCCTACGCTGTCCTACGGCGATTTCGGACATGTCGACCTGGTGGTCGAAGCGGTTGTCGAGAACCCGAAGGTCAAGCAAGCGGTACTGGCTGAAGTTGAAGCCCAGGTCAAAGAAGACACGATCCTGGCGTCCAACACCTCGACCATTTCCATTACCTTGCTGGCCAAGGCCCTCAAGCGTCCGGAAAACTTCGTCGGCATGCACTTCTTCAACCCGGTGCACATGATGCCGCTGGTGGAAGTGATCCGTGGCGAAAAGTCCAGCGAGTTGGCTGTTGCCACCACCGTTGCCTACGCCAAGAAAATGGGCAAGAACCCGATCGTGGTCAACGACTGCCCGGGCTTTTTGGTCAACCGTGTGCTGTTCCCGTACTTCGGCGGTTTCGCCAAGTTGGTCAGCGCGGGTGTGGACTTTGTGCGTATCGACAAGGTCATGGAGAAGTTCGGCTGGCCAATGGGCCCGGCGTACCTGATGGACGTGGTCGGTATCGACACCGGCCACCACGGTCGCGACGTCATGGCTGAAGGCTTCCCGGATCGCATGAAAGACGACCGTCGCTCGGCTGTCGATGCGCTTTACGAAGCCAAGCGCCTGGGCCAGAAGAATGGCAAGGGCTTCTACGCCTATGAGACCGACAAGAAAGGCAAGCAGAAGAAAGTTGCCGATCCATCGGTCCACGAAGTGCTGGCACCCATCGTCTACGAGCAGCGTGAAGTGTCCGACGAGGACATTATCAACTGGATGATGATCGCCCTGTGCCTGGAAACCGTACGTTGCCTGGAAGACGGCATCGTCGAAACCGCCGCCGAAGCCGATATGGGCCTGGTGTACGGTATTGGTTTCCCTCCATTCCGTGGTGGTGCGCTGCGTTACATCGACTCGATCGGTGTAGCCGAATTCGTTGCCCTGGCTGATCAATACGCTGATCTGGGCCCGCTGTACCACCCGACTGCGAAGCTGCGCGAGATGGCCAAGAATGGCCAGAGCTTCTTCGGTTAAGCGCCCAGACGACTAGAGCGAGAATATTTATGAGCTTGAATCCAAGAGACGTGGTGATTGTCGACTTCGGTCGCACACCGATGGGCCGCTCCAAGGGCGGCATGCACCGCAACACCCGTGCCGAAGATATGTCGGCGCACCTGATCAGCAAGCTGCTGGAGCGCAACGTCAAGGTCGACCCGAACGAAGTCGAGGACGTGATCTGGGGCTGCGTCAACCAGACCCTGGAGCAGGGCTGGAACATTGCGCGCATGGCCTCCTTGATGACGCAGATCCCGCACACTGCTGCCGGCCAGACCGTCAGCCGCCTGTGTGGCTCGTCGATGAGCGCGCTGCACACTGCCGCTCAGGCGATCATGACCGGTAACGGTGATGTGTTCGTGGTCGGCGGCGTGGAGCACATGGGCCACGTCAGCATGATGCACGGCGTCGATCCAAACCCGCATATGTCGCTGTACGCGGCAAAAGCCTCGGGCATGATGGGCTTGACCGCGGAAATGCTCGGCAAGATGCATGGCATCACCCGTGAAGCCCAGGACGCTTTTGGTCTGCGCTCGCACCAGCTTGCCCACAAGGCAACCCTGGAAGGGAAGTTCAAGGATGAAATCATCCCGATGAACGGCTATGACGAGAACGGTTTCCTGAAACTGTTCGACTACGACGAAACCATTCGTCCGGACACCACCCTGGAAAGCCTGGCGGCCTTGAAGCCGGCATTCAATCCAAAGGGCGGCACCGTGACTGCCGGTACTTCGTCGCAGATCACCGATGGTGCTTCGTGCATGATCGTGATGTCGGCCCAGCGCGCCCAGGACCTGGGGATCCAGCCTCTGGCGGTGATCCGTTCCATGGCCGTAGCGGGTGTGGATCCGGCGATCATGGGCTATGGTCCAGTACCGGCCACACAAAAAGCCTTGAAGCGCGCAGGTCTGAGCATCTCCGACATCGACTTCTTCGAGCTCAACGAAGCTTTCGCCGCACAGGCCCTGCCAGTGCTGAAAGATTTGAAAGTGCTCGACAAGATGAACGAGAAGGTTAACCTGCACGGCGGTGCGATTGCCCTGGGCCACCCATTCGGTTGCTCCGGTGCACGTATTTCCGGCACTTTGCTTAACGTGATGAAGCAAAATGGCGGCAACCTTGGGGTTGCAACCATGTGCATTGGTCTCGGCCAAGGCATTTCCACCGTCTTCGAACGCGTCTAAGCGTTGGGTTGACGGAAGCCGGGGCCCAGTGCCCCCGGTTTTTGTTTTTTGGAATTTTTATTTTTTTTAATAAATTTTGTAAGAGGGCCAGAGCATGAAAGTCGAACCAGGGCTCTACAGGCATTACAAAGGTCCCGAGTACCGCGTTTTCAATGTGGCGCGGCACTCCGAGACCGAGGAAGAAGTGGTGTTCTACCAAGCACTGTATGGCGATTACGGCTTTTGGGTGCGTCCCTTGAGCATGTTCCTGGAGACCGTCGAAGTTGACGGCGAACAGGTCCCGCGCTTTGCTTTGGTGCAGGGTGAACCCAGTCTTTTTTCGGTGCAATAACGGCCGGTTGCGCACAATGCTGTGCTTGACCTCACTGTGTTGCCACTATATATAGCGTTGCCGCGTCAGGCGCCAACCGCCTTTCTCTTCTCGAATTCAGGAATTTTCCGATCCATGGGCAAATCGCTGGTCATTGTGGAATCCCCGGCTAAGGCCAAGACCATCAACAAGTACTTGGGTAACGAGTACGTGGTGAAGTCGAGTATCGGCCATATCCGAGACCTGCCCACCAGCGGTTCGGCTAGCGCCAGCAAGGAGCCTGCTGCCAAGCGCGGCAAGGCGGCTGCGGGCGAAGGTCCGGTGCTCTCGCCTAAAGAGAAGGCGCGTAAGCAGCTGGTCTCGCGCATGGGTGTGGACCCGGACCATGGCTGGAAGGCCAAGTACGAAATCCTTCCAGGCAAGGAAAAGGTCATCGAGGAGCTGCGCCGGCTCGCCAAGGATGCTGACACCATCTATCTCGCAACGGACTTGGACCGCGAGGGGGAAGCCATTGCCTGGCACCTGCGCGAAGCCATCGGTGGGGATGACAGCCGCTATAAACGCGTGGTGTTCAACGAAATTACCAAGAAGGCGATCCAGGAAGCCTTCTCCAAGCCGGGCGAACTGGACATTGATCGCGTCAATGCCCAGCAGGCTCGACGCTTCCTCGACCGCGTCGTCGGCTACATGGTCTCGCCACTGCTGTGGGCCAAGATCGCTCGTGGCCTGTCCGCTGGCCGTGTGCAATCGGTCGCGGTCAAGTTGGTGGTGGAGCGCGAGCGCGAGATCCGTGCGTTCATCCCTGAAGAGTACTGGGAAGTCCACGCCGACCTCGGGACCGCCAAGGGCGCTACCGTACGCTTTGACGTAGCCCGCGAGAAAGGCGAGGCCTTCAAGCCGCTCAACGAAGCTCAGGCCATGGCCGCGCTGGAAAAGCTCAAGGCTTCCAGCTACAGCATCGTCAAGCGTGAAGACAAGCCCACCAGCAGCAAGCCGTCGGCACCGTTCATCACTTCCACCCTGCAACAGGCCGCGAGCAACCGCCTGGGCTTTGGGGTGAAGAAGACGATGATGATGGCCCAGCGTCTGTACGAAGCGGGCTACATCACTTACATGCGTACCGACTCCACCAACCTGTCGGTGGACGCGGTGGCGATGGCGCGTACTTATATTGAAAGCGAGTTCGGCAAGAAGTACCTGCCGGAGAAGCCAAACGTCTATAGCAGCAAGGAAGGCGCACAAGAGGCTCACGAAGCGATTCGTCCCTCCGATGCCAATACCGAGCCAAGCAAACTCAGTGGCATGGAGCGCGACGCTGAGCGCCTCTACGAGCTGATCTGGCGCCAGTTCCTGGCTTGCCAGATGCTGCCGGCGCAATACCTGTCCACGACTGTCACCGTGGGTGCCGGGGAATTCGAGCTGCGTGCCAAGGGCCGTATCCTCAAGTTCGACGGCTACACCCGGGTGATGCCGCAAATCGCCAAGCCAGGCGACGACGACGTGTTGCCGGACATGGCCCAGGGCGATGTGATGAAGCTGATCAAGCTTGATCCGAGCCAGCACTTCACCAAGCCGCCTGCGCGTTATTCGGAAGCCAGCCTGGTTAAGGAGATGGAGAAGCGTGGCATTGGTCGTCCTTCGACCTACGCGGCGATCATTTCCACCATCCAGGACCGTGGCTACGTGGCCCTGCATAACCGTCGTTTCTATTCGGAAAAGATGGGCGATATCGTTACCGAGCGTTTGTCTGAGAGCTTCTCCAACCTGATGGACTACGGCTTTACCGCCGGCATGGAGGAGAACCTCGATGACGTGGCCCAGGGCGAGCGTGACTGGAAAAACGTACTCGACGAGTTCTATGGCGACTTCAAGAAAAAACTCGAAGTAGCCGAGAGCCCGGAAAACGGCATGCGCGCCAACCAGCCGGTGATGACGGATATTCCGTGCACCACCTGCGGGCGGCCGATGCAGATCCGCACCGCGTCTACCGGTGTGTTCCTGGGTTGCTCGGGCTATAGCCTGCCGCCCAAAGAGCGCTGCAAGGCCACGGTCAACCTGGTACCGGGTGATGAAATCGCCGCCGACGACGAGGGTGAATCCGAGTCGCTGGTGTTGCGTGGCAAGCACCGTTGCCCGATCTGCAGCACGGCCATGGATGCCTACCTGCTGGATGAGAAGCACAAGCTGCATATCTGCGGTAACAACCCGGATTGCAACGGCTACGAGATCGAAGAAGGCACCTATCGCATCAAGGGCTACGAAGGTCCGAGCCTGGAGTGCGACAAGTGCGGCAGCGAGATGCAGCTCAAGACCGGCCGTTTCGGCAAGTTCTTCGGTTGCACCAACCCGACCTGCAAGAACACCCGCAAACTGCTGAAAAGCGGTGACGCGGCGCCGCCGAAGATGGACCCGGTGAAGATGCCCGAGCTCAAGTGCGAGAAGGTCAACGACACCTACATCCTGCGTGACGGCGCTTCGGGCCTGTTCCTGGCCGCCAGCCAGTTCCCGAAAAACCGCGAGACCCGTGCACCATTGGTGATGGAGATCGTGCCGCACAAGGATGAGATCGATCCGAAGTACCACTTCCTGTGTGAAGCGCCGAAGAAGGATCCCGATGGTCGTCCGGCTGTGATCCGCTACAGCCGCAAGACCAAGGAGCAGTACGTGCAGACCGAAGTGGACGGCAAGCCTACGGGCTGGAAGGCGTTCTACGACGGCGGTAAGTGGAAGGTCGAGGACAAGCGCCAGGGCGCTTGATCTGTAGGAGCGAGCTTGCTCGCGAAGGTCGTTGACGATAACGCGATAAACCCGATGCACTGCGTTGTTCTCGGGTTTTTCGCGAGTAAACTCGCTCCTGCAAAGCCAGCATCACGTTTATGTCGTTGTGGAGACTGCCGTCATGGCTAACGAACTCTATACCCGTACCAACCAGAAAATTTACTTCGCGGGTTTGTCCCTGGAAGCCCTTGGTCGTGCCGAGGAAGGGAAGGAGATGAACGCTATCGCGCTGGTCCAGGCGGGGCGGGAGTCGGCGTTGTTCCATCTGTATGGCGCCTTGCTGGGGCTGTGTCATGAAATTGCCGGCTTCTATCGCTTGCCCCAGGCGCATGCGCCACGGGCCGAGGATATCCTGACCCGCGAGGTGCTGGAATCCCTGGCCATCCCTGAGTTGGCCGAGTTGGTGGAAATGGCCCGCAGCCCTGACAGCTGGCTGGCACGTTTGCTGGCTGCGCATTCGGCGATGTTCCAGCCCCCGCGTGTGCCGCACAAGCCCAAGGGCGATGTGACCCAGCCGCTGATTGTTGCGGTCAGTCTGGAAGACGAAGGTCCCGAGCCGCTGAGCCGGGCCGAGTTGGAGAGCTGGCGTCAGGAGCTGAAGAAGCTGGCTATCCGCTTTCGGGATGGCTTGAACGAGTGCTGAGAGGCAGAGCAATGTAGGAGCCGGCTTGCCGGCGATAACAATTGATCAAGCAATGCAAAGTTGGCCGGCAGACCGCTATCGCTGGCAAGCTAGCTCATACAGACCATTCATCAAGCCGTAAAGAAAGCTGTTCAGATCCTGAGCGAGGCCGCGTTGATGACTGATATAATGCTGGCCTTTCGTGGAGAACAGATTTTTATGCCAACGTCCTTTCTGGAAATTGTTGAATTGCCCGACGGCCGAATTGAGCTGCGCAGGGCTGAGGACGAGGGTTCTCTGGTGACTTTGGACTTTTCCGAAGATGCCAAGGCATTTCTGCAAGGCCAGCACGTGGAAGTGGCAAAAGCCATGTTGAGCGTGGGTGTGCAGATGGCGGGGCGCTTGGCTGAAGGCGAACCAGAGAAAGACGACGGTCCGCGGATTCTTCACTGAGTCCGTTTGTCGTTTTTAAGATTCAAATTCTCAATCGGCTTCTCAATCCTGTAGAAGCCTTGCGTCCATCGCAGGCACTGACCTGACGTCAGGCTGCAATCGGACGACCTGTAATACTCCCGATAACGCGTTGCGCGTCAGTCTCGGGCTTTACCCCAATCGAATGTTCAAGCTTTGTGCATCGCCTGTGCGTGCCGCACTGATCAACTGTTGCTTGGCTGAAGCGCCCAGCGGATTCAGCCAACTGACGACGGTATGGCTACGCCCCAGTCGCAACGCTTCGCAAGTCAGTTGCTGGGCGCTCTGGGTGCCGCGTGGTTGCAGCAGCAGGATACGCTCGCGGTTCAGGCCCGCATCCCGCAGCCAGGCCTGGGTCAGGCTGGAGGGCGGGGCGATCAGAGTCAGCCAGCGGGCATCCTGCTCCTCGCTCAGTTCACGCAGAATCGGAGCCAGCAAGCTCAGGCAGTTCCCGGCAGCGCCGCGCAACGACAATTCACTGAATACCTCCGGTTCGGCGGGGGCGGTCCATGGGGACTCCACCGCCTCGCTGAGGATCGGTGCAAGTGGCTGGGCCAGGAAGGCCTCAAACAGCGGCAGTTGTGTATGTTGTTGCGCGTGTGGGAACTGCATGATGCCTCCGTTAGCGGCGAATAACGCCGACACTCAAGCCTTCGATCACCAGGTCCTGATCCTTCAGGTTGACTTCAATCGGTGAAAACTCAGGGTTTTCCGCCAGCAGCCAGACTTTGCTGCCCTCGCGTTTGAAGCGCTTGACCGTCACTTCGTCGCCAATGCGCGCCACGACGATCTGACCGTTGCGTGCTTCACGGGTGGTATGGACGGCCAGCAGGTCGCCGTCGAAGATGCCCACGTCCTTCATGCTCATGCCATGGACCCGCAGCAGGTAGTCGGCGCGAGGATGGAAGAAGGTCGGGTTGATATTGCAGGACTCTTCGACGTGCTGTTGTGCAAGAATCGGCGCACCGGCAGCGACCCGGCCGATGATCGGCAGCGTCGATTCGTCAGCCTTGGCTTCGAAGCCAGGGATACGAATGCCACGGGATGCACCTGGGGTCATTTCGATTGCACCCTTGCGGGCAAGGGCCTTCAGGTGTTCTTCCGCAGCGTTGGGGGATTTGAATCCCAGCTCCAGGGCGATTTCCGCCCGGGTCGGCGGATAGCCGTTGTCGTCGAGGCAGCGCTTGATAAAAGCGAGAATCTCAGCTTGGCGTGGCGTCAGTTTTAGCATGTTGATCGCTCTGTCTTTTTATACAGTGACTGGGATTATATACAGTGAACTGCGCTTGGCAATCATCGTTTTTGCCGAGTCCGCCGGACGGTCATCCGTCGGTCCTTGCAAAGCCTGGAGATAGCGCTGCCTACAGGCCGCTGAAGATGTGATTAAATAGGTACGAATCGGGTGACTGCCCGGCCGGAAAACGGACCTGCAGGCTTGACATTGCACAGGGTGAAACGTATGTTTCAAACAAGTGTTTGTCAGGCGGAGTACCCATGGCCCAGTCGGAAACCGTTGAACGCATTCTCGATGCTGCCGAGCAGTTGTTCGCGGAAAAAGGATTTGCTGAAACTTCATTGCGGCTGATCACCAGCAAGGCTGGGGTCAACCTGGCGGCAGTGAACTATCATTTCGGCTCGAAAAAAGCCCTGATCCAGGCAGTATTCTCACGTTTCCTGGGGCCGTTCTGCATCAGTCTCGACCGTGAGCTGGAGCGGCGCCAGACCAAGCCCGACAGCAAGCCGAGCCTGGAAGAGCTGCTGGAAATCCTCGTCGAGCAAGCGCTGGTGGTACAACCACGCAGTGGCAACGACTTGTCGATCTTCATGCGTCTGCTGGGCCTGGCGTTCAGTCAGAGCCAGGGCCACTTGCGGCGTTATCTCGAAGACATGTATGGCAAGGTATTCCGTCGCTACATGCTGCTGGTGAATGAGGCGGCTCCGCGTATTCCCCCGATCGAATTGTTCTGGCGCGTACACTTCATGCTCGGCGCCGCAGCGTTCAGCATGTCCGGGATCAAGGCTTTGCGCGCCATCGCCGAGACGGATTTCGGGGTCAACACCTCCATCGAGCAGGTCATGCGCTTGATGGTGCCGTTCCTGGCTGCTGGTATGCGCGCCGAAAGTGGTGTCACCGACCCGGCCATGGCTGCCGCTCAGTTGCGCCCGCGCAGCAAGTCCGTCCCTGTGGCTGCCAAGGTTTAACCACTGGCGTCTGGGCGCCACCGCTTGCATCCGCTAAGCTAGCCGCCCATGCCGATTTCAAATATTTACCCGTACCCCACCGCCTTGCCAGGCTTGACCTGGCGAGGTAGTGGAGTGCGCGCGTCATTCAAGGAAAATTTATGACTGCTGCCCTGCAAGGCTCTTTGATGGTGGACGTCGCCGGCACCTGGCTGACGGCTGAAGATCGCCACTTGTTGCGCCAGCCTGAAGTGGGCGGCCTGATCATTTTTGCGCGCAACATCGAGCATCCGCGCCAAGTGCGGGAGTTGAGCGCCGCCATTCGCGCGGTGCGCCCGGACCTGTTGCTGGCTGTCGACCAGGAGGGTGGCCGTGTCCAGCGCCTGCGCCAGGGGTTTGTCCGCCTGCCGGCCATGCGTGCGCTGGCAGACAATCCCAATGCCGAATACCTGGCCGAGCAGTGCGGCTGGGTCATGGCTACGGAAGTGTTGGCCGTCGGCTTGGACCTGAGCTTCGCCCCAGTGCTGGACCTCGACTACCAACGCAGCGCGGTCGTAGGCACGCGCGCGTTCGAAGGTGATCCCGAGCGTGCCGCGCTGTTGGCTGGCGCCTTTATCCGGGGCATGAACAGCGCCGGCATGGCGGCCACCGGCAAACACTTTCCGGGTCACGGTTGGGCTGAGGCAGATTCCCACGTCGCCATTCCCGTGGATGAACGCAGCCTGGAGCAGCTTCGCAGCCGTGACCTGGTGCCGTTCGCGCGCTTGAGCAAGCAATTGGCCGCCGTCATGCCGGCCCATGTCATCTATCCGCAGGTCGATAACCAGCCGGCTGGCTTCTCGCGTCGCTGGCTGCAGGACATCCTGCGCGGTGAGTTGCAGTTCGATGGGGTGATTTTCAGTGATGACCTGTCCATGGCCGGTGCCCATGTGGTGGGGGATGCGGCGAGCCGTATCGAGGCGGCCTTGAGCGCAGGTTGCGATATGGGTCTGGTGTGCAATGACCGTGCGGCCGCCGAGTTGGCCCTGAGCGCCGCCCAGCGCATGAAGGTTACGCCGTCGGCACGGATTGCCCGGATGCGTGGGCAGGCGATTGCCTCGACTGACTATAAGCAGGACCCGCGTTGGTTGGCAGCGCTCTGTGCGCTTCGGGAAGCGCAGTTGATCGAATAAGCCTGAGACAGGTGTCTGTGGCGTTCCGACAAGCCCGCTCGCCACAGGGACGGCTGACCGTCAACGCTTCTCTTGCTTATTGGGCAACGGCGCAAACAGCGCCTCGATATCTTCGTTGCCCAGCTTCCAGTCGCCAGTGGTGCGACCATCCAGCACGCCCGCCGCCAAGTCTGACTTCTCCTGCTGCAACGCCTGGATCTTCTCTTCCACAGTGCCGCGGGCAATCATCTTGTACACAAACACCGGCTTCTGCTGGCCGATGCGATACGCACGGTCAGTGGCCTGGTTTTCTGTGGCCGGGTTCCACCACGGGTCGTAGTGGATCACGGTATCGGCTTCGGTCAGGTTAAGCCCGACGCCGCCAGCCTTGAGGCTGATCAGGAAGATCTGCAGCTTGCCGCTCTGGAAATCCTTCACCGGCGTGCGCCGATCGCGAGTCTGGCCGGTCAGCAAGGCATAGGCGACTCCGCGTTTTTTCAGCTCGATCTCAATCAGGCTGAGCATCGAGGTGAACTGGGAGAACAGCAGGATCCTGCGCCCTTCGGCAAACAGTTCGTCGAGCATCTCCATCAGGCTGTCGAGTTTGCCGGAGCTGCTGCCGCGCGCCGGCAGGGTTGCATCGTTGACCAGGCGCAGGTCGCAACAGACCTGACGCAGCTTAAGCAGCGCTTCAAGGATGATGATCTGGCTGCGAGCCACGCCCTTGCGCGTGATCTCGTCGCGCACCTTCTTGTCCATGGCCAGGCGCATGGTTTCGTACACATCACGCTGGGCTTCATTGAGATCGACCCAATGGATGATCTCGGTCTTGGGCGGCAATTCGGTGGCCACCTGTTCCTTGGTGCGACGCAGCAAGAACGGTTTGATCCGACCATTGAGGTGCTGCAATCGCACGTCGCTGCCGCGTTTTTCGATGGGCACGCGGTAATCCCGGTTGAAGCTTTTTACATCGCCCAGCCAACCCGGCAGCAAGAAGTGGAACAGCGACCACAGCTCGCCCAGATGATTTTCCAGGGGGGTGCCGCTCAGGCACAGGCGCTGGCGGGCATTGAGCTCGCGGGCGGCCTGGGCGGCCTTGCTGGTGGGGTTCTTGATGTATTGGGCTTCATCGAGGATCAGCACATGCAGCGGCTGCGTGGCCAGTTGCTCGATGTCCTTGGGCAGCAGGGCATAGGTGGTCAGCAACAGGTCGTAATCCTGCAACTGGGTGAAGTGTTTTTTGCGCCCGGCACCGTACAGCGCCAGCACCTTGAGTTGCGGGGTGAAGTGCGCCGCTTCGTCGAGCCAGTTGGGGATCAGGCTGGTGGGCATCACCACCATGCACGGCCGGTCCAGGCGCCCAGCGATTTTTTCGCTGAGAATATGCGCCAGGGTCTGCAGGGTTTTGCCCAGGCCCATGTCGTCCGCGAGAATCCCGCCCACTTCCAGTTGACGTAGGGACTGCATCCAGCTCAGGCCTTCGAGCTGGTAGGGGCGCAACGTCGCGTTCAGGCCTTCGGGTGCTGCGCAGGTGAAGTCCTTGATGTCGCGCAGGCGCTGGGCAAAGTTGCGGATCTGCTCGCCGCCTTCCCATTGCAGCGGCAGGTCTTCCAGCGGATTGAGGCGAATGGCGTCGGCCTTGGCCAGGCGCAAGGCGGTGGTGCCGGGCTCTTGCAGGTAGAACTCGCCGAGGGTGGCCAGCACCGGTTTGAGCCGACCATAGGGCAGCGCCACTTGCAATGGGCCGTGGCCGCCATTGGGCAGGCCGGGGATGTTCACCAGGATCAGTTCGTCGTCGCGGCGGCGCGCGAGTTTTTCCGGGTTGAGGATTTCGGTGTGGGAGCGCATCAGGTTCAGCAGGATCGGCAGCAGGCTCAGGCGTTCGCCATTGACGATAATGCCCAGCTCCAGGTCGAACCAGTCGCGCTCCGGCACTTCATCGACGCTGGCGTACCAGTCGTCGACCGGGCTCAGGTCGAAGCCGAAATCCTCATCGATCTGCAACTCCCAGCCCTCGGCGCGTAGGCTCGGCGATGCGTTGAGGGTGAAGTTCAGCCAGGCACTGTCGTTGACCATCTCAAACAGCTCGCCGGCGCTTTCCGGCAAGGCCTTGCTCTGGCGCGTGGCGATCTTGAAGCCAAGCAGGCGCAGGTGTTCTCGAAAGCCTTGCTCCACCTCGGGGTGACGCTTGATCCGCAGGCTCTGGGTTTCCTGGCGCACAATGATATCGGCGTTTTTCTGGCCGCTGACGTAGTTACCCTGGTAATTGAACGACAGCGCCGCCCGGTGCTGGATATAGCGCTGCATCTTGCCGTTGCGCGGCTCAAAGGCGCTGAACTCGATACTGGCCAGCCACAGCCGGGGAATGGGCTGTACATCCTCGAGCACCACTTGTGGCAACACCACGCGGTTGTCCAGTACGGCCTGGAGCTTTTCCAACAGCTCGGCATCCTTGGCTGCTGCCGGATAGGCCAGGGTTTCCTGGACCTGCAGCAGCACCGCGGCAATGTGTTTGCAGTTGGTGTGTACGGGGCAGGTGCAGCGGCTGTCCACCAGGATCAAGGTGCCTTTGGCCGACTCGCGCAGGGAAATGGTCTGGCGGTAGACATTCCCTCCCGAGCCTTCGCAACTGGCGATGATGGTGCTGTCGCCCGACTCGACGATCCGCACTCGATTTTCCAGAGCGTAGCGCCGGCCACGTTCCAGGCTTTGCTCTTTGAAACGGTTGGCCCAGGAAGGCGCCAGGGGCTTGGTCAGCGACGACGGCAGGGACATGGCGCAGGATCAGTCCGCCAGGCCGGGCGGTGGTGCGCTCGGTGGCTTGGCGGTGAGGGAGGTGATCTTGATCAGCAGAGCCAGGTGGCCGCCGTCCAGGTAGTTGAGCTGGTTGTTCTTGGTGCGCACGTCCGGCTGGCTCAGGTGTTCGCTGGCAATCACGCTGCCATTGTTGTCGAACTGGTTGAGCCAGAAGCTTGCGTCAATACGGGTAAAGCGCCCCAGTTGCAGGTCCAGGGTGCCCTGGATGGGGAACTGGCCGAACTGCTCCTGGCCGTCGGTGATTTTCATCTTCACGGGCTGTTCGCCCAGGTTCTGCTCCCAGGCCTTGTGCAGCAGCACGGTGTAGTCGCCACTGGCCTGGAGTTTTTCGACGATGTTGTTCAGGCGCGGCGGGCTGATTTTCTCGATACTTTGGCGTGGGGCCCCAGAGGCCCAGTCTTCCGGGGCCGGCCGGCTGTTGATGACCGGCTCCGCATTCTGGCGGATCAGGATCATTTCCACCTGGTAGAGGCTGTCGGCAAACGCCGAAGGTGCGACTACCACCAACAACAGGCTCAGGATACGAAGCAGGCGCATGGGGCGTCCTTCAAGCAGATTTTGGGGTGAGGCGTTCAAGCAGCGCCTCCAATGTATTAAAGCGCTCTTCTGCACGTTCCATCGGCACCATGAATTTGAACAGTGTGGCGCCTTCGAATTTGTAGCGGTTGGGTTGGCCCTGGATCAACTTGATCAATACCAACGGGTCCACCGGTGTCTGCGCTTCGAACTCGATACGCCCGCCCTGGGGGCCCGCGTCGACCTTCTTGATCCCCAGTTGCTCGGCCTGCAACTTGAGCAGGGTCAGGCGCACCAGGTTTTTGGTCGGTTCCGGCAGCAGACCGAAGCGGTCGATCATTTCTACTTGCAGGTCCTTGAGACCTTCTTCGTCGGTGGCCGAGGCGATGCGCTTGTACAGGATCAGCCGTGCATGCACATCCGGCAGGTAGTCCTCGGGAATCAACGCCGGCAAACGCAGGTTGATTTCCGGGCCGCCGCCCAGGGGTTGATCGAGATTAGGTTGCTCGCCTTTGCGGATGGCCTTGACCGCTCGCTCCAGCATTTCCATATAAAGGGTGAAGCCCACGGCCTGGATCTGCCCGCTCTGGCCGTCGCCCAGCAATTCGCCGGCGCCACGGATTTCCAGATCGTTGGTGGCCAGTACAAATCCGGCGCCCAGGTCCTGGGTGTTGGCGATGGCTTCCAGGCGCTTTTCAGCATCACCGGTAATCTGCTGGCGCGGTGGCGTCAGCAGGTAGGCGTAGGCCTGGTGGTGACTGCGCCCGACCCGGCCACGCAGTTGGTGCAACTGCGCCAGGCCGAATTTGTCGGCACGCTCGATGATGATGGTATTGGCGCTCGGCACGTCGATGCCGGTCTCGATAATGGTCGAGGCGATCAGCACGTTGAAGCGCTTGTGGTAGAAGTCGCTCATCACCTGTTCGAGTTCGCGTTCGCGCATCTGCCCGTGGCCGATGCCGATCCGCGCTTCCGGCACCAGTTCGGCGAGGTCGGCGGCACATTTCTCGATGGTTTTCACATCATTGTGCAGGTAGTAGACCTGGCCGCCGCGCAGCAACTCACGCAGCAGGGCTTCCTTGATCGTGCTGTTGTTCTGCTCCATGACGAAGGTGCGCACCGACAAGCGTCGCGCCGGCGGCGTGGCGATGATCGACAGGTCGCGCATGCCCGACACCGCCATGTTCAGCGTGCGTGGGATTGGCGTCGCGGTCAGGGTCAGGATATCGACCTCGCTGCGCAGGGCCTTGAGCTGCTCCTTCTGGCGCACGCCAAAGCGGTGCTCTTCGTCGATGATCACCAGGCCCAGGTTCTTGATCTTCACGTCGTCCGACAGCAGTTTGTGGGTGCCGATGACGATATCGATCTTGCCTTCGGCCAGATCGGCGACAGCGGCATTCACTTCCTTGGCCGACTTGAAGCGGCTCATTACTTCCACGGTCACCGGCCAATCGGCGAAGCGGTCGCGGAAGCTGTTGTAGTGCTGCTGGGCGAGCAGGGTGGTCGGTACCAGGATCGCCACCTGGCGGCCTCCATGCACCGCGATAAATGCGGCGCGCATCGCCACTTCGGTCTTGCCGAAGCCCACATCGCCGCAGACCAGACGGTCCATGGGCTTTGGTGCGAGCATGTCGGCGCGCACGGCGTCGATGGTGGTTTGCTGGTCCGGGGTTTCTTCGAAGGCGAAGCCGGCGCTGAAGGTGGCGTAGTCGGCCTTCGGGTCGGCGAACGCATAACCTTCGCGGGCCGCGCGGCGGGCATAGATGTCCAGCAGTTCGGCGGCCACGTCGCGCACCTGTTCGGCGGCCTTGCGCTTGGCTTTCTGCCAGGTCTCGGAGCCCAGGCGATGCAGCGGCGCGAGGGCGTCGTCGCTGCCGGTGTAGCGTGCGATCAGGTGCAGGTTGGCCACCGGGACGTAGAGCTTGGCGCCCTCTGCGTATTCCATGGTGAGGAATTCGGCGGCCTGGTTGTCGATCTCCAGGGTCTGCAGGCCCAGATAGCGCCCCACACCGTGGTCGATATGCACCACCGGTGCGCCTTCGCGCAGTTCGGTGAGGTTCTTGATCACCGCGTCGTTGTTGGCGTCCGCACGTTTTTCACGGCGCCGGCGCTGCATCACGCGTTGGCCGAACAGCGGGCTCTCGGCAATCAGTGCCAGGGCCGGATCATCCAGTTGCAGGCCTTCATCGAGAGGCGCAATGGTGATCGCCAGGCGGTCCTTGCCGGCCACAAAGTCCGGCCAGCTGTCGACGGTTTTTGGCCGCAGCTTCAGGCGTTCCAGCAACTCCAGCAGCACTTCGCGGCGCCCAGCGGATTCGGCGGTGAACAGCACGCGGCCCGGGAAATCGCCAAGGAAGTCGGACAGTGCTTGGAGCGGCTGGGTGGCCTTGGCTTCGATGGCCAGGTTCGGCAGGGTTTGGGCCGGGAAGCGTGCGCGACCGACACCGGCTTCTACATCCTGCTGGCTGGCGACCACGCGCGGCCAGTTCTTCAGGCGGGCAAAGCAGTCTTCCACCGGCAAGAACAGCTCGGCAGGCGGCAATAAAGGCCGGGAGGGATCGACACGGCGCTCTTCGTAACGGTTGCGTACGTCGTTCCAGAAATTTTCCGCCGCCTGTTCGATACCGGGCAGCGAGAACACCTGGGTGTCCTGGGGCAGGTAATCGAACAGGGTCGAGGTTTCGTCGAAGAACAATGGCAGGTAGTACTCGATACCGGCGGGGGTAATCCCGCTGCTCAGGTCCTGGAAAATCGGGCAGCGGCGGAAGTCCACGTCAAAGCGTTCGCGAAAGCGCGCCTTGAAGCGTGTGACCGCGTCTTTTTGCAGGGGGAATTCCCGGGCCGGCAGCAGCTTGATCGATTGCACCTTGTCGATGGAACGCTGGTTTTCCGGGTCGAAGGTGCGCAGGGTCTCGATTTCGTCGTCGAACAGGTCGATGCGGTAGGGTAGTTTGCTGCCCATCGGGAACAGGTCGATCAGCGCGCCGCGCACGGCGAACTCTCCATGCTCGTACACCGTATCGACGCAGCGGTAGCCGCTGGCTTCCAGGCGGGTGCGCATTTGCTCTACATCGAGCTTCTGGCCGATATCCAACACCAGGCTGCTGCCCAGCAGGAACTTGGTCGGCGCCAGGCGGTGCAGGGCCGTGGTGATCGGTACCACCAGCACGCCGTGGGCCAGTTCCGGCAAGCGGTACAGGCTGGCGATGCGCTGGGAAATGATGTCCTGGTGTGGCGAAAACAAGTCGTAGGGCAGGGTCTCCCAGTCCGGGAAGTGCAGCACCGGTAAATCGGGGGCGAAGAAGCTCAGCTCCTGCTCCAGCCGTTCGGCACTTTGGCTGTCGGCGGTCAGCAGCAGGGTAAAGCGTTTGGCTGCACTGGCAGCCTCGGCAATGGCCAGGCTCAGGGCGGCACCGGGCAAATTGCCCCAATGCTGTTTACCTGCCTCGGCAGGGAGTAGCGGTAGACGCAGGACGGGCACGGAAGGTTGAGCTCCAGCGTTGCGACAAAGTCGGTAATTGTAACGGCCTGGAGTGCCGCCTGTCAGTTGCTGACTGTGCCTATTACGGTTTGTAGGAAATGTAGTGGCTAAGACAAACAATGTGCGGTTTTGACTCAATATGTAGTGCCAAAATGCACGTATGTTTCGGAGGGTTACGGACAAGACGTCCAGGTCTTTCTCCGAGGGGGTCGCTGGAAGCCGCGTGTTTACTGGCCTGTAGCGCGGTGAAAAATATTTGAAAGGGCTTTTGTTGCGTGGCGCGCATTGCTCCAGGGGCGGTCGGGCGGCATAATGTAGCCCCTTTTTTCAGCCCCTACATGTGGAAGGTTCCCGTGACTCAGAAGCCCGACCAGTGTCTTGGTGAATGGATCGACCGTGAAGCACTCGCAGAAGCGATGATCCCGCTTATCGGTCAGCTATACCGCAATAACAATGTGGTGAGCTCGATCTATGGCCGCAGCCTGATCAACCAATCAGTCATCGCGATTCTCAAGGCTCATCGCTTTGCTCGCCATCGTTCTGCCGACGATAGCGAACTCTCCGTCCACGAAACATTCCCTCTGCTTAAAGCCATGAGCGAGCTCAAGCTCGGCGCGGCCTCGGTGGACCTGGGCAAGTTGGCGTTCAAATTCCGCGCCCAAGGCAACGGCCGCAGCGCCGAGCAGTTCGTGCGTGAAGAACTGGCCGAAGTGGTTGGCCAGCAGAACGCCGCCGCCCGTAAAGGCACTGACGTTGTGCTCTACGGCTTCGGTCGTATCGGCCGCCTGCTGGCACGCATCCTCATCGAAAAAACCGGCGGTGGCGACGGCCTGCGCCTGCGGGCCATTGTCGTGCGCAAAGGCGCCGAAAATGATCTGACCAAGCGCGCGAGCCTCTTGCGTCGTGACTCGGTACACGGTTCGTTCAATGGCACCATCACCATCGACGAAGAAAACAACACCATTACCGCCAACGGTAACCTGATCCAGGTGATCTACGCGAAGAACCCGACCGAGGTGGATTACACCCAGTACGGCATCCAGAACGCTTTGCTGGTGGACAACACCGGCGTATGGCGTGATGCCGACGGCCTGGGCCAGCACCTGGCCTGCCCGGGTATCGACCGTGTTGTTCTGACCGCGCCTGGCAAGGGCAAGCTGAAGAACATCGTTCACGGTATCAACCACAACGAAATCACCGCTGACGACAAGATCGTGTCCGCCGCCTCCTGCACCACCAACGCCATCGTGCCGGTGCTCAAGGCTGTGAATGACAAGTTCGGCATCATCAATGGTCACGTCGAAACCGTTCACTCGTACACCAACGACCAGAACCTGATCGACAACTTCCACAAGGGCGATCGCCGTGGTCGTAGCGCCGCGCTGAACATGGTTATCACCGAGACCGGTGCTGCCACCGCTGCTGCCAAGGCCCTGCCTGAGCTGGCTGGCAAGCTGACCGGTAACGCGATCCGTGTACCCACGCCGAACGTGTCGATGGCCATTCTCAACCTCAACCTTGAGAAAGCCGCCACCCGTGAAGAGATGAACGAGTACCTGCGCTACATGGCGCTGCACTCCGATCTGCATAAGCAAATCGACTTCGTCAATTCCCAGGAAGTGGTGTCCACCGACTTCGTTGGCTCGCGCCACGCCGGTGTGGTCGATGCTGAAGCGACCATCACCCAGGATAACCGCGTTGTGCTGTACGTCTGGTACGACAACGAGTTCGGTTACAGCTGCCAGGTGGTACGCGTGATGGAAGACATGGCCGGGGTCAACCCGCCTGCGTTCCCGCGCTAAGCATCAGCGCTAAATGAAAAAGCCCCGACTGGTTCGGGGCTTTTTTATGCCTGGGGGGGTTGTGTTGGGTTTGAAGGCCTCATCGCGGGCAAGCCCGCTCCTACAGTTTGATTTGCGAATACATTCAAAGGTGGGAGCGGGCTTGCCCGCGATAGCGATCCATCAGGCGCCACCGACCACCGAAGCCTGCGCAGTGCGTAGTTCATGCCGGTTACCCTTGAACAGCACCAGGGTTGCAACCAACCCCAGCACCGCTGCCCCACTGAGCCAGATCCCCGGTGCTGCCTTGTTATCCAGCACATGGATCAGGTAAGTGCAGGCCGCCGGGGTAAAGCCGCCAAAGGTCGCGGTCGCCAGGCTGTAGGCCAGGGAGAAACCGGTGGTGCGCACCTCCACCGGCATGATCTCGGTCAGGGCTACCACCATGGCGCCGTTGTATGAGCCGTACAGGAACGACAACCACAACAGCACGATCAGCAGGTGACTGAAACTCGGGTTGACCACCAGCCACGACAGCGCCGGGTAGGCCGTAAGAATCGCCAGGATCGTCGCACCGAGCAGCAACGGCTTACGGCCGATCTTGTCGGACACCGCGCCCATCACCGGCAGCCAGATAAAGTTGGAAATACCCACGCACACGGTGACCAGCAACGCATCCAGGTCTGAGAGGTGCAACTCGGCCTTGCCGAAGGTCGGTGTATAGGCGGTGATCAGGTAGAACGACACGGTGGTCATCACCACCAGCGCCATGCCTGCCAAAACGATGCCGAAGTTCTGACCAATTGATCGGATGATTTCCTGCAGGGTAGGGCGGTGTTTGCGCGCCTGGAATTCCGGGGTTTCTTCCAGGGAGCGGCGAATCACGAAGATCACCGGCACGATCAGGCAGCCGATCAGGAACGGCACGCGCCAGCCCCATTCACCCATTTCCTCTGGGCTCAGCCAATGATTCAGACCCACGCCCAACAACCCGGCGAATACCACCGCAGCTTGTTGGCTGGCGGACTGCCAGCTGACGAAGAAGCCCTTGCGCCCCGGCGTGGCGATTTCCGCCAGGTACACCGAGACCCCACCCAGTTCCACACCTGCGGAGAAGCCCTGCAGCAACCGGCCAAACAGCACAATCAGCGGGGCGGCTACCCCGAGGGTGGCGTAGCCGGGTACGCAGGCAATCAGCACGGTACCGGCGGCCATCATGGCCAGGGTGATCACCAGGCCTTTTTTACGGCCGTGGCGGTCAATGTAGGCGCCGAGGAAAATCGCCCCCAGCGGGCGCATCAGGAACCCGGCGCCGAATGTCGCCAGGGATAACATCAGGGACGCAAAGGCGCTGTCGGCAGGGAAGAAGGTCTTGGCGATGGCCGTGGCGTAGAAGCCGTAGACCATAAAGTCGAACATTTCGAGGAAGTTACCGCTGACAACGCGAAAGATCGCCTTGCCTTTGCCCGTGGTGCTGGACATGTCATTTACTCAACTGGCTATCTTGTTGGAAGTCCCTGGTTGTTGTTCGTCCGTGCTGCAGAATCTGGGCGCGCGGCGGCGCCAAAGAGTTTTGTAACCATATGTGTATCCGTGGTGGCGAGCAACAAAAACCGTTAGCAAGCTGGCTATTTTCTGTGTGCCAGCCCTCGCCAGGCGACGACATGCCGCATAATGGCCCGCCCCGGAAATATGCTTGAGTGCGGCTCCATTCAGTTTCAGTAGCGATAAGGTTGTGTGGCTTATGGGCGGTTTGCGATACGCGGTGGTGGGGGGGTTGCTGGCGATCTTGGCGGGCTGCGGCAACGGTGAGGTGCTGGAGGCTTTTGGCGGCCCGACCATGGGCAGCACGTATTCGATCAAATACGTGCGCACCCCGGGCGCGCCGGTGGCCGGGGTGGTCCAGCCGCAGGTCGAGAGCATCCTTGCTGAGGTCGATCGGCAGATGTCGACCTATCGCAGCGATTCCGACATTGAGCGCTTCAACGGCCTGCCGGCCGACCGTTGTCAGCCGATGCCCGAGTCGATCCTGCATTTGGTGCGCACCGGCGAGCAGTTGTCCCAGGCCAGTGGCGGGGCGTTTGACCTGACGGTCGAGCCACTGCTGAACCTGTGGGGCTTCGGCCCCCAGGCGCGACAGATAAAGATCCCGGACCCGATGGCATTGGCCCAGGCCCGCCAGCAGGTGGGTCATCAGCACCTGCGTGTCGACGCTGGCCAGTTGTGCAAGGACGCGGCAGTGCAGGTGGACTTCAATAGCATCGCTGCCGGCTACACGGTGGACCGGATTGCCGAGCGGCTTGGGCAATTGGGCATTGAGCGGTACCTGGTCGAAGTGACCGGCGAGCTCAAGGCCGCCGGGCGCAAATCCGACGGCACGCCCTGGCGCGTGGCCCTGGAGGAACCCCGTGATGACCAGCAGGTAGCGCAGCGGATTATCGCGGTGGACGGTTTCGGAGTGTCTACTTCAGGTGACTATCGCAATTATTTCCAGCAGGATGGTCACCGCTATTCCCACACCCTCGATGCCCGGACCGGCGCACCTATCACCCACCACCTGGCGTCGGTCACGGTACTGGAGCCTTCGGCGCTGATGGCTGATGGCTTGTCGACTTTACTGTTGGTGCTGGGGCCGGAGGAGGGTTGGGACTATGCAGAAAAACAGCGGATCGCAGCATTTTTTGTGATGCGTGAGGGGGATGCTTTCGTCACACGCAGCAACAAAGCGTTCGAACAGCTGACGGCGGTCAAGCCGTAATCAATATTGTGTAGTAAAGGCAAAACTGGCCTACGACGCGACCAAGGGTTAATGTGCGCGGCGTTGAGCCTTATATAGACTGTGCCCCGGCTCACACACCTGAGCCTATTTGATCCTTCATGACCGCTGGCCGCGGCATGATTTAGCCAGGCGCCCAACCGTGCGCCCTGGCCTGTTCTGAGGAGTACGCATGGCTGTCTACAACTACGACGTGGTGGTACTGGGTTCCGGCCCAGCTGGAGAAGGTGCGGCAATGAATGCCGCCAAAGCAGGACGCAAGGTGGCGATGGTCGATAGCCGTCGTCAGGTCGGCGGTAACTGCACCCACCTGGGCACCATCCCGTCCAAGGCCTTGCGTCACTCGGTGCGCCAGATCATGCAGTTCAATACCAACCCGATGTTCCGGGCCATTGGTGAGCCGCGCTGGTTCTCGTTCCCGGACGTACTGAAAAGCGCCGAGAAAGTCATTTCCAAGCAAGTCGCCTCGCGTACCGGCTACTACGCCCGTAACCGTGTCGACCTGTTCTTCGGCACCGGCAGCTTCGCCGACGAGCAAACCGTCGAAGTGGTCTGCGCCAACGGCGTGGTCGAGAAGCTGGTGGCCAAGCACATCATCATCGCCACCGGTTCGCGCCCGTATCGCCCGGCGGATATCGATTTCCACCACCCGCGTATCTACGATAGCGACACCATCCTCAGCCTGGGCCACACCCCGCGCAAACTGATCATCTACGGCGCCGGCGTGATCGGCTGTGAATACGCCTCGATCTTCAGCGGCCTGGGTGTACTGGTGGAGCTGGTGGACAACCGTGACCAGTTGCTCAGCTTCCTCGACTCGGAAATTTCCCAGGCGTTGAGCTACCACTTCAGCAACAACAACATCACCGTGCGCCACAACGAGGAATACGACCGCGTTGAAGGCCTGGACAATGGGGTGATCCTGCACCTCAAGTCCGGCAAGAAGATCAAGGCCGACGCCTTGCTCTGGTGCAACGGCCGTACCGGCAACACCGACAAGCTGGGCATGGAAAACATCGGGGTCAAGGTCAACAGCCGTGGCCAGATCGAAGTGGATGAGAACTATCGCACCTGCGTCACCAACATCTACGGTGCGGGCGACGTGATCGGCTGGCCGAGCCTGGCCAGTGCCGCCCACGACCAGGGCCGTTCGGCCGCTGGCAGCATTGTCGACAATGGCAGCTGGCGCTACGTGAATGATGTGCCGACCGGGATCTACACGATTCCCGAGATCAGCTCCATCGGTAAGAATGAACACGAACTGACCAAGGCCAAGGTGCCTTACGAAGTGGGCAAGGCGTTCTTCAAGAGCATGGCGCGTGCGCAGATCGCCGGCGAGCCGCAAGGCATGCTGAAGATCCTGTTCCACCGCGAAACCCTGGAAGTGCTCGGCGTGCATTGCTTCGGCTACCAGGCCTCAGAGATCGTGCACATCGGCCAGGCCATCATGAGCCAGCCGGGCGAGCAAAATACCCTGAAGTATTTCGTCAACACCACGTTCAACTACCCGACTATGGCTGAAGCCTATCGGGTAGCGGCCTACGATGGCCTCAACCGGCTTTTTTGAGCGGCTCCGGCCGGTGGCCTGAGCCGGCCGGGGAGACCGATTTCAGTAATTCCCGAGAGTGGCAGTGGCCAAACCGGGAAAGTCTGTAATCAGGCTATCTACGCCGAAGTCGGCGAGCCTGCGCATCAGCGCGGGCTCGTTGACTGTCCATACGGACACGTGCAGCCCCTGGCGCTGGGCCTTGGCCAAGCGCTCTGGGGTACACAACGTCCAGTTCAACGCCAGCATCTCACAGCCATAGTTCTGCGCGACCTTCAGCGGGTCGAGCCAGGCGTATTCGGCCACCAGTCCACGGGACAGGTCCGGCGTCAGCTCCAGGGCGGCTTTCAATACTTCCCGCGAGCTTGAGGTTACGGTGACTTTGTCCAGCAGGCCAAAGCGCTGGGCCATTTCCCGAATCGCCAGTACTGTGGTCGCGGCGCGGGTGCGTGAGGCGCTTTTGACTTCCAGTTGCCAGTGGTCGAAATCGCACTTTTCGAACAGCTCTTCCAGGCGCGGGATCGGGCAGGGGGGTGACCCAGCCCGGGCCGCCCTTGCGCGCGTCCATCTTCACCAGGTCGGCGGCGGAGTATTCCACCACCTTTCCACGCCGGTCGGCGGTACGCTTCAAGGTCGGGTCATGGATCACCATCAACTCGCCGTCCATGGACAGGTGCAAGTCCAGCTCGCAACGACGCACGCCGTGCTTGAGGCATTGCTGGAAGCTGGTCAGGGTGTTTTCCGGTGCTTCGCCTTTAGCGCCGCGGTGGCCATAAATCAGGGTCACAGTTGCTCCTTTTCGCCAGATAATGGCTGGGTAATTACGAAATCAGGTGTCTTGGCCGTCGCTTTGTTCCCGGGCCAGGCGCCGTTCCTGGGCCTGTTTTTGCAATATATAGCGAGCCAGCAACTGGCGCTGGGCGTCGGTCATGGATTCGAACTCGGTACCAACATCGAAGCCGCTGCCTTTTGGGTCGCAATGGGTGACCTTGGCCCGCAGCAGAAGGCCAAGGGCCTGGGGCATCAGCACCAGCTTGACCGCCAGGTGGCTGCCGGGCGCGAGCAGTGTGGGGTGCTGGAAGTCGATGCCGCCTTCGGAAATGATCACTGGTTGCGGCGCGCCGATCTCACCCAGCAGGCTTTGCGCCATGACCTGGCTGAGCAAATCCATGCGTTTGTTCTGCACCTTGAGGAAGGCGGCGAGGGTGCGGTCGCGTTCGCCGAGCTGGCGCAGCAGGTGCTGGGACTCGAATTCGCTCAGGTGCAGTTCACTGAGCAGGTTGAACAGCGGGGAATCATCCAGCAACACTTCCTTGCTCGCCGCTTGGGGGGCAGACAGGCTTTTGATTTGGAGTGCGATCATGTCGTCGATACGGTAGTATTCGCGGCGATCTTCTTCATCTAATGTCGTCATGGCGAACCCCAGGTAACGGTAATGGTCTGAGTGTAAAGCTGCTTACCAGACCCCGCCACCGGGACGTCTTCTTTTCCTCCGAACAAGCCCCGACATGTTCAGACCTCTCTTCGTATTTATCGGCACGCGTTATACCCGTGCAAAGCGTCGCAATCATTTTGTGTCGTTCATTTCCCTGACTTCCATGATCGGACTCGCCCTGGGCGTGGTCGTGATGATCGTGGTGCTCTCGGTGATGAATGGCTTCGATCATGAGATGCGCACCCGCGTGTTGGGCATGGTGCCCCACGCGACCATCGAGTCCGGTGAGCCCCTGGGCGACTGGCAAAGCCTGGCCGACAAGGTCAAGCAGAACCCCAAGGTGCTGGCGGTCGCGCCGTTTACCCAAATGCAGGGGCTGCTGACCAACGATGGCAAGGTGCAGAAAGTCCTGCTCAATGCCATCGACCCGGCGCAGGAGCGCAAGGTCTCGATCATTGACCAGTTCATGCAGCAGGGCCAGCTCGACGCCTTGACGCCTGGCAGCTTCGGCATCGTTATCGGCGACCGCGCGGCGGCCAAACTGGGCGTGAGCATCGGCGACAAGCTGACGTTCGTCGCCCCGGAGGTCACGGTGACCCCGGCCGGGATGTTCCCGCGCATGAAGCGCTTTACCGTGGTCGGCATCTTTCATGTCGGCGCCGGCGAGATCGATGGCTTCCTTGGTCTGACCAACCTCACCGACCTGGCCCGCCTGCATCGCTGGAAGCCGGACCAGGTGCAGGGCCTGCGCTTGAAATTCAACGACTTGTTCGAGGCCCCGCGCGGAGCCTGGGAAATCGCCCAGCACCTGGGTGAAAGTCAGTACTACGCCCGGGACTGGACCCGTACCCACGGCAACCTGTACCAGGCGATCCGCATGGAAAAGGCCATGATCGGCCTGTTGCTGCTGCTGATTGTCGCCGTGGCCGCCTTCAACATCATCTCCACCCTGGTGATGGTGGTGAATGACAAGAAGGGCGATATCGCCATCCTGCGTACCCTTGGCGCCACGCCGGGGCAGATCATGGCGATCTTCATGGTCCAGGGCACGGTGATTGGCGTGGTCGGTACCTTGATCGGCACGGTGGTGGGCATTTTCGCTGCGCTGAATGTCAGCGCCGCCATCGCTGGCGTCGAAACCCTGATTGGCCACAAGTTTCTCAATGCTGACGTCTATTTCATCGACTACCTGCCATCCCAGGTGCAGAGCCAGGATGTGTTGATGGTCGGCGGCGCCGCGTTGGTCCTGAGTTTCCTTGCCACCCTGTATCCAGCCTGGCGCGCGGCACGTACCCAGCCGGCGCAGGCTTTACGTTATGAGTGAATCGGGCATGAGTGAAAAAGCAATCCTGAGCTGCCGCAACCTGGGCAAATCCTACGAGGAAGGCCCGGAGTCGGTGGTAGTGCTGTCCAACCTGCAACTGGAACTGCATCCGGGCGAGCGCGTGGCGATCGTCGGCAGTTCCGGCTCCGGCAAAAGTACCTTGCTCAACCTGTTGGGCGGCCTTGATACGCCGTCCCAGGGCAGTGTGTGGCTGGCCGGTGAAGAGCTCTCGGCGCTGAACGAGAAAGCCCGCGGCCAGTTGCGCAATCGCTCCCTGGGCTTTGTGTACCAGTTCCACCACTTGCTGCCAGAGTTCACCGCCCTGGAAAACGTGTGCATGCCGCTCTTGATCGGCAAGACCGCGATCCCGCAGGCGCGTCAGCGTGCCACCGCGTTGCTGGAACGCGTCGGCCTTGGCCATCGCCTGGAGCACAAACCGGCTGAATTGTCCGGTGGCGAGCGCCAGCGTGTGGCGATTGCCCGTGCCCTGGTCAACAACCCGGGCCTGGTGATGCTCGACGAGCCGACCGGCAACCTCGACTCCCATACCGCCCAGGGCATCAAGGACTTGATGCTGGAACTGAGCACCCAGATGCGCACCGCGTTTCTGGTGGTGACCCATGACATGAGCATGGCCCGGCAGATGGACCGTGTGCTGCACTTGCAGGAAGGTCATCTGGTCGCCATCTGACCTGTTTCAAGCCCGGGCGCCTGTGCCTGGGTTTTCTATTTTTTCAGGCGGTGCAAGCGAATGTTCAGACCGTTATCGATTTTCATCGGCACGCGCTATACCCGCGCCAAGCGCCGCAACCGTTTTGTTTCGTTTATCTCGATGACCTCGATGATCGGCCTCGCCTTGGGCGTGCTGGCGATGATCGTGGTGTTGTCGGTGATGAACGGGTTCCAGCGGGAAATGAGTTCACGCATTCTCGGCATGGTGCCGCACGCGACCATTGTTGGCGTCAACCCGATCAGCGACTGGCAACCGGTGGCTGCTGCGGCCCTGAAGAACCCGGAAGTCACGGCGGCGGTGCCGTTTACCGAGATGGAGGGCATGTTGTCCTATAAGGGCTCGATGCAGCCGATCCAGATCAGCGGTATCGACCCAGCCCAGGAAGGCAAGGTGTCCATCGTCACCCAGCATATCGTCCAGGGCAGTCTTGAAAACCTGCAGCCGGGTGAGTTTGGCGTGGTGATCGGGGAAATGACCGCGCGCCGTTTCCGCCTGAATGTGGGTGACAAGCTGACCCTGATCGTCCCGGAAATCAGCACTGCTCCCGGCGGCATCACCCCGCGTATGCAGCGCTTGAACGTGGTGGGGGTGTTCAAGGTGGGCGCCGAGCTGGACGGGTCGATGGCCCTGATCCATGTCGCCGATGCCGCGCAAATGCTGCGTTGGCAGCCCAACCAGGTGCAAAGCGTACGTCTGGCGGTCAAGGATCTGTATGCGGCGCCCAAGGTGTCGGCGGACATTGCCAGCGGCCTTGGCGCAGCCTATAAGGCGGACGACTGGACCCATACCCAGGGCAGCCTGTTCAGCGCGATGAAGATGGAAAAGACCATGATCGGCCTGCTGTTGCTGATGATCGTCGCCGTCGCGGCCTTCAATATCATTGCCACGCTGATCATGGTGGTGAACGACAAAGGCGCGGACATCGCGATCCTGCGCACCATTGGCGCCACGCCACGGCAGATCATGGCGATCTTCATGGTCCAGGGCACGGTGATCGGTATCGTCGGCACGTTGATCGGTGGTGTGCTGGGGGTGATTGCCGCGCTCAACGTCAGCGAACTGGTGGGCTGGATGGAGCGCGTGACCGGGCAGCATATCTTCAGTTCGGACGTGTATTTTGTCAGCAACCTGCCTTCCGAACTGCAAGGTGGCGATGTGCTGCTGATTTGCAGCGCCGGGTTTGTGTTGAGCTTTTTGGCGACGATCTACCCGGCGTATCGCGCGGCGAAGATCGAGCCGGCGCATGCTCTGAGATATTCGTAGGTTTTGAGATCGCTATCGCAGGCAAGCCTGCTCCCACATTTGACTGTATTCACAAATCAAAATGTGGGAGCTGGCTTGCCCGCGATGAGGCCCGTCCAGCTTGCATCAATCCCCCTTGGGTAACTCAATCACAAACCGCGTCCACCCCGGCTGCGACTCACAGAAAATCCTCCCCCCGTGCGCCCGCACAATCGACTGGGTGATCGCCAACCCAAGCCCCGCATGCTCGCTGCTACCTTCATGCCGCGCCGGATCCACACGGTAGAACCGGTCAAACAGTTTGGGCAGTAACGCCTGGGGAATCGCGGTCCCGGTGTTTTCCACACTCAGCGTTACGCACTCGGCGTTTTCGCTGATTCTCACCCGTACTTCACCCCCCAGCGGGGTAAAGCGCATGGCATTGTCCAACAGATTGGAAAACGCCCGGCGCAGCATGCTGCGGTCACCGGCGGTACTGGCGCTGCCGTCGCGCAGCAGGTTGACCTGGGCGTCTTCGGCCAATGGCGCGAAAAACTCCAGCAGTGCGTCCACCTCGTTGGCCAGGGCCAGCGGTTCGCGTCTGGGGTTCAGCAACCCGTGGTCGGCCTTGGCCAGGTACAGCATGTCATTGACCAGTTGGGCCATCCATTGCAGCTCCTCCAAATTGCTGTGCAGCGCTTCGCGGTAGTCCTCCAGCGGGCGGGGGGTGGGTGAGGATCACCTGGGTCTGGGTCAGCAGGTTCGATAACGGCGTGCGCAGTTCGTGGGCGATATCGGCAGAAAACGCCGAAAGTCGCTGGAACGCGTCGTCCAGGCGGCTGAACATAGCGTTGAATGCCTCGGCCAGTTCGGCCAACTCGGCCGGCATCTGTTCCTGAGGCAGGCGCTGGGTCAGGGAATGGGCACGCACGCGGCTGGCCACTTCGGTCATCCGTCGCAGGGGCCGCAGCCCGCTACGTGCGGCCCAGGCGCCGAGGAGCGCGGTCGCCACGGCGGACAGGCCGACCGTCAGCCAGATCAAGTGCTGCATGCGTTGCAGGAAGTGTTGGTGATGGGTGATGTCCAGCATCAACACAAGCTGCGCCGAACCTGGCTTGCTTGGATTCAAGGGGATGTTGTACACCCGGTAATTGGTGCCGGCGTTTTGCAAGCTGTGCAGGCCTGGGGTGGTGGGCAATTCGGCGGGAATGGACGGGGAGCTATCAAACCAGCGCTGGCCGTCTGCGGCGTTGATGCGCACGGATAGGTCGGGTTGATGGCTCAGTTCGTCGGTCAGTGCAGCCACGCGTTGGGCGAACAGCGCCGGGGTATCGGCATCTTGTAAGGCACTGCGCAGGGTCATCAGCTTGCTGTCGAGCAGTTGCTGGTCCAGTTCGATGAAGTGCTTTTCACTGGCCTGGCTGAACAATACGCCCGCCAGCAGCGAGACCACGGCGGTGCAACCGGCAAACAGCAACGCCAGACGGCTGGCCAGGGAGAGGCGCTTGATCAACTGAACCGCTCCTCCAGCACATAGCCCATGCCACGCACGGTGTGGATCAGCTTATTGGGAAAACCGTCATCGATCTTCAAACGCAGGCGGCGGATGGCTACTTCGATGATATTGGTATCACTGTCGAAGTTCATGTCCCAGACCTGGGAGGCAATCAGCGACTTGGGCAACACTTCACCCTGGCGGCGCAGGAGCATTTCCAGCAGGGCGAACTCCTTGGCGGTGAGGTCGATGCGTTGGTTGCTGCGTTCTACGCGACGGCGGATCAGGTCCAGGCGCAGGTCGGCCAGGTGCAGGCTGGTCTCTTGGGGGGGGCTGCTGCCTCGGCGCAACAGGCTGCGCACCCGGGCCAGCAGTTCGGAAAAGGCGAAAGGCTTGACCAGATAGTCGTCGGCACCCAACTCCAGGCCGTGGACCCGATCCTCGACCGCATCCCGCGCGGTGAGGAACAGCACCGGGATTTCCAGGCCGGCACTGCGCACGGCCTGGAGGATTTGCCAGCCGGTGCGCCCGGGAAGCATCACATCCAGAATCAGCAAGTCGTAGTCGCCCGTCAGCGCCAGATGTTGACCGGTGGTGCCGTCGGCCACCAGTTCGGTATTGAACCCGGCTTCGGTCAGGCCCTGGCGCAGGTATTGGCCGGTTTTGGGTTGGTCTTCGACGATCAGCAGTTTCATAGGCAACTCATGGCAACGGGTAGCAGCGGGCTTTATACCGTGTGCACCGGGGGGCTGGCGCAACCTGACAAAGTTGTAATCTAGCAGTCAGGTAGCTGGCAGCGGCGCATTATTAGAGTGTCCCACAGGCAGGTCTTACACCTTTGGAGGATAAACATGTTTTTGCGTAAATCTTGGTGGCTGGCAGGTTGCCTGATGATGTTGAGTGTTCCGGCGCTGGCCGATGGTGGCCACACGTTTGCGTTTGGCCAGGCAGCGCCGGCAACCAAGGCCACTCGTACAGTTGAGGTGGTGCTGCAGGATATTTCCTTTGCCCCAACGTCTCTTGATGTAAAAGCCGGTGAGACGGTGCGCTTTGTGTTGGTCAACAAGGGCCGGTTGCTGCACGAATTCAACCTGGGTGATGCGCGCATGCATGCCGATCACCAGAAGGAAATGCTCAAGATGCAGGCCAGCGGCATGCTGACCGCCACCGGCATGGGCCAGATGGACCACGCAGCGATGGGGCATGGCGATATGGGCGGGATGAAACATGACGATCCCAACAGTGTGTTGGTGGAGCCAGGCAAGACCGCCGAACTGACCTGGACCTTCAGCAAGGCTGGCGCGCTGGAATTTGCCTGCAACCTCCCAGGGCACTACCAGGCGGGAATGGTTGGCAAGCTGCACGTCAGCCCGTAAAGGTGATGCTCAAAGGCGCGAGCAAAGGCTGGTAGACTGGCGGGGTTTATTTAGCCAGGTTTCCGCCATGCATCCCGCAGCCGAACATTCGCCGCTGGGCAAGTCCAGTGAATACATCTCCACTTACACACCCTCATTGCTATTTCCCATCCCTCGCGCCGCCAAATGGGCCGAGTTGGGCCTCACCGCCGAAACGCTGCCCTACAACGGCGTGGATTTCTGGAACTGCTTTGAACTGTCCTGGCTGCTGCCGTCCGGCAAGCCGGTGGTGGCTATCGGTGAGTTCAGCATCCCGGCTGACTCGCCGAACATCATCGAGTCGAAATCCTTCAAGCTCTACCTCAATTCGTTGAACCAGACGCCGTTTGCCGAGGTGTCCGACCTTGAGGCGACCTTGCGTGCCGACTTGAGCGCGGCGGCCGGCAAGCCGGTGGGCGTGCGCATCCGCAGCCTGGCCGAGGTGGAAGACGAAGGTGTGGTATGCCTGCCGGGTGTGTGTATTGATGACCTGGATATCAGCGTCAGCAACTACGAGCACCCGCGCCCGGAACTGCTGCGCTGCGACGATTCCCGTGTGGTCGAGGAGAGCGTGCACAGCCATTTGCTCAAGTCCAACTGCCCGGTGACCAGCCAGCCGGATTGGGGTAGCGTGGCGGTTGAGTACCGCGGCGCGGCGTTGGACCATGCCAGCTTGTTGGAATATCTGGTGAGTTTCCGCCAGCACTCGGACTTTCATGAACAGTGCGTGGAGCGGATCTTTCTCGATCTGCAGCGCTTGCTCAAGCCTGAGAAATTGACGGTTTATGCGCGGTATGTGCGTCGGGGCGGGTTGGATATCAATCCTTACCGCAGTACCGAGGCTGTGCAGTTCCAGAACTTGCGCCTGGCCCGGCAGTAAGCTTCAAACCAAACAAATGTGGGAGCTGGCTTGCCTGCGATAACGGTCTTTCAGTCAACAATCAGGTGACTGATACACCGCCATCGCAGGCAAGCCAGCTCCCACATTGGGTTCTGGGCTTGGCTTGGGGTCAGATGCCCATATTGCCCAGGGTCACCACAATATTGCGCAATGTTCCGGCAATGCCCGGATGCTCCAACTCGAAGCGTTCTACCGCCAGGTTTACACCGTCGGCAAGGCTGGGGTTCTGGGTGGCAGGCTCCAGCTCCAGTTGCACTTCAAACTTGGCAATCAATGCTTCCAGCGCTTCGCGTTTTTCCAGTGGCAGAGGCGGGTCCTGATTCAATTGCTCGCGCAGGATGGAAACCTGTTCTTGCAGTTTTTCGCGGGCAGGCATGGCGTTCTTCCTTTTATCGATAGGCACTGGCATAGACCACGGCACGCCGAGAAAGGTCTACGGGATGACCTGTAGATTAATCCACTGGCGGCGACTGTGCATGATCTTGATCAGGGCTTTTCGCCTTTGAGCCGGCGCAGGCGGATGTCCGCAAGGCACGTGCCCAGCTCACCCAAATGATCGATCACCGAGTGCACACCAAGCCCGTATAGCGCGACGGTGGCTTTGGCGCGCTTGTGTTCGCGTGCCTGTTCGTCCAGCGCTTGCCATTGGTCCGGGGAGAGCCCGCACAAAGACCCGCAGGACGCCAAGCCAATCGTCCAGAGCCCCGCATTGAGCCCCGATTGCAGCAGTCGGGGTTCTCCACTGACCAGCACGCAGCCGTCCAGGCGCTCAATGTTCAGGTCCATCAAGGCTTGCCAGCAGGCATGGGGCGCAGGCCAGGGGACGGTTGCAGGGCGGGTACCTTGGACCCAGCCAGGCAGGGCTGTGGCCAGTGCCGTGGTGACGGTGGAGGGCAACTCATCCAACCAGGCGCAGGGGGTGCCTTGTTGACTGAGCGATTGCAGGATATTCAGGGCGCCAGGGGTGGCCAGGGTTTCGCCAGCGGGGATGGTTCCGGCGTGGGCCATGGAACCGAAGTCCACCAGGCAGCCACTGAGCCCAAACAATACGGCGGTGAGGGCGGGGGGCGTTCTCTGCAACGATCTGGGGGTGGGGGCATTGGGACGTCCCTGAAAATAGCTGTGACGCTATCGAAGGTCCGTGACAGGCAGATGACACCTGACTAGATTGTGGGAAAATTGTACATTTTCTGAATGACAATTCCGTCAAGCTGCCTAATCCTACACTTCCGTCATATACTGCCGCCTTATTCAGGGCATAGCGCCCATGACAGATCATTCAAGGAGTTCAAGCTATGCGCTGGAGCCAGTGTCTTGCTCAACTATCGGTGTGTGCCAGTGTCCTGCTGGTACCTTTCGCCGCCCAGGCTGCGGAAGACGACCCATGGGAAAGCATCAACCGCCCGATCTTCGTCTTCAATGACACCGTTGATACCTACGCATTGAAGCCATTGGCCCAGGGCTATCAGTTCATTACTCCGCAATTTGTCGAAGACGGTATCCACAACTTCTTCCGCAATATCGGTGATGTGGGCAACCTGGCCAACAACGTGCTGCAGCTCAAGCCACAAAAGGCGGGTGTCGACACCGCGCGCTTGCTGGTCAACACCACGTTTGGCGTGTTGGGCCTGGTTGATGTCGGCACCAAAATGGGGCTGCAACGCAGCGATGAAGACTTCGGCCAGACCCTCGGTTACTGGGGCGTGGGCAGCGGTCCTTACGTGATGCTGCCTTTGCTGGGCCCAAGCACCCTGCGTGACGCACCATCCAAGTATGTCGACAGCTACACCGAACCGTACCGCTACATGAACGACATTCCTACGCGTAACAGCGCCATGGGCCTGGATATCATCGATACCCGTGCCAGCCTGCTGTCGGCTGAAAAGCTGATCAACGGCGACAAGTACACCTTTATCCGCAACGCCTACCTGCAGAACCGTGAGTTCAAGGTCAAGGACGGCAATGTAGTGGATGACTTTTAAGGTTAAACCTTGAACGAAAAAGGCGGCCCTCGAGGCTAATGCCAGTCAGTTAAGCCTTTTTGTAGGAGCGAGCTTGCTCGCGAAGAACTTGAGAGCGCCGCGTTTACCTAGCAAACACGCGTTATCGTTGACGTCCTTCGCGAGCAAGCTCGCTCCTACAGAAAACAGAATCCGCTTAACTGACTGGCATTAGCCCTCGAGGCCGCCTTTTTTGTGTGCATTGATTTCAGTACATCTTGAGAATTTTCAGGCCCAGGTGTTGGTCGTCGCCTTCTTTCTTGGCCCACACCACCTCGGTGTCCGCTTCCAGGCCTTTGAGTGCGGCATGTTCTGAGTCGATACGCACCTTCAGTTGGTCACCCACGTTGAACGGGTGCTGCGCCTGGACCTGCATTCCAGAGCTGGAGAGGTCCAGGCAGACCCCGGTAATCTCTTGTCCGGCATGGATCAGCGACACGTCGGCCTCCACCCGCATGCGGATGAAATCGCGCTTTTCTGCGTAGTCACGTTCATTTGCGCTCATAGCTTTCATCCTTCCATTGCGTTGTGGTTTTGCCTGTTCTTATAACTCCCGGTGATTTGCGGTGTAAAGACGTCTAGCGACCATCGGCATGAGCTTGAAACCCCTGGCGGATGGGAGTACCGTCTGCGCCTTAGAAGGGCACCTCTGCTTTACCTTTGTGCGTGGGCCAACAGCTCATGTTTTGTAGGACAGAGAGGCTAGAAAGCGAATCCAGTAGTGCGAGCCGGGCCATTGCCTGACTGCCTACGCCAACCTAATTCTGGCGCCGTTTGCCCACATGCAAAAAACCAGTGCCACGCTGCTGATAATCGATGACGACGAAGTAGTGCGCGCGAGTCTCGCGGCCTATTTGGAAGACAGTGGCTTCAGCGTCCTGCAGGCCGGCAATGGTCTTCAGGGTCTCCAGGTATTTGAGCGCGACCAGCCCGACCTGGTGATCTGCGACTTGCGCATGCCCCAGATGGGCGGCCTTGAGCTGATCCGCCAGGTGACCGAGCTTGCCCCGCAGACGCCGGTGATTGTCGTATCCGGTGCCGGGGTGATGAACGACGCCGTGGAGGCCTTGCGCCTGGGCGCCGCCGATTACCTGATCAAACCCCTGGAAGACCTGGCCGTATTGGAGCATTCGGTGCGCCGCGCGTTGGATCGTGCCCGCCTGCTGTTGGAAAACCAGCGCTACCGCGAGAAGCTCGAAACCGCCAACCGTGAACTCGAAGCCAGTCTCAACCTGCTTCAGGAAGACCAGAACGCCGGTCGCCAGGTGCAGATGAACATGCTGCCGGTCAGTCCCTGGAGCATCGACGAGTTCCAGTTCGCCCACCAGATCATCCCGTCGTTGTACCTGTCGGGTGATTTTGTCGACTATTTCCGCGTGGATGAGCGCCGCGTCGCGTTCTACCTGGCCGATGTCTCTGGACACGGCGCATCCTCTGCATTCGTGACCGTGTTGTTGAAGTTCATGACCACACGGCTGTTGTTCGAATCCAAGCGCAACGGCACCTTGCCGGAGTTCACTCCCTCGCAAGTGCTGGGCCACATCAACCGGGGCTTGATCAGCTGCAAGCTGGGCAAGCACGTGACGATGGTCGGCGGCGTGATTGACGAAGAAACCGGTCTTTTGACCTATAGCATTGGCGGTCACCTGCCATTGCCGGTTTTATACACTCCAGACAGTGTGCGTTATCTGGAAGGGCGTGGTCTGCCGGTTGGCTTGTTCAATGAAGCCACCTATGAAGACCATATCCTGGAGTTGCCACCGGCCTTCAGCCTGACGCTGATGTCTGATGGCATCCTGGACCTTCTTCCAGAGCCTACACTCAAAGAGAAAGAAGCCGCCTTGCCTGAACGGGTAAGGTCGGCGGGCGGCAGCCTGGATGGCCTGCGGCAGGTTTTTGGATTGGCCACGCTAGGGGAGATGCCGGATGATATCGCCCTATTGGTGTTGAGCAGGAATCTTTGATGAGTACCGGAAGAATCCAATTCGCCGAGCAAGACGGGACCTTCGTCCTGAAGTTTGTCGGTGAAGTGCGCCTGACCTTGTGTTCGGCGCTGGATGCAACGATTGAGCGGATTTTCACTGCCTTGAACTTCTCGGCGATCGTGATCGATCTGACCGAAACCCGCAGCATCGATAGCACCACCCTTGGGCTGTTGGCCAAGTTGTCCATTCTGTCTCGGCAGAAGGTTGGGCTGCTGCCGACCGTCGTCACCACCCACGAAGACATCACCCGGCTGTTGCAGTCGATGGGCTTCGACCAGGTGTTCAACATCGTTGACCGCCCGATCCCGTGCCCCGAGTGCCTGACCGACTTGCCGTCCCAGGATCAATCCGAGGAAGTGGTGCGGCTCAAGGTGCTGGAGGCGCACAAGATCTTGATGGGCCTGAACGAATCCAACCGCGAAGCCTTCCACGACCTGGTCAACGCCCTCGAGCGGCACTGACCTCACGGTTGGAGCACGGTCAAAATGTGGGAGCTGGCTTGCCTGCGATAGCGACAGCCCAACCAACACAGACTGAACGGTGTCTAGTCCTGAAATAGGTTTACACCTGTTTCAGTCTCAAAACGCCCGATGCACCGCATCGGGCGTTTTGTATTTCAGGGACAGGTGTGGCCGTTCCCCGTTGTAGATCAGCACCGATTCATCCACCATTTTCACTGCTTCCGCCAGGTTTTTAGGGCGGCACAGCAAAAGCTCGGTCTTCAAGATCCCGTTTATCCTTTCTGCCAGAGCATTCTGGTAGCAGTCATATCCGTCGGTCATTGAGCATCTAACGTTATGGCTAGCGTGCAAGCGCTGGTAAAGCTCGGAGCAGTATTGGGCTCCACGGTCTGAGTGATGGATCAGTGGCAGCTTGCTTCGACGTTTGCTAATTGCTTTTTCCATCGCTTTGATCACCGACTCGGTATGCAAGCTCTCATGCACATGATGGCCTACGATCTTGCGCGAGTAAGCGTCTGTCACGAGGCTCACGTAGGCGACGCTTTCCTGTGTCGGAAGGTAGGTTATATCTGCGACCCAGACATGCTCGGGCCTGCTGGCAACGATTTGTCCTGGACCCTCTTTGAGCAAATTCGGATGGCGGCGAAAGCGGTGATGGCTGTCCGTCGTTTTGTGGTAAGCCCGTTTGCGCACCACCAGTTCTCGAGCGTTGCGCAAGATGCTAAACAGGCGGTCTCTACCGACCCGCACTGGCGCGCCAACTTCGACGCTCATCAGGTAATGCAGCTTGCGCGTGCCTATCCTGGGCTGGCGGCGGCGCTTTTCAAGAACAAAGTCCATGACCTCTTGATCTTGACGAGTCCTTGCGTCAAAAGCTCGATTACGTTGGTAATACGCTTGGCGCGAAATGCCCATGAACAGGCAAGCCCTGGTGATGCTCAGGTCTTGGATTTGCCCTTGCGAGAGGACTTGCCGAGTCGCTTTTTTACGACGCAAACACCGTAGTCATTCTTCAGAACATTCACGACGGCTTCGAAGAATTGCGCCTTCTGATTGCTTAGCGCCAGCTGTTCTTCGAGCTCTTTGATCCGCTGCTCGGGTGTCAGCGGGAGGGTTTGCTCGGTCATGGACCTGCTCCTCGGCTCTCGAATTGAGGCGCCTTGGCTCCAGTCCTGCCGGCCATGCTTGCGTAGCCAGACCAGTACCGTGGACCGGCCCTGAATGCCGTAGCGCCGTTGAGCCTCTTTATAACTCAACTCGCCCTTTTCGACCTGGTCTACGACCGATAATTTAAAGGCTAGCGTGTAGTCACGCTGGCTCCGCCTTTTGCCCGAATCCATTGGTTCCTCCTGAAGATAGGTCAGAAGGTGTAAACCTTATTCAGGACGGGACACGGGTACAAAAAAGGGCGGCATCCTAACGGATACCGCCCTTTTTACCGCGCCCGCTTTTTACAGCTTGGCGCTCAACAACGCCTCCAGCTTCTCCTGGTCACGAGCAAACTGACGAATGCCCTCAGCCAGCTTCTCAGTGGCCATCGCATCCTCGTTGGACTCCCAACGGAACTGCGCTTCTGTCATATGCACACGAGGTTCACCGGCATGGCCTGGCGCCAGCTTGCGTTCCAGCTTGCCATTGTTGGCCGCCAGTTTCTCCAGCAAGTCCGGGCTGATGGTCAGGCGGTCGCAGCCGGCCAACTCTTCGATCTGGCTCAGGTTGCGGAAGCTCGCGCCCATCACCACCGTCTTGTAGCCATTGGCCTTGTAGTAGTTGTAGATGCGCGTTACCGACTGCACGCCTGGATCATCGGTGCCGGTGTAGTCGTTGCCATTGGCCTTTTTGTACCAGTCGTAGATACGACCGACAAACGGCGAAATCAGGAACACCCCGGCTTCAGCGCAGGCCACGGCCTGGGCGAAGGAGAACAGCAGGGTCAGGTTGGTCTGGATGCCTTCCTTTTCCAACTGCTCGGCGGCGCGAATGCCTTCCCAGGTGGATGCAATCTTGATCAGCACGCGGTCGCGGCCAATACCGGCCTTTTCGTACAGGTCGATCAGGCGATGCGCACGCTTGAGTACTGCGTCAGTGTCGAACGACAGGCGGGCATCCACCTCGGTGGAAATGCGCCCTGGCACCACTTTCAGGATCTCTTGACCGACAGCCACCGCAAAACGGTCACTGGCCAGGCCCACATCACCGTTGCAATCCTGCACGCAGGCATCCAGCAGCTTGGCGTAGGCTGGAATTGATGCAGCCTTGAGCAACAGGGAAGGGTTGGTGGTGGCATCCTGCGGCTTGACGCGAGCGATAGCTTCAAAATCGCCAGTGTCGGCAACTACAGTGGTGAATTGCTTGAGTTGTTCCAGCTTGGAAGTCATGGGCGTGCTCTGTCCTATGGGTCTGATGACATTACCCGAGGGCTGCTAGCCGCTCAAGGGCGCAAATGCGTTCGATCGTTTGCGAGGGCAACAACCTGAAAACAGCCGTTTGAATGACCGGCTTTGCTGGTAAATAGGAGGGCAGAATCGCTATCAGGTTCAACCCGATGCAATAAACGCTGAGATCAAAGGTGGGAGCGGGCTTGCCCGCGATAGCGATGGACCCGTCACCGAATAAATCGACTGGCACCGTCCATCAGCGACCCTCCAGCAACGCCCCAGCCTGATCCAACAAAGCCAACGGATCCGCAGCCTTGTGAATATCTACCGACAACAACTGCCGAAACCTGCGCGCCCCAGGAAACCCGGTGCCCAGCCCCAACACATGCCGCGTAATGTGATGCATCGCCCCACCCGCAGCCAGGTGCTCGGCGATATATGGCCGCAACTGCGCCAACACCTCGGCTCGACTGATCACCGGCGTCGTACTGCCAAACAACCGCTGATCCACTTCTGCCAGCAAATACGGATTGTGATAAGCCTCACGACCCAGCATCACCCCATCAAACACCTGCAGGTGTTCTGCGCATTGCTCCAGCGTCTTGATCCCGCCGTTGAGAACAATCTCCAGCTCGGCAAAATCGCGCTTCAACTGCGCGGCCACGTCATAACGCAGCGGCGGAATGTCCCGATTCTCCTTGGGTGACAGCCCCTCCAGAATCGCAATCCGCGCATGCACGGTAAAACTGGTGCAACCGGCGTCCTTCACTTGCCCGACGAAATCACACAGTTGGGCATAACTGTCCCTCCCGTTGATCCCGATACGATGCTTGACCGTCACCGGAATCGACACCGCATCGCGCATTGCCTTCACACAGTCCGCCACAAGAGCGGGGTGCCCCATCAGGCATGCGCCGATCATATTGTTCTGCACCCGGTCGCTGGGACAGCCGACGTTCAGATTCACTTCGTCATAACCCGCGTCCTGGGCCATACGGGCACAAGCGGCCAAATCCGCTGGAACACTGCCGCCCAACTGCAACGCCAACGGGTGCTCGGCTTCGTTGTGACGCAGGAAACGCTCGCGGTCACCATGGAGGATGGCGCCAGTGGTGACCATTTCGGTGTAGAGCAGGGCGTGCTTGGAGAGCAGGCGCAGGAAGTAGCGGCAGTGGTGGTCGGTCCAGTCCATCATCGGCGCGACAGAGAAACGGCGTGAGAGTGCAGCAGTTTGTAAGGACATTGGGAGTCTGAGTCAACAAGGCGAGTGGCGCGCAGTTTATCAGGGATGGATCTTGGGTGTCGGGAGAGGCGAGTGCTTTCATGGCGCACGCAGGTCTGGAGTATTAATGCGGTTGTACGGATTTCGGTGGTCGAGAGTCCCTGGAAGTGTGGGAGAAAACCCTGCGTGATAGGCGCAGCCATCAGCTGCAGAGCTTTGTGAGGACCGGCGTTCCCATATTGGCGCGCCGGTGGGTTCAGTAGCGTGGGCGTTAGTGCCCGCCCTTCATGCGGCGGGCGATCAGGTAGAGGCCTAAACCGACCAGTGCTGTCGCTGCGCCTATGTAGCCGGTGCTGGTCCAGCCATACCCTGCGGTAATTGCCATTCCGCCAAACCACGGTCCCAGGGCATTCGCCAGGTTGAACGCGGCATGGTTGGAAGCCGCGGCCAAGCTCGGTGCTTCATGGGCGATGTCCATCAGGCGGATCTGCAACGGTGCGGCCAAGGCCACCATGGTGCCGACCAGACCCATGCTCAGCAGCACGCCCCATAGCGAGGACGCCGCGAAGGGGAAAAACAGCAGCACCGCCATCGACCACACCAGAATCAAGCCGACTGCGCGAAACTGCATGCGATCAAACAGTTTGCCGCCCGCGATGTTGCCGATAATGCCGCCCACGCCAAACGCGGCGAGGCCGAATGGGATCCACTGCGGCGACACCTTGGTCACTTCCAGCATGGTCGGGGCGAGGTAGCTGAATACGCAGAACATTCCCGCAAAGCCAATAGCGCCAATGGACAGCGCCATCCACACCTGCGGCTTGGTGAAGGCGCGCAGTTCCTTGCGCGGGTCGCTACGTTGTTCATCATGGCGGTGGGGGACGAACTGCCAGACCAGGGCGATGGTGAAGAGGGCGATCACGCTGACCAGGGCAAACGCTGAACGCCAGCCCAGATGCTGGCCGAGGAAGGTGGCGATGGGGTTGCCGAGCAGCATCGCCAGGGTCAGGCCCATCATCACGCGGGCGACGGCACCGGCGCGTTTGTCGTTGGGCACCATACTCGATGCCACCACGGCGGCAATGCCGAAGTAGGCGCCGTGGGGCAGGCCGCTGATAAAGCGGAATGCCACCAGCGAGCCAAAGGTCGGGGTGAACGCGGTGGCCAGGTTGCCCAGGGCATACAGCCCCATCAGCAACAGCAACATATGTTTGCGCAGCAGCTTGGCGCCGAGGATGGCCAGTAGCGGAGCTCCGACCATTACGCCCAGGGCGTAAGCGCTAATGGCGTGGCCAACCTGAGGTTCGCTTAAACCCAGATTGCCGGCGATGTCGGGCATCAGGCCCATGATGGCGAATTCGCCGGTGCCGATCGCGAAAGCGCCCACGGCCATGGCAGCTTCCATTTTGGCGGCGCTGCGCGCGGGCAGTACGTGCCCGGGTGTTTGGTGGATAGACATGGATCGCTCTGTTTGAGTGGATTGCACGAAGGAACGCCGCCGATCCTACGTAAGCAGCGGCGAAAGTGTCTAGAACAGGCTTTTTTCACAGAGTTCCATGTGGATGGCGGCCCTGTGACTCCACGTCGCGTCTCCCGCGCTTGACACTGGCGCGTTAAAACCCTCGATTTAGAGCTGTCAATTGGCCAAACGGCGCATAAACGCCTTTTGCCGTGATATTCTGCGCGCCGTCTTGGTCTAGTCTTTCTCTGGTGCGTACATCCGCATACGTCCCAGCGATTGGCTGTCGCCGAGGTAGCTGAAGCCAATAATGATAAGAAGTCAGCGCAGAAGGGACATAAAAGTGAGGTCGATACGTCGGCCTTGTGTGCCCACCCTGCAGTTCTTGCGAGTACGGGAACCAGCAAAACATTGCCTGATGTTTTGCGCACCACGGTTGCCGGAAGGTCGAGGGCGGTAGGGCGGAAGGCGTTTTATCATAGGTGCTACGATGTTTAAAAAAGTGAACACCGCCCTGCTGGGGTTGGCTTTGTCGATGGGGATTACTTCCGTCCAGGCGGAAGAGGCAAAGAAAGTTGATGTGCTGCTGATCGGCGGCGGCATCATGAGCGCGACCCTGGGTGTCTGGCTCAATGAGCTGGAGCCGCAATGGTCGATGGAGATGGTCGAGCGCCTGGACGGCGTCGCCGAAGAAAGCTCCAACGGTTGGAACAACGCCGGTACCGGTCACTCCGCGTTGGCTGAGCTGAACTACACCCCGGAAAACAAGGACGGCACCGTTGAGATCCCGAAAGCGGTCGAGATCAACGAAGCGTTCCAGATTTCCCGCCAGTTCTGGTCGTGGCAGGTTCAGCAAGGCGTGCTGAAGAACCCGCGCTCGTTCATCAATTCCACTCCGCACATGAGCTTTGTGTGGGGCGATGACAACATCAAGTTCCTGAAGAAGCGTTACGAAGCGCTGCAGGCGAGCCCGCTGTTTGCTGGCATGGAATACTCCGAAGATCCGGTACAGATCAAGAAGTGGGTTCCGCTGATGATGGAAGGGCGTGACCCGAACCAGAAAATCGCGGCTACCTGGTCTCCGATCGGTACCGATGTGAACTTTGGCGAGATCACCCGCCAGTTCGTCGCTCACCTGCAAACCACGCCGAAGTTTGATCTGAAACTGTCGAGCGAAGTGCAGGACATCACCAAGAACGCCGACGGTTCGTGGCGCGTCAGCTACAAAAACCTGAAAGATGGCACCAAGACCGAGACCGACGCCAAGTTCGTGTTTATCGGCGCGGGCGGCGGTGCCCTGCACCTGCTGCAAAAGTCGGGCATTCCTGAAGCCAAGGAATACGCTGGCTTCCCGGTTGGTGGTTCGTTCCTGGTGACCGAGAACCCAACGATTGCCGAGCAGCACCTGGCCAAGGCCTACGGTAAAGCTTCGGTCGGCGCGCCACCGATGTCGGTGCCGCACCTGGACACCCGTGTGCTGGATGGCAAGCGCGTGATCCTGTTTGGCCCATTCGCGACCTTCTCCACCAAGTTCCTGAAAGAAGGCTCGTACCTGGACCTGCTGACCAGCACCACGACCCACAACATCTGGCCAATGACCAAAGTCGGTATTCGTGAATACCCACTGGTCGAGTACCTTGCCGGCCAACTGATGCAGTCGGATGACGACCGCTTCAAGGCGCTGCAAGAGTACTTCCCGAACGCCAAGAAAGAAGACTGGCGCCTGTGGCAAGCCGGTCAGCGCGTGCAGATCATCAAGCGTGACGAAGAGCAGGGCGGCGTCCTGAAACTCGGTACCGAAGTGGTCAGCTCTGCCGACAACACCATCGCGGGTCTGTTGGGTGCATCGCCAGGTGCGTCCACCGCAGCGCCGATCATGCTGACCGTGCTGGAAAAAGTGTTCAAGGACAAGGTCGCTACTCCGGCCTGGCAGGAAAAGCTGAAGCAGATCGTGCCTAGCTATGGCACCAAGCTGAACGGCAGCCCTGAGCGTGTTGCGCAAGAATGGGCCTACACCGCCAAGGTTCTGCAACTGACGCCTCCGCCAGCCATTCCTGAAATGGCAGCGCCTCAAGCGACCGAGGCTGCCAAGCCTGCGGCCGAGCCTAGCAAGCCGGCGGCTGATATCGCGCTGTAAGCGGTTGAGACAGTCCTGATCCAGGGCTGCATCGACACTTGAAAACCCGCTGAACCGGTAACGGTCAGCGGGTTTTTTGGTTGTGGCGTTTCGATGTATTTACACCGGTCAAATACGGAAACCTTTTTTGACCTGTTCATGCAGATGAAGCGCCAGGTGATTGCCGCTATCAGACAGTAGATAAACCTGATGCGGCGACAACCCCGGTAACTGAACGCCAGGAATGACCTGGGTCAGCCCTGGGACCATGCGTTCCTGCTCGATCAGCCCAACCGCCAACCCACACATGATGGCGGCTTCTACGGCTGTTGAACTGGCGCTCTCAAGCAGGATTCGGTAATACACCCCGTGCTCTTTCAGCACACGCAGAGCCGACTCCCGGTATGGGCACCCGCTCAACTGGACGGCGATGGGAAGCGGTGCCTGTTCAGGTCTCTGGAAGTGCTCGGCCACGACCCACACCGGCTGTATTGCACCCAGCCGCTCGCCTTGTTCCAGCGGTTGCGCGCTGACGATCAATGCCAGGTCAACTTGCTCACGACTGAACATCGTGGACAGTTCGCCGCTGGACCTTGCCTCCACTTCCAGTTCGAGCAGCGGGTTGTCTGCAATCAGTTGTGGAAGAAAGTCACGCATAAACGCCGGCGCATAGGAGTCAGGTAAACCCAGGCGGATTTTGCCCTGCATGCGCTGTGGGGTTAGCGAGGCGAGTAAACGGTCATGGCTTTTCAGGAAGTCGGTGGTCTCACTCAGCAATTTCTTGCCATACATCGTCAGTTCTACGCCCTGGTTGTTGCGGCTGAAGAGCCTTTGGCCTACTAGGTTCTCCAGCTTGTGAATTTGTGTCGTGACGGTCGAGGCGCTGCGATGCACATGGTTGGCGGCTTCGTTGAAACGCCTGAAGCGGGCAACAGCATGAAAGGTACGCAAGAGGTCAATGTTCAGTTGCTTGTTCATGATCCCTCTTTTCGGAATTAGTTATGCAGATTATTCAAATATACAAAATCATGCCGTCATCCTAGTCTTTGGGTCAAACAGGAGCGCGCCTGCATACCGAATAAAAAAAGAGTCGGAGCGTACATATGGATATCAACACGCTGGTTGTCGCATCTTTGCAGAGTAATCATGAGCTTGGCGGGCACATTTGGACGATTGAAAACGCTGAGAAATATTCGACATTGCCTGGGTATACCTCGGCCCTGAATCAGCAGCTCAGTGAAGAAATACTGGCACTGATGACGACGTTGAACACTGAGGGCATAAGCGGTGCAGGCTTGTGTGCTGCGCCTTGTGGGTCAGGCTCCTTGGGCGAAATCCTGTATTCGGTTGCCTCTGATTTGGTTGATCTTCTGGGACCGGGGAGCTTGCATTACGTTGAGCTGGGTCCGGAACCGGTGAAGACGTCTGCGCTGATGGGCTATTTGCTTGACTGCGGCAGCGAACCGCAACACTACACAGCAGTGGATATCAACAGCGCTTCGCAGGCGGTCATGCGTCGAGTGATAGAACCGCTGCTGCCAACTCCCCAAGGGTTTTCCTACCTGGCCACTGATTTTCGTGACCTGCACAGGCATCAGCTCGAACGGGGGCAGGATGTAACGCTGATCACCATGCTGGGGTTTCAAGAAGGCAACGAGTTGCCCGACACCATTGGCGAGATCATCCGCCGGGTAGGCGGTACGCGAACGTACGTCTTATCAGAAATGCAGCTGTCCACCGCTGATGGGGACGCTCATATCCATCGTTTTTATGGGCACGATTGCATGAGCCGGTTTTCTGACCTGATCGGTTTGAAACTGGGCTTGAAGAAAATGGATGACCATCGAGTGGTCATTTCCGAGATTGAGCACCACGACGATTGCTACCGCGTCGCCGCAACGTTGCTCCCTGTCAATGACGGTCACAATGACGGCTATCTGTTGACGAATGTCTGCCTGAAATACACCCGTGAGCAATTCATCCGTGTGCGGCAGGAATACGGCAGTTGCCGGGTCATTGGCGAGTATTGCAGTGGTGATGGCAGTGTCATGTATCAGTTGGCTGAGTACTGCGTGGACCACGAGGGAGGTTTATAACGATGAGGCGAGACAGTGACCTACCCGTCTTTGCACAGGGGGCCGGACGGCTGAAGTTGGCATTGCAGGCATCGCTTTCGCCATCATCGTTGCGCTGCAAGCATCCTGGTGCATTGCTGGATACCTTGCAGCATTGGAATGATGGCTACTTGAACAAGACGGCCCCTTTGCTTGGGTACCACCGAAGCCTGGCCGAACTTGGCTATGCCAGCTCGTCGGTGGATATTGCCTCGGCTGAACAGTTGACAGCAGTGGCACAGGTTTCGGGGTTGTTCAGTGAAGAAGGCGTCGTGCAATTACGCCGGGCCTGTTATCAACTGGAAGCAGGCTCTACCACCAGCGATTGGATTATTTCCAATCGTACTCGGGCGGCTACCGAGTCTTCGACCCTGCTGCGGGAAATGATGGGCAGTCGCGCCTTCTTGTTAGCGGTGTCACGGATTGCAGGCGTTCCCTTGGTGCCTCATCCGTTTTTGCGGGCGTGTTCGCAGGTTAACTATTTTTACCCGCCTCAAGCCCCCGAGGCCAAGGCCCAAGTCGGGATGTGGCATACCGATGGTACGAGTTTCGTACTGAATATCCTGCTATCGGCCCCTGGCGAGTATGAGGGTGGGGAGTTTGTCTTTTTTGAAGGGCCAAACGAGCTCTTTGATGTAAATGACTTGGGTGAACGTCTTTGCACCAGTGTGGCCAAGGCCTGCGGTGATGCTGTTTATATCTACGGCAGTCGTGTGTTTCATGGGGTTCGCCCACTCATGTCCGGTAGGCGCATGTCGCTGGTGCTTTCATTCCATTGTCCTTACAGCGCAGCGGATGTGAACAAGTTCTGGCACCTTGCCTCCGATGATGGTGTGTTGAGGACGATCAGGCCATGGTTTCAACTTAAGCGCGACTTGGCCTTACCTGCCGATGAGCAATACCGGCGGCTCGGCATTGAGCCTATTACTTTTGCCGACCTGGCGGTTCGCCTATGAGGTTTCTCAAACTCACGAGCCTGGATGCGCTGAAGCTACTGCTATTGCAGGTTGTCTTTGTCCTGTCTTGGAGTTCCGGTTTCATTGGGGCCAAGATGGGCGCCCAGGATGCAGGCGCGTTCAACTTGCTGTTCTGGCGTTTCTTGCTGGTGTCAGTGTGCCTGGCGCTGTTTTTGAACGTCGCACTGCTGAAGATTTCCTGGGCGCAAATCCGCCATCATGCGGTGATCGGTTTCTTGTCGCAGTTTCTCTATTTAAGTTGTGTCTATGTGGCCATTCAAAACGGTTTGCCTCCAGGCATTGCGGCGATCATCGCTGCCCTACAGCCCCTGATGACAGCGGCCCTTTCGTCAGGCAGTACAGTGGAGCGCAGCGGGGGCTGGCAGTGGTTGGGGTTGATGATCGGTTTTTGTGGCGTGTCGATTGTGATCGCTGGGCAATACCGCAATAGCGGTGCCGAGGTCGGGCTGGTCATGTATCTACTGCCGCTTGTTTCGGCATTGGGGCTGACGATGGCAACGCTGTATGAGCGCCGCGCAGCACTGACGCAAACTCATGGCAGTACGCTGAGCCTGTCGCTGTTCATTCAGTCGCTGGTTACCTTGATCGGCTTTACCGCTGCTGTGCTCTATACCGACACGTTGAGTGTTCCGCAGGGGGCGGGCGTCTTGATCTCGATCGTTTGGTTGACGGTTTTTTCAACGTTTATCGCGTATCTGAGCCTTTGGATGCTGCTACGGGTAATGACGGCCACCCATGTGGCGGTCCTGGTTTATCTGGAGCCACCCGTGACGTTGGTCTGGGCAGCACTTATGTTCGGCGATGTGATTTATACGTCGACCTATGTGGGCATTGTGGTGGTGGTGGCGGGGCTGATTCTGGTGCGTTTGAAACGACAAACCATGGTGTGTACGCCATAAGCCGGGAGCGCTTTTTTGCCCCACTAGGTCGGTTTTTTCGTTCCCAGCAACCGCAGTTCCTTGAGCAACGCTGCCCCCAGTTGTTCGGTACCCACCTCCTTGTACCCCACAGCCTTGATCTTGCCATTCTGTTCCGCCTGGATGATGACCACCGGGGTCTCCTTAAGGGTACCTGCCTCGATGTGCATGGCGTATTGGGGAATGTCCATTTTGATCGGTGTACCGGCTGCCTTGCCCTTCACATTGATCAGAAACGCCGCGCAACCACTGTCGACATCCTCGTTGGTGGCGGACCGCCCACTGACAAAACAGGTCTCCGGCAGGTCGGGCCAGGCGATGGTTTGCGCCAAGGCCAGGGTGGGTGTCAGGAACAGGACAGCGAGCAGAAGCGTACGCACGTTGGGCAGTCTCTCAAGAGGCAATGGAACACAGGTTTTACCAAAGCAGGCCCGTTGCAGCAACGCCAGGGTTCAGCCCAGGCGTCGCATACCAGCGGCTTTCGCCGCGTCTAGATCAAAGGTGGCGGTGTATTCGCACCCGGCGGCGTGGGCACAGCGCTCGATCAGGCAGTCGGCGAAATCAGCCTTGGTCGTGGTGAATCGGCGCACGGCCTGCCAGATGATTTCGGCATGCTCGATGATCAGTTCGCGGGTACGCAACAGGGTTTCCAGAACCGCTACCACTTGCGTCTTGGTGCATGGGTAGCAGCTCTGTAATACCCATACCAACTCCACTACCGAAACCAGGCTGACGAAACCCGGCGCAGCAACGGTCAGGGATTCGATCAGGTGCGAGGCCTTGGCCGATTGCACGGGATCATCCTGGGTGACGTAACGCACCAGCACATTGGTATCCAGGCCAATCATCCAGCCTTCGCTCCCTGCGCGGCGATTGCCTGGTTCATGTGTTCAATGCTGACGGCATTCGCGGGTTTGCGGATCAGCCCCTTGAGTTCCTGGATGCTGTGGTTGGCGGCGACGATGGCAAACTTGCCATCTTCTATTTCGACAAATTCCACCCGGTCTCCGGTGTCCAGGCCCAATGCGGTCCGGACTTGAACGGGGATGGTGATTTGCCCTTTTGAGGTGAGTGTGGCGGTGGCCATAATGAAGGTCTCCATCGGGATGTTCCTTACCTTAGGGTAAGGAATAATGGAGGACAAGATCCGTTGGTCCATAGGTTGCTCTTCTGTGGGGTCAGTGATCGGAATAGTTAAAACCCTAGTCCGCTTTCATTCCCTCGGCACCCCGCAGACAGCCCTAAAGCAATACAACCTATGACCTGGCAATTGGCCTTATTGCACGACGCGATAGCACGGCACATACGCTGCGCCGCCGGGCAGCTTCATCCGGTGCTGCTCCACGAACGCTTTCAACAACTCATCCAGCGGCTTCATGATTGTCGGGTCGCCGTGGATCTCATAGGGCCCGTTCTGTTCGATCAGGCGGATGCCCTTGTCCTTGACGTTACCCGCCACGATCCCCGAGAACGCCCGGCGCAGGTTGGCCGCCAATTCATGGGGGGGCAGGGCGTGGCTCAGTTGCAGGCTGGCCATGTTGGCGTGGGTCGGGTCGAACGGGCGCTGGAAGCCTTCGTCGATCTTCAGCAGCCAGTTGAAGTGGAAGGCGTCGTTGCGCTCGCGGCGGAACTGTTTGACCGACTTCAGGCCCGCGGTCATCTGCCGGGCGACTTCAGCGGGGTCATCAATGATGATCTGGTAGTGGGCCTGGGCCGCTTCACCGAGGGTCGCGCCGACAAACGCATGCAACTGTTGCAGGTACGGCGCCGCTTGTTTTGGCCCGGTGAGGATGACCGGGAAGGGCACCTCACGGTTGTCCGGGTGCATCAGGATGCCTAGCAGGTACAAGAACTCTTCGGCCGTGCCAGCGCCGCCCGGGAAGATGATGATGCCGTGCCCGACGCGCACGAAGGCTTCCAGGCGTTTTTCGATATCCGGCAGGATCACCAGTTCGTTGACGATCGGGTTCGGTGCTTCGGCGGCGATGATGCCCGGCTCGGTGAGGCCCAGATAGCGCCCGCCGGTGATGCGTTGCTTGGCGTGGGAAATGGTCGCGCCCTTCATCGGGCCTTTCATCACGCCTGGGCCGCAACCGGTGCACACGTCGAGGCTGCGCAGGCCCAATTCGTGTCCGACTTTCTTGGTGTATTTGTATTCTTCGGTATTGATCGAGTGCCCACCCCAGCACACCACGATCTTTGGCTCGACCCCGGGCCGCAGCGTGCGTGCGTTGCGTAGCAGATGGAACACGTAGTCAGTGATGCCCTGGGAGGTGCTCAGGTCGATGCGTTGGCTGTCGAGTTCGTTTTCGGTGTAGACGATATCGCGCAGGGCGCTGAACAACATTTCCCGGGTGCTGGCGATCATTTCACCATCGACGAATGCGTCGGCGGGAGCGTTCAGCAGTTCCAGGCGTACGCCGCGATCCTGTTGATGGATACGGACTTCAAAATCCTTGTAGGCGTCGAGGATGGTCTTGGCATTGTCGATATGGGCGCCGGTGTTGAGGATTGCCAGGGCGCATTGGCGGAACAGCGTATAGATGCTGCCCGAACCGGCTTCGCTCAGTTGCTGGACTTCACGTTGCGACAGCGTTTCGAGGCTGCCCTTGGGGCTGACGGAGGCATTGATGACTTGGCGTTGAGGCATTCTTATTCCCTGAAAGCGCAGCCACCGGGCGATGAATAGCCAGTGGCATGAGGATGACGAGCGCCGAATACGGTCGCACAGGACGGGCATTTTCCCTGCCCTACAGGCAGGACGCAAACTCCGTACAGCCTCATCATGCCGCACAATTTGCTGAGTTCGCGTCCTTATTGGAAAAATATAGTGCCTTTCCCCGCTGTGGATTGGATTTTGAGAACAGAAGAATTGCGACTATCGTGACGCTTCGGTTTTTCGGACGTCATAGACCAGTACGATTGACGCCGTAATGGCCACCATTGGCCATCGGCACCTTGGAAGAGGCAGAAATTTTATGATCATCAAACCGCGGGTTCGTGGCTTTATCTGTGTGACCGCCCACCCTGTTGGCTGCGAAGCGAACGTCAAAGAGCAGATCGACTACGTGACCGAGCACGGTGCCATCGAAGGCGGCCCGAAGAAAGTCCTGGTGCTCGGTGCGTCCACCGGCTACGGCCTGGCAGCACGTATCAGTGCCGCTTTTGGTTGTGGCGCCGATACCCTTGGCGTGTTTTTTGAAAAAGAAGGCGAAGAAGGCAAGCTCAGTTCTGCCGGCTGGTACAACAGCGCCGCTTTCCACAAGTTTGCTGCCGAAAAAGGCCTGTACGCCAAGAGCATCAATGGCGATGCGTTCTCTGACGAGATCAAGCGCCTGACCATCGAAACCATCAAGAAAGACCTGGGCAAGATCGACCTGGTGGTTTACAGCCTGGCCGCGCCACGTCGCACCGACCCGCAAGGCGTGGTGCATAACTCTACCCTCAAGCCGATTGGCAAGGCTGTGACCCTGCGCGGGATCAACACCGACAAGGGCGTTGTGGTCGACACTACGCTGGAGCCGGCGACCCAGGAAGAAATCGACGGCACCGTCAAAGTGATGGGCGGCGAAGACTGGCAGCTGTGGATCGACGCCCTGCGTGACGCCGACGTGCTGGCCGAAGGCGCCAAGACCACTGCGTTCACCTACCTGGGCGAAAAGCTGACCCAGGATATCTACTGGAACGGCTCCATCGGCGAGGCCAAGAAAGACCTCGACAAGAAAGTCCTGACCCTGCGCGACAACCTCGCCGCACTCAAGGGCGATGCCCGTGTCTCGGTGCTCAAGGCCGTGGTTACCCAGGCCAGCTCGGCGATCCCGATCATGCCGCTGTACCTGTCGCTGCTGTTCAAGGTGATGAAAGAGCAGGGCACCCACGAAGGCTGCATCGAGCAGGTCTACGGTCTGTTCAAGGACAGCCTGTACGGCAGCCAGCCGAAGCTTGACGCCGATGGCCGCCTGCGTGCCGACCTGGCTGAGTTGGAGCCAAAGGTCCAGGACGCCGTCGCGGCGCTGTGGAATCAGGTGACCGACGACAACGTCAACGAGATCAGCGATTTTGCCGGCTACAAGGCTGAGTTCCTGCGTCTGTTCGGTTTTGAGATTGATGGCGTGGACTACGAGGCTGACGTCAATCCGACCGTGAAGATCGAAGGTCTGGTCCAGGCTTAACCCTTTGTAGGAGCCGGCTTGCCGGCGAAAATCGTCAACGATTACGCGGGGTGCCTGGCGCCCCGTGGCGTTCTCGGGTTTTTCGCCGACAAGCCGGCTCCTACAAAAGCTCACATTTGGGAACCGTCCTACCTTTCCTTGCTTGCCCCTTCTTGACCTCGATGTGCCAGACTGCGTCCGTTATCACACTAGGCTAACGGAGGATCTTCATGACGATTCGTGCAGTAGTTTTTGATTTCGGCGGTGTCCTGTTTGATTGGAGCCCGCAGCATCTGTACCGCAAACTGATTACCGGTGACGAGGAACGCCAATGGTTTCTCGATAACATCTGTACCCAGGCCTGGAACACTGAACAGGACGCTGGGCGCACCCTGGCTGAGGCTACCCACAGCCTGATCGCCGAACACCCGCAACATGAGGCCTTGATCCGGGCCTACTACGACCGCTGGCATGAAATGCTGCGCGGCCCGCTCGCCGATGGCGTGGCGATTCTTGAAGACCTGCATGAAGCCAAAGTCCCGTTGTTCGGCTTGACCAACTGGTCCGCAGAAACCTTCCCCTATGCCCGCGCCAACTACCCATTCCTGAAATACTTTCGCAACATCGTGGTGTCCGGCGAGGTGAAACTGATCAAGCCTGATCCCGCGATCTACCGCGCCAGCCTCGAGCAGGTGCGTGCCCATCTGCCGGATATCCAGGCCGAAGAACTGGTGTTTATCGATGATGTCGCCGAAAACGCCAATGCCGCCATTGCTCTGGGCTGGCGGGGTATTCACCACGTATCACCCGAGCAGACCCGGCGCCAGTTGCAGGCTTTGGGGCTGGGCGTCTAGCGCGCCCATTGTTCGATCGCGAAGTCGACAAAGGCCCGCAGCTTGGGCAGGCGATAACGGTCCTGCGCATATAAAAGGTGCATCGAGCGCGAAGGTGACTGATAGCTTGGCAGCAGCGCCACCAGCCGGCCCGCCAGCAGGTCGGCGCCGACCAGGGCGTCGGGCAGCATCACGATGCCCATGCCTTCGACAGCGGCACGGTGCAGCGCCTGGGAGCTGTTGATGGTCATGGGCCCGGACACTGCGACCTCGACTTCACCCTCGGCTCCCCGCAGGCGCCAGAGTTTGTCGGCGTTGCGCCAGTCATCGGTCGATGGGTAGGCGAATGCCAGGCAGTCATGGGCCTGCAAATCCATGGGCTGCTGGGGCGTACCCCGGCGCGCCAGGTACTCCGGCGACGCGCATAGCGTCATGGTGTAGTCCTGCAACGGCCGGGCGATCAGGCTGGAAGGCTGCAGCTCACCCAGGCGGATCGCCACGTCGAAGCCGCTGTCGATCAGGTCCATGGCTTGATTGCTCAACACCACGTACAGCTGGATCTTTGGATAGCGTCGGGAAAACTCGCTGAGCGCCGGTGCCAGGCGCTCGGCACCGAACGCGGGCGGGGCGGTGATGCGCAGCAACCCTTGTGGCGCCTCGCTGTGGATTTGCTCAGCCAACTGCTCGGAGTTGGCCACCAACCCCAGCACCTCCAGGCAGCGCTGGTAATAGAGGCCGCCGAACTCGGTCAGGCTTTGCTTACGGGTGGTGCGTTTAAGCAGGCTGACGCCCAGGCGTTGCTCCAGGGCGCGCAGGTGGTTGCCGACCATGGTGGTCGACAGGCCGCAAGCCTGGGCCGCTGCAGTCATGCTGCCGGCCTCTACCACTTTGACGTAGACGGTCATTGCCTGGAACAAATCCATTATCAACCCTTGATTCAAAGTCATTGCAGATGTGCGCAGTTTATCCAGCTTGAGTGGCTAACGATACTAAGGCCCTGACCCCTATGGAGCCCGATGCCATGACCGCCGCTTGCCTGATGACCACCTATCAACCCCTGGCCCTGAGTTTTACCCGTGGTTTGGGCACGCGCCTGTGGGACCAGCAGGGCCGTGAGTACCTGGACGCCGTGGCCGGAGTCGCTGTGACCAATGTCGGTCACTCCCACCCGCGGCTGGTGATGGCAATCAGCGAGCAAGCCGGGTTGCTGTTGCATACCTCCAATTTGTACAGCATCGACTGGCAGCAGCGCTTGGCCCAACGGTTAGCCCAGTTGTCTGGCCTGGATCAGGCGTTCTTCAACAATTCCGGCGCCGAAGCCAATGAAACCGCGTTGAAACTGGCGCGCCTGCATGGCTGGAAAAAAGGCATCGAGCAGCCGCTGGTGGTGGTCATGGAGAACGCCTTTCACGGCCGCACCCTGGGCACCATGGCCGCCAGCGATGGGCCATCGGTGCGCCTGGGGTTCCAGCGCCTGCCGGGGGACTTCATCAAGGTGGGCTTTGGTGATCTGGCGGCATTGGACGCGGTGACCCGTGAGTTCGGCCCCAGGATAGTTGCCGTATTGCTGGAGCCGATCCAGGGTGAAAGTGGTGTGCAACTGGCTGCGCCGGGCTACCTGAAAGCCTTGCGCGCCCATTGCAGCCAGCACGGTTGGCTATTGATGCTCGATGAGATCCAGACCGGCATCGGGCGTACCGGCACCTGGTTTGCCTTCCAGCAGGAGGGAATCGTCCCGGACGTCATGACCCTGGCCAAGGGCCTGGGCAACGGTATCCCGATCGGTGCCTGCCTGGCACGCGCCGCGGTGGCCAAGCTCTTCACCCCCGGCAGCCATGGCAGCACCTTTGGCGGTAACCCGCTGGCGTGTCGCGTGGGCTGTACGGTGCTGGATATCATTGAGGAACAAGGCCTGCTGGAGAACGCCGCGCGTCAAGGCGAGCGGCTGCTGGCGCGGCTTCGGGCGGAATTGAGCGAGCATCCGCAAGTGCTGGCGATCCGTGGGCGCGGCTTGATGATCGGCATTGAACTGGCCACGCCGCAGCGTGACCTGGCCGAGCGGGCCGCACGGGAGCAGGGGTTGTTGCTCAATGTCACACGGGGCAAGGTGATTCGCCTGCTGCCGCCCCTGACCCTGGATAACAAGGAGGTGGAGATGATTGTGCGGGCCATCGCACGGTTACTGTGACCCTGGCCCGTTCAGCCACTCCTGGTTCATCGTCTCGCTATCCCCCAGGTAGTCCAGCAGCCAGGTCATGGCCGGGGACAGTTTGTTCTGCGCCCAGGCCACGCAGGACGGGCTGGCCGGGAACGGCCGTGACAGTTGCAGCGCCGCCAACTCGCCACTGTCGATCAACGGTTGCACCAGATGCGCCGGAACCATGCCGACGCAGAGCCCATCCTGTAGACAATCCATGGCTGATGCCCAGTTGGGGACCACCAGGCGCCGTTGGTTGTCCAGGGTCCAGGTGTCGCGCTTGGGCAGGTTGCGCGAGGTGTCGGTCATGCACAGCGACGCAAAGGGTCGCAGTTGATCGTCACTGAGCAAGCCCTCGACCTGTGCCAGCGGATGCCGGGCGCTGACCACGCATAACCAGTTCAACAGCCCCATGTCGCGAAAGGTGAAGTGGCTGGCCACCGGTACCGCGCTGGTGGCGCCGATCACGATATCGGTGCGTTCGTCTGCCAGGGCGTCCCACACGCCGTTGTAAACCTCGTACTCCAGCAGCAGTTCAACGTCGGGGAACTGGCGATAGAAATCCAGGACCAACTGCCGGCAGCGCTGTTGTTTGACGATGGAGTCCACCGCCACTTTCAACTGGCCGCTCCAGCCATTGGCCACCTGCTGGCACAGGCGGCGGGTGCTGAGCATGGTTTTCATCACGCCACGGGCTTCGTCGATGAACAGGCGGCCGGCAGGTGTCAGTTCCACATCACGGTGGCGGCGGACAAACAACGGCACCGCCAGCCATTCCTCGATTTGCCGTACGGTGTAGCTGATGGCCGAGGGTACGCGGTGCAGTTCCTGGGCGGCGGCGCTGAAGCTGCCATGGCGGGCTACCGCATCCACCACATCCAGGGAGTATTCGGACCACATGGGAGTTGCCTTCAAAAATATTGATAAGAGTGTTCAATTATTATCGCTTCACAGCGCAACTGTCAGCTTCATAATAGGCGCCAGTCAGCAAATTGTTTGATGGCAGTACCTACAAGGCTTCAATGAAAAATTCTTTTGGTTTTACCTGGTACCTGGCGGGGCTGAGCATGCTCGGCTACCTGGCCATGGATATGTACTTGCCGGCGTTCGGCGCCATGGGCGAACACCTGCAAATTTCCCCCGGTGCGGTGGGCGCCAGTCTGAGCATTTTCCTCGCCGGTTTTGCCGTGGGGCAATTGCTTTGGGGGCCGCTATCTGACCGCCTGGGACGCAAGCCAATCCTGCTGGCCGGCCTGAGCCTGTTTGTGCTCGGCTGCCTGGGGATGTTCTGGGTCGAGACCGCGCCGCAACTGCTGGCCTTGCGCTTTGTGCAGTCGATTGGGGTGTGCAGCGCTGCCGTCAGTTGGCAGGCGCTAGTGATTGACCGTTACCCGGCCGACAAGGCGCACCGGGTCTTCGCCAGCATCATGCCGCTGATGTCCCTGTCACCGGCGCTGGCGCCGCTGTTGGGCGCGGTGGTGTTGAATCACTGGGGCTGGCAGGCGATTTTCGCCGTGTTGCTGGGCGTCTCGCTGTTATTGCTGGTACCCACGCTGTTACTCAAGTCCATGCCCAAACGCCAGGCCGCCGACGGCGAAAAGGCTCGGTTGGGCTACGGCCAACTGTTCAAGTCGCGGGTGTTCACCGGCAATGTGATGATCTTTGCCGCGTGCTCCGCCAGTTTCTTCGCCTGGCTGACCGCATCGCCGTTTATTCTCGGTGGCATGGGCTACAGCCCCAATGACATCGGCCTGAGCTACGTCTTGCCGACCCTGGCGTTTCTGGTAGGGGGCTACAGTTGCCGCAGTGCCTTGCAACGGTTCCAGGGCAAACTCCTGTTGCCCTGGTTGCTGGTGGCGTACTGCATCAGCATGGTGGCGTTGTACCTGGTGGCGACATTGACGGTGCCGACACTGACCACCTTGCTGATTCCGTTCTGCCTGATGGCCCTGGTCAACGGCGCCAGCTACCCGATTGTGGTGGCGAATGCGCTGATGCCTTTTTCGGAAAACTCCGGCAAGGCTGCCGCGCTGCAAAACACTCTGCAATTGGGTTTGTGCTTCGTCGCCAGCCTGCTGGTGTCGTCGCTGATCGAAGAGCCCTTGCAGATCACCGCCATCGTGATGCTGGCGACCGCGCCGCTGGCGGTGTTGGGTTACTGGCTGGCGCGGCCCAAGTCGGATGAGTCGCAGTTGGCGGCCGCTTAAAACGTCACTTCCATGTTCACGGTTGGCGTCGAGGTACGGCTACCTCGGCCGCCATCCACACCGAATTTGTTATGCCAGTATTCGTAGCCCACCCCCAGGTACAGGTTGGGCTTGACGCTTTTACCTGGCCGTACGGCAACCATCAGCGCGGTGCGCATCAGGGTTTCGGCGGCGGTGTCGCGACTGTTGTAGTCATGGCCCTTGTCACCGACATGGTTGATGAACCCCTGGAACTTCGCGCCATGGTTGCCAATTTCGAACGGGCGCATCCAGGTCAGGTTAAGCATGTAGGTGTCGTCGAAGGTGTGGTTCGGATCCTTCGCACCGGGGATGCCAGAATGGTTGTTTTCCTTGTAGTACATCAGGCTCAGGTCCAGCACCCCGACGGTATTGAACTTCAGGGTCGGCCCGAGCACCACGGCGCGTTTTTTGGCCGACGCCAGGTTGTTGTTGCGGTTGGCATCGAAGCCCAGGGTCAGCGCGTAATCCTTGATCAGCCCGGTGCCCACTGGCCTGTCGAATACCCGTGATGCATACAGTTGGTGCCGGTAGACCGCATACACTTCGCTGCCACCGTGGTCGGTGCCCTTGCGCGGGTCGCGGCTGTCGGAAAGGAATACGTCGAGATGGAGAAAGTTGCTGCCGTACTGGTAGCCGCTGGCATGGGTGAAGCTGTAGATGCGTTTGCTGAAGTCGTTGGGGTTGTTTGGGTTGGTGAACTGTTGCCCGTAGCGAAATCCTACGCTGTTGTTCATCCATTCCACCGCGACAGCCTCCCCGCCGCCGAGGAGTGTGAGTAAAACGGTTGCGCCGTGCAGTGCCTTTTTCATTGTTTTAGTTCCTTGCGTTTGGCTCATGGCAGCCGTGCAGGGCCGCCGGGCGCAGTATCGACACAACCGCCGTGATGCTCAAAGAACAGAATGTCGACTGGCCTGCTGCCGAATCGGCAGCGCATAAGCTGGCCTGCAGGTCAGGAAATACGCGGCGTACAGGCGGATTCTTCGCGTTCGCGCAAAGCGATTTCCTCGCTGATCAGATGGGCCATCGACTCGACTGCCGTAGGCAAATCCCGACCCTTGCGCGCATACAGCCCCAGGTCGCTGAACATTCCGCCCTGATCGTTCAAGGGGATATGCAGCAGCTCACCCCTGGCCAAGTCGGCCTCGATCCCGATCCGTGTCTGGAACGCCACCCCCAACTGCTGGCGCGCCAACTGCCGCGCCAGTTCCATGGAGTTGCTTTGCAGCAACGGCTTGTGCGCAGTTGACGAGCGCCGGTGCAGCGGGGCGATCAAGTGGTGGATCGACAGCTCGCTGTTGGCTTGGATCACCCCATGTTCAGCGCACAGGGTGTAGCTGACGCTGGCATGGGAGGCCAGTGGATGCCCTGGTGCCACCAACGCACCGAGGCGGAAATGGCCGACACACAATTGCGTGGTTTCCGCACTGCGCGGCAGGGCAAAGGCCAACCCCAGGTCTGCCTGGCCGTTGATCACCGCTGCCGGAATCGATTGTGAGCCCTGCACCGTTACACCGATGGTCACCGCCGGGTAACGCTGGCGCATGCGCTTGAGTACGGCGGGCAGCAACTCCACCGTCGCGCCTTCCACCGTGGCGATTTCCACATGCCCGGTCTGTACCTGGTTCAGGCCTTCCAGTTCGCCGCGTACCCGTTCCACATCCTGCAACACCAGGGTCACATGCCGGGTCAGGATTTCTCCGGCAGCGGTCAAGCGCAGCCCGCCGGGCAGGCGCTCGAACAGGGTCGCGCCCACTTCGTCTTCGAGTTTGAGAATCTGCCGGTTCACCGCCGACGAGGCGACGTTCAGTCGGCGCGCGGCTTCACGGATCGAATGGCAGCGGCGGACCATATCGAAGTAGCCAATGGCCGCAGAGTGGATACGCAGCGTGCGGTTGAGCATTTTTTTCTGATCCTTGTGGGCACGGCTTCGAGCCTTGGGGCAGGGCGGCTGAATGGATTTTTGTAACGTCGATGCCAGGTATCTTGTGCAAATGATTGTATACAACTCTATGGACATCCAATCTTTCTATTGCATACAGTGAGCGCACAACAAAAACAGAGATCCCCTCACCATGACTATCCCGAAGGCGTCACCGCAACGGCCAGAAGACGAGAATCTTGGCGTCGCTGCCAACATGGCTTACGGCCTGCAGCATGTACTGACCATGTACGGCGGTATCGTTGCCGTGCCGTTGATCGTCGGTCAGGCGGCCGGGTTGTCCCCCGCCGATATTGGCCTGTTGATCGCCGCGTCACTGTTTGCCGGTGGCCTGGCCACGTTGCTGCAAACCCTGGGCCTACCGTTTTTTGGCTGCCAGTTGCCCTTGGTCCAAGGGGTGTCGTTTGCCGGTGTGGCAACCATGGTGGCGATTGTCGGCAGCGACGGTGCGGGCGGTGTGCCGGCGATCCTTGGCGCGGTGATGGCCGCGTCGCTGATCGGGTTGCTGATCACCCCGATATTCTCGCGAATTACCAAGTTCTTTCCGCCCCTGGTGACTGGGATCGTGATTACCACCATCGGCCTTACGCTGATGCCGGTCGCCGCCCGTTGGGCCATGGGCGGTAACAGCCGCGCCGCCGATTTTGGCAGCATGCCGAACATTGGCCTGGCGGCCATCACCCTGGTGCTGGTGCTGTTGTTGAGCAAGGTGGGCAGCGCCACCATCTCGCGCCTGTCGATCCTGCTGGCGATGGTGTTTGGTACGTTGTTCGCGGTATTTCTGGGCATGGCGGACTTCTCCACCGTGACCCAAGGCCCAATGATCGGCTTCCCCACGCCGTTCCACTTCGGCATGCCGACCTTTCATGTGGCCGCGATCCTTTCCATGTGCATCGTGGTCATGGTGACCCTGGTGGAAACTTCGGCGGATATCCTGGCGGTGGGCGAGATCATCGACACCAAGGTTGACTCCAAGCGCCTGGGCAACGGTCTGCGTGCGGACATGCTGTCGAGTATGTTCGCGCCGATCTTCGGTTCGTTCACCCAAAGTGCCTTCGCCCAGAACGTGGGCCTGGTGGCGGTGACCGGGGTCAAGAGTCGCTACGTGGTGGCCACCGGCGGCCTGTTCTTGGTGATCCTTGGCCTGCTGCCCTTTATGGGCCGGGTGATTGCGGCAGTACCGACCTCGGTGCTGGGCGGTGCCGGGATCGTGTTGTTCGGCACCGTGGCGGCCAGCGGGATCCGCACGCTGTCCAAGGTCGATTACCGCAACAACATGAACCTGATCATCGTCGCTACCTCCATCGGCTTTGGCATGATCCCCATCGCCGCGCCGAGCTTCTACGATCAATTCCCTAGCTGGTTCGCCACCATCTTCCACTCGGGGATCAGTTCCTCGGCAATCATGGCGATCCTGCTGAACCTGGCATTCAACCACTTCACCGCCGGCAACTCGGACCAGCAGTCGGTGTTCGTCGCTGGCACCGAGCGCAGCCTGTGCTTCCAGGATGTGGCGGCACTGCGGGACGGGGACTACTTCAGCAAAGGCAAATTGTTTGACGCCGAGGGTAAGGAGATACCGGTGGTGGCGCAGCCGCAGGAGAAAGCAGCGGTGCCGGGTAGGGCTGAAACCAGCGAGGTGTAGCGAAAATACCACGCACTAAATGTGGGAGCGGCGGTGCGACGATTCGACTTGCTCGCGAAAGCGGTTTTTCAGTCGCCGGATGTACCGACTGATCCACCGCTTTCGCGAGCAAGTCGAATCGTCGCACCGCCGCTCCCACATTTGATGTGTGTGGTTTCAAAATCGGGGGGCGACAGGCCTCATCCAAAAACTGCACCACCGTGCCCATGCAAGCCTGGCGTTCTTCGACATGGGGCATATGGCTGGAGTCCTCGAACAACGCCTCGCGCACATCGGCGATTTCATCGAGGAACGCCTTGAATTCCAGCGGCGTGGCTTGGTCATGCCGCCCGCAAATCATCAGGGTCGGTACTCGGATCTGCGTTAACCGGCCAATGCTGATCGGGCCGTGCAAGGCGTTGTACACCGTAGGGTCGGCTGTCATATGGGCGAAGGTGCGCGCCACTTCTTCGGGCCACGGGTTGATTCGGCATAGAGGCTGGTCATCGAAGCCGGCAGCCAGGTTGGCGGCGATAAACGCGCGCAGGCCCTTGGGTTGGCGAATCGCGTGCTCACTGCCAAGTCTGCCGCCCCAGGCATGTCCAAGGATCGCGTAATGCTCGCTGATGTGCAGGTGGCCGAGCAGGTTGTCCAGTTCGTCGAGAAACAGCTCAACTGTCCAGAAATCTGCGGGCTGGTGGGGCAGGTGGGTGGAGTGGCCATTGCCCAGTTGATCGTAGTGAATCACCGCATGGCCACTGGCAGCCACGTCCTTGAAAGCGTCCAGATAGTCATGGGTACCGCCGGGACCGCCATGGAGGATGACCAGTGGGGCCTTGCCGCTGTCGAGGTTGCCTGTCACGCGATACCAGGTCTGGTAACCGCGAAAGGCTGCATAGCCCTGGCGGATCTGTTCGATGAATTCCATTTCCGGCCCTGCCATCAAAAATTGGTCGGGTACACGATAGTTTGAACGAAACGTTTAAGTAACTGGCAAAACGGCTAGGTTTTTTAGCGGGATCTACGCTAGCGCCCTTTGCAGGAGCCGGCTTGCCGGCTCCTACGGAGGGTTATTGTTTTTGCGGATCAAATTGCTTGTCGCGGATAAACAGCGCCGGGATCACCCCGCAGATAAAGTACGCCGCGCCCATCACCAAAAAGCCCACGCCAATCGAGCCATGGGACGCCAGGAAGCCAATGGCCGCCGGTGCGATCGCCGCGCCAATCCGCCCAATGTTGTAGGCACCGCCCACGGCTGATCCGCGAAATTTCGCCTCGAAACTCTCGGTCATGTAGGTCGCATTCACGCCGTAAGGAATGCCGTACAGGAAGCCAAAGGCAATCAGCAGCCAGAGGATATTGTCCGGGCTCTGATACAGCACGATCACCGGCAGGAACACCGCCGTGCCCAAGGCGCCGAAGGCAAACACCACGCGCCGACCCAGGCGATCAGCCGCGAGGCCGGCGAGGATTTTGCCGAAGATCATCGCGGCGTAGGTGCCGACCATGTAACTGGTCATCGACTTGAAATTCATCCCCAACTCGCCTTCCAGGTAGGACGGCATCCAGTTGTTGACCCCGTAGTAGCCGAACTGCAGGAAGCCTGCGGTCAGCGCCCAGAGCAGGAACATGCGGCTGGCCTTGGGGTCGCTGAAGATCAGCTTGAACATGCCATCGGGCTTTTTCGCCGAGACGCGTTGGATGCCTTCGGCTTTTTCCCGTGCGCGTGCGGCCTGGGCGTTGAGCCAGGCCTGGGGTTCCGGCACCAGGCGCTGCATCAGCACGGCGAGGATCACCGGGATGATCGCCACGTAGAACAGCCAGCGCCAGCCGTGGTCCGGCAGGATCCAGCCGGCCAACAAGGTGGCGACGATATAGCCCACCGACCAGCCGGCCTGCAGGGTGCCGAGCACGGTGGTGCGGTAGCGGGTCGGTACGTATTCGGCCATCAGGGTGTTGCAGGCGACATACAGCGCGCCCAGCCCGAGGGAGGCGAAGAAGCGGGTGACCGCAAACTGCCAGTAGCTGTGGGTCAGGCCGAGAATCGCAGTGCCTACCGAGAACAGCAGGATGCTCCACACCACGGTCTTGACCCGACCAAAGCGGTCGCAGGCCCAGCCTCCGTAAATCCCGCCGACCGCCATCCCGGCCAGGGTGAAACTGCCCAGGCTGCCGGCCTCGACACTGGTCAGGCCGAACTCGGCTTTCAGGCTGCTGAGGCTGTAGGACAGGAGCATCAAGTCTGCGCCATCAATCAGAAGACCGAGGAAGCAGAAGATGAACACAATGATCCACAGGTTGTTTTTTGCGGGCGACAACGCACCCGTCGATGTGGCGACTTCCATAGCGATACCTTGTTGTAGTTGTAGGGCACTGGTTATGGGTGTTGCAGATTGCATGAACAAAGAAGATCTACTGTGGGAGCGGTTTGCTCGCGAAAGCGCAGTGTCAGTCAACTATTTATTAACTGACCCAGCGCTTTCGCGAGCAAGCCCGCTCCCACACAAGCCCGGTTTCCAAACAGGGTTTTAGTGCCGGGCCTCGCGAATCATGTTGCGTGCAATCACCAACTGCTGGATTTGCGTGGTGCCTTCATACAACCGAAACAGCCGCACATCGCGGTAGAACCGTTCGATCGCATACTCACTCACATACCCCGCGCCGCCGTGGATCTGCACGCAACGGTCAGCTACCCGGCCGCACATTTCCGTGGCGAACATTTTCGCGCAAGAGGCTTCGGTGCCGATGTCCAGGCCGTCGTCACGCTTGCGCGCGGCGTCCAGCACCATGCAGCGGGCCGCATAGATTTCGGCCTTGCTGTCGGCGAGCATGGCCTGGATCAACTGGAACTCGGCAATCGGCTGGCCGAATTGCTTGCGCTCGATGGCGTAGCGCAGGGCATCGTCGAGCATGCGTTCGGCGGCGCCGACGCTGACGGCGGCGATGTGCAGGCGGCCCTTGTCGAGTACCTTCATCGCCGTCTTGAAACCTACGCCTTCGACACCGCCGATCAGTTGCTCGGCGGGCACCCGCACATTGTCGAATATCACGTCGCTGGTATGGGCGCCTTGCTGGCCCATCTTATGGTCGCGCTTGCCCAGGGACACGCCGGGTGTATTGCGTTCGATGATAAAGGCGCTGATGCCACCGGAGCCCTTGATGTGCGGATTGGTACGGGCCATCACCGTGAAAATCCCGGCGTGGGGCGCGTTGGTGATAAAGCGCTTGGTGCCATTGATCACGTAATGCTCGCCATCGCGCACGGCGCTGGTTTTCAGCGAGGCGGCATCTGAGCCGGAATCCGGTTCGGTCAGGCAGAACGAACTGAGCAACTCACCGCTGGCAAGCTTGGGCAAGTAGTGTTGTTTCTGCGCCTCGGTACCGTCCAGCAGGATGCCAATGGAGCCGATGCCGTTGTTGGTGCCGAAGTAGGAGCGGAATGCTGGCGAGGTGCGGCCCAGCTCGAAGGCGATATGCACTTCTTCTTCCATGGTCACGCCCAGGCCACCGTAGGCTTCGGGCAGGGTCAGGCCGAACAGGCCCATATCCTGGAATTGCTGGACGATGTCCGCCGGGATCTCGTCGGTCTCGGCGACTTCGTTTTCCCGTGGGATCAGCGCTTGGTTGACGAACTGGCGAATGGAGTCCAGCAGGATATGAAGCGTTTGCGGGTCTCGGATCATGTGCATTCCTCGGCGGCCCGTTCGGCGGGCCGGTTGTATTGGATCTGCCGGGGCCGTGCACCGATCTGTCTAGCGGGCGGCGGCCTCGATGTTATTGACCATGTGCTTGAGACGCGGCCCGATGTGGTCTTCGAGTTTTTCCCGGGAAAGGTGAAAACTCGGCCCGCCACAGTTGAACGTCAACAGCCCATGTTGTGTGTGCAGCATGGGCACGGCGATGGCGTTGACATCGCGGTGCCACTCACCGATCGATATGCAATAGCCGAAGTCGGTGTAATCCCTGAATGCGCGTTCCAGCCCTTTGCGAATCGTCGGCCAATCCTCCAGATGGCGCTGGCGGATATGGTCGAGCATGAACTCCCGCTCACTCTCCGGCATCGCCGCCAGGCAGGCGCGGCCCGCCGAACTCAAGTGCAGCGGCAGGCGCGTGCCGATCTGGCGGCGCATGGTCATGTTCGCTTCACCCTGGACCACGTCCAGGTAGACCATATCCAGGCGGTCCCGGGAGGCCATCGCGACGGCAGCCTGGGCGTACTTGGCCATGGTCTCCATCAGCGGGTGGGCGGCGGCCCGCACCGACAGGTTGGAAAGCATCGCGTAACCAAATGCCATCACCCCCACATTCAACTGGTATCGGCCAGACTGCGGCAGGTGCTTGAGGTAGCCCAGGCGGGTCAGGGTGTGGGTCATGCGCGTCACCGTCGGTTTCGGCAGGCCGGTCTTGCGCGCCAGTTCCTGGTTGCCCAACACGCTTTCGCTGGGGGTAAAGCAGCGCAGCAGTTCCAGGCCTCGGGCCAGCGCGGTGATGAACTGCCGGTCCTTGTCTTCCTCCTCTTCGTTGCTCATTGGATCCAGCCTCAGGTGTTCAAAACCATGGGGGCCTGCAGGTGTCTGGGATGGACTGGGGTCCGGGTTGCGACGGTGCATGGTAATCATCCTTTTTTTCTAAAATCAACAAAACAAAATATGATTTCGCTGTGCGGAATTAACGCTTGTGTTGATTTTTATCGCCGTTACTTAATTAGTCTCTATAAAACAATGAGTTATGTTTTGACTCTGTGAATTATCGTGCTTTTTCATTTACATCCTCCATGTCGAGACATACTATTTTTCTCAATTACGAAATACTATTTCGCACAGCAAAACAATAGCTGGCTGCGCCAGAAAATCCGGCAGCCGGCGACACAGACCTTCAGGAATAACAACAATGGGTGCATTAACAGGTTTGCGCGTACTGGATTTGAGTCGGGTCTTGGCCGGCCCATGGTGTGGTCAGGTGTTGGCGGACCTGGGCGCGGAAGTTATCAAGATCGAGCGCCCGCACAGTGGCGATGACACGCGCGGCTGGGGGCCGCCGTGGATGCAGACCGCCGCTGGCGAGTCATCCGGGCAGGCTTCGTATTACCAGTCCACCAACCGCGGCAAGTTGTCGGTGGCCATCGATCTGGCCAGCGCCGAAGGCCAGGAACTGGTGCGGGCGCTGGCGGCCAGTTCCGATGTGCTGATCGAGAACTACAAGGCCGGTTCCTTGGCACGTTACGGCCTGGATTACGCGACCCTGGCCGAGATCAACCCGCGTTTGGTGTATTGCTCCATCACCGGCTTCGGCCAGACCGGCCCGCGTGCCGAAGAGCCTGGCTACGACTTCATCATCCAGGGCATTGGCGGCCTGATGAGCATCACCGGCGAGCGCGATGACTTACCAGGGGGCGGCCCGCAGAAAGTCGGCGTGGCCTTTTCCGACCTGATGACCGGGCTGTATTCCACCGTGGCGATCCAGGCCGCGCTGCTCAGCCGTGAACGCACGGGCGTCGGCCAGCATATCGATATGGCCCTGCTGGATGTGCAAGTCGCGACCCTGGCCAACCAGAGCATGAACTACCTAGCTTCCGGCAAAGTGCCCCAGCGCTTTGGCAATGCCCACGCCAATATCGTGCCGTACCAGGTGTTCCGTGCGGCAGACCGCGACTTCATCATCGCCTGCGGCAACGACAGCCAGTTCATCGCCTTATGCCAGAGCATTGGCCTGCCACATCTGCCGGACGACCCGCGTTTTCGGCGCAATGCCGACCGCGTTGCGCATCGGGCTGAAATCGTCGAGTTGCTGTCGGCGCATTTCCTCGGCCGCACGGCAGACGAATGGGTCAGCTGCATCCACGCCTCGAAAGTGCCAGTGGGCGCGATCAACAACATCGCGCAATCACTGGAAGAACCACAGGTAATCGCCCGCGAACTGATGGTGAAGATTCCCCACCCGCAAAACCCGGATTTCGCCATGGTCGGCAGCCCGATCAAGATGTCCGGTACCCCGGTGGAGTATGTGCGGCCGGCGCCCATGTTGGGCGAGCATACGGATCAGGTATTGGCTGGGCGGTTGGGGTTGTCCAGTGAGCAGTTGGGGCAGTTGAAGCGTAGTGGGGTGATTGAGCAGTTGCCGTAACGAGGGGCCTTTTGGTCAGCGCTGTAATATTTTGCCCAACGCGCCCATGTTCATGGCCTCATTCATGCTCAACGGGCCGGAAAAGGTGAAGGGTTCCTTGTAGAGCGATTCATAGTGCATCTCTACAAATACGTCATTCCTTTGCAGGAAAAAGCTCATTTGCAGCAGGCACAAGGGGCCGAACTGTGTGCTTTTAGTCGGCTCCAGAATCGCGATGTCATTACCAGGCCTGACCGCAGCGCCTTCGGTGGGCCAGCCTTTGGCGAAGCACTCGGGATTCAATCGCGCCTTCTCCAGCACGGCGGGCCAGCGGCTGTCCCCAAGCCCGTTGAACTGCTCGTCGCCGACGCGAACAGTGAACGAGGTGATGATGCCCGGCCCGATCCCTTCGTTGGACAAATACAGCCCGCTTTTTTCCGCCGTCAAATGCGGTGTAATCCCCAGGTAGGGCCGTACGGAGAGGCGGTTGTGCTCGCGCATCAGGTCCAGTTGCCAGAAGGAAATCGACGCGGCGGCAATGGAAATCACCACCGCTGCCAGTGACAGGAGCGTACCGGAGGAAAACCTGGGCTTTTTCGGTGTCAGTGTGGCGGTGGGGCGGCGTGGTTTGAAAAAGGGATGATCATGCTGTTTTTTCACGGGTCGACTCCCTGTCGATAGGGTTGCACGGGAAATTTCGGGCAAAAAAAAGCCTGCATTTCTGCAGGCTTCTTCTAGTGTCTGGCTCCACGACCTGGACTCGAACCAGGGACCCAATGATTAACAGTCATTTGCTCTACCAACTGAGCTATCGCGGAATGCGGCGTATCTTACTGATTGAAAAGGATAAGTCAATCGCTTTGTGTGATTTTCAGCCGGCGTGTGGCAGGGTGTGGCGTTGTTTACCCTTCACCGTAATGCCGGGCCTAGCGGGCGTTTAAGGAAAAACCATGAATATCAATTGGGTGGAGCTAGCGTTCGGTGCAATGGTGGTTATCGCCCAGGGCCTGTCGTTTTGGTTTATGTACTGGCTGTTCAAGAAGCTGCGCACACCCAAGTCGGTTGCCCCCGCCTATGCGCCCGGCACGGGCCTTGAAGGCCGTGCGATTCCAGTCCTGGCCACCTTTACCGGGTTGCGCAGGGTGCCGTGGGCGGCATTGGCCACCAATAGTCTGAACCCGGTGTTTCGTCTTGATGGTCAGCAGATGATTTACCGGGTTTTACGCCAGAAACAAAGACCGTTAGGCGATGTGTCACGGGTGGATATGCGCAGCGCTTATGGCAACTTCAATCTGGTGTTTGAGTTCTCTGACTCGCCATTCACATTGATCGTGAACCTGGGGAGTGCTTCGCGCAGGGCTTATGTGCTGTCGTTGCTGCCTCCCGACATGCAGCTGTCCGAGCGGGCACAAACCGCGCGACTGGCGGGGAATGCTGCGCAATAAAGTTGGCCGTAGACCTTCACCAATTGCTCCTGCGTAAACGCCAGATTGCGCCCGCTGGGGTTGGGCAGGACCCACACCGTGGCATCCCCCAGTGTCTGCGGCTGCAGCCCCCATGCCACCTCCCGTTGGCCCGATAGCGCGCAATAACCCGCCTTGCCCAAAAACGCCACATAGCGCGGAGCATAACGGCGGATCTTGTTTTCAAAACCCTCAGCCGCAGCCTTGAATTCCTCCTGTGACAATTGATCCGCCCGCGCCGTCGGCCGCTCTACGACCGTTGTCAGCCCGCAGTGGTGCTGCAAGAGCGTCCGGTCATCCTCGGGCGGCACTTGATGCGGGGTAAACCCGGCCAGGTGCAAGGTGCGCCAGAAGCGGTTGCCGCGCCCAGCAAAGTGATGGCCCTGGGCGGCGGCGAGCAGGCCCGGATTGATCCCGCAAAAAATCACTGCCAGCCGCTCGGCCAGGATGTCTTCAAGTCCTTCATTCATACAGGGCACCCTGCGCCAGGTTGTCCCGATGATACCGAAGAACTGGCTGGGCTTGCGCAAGATCATCTGGTTGCTGGGCATCAGGGACGCAAGGTGGTGCCACTGGATATCGACGCCATCGCCGCAGGCGGCGGTGGCATTCACTGCGTGACCAGCCACCAGCCCTGGATTTAGCCCGTTGCCCCGGCAAGGCGCCCGAGGCGCAACCAGCCAATCAACACGGCGGCGATCAGCAAGAAACCCAGGTAGCCAAACAGCGGGTATACCTGGCCGACCAGGCTGATAAAGCCGATCAGGCTGCCGGCAAAAGCCAGCGCAGCAAAGGCCGCCGACCCCACACGGAATTTACGGGTGCCGGGTGGCAGCAGGCGCGCCGAGAAGGAGTACAAGGTGCCGACGGCGGTGTTGAGGATCATCAGGAAGATAATCACTGCCATCAGCAGCCCGAGGGCGGGCGAGACTTCGCTGGCGATGGACAGCATTGGCATCGGCAGGTCTGCCACGCTGTCCAGGCGAGACAACAGTCCCAGGCTCATGACCAGCATCAGCAGGCCTAATAGGGCTCCGCCGAGAATCCCGCCCCAGACCGCCTGTTTTTCGCTTTTCGCCGCGCCGCCCATGATCGCCAGGATCGGTACGCCGGCCACGATGTTATAGGACACGTACAGCAATGCACCGAGCAGCCAATGGCTGGCGCCGGCACTCTGGCGGCTGGCCAGTTGATCCAGTTCAGCGAAGCTCAGGCCCCGGGTGGCAGCGCCGTAGAGCGCGACGCCGACGGCAGTGAGGATCAAAAACGGCGTGACCGAGCCGATCAGGCCGATGACTTTGTGTACGTCCAGGCACACGATAACGATCACCACCAGGGTGACCACCACGCTGCCCAGTGTGGCCGGGATACCGAACTGCTGCTCCAGCAACGCACCGCCGCCCGCCAGCATGACCACGGTGACCGCAAACATGAAAAAGGTGATCATCAGGTCGACCAACACCCCCAGGTGCCGCCCGCACAATGCGTACACCACGTCTTTATGGGAGGTGGCGCGCAGGCGGTTGCCCATGCCCGCCAGCGCCATGCCGAGGAAGGTGAACAGTGCGGCGCTGAGCACCGCACCGAGCAACCCCCATACGCCGAAATCGACGAACATCAGCAACAGTTCCCGGCCCGAGGCGAACCCCGCACCGACGATCACACCGACAAATGCACCGGCAATCTTCAGACTTTCTTTCATGACGACTTCCCTTGAATTGTTGTTGTTAAGGGGCGTGCGAGCGTGTTTGCGAAAAACCGCAACGATAACGCGCTGTCCTTGAACGAACGCGTTGCTTCGAATCAGCGGGTTGGCGGGCCAACCCAAGCCTGGACTTCGATTTCTACATCGACCCCCAGCGCCAGTTGCGTGCCACCGACGGTGGAGCGCACCGGAAAGCCCTGCTTGAAGTAGCGTGCGTACACTTCGTTGAAACCGGCGAAGTGCTGCATGTCCGACAGCCACACAGTGGCCTTGACCACGTGGTCAAACCCCACGCCGCATTCGGCCAGGGTTTCGCCGATGCGGCTCATGACAGCTTCGGTTTGCTGCTGGATATCACCGCGTACCACTTCGCCTTTTGGGTCCATGGGCACTTGCCCGGAGAGGTACAGCAAATCGCCCACCCGAATGGCTTTGGAGAACGGGTAGGGCAGGTGGCTGGGATAACGCTGGATACTTTCTGACATGACAGGGAACCTCGGCAGAGTGAAGGGTCAGCGCAAACGGGCGGGAGCCAGGCGCTGTGGTTCGACGCCCTGGCGCTGCAGCGCTTGGGGCAAGGGTTGATCGAGCAATAGGGCACAGGCCAGCTGCGAGACACCGGCCGCCGACTGGATGCCATAACCGCCTTGGGCGGCGAGCCAGAAGAAGCCGTCACACTGTTCGTCCCAACCGACCACCAGGTCGCCATCGGCCACGAACGAGCGCAGGCCGGCCCAGCTGTGGCGTGGCCGCCGAATGCTCAGGGAGGTGGCGGCTTCGATGTGATAAATCCCCGTGGCGATGTCCAGCTCTTCGGGCATCACGTCCTGTGGCGGAACCGGATCGGCGTTGGCCGGTGAGCCCAGCAGTTGGCCGGCATCGGGTTTGAAGTAAAAGCTTTCATCGATGCCGATAACGGCGGGCCAGTTTGCAAAGTCCAGGCCTTCGGGACCGTCGAAGGTAAAGGCGGTACGCCGACAGGGTTGCAGGCCGATCGGTGCTACGCCGCATTGCTGTGCCACCTCATCGGCCCAGGCGCCAGCGGCGTTGACCAGGTTGCGCGCGCGCAGTTGTCGGCCGTTGGCCAGTGTCAGTAGCCAATGACGGTCTTGGCGCAGGGCAGTGCTCAACTGCGCGTCACACTGCAAGACCCCTCCGGCACGACGCATGGCCCGTAGGAAACCCTGGTGCAGCGCATGTACATCGAGGTCGCGGGCCTCGGTTTCAAGCATGGCGCCGGCGATGACTTCCGGGCGCAGGCAAGGCACCAATGCCAACGCCTGTTCGCGATCAATCAGCGCGACATTGGCCGCGCTGGCCTGATGGCTGTCGAAGGTTTTGTGTAGCAACGCTTGCTGCTCGTGACTGGCCACATACAGGCAGCCGCGTGGCTCGAGCAGCGCGTGCTCGGTAAAGCCTGCCGGTGGTTGCTCGTAGAAGGCCCGACTGGCGCGGGTCAGCGCTTGAATCTGCGACGTGCCGTAGGTTTCCATGAACATGGCGGCAGAGCGTCCGGTGGCGTGATACCCCGGCTGGCTCTCACGTTCGAGCACCACCACACGGGCTTCGCCGGCCAGGCGATAGGCCAGGGACGCCCCCGCAATGCCGCCGCCGATGATGGCGAAATCGAAACAGTCACTGTCCTGCATGCCGAAGTCCTTTCTGTGTGCGAATGAGGTTTTTCTCGTTTTTGATAATTCTCACATAAGAGAAATGTAGGATATGAGAATTTCCCAGTCAAGCCTTCGTCGTGGGTTAATATTCCGGCCCTAGCCCTCACCCCGTTTTTTGTGCGACAGAGAGTCCGTATGAGTTCCGATCAGACAGCGTCAGCTTCGTGTTCCACGACCCATCCGCTGATAGATCGCAGCCAGGTAGGCGCCCGCTTACGGGGTATCCGCAAAAACCAGCAACTGACGCTCAAGCAGCTGTCCGAGCGTTCGGGTGTGGCACTGTCGACCCTGTCGAAGATGGAGCTGGCACAGGTCTCGGTGAGCTACGAAAAACTGGCGGCGGCGGCGCGGGCGCTGGGCGTGGATATTGCGCAGTTATTCAGCCCCGTGAAGACCGCGCCGAACCTGGTCCAGCCCACGGTGGTCAGCACCGCCATTGATAGTGCGGCGGGCTACAGCACGGGCAATTACGATTACCACCCGATGGCCGGGGATTTCCCTGGGCGGCGCATGACACCGATGTATGCGCGCATTTTCGCCCGGGAGCTGACCCAGTTTGACGACTACATCCGCCACCCCGGCCAGGAGTTTGCGGTGGTGCTGTCCGGGCGGGTGCGGATTCAATTCGAGACGGGCGAGTCCATCAGCATTGGCTGCCGCGAAACCGCCTATTTCAACAGCGGCATCGGTCATATCTACCTGGCCGAAAGCGAGGCGGACGCTGAAGTGATGGTGGTGATGACGGATTACTGAGGCGCGCTGGCGTCACTGCTCATCCAGTACTCCGCCTGGCCGCTGTGTTCATCGACCTGTTCATGGGTCACCACAAACCCTTGCGACAGATAGAACTGGCAACTGGCGGTGTTTTTTTTATACACCGCCAGGGTCAGCACGGGCCGCTGCGCCCTGGCATGAGCCATCAAGCGTTTACCGATGCCCTGGCCCTGGCAATCGGGGGCGACAAACAGCGCGGCCATCTGGTTGTCGAGCAACGAGTAGAAACCCACGACCCTTGAGTCGCGTTCCATGACGTAGGTTTCCGAGGCCGGTATATACCGGTTGCGCATGTTCTCGACCTGCGACTGCCAGAAGGCGGCGTCGATAAAGTTGTGGGCGATGAGCGAGGCATCCAGCCAGATCTGCAGGACGCAATCGAGGTCTTTGGGTTCCAGGAGTCTGATCATTTTTCCAGTCTTGTGATGGTTTATTCGACGCTCAGGCCAGCCGCTTTCCAGTCGTCAAACCCGGCGCGCAGCCGGCGAGCAGGCAAGCCATGGGCGTGCAATGTGTTGATGGCGTCGGTGGACAGCACGCAATAAGGTCCACGGCAGTAGGCGATCACTTGCTTGCCTTTGGGCAGCTCGGCCAAGCGCTGCTGCAGTGCATCGGCCGGGATATTGAGCGCGCCGGGCAAGTGCCCTGAAGCGAACTCATCTTCGGGGCGCACATCGAGCAGCACCACGCTCTGGCTTTGCATCTGCAGCAACAGTTCCTCGATGGATATGCCTTCCAACCGCTCACGTCGCGAGAGGCTATCGAGGGCGACCTCGCGTATCTCGGCGTGCTGGTACGCCAGATAACCGCGCAATGCCTCCAGCAAGGGCGCCAGCGGGCCCGCTCCCAGGCTGTACAGCACGCGTTTGCCATCGCGGCGCGTTTGCACGATGCCCGCACGCTTGAGTTGCTGCAAATGCTGCGAAGCATTGGCGACAGACACCCCGGACAGTTGCGCCAGTTGTTCGACAGAGCGTTCTTCCTGGGCAATGTGTTCAAGCAGGGCCAGGCGATGGGCATGGCCCAGGGTCCGGGCAATGTCGGCCAGGGCGGTGAAATGATCGGCGGGGAATACGGGGCTTGACGTTTTCATGGCAAAGATCCTAGCATCGGCCAAACATTCAATCAATTAATTGAATGTTTTCTTGGGGCGCCTAAGCCTCTGTGTTGCTGTCACCGCCAACGATCAAAAGGAGTAGGGACGTGCTTGAGTTTCTTGGGTATTCGTTGGTTATCGGGGCCGGTGCGACCTTGGTGATGGACCTTTGGGCGTTGTTGCTCAAGCGCTGCCTGGGCGTGCCCTCCCTGGATTTCACTATGGTGGGCCGTTGGATCGGCCATCTGCCACGTGGGCGCTGGATGCATGCCGGTATCGCCAAATCGCCTCCCGTGCCGGGGGAGCGTCTGTTGGGGTGGGTCACCCATTACCTGATCGGGATGTTCTTTGCGGCCTTGCTACTGCTGATGGTGGGAATTGAGTGGGCGCGGCAGCCGACGTTGCTGCCGGCCTTGAGCTTTGGCGTGCTGTCTGTGGTCGCCCCGTTCTTTGTCTTGCAACCGGCGATGGGGGCAGGCATTGCCGCGTCCAGAACGCCCCAGCCCAACACTGCGCGGTTGCGCAGCATTGTGGCCCATGGGGTGTTTGGGATAGGGCTGTACCTGGCCGCTTGGGCGTTGCTTCTGATTACAGGGTCTGCACGATGATCTGGCTCTTCAGGTCGCTGACCATGCTTTCGATCACCGGCTTCATCGCCTTGAAGTCCTCGGGGCTACACACGGTGTTGGCATGGGCAAACTTGAAGTAGCGGGTGATCAGGACCGTATTGCCTTCCTTGGCGTAGGTGGCCTGGTAGTCAAAGCCGGCCTGTTGCAGGGACTGCGGCTTGGGCACGGCGAGGATCGTGACTTCCTTGGGGAACTCGAAGCGGGCCTGCTCCTGGGTTTCTCCCGAGAGGCAACCGAAGCCTTGGGTGCGGTCTTTTTCCGAGGCGAAGGCAAATACGTTCTGCGCAATGCCGCCCACTAGGCTGCTGAGCGCCGGCACGCCGGTGGGGCCTGGCAGGTTGACCAGGTTGTCGGTGCGCCCTTCAAGGGTGTTCTTGAACGGGTTGACTTCATCCTGCAGGGAATCGCTTTTGAACGTGCCCTGGCCCGTTTGCCCGTACCAGCCGAGGACATTGCGGACCATCGAGTCGCGGTCCGCTGGTTTCATGGCATTGAGCAGGTAGCGATTGAACTCCGAGCCCCAGCCTTGCACGGTGGTGGCATGTACAAAGTCCGCCGCACCGTTGCTGTCGACCTTGAACAGCAAGTCGTTGCTGACCTTGCCGGTTTGCGCGGCCGGGGTCTTGGCCAGTTCGCCGGACTGCGTCAACAGCACCGGTTTGCCCAGCACCGGAATCGGCAGGTAGCCCGCAGCGATGGCCGCGGCAGTCGAGTCCAGGTACAGATCCAGGGCCGGCACGTAGGTGATCGCATGGTTGAGCACACCCAGGGTAGGCACTTTGGCCAGGGTGTAGCTGTTGCCCTGGTTGACCAGCACCGGTGAGCTTTCGATCGCCACCGCGCGCAGCATGGCTTCAAGCAGGGCCACGTGGTCCTTGCAGTCGCCATAGCGGTTATCCAGCACGGCCTGGGCCGGATGCGGCACGACGCCGCCCGCGCCGACATACACCGCTACATAACGAATGTTCTTGCGCACCCAGTCGCTCAGGGCCAGGGCTTTGCTGCGCGGGGTGGTCAGGTTGGCCGTGAGTTGCTTGGCCAGGGCGGCAATGGCCGGTGTCACTTCTACCTGGGCCCTGGCCTCATAGGCCTGGGCAAAGTCCTTGTAGCTGGCGAAGGTCGAGACCGCGAGGAATTGCCCGTAATCGACATAGGACACGGCGCCGTTTTCAATGCGCGCCTTGGCCTGCGGTACGTAGTCCCAACGGTACACCTTGCGCCCAGCGGCGGCGGCCGGGGTACTGGCCTTGAAGCCCCGGGCGTCGACAAACAGCGGCTTGTCGGCCGGCAAGTCGTAGCTCAGGCTCAACTGCTCGGCGTCATAGAAGTCCGGCACGAAGAAGTCTTCGAATTGCTCGGGGAACAGCGCCGTGGTGCGCTGGCGCTGGTAACGCAGGACCAGTCGGTCACCGGTCGCCACCTCCGGGAAAATCACTACCTTGACCCGCGAGTCCTGGAACATCGGCGCCTCTGAAGAGGCTGTCTCCTGCTGCTCCTTGATCTGCTCGGTGCCCACCTTGACCTTGCGGCCATCGGGTTTCTGGGTGAAGGCTTCAAGTACGTCGAGGGTTTCCAGAGAGCGGTTGTAGCTCAATGAACGTTGCGCGTTGCTCTTGATCGCCCGCTCTTCATTGATCCGCGTAACCAGTTCAATGGTCTGGACGAAACTGCCATCGGCATTGATCACGTAGGACTGTTGATTTTTTTCGAAGGTGGCCGAGTGGTCGGTTTCATCGGTGGCGGCCTGGGCCGTCAGTGAACAAGCCGCCAAAAACAGTACGCCCAGCAGGCGCAGGGAGGGCAGGTAAAAGCCTTGCATAGAGATCCTTCTGACTAATGCGACGCTCACCCGGCGAGGGCGAGCGCATTGCGATAAACAAAGTGTTTAATGCGACGCATTATTATATAGATGCTCGGACAATGCAGGCTTTTTAATGGCAACCACGTGGCAGCGGGTCAGCGGTTGTGCACATCCCCTAACGAATCACGCTGCATCGATTGCAGGTTTTTCTCGATGGTTTCGCAGATGGCTTCGGTCTGGATCTGGTGTTCGCTGGAGCGAAACGGGCTTTGCAGGTCGGTGCCGATCCGTTCGATGGCCAGCAGCATAAAGCCCACCACCGTCGATGCCAGCGGGGTAAACCAACCCAGGGACTCCACCAGTCCCACCGGCACAATCAGGCAGAACAACGAAATAAACAGCCGTGGAAAATACACATAGGGGTAGGGTAGTGGCGTATTGGCGATGCGTTCCATGCCGCCTTGGCTGTTGGACAGGTCGACCATGGTGGATTCGAGCCGCGCCAGGCGAATGCTGTCCAGGCGCCCGGCCTTGTACTCCCGGGCTAGCAGGGCGGCGGAGCCAGTAAGGATGTCGTTGGCAAAGTTGTTGGTGGCACCGTTGCGTGCGAACTCGTCCGTGGGAATAAACGCCCGTACTTCCTCAGGGCACGGCTCGCCCCGCAGGTGCGCCGCCAGGCAATTCACATACGCCACATGACGGCGCAGCAGGGTCGATTTGATCGGGTTGACCTCGTTGTCGGGGTCATCCAGCAACGTCAGCACCTGGCGTGCAAAGCTGCGCGAATTATTCACCATCGCGCCCCACAGCGTGCGTGCTTCCCACCAGCGGTTATAGGCGCTGGTGTTACGAAAACTGATCAGCACCACCAGCGCCGAACCGAGCAGCGTCAGGGGCATCAGCGGCAGGTTGATCTTGGCGTTGAGGAACAGCATGAAGTCCACGGTGACCGCAATATCCCAAAGCAGCAGCCAGAACAATGCCCAGCCTACATAACCCATGGTCTTGATAATCAGGCGGTACTTTTTGACGATGGCAGCTTTCAAACACAAACCTCCGAGCGGGCGAAAAGCATCAATGCCCTAGCTCGGACGGTATATGTGCAAGAAAGGTTCGCTGGGGGCTGCCTTAGTGAGCACAGCGTTGCTGTGCCACTACCCGCTCTTTTACGGCCGCTCTCTACAGCCAAACTCAGGCGTCGTGCAGGGAGATGCGCGAGGTTTCCGGCAGGGCCAGGCCACCGGCCAGGGCCAGCAAGGCCACGGCAATCAGGTAAAACGCTGGCGACAGGTTGCTGCCGGTGGTGCTGATCAACCACGTGGCCACCAGTGGCGCAGTGCCGCCAAAGATCGTGTAGGCCATGTTGTAGGTAATCGCCGAAGCCGTGTAACGCGTGCGGGTCGGGAAGGTTTCCGAGAGCAGGGCCGCCGTGACCACGCCACACAACACCGCACCCACCGCCAGCAGCATCACGCCAACGATGGATGCGGCGAACGAGCCGGAACTGGCCATCAAAAACGATGGATACACCACCACCATCAACAGCCCGCAGGCGGTCATCACCGTGACGCGTCGTCCGACGCGGTCGGAGTACCAGCCCGCCGCCGGGCACATCGCCGCGGCGAAGATCAGCGCAATCAGCGACACCAGCAATGCCGTCGCCCGGCTCAGGCCGCCGGCCACTTGCAGGTACGTCGCAAAGTAGGTGGTGAACATATAAAACGACAGCGCCGTCAGCGACACAAAGGCGCCCAGGCAGCAGATCGCCGCGCCATGGTTGCGTAGGGTTTCCTTGAGCGGCGAGTGGGCCACGGTGTGCTCTTGCTTTACCGCCTGGAACGCCGGGGTTTCATCCAGCCGCCAGCGCAGGTACAGCCCCACCAAACCCAGCGGCGCGGCGATCAGGAACGGTAGGCGCCAGCCCCAACTGCCCATGGCCTCGGCTGACAGCGAGGCTTCCAGCGCATAGGCCACCACCGCCGCCGAGGCGAAGGCGGCAAAGGTCGACACGGGGATAAAGCTGCCGTACCACGCCCGTTTGTCGCTGGGCGCATGCTCCATCAGATAGGCACAGGCCCCGGCGTATTCACCGCCGGCGGAAAAGCCCTGGGCGCAGCGGATCAGCGACAACAGGATCGGCGCCGTAACGCCAATCGCAGCATAGGTGGGCAACAAGCCGATCAACGTAGTCGCACCCGCCATCAGCAAAATCGTCATTGCCAGGGTGCGCTTGCGGCCGATGCGATCGCCCAGCATGCCGAAAAAAATCCCGCCCAGGGGCCGAAAGGCAAAGGCCACGGCAAACACCGCGAACGTCTTGAGCAAAGCCGCGCTGGCATCGCCACTGGGGAAAAACTGCTGGGCGATGGTGGTCGCGAGAAAGCCATACACGGCGAAGTCGAACCACTCGACAAAATTGCCGATACCGGCGGCGACGATGACTTTTCTCAGGGTTTGCGGCGGGACCTGTTCGGTGGATGCTCGCGTCATGGCGGGGCCTCGGCATTTCGTCAGTAAGTCCTCGATTATCGGGAAAGCGTCCGAGGCGGCTTACTTCAAAAGTGTCATCGGCGTAGTCAGCACCGACCTGCCAAGGCAATGAAGATCAAATGTGGGAGCTGGCTTGCCGGCGATAGCGACAGGTCAGCCAACATCAATCCCAGCAATGCCGCCGCCATCGCAGCCTCGCAGGGCGAGACAGCTCCCACCTTGATCTTCAGGGATTGGAAGATTGCATTTCAGATCCGCTGGCTGGCGCGTTCGAGGATCCTCGGCCCCGGTCCTTCCTGGCCCAGGCTGTCGCCGGGGTTGCGCAACGGACAGTCGTTGAGTGACAGACAGCCACAGCCAATGCAGTTGTCCAGGCTGTCACGCAGGGCTTCCAGGGTGCGGATGCGTTCGTTGAGGTTGTCGCGCCAGGCTGAGGACATTTCTCCCCATTGCGCGGCCGTCAGTTTGCTGTTCGGTGGATAGCGGCCCATGGCGCGCTTGATCTCTTCGAGGGGGATGCCGGTGCGTTGCGCCACCTTGATGATCGCGATGCTGCGCAGCACCAGCGACGGGAAGCGCCGTTGGTTGCCAGCGTTGCGCGTGCTGGCGATCAAGCCCTTGGATTCGTAGAAGTGCAGGGTGGAGATCGGTACGCCGCTGCGCCTGGCAACCTCGCCGATGGTGAGGGAGCGCACACCGTCGGGGTTCTTTTCTGCTGCCATGGGTGTTGCCCTCAAGTTAAGTTGAGGTTTTATAGTCCTGCCCGATCTTTGCTGCAACCGCTTTCCATCGCCAGTGCGGGGTGGGGCGGTAGCGAACACACCACAAATGAGCGGAGCAGGGCATGGGCACAAGGATGCTAGTGGGCGGGGGCGTGGCAGCGGTAGCTGCGCTGGCCCTGGTTATCACGTTGTTGGGCAATCAACCCTCGACCCAGGCCGCAGCGGCGTGGCCGGTGGCCAAGGTGGCGCTGGCCAAGGTGCGCCAGGGTGAGGCACCTCGCCAGGCCTTTGCCGCCGGGGAACTGGAGGCGGCCAACCAGGTACAGGTGGCGGCGGAAACCGCTGGGCGTGTCACGCGGATCGCCTTCGAATCCGGGCAAGCGGTCAAGGCCGGGCAGTTGTTGGTCCAACTCAATGACGCCCCCGAACAGGCCGACCGTTTGCGCCTGCGCGCCCAACTGCGCAATGCCCAGACGCTGTTCCTGCGCATTCAAAAGCTTGCGGCCGTGAATGTCGCGACCCAGGAGCAACTGGACAACGCTACCGCCGCCCTGGACATGGCCAAGGGCGAGCTGCAACAGGTCGACGCGCGGATCGCGCAAAAGGCCATCCGTGCGCCGTTCGCCGGGCAGGTGGGTATCCGCCGTGTGCATCAAGGCCAGTACCTGCAGACCGGCGAAACCATCGCCAGCCTGGTGGATGCCCAGCGCCTGCGTGTGAATTTCGCCTTGAGTGAACAGGCGTCCCCTGGCTTGCGCGTCGGCCAGATCGCCCAGCTCACGGTGGATGCCTTGCCGGGCGAGCATTTCTCGGCGCAGATCAACGCTATCGACCCGCTGATCGGCCAGTCGCGCTCGGTGCGGGTGCAAGCCACCCTGGCCAATCCGGGCGGGCAGTTGCAGGCCGGCATGTACGCCAGCGTGCGTCTGTCGGCGGTGCAGTCACCCACGGTGCTGGTGGTGCCGGAAACCGCCATTACCTACACCGCCTACGGGCAGACCGTGTTTATCGCCAGCGCCGATCCCGCCGGTGCCTTGAGTGTGCGCCGCGTCCAGGTGACTACCGGGGAGCGCTGGCAGGGCCTGGTGGAAATTACCTCGGGCCTGGCACTGGGCGACCAGGTGGTGGTTTCCGGGCAGCTCAAGCTCAGCGACGGCATGCCCGTCGAAGCGGTCGAGCAAAACACGTTGGACGTTGAAGGGAATCGCGCCTCATGAGCTTCACCGACAGTTTTGTGCGGCGCCCGGTACTGGCTCTGGTCGTCAGCAGCCTGATCGTCCTCGCCGGCCTGTTTGCCCTCGGCAAATTACCGGTGCGCCAGTACCCGTTGCTGGAAAGCTCGACCATCACCGTCAGCACCCAATACCCCGGTGCCTCGGCCGAATTGATGCAAGGTTTTGTCACCCAACCGCTCACCCAGGCCGTGTCGTCGGTGGAGGGTATCGATTACCTGGCGTCGTCGTCGGTCCAGGGCCGTAGCGTGATCACCCTGCGCATGACCCTCAACCGCGACTCGACCCAGGCATTGGCCGAGACCATGGCCAAGGTCAATCAAGTGCGTTACCGCTTACCCGACGATGCCTACGACCCGGTGGTCGAACTGTCGGCCGGCGACTCCACCGCCGTGGCGTACGTAGGGTTTGCCAGTGACACGCTGTCGATTCCCGAGCTTAGCGACTACCTGTCGCGGGTGGTCGAACCGCAGTTGTCCGGGATCGACGGGGTCGCCAAGGTGCAAACCTTCGGCGGCCAGAATCTGGCAATGCGCCTGTGGCTGGACAGCGATCGCATGGCCGGGCGCGGGGTGACCGCCGCCGATGTGGCACAAGCGGTGCGCCGCAATAACTACCAGGCCACCCCGGGGCAGATCCGTGGCCAGTTCGTGCTGGCCGATATCCATATCGACACCGACCTGACCAGCGTCGAGGCCTTCCGCGACCTAGTGATCCGCAATGACGGCACGGCCCTGGTGCGCCTGCGCGATGTGGGCACCGTGGAGCTGGGCGCAGCGGCGACCCAGACCAGCGCCACCATGAATGGCCGTCCGGCCGTGCATCTGGGGCTGTTTCCCACACCGTCGGGCAACCCCCTGGTGATCGTCGATGGGATTCGCCAACTGCTGCCGCAAATCCAGCAGACGCTGCCACCTGGGGTCAACGTCGCCCTGGCCTACGAAACCGCACGGTTTATCGAGGCGTCCATCGAGGAAGTGCTGCACACCCTGCTGGAGGCCATGCTGATCGTGGTGCTGGTGATCTGGCTGTGCCTGGGTTCACTGCGCAGCGTGGCGATTCCGGTGCTGGCGATTCCGTTGTCGATGCTCGGGGCGGCGGCCTTGATGCTGTTCTTCGGCTTCAGCCTCAACCTGCTGACCCTGCTGGCGATGGTGTTGGCCATCGGCCTGGTGGTGGACGACGCCATTGTGGTGGTGGAAAACGTCCACCGGCATATCGAAGAAGGCCTGACCCCGGTGGCCGCGGCGTTGGTTGGCGCCCGCGAAATCGCCGGGCCGGTGATTGCCATGACCCTGACGCTGGCGGCGGTGTATGCGCCCATCGGCCTGATCGGCGGCCTGACCGGCACGTTGTTCCGCGAATTCGCCCTGACCCTGGCGGGAGCGGTGATGGTCTCGGGCGTGGTCGCCTTGACCTTGTCGCCGGTGATGAGCTCGCTGCTGCTCAAGCCTGGGCAACAAGAAGGGCGCATGGCCAAGTGGGCGGAACGAGTGTTTGGCGGGCTGGCCGCGACCTATGGCCGGGTGCTGGGTTACTCCCTGGCGCGGCGCTGGATCAGCGGCGGCGTTGCCTTGCTGGTGTGCCTGAGCCTGCCGTGGTTGTACACGTTGCCGCAACGCGAGCTGGCGCCTCCCGAGGACCAGGCGGCGATCTTGACCGCCATCAAGGCCCCGCAATACGCCAGCCTCGACTACGCGGAACGTTTTGCGAGCAAGCTCAACCGCATCATGGAGAGCCTGCCAGAAACCACCGACACCTGGATCATCAATGGCACCGACGGGCCGGCGGCCAGTTTCGGCGGGATCAACCTCAGTGCCTGGCAGGCCCGCGAGCGTTCGGCCGAGCAGGTCCAGGCCCAGTTGCAGCAGGCCGTGGGCGAGGTCGAAGGCAGCAGCATCTTTGCCTTCCAGGTCGCTTCGCTACCCGGTTCCAGCGGTGGCCTGCCGGTGCAGATGGTGCTGCGCAGCGCCCAGGATTACCCGGTGCTGTACCAGACCATGGAAACCCTCAAGCAGCGCGCCCGTGACAGCGGCCTGTTTGCCGTGGTCGACAGCGACCTGGACTACAACAACCCGGTAGTCAAAGTCAGCGTCGATCGCGCCAAGGCGGCGAGCCTGGGCATTGGCATGCGCGATATCGGCGACTCGCTGGCGGTGCTGGTGGGCGAGCAGTACATCAACCGCTTCGCCTTGTATGGGCGCTCTTATGATGTGATTACGCAAAGCACTGAAGAACAGCGCCTGACTCCCCAGGCCCTGGCCCGCCAGTATGTGCGTACCGAAGGCGGCCAGTTGATCCCGCTGTCGACGCTGGTGCATCTGGATATCACGGTGGCGCCGAACCGCCTGTTGCAGTTCGATCAGCAGAACGCCAGCACCCTGCAGGCCATCCCGGCGCCCGGCGTTTCCCAGGGGCAGGCGGTGGCGCTGCTGGAGCAACTGGCCGCTGAACTGCCGCCGGGGTTCAGCCATGACTGGCAGTCCGAGTCACGCCAATACGTGCAGGAGGGCAGTGCACTGGTATGGGCGTTTCTCGCCGCCATGGTGGTGATCTATCTGGTGCTCGCGGCGCAGTACGAAAGCCTGGTCGATCCGTTGATCATTCTGGTCACCGTGCCGTTGTCCATTTGCGGTGCGCTGATCCCCCTGGCGCTGGGCTGGGCCACGTTGAATATCTACACGCAGATCGGGCTCGTGACCTTGATTGGCCTGATCAGCAAACACGGAATCCTGATGGTGGAGTTCGCCAATGAGATCCAGGTGCGCGAGCACCTCGACCGCGCCGAAGCAATCATCCGCGCCGCGCAGATCCGCTTGCGGCCGGTGCTGATGACCACGGCGGCGATGACCTTCGGCGTATTGCCGCTGCTGTTCGCCGACGGTGCTGGGGCCAATAGTCGCTTTGGCCTGGGCGTGGTGATCGTCTGCGGGATGCTGGTTGGCACGCTGTTTACGCTGTTTGTCCTTCCCACTGTCTATGCCTGGCTGGCACGCGATCATCGGGTGCAGGGCCTGCGTCAGCAGCAACTGGCCGACGCCGAGCACTACCTGGCGCCGGGGCATGTCGAGGTGCAGCCATGAACACATTTATCCATTACCCGCTGTTACTGGGTGCGCTGGCCAGCCTCGGCGCTTGCTCGGTGGGGCCGCAATACCACGCGCCTGAGATCGCGCCGATTCACTTGGCCAGCCCGCAGGTCGAGGACTTCGCCCAGCGGACGGCGCAGCCGGTGGACGCCTGGTGGACCTTCTTTGACGACGTCCAATTGGCGCGCTTGATCGACACCGCTGTGGCCCACAACCACGATGTGCGCCAGGCGCGTTCGAGCTTGCTGCTGGCGCGGGCGTTTGTCGATGAGCAAGCGTTGCAGCGCCTGCCGATTGTCAGCAGTACGGCGGCGTACCAGCGCAGCCTGGAGCAGCAGGCGGTGACGGGCGCGCGGCCGAGCCGCAGCTTGTCCGAGTCCTGGCGCACCGGCCTGGACCTGCAATGGGAGCTGGACCTGTTTGGCCGTCTCGACCATTTGAATCGCGCCGCGCAATCACGGGCCGAGGCCTCGCAGGCCGACCTTGAACAGGTGCAACTGAGCATCGCCGCACAAGTGGCCCATGCCTATTACGCGGCGCAGGGCCAGCACCAGCAACTGCAACTGGCACAAGATGCGGTGCGCAGTTGGCAAGTGACCGTGGGCCTGACCGAGGCGCAAAACCAGGCCGGTAGTGGCCTGCCTGAAGCGTTGGAGAGCGCCCGGGGCAATGCGCTGCGCGCCCAGGCGGCGATTGCGCCGTTGCAGGGGCAGTTGCAACGCAGCCTTTACCGGCTGCAAGTGTTGTCGGGGCAACGTCCGGGCAGTTTCAGCGTCGACCTCGACCCCTTGGCGCCGGGTCCACTGGCGCGGCAATTGCCGTTGGGGGATGTCGACCGGTTGATCCGCAATCGACCGGATGTGCTGCAGGCCGAGCGGCTGCTGGCGGCCCGCGTCGAGGACGTGGGCGCGGCCACCGCCGACTTGTATCCGCGCTTGAACCTGGGTGGGTTTATCGGCTTCTTCGCCTTGCGTGACGGGGATCTGGGCAGCGCGTCCCGGGCATTCGAATTGACCCCGGGCTTGACCTGGCCGGCACTCAACCTGGGCACCGTGCGCGCACGCCTGCGCGGCGCCCAAGCCCTATCGCAACGAGAGACCGCGCACTTCGAACAGGTGCTGTTGGTGGCCGTGGAAGAAGTGGAGGGCGCCATTACCCAACTGGCCGAGCATCAGCGGCATCTGCTCAACCTGGTGCAATCGGCACGGCATGCCGAGGCGGCGCTGGATATCGCGCAGCGGCGTTACAGCGCAGGTTCCGGTAGTTACTTGTCGGTGCAGCAGAGCCAGCGCGATCTGCTCAGCCTGCGTCAGGAGATTGCCCAGGCGCAGGCTGCGTCCTATGGCAATGCGGTGGACCTGTACAAGGCGCTGGCCTGGCGGGCGCCGAGGCTTTACCCTGCGGCCCTCAATGAGGCCAACGGTGCCTTGAAAAGGAACAGCAGTTGAACCCAAACACATTGTCCATGCGCCTGGAATGCGTGGCAGCGCAAGTACCGGCCGGCGCGCGTCTGGCCGATATCGGTTCGGATCACGCCTACCTGCCGGTGGCGTTGATCAACCGTGGCGCGATTGTCGCGGCAGTCGCCGGCGAAGTGGCGTTGACCCCGTTCCGCGCCGCCTACCGCACGGTGTGCGACAACGGTCAGCAGTTGCAGATCCAGGTGCGCCTGGCTGATGGCCTGGCGGCCATCGAGCCGGCAGACCGGATCGATACCGTCAGTATCTGCGGCATGGGCGGCGAGACCATCCGCGACATCCTCGAGCGCGGCAAGCTGTACCTCAGAGGCCAGGAGCGCCTTATCCTGCAACCCAACGGCGGCGAACAACCGCTGCGCCTGTGGCTGATGGACAACGGCTACCGCATCCTCAGCGAGGAGCTGCTACGGGAAAATCGCTTCGACTATGAAATCATCGTCGCCGAGCGCAGCGGGCCGGTGAGCTACAGCGCCGAGCAACTGTACTTCGGCCCGTTGCAGATGCAGGCCCGCAGCGAGGCGTTCCTGGCCAAGTGGCAGCGCCTGCTGCGCTACAAGCAACGGACCCTGGACCAATTGGCCGAGGCGCGACAGGCGCTACCTGAGCAGAAGGTTGTGGAGCTGACGCAGGAGGTGCGCTGGATTACCCAGTTGCTGGAGGCAACGAACGTGATCTAGGGCCTTGCCTGCCGCGAATGCTTCAATGACTCCCTTATCCAACCCAGGTGTTCCACCATGCCAGACGCTACAGACCAAGCCTTCTACGACCGCGCCGACGCGCATATCGAGCTGTCGAACGAGCAACTGAAAACCCTCGAGAACCTTGGCCAGGTCAGCGCCTCGATGATGTTCGGCACGACACGTTTCAATGCCTGGGCGAGTGCGCGCAACTTCAAGACCGGCGCCGAAATGGCCGAGTCGCGCGAAGCGCTGCTGAAGTACTTCTGTGAGCAGTACCGGATGATGCTCGAAGACAATCTGGATGATCACATCAACAACTTCAGCCAGTACATGACGGCCCCCGGCGGCTGACCGTCATTTAAGGGTGGGCGTTTACTCAATTCCCGTCTGCTTACTTGGCAAACGCATATTCCCCACCCTGTTCCAGCGCCTTGCGATAGGCAGGCCGGGCCTGGAACCGCTGGACCCACGCCGCGAGGTTCGGGTACGCCTGCAACTTGCCCTGGGCCTTGGCGATTTCGCCAATAAAGCTCATCTGGATATCGGCGCCGCTCAGTTCCTCACCCAGCAGGTAGGGCGACTGCGCCAGGGCGTTGTTCAGGTAACCCAGGTAATTGGCCAGTTCCGACTCGATCCGCGGATGCAATGGCGCACCGGCTTCACCCAGGCGGCCGACATACAGGTTGAGCATCAGCGGCAGCATTGCCGAGCCTTCGGCGAAGTGCAGCCATTGTACGTAGGTGTCGTAGGCGTCTGTGCTGGGGTCTGGTTGCAGGCGACCCTGGCCATGGCGACGGATCAGGTAGTCGACAATGGCGCCGGACTCGATCACCACACGTGAGCCATCTTCAAGCACCGGCGATTTGCCCAGCGCATTGATCGCCTTGAGCTCGGGTGGTGCAAGGTTGGTTTTCGGGTCGCGCTGGTAGCACTTGAGCGCGTAGGGCAGGCCGAGTTCTTCTAGCAGCCAGAGAATGCGCTGCGAACGTGAGTTGTTGAGGTGGTGAACAATCATCATGGGAAGCTCCGCCGGGCGAGAATGGGGTGTCTGGGAACAGACTGCTGCGCTGGCGTAGAGTGCCCTGAATCAGCTTGGCGTGTCAGGGGAAATCGGTGTGTCCTGGGCAGGTTCGGCTTCCAGTTTCAAACGGTCGGCCTTGCTGATGTACTTGTCCTTGCTCTTGGGGGCCAATTTGGCATTGGCCTTTTTGGCGTTGGCTTTCAAAATCTGATTGAGTTTCTTACGACGGTTCATGCTTTCTACTCAGCGCGTTAATGCCTGGATGATATCAGTATGGCGAGCGGGCTCGCGCTGCCATTTATCAGGCTCTGTGGCGAGCGGGCTTGCCCTAATGCCGTTCAGTTAAGCGGATTCTGCTTTCTGTAGGAGCGAGGGGGACGCCTAGTTCTGCTCGCGAAGGACGTCAACGATAACGCGTGTTTGCTAGGTAAACGCGGCGCTCTCAAGTTCTTCGCGAGCAAGAACTAGGCGTCCCCCTCGCTCCTACAAAAAGGCTTAACTGAACGGCATTAGGGCAAGCCCGCTCGCCACAGGTCATCACCCTAGCTACAGATCGGTTGGGCTCTGGGTTAACGCACGACATCCAGCGCGGTGTATTCATACACGTAATGGATTTTGTCCGACGTTGACTCCAAGGTCATGGCAAGCCCCAAGTCCTCGATAAACGCGCGCGTGGTTTTATAGTCGCCCTGGTCGCACTCCAGTTTGATCGCGTCGCCCGTCAAGCTGGCAAACACCTGCCGCGCTGGAAAGCGTTGGCCCACCACGCAGTTCAAGGGCGTGATGCGGGATGTGTCGGTCGGCTTGGCCGGCACATCAGCCATGGTCATGCGTGCGCTCAGCGTTTGGCCTGGGGTCCAGGTTGGCGGAATATCCAGTGCGATTTCGTGGGTCAGCAGTACGCGCCCATCGCCTATGCCATTCATCTTCGACTTCAACTGGATCAGGTCGGCCTGGGTGAGGCGGTCGACGTTGAAGCGCTCGCTGTAGATCTCCTTCTTCTTCAGCAAGCCACCCTGGGCGGTGAACGTCTCGGAAACCGGGCTATCCTTGCTGCCGTCATCCTTGGTGGACTGGGACGTGTAGGTCAGCGTCTTGAACTTCGGTTGCAGCAGCGGCGAATCAAGGCGTTGGAGCACGCTGGTCGGCACCTGGACATCGTCGATATGAGTTTCGGCCACGGTTCGAGGATAGTCAGCCGGCGCGATGTCCGGACGCAAACGGGCGAGCAATGCTCCGTCCACGCCACCCTGCAGCGAACAACTGACCCGCGACTGCGTGCCTTGCTTGCCTTCCGGCTCGACCAGCAGCACCCGCTCTACCCGCCGCGTGCCGGGCGCGGAGCCGGGTTGGGGCGCCATGGCCTGCCACTGGTCGCCGACCTTGAGCTCGCTGCGAACATACACTGGGCTGTTTTTTTGCAACGCCCCAGGTTGTTCCAGCAGCGGCGCGATGTGCTTGGCCACCTCCTCGACACCGCCTTCAACCACAAAGCCCCAGTAATAGTAGAGCCCCAATTTGCCGAGGTCGGTGCTCTCGTCGAAGTAGGACAACAGCTTCAAGCCGGCAATCGGCGGTGCGCTGACGAGCACTGAATTTTCCTCGCCGCTGGCGCGATTTTTAACCGCGATCCACGTGCTGTTCTTCTCCCGCACCAGCGGCGCATAGGCCTGCCAGGCGTCGCCGTGGGCGTGCAAGCTATTGAAGAAACGGGCGTCACAGTGGGTGAACGCCTTGAGCGTGTCGGTCAAGGCGGCGTCGTTGGCATGGGCCAGTGACGGCAGCAGCAGGGTAGAGGCGAGCAGCAGCGTAGACGTGGGCAACTTCATTGGCAGGGATGTCCTTATCGGCGTAGGGGCGGGGCATTATCCAGATATTTATTGGCCAGGGACACCTCGAGCAATGCCGTACCGACCTGAATCCGATCGCCCAGGCAGACGTCATGCTCGCTCCAGCCGGTGGTCCTGAAGTTCTCGCCAAAGGCCCCTGGCTGCCTCAGCAAGGGATGAGCGCCCAATTCGTCGGCCCAACGGGCGTAGTGCTCAAGCGGGTAGTGGTGAATGGCTTTTTCCACCCCGCCATGCACGCGCAGGTCGCCCTGTTCGTCGCCGTGAAGGCCCAGGGTGGAGACCTTCAGTTGGCCCTGTTGCGGCTGTTTATCGATGGCGCTCTGGGAGCCTGGGCGGGTGAATGGCTGCACGCGACCGGTGAGCAAGGTGTCGAGGCGGATAGTGGGCAGACTCATGCAGGGACCTCCGGTGTTTGATGTTCACGACAGATCAACGCGGGTGGCGAGCGCCGGCTGCTTGAAAGCGGCCCGGAAGGCGTTCGCGTGCTGCACAGCGAACTGATCTTCAAGAATGCCGTGTTGCCCTAGGTGGCAGGGCAACGGACAAATCGATCAGGACGGCATGGACCAAGCGCAGAGGGTGCCTTGCCGTCGATGATCTCTTCGCTGGCAAGACGTCCCACCACCGCCGCCAACATCACCCCGGGGTGCATGGCACACACGTACACACCGCCCACCTGTGGGCGCCTGCAATGCCGAGCGCGGTCGCTGGGTTTCTCCGTCTAGCGTGCCGATGCCCGTGGGGTTTTACCCATCGGTCATAGTCAATACTTCACCAGCTCATACAACTGCCTGAGCGACAACATTGCTCTAGCCCGCACTCAACCCCCACAACACATCCAGCACATGTTGCGTCGGCCGCTCGACGTCCCCACCACGGTGGGCAATACCGAGTTCACGCCACAACAAGGGCTGTAATGGCCGCATGACGATCCTGGTATCGGGCAATGGCGTGGAGGCTTCATGGGGCAACAGCGTCGCGCCATAACCGGCCGCTACCAGGCTTTTGATCGCATCGTTGTAGTTCAGTTGGATGCGCGGCGTGGGCTGTCGTCCATCACTGGCGAACCACTCCGAGGTCAAGCGCGAAAGCCGAGTGGTGTTGTCATTCAGAATCAATGGCTGAGCGGCCAGCCAACCCGGGTTCACCACATCCGGGCAATCCCAGCGTGCCGGCAAGAAAGCCATGACCGGGTCCCGCCGCCAGGGCTCGATCCGCAATCCCTTCACCGGGGTCTGTGGCAGCGCGACCAGACCGATCTCCAAAGAGCCCTCGGCAAGCTTCTTCAATGTTTCCTGCGACGTGAGCACCGCGACCTGCACATCGATAGCGGGATGGCGTTGGCTCAATGTCTCCAACGCTTGCGGCATCAACTGTGCGATCGCCCCGGTGGAGGCACCCAGCCGCACACGCCCGGCCAAGCCCTGCACCTGACGCTCCACGTCCTCAAGTGCTTGCTCTGCATCCGCCAACAGGCGCCGCGCGCGCTCTACCAGTGTTTCTCCAATCGCCGACGGCTGAATGCGCCCACGCGTGCGCGACAACAGCTTGCCGCCAACCCGCGACTCGAGGTCGGCGATATGCAAACTGACCGTGGGCGGCGCGAGGTGTAGCACACGGGCCGCCTCGGCAAACGAACCCAGGTCGGCAATGGCCACCAATGTGCGCAGGCGGTCCAGGCTGATTTCGCGCATGAATCATTCCTTGTTCAGAAAAACTGAATTTCATCGTTTGGAAATTCAACTTTTCCTATCTTAGCCTCGGATGGAAGATCGGAGCTCCTGATTTCCTATGTGCGAGAGCATTCCATGGCAAGCCCCCTTGTATTCATCGACGGCGACCAAGGCACCACCGGGTTGCAAATCCATCAACGTTTAAGAGGCAGGACCGATCTGCGGCTCATCACGCTCAGCCCCGAACACCGCAAGGATCCGCAACGTCGTGCCGAAATCATCAACGCCTGCGACATCGCGATTCTCTGCTTGCCCGACCAAGCTGCACGCGACGCTGTAGCGAGCATCGAAAACCCCGCGGTTCGGGTGATCGATGCGAGTTCGGCGCACCGCACTCATCCAGACTGGACCTATGGTTTTGCCGAGATGGACGCGCAACAGGCCCAACGCATCGCCACGGCGCGGCGGGTCAGCAATCCCGGTTGCTATCCCACGGGGGCGATAGGGCTGCTGCGCCCATTGCTGGAAGCCGGGTTACTACCCAGGGATTTCCCGACGAACATTCATGCGGTGTCGGGCTATTCCGGAAAAGGGCGCGCTGGAGTGCAAGAGCATGAGGGCGAGGGCGCATCACAGGCACCGGCGTTTCAGGTGTACGGTCTGGGGCTGGCACACAAACATATTCCGGAGATTCAGCAGCAAAGCGGCTTGATGGAACGGCCGATGTTTGTGCCGGCCTATGGGGCTTTTCGGCAGGGGATCGTGCTGACCATACCGTTGCAACTTCGGTTATTGGCGCCGGGCGTGGATGCGGCGCGGCTGCATGCGTGCCTTTCGCAGCACTACATCGATGCAGACCATGTACAGGTGATGTCGATGCAGGAGGCGAAAGGGCTGACGCACCTTGATCCTCAGGCGCTTAACGGGACTGATAGTTTGCGATTGGTGGTGTGTGCAAATGATGAAACGGGGCAGGTTGTGTTGGCTGCAGTGTTTGACAATCTCGGGAAGGGAGCCGCTGGAGCGGCGGTGCAGAATCTGGATCTGATGGTTGCAGGAACATGACGCCGACTACCCACCGGTTCTCGAGTCTACGGCTCGAATGTTCGAGCGGTTGTTCCTCTCTGCCCAGGGGCTGGCATTGACGGCATTAAACCCATAGAAAAGCAGTGCGCAATCGAATCAAGCTAGGGGTTGAATGGTCGTTCATGACGGGTGGCAATCGGCCATTAGCCGACATTCACGAAAGACGGCTTTCGACCCAGAGTGTGTAAAAACGCTTCGTCATTGATCCGTGCAGCGACACATTGGTTGCTTTGGACTGGTCAGATCGTCGAAAGAGCAGTCGCTTTTTCTAAGACGGCTTGTAACATCTGCTCCGGTGATTGTTCCTTGTTGAAGAAGCTCGGGGACAATTTATCAGAGTCGTTTTCAGTCGATTGCCTGAGCAGGGCGAGCGGCCCCGATTGACCTAACTGCTCTTGGTAAAGACTTTTTATACTGTCCCTAAAGCCATCAGGGTATGCCGCTTTCTCGACCCCTGGAAGATCATCGAAATAGTCCATGATGCCTTTGAAGATTTCACTATTGTCACCGCCGTTCGTTATATTGGCGTACAACTTGGAAAAATATGTTTCATCCTGCTTACTAAGCTCCCCATAAGCGGCATATCGTTCTGCATCCGTATAGGTTCCTGAATCATCATAAACAATATTGCTTAGCCCGTTTCGGGCCATACCTTCAAATGGGTTTGGAAGTTTTTCTGGGGGGAGCTTAGACAGCCCAACTGCGTAATCTAGTGACTGCTGACCTAACGCCAAACGGGCAGAGTCGTCTGTTTTGGGAAGTAGATCCTCATTATTAAAATTTCCACCAGCAATCCGCTGCCCGAAATTGTACATATCGCTCTGACCTTTCGCATATTGTCCGGCGGCCGCAAAAACTGAGTGCAACACCTGACCTTTCCGGTACGGTGCTGCCACTATGTCCTATCACGAACTCAGTATCCCCGAACGTGCGACCCTTCAACTCGGCCTTGCCCAAGGTTTCAGCCAGCGGCGAATTGCCCGGATGCTCGGCCGCTCCCCCTCGACCATCAGCCGGGAGCTGCGCCGCAACCGGGCCCCTGGCACCCGCTACCAGGCCTGTGCTGCCCAGCAGCAGATGCAGGTCCGCCGCCAGGTCTGCAGGCCTCAGTGCAAGCTGCTGCCGGGCAGTGAGCGCTTCGAGCTGGTCGTCCATATGCTGCGTGAGGGTTTGTCTCCCGAGCAGATTGCCGGCAAGCTGCGCAGCATGAACATACCCAGCCTCAGAGAGGCCTACGTCTGCCGCGAGACGATCTATAACGCGATCTACGCCCTGCCGGTCGGTGGCCTGCGCAAGGAGCTGATCATCTGCCTGCGCCAGGGCAAGACGAGTCGCAGGCCGCGCTCTGGCGGCGTCGATCGGCGCGGCCAGATCCCTGAAATGCTCAGCATCCACGTGCGCCCGCCGGAGGTCGAAGACCGGCTGATGCCAGGCCATTGGGAGGGCGACCTGATCAAGGGCAAGGCCAATGCCTCGGCGGTGGGCACCTTGGTGGAGCGTACCAGCGGCTACCTGATGCTGATCAAGATGGCCGACGCGACGGCGACCTCGGCGCTGGAGGGCTTCAGTGCGGCGCTCAATGGCATGCCGCTGGCGGTGCGCAAGAGCATGACCTACGACCAGGGCCGGGAGATGGCGCGGCACGCCGAGATCACCCAGCGGACCGGGGTGGCGATCTACTTCTGCGACCCGCACAGCCCCTGGCAACGCGGCAGCAATGAGAACATCAATGGACTGATCCGCCAGTACCTGCCCAAGGGCACGGACTTGTCGGTGCATAGTCAGGAAGCCCTGGACGCCATCGCTTTGCAACTGAATATGCGACCGCGCAAACGCTTCGACTTCAAATGCCCGATCGAGGTGATGGGCGAAGTGATGCAAGAAGCCGTGGTGATGCGGCATGATGCTCCCGCTTCAATTCAATAACCGTGTTGCACTCAGATCCTGCAACCGCCTCCTTTTAAATCCCTATTGGACATAGAGGCTTGTTTGTCATCAGCATTACTTAATGCGTACAGTGCCCGTGCAGAATCGGAGATTGTGACGGTCTCGGTCGTCTTGAGGGCGGCATCCCCTGAAGGTAAATGTACAGGGTTGGACGAAGGAAGCTTCTCTTGTGTAGAAAGCTTTGCCTGTGTACTTGCTTGATACGATTTGATCGAAATATCCATGGTGATACTCCATGCGCTGAAGATAGCTCGAGAGCTATCTTCAGCTAGGGTGCCTATACAAATGTCGGATTATTTTATTTCAAATTCGACAGTGTAGTTATAGGGAGGCGCCGATTGAATTGCTGTGATATTGGCATTGCAAGTAGCCTTATCGGAACCAGTGCTAGTGCCCATTTTAGTCCAGCTAGGAGCTTTAGTCGTTGGATTGACCTGGTGGCTTGCTGCAAAACGACATTTCTTATTACCTGAAGTATAGACGAATCGCATTCCTGAAACCGTATCCGCGACACTGGTCAGGGCAAATGTCGTCGTTGCAGAAGGCAGAATCGTACTTGGGGTGGGGGCTACACTCCCAGAAAAGTACTCGAAAGTGTACGCGGCTGGACCGGTCGTAGAGTTCTTCACCTTCACGGTGACGATTGTGCCTGCTTGGACAGATGCAATCATAGAGGCGAATAAAGTTGCTGCCCCGAACAGTTTAGCGAATCTCATAAATATCCATTTAATTTTGATAGTCACTATAACTCTTGTCCTTCCGCATCGTCTTGTATAGAAAAAACAGCAAGACTCAACCTTTATAGCGGCAGGTAACCAGAATTCTTTAAGCCGAGGGTTGCTGTTTTTAACACATCGGATGAGTAAAGATTTCACAACCTGCAGGAACTAACACATATCCAGCCTGCAACCCTTCAATTTCAATAGCTTGCGCAGTGGTCCTTGTTGCCGCTACCGGTTATCTACACAGGTTGAGTTACTAATTTTCGCCATTACCCGTCGGCACACTATGCTCGGCTCGTTTCGTTAGAAAGATGACCGCCTGTCGACGCGCAGAGGTTGCTGGCACGATTCAGCCAATGATTTCTATGTCTTCGGTCTCCCACCAGCGCTGACGTGCCTAAAACACTTTCCAATGTGTGATAGTGAGAAGAGGCCAGTCGGATAGGCCAGCGGTCTGGACCCAAAGCTGACGGCGGTGAAAGGCAGGAATCGGCCATGAGCGGCCACTCGAACACATCACCTAACCGGCTGTTTTGTAGGACGACGCAGTCACCGATGTTCCGCTGCCAACATTGTTCTGAATTGAGAAGTGGCCTCGGAAGATAGCCCGGCGGCTTCGAACACTGCGCAGGTGAAGCTAACGGGTGCAGGGCCTGGAGCAGTTATGATGCGGTCTGCAACCACAGCTACTGGGCTGCTTCGATAGAGCGTGCGCCCGTCATAACCCATGGCATTCTGTTGCAGGAAGTCGGCGCTGTTCGATGTATGAGGAACGGTGTCGAGAAGGCTGGCCCTGGCAAGTGCCAGCGTTCCCCCACAGATACCGGCAACTGTCGCTCCACTTGCACGACTAGCATGAAGAAACTCCCGAATATCAGGTGCTTCTGCACCTTCCCAGACCATTCCTCCAATCACGACTACAACGTCCGGTTTCCAGTCCAGACATTGTTGCAAACTGCTCTCGACCGTTACCGCCAATCCACCCTGCGAGCGAAACTGCCCCGTAGCAGAAGCGAAAAACCTGACATCGATCCCGTAAAACGGAGACGCAGTTCCAGCAATGAAAGCGTATTCCCAGTCCGCAAAACCGGGTGTCAGTATCAATCCCACACGTGCCATCAGTCAGAATCCTCCATGAATGCCAATAACATATGGCGACAACACACATACATCAAGGGCAGCTATGGGTCGATTGCTGCCGGTCAAGCGCAAGGTCAACGGCTTTATCGGTGATGGATTGGAACTACTAATCCTGCAGGCCTTGTATTGATTAACCTACAGAGCCAACCTGAAACCTGCGTACCACTTTCGTACCAACACTGCTCCATGCAGTGACGCCCCCGTCACGATAGGCGGCAATCGGCCAAAAACAGACGTTCAGACGAGGGCCGCCTCCAGCCAATAACCGTCATTGTGGAGGTCTTTAATCAACGCAAAGCTGACACCTCGTGCGGGGCCAAGATTTCGTTAAAGTTTCAATTTGCTTAGAGGCAGAATTTTCGTTTGATCATCGTTTAAGTCCCATAAAGTACAGAAAATGGCTTCGCCTTGGACTGAGATGATGTGGCGTTTCAAAAAGGTTTTCAAATCGTCTAGGTCTTTCCACAATATTGCGGTCTTTTCAGCACCGAAAGCCTCCGAACCGCCGTAAATATATGGATTCGCCTCATGAAGCCAAGCATGTAGCCGTTGGTAAACTTCAGCAATTTGATCGTGACTGAGGCGATTCACAGGTATGCCTTCGACGACAATCGCGAGCCCATCTGCGCGCTCTTGCTCGGTTGCCGAACGGATTTCGCTTGGGCTTGGAAGAGTATCAAATCCCTTAGATTTCAGATTCTTGAATATCTTTTCAGCGTTCCACTGTTTTTTGGCATCGCGAGGTATCTGCTGAGCGCCGTGCTCAATTGCGATAAGGCACGCATACGCAATCCCTTCGACTATTTTTCGTCCCTGGAACGCGGCTGATTCTGCGCGGGTGAAATACTCGCCTTCCGAGATACGAAGTAGATCTATAACGTCAAATCGAGCGCGTATCCGCTGCATCAGGTTGTGATACATCTGAACCGAGTTCATCTGTTCTCCGCATTTTTGATTAATCAGCCGATTTTGCTAGGTTATCACCGTGCCCGATAGGACCATGCTGCAGTAGTTCGTGCGACATTGAGATTTACCCCCCCTGCATGTCCGCTCCTGGCCGATTACTGCCGGTGACAACCAACTGAAAAATCACCAAAAGCTGCCCCCTCATCCCCATACCGGTCTACCATGCCACCCCGACAGTGGCCAAACACGCTATCGGCTCCCAAGCCCTCATGGTATCGCCAATGACCACGTTATCGCGCAACACCCCATCCCCAACCTTATTTGAGGTATCGCAATGAGCATCGACCAGATCAGCCTGCCCAAAGGCGTAGGCCCGCATGCAGCCAAGTTGCTGGATGCAATCACCGGTGCCAGCACCCTTGAAGACCTGAACCGCGCAGGCGGTAAGGCTGAGGGGTTTGTGTTGGGGCTGGAGTCCACCAAGGCTATTAAAAGCCCAATCGCCGAGTCGTTGTATGTGGCTTACGACGATGCGGCGAGTCATCGGGCGGGTGAGTTGAAGGGCTAACGGTGGCTGTGCTTTTTACATCGTCAGGCTAAATAGCCATCCCAGTACGCCGCTTCCTATCACCACCAGCCACGGCGGCAGCTTCCAGAGCATCAGCGCCAGCAGGGCAATCAACGCCAGGCCCAGGTCTTGTACGCTGAATATCGCACTGGTCCATACCGGTCGGTACAGCGCCGCCAGCAGCAACCCCACCACGGCAGCATTCACACCGGCCAGCGCGGCCTGTGTGCGTGGGCTTTGGCGTAGGTTTTCCCAGAAGGGCAAGACGCCCAATACCAGTAAAAACGACGGTGTGAAGATCGCCAGCAAGGCGATCAGGCCACCCCACCATGAGTTGATGGCGGCGCCGAGGAAGGCGGCGAAGGTGAACAGCGGGCCGGGCACGGCTTGAGCGGCGCCGTAGCCGGCGAGAAATACGTCGTTGCTCACCCATTGACGCGGCACCACTTCGGCCTGCAGCAACGGCAGTACCACGTGGCCTCCGCCGAATACCAGCGAGCCAGTGCGGTAGAACGCGTCTATCAGGGCCAGGTCGGGCAGTGCCTGGGCGAGGAGCGGTAGGCCTGCCAGTAATATCAGGAACAATGTCAGCCACATCGCGCCGGTGCTACGGCGGATCGGGATGGGCAGGGGGTCGTGGGCGCTGCCGCACACAGGTTTGAAGAGCAACAGGCCAACCACACCTGCGCAGGCAATGATGGCCACCTGGGCCCAGGCAAAGGGAAGCAGCAGGGTGGCGGCGGTCGCCAGTAGCATCAGGCTGATGCGGCCCGCGCTGCGGCACAGGTTGCGCGCCATGCCCCATACCGCCTGGGCGACCACGGCCACGGCCACCACTTTGAGGCCGTGCAGCGCGCCAGCCGGGATGGCTGAGCTGTGCTGGGTAAGGCCCAGGGCAAACAGAATCAAGAGCAAGGCCGACGGCAAGGTAAAACCGACCCAGGCCGCTACTGCGCCGCCGTAGCCCGCGCGTGCCAGGCCCAGGGCGATGCCGACCTGGCTGCTGGCCGGGCCGGGGAGGAATTGGCAGAGGGCGACCAGATCCCCATAGCTGCGCTCGCTCAGCCAGCGGCGTCGGGTGACGAACTCGTCGCGAAAGTAACCCAGGTGCGCAATAGGGCCGCCGAAGGAGGTTAGGCCCAGGCGCAGGAAGATCAGGAAAACTGACCAGATGCTGCTGCGATGATCACTTGGAGGGTGGGCCAAGGTTGCGTTCTCTGGGGCGGATGAGCGGGGGGCAAGGTTCGGGGCTTTCGCCTCAGCTCGCCGCGCGGTGGAGTTTTTTCACCCGGTACATATCGCCATCGGCATGGCTGAGCAGGGTGTCTGCATCTTCCCCGTCGACCGGGTACCGGGCCACGCCGATACTGCACGATGGCATCTTCACCGCGCCAAATTCGGCCCCCAGAGGCTCGGCCATGATGGCAAGGATCTGTTGCACTTTCTCGGCCACGGCATCTTCTGAATGAAGGTCGGTCAACAACACCGTGAACTCATCCCCGCCCATTCGCGCCACCGTGTCGGTCTCACGCACGCAGCTTTCCAGGCGTCGCGCAATGGTGCACAGCACGCGATCACCCGCGACGTGCCCGTGCACATCGTTGATGCCCTTGAAATCATTGATGTCCAGGAACAGCAAGGCCAGGGTGCTGTTCTGTCGGCGTGCATTACGCAGGGCCGAGTCCAGCCGATCATTGAACAGTAAGCGGTTGGTCAGGGCGGTCAGCGGGTCGTGATGGGCGAGAAAGCGCAGTTCCTCCTCGGCCTGGGTGAGGGCCGTTATATCCCGTGCTACGCCGATCCGCGCGCCGACGTCCTCGGACCAGAATGCTGCCCACAGAATATGGACGATGCCGCCATCCTTGCGGATATAGCGGTTGCGGAAGTCGACATGGGGCTGGCCGTTCATCACCCGGATAATCGAGGCTCGGGTGGTCGCCAGGTCGTCAGGGTGCATATAGTCGGTGATCACGGTCCCGGTCAGCTCGTCGGCACGGTAGCCGAGCAACGCCTCGCAGGCGTCGCTGACAAATGCAATCTGGCTGTCCCTGTCGACCACGAAAACCGTATCCAGCATCAGATGGATCAGTTTGGGATAGAGCGCTTGCAGGTCAACGGGCATAGGTCAACGCAGTCCAGTTCAAATAACGGCCTGATCATATCCTGAACCCGCATGCTGGCAATGAGGAATCTTGACGATTGGCCTACCGCCGATCTACCCATACCGTCTGTGCATTGCAGAACTCTCGTACGCCAAAATGTGACAATTCGCGGCCAAACCCACTCTTTTTCACCCCGCCAAACGCCACCCGAGGATCGGACACGCTGTAGGCGTTGATAAAGATCCCGCCGGTTTCCAGCTGGGTGGCGATTTCTCGGGCCTTGGCCGGATCGTTGCTGAAGATGCTCGCGGTCAGGCCGAACTCGCTGTCGTTGGCCAGGGCTACCGCATGGTCGGCGTCGCGGGCGCTGATGATCGAGGCGACGGGGCCAAACAGTTCCTGTTTGAAGGAGGTCATCTGGTCGGTGACATTGGCCAGTACGGTGGGGGCGTAGTAGTTGCCCGGCCCTTCGATGGGATGGCCGCCGAGCAACAGGGTGGCGCCTTCTTCCAGGGTGGCCTGGACCTGGCCGTGCAACTCGTCACGCAGGTCGAAACGGGCCATGGGGCCGATGTAGGTGTCGCTGGATGTCGGGTCGCCCATCACCAGTTGGCGGCTGGCTTCGAGGAACTTGGCGGTGAAGGCTTCGACCACGCCTTGCTCGATGATCAGGCGCTTGGCGGCGGCGCAGACCTGGCCGGAGTTCTGGAAACGGCCGATCACGGCGGCTTGTACGGCGGCGTCGAGGTCGGCGTCGTCGAGCACGATGAAGGGGTCGCTACCGCCCAGTTCCAACACGCACTTTTTCAACGCGGCGCCGGCCTGGGAGCCGATGGCGATACCCGCTCGCACGCTGCCGGTAAGGGTCACGGCGGCGATGCGTGGGTCAGCGATGGCCTTGGATACGCCGTCCGGGGTGACGTTGATCACTTCGAACAAGCCCTCGGCGAAGCCGGCTTTTTGGAAGGCTTGTTTCATCAGGTAGGCGCTGCCCATCACGTTGGGCGCATGCTTGAGCACGTAGGTATTGCCGCTGAGCATGGTCGGTACGGCGCCGCGCAGTACCTGCCAGACCGGGAAGTTCCACGGCATCACGGCGAGGATCGGGCCCAACGGGCGGTACTCGATCCGGGCGCTGCCGTTGTCCACCAGCGTCGGCTCCGGTGCAAGCATGGCCGGGCCATGGGCGGCGTACCACTCGGCCAGCAACGCGCACTTCTCGATTTCGCCACGGGCCTGGACGATGGGTTTGCCCATTTCCAGGGTGATCATTTGCGCCATCTCCTCAGCTTGCTCGCGCAGGGCGCCGGCCAGGGCCAGGAGCAATTGGGCGCGTTGCGCTACGGGCGTGTTGCGACCATTGGCAAAGGCGATGCTGGCGCGGGTGAGGGCGGCGTCCAGTTGCGCGGCGGATTCGTACGGGTAGCTGCCGACGGTTTCGCCATTGGCGGGATTGATCGACAAGGCATGGGTCTGGTGAGAGAGAGCGTTCATGGCACCGTCCTGCGCAGTATTTGGGAAGGTGCCCAGCGTACGGGGCTGCATCTTTTCCGGGAACTGAATAATATTAAGCGATACGTTCACGATTGGAGAATGACTTGGATCTGGTGCAACTGGAAATTTTCAAGGCCGTGGCCGAGCAGGGCAGCATCAGTGCCGCCGCGCAGTTGATTCACCGTGTGCCGTCGAACCTGACCACGCGCATCAAGCAACTGGAGCAGGACCTGGGCGTCGAGCTGTTTATCCGTGAGAAAAGTCGACTGCGCCTGTCGCCTGCCGGCTGGAATTTCCTGGGCTATGCGCGGCGGATTCTCGACTTGGTGCAAGAGGCCCGTGCCACCGTGGCGGGGGAGGAGCCCCAGGGGCCATTTGCCCTGGGTTCGCTGGAGAGCACCGCCGCCGTGCGTATCCCGGCGTTGCTCGCAGCCTATAACCAGAAACACGCCAAGGTCGAACTGGACCTGAGCACCGGGCCCTCGGGGACGATGATCGAAGGCGTGCTATCGGGCCGACTGGCGGCAGCGTTTGTTGATGGCCCGGTGCTGCATCCGACCCTGGAGGGGGTTGCGGTGTTTGAAGAAGAGATGGTGGTGATTGCGCCGTTGCATCATGGGCCGATCACCCGTGGGCAGGATGTGAACGGGGAGAGCATCTACACCTTCCGTTCCAACTGTTCGTACCGGCACCACTTTGAGCGCTGGTTTTCCCAGGACGGTGCAGTGCCGGGGAAGATTTTCGAGATGGAGTCGTACCACGGCATGCTCGCCTGCGTCAGCGCCGGCGCGGGTTTGGCGTTGATGCCACGCAGCATGCTGGAGAGCATGCCGGGCTTTACCACGGTGAGCGTGTGGCCGTTGGCGGACGAGTTTCGCCTGCTGAACACCTGGTTGATCTGGCGCCGGGGCACGGTGTCGCAGAGTCTGGACAGTTTTGTGCAACTGCTCGAGGAGCGGACCCATTGTGGCGAGCGGGCTAGCCCCGCGCTGGGCTGCGAAGCGGCCCTAAACCCCTAGCAATAAGTAGTGGGGCTGCTGCGCAGCCCAACGCGGGGCAAGCCCGCTCGCCACGGTGGGTTTTTGTCAGCTAGCGAATCGTCAATTTCGCCATCAGTGGCGTGGTGCCCAACTGCGCCAGACAAAGGCGTGTGGCCGTTGGAGGATGAATACTCGGGACCTCATGTGGCGAGCGGGCTTGTCCCGCGCTGGGCTGCGAAGCGGCCCTAAACCCCTAGCGCGGTGTTTTTGCCTGAATAAGTAGTGGGGCTGCTGCGCAGCCCAGCGCGGGGCAAGCCCGCTCGCCACAGGGTGGGGAGGGTCAGCCACCGAACTGCAGGGTGCCCATCGCCAATTTGGCCATCAGCGCTGTGGCGCCCAATTGCACCAGCCACAAGGCCAGGCCGCCGAGGAAGACGCCCAAGGCTACTTGCAGGACCAGGCTTTTTTGCCGCTTGGCTTGAGGTGCGCGCGGGGTGAAGTGGTCCAGTTCGTCGCGGTCGGCACGCAGGTCCAGGTCGTCGTTTCTCATAGAAAGTCTCATCGCAAAGGGCAGTCTTGCTTCAGTCTAAGGGGCTTGCCTTGCCAGCGCTGAGCTTTTTGTAGGAGCGGGCTCCTACAGGGGCAAGGCATAAAAAAGGGGAAGCCGCTGGCTTCCCCTTTGTACCTCGCGATCAGGCTTACAGCACCTGCACAATCGCCTTGGTCACCGCATCGATGTTCGCCTGGTTCAACGCGGCCACGCAGATGCGCCCGGTGTCGAGGGCGTAGATGCCGAACTCGCTGCGCAGGCGGGTGACTTGCTCTACGGTCAGGCCGGAGTAGGAGAACATCCCGCGCTGGCGACCGACGAAGCTGAAGTCATGGCCTGGAGCAGCCTTGGCCAGTTCGCTGACCATCTGCTCGCGCATGCCGCGGATGCGCAGGCGCATTTCGGCCAGTTCGGCTTCCCACTGCGCGCGCAGTTGCGGGTTGTTGAGCACCGCCGCCACGATCGCCGCGCCGTGGGTCGGCGGGTTGGAGTAGTTGGTGCGGATCACGCGCTTGACCTGGGACAGGATGCGCGCGCTTTCTTCTTTCGATTCGCTGACGATGGACAGTGCACCCACGCGCTCGCCGTACAGCGAGAACGATTTGGAGAACGAGCTGGACACAAAGAAGGTCAGGCCTGACTCGGCGAACAGGCGCACGGCGGCGGCATCTTCGTCGATACCGTCGCCAAAGCCCTGGTAGGCCATGTCGAGGAATGGCACCAGGTTCTTGGCCTTGACCACTTCCAGTACGTCTTTCCAGTCGGCCGGGCTCAGGTCGACGCCGGTCGGGTTGTGGCAGCAGGCGTGCAGCACGACGATGGACTGGGCGGGCAGGGCGTTGAGGTCTTCCAGCAGGCCGGCACGGTTCACATCGTGGGTGGCAGCGTCGTAGTAGCGGTAGGTCTGCACCGGGAAGCCGGCTTTTTCAAACAGTGCCTGGTGGTTTTCCCAGCTTGGGTCGCTGATGGCGACGACGGCGTTGGGCAACAGTTGCTTGAGGAAGTCGGCGCCGATCTTCAGCGCGCCGGTGCCGCCAACGGCTTGGGCGGTGATCACACGGCCAGCGCTCAGCAGCGGCGAGTCGGTACCAAACAGCAGCTTTTGCACGGCCAGGTCGTAGGCGGCAATGCCATCGATCGGCAAGTAGCCACGGGCGGCGTGTTGCGCCACGCGAATGGCTTCCGCTTCGGCAACGGCACGCAGGAGTGGAATTTTCCCCTCCTCGTTGCAGTAAACGCCTACGCCAAGGTTGACCTTGGTAGTACGGGTATCGGCGTTGAATGCTTCGTTGAGGCCCAGGATAGGATCGCGTGGTGCCATTTCGACAGCGGAGAACAGGCTCATTTTTGCGGCAGCTCTATGGGGGAATGGAGGGACGTGTCGCGCTCCAGCCGAATGCACTAGAGCGGTGCACAAACGGGGAGCTAGTATAGAGGCCAACACCGCTCGCGGCGACAGCCGAAATGGCTTTTCGGCCAAGTTTTTCGGTTTATTTATCGACCGTTAGTCTTATTGCAACATTGATGGCTGTGGGCGTGTAGGACTATTACCTTGAAACCCCTCACATTCGCCTCCACTTCTACAGCTATCATGGTTTTTTCCTATGGCCTGCTCTGAAGTTATGCGGGCTGTGGTCTTTTTCGTCCCCGACGGGTTTACAGTCTGGGGTGACTTCAAGAGGTACGTTATGTCGGATTTCCAACTAGTCACCCGCTTTGAACCTGCTGGCGACCAGCCCGAGGCCATTCGCCTGATGGTCGAAGGCATCGAGGCCGGCCTGGCGCACCAGACGCTGCTCGGGGTGACCGGTTCGGGCAAGACCTTCAGCATCGCCAACGTGATCGCACAGATCAACCGCCCAACCCTGGTGCTGGCGCCGAACAAGACCCTGGCCGCGCAGTTGTACGGTGAGTTCAAGGCGTTTTTCCCGAACAACGCGGTGGAGTACTTCGTTTCCTACTACGACTACTACCAGCCCGAAGCCTATGTGCCGTCTTCCGATACCTTTATCGAGAAGGATGCGTCGATCAACGACCATATCGAGCAGATGCGGCTGTCGGCGACCAAAGCGCTGCTGGAGCGCAAGGACGCGATCATCGTCACCACCGTGTCGTGCATCTACGGCCTGGGCAGCCCGGAAACTTATCTGAAGATGGTGCTGCACGTCGATCGCGGCGACAAACTCGACCAGCGCGCCTTGCTGCGGCGCCTGGCGGATTTGCAGTACACCCGCAACGACATGGACTTCGCCCGCGCGACTTTCCGCGTGCGTGGCGATGTGATCGATATTTACCCGGCTGAATCGGACCTGGAAGCGATTCGTATCGAGCTGTTCGATGATGAAGTCGAGAGCCTGTCGGCCTTCGACCCGTTGACCGGCGAAGTGATCCGCAAACTGCCGCGCTTCACCTTCTATCCAAAAAGCCACTACGTGACCCCGCGTGAAACCCTTTTGGATGCCATGGAAGGGATCAAGGCCGAGCTTGCCGAGCGCCTCGAGTACCTGCGCGCCAACAACAAACTGGTGGAAGCCCAGCGTCTGGAACAGCGCACGCGTTTTGACCTGGAGATGATCCTCGAGCTGGGTTACTGCAACGGCATCGAAAACTACTCGCGCTACCTGTCGGGTCGTGAGTCCGGTGCGCCGCCGCCTACCCTCTACGACTACCTGCCGGCAGATGCGTTGCTGGTGATCGACGAATCCCACGTTAGCGTTCCGCAAGTCGGCGCCATGTATAAAGGCGACCGCTCGCGCAAGGAAACCCTGGTGGAGTACGGCTTCCGCCTGCCTTCGGCGCTGGATAACCGTCCGATGCGCTTTGACGAATGGGAAAGCATCAGCCCGCAGACCATCTTTGTGTCCGCCACGCCGGGCAACTACGAGGCCGAGCATGCTGGGCGGGTGATCGAGCAACTGGTGCGCCCCACCGGCCTGGTGGACCCGCAAATCGAAATCCGCCCGGCCCTGACCCAGGTCGATGACCTGCTGTCGGAAATCACCAAGCGTGTCGCCCTGGAAGAGCGGGTGCTGGTCACCACGCTGACCAAGCGCATGTCCGAAGACCTTACCGATTACCTGGCCGACCACGGCGTGCGTGTACGTTACCTGCACTCGGACATCGATACCGTGGAACGTGTAGAGATCATCCGCGACCTGCGTCTGGGTACCTTCGATGTGCTGGTGGGGATCAACCTGCTGCGTGAAGGCCTGGACATGCCCGAGGTGTCGCTGGTGGCGATTCTGGACGCGGACAAGGAAGGGTTCCTGCGCTCCGAGCGCTCGCTGATCCAGACCATCGGCCGTGCGGCGCGTAACCTCAATGGCCGTGCGATCCTGTATGCCGACCGTATCACCGGCTCCATGGAGCGGGCCATCGGCGAGACCGAACGCCGTCGCGAGAAGCAGATTGCGTTCAACCTGGCCAATGGCATCACTCCCAAGGGCGTGTTCAAGGACGTGGCCGACATCATGGAAGGCGCCACCGTGCCCGGTTCGCGCAGCAAGAAGCGCAAGGGCATGGCCAAGGCTGCCGAAGAAAACGCCAAGTACGAAAACGAACTGCGCTCGCCGAGTGAAATCACCAAACGGATCCGCCAGTTGGAAGAGAAAATGTACCAGTTGGCGCGGGATCTGGAGTTTGAAGCGGCGGCGCAGATGCGCGATGAGATTGGCAAGTTGCGTGAGCGGTTGCTGACTGTCTGATTTGTGCTGACTGTTGGGGCCTCACCCCAGCAGCGGTATTACACAACACTCAGACACCAACGAACTTCCCTGTGGCGAGCGGGCTTGCCCCGCGTTGGGCTGCGAAGCAGCCCCCAAAAAGCCCGCCGCGTTTCTTCAGATAAACCGCGATAGGCGGGTTTAGGGCTGCTTCGCAGCCCAACGCGGGGCAAGCCCGCTCGCCACGGGGGAGTTCATTAGTTTGTGAAAGTTGTGTAGATATCGATGCTCATCGCAGGTAAGCCTCGGCCTAATGAGCTTCCCCCGCCTTGAGCCCCGCCGGCAACGCCTTGGTCAAAAAGATCGCCAGCATACTCACCGCCAACGCCAGCCCGACAAAGTGAAACGCATCGTTATAGGCCATGATTTGCGCCTGTTGATGGGCGATTTCACTGAGCTTGGCCAGCGCCGCCGTTTCATTGCCAAACGTCTGCGTCAGCGTCGCCATGCGTTCGGCCACCTGCGGGTTGGTGGGCACAATGGCCTCGCGCAGGTAGTCAAAGTAGGTCTTGGTCCGTGCATCCAGTAATGTCGCCAGCAGCGCAATGCCGATGGCCCCACCCAGGTTGCGCAGGATGTTGAACAGGCTCGACGCCGAGCCCGCGTCCTGGGGCAGGATGTACGCCGTGGCTATCAACGAAATCGTGACCATGATCAGCGGCTGGCCGAGGGCGCGGATGATCTGGATCTGGTTGAACTGGCTGCCGGCAAAGTCCGGGTTGAGCACGCCCGAGGAAAAACTCGCGAAGCCAAACAGGCCAAATCCTAGTGCGCAAAGCCACTTCGGTGACACGTACTTCATCAGTTTCGGCACCAGCGGGATCAGGAACAGCTGTGGCACGCCCATCCACATGATCACTTCGCCGATCTGCAGGGCGTTGTAGTCCTGGATCTGCGCCAGGTACAGCGGCAGCAGGTAGATCGAGCCATACAGCCCCACGCCCATGCCCAGGCTGGAAATGCTGGAAAGTCCAAAGTTGCGGTTGGCCAAGATGCCCAGGTTGATCAGCGGGTTGGGCTTGGACAGTTGCACGATAACGAAGGTGATCAGACTCAGCAGGGCGATGCTGCCCAGGCTGACGATCAGGCTCGACTCCAGCCAGTCCTTGCGATGCCCTTCTTCAAGAAACACTTGCAGACAACCGAGGCCCACGGCCAGGGTCAGGATGCCCATGTAATCGGTGCTTTTGAGTAGCTCCCAGTGCGCGGCCTTTTTCTCCAGGCCGTATAGCAGGCCGGCGATCATCAACAGGCCTGGCGGTACGTTGATATAGAAGATGTATTCCCAGCCCCAGTTTTCGGTGAGCCAGCCGCCGATGGTCGGGCCGATGGACGGGGCGAAAGTGGCGGTCATGGCGAACATCGCCATGCCCTTGGCGCGGTGGTGTTCGGGCAGTTTGATCAGGGTCAGGGTGAAGGCCAGCGGGATCAGCGCGCCGCCGGTAAAACCTTGCAGGGCGCGGAACACAATCATGCTTTCCAGGCTCCAGGCCATGGAGCACATCAGCGAGGCGATCAGGAAACCCACCGAAACCCACACCGCCAGGCGCCGTGCCGACAGCAACTGCACCAGCCAGGCGGTGAGGGGGATCATGATGATTTCGGCGACAAGGTAGGAGGTGGAAATCCACGAGCCTTCTTCCAAGGTGGCCGACAACGCGCCCTGGATATCCTTGAGCGAGGAGTTGGTGATCTGGATGTCGAGCACCGCCATAAAGGCGCCGAGCATCACGCTCATCACCGCGATCCAGTCGCGCCGGGTCGGTTCGCCGACCGGGCGCAGCAGTTGATCACCGGCCATGGTCAGGGTCTTGGATCTGCACTTTGACGGTCACCGACATGCCGGGGCGGATCTTGCCGTGCAGTGGGTTGTCGGCGGCGAAGGTGAGTTTTACCGGAATACGCTGTACGACTTTGGTGAAGTTGCCGGTGGCATTGTCTGGCGGCAATAGGCTGAACTGCGCACCGGAGGCGGCGAACAAACTGTCGACGCGGGCTTCGATAGGGGTGTCGCTATAGGCATCGAAGGTCAGTTCGGCTTTTTGCCCAGGGGCCATGTGGCCGATCTGGGTTTCCTTGAAGTTGGCCTGGATCCAGATGTCCTGGTCGGGAACGATGGACAGCAGATACGCGCCGGCCTGCACATATTGGCCGTTGCGCGCGGCGCGTTGACCGATCAGACCGCTGATGGGCGCGTGGATTTCGCTGCGGGTCAGGTTCAGCTCGGCCTGGGCGAGGTCGGCGCGGGCGTTGGCGATCTGCGCGTCGAGGCGCTTGATTTCGGCGTTCAGGGCGCTGACCTGCTGGCGCTGGCCTTGCAGGTCGGCCTGAGCCTTGGCGACCTGGGAGCGGGCGATATGGTTGTCGGCTGAGAGGGTGGTGACGCGTTCTTCCGAGACATAGCCGGGCTTGCGCAGGGTTTGCGCGCGGGACAAGTCGATCTGCGCGCGGCCCAGGGTCGCCTGGCTGGACGACACCTGGGCATCGGCGGCGGCGATCAGGCTGGCCTGCTGGGTCAGCTTGCTCGTGGCCTGCAAGCGTTCGGCTTCGCGGGTGGCGAGGGCGGCGTTGGCGCGATCGATGGCAAGCAGGAAGTCGTCCTGTTCCAGAATGACCAGCAACTGGCCTTTTTCCACGTGCTCGTTATCGCCGACCTTGACCTCGGCAATGCGTGCGCCGAGCTGGCTGGAGACCCGGGTGATCTCGCCCTGCACGTAGGCGTTGTCGGTGCTTTCATAAAAGCGCCCCTTGAAGAACCAATGGGCGAAGAAGCCCGCGGCGATCAGGGCGACGATGAACAGGAAGATAAACAGGCGGCGTTTGAGTTGAGCAGGCATGGCGGCGCAGTGTCAGTTACAAAAGGTAATGGAATATAGCCAGCTAACGATCTGGCAAATAGCTATGTCGAGGTTCCAGCCCCAACCTTGGCTTATATGCCCTTTGTTGATCGGCCCACGCTGGAGCCGGGGGGCTTGGGGCTGTTACCATTCGCCCCTTGTTTTATTTTCAGCTTTATTGCCCATTCGAGACCCGCCATGACCACCGTCCGCACGCGCATCGCGCCATCGCCTACTGGGGATCCCCACGTCGGTACTGCCTACATCGCCTTGTTCAACTACTGCTTTGCCAAGCAGCACGGCGGTGAATTCATCCTGCGGATCGAAGACACGGACCAAGTGCGTTCGACCCGTGAGTCGGAACAGCAGATTTTCGACGCCCTGCGCTGGCTGGGCATTACCTGGGCGGAAGGCCCGGATGTTGGCGGCCCACACGGTCCGTATCGCCAGAGCGAACGCAGCGACATCTACAAGAAGTACACCCAGCAACTGGTCGATATGGGCCACGCCTTCCCGTGCTTCTGCACCGCCGAAGAACTGGACCAGATGCGCGCCGAGCAACAGGCCCGTGGCGAAACCCCACGCTACGACGGCCGCGCGCTGCTGCTGTCCAAGGAAGAAGTAGCCCGGCGTCTTGCCGCGGGCGAGCCTCACGTGATCCGCATGAAAGTGCCGAGCGAAGGCGTGTGCGTGGTGCCTGACATGCTGCGTGGTGACGTGGAGATCCCTTGGGATCGCATGGACATGCAAGTGCTGATGAAGACCGACGGCCTGCCGACGTACTTCCTGGCCAACGTGGTCGATGACCACCTGATGGGCATCACCCACGTGCTGCGTGGCGAAGAATGGCTGCCGTCGGCACCCAAGTTGATCCTGCTCTACGAATACTTCGGCTGGGAGCAGCCGCAGTTGTGCTACATGCCGCTGCTGCGTAACCCGGACAAGAGCAAGCTGTCCAAGCGCAAGAACCCGACCTCGGTGACGTTCTACGAGCGCATGGGCTTTATGCCTGAAGCGATGCTCAACTACCTGGGCCGCATGGGCTGGTCGATGCCGGACGAGCGCGAGAAGTTCTCCCTGCAGGAAATGGTCGATAACTTTGACCTGTCCCGCGTCTCGCTGGGCGGGCCGATCTTCGATATCGAGAAGCTGTCGTGGCTCAACGGCCAATGGTTGCGTGACCTGCCAGTGGAGGAGTTTGCCAGCCGTGTGCAGCAGTGGGCGTTGAACCCTGAGTACATGATGAAGATCGCACCGCTGGTACAGGGCAGGGTGGAGACGTTCAGCCAGGTTGCACCGTTGGCCAACTTCTTCTTTGCCGGTGGCGTGAGCCCGGATGCCAAGCTGTTCGAGTCCAAGAAGCTCTCGGGTGACCAGGTTCGCCAGTTGATGCAGTTGATCCTGTGGAAGCTCGAAAGCCTGCGCCAGTGGGAAAAGGATGCCATCACCGCCACCATCCAAGCCGTGGTCGAATCCCTGGAATTGAAACTGCGCGATGCCATGCCGCTGATGTTTGCTGCGATTACCGGGCAAGCCAGTTCGGTGTCGGTACTGGATGCGATGGAAATCCTTGGTCCTGACCTGACCCGTTTCCGTCTGCGCCAAGCCCTTGATTTGCTTGGCGGTGTGTCGAAGAAAGAAAACAAGGAATGGGAAAAGCTGCTGGGCGCTATCGCTTAAGGAGCTTGTTGAAACGACGAAACCCAGGTTTTCCGGGGTTTCGTCGGTAAGTGATTGTTATCCCGGCAAAAAAGTTTGGAAATTGTTGAAAATAAATTTGACACGTTTCCAAACCACCATTAAGATTCGCCCCGTCCTCACCGATGAGGGGCTATAGCTCAGCTGGGAGAGCGCTTGCATGGCATGCAAGAGGTCAACGGTTCGATCCCGTTTAGCTCCACCAATTTACAGGTTCAAGGTCTGGCCACACCGTCCTTGAATCGATCAGAACTCAGCTCTGATCAGTTGTACAGAAGGTTTTGTCCCCTTCGTCTAGTGGCCTAGGACACCGCCCTTTCACGGCGGTAACAGGGGTTCGAGTCCCCTAGGGGACGCCAGTTTCAACAAGCAGTTCGCAAGGTCTGCTGCGTCGCGAGACGAAAAATCCGGGGCTATAGCTCAGCTGGGAGAGCGCTTGCATGGCATGCAAGAGGTCAACGGTTCGATCCCGTTTAGCTCCACCAATTTACAGGTTCAAGGTTCCGGCCACACCGTCCTTGGATCGATCAGTCTCAGCCTGATCATGTGTATAGAAGGTTTGTGTCCCCTTCGTCTAGTGGCCTAGGACACCGCCCTTTCACGGCGGTAACAGGGGTTCGAGTCCCCTAGGGGACGCCACGATTACCCGCTCTGCGGGATTTTTAAGGGTCATTCAATTATTGAATGACCCTTTTGTTTGTCTGGCGTTTGGGTTTCTCCCTCCCTCTTCAAAATACCTCTTCTGACCAACGGTCGAATTCACCGCTTGCTAAAAAGTATTATGCAGATAATATTTTAACCGTAATATTCGGAGGCCGTCATGAGCGATAAAAAAGCGCAAACCCGTGAACGTATTCTGCAGGCCGCCAGCTCCGCGCTGATCCAGCGTGGCCCGGCCGAACCGAGTGTGGGTGAAGTCATGGGGGCGGCGGGGCTGACCGTTGGTGGCTTCTACGCCCACTTTGAAAGCAAGGACGCCCTGATGCTGGAGGCGTTCGAGCAACTATTGGCGCGGCGTCGGGCATCTATCGACGATATGGACCCCAGCCTGACAGGCGAAGAGCGCCGAGCCCTGGTCGCTGCGTTCTACCTCTCGCGCAAGCATCGCGATTCTACCGCCCAAGCCTGTCCGATCCCGGCCACGGTTGGCGAGATGAACCGTCTGCCGGATGAGTTTCGCGACGTATTGAACCAGCATGTCGAGTTGATGGCCGCGCAACTGGCCGCCAGCCCGGAAGACACCGACAAGGCCCTGGCCGACATGGCCTTGATGATTGGTGGCCTGGCATTGGCCCGGGCCTTGGGGCCAGGCGAATTATCGGATCGTGTATTGCGCGCCTCCAAGTCGGCAGTGCGCTGAACAAGGCTTGTGAGCCTGGGGAGTGAATGGATGAGCACCTTAAGCTGGATTCGCCGCGTCAACGGCACCTTGGGCAGGCTGGCCCCGCAAACTATCGCCAATCAGATGCGTCGCGCCTTCATGACGCCGCGTGACTTGCCGCCGCGTGATTGGGAGTTGCCATTGCTGGCGCAGGCCGAGCGCGTCACCTTGCGCTTTGGCCTGTCGGCCTTGCGCTGGGGCCAGGGCCCGGCGGTGCTGATGATGCATGGCTGGGAAGGGCGACCGACCCAGTTCGCCAGCCTGATCGACGCACTGGTGGGCGCGGGTTACTCGGTGATAGCGCTCGACGGTCCGGCCCATGGTCGTTCGCCGGGCCGCGAAGCCCATGTGGTGCTGTTTGCCCGGGCGATGCTGGAAGCTGCTGCTGAGTTACCGCCCTTGCACGCGGTGGTGGGCCACTCCATGGGGGGGGCCAGTGCGATGCTGGCCATCCAGTTGGGCCTGCGCACCAATGCGCTGGTGAGCATTGCTGCCCCTTCACGCTTGCTCGATGTATTGCGTGGCTTTGCCGGGGTGGTCGGCATGCCGGAGCGAGCGCGCACGGCGTTTATCCAAGAGGTCGAGTACTCGCTGGGCATCCCGCTCAAGCATCTGGATGTCGCCCACTACCAAATGAACATTCCGGGGCTGATCGTGCATGCCGAAGATGACACCTTCGTTCCGGTCAAGGCCTCGCAGATGATCCATGAGGCCTGGTTCGACAGTCGCCTGTTGCGTCTGGAGCAGGGCGGGCACCAGAAAGTCCTGGCCGACCCAAGGGTGGTCGAAGGTGTGCTGGCGCTGCTCGCCGGCTGCCGTGAGCCGGCGCGGCAAACCGCTTGAGCCGAACGATGGGTTACACTGCTCCCCGCCGACATTAATCGACCGGGAGCAGGGCATGGGCTGGGACTTGGCAAAGCCGTTTATCATCGATCTGCAGGTGGCCCCTGAGGACATCGACGGCCTGGGGCATGCCAATAATGCCGTCTACGTGTCATGGCTGGAGCGTTGCGCCTGGCGCCACTCCCAGCGCCTGGGCCTGGACCTCACCGAGTACCGGCGCCTGGACCGGGCCATGGCGGTTGTGCGCCATGAGATCGACTACCTTGCGGCGGGCTACGAAGGCGACGAGTTGCAATTGGCCACGTGGATTGTCGACTGGGACCAGCGCCTGAAAATGACCCGGCGCTTTCAACTGATGCGCCCCAGCGATGGCACTACCTTGTTGCGTGCGCAAACCACCTTTGTCTGTATCGAGCTCTCCAGTGGCAAGCCCAAGCGCATGCCGGCGGAGTTTATCGAGGGCTATGGCGTGGCGCTTACGGCATCGTCCCTGTAGGGGCGAGCTTGCTCGCGAAGAGCGTCAACGATAACGCGGTCGATCAGTTTTACCGTGTTGTCTGGGCGTTTTTCGCGAGCAAGCTCGCTCCTACATGGGCGGTAGGGTTAACGGTTGCTGTGGGAAACCCAGTAAACTGCGCCACGTTTTTCGTTGAGTGTTTTCCATGCAAATTGCCTTGGCGCCCATGGAGGGGTTGGTCGACAACATCCTTCGGGACGTGCTGACCCAGGTTGGCGGTATCGATTGGTGCGTGACCGAATTTATCCGGGTCAACGACCGCCTGCTGACCCCGGCCTATTTCCACAAGCTTGCTCCTGAACTCCTGCACGGCGCCAAGACCGCTGCGGGCGTGCCGTTGCGCGTGCAGTTGCTCGGTTCCGACCCAGTGTGCCTGGCGGAAAACGCCGCGTTGGCCTGTGAGTTGGGTTCTGAGGTTATTGACCTGAACTTCGGCTGCCCGGCCAAGACCGTCAACAAATCCCGTGGCGGTGCGGTGCTGCTCAAGGAGCCGGAGCTGCTCAACCAGATCGTCGAACATGTGCGTCGCGCCGTGCCTGCGCATATTCCGGTGACCGCCAAGATGCGCCTGGGCTTCGACAGCCCGGATGGCGCACTGGTGTGCGCCACGGCCCTGGCTGAAGGCGGCGCAGCGCATATCGTGGTGCATGCGCGAACCAAGGCCGATGGCTACAAGCCGCCTGCGCACTGGGAATGGATCCCGCGGGTGCAGGACGTGGTCAAGGTGCCGGTATTTGCCAATGGTGATATCTGGAGTGTCGAGGATTGGCGGCGCTGCCGTGAGATCAGCGGGGTCGAAGACATCATGCTGGGTCGCGGCCTGGTAGCGCGTCCCGATCTGGCCCGACAGATCGCTGCTGCGCGCGCAGGTCACGAGGTGGTGCAAATGACCTGGGAGGACATGCAGCCCATGCTCCAGGAATTCTGGAGGCAGTCCGTGGCGCAATTGACTGAGCGCCAGGCACCGGGTCGCCTGAAGCAGTGGCTGGCCATGCTGACGCGTAACTACCCGCAAGCTGTGGAGCTGTTTACCGCGTTGCGCAGGGAAACCGACCTTCAGCAGGTCAGCCGTTTACTCGGAATGCCCCACCCGCAAGTGGCCTGAAATTTTTCCTACGGCCTCTCTTGAAATGTAATTGGCGGTCCTTATCTAGGGATTACACGATGCCGAATTCGGGTCGTGGAGATAAAGAACCTTGCTGATATTTCAGGAGATTTGACCATGAGTACTGCATTTTCCCTGGCGCCGCTGTTCCGCTCGTCCGTGGGTTTCGACCGTTTCAATGACCTGTTCGAGACTGCACTGCGCAATGAGCCGGGCAGCAGCTACCCGCCCTACAACGTCGAGAAGCACGGCGACGACGAGTACCGCATTGTCATCGCGGCTGCCGGCTTCCAGGAAGATGACCTAGAGCTGCAGGTAGAGAAGGGCGTATTGACCGTCAGTGGCGGCAAGCGCGATACCAAGGCTGAGAGTGTCACTTATCTGCATCAAGGCATTGCCCAGCGCGCCTTCAAATTGTCGTTCCGCTTGGCGGATCACATTGAAATCAAGGCGGCGGACCTGAGCAACGGCTTGCTGAGTATCGACCTGTTACGGGTGGTGCCGGAAGAAGCCAAGGCCAAGCGCATTCCAATCAATGGCGCGCAGAAGCCGGCTTTGCAACATTGAGTTCATGTTTTTAAGTTTTTCATTTCCTCTGAAAAGGGCGCCTCTGGCGCCCTTTTTTTGTTTAAGGCTTTGCTGGATGAGCACGTAATTCAGTCGCTCTCGGTGAAGTTCATGTTTGGTTTTGTTATTCAGTCTGGTTTATTAAGAGCAGGTATATGTAACGTAATTGTAGTGCCAGTCAGTTGAGGGTGTGAGTACGACTATTTGTTTTTCGATTTTTTATAGAGTGGCAACAGTATTAACGCGCGGTGAATAGCATGGGCGCTGTAAAGGAAGTTCAAGTAATCATATCGTTTTTTTTCATGGGCGCTGTTTATTAGCGGGTATGACATCGCTTTTTTCAGGGGAAGCCCTTGGGTAGCAGGTTTTTTGCAGATGTCCATGGGTAAAAGTCTGAAGTTTTCTTTTGATGTCCTTATGTTTTTCGCGATTTCTGGAACTAGAACGTTTTTTGCTCCACGAATCTAGGGACTTCGAAGCGATGACCGCCGTTTCAAGTTGTAAGTAACTAGTGTTCGTTAGGGGTGTTTGAACACCCTGGTGCTGTTCTGAGAAGAGGAATGAATAATGTCTTATCTGTCTTTTAATAATCCTCCAAGTGTTATTGTCCCCAATCGCCCACTTGACCTGCCGTCACCGATGCCAGTACCCATGCCCCTTGGGGAGGGGAATAAGTTACTGGGTAATAAACCAACGGTTTTGCCTGAAAATAATCGCCCTGTAGAGGTCGGCCGTAACGGCGTAGCCTTCAGTGCGGAAGCATTTTCAAAACTGTTTGATATGTTTGAGCTTGTTTTCAAAGCGATGCGAGACATGTTGTCTGGCAAGAAACCTTCACTTGAACCCACACTTTTTGACAAGGTGCTGACCACTGGACAGGACGCAAAAGTGCAGGTCGAAGCTGATAAGCGTCCGCAGAAGAATGGACTAATCGCGGACAAACCGGTGGCGCCCGGCAAGGACCTCAAGGTGCTGTCCGACAGCAAGCCTGCGATCCCAGGTGCGGATGCCAGAGTGAAGTTGGAAGGCGGCAAGCAATCTGTGGTGGTGCCCGATATCACGATTATGCCAAAGGTTGCGGGTACCGATTCCAAGGTGTCGTCTGACACCGTGGTGCGGGTGAACCTCGATCTCAACATAAACAATTGCCACTGCCCGGAGGACCCTCGACCTACGGTGCCAGTGCGACCCCATCCCCGGCCCTCGCCGATGATCGACACTCATATCAGGCCCGACCTGGTGCACAGGCCGACAGTATTCGTGAACGACAAACACATAAAGCCCGGTTTAGTGCCTGATCGGGCAGTACCGGAGCCTCACGTGCACGTACGTCCTGAGGTTCTCCCCCGGCCAACACCTGCGGTGCCGCAGCATAACCCTGTACCAGAACCTGATCTGACGTCCCCGGGCCCTGGTCGTGGCCCAGATGAAATAGGCAGGGCACGGGGTTTTTCTCGCCGGGTCTAGGGCATCCATTGCGGCAATAAGCACCAACTCCAGTTGTTGGTTTCAATCAGTTGCTTCTCCGGTCAAGTGACGGCCGGAGGGGCACTTTGTGGGAGAACAAATGATGTCTGTTTTAAGTGTTTACAGTACTTCAAATGCTATGTGCGATTGTTCAGCAAGGACGCAGGGTAGTTTAAAAACTGTGAGCCAAACACCCAGGCGGCATAACGCGAGTGTCATTGGCGTATCCCGCCATCTTGCTGAAAATAACAAATCAACGGGTTTCAGTAATTACTCGGAAAGCCTGGAGGCGGAATTAAAGGGGCTTGTCTCAATGTTCAGGGCTTTTTTTCAATCAGATGTCAGTCCTGTTGTCTGGCCGGAACAAAGAGAAGCTCGTTTTTGACGAGACCACCCCCGATCTGGCCTTACCCAAGGTGGAGCCTACACCCGCAGTAACTCCACCCACCCCGCCTCTTGATTGCCTCTCGAATAAACGTAATGGGGCGAAGGCCGATGATATCTGGAGCGGTTTTCGTCAAGGTCCCGATGGTAACTGCGTAACGGTATCGGCGATCAAGGCGGCCATGCATAAGTTTGGGCAAAGCCCGACGGACATTTATAAAAAAGTCAGTAAGACCGAGCGCGGCTATGCCATCACCATGCGAGATGACTTTCAGCTGACGCTTACCGAGCAAGAGTTGAAGCAAGCGGCAACGGGGGCGCGCTTTTTTGGACGAGACAGGGGAATGCTCAAGGATGCTCAATTCCTGTTTGCTGTCAGCGCCAAGCGCGCGCAGATGGAAAACAACGATGGCCGGGCGGCGAGAAGTTTTAGCGCGGCAATCCGTAGCCTGAATGACGGTGAAGATGAGAGAGGGGCGGGAGAAGGGTTTCTGCGCTTGGGCTTGAAGAAATACATGCGGCGCGTGGCTGTAAGTGTCCTGGCCAAGGGGCAAGTCGGTATGGTCAACCGGACTGGGCATTCAGTTGCGGTGATTGGCGGTAAGGAAGAGTGGTGGGGAAGAAAAGGAAAGACGCCAACCCATGGGCATGCAGTGGCGTTAGTTGATTGATGGGTATTGTTGGTAAGTAATCGTTTTTGCAGTAGATGTTGTTTTTAATAATAAAAATGGCTGTCTTTATCCTGCGCAGGTTTTTGCTTGTTAATGTTTTTTAAGTTGTGAAGTTTTTCGCTTATCGGCGATGTGTGCTTTGTCGCGTCTTTAATAATGGATTGGGTAGGAGGTTTTTATGAATGTAGGACTGTTGGGTCGAGCAGTATTTGATGGTTTCAGGGCGGATCATCAGCCCATCAAGCGTTTGTCTTCAGTGACCTTGTCGGCGGCGGAAGGGGAGAAACCCCATGATATTTTGAAAGCGTTTACCGCCACTCGAGGCAACTTTTGCGAGCGCTTTGATAACAGCACTCATGCTGCAGTCATCAAGTTGATGATGATGACGTTTGGTCAAAGTCCCCATGATATGTTCGAGAAGGTCGAGGCGGTGGGCGACGGTTATGAGATCACCATGAAGGATGAGTTTAAAGTTCATGTGTCTGCCGAGGAGCTGAGGCTGACCGCACAGGCGTCACGATTTTCCGGGAGTGATGGGACGGCTATTTCGCAGGCCAACGTTGTGCTTGCGGCTTTTATCAAGCGCAAGCAGCTCACCGGCAATCATGAACGTTTCGAGAGTGTCTTGCTCAAGAGTCTTGAAGGTGAAACCACGCAGAACTGCCTGCGTGGTATGGGGATGATGGGTTTTGCGCAGTTTGTGCCTACAACGTATATGGCGGCGGGTGGCGCATTGGGGATCGTAGAAACCCATAACTTTGGCTCTGCGTTCGTGATGGATAATACCCAGCATGTATATTCGGAGCAGCGCAAGGTCGACAGAAGTTACGGTTATATGTTGTTCAATGATAAGAAGGCGCCAGATGCGCCCGTTGAAACCACGGATACAAATGATCTGCTTATCTCAAATGCGCGTGTGGGTGTTCGTCCCGCTAATATCTGGAGTGGGTTTTACCAAGGCGTGGAAGGCAACTGCGTCACGGTGTCCGCGATCAAGGCCGCCATGATGAGGTTTGGGCAAAATCCGCAAGGCATCTATAAAAAAATCTCCGCCACCGCTGAAGGATACGAAGTGGCCATGCGAGATGGCTACAAACTGACTGTGACCCACGATGAGTTGAAAAAGGCCAAGGCGCACTCCGGTTTGAAGGGCAGCGACCAGGCACTTTTGGCCGATGCCAATTTCTTGTACGCCGTCAGTGCCAAGCGGGCGCAATTGGAGAACAACGACGGTCGTGCAAACCAGAGTTATGAGATCGCCATGCAAACCTTGAGTGACGGCGAGTATCCCGGGTCGGCGCTTCGCAGGCTGGGGCTGCATGCCTATGTCCGGGAAAGCACGGTTCAAGAACTGATTGACGGGGCCATTGGAACGCTGGCTGATACCAGTCACTCAGTGACGGTCGTTGACGGAATGTTCGACCTGTATGGGCAAAAGCGCAGTCTGGACGCCTCGGACTGGAAGGGCTACTTCGTGCGAGCGTTGAAATTGGTCTGACGTCCGGTTGTTTTCAGGTGTGCGCGCCGTCCCTCAACAGTTGCATGAACGTCTCCACGGGCAATGGTCGGCTGTGCAAGTAGCCTTGATACAGGTGGCAGCCCAAGCCTTGCAGGAATGCTAGTTGCTCGGGGGTTTCCACGCCCTCGGCAATCACTTCAAGGTTGAGGCTGCGCGCCATGGCTACGATTGCGCGGATGATCTCTGCATCGTTCGGGTCGTGGGTGGCGTCCCTGACAAAGGACTGATCGATTTTCAGGGCGTCGACCGGCAGGCGCTTGAGGTAGGTCAATGATGAGTAACCGGTGCCGAAGTCGTCCATGGCAAAGCTGACCCCGAGTTTTTTCAGGCGCCGCATTTTGTTGATGGTGTCGTCCAGGTTTTGAATCACGATGCCTTCGGTGATTTCCAGTTTCAGCAAGCTAAAGGGCAACTGGTGCCGCTTGAGGCTGTGTTCCACCCGTTCGACAAAATCGTTCTGGCGAAACTGCCGGGGGCTGATGTTCACGCACAGGCTGAAACTCTCGGGCTTCACCAGGCCCTCGGCAATCAGCCTGGCAAAGGTGGCACAGGCTTCATCGAGGATCCAGGTGCCCACCTCGAGGATCAGACCGCTGTCCTCCAGGACCTTGATGAACTCTGTCGGTGATTGTGCGCCCAACTGTGGATGTTGCCAGCGCACCAGGGCTTCGGCGCCGACAATGCGATTGCCTCGGGCATCGAACTGGGGTTGGTAGTGCACACTGAACTCGCCCCGCGACAACGCCAGGCGCAGGTCCGTCTCCATGCGCAGACGCTCGCTGGCGGTGCGTTGCATGCTGTTATGGAACATCTGCGTGGTGTTGCGCCCGGAATCCTTGGCCCGGTACAGGGCAATGTCCGCGCGCTTGAGCAGGTCCGCCGGGGTCGAGCCGTGGTCGGGAATCAGCGCAACACCGATACTGGGGGTGACCTGTAAGCGCTGGCCATCGAGGAACATCGGTTCCGACAGCAGTTCTCGCAGGGTGTTGGACAGCATCTGCACCTGTTTGCTGACCTCCATTCGCGAACCTTCCAGGCCGCTGAGCAGTACGACGAATTCATCACCGCCCAGGCGCGCCACGGTGTCCTCCATGCGTACGCTGGCTTCCAGGCGCGCGGTGACGATTTTCAGCACGGTATCGCCTACCGGGTGCCCGAGGGAATCGTTGATGTGTTTGAAATGATCCAGATCCAGAAACAGCAACGCGCCGCGCAGGTTGTGGCGTTTGAGCAAGGCGATCTGCTGGCTCAGGCGGTCCATCAGTAATGCGCGGTTGGGCAGGTTGGTCAGCGGGTCGTGATAGGCCAGGTGGCGGATCTGCGCCTGCGCGCTTTTCAACAGGCTGACATCCCGTGCCGTGAGCAATAGGCACGGCGTTTCATTGAGGGTAATGGGCTCGACCGACACTTCCACTGCCAGCAACTCGCCGCGCTTGTTGTGCCAGAGCATATCCAGGTGGTGGATACGACCCTTGATCTGCAGTTCGGCCAGCAGTGCGGCGCGCTGGTTGTCATCGGCCCAGATGCCGATCTGGTAAAGGGTCAGGCCAATGGCTTCCTCGGCGCGGTAGCCGGTCAGGCGACAGAAACCGTCATTGACCTCCACGTAGCGCCCGGTGTCACGCTCGGTAATGGATACCGCGTCGGGGCTTGAGTGGAAGGCCTTGGCGAATTTTTCCTCGCTGGCCTTGAGCGCCGCTTCCGAGCGCTGTTGCTGGGTGATATCGCGCAGGGTAGTGACCACGCAGGGCTGGTTGCCGACCGTGATCAGCCGGCTGGAAATCATGCAGGTCAGACGCTGGCCATTCTTGTGGTGGACGATGATCGCCACGTTGTTCAGCGCTTGTTCGCGGATCACCTGCTCGATGCGCTGCAGGCGTTGGGTCGGCTCATCCCACAAGCCGATCTGTTCGGCGGTGTGATTGATGACTTCGGCGGCCTTCCAGCCAAAGGTCTGGCTGAAGCTGGGATTGATTTCGATGAATTCGCCGCTGGCCAGGCGTGTGACGCAGATCGGGTCGGGACTGGCGAGGAACAGGCTGGCGAACTTCTCTTCCGAGGCACTCAGGCGCTGTTCACGCTCCACCTGGTCGGTGATATCCAGCAGCGTGCCGGCCATGCGCAGTGGCGCACCCTGCGCGTCACGGTAAAGGCGGGCGCGGCTTTCCAGGTAGCGCGAACTGCCGTCTTCCAGTTGCACGCGGTAGGTCAGTTGGTAATTGCCTGCCGGGCCTTCCCGCAAGGTGCGATAGGCGTCGCGCATACTGGCGCGCTCTTCATCGGGCATACCTTCAAAAAAGGCATCGAAGGACTCATGGAACGGGTGCGGATCCAAGCCGTGCAACTGTGCGGCCCGCGCGGAGCCATAGAGCATGCCGCTGGGGATATGCCAGTCCCAGGTGCCCAGTTGGGCCGAATCCAGGGCCAGGTCCAGGCGCTCCTGGCTGTCCTTGAGGGCCTGTTCGGCGTTCTTGCGCTCGGTGGTGTCGAGGAAGGTGCTGATCAGGTAGGCCTGGCCGTCGAGTTCGACCTTTTGCGCGCTCAGTGTGCCGTCATGAACCTGCCCATTACTGGCGCGAAACTGCACCTCCATGGTGATGGGTTCGCCCTTGCGCTGGGTGGCCTTGACCAGCAGGGCTCGTTGTTCCGGATGCACCCACAGCCCCAGGTCCAGGGTCGTGCGGCCAATGGCATCGGTTACCGGCCAGCCAAACAGGCTTTCAAAATACTCGTTGGCCTCACTGATCAGGCCGTCTTCCTGGCGGGTCAGCAGGACCATGTTCGGGCACAGGTGAAACAGCGTGGCGAAGCGTTTTTCGGAGTGGCTGAGGGCTTGTTCGCGCTCGCGCTGATGGGTGATTTCTCGAATAACCCCGATCATGCGGCGTCGCCCGGACGGGTCCGGCAGCAGGCTGCCGTTGATCTCCAGCCAGTGCAGGCTGCCGTCGGGCCATTGGATGCGATGGTGCATGGCCTGCCCGAAGGGTTCGCCTGTGAGTGCCGCATGGAACGCCCGGATCACCCGTCCGCGGTCCTCGGGGGGGCAGCAGGTCGAGGTAATCCAGGTCCTTGGGCAGCGGCTGGCGGGGGGTCGAAACCAAACAGCGCCTGGGTGCCGCGCGACCAACTGATCCGCCCGCTGTCGATATCCCAGCTCCAGGCGCCGAGCCGCGCGGCATTGAGCGCCGCCAGCAGCTGCGGGGCGCTTTCCCAGCTTTGTTCCGCCTGCTGGGGGTCCAGGGCGTGAATACGAGGCAGCGGCGGCATGGGATCGACGGGGTTGGGCATTATCAAGGGGCCTTGGCTCGATGGGCATTCGGCGCGGGAGCAGGGTCTACAGGCCGCACGGCCTCATGCCGGCATCCCAGCCGGATCGACCTGTGCATCCAATAGGCTCATGAAAGCCCGCGCAGCGTTCGACAGCGTCCTTTCGGTGTGCACGATATAGCCTAGCTGGCGACTGAGCTGTATGCCCGGCAAAGCGATACTGGCCACTTGATCATCAAGCATAGTGCGCGGCAACACGCTCCAGGCCAGGCCGATGGAGACCATCATCTTGATGGTTTCCAGGTAGTTGGTGCTCATGGCGATGTTCGGCGTCAGGCCCTGGGCCTCGAACAGCCGGTGCACGATATGGTGGGTAAAGGTATTGCCGCCGGGGAAAACCGCCGGATGGCGGGCGATGTCGGCAAGGCTGATAGTGCCGTTATTGGCCAGGCTATGCTCGGGCGCTACCACGAAATCCAGGGGGTCGTCCCAGACCGGGGTGGCCCGCACCAGGTTGTGCGGCTCCGGCGCCAGGGTGATGACGGCCACTTCGGCACGGCCATGGAGGATTTCCTCGTAGGCCACCTCCGAGTCCAGGAACTGAATATCCAGCGCCACGTTCGGGTATTCCCGGGTGAAAGTACGCAAAACCGGGGGCAGGCGGTGCAGGCCGATGTGATGGCTGGTCGCCAGGGTCAGGCGCCCGCTGACTTCGCCGGTCAGGTTGGTCAGGGCGCGACGGGTGTCATCCAGCACATTGAGGATCTGATAGGCGCGAGGCAGCAGAGCGCGCCCGGCCTCTGTCAGGCCAACTTCACGGCCCAGTCGATCAAACAGGCGCACCTTCAGTTGCTGCTCAAGGCCGGCGATGCGCTTGCTGATTGCCGGCTGCGTCAGGTGCAGGCGTTCCCCGGCCCCGGAGAAGCTGCCGGTTTCGGCGATAGCAATAAAGGCATTGAGGTTGGCCAGATCCATGGTGGTATTCCAGTGAGTTATCTAAAGCATGAAAAAATATGAATTTGAGTTATTTAATGTAACGCCATAGCATCAGCCTCACAAGCCAAAGGGTTATTGAATCGTTCAACGCCCAGGGCATGGAAAGACGCTGATGAGGACCGACTGATGGCCGGCAAAACGCTTTACGACAAACTCTGGGATTCCCATGAAGTGAAACGGCGCGATGATGGGTCATCGCTGATCTACATCGACCGTCACATCATCCATGAAGTGACCTCGCCCCAAGCGTTCGAAGGCCTGCGACTGGCCGGGCGCAAGCCTTGGCGCGTCGACTCGATCATCGCCACCCCGGACCACAACGTGCCGACCACCCCGGAGCGCAAAGGCGGCATCGAAGCCATTGCCGACCAGGTCTCGCGTTTGCAGGTCCAGACCCTCGACGACTATTGCGACGAGTACGGCATTACCGAGTTCAAGATGAATGACGTGCGCCAGGGCATCGTCCACGTTATCGGCCCGGAGCAGGGTGCAACCTTGCCGGGCATGACCGTGGTCTGCGGCGACTCCCATACCTCGACTCACGGTGCGTTCGGCGCCCTGGCCCACGGTATCGGCACCTCCGAGGTGGAGCATGTGTTCGCCACCCAGTGCCTGGTCGCGAAGAAAATGAAGAACATGCTGGTGTTGGTCGAAGGCACCTTGCCCTTTGGCGTGACCGCCAAGGACATCGTGCTGGCCGTGATCGGCAAGATCGGCACCGCCGGCGGTAACGGCCATGCCATCGAGTTCGCCGGCAGCGCGATTCGCGATTTGTCCATCGAAGGGCGCATGACCATCTGCAACATGTCCATCGAAGCCGGTGCCCGTGTGGGCATGGTGGCGGCGGATGAAAAAACCGTCGAATACGTCAAGGGCCGTCCATTCGCTCCGCAAGGCGCCGATTGGGATGCCGCTGTGGAGGCCTGGAAAGACCTGGTTTCCGATAAGGATGCGGTGTTCGACACCGTGGTCGAGCTCGACGCTGCCCAAATCAAGCCACAAGTCAGCTGGGGCACCTCGCCGGAAATGGTCCTGGCCGTTGACCAGAACGTGCCGGACCCGGCCAAGGAAGCTGACCTGGTCAAGCGCGGCTCCATTGAGCGTGCCTTGAAGTACATGGGCTTGAAAGCCAACCAGGCGATTACCGACATCCAGTTGGACCGCGTGTTTATCGGCTCCTGCACCAACTCGCGGATCGAAGACCTGCGCGCCGCGGCGGTGATCGCCAAGGGCCGTAAGGTGGCCGCGACCATCAAGCAAGCCATTGTGGTGCCAGGTTCGGGCCTGGTGAAGGCCCAGGCCGAAGCCGAAGGCCTGGACAAGATCTTCCTCGAAGCCGGTTTTGAATGGCGCGAGCCGGGCTGTTCGATGTGCCTGGCGATGAACCCGGACCGTTTGGAGTCCGGCGAGCATTGCGCGTCCACCTCCAACCGTAACTTCGAAGGGCGTCAGGGCGCCGGTGGCCGTACTCACCTGGTCAGCCCGGCCATGGCCGCTGCGGCTGCCGTCAACGGTCGTTTCATCGACGTTCGCGAATTGATCTGAGGAATACCCGATGAGAGCTTTTACCCAACACACAGGTCTTGTCGCACCGTTGGACCGTGCCAACGTGGACACCGACCAGATCATCCCCAAGCAGTTCTTGAAGTCGATCAAACGCACCGGTTTCGGCCCGAACCTGTTCGACGAGTGGCGCTACCTGGACGTGGGCTACGCCTATCAGGACAACTCCAAGCGCCCGCTGAACAAAGACTTCGTGCTCAATGCCGAGCGCTACCAGGGCGCCAGCGTATTGCTGGCCCGGGAAAACTTCGGCTGCGGTTCCAGCCGTGAGCATGCGCCCTGGGCCCTGGAAGAATATGGCTTTCGCAGCATCATCGCGCCGAGCTACGCCGATATCTTCTTCAACAACAGCTTCAAGAACGGCTTGCTGCCGATCATCTTGAGCGATGCCGAAGTGGACGAGTTGTTCCAGCAAGTGGAAGCCAATGTGGGCTACCAATTGACCGTCGACCTCGCGGCGCAAACCGTGACCCGTCCGGACGGCAAGGTGTATCACTTTGAAGTGGATGCGTTCCGTAAGCACTGCCTGATCAACGGCCTCGATGATATCGGCCTGACCTTGCAGGATGGCGATGCCATTGCGGCGTTTGAAGCCAAGCATCGGGCGAGCCAGCCTTGGTTGTTTCGTGATGCGTAATTCTATGTAGGCTGGACTGGCCCCTTCGCGAGCAAGCCCGCTCCCACATTTGATCGCATTTCAACTGAAGGAACTCGGTCGAGTGTGGGAGCGGGCTTGCTCGCGAAAGGGCCGGTATGAACAACACAAAAGCCAGGAGCATCACCATGACCAGCACCGCCCACACCCAAGTCGTGCAAAAACAATTCGGTGAACAGGCCTCGGCCTACCTGAGCAGTGCCGTGCACGCCCAGGGTACCGAATTCGCACTGCTGCAGGCCGAACTGGCCGGGCAGGGTGATGCGCGGCTGTTGGACCTGGGCTGTGGCGCCGGTCACGTGAGTTTTCACGTGGCACCGTTGGTCAAAGAAGTGGTGGCCTACGACCTGTCGCAGCAAATGCTCGACGTGGTCGCCGCTGCTGCCGCAGACCGTGGCCTGGACAATATCCGCACCCTGCACGGCGCCGCCGAGCGTCTGCCGTTTGCCGATGGCGAGTTCGACTTCGTGTTCAGCCGCTACTCGGCCCATCACTGGAGCGACCTGGGCCTGGCGCTGCGCGAAGTGCGCCGGGTGCTCAAGCCGGGCGGCGTGGCGGCATTTGTCGACGTCTTGTCACCGGGCAGCCCGCTGTTGGACACTTACCTGCAAACCGTCGAAGTGCTGCGCGACACCAGCCATGTGCGCGATTACTCCGCTGGCGAGTGGATGCGCCAGCTCAGCGAAGCCGGCTTGCATGTACGCAATAGCAGTCGTCAGCGCCTGCGCCTGGAATACACCTCGTGGGTCGAGCGCATGCGCACGCCAGAGGTATTGCGCGCCGCGATCCTGGAGCTGCAAAAGGCGATGGGCCAGGAAGTCCGCGATTATTTCGAGATTCAAGCCGACGGCACCTTCAGCACCGACGTGCTGGTGGTCTGGGCCGAACGCTAATATTTTCCCGACCTGCCCGAGGGCGGGTCGCTTGATGAAATGAGGAACGCATGAGCAAGCAGATTCTGATTCTCCCTGGCGACGGCATTGGTCCGGAAATCATGGCCGAAGCGGTCAAGGTCCTGGAATTGGCCAACAGCAAGTACAGCCTGGGTTTTGAGTTGAGCCACGACGTGATCGGCGGCGCGGCCATCGACAAGCATGGCGTGCCCCTGGCCGACGAAACCCTGGACCGTGCCCGTGCTGCCGACGCCGTGCTGCTCGGCGCCGTGGGTGGGCCGAAATGGGACAAGATCGAACGTGATATCCGCCCGGAGCGCGGCCTGCTGAAAATCCGCGCGCAACTGGGCCTGTTCGGCAACCTGCGCCCGGCGATCCTCTATCCGCAACTGGCCGACGCGTCGAGCCTCAAGCCGGAAGTGGTGGCGGGCCTGGATATCCTGATCGTGCGCGAGCTGACCGGCGGTATCTATTTCGGCTCGCCACGGGGTGTGCGCGAGCTGGAAAATGGCGAGCGCCAGGCCTATGACACCCTGCCGTACAGCGAGAGCGAAATCCGCCGTATCGCCCGTGTCGGTTTCGACATGGCCCGCGTGCGTGGCAAAAAGGTCTGCTCGGTGGACAAGGCCAACGTCCTGGCCTCCAGCCAGCTGTGGCGGGAAATCGTCGAAGAAGTGGCCAAGGACTACCCGGACGTCGAGCTGAGCCACATGTACGTCGATAACGCCGCCATGCAACTGGTGCGAGCGCCCAAGCAGTTCGACGTGATCGTCACCGACAACCTGTTCGGCGACATCCTTTCCGACCAGGCCTCGATGCTCACCGGTTCCATCGGCATGCTGCCGTCGGCGTCCCTGGACACCAACAACAAGGGCATGTACGAGCCGTGCCACGGGTCGGCGCCGGATATCGCGGGCCAGGGCATTGCCAACCCACTGGCAACCATCCTGTCGGTCTCGATGATGCTGCGTTACAGCTTCAACCTGAGCGAAGCGGCGGACGCGATCGAGAAAGCGGTGAGCCTGGTGCTGGACCAGGGCCTGCGTACCGGCGACATCTGGTCGCAGGGTTGCACCAAGGTCGGGACGCAGGAAATGGGCGACGCAGTAGTCGCCGCGCTGCGGAATCTGTAATCTCTCGGGCCCGCTTGCAGTTGTTGCTGCAAGGCGGCCCACTTTTTAACAAGGTGTAGTTGCGATGAAACGTGTAGGTCTGATCGGTTGGCGCGGTATGGTCGGTTCCGTGCTCATGCAGCGGATGCTGGAAGAGCAGGATTTCGATCTTATTGAGCCGGTGTTTTTCACCACTTCGAATGTCGGTGGCCAAGGGCCGTCCGTGGGCAAGGATATCGCCCCGCTCAAGGACGCCTACAACATTGAAGAGCTCAAGACCCTCGACGTCATTCTGACCTGCCAGGGCGGCGACTACACCAGTGAAGTCTTCCCTAAACTGCGCGAAGCCGGCTGGCAGGGCTACTGGATCGACGCGGCGTCCAGCCTGCGTATGCAGGACGACGCGGTGATCATCCTTGACCCGGTCAACCGCAAGGTCATCGACCAGCAGCTCGACGCTGGCACCAAGAACTATGTCGGCGGCAACTGCACCGTCAGCCTGATGCTGATGGGCCTGGGTGGCCTGTTCGAAGCGGGGCTGGTGGAGTGGATGAGTGCCATGACCTATCAGGCGGCCTCCGGTGCCGGTGCGCAGAACATGCGTGAGCTGATCAAGCAGATGGGCGCGACCCACGCGGCCGTCGCCGATCAACTGGCCGACCCGGCCAGCGCGATCCTCGACATCGACCGTCGTGTGGCCGAGGCCATGCGCAGCGACGCCTACCCGACCGAGAACTTCGGCGTGCCATTGGCCGGCAGCCTGATCCCGTGGATCGACAAAGAACTGCCGAACGGCCAGAGCCGCGAAGAGTGGAAGGCCCAGGCCGAGACCAACAAGATCCTCGGGCGCTTCAAGAACCCGATCCCGGTGGACGGTATCTGCGTGCGGATCGGCGCTATGCGCTGCCACAGCCAGGCGCTGACCATCAAGCTCAACAAAGACGTGCCGATCGCCGATATCGAAGGGCTGATCAGCCAGCACAACCCGTGGGTCAAGCTGGTGCCGAACAACCGTGATATCAGCATGCAGGAGCTGAGCCCGACCAAGGTTACTGGCACTCTGAATGTTCCGGTGGGGCGTCTGCGCAAGCTGAACATGGGTACCCAGTACCTGGGCGCTTTCACTGTAGGTGACCAACTGCTGTGGGGCGCGGCCGAGCCGTTGCGTCGGATGTTGCGGATCCTGCTGGAGCGTTGATCGCTTTTTGGTGTTGAACAAACCCGCGTTCTGGTGACAGGCGCGGGTTTTTCATTGCTCTTTAGGGCCCTTTCGCGAGCAAGCCCGCTCCCACATTTTGATGTGTGAATGCAATCAAATGTGGGAGCGGGCTTGCTCGCGAAAGGGTCATCAGCCACACCACAAAACCTGGGTTAATTGCCTCACCCCCAACCACCCGGTAAAGTGCCGCTCCCCCCGCAATGCCCGAGGCAGCCTCCATGACCCAGACCTTTGATATCGCCGTGATCGGCGCCACCGGGACCGTTGGCGAAACCCTGGTCCAGATCCTCGAAGAGTTGGATTTCCCGGTCGGCACCCTGCACCTGCTGGCCAGCAGTGAGTCGGCCGGCGCTTCGGTGCCATTTCGCGGCAAGAACGTGCGGGTGCGGGAAGTCGACGAGTTTGATTTCAGCAAGGTGCAACTGGCCTTTTTCGCGGCAGGCCCTGCGGTCACCTTGAGCTTCGCCCCGCGCGCCACGGCGGCAGGTTGCTCGTTGATCGACCTGTCTGGCGCCTTGCCGGCCGAGCAAGCACCTCAGGTGGTGCCGGAAGCCAACGCCCACGTCCTGGACGGCTTGAAAAAGCCCTTCCAGCTCGGTAGCCCAAGCCCGTGCGCCACTCATCTGGCGGTGGTTCTGGCGCCGTTGCGGGGCTTGTTGGACATTCAGCGCGTCAGCGTCACCGCCAACCTGGCAGTGTCTGCCCAGGGCCGCGAAGCCGTGAGCGAGTTGGCCCGGCAAACCGCCGAGTTATTGAATGTGCGCCCCCTGGAGCCAAAGTTCTTTGATCGCCAAATGGCCTTCAACCTGTTGGCCCAGGTCGGTACGCCGGACGCTCAGGGCCACACGGCCCTGGAAAAACGTCTGGTCCACGAACTGCGCGCCTTGCTTGATTTACCGTTGCTGAAGATTTCCGCGACCTGCGTTCAAGCTCCGGTGTTTTTTGGCGATAGCTTGAGCGTGTCCCTGCAACTGGCGAGCCCTGTGGACCTTGGCGCCGTCAATCGCCTGTTGGAGTCGGCACCGGGTATCGAGTTGGTGGACGAGGGCGATTACCCTACAGCTGTTGGGGATGCGGTCGGTCAGGATGTGGTCTACGTGGGGCGGGTGCGAGCCGGCATTGACGACCCGGCGGAACTAAACTTGTGGCTGACGTCAGATAACGTACGTAAAGGCGCGGCGCTTAACGCGGTGCAACTGGCACAGTTGTTGATAAAAGGCCTTGCGTAAAAGATACTTGGCGGCAATTTGTAGATTGATTCTAGCTAAGGGCTATGCTTGGCCCCATGCACGAAAAGTTGCGCGTCGGTGACCTATCGGCTCGCCATGCCGAATGGCAGCGGTACCCAACCTTCTCGCGGGCCGAGGAGTGTTCAAACAAAGGATGAGGCTATGGTTCAAGTTCGCAAACTGGTGTTAGCAATAGCGGCCGCCTCGGCGCTGTCCTCCGGTATGGCGCAAGCGCTGCAACTTGGGGAGATGACCCTCAAGTCGAAGTTGAACCAGCCGTTGTCGGTGGAGATCGAGCTGCTCGACGTGGGCGGGCTGAGCGCCTCCGACATCGTGCCCAGCCTCGCATCTTCCCAGGCCTTTGTGGATGCGGGTGTGGATCGCCAGGCGTTCCTTGATGAACTGAGCTTTACCCCGGTGCTCAACCCCAGCGGTCGCAGCGTGGTACGCGTTACCTCCAGCAAGCCATTGCCCGATTCCTACGTGCGTTTCCTGCTGCAAGTGCAATGGCCCAATGGCCGGTTGATGCGCGACTACAGCGTCTTGCTGGACCCGGCCAAGTTCGAGCAAAAGGCCCCGGAGGCCAGCGCCCCGGCGCCGCGCCTTGCCCCGCCTGCGACTAGAGGCATCAGCAAAGCGGCTGAACACACGACGACTGCCCGGGACACGCTGTGGGAAATCGCCGCGAAAAACCGCAATGGTGGCTCGATCCAGCAGACCATGCTGGCGATCCAGGCGCTTAACCCGGGGGCTTTTGTCGACGGTAATATCAACCGCATGAAAACCGGCCAGGTATTGCGCCTGCCGGACCCGGTACAAAGCACCAGCCTGCCGCAACCCCAGGCGATTGCCGAAGTGACTGCGCAGAATGCGGCCTGGCGCCAGGGGCGTCGCGGCGCCAACAATCAGGCGGCGGGGCGTCAGCAACTGGACGCCACCAAACGCACCCAGGCCGGTGCCGCGCCGTCGCAAACGGCTGCCAAGGACAATCTGAGCCTGGTCTCGGCCGAGGCCGCCAAGGCCGGAGTCAAAGGCGCCGCGGGCGATAGCAAGGCCCTGAACAACAAGCTGGCGGTGACCCAGGAAAGCCTGGATTCGACCCGCCGCGAAAATGAAGAGCTGAAAAGCCGCATGACTGATCTGCAAAGTCAGTTGGACAAGTTGCAGCGGCTGATTGAACTGAAGAACAACCAATTGGCCAAGTTGCAGGCCGAGGGCGGCGCACCGGCGCAGCCGGCGGCCATGCCTGCGGAGTTGGCGGCGGCGCCCGTTGCACCAGCACCTGCCGCCCCGGCGCCAGCCGCCGAAGCGCCGGTGGTTGCGCCGGTGGAAAGCCCGGTAGAGCCTGCGCCCGCGGCTAGCACCGAAGGCAAGTTCAATGACCTGCTGACCAATCCCATCGTTCTTGGGGTGATTGGCGGTGCTGCTGGGCTGTTGGTGTTGTTGCTCCTGCTGCTATGGGCGCGTCATCGCAATGCGCGCCTGGAAGAGGAAAAACACCTGCGCATGGCGCGGGCGCTGGCCGAGGAGCCGGCGTTCTCCCCAAGCATTGACCAGGACATGCCGTCGGACAGTTTCGAAGGCCTTGAAGTCCCCGCTGCAACCGTCAAGCTGGCTCCAGCTCCAGCTCCAGCTCCAGCTCCAGCTCCAGCTCCGGTTGCCGTGGCGCCTGTATCTGCACCTGCGACTAGTATGGCGCCGCCGAGCAAGCCGATTATCGAACCTGGCTCCTCCGACGCCCTGGCGCTGGCCCAGTCCCACCTGGATCGTGGCCACCTGAATCAGGCGGCCGCCGTGCTGGAAGAAGCGATCAAACTGGAGCCCGCGCGCAGTGATCTGCGTCTCAAACTCCTGGAGGTCTATGGTCAGCAGGGCGATAAGGATGGCTTCGTGACCCAGGAGCGCCAACTGGTCGCCAATGGCGAGAATCATGCCCAGGTCGAACTGTTGAAAAATCGCTATCCGGCCATGGCCGTGCTGGCTGCGGGTGTCAGTGCGGCAGTCGCCGCCGCCGCGCTGGATGCGCAGTATGTCAAGGATCTGCTCCAGGAAGAGTCGGCGCCTGCCGTCACGCCTGAAGCCGATGCGTTCGACACCGACTTCGACCTGAGCCTGGATGACCTGGAAGCTGCGTCGCCGGCCGTGGTCGAGCCCGAGGTTGATGACCTGAGCTTTGAGTCGGTGTTGCAACAACAGACCGAGGCCAAGGCCAGCCCGGATGATCTGTCCGATTTTGACCTCGACTTGCAGTTGGATGCGCCGGCCTCCCAGTCCGACGACGACTTCCTCTCGGGCCTGGAAGAACAGATGAAGGATCTACCGCCGGTAGATCCGCCCACCCTGACGCCGGCCGCGCTGGATGATTTTGACCTGCCGGAAGACTTTGACCTGTCCCTGGCGGACGAGCCCGCGCCATCGGCCAAGCCAGACGCATTCGCCACTGAGCTTGATGATGTCAACGCCGAGCTGGAGCGCCTGTCGCAGAGCCTGGAAAGCCCGTCGATCGAAGCGAGCTTCACTGCTGAAGATGCCGCCAAGGGCGACGATGAGCCGGAGTTCGACTTCCTGTCGGGCACCGACGAAGTCGCTACCAAGCTGGACCTGGCCCAGGCTTACATCGACATGGGTGATGCAGATGGTGCGCGTGACATCCTCGCCGAAGTCCTTACCGAAGGCGATGAAAAACAACAGGATGAAGCCAAGGAAATGCTCAGCAATCTGGCCTGAAGCCATTGCGCAACTCCTGTAGGAGCGAGCTTGCTCGCGAAAAACTCAAGGACGCTGCGTTCTTTCAGGATGAGCGCGTTATCGTTGACGATCTTCGCGAGCAAGCTCGCTCCTACAAAAAGCCTCAAGCCATATATAATGGCTGCCTTTGCGTAACTCATCAGGCTCTCAGCTCTTGGCAAATATAGATAACGCGGCCGCCGAAATGGCGGCCGCCGGCTTTTTCAGAATCGCCCTGGGCGTTGAATACAAAGGCTCGCGCTATCGCGGCTGGCAACGCCAGGCCTCTGGCGTGCCGACTGTGCAGGAAACCCTGGAGAAGGCCCTGTCGAAGGTCGCCGACTCCCCGGTTTCATTGATGTGCGCCGGGCGTACCGACGCGGGTGTGCATGCCTGCGGGCAAGTGGTGCATTTCGACACCCAGGCCGAGCGTTCTATGAAAGCCTGGGTCATGGGCGCCAATATCAATCTGCCCCACGATGTCAGCGTCAGTTGGGCCAAGGTCATGCCGGCGCATTTTCATGCAAGGTTCAAGGCTATTGCCCGGCGCTACCGCTATGTGATCTATAACGATCAGATCCGTCCGGCACACTTGAACGAAGAGATCACCTGGAACCACCGCCCGCTGGACGCCGAGCGCATGGCCGAAGCGGCCCAGCACCTGGTGGGGATCCACGATTTCAGCGCGTTCCGGGCCGGCCAGTGCCAGGCCAAGTCGCCGATCAAGGAAGTCCATCACCTGCGCGTGACGCGCCACGGCAAGATGATTGTCCTGGATATCCGCGCCGGTGCGTTCCTGCACCATATGGTGCGCAATATTGCCGGGGTGCTGATGACCATTGGTACTGGCGAGCGCCCGGTGGAGTGGGCCAAGGAAGTGCTGGAGAGTCGGGTGCGTCGTACCGGCGGGGTGACGGCACACCCATTCGGCCTGTATCTGGTGGATGTGGAGTACCGCGATGAGTTCGAACTGCCGCAGCGTTTCATCGGGCCACACTTCCTTACGGGTTTCGCTGAACTTGACGGCTGACGCCCGGAAAAGCATTTGTTACCATCCGGGACTTTCCTGGACAGCCCCCTGAGGTTTCGACGATATGTCAGGCGTTCGCAGCAAGATTTGCGGGATTACCCGCATGGAAGACGCGCTGGCGGCAGTCGAGGCGGGGGCTGACGCCATTGGTTTTGTGTTTTATGCCAAAAGCCCGCGCGCGGTGACCGTGCAGCAGGCCCGGGCGATCATTGCCGGCTTGCCGCCGTTCGTGACCACGGTCGGGCTGTTCGTCAACGCCAGCGCCTGCGAGCTCAATGAAACCCTGGATGCCGTGCCCCTGGACCTGCTGCAGTTCCATGGTGACGAAACCCCAGACGAGTGCGCCGGCTACCATCGTCCGTATATCAAGGCCTTGCGGGTCAAGGCCGGTGACGATATCGCCGCCAGTTGCGCCGCCTACGCCGGGGCCAGCGGGATTTTGCTCGATGCCTATGTGGAGGGCATTCCTGGCGGTACGGGGGAGGCGTTTGACTGGTCGCTGATTCCCCAGGGCTTGAGCAAGCCGATCATCCTGGCCGGCGGCCTGTGCGCCGACAACGTGGCGCAGGCCATTGCCCAGGTTCGCCCCTATGCGGTGGACGTCAGCGGCGGGGTGGAGCAGGGCAAGGGCATCAAGGACTCCGGCAAGATTCGCGCATTCATGCAGGCAGTGCGTAGCAGCAGTGGCGCGATGTGACGGCTGGGAGTCTGCCGCCGTCAGTAACTACCACTGTGTAAAACAGGCCGGCGTTGCCCTCGGGCGGCGCCAATGAAGTGGCAGCCACGCGTTGGCGGGTTGTCTGGAAGGCTGAGGGCAGGTGCAGGAAATGGCTGGTCGAACGTCTGACCCCGTCCTGCAGCTGTTATCGCCACATCAATGAATTTAGCTCAAGGGCATACGCGGGGCTGTGTTCAAGCCACCGGTACTGGAGAAAGAAAGCATGAGCAACTGGTTAGTAGACAAACTGATCCCCTCGATCATGCGTTCCGAGGTGAAGAAAAGCTCGGTCCCTGAAGGTCTGTGGCACAAGTGCCCATCCTGCGATGCGGTGTTGTACCGCCCAGAGCTGGAAAAGACCCTGGACGTTTGCCCCAAATGCAACCACCACATGCGTATCGGCGCCCGCGCCCGTATCGACATCTTCCTCGACGCCGATGGCCGTGCCGAGCTGGGCGCTGACCTGGAGCCGGTGGACCGCCTCAAGTTCCGCGATGGCAAGAAGTACAAGGACCGCCTGACCGCTGCACAAAAGCAGACTGGCGAGAAAGACGCGCTGATCTCGGTCAGCGGCAAGCTGCTGGGCATGCCAGTGGTCGTGTCGGCGTTTGAGTTCTCCTTCATGGGCGGCTCGATGGGCGCCATTGTCGGTGAGCGTTTTGTACGGGCTGCCAACTACGCCCTGGAAAACCGCTGCCCGATGATCTGCTTCGCCGCCTCCGGTGGTGCGCGGATGCAGGAAGCGCTGATCTCGCTGATGCAAATGGCCAAGACCTCTGCGGTACTGGCGCGTCTGCGTGAGGAAGGTATCCCGTTCATTTCCGTGCTGACCGACCCGGTCTACGGCGGCGTTTCCGCCAGCTTGGCGATGCTCGGCGACGTGATCGTCGGCGAGCCCAAGGCACTGATTGGCTTTGCCGGCCCGCGTGTGATCGAGCAGACCGTACGTGAAAAACTGCCGGAAGGCTTCCAGCGCAGCGAGTTCCTGTTGGAGCACGGGGCGATTGACATGATCATCGCCCGTTCCGAGCTGCGTCCACGTCTGGGTAGCCTGCTGGCGCAGATGATGGGCTTGCCGACACCGGAGTACGTCGCGCCTAAAGTCGAGCCCATCGTCGTTCCGCCGGTGCCTGCAAACCTATGACCCAACGAACCCTGGGCGAGTGGCTCGCCTACCTTGAGCAGTTGCATCCGTCAGCCATCGACATGGGCCTGGAGCGCTCGCAACAGGTAGCGGCCCGCCTTGGGTTGGGTCGGCCTGCGCCGCGAGTGATCACGGTCACTGGCACCAACGGCAAGGGTTCTACCTGCGCCTTTGTCGCGGCGTTGCTACAGGCCCAGGGTTTGAAGGTGGGTGTCTATAGCTCGCCGCACTTGCTGCGTTACAACGAGCGTGTGCAACTCAACGGTGTCGAAGCCACCGACGAGCAATTGTGCGAAGCCTTTGCGGCGCTGGATGCCGGGCGCGGCGAAACCTCCCTGACTTATTTCGAGATGGGCACCCTGGCGGCGTTCTGGTTGTTCGAGCGCGAACAGCTGGATGCGGTGGTGCTGGAAGTCGGCCTGGGTGGTCGCCTGGATACCGTCAATGTGGTGGACGCTGACCTCGCGTTGATCACTAGTATTGGCGTGGATCATACCGATTACCTGGGTGATACCCGTGAATCGGTGGCCTATGAAAAGGCTGGTATCTTGCGCCCAGGCAAGCCGGCGCTGTGTGGTGACCTGGATCCGCCGCACACCTTGCTGGACAAGGTGCGCGAGCTGGATTGCCCGTTCTTCCTGCGGGGGCGGGATTTCTCGCTGGACGTGGCGGACGATCATTGGTCGTGGCGCGGTATTGATGCGCGGGGCCAGGGCGTCGAGTTGCATGGCCTGCCGCTGCTGAACCTGCCCATGGAAAACGCCGCACTCGCCCTGCAGGCCTACCTGTTGCTGGATCTGCCATGGAATGCCGGGCAGATTGCCGATACCTTGCAGCGTACAAAGGTGGTCGGGCGTCTGGATCGTCGTTCGTTCCAATGGCAAGGCAAGCGTTTGAACCTGTTGCTGGACGTTGGTCATAACCCGCATGCTGCGCAATATCTGGCGCGCCGTTTGGTCTCCCATGTGCCGGAGGGTCGACGCCTGGCGGTGTTTGGCTTGCTGTCGGACAAGGACTTGGAGGGTGTGGTAGCGCCCTTGCTGAGCAATGTGCAAGCATGGGCGGTTGCGCCGCTGGACACACCTCGCAGTCGTTCGGCCGATGATGTACAGGTGCTGTTGCAGAACCTTGGTGCGACGGTGACGTCCCATACAAGCGTGACCGCTGCGCTAGAGGCTCAATGCGCGGTAGCGACGGCCGAGGACGAGATTCTGTTGTTCGGATCATTTTATTGTGTTGCCGAGGCGCTTGAGTGGTTGGCCCGGCGCTCCACGGAGGAAGCTGCACATGGCATTACTGGATAGCGCATACAAGCAGCGAATGGTTGGAGCCCTGGTGTTGGTGGCATTGGCGGTGATTTTCCTGCCGATGCTGTTTTCCCGTCAGGACGAGCAGCGCCAAGTGACGGTTGAAGCGCCGGCGGCGCCTCAGGCCCCGGTAATGCCGCAGGTTCAGGTCGAGCCAGTGGTCGTGCCTGAGCCGCAGGCGTTGCCCGAGGAAGAACCGGTGCCGACTGATGCTGAGATTGCCCAGCAACAGGCGCCCACAGCGCCGATTCAGCCCAGCGTTCCTGTGGTCAAACCTGCGCCAGTCGTGGCGGCCAAGCCGGCAGCGCCGGCCCCGGCACCCAAGCCGGTGGTTCCGCAGCCAGCGGCTCCCGGCAAGCCGGATGTGGGTCAAAGTCGGATCGACCCCAATGGCCTGCCGATCAGTTGGTCGGTGCAGCTTGCCAGCCTGTCCAATCGCGAAAGTGCCGAAGCCTTGCAGAAAACCCTGCGTAGCCAGGGCTATAACGCCTATATCCGTACCGCCGATGGCAAGAATCGGGTATTTGTCGGGCCGTTGATCGAGCGTGCCGAGGCTGACCGCTTGCGTGACCTGTTGGGGCGTCAGCAGAATCTGAAAGGCTTTGTGGTGCGTTTCCAGCCAGAGCGCGGCTGATTCTGGCAATACATGTATGTGCAGGCTTGTGTGGGAGCGGGCTTGCCCGCGATGACGGTGCATCAGTCGATATTACAGTTGGCTGGCACACCGCTATCGCGGGCAAGCCCGCTCCCACATTGGTTTCTGCCTGTATTGAGATGGCCGCAGCTTGCCACAACCCATTGATTTGCAATGGACCGCCAAACACCGCTTACCGATAGCCCATCGCTCTGCTAAAATGCGCCGCCTTATCCGTCTGTAGGCTGCACTGTGCCATTTACCTGGGTTGATTGGGCGATCGTAGCCATCATCGCCATCTCCGCATTGATCAGTCTAAGCCGCGGCTTCGTCAAAGAAGCATTGTCGCTGCTGACCTGGATCGTTGCAGGAGTCGTCGCCTGGATGTTTGGCGGATCCCTGGCCGTTTACCTGGCCGGCTATATCGAAACACCTTCGGCTCGCGTCATCGCGGGCTGCGCCATCATGTTCATCGCCACGCTGCTGGTGGGGGCAATGGTCAATTATCTTATCGGCGAATTGATACGTGTCACCGGCCTCTCCGGGACCGATCGATTTCTTGGCATGGCCTTCGGTGCCGCGCGTGGCGCGTTGCTGGTGGTCGTTGCGGTCGGGCTGTTGAGCCTGGGCCCGGTACAGCAGGATGCTTGGTGGCAGGAGTCGAGTCTCGTGCCAAAATTTCTATTGGTTGCAGACTGGTCCAAGAACCTCATATTGGGGTGGAGTAGTCAGTGGCTGGCCAGCGGTATCAGCGTACCCGCTGATATTCCGTTCAAGGAACACCTCTTGCCGGGCAACGCGCCGCAGTAAGTAGTGTTCAGTCAAGATTCATTAAGTAGGGGTTGCGTCGCATGTGTGGCATCGTCGGTATCGTCGGTAAGTCGAACGTCAATCAGGCGCTGTATGACGCGCTAACCGTCCTCCAGCACCGCGGCCAGGACGCTGCCGGTATTGTGACCAGCCACGACGGCCGGTTATTCCTGCGCAAGGACAATGGCCTGGTACGTGACGTGTTCCATCAGCGTCACATGCAGCGCCTGGTCGGGCACATGGGTATTGGCCATGTGCGTTATCCGACTGCCGGTAGCTCGACTTCGGCCGAAGCTCAACCGTTTTACGTCAACTCGCCCTACGGCATTACCTTGGCGCACAACGGTAACCTGACCAACGTTGAACAGTTGGCCAAGGAGATTTACGAATCCGACCTGCGCCACGTCAACACCAGTTCCGATTCGGAAGTGCTGCTTAACGTGTTTGCCCACGAGCTGGCCCAGCGCGGCAAGTTGCAGCCAACCGAAGAGGACGTGTTCGCCGCAGTGACTGACGTGCACAACCGCTGCGTGGGTGGCTACGCGGTCGTGGCAATGATCACCGGCTACGGTATCGTCGGTTTCCGTGACCCGCATGGCATCCGTCCTATCGTGTTCGGCCAGCGTCATACCGACGAAGGCGTCGAGTACATGATCGCCTCCGAGAGCGTATCCCTGGATGTACTGGGCTTCACCCTGGTGCGCGACCTGGCCCCGGGCGAAGCGGTGTACATCACCGAAGATGGCAAGCTGCACACTCGCCAGTGCGCGATCAATCCGACGCTCACCCCGTGTATCTTCGAGCACGTGTACCTGGCGCGTCCGGATTCGATCATTGACGGTGTCTCGGTGTACAAGGCGCGCCTGCGCATGGGCGAGAAGCTTGCCGAGAAGATCCTGCGCGAGCGTCCAGAGCACGACATCGACGTGGTGATCCCGATCCCGGACACCAGCCGCACCGCTGCGCTGGAACTGGCCACCCGCCTGGGCGTCAAGTTCCGCGAAGGCTTCGTCAAGAACCGCTACATCGGCCGCACCTTCATCATGCCGGGCCAGGCGGCTCGCAAGAAGTCGGTACGCCAGAAGCTCAATGCCATCGAGCTGGAGTTCCGCGGCAAGAACGTGATGTTGGTGGATGACTCCATCGTGCGTGGCACCACCTGCAAGCAGATCATCCAGATGGCCCGTGAAGCCGGGGCGAAGAACGTGTACTTCTGTTCCGCTGCGCCTGCCGTGCGTTATCCGAACGTGTACGGTATCGACATGCCGAGCGCCCATGAACTGATTGCGCACAATCGTTCGACCCAGGATGTGGCTGATCTGATTGGCGCTGATTGGCTGATCTATCAGGATCTTCCTGACTTGATCGAGGCGGTTGGTGGCGGCAAGATCAAGATCGAGCAGTTCGATTGCGCGGTCTTCGATGGCAAGTACGTGACCGGTGATGTCGATGAGGCTTACCTGAACAAGATCGAGCAGGCGCGCAACGACTCCTCGAAGATCAAGACCCAGGCGGTCAGCGCGATCATCGATTTGTACAACAACTGATTGACTACCGGCCCTGAGGGGCCGGTTTTGTATCTTAAATAAAGAATTGAGTGAAGGAGTGGCAGCATGAGTCAGGAATGGGATGCCGGTCGGTTGGACAGCGACCTCGATGGCGTGGCTTTCGATACCCTGGCTGTGCGCGCCGGCCAGCACCGCACGCCGGAAGGCGAGCACGGTGACCCGATGTTCTTCACTTCCAGCTACGTGTTCCGCACTGCGGCAGACGCGGCGGCGCGCTTTGCTGGCGAAGTGCCGGGTAACGTCTACTCCCGTTATACCAACCCGACGGTGCGCGCCTTTGAAGAGCGCATCGCGGCGCTGGAAGGGGCAGAGCAGGCCGTCGCCACGGCAACGGGCATGGCGGCCATCCTTGCGGTGGTCATGAGCCTGTGCAGTGCCGGTGACCATGTGCTGGTATCGCGTAGCGTGTTTGGTTCGACCATCAGCCTGTTCGAGAAGTACTTCAAGCGTTTCGGCATTGAAGTCGACTACGTACCGCTGGCGGATCTTTCTGGTTGGGATGCGGCCATCAAGGCCAATACCAAATTGCTGTTCGTCGAGTCGCCGTCCAATCCGTTGGCAGAGCTTGTAGATATCGCGGCCCTCGCCGGAGTAGCGCACGCCAAGGGGGCGATGCTGGTGGTGGACAACTGCTTCTGCACGCCCGCCCTGCAGCAGCCGCTGAAGCTGGGTGCAGATATCGTGGTGCATTCGGCCACCAAGTTCATCGACGGCCAGGGCCGTTGCATGGGCGGCGTAGTGGCCGGCCGTGGCGAACAGATGAAGGAAGTGGTGGGCTTCTTGCGCACTGCAGGCCCGACACTGAGCCCGTTCAATGCCTGGATTTTCCTCAAGGGCCTGGAAACCCTCAGCCTGCGGATGAAGGCCCATTGTGCCAACGCCCAGGCCCTGGCCGAGTGGCTGGAGCAGCAGGATGGCATCGAGAAAGTCCACTACGCCGGCTTGAAGAGTCACCCGCAACACGAACTGGCCCAGCGTCAGCAGCGCGGGTTCGGTGCGGTGGTCAGTTTTGAGGTCAAGGGCGGCAAAGAGGGTGCATGGCGCTTTATCGACGCTACGCGTCTGATTTCCATCACCGCCAACCTGGGTGACAGCAAAACCACCATTACCCATCCAAGCACCACCTCCCATGGGCGCCTGGCGCCGCAGGAGCGTGAAGCGGCCGGTATCCGCGACAGCCTGATCCGCGTTGCCGTGGGCCTGGAAGACGTGACTGACTTGCAGGCTGACCTGGCTCGCGGGCTGGCTGCCTTGTGATCGAGTGGTCCCTGGAAGCGGCTGGCGCCAGTAATGGACGAGTCGCGCTGGTAACGGGCGCGGCACGGGGTATCGGCCTGGGAATCGCTGCCTGGTTGGTCAGCGAAGGCTGGCAGGTGGTGCTGGCGGATCTGGATCGCGAGCGGGGCGCCAAAGTGTCCAAGGTGTTGGGCGATAATGCCTGGTTTATCACCATGGACGTGGCCGATGAGCAGCAGGTGGCCCGTGGGGTCGCTGAAGTGCTCGGTCAGTTCGGGCGCCTGGATGCCTTGGTGTGCAATGCCGCGGTGGCCGATCCGCGCAATATCACTTTGGATAGCCTGGACCTGGCTTATTGGAATCGGGTGTTGGCGGTGAATCTCAGTGGGCCGATGTTACTGGCCAAGCACTGTGCACCGTATCTGCGTGCCCATGGTGGTTCTATCGTCAACCTGGCCTCTACGCGGGCTCGGCAGTCGGAGCCGGACACCGAGGCCTATGCGGCGAGCAAGGGTGGCCTGCTGGCCCTGACCCATGCGCTGGCCATCAGTCTGGGGCCGGAGGTGCGGGTCAACGCTGTCAGTCCTGGTTGGATCGATGCCCGTGATCCTGCAGCGCGCCGCGCAGAACCGTTGAGTGATGCCGATCATGCGCAGCATCCTGCGGGCCGGGTGGGGACGGTTGAGGATGTGGCGGCCATGGTGGCGTGGCTGCTGTCGCGCAGCGCTGGGTTTGTGACGGGGCAAGAGTTCGTGGTGGATGGCGGCATGAGCAAGAAGATGATTTACAGCGAGTAGGGCGGGGAGCTGTCTTGACTTGATTTTGTCTTTTTCAGAAAAACTTCAAGCAGGCTATTGACTTAGGTCTGCTATCTGCGTAAATTTCGCGGCCTCAACGAAGCAAAGGGTGATTAGCTCAGCTGGGAGAGCATCTGCCTTACAAGCAGAGGGTCGGCGGTTCGATCCCGTCATCACCCACCAGTTCTTGAGAGTTTTGCCTTCGGGCAAGACGCAATGTTAAAGGTTGCACCGACGCGCAGCGGTAGTTCAGTCGGTTAGAATACCGGCCTGTCACGCCGGGGGTCGCGGGTTCGAGTCCCGTCCGCTGCGCCATATTTTCCAGGTCCGATTTTTCGGATTTGAGATTGAACAGCCAAGGCTACTCAGTCAGATGTTTGAAGGCGGTTGAAGGTGACACTTCAGCAGTCTGAGCGATACGCAGCGGTAGTTCAGTCGGTTAGAATACCGGCCTGTCACGCCGGGGGTCGCGGGTTCGAGTCCCGTCCGCTGCGCCATATCTGTTCCGGGGTCCACTGAACACCCCGAGAGCGCCAAGGCAAGCTTCATGCTTGATTGGATCGATAGCAAAGACCCTGGTCGAAAGACCGGGGTTTTTTGTGTCTGTAATTTGATCATGCGACTTGTAGGAACCGGCTTGCCGGCGATGGCGATCTTGATGGCGCCGTCGCCGGCAAACCGGCTCCTACAGCGTGTCGATCAGAAGCCCAGCTTGTCTCTTAGCCCGTAGTACCAAGCGCCCATCGCCGCAAATGGCGTGCGCAGCAGTTGCCCGCCTGGGAACGGGTAGTGCGGCAGGTCGGCAAACGCGTCAAAACGCTCCGCCTGGCCTCTGAGGGCTTCGGCCAGTACCTTGCCGGCCAGGTGCGTATACGTCACGCCATGGCCGCTACAGCCCTGGGAGTAGTAGATGTTATCGCCGATGCGCCCAACCTGGGGTAGGCGTGACAAGGTCAGCAGGAAGTTGCCGGTCCAGGCGTAGTCGATTTTTACATCCTTCAACTGCGGGAAGGCCTTGAGCATCTTCGGTCGGATGATTGCTTCGATATTCGCCGGATCCCGCGCGCCATACACCACGCCACCGCCGAAGATCAGGCGCTTGTCGCTGGTCAGTCGGTAGTAGTCGAGCAAGTAGTTGCAATCTTCGACGCAGAAGTCCTGTGGCAGCAGGGTTTCAGCCAGCTCATCCCCCAGAGGTGCCGTGGTAATCACTTGTGTACCGCATGGCATCGACTTGGCCGCCAGCTCGGGCACCAGGTTGCCCAGGTAGGCGTTGCCGGCGACGATGATGAATTTGGCCTTCACCTTGCCTTGGGCTGTATGGACGACAGGGTTGGCGCCACGCTCGATGCGCACGGCGGCGGACTGTTCATAGATGGTGCCGCCCAGGGACTCCACGGCTGCTGCTTCACCCAATGCCAGGTTGAGCGGATGGATATGCCCGCCACTCATGTCCAGCAGGCCGCCCACGTAGTTCTCACAGGCCACCACTTCGCGGATGCGTCGCTCGTCGAGTAGCTCCAGCTGTGTATGGCCGTAGCGCTCCCACAAACGCTTCTGTGACTCCAGATGGCCCATGTGCTTGCTATTGAGCGCAGCGAATACACCACCGTCCTTCAAGTCGCACTGAATCTGGTATTTGGCTACCCGCTCACGAATGATCCTGCCGCCTTCAAAGGCCATTTGTCCCAATAGCTGCGCCTGCTGAGGGCCGACGCTGCGTTCGATCACATCGATATCACGGCTGTAGCTGTTGACGATCTGGCCACCGTTGCGCCCCGATGCACCGAAACCTACCTTGGCGGCTTCCAGTACCGTCACGCGAAAGCCGTTCTCCAGCAGGAACAGCGCGCTCGACAACCCGGTATAGCCGGCGCCGATCACGCACACATCGGTTTCGACTTCACCTTGCAGCACTGGCCGGGGAGGAGCCGCATTGGCGGACGCGGCATAATACGACTGGGGGGTAGGGGGTGTTCGCCATACTGGAACCTCTGTTTTATATTTTTTACGAGTGCGCCGATCCTACCTCAGTTGAAAATGCCCTGCCAGCCACTCGGAAAAAAGCAGCATCGCCGGGAAAAAAATAAAAAATTCGCATATTCATAGGCTTAGCTGCAAAAAAGGTGTTGACACCCCTCGGGAATTCCGTAGAATGCCGCCTCACAGCAGGCACGTAGCTCAGTTGGTTAGAGCACCACCTTGACATGGTGGGGGGTCGTTGGTTCGAGTCCAATCGCGCCTACCAAACAAAATCCGCTCTGCTGGGCGGTCTAGAAGGGCTCACCGAAAGGTGGGCCCTTTTTTGTTGCGTGCGATTTGCAAAGCTCCCACCTCAAAACGCCAACCCTGCCGATGGACGCTGGCTTAAAGCCATTTTTGCTGATTCCGAGCCGCCAGCCACGTCGCAGAACAGCGCCAAATTCAAGGCCGCAGCCTCTTCCAAGGCTTGGCAGCCCTGATCAAGCAGGTTTACCCACAAGGTCATGCCTGCCATCCCTCACAAACTTTATTGATTTGCAGCAACAATTTTTCTTGTTGGACACCCTCCGCTCCAAGCAGCAAAGATGCCCGCCAATGACCCTCGACCTACCCGGTCAATAATAAAAATCCGCGTCGGGCTCCCCGCCATTGCTTATCAGCGATGCAGGCGTCGCAGCACGCAATCAAGGACTCAACGCCATGCAAACTGTTGTGAACCTTTGGCCGCTGATTGGCGTGCTCGTCATCGTGGTCGGCTTCGTGTTGCGCTTCAATCCGTTGCTGGTGGTGACGGCGGCGGCGATTGCCACCGGATTTGCCGCGCAATTCCCCTTGGAAAAAATCCTCGCCACCATGGGCGATGGCTTCCTGCAGACCCGCGCCTTGCAACTGATCCTGCTGCTGCCCCTGGCCGTTATCGGCCTGCTGGAGCGCCATGGCCTGCGACTGCACGCGCAGAACTGGATTGCGCGTTTCGAGCGCGCCACCGTCGGGCGTCTGTTGATCATCTATCTGTTTGTTCGCGAGTCCACAGCGGCCATGGGCCTGACCAGTCTTGGCGGGCACCCGCAAATGGTGCGCCCGTTGCTGGCGCCCATGGCGGAAGGCGCTGCCGAGAAACGTTTCGGCAAGCTGCCGGACAAGGTGCGGCACAAGGTCCTGGCGATGTGTGCCGCCACGGACAACGTCGGGCTGTTTTTTGGTGAAGATATCTTCGTGGCCTTTGGTGCGATTGCCTTGATGCACACCTTCCTGCTGGGCTCAGGCATCGATGTCGAACCGCTGCATATTGCGGTCTGGGGTATCCCCACGGCGATTTGTGCGTTCATTGTGCACGCGATACGTTTGCACCGCTTTGACCGAAGATTGACCCGCGAACTGACAGCCTCTGCGCCCGCCAGCGTTCAGCCGGAGGCCGCGCAATGATCATTTCTATCCAATATCTGTATTGGCTCGCCGGGGTTTTGTTGCTGATTACCGCGGGCATGATCCTGGCTGACCGCACGCACCCCAAACGCTGGTCAAGTGCGTTGTTCTGGCTGCTGTTCGCCATCCCGTTCCTGGTGGGCGAGCACTTGCCGTCGGTGGTCGTGGGCGTCGGTGTGGTGCTGATGGCGTTGATCGCCGGGCTCGGCGGTGTGGGGCGTGGCGCTCATGTCGAACTGCATGACAAGGCCTCCCGTGCCAGTGCCGGCCGGCTGGGTCATAAACTGTTTATTCCGGCCCTGGCCATTCCGTTGACCACCGTGATCGGCTCTGTGCTGCTCAAGAACGTCGAGATTGGCGGCGTGCCGCTGCTGGACCCGAAAAACACCACGTTCGTGTCCCTCGGCCTCGGCTGCCTTATCGCCCTGGGCCTGGCCTGCTGGCTGACCCGCGACACGCCGGTGCAGGCCTTGCGTGAATCGCGACGCCTGACCGAAGCCTTGGGCTGGGCCATGGTCTTGCCGCAGATGCTGGCGATGCTCGGCCTGCTGTTTAACGAGGCTGGTGTTGGTACGGCCGTGGCTCATGTCACCACCACCTACATCAATCTGGATTACAAGCTGGTGGCCGTGATGGTCTATGTGTTGGGCATGGCCCTGTTCACGGTGATCATGGGCAACGGTTTTGCCGCGTTCCCGGTGATGACCGGCGGAGTGGGTGTACCGGTGCTGGTGGGGATTTATGGCGGCAATCCAGCGGTAATGGCGGCCATCGGCATGTTTTCCGGCTACTGCGGCACGCTGATGACGCCGATGGCGGCGAACTTCAATATTGTGCCGGCAGCGCTGCTGGAGTTACCGGACAAAAACGCAGTGATCAAGGCACAGATGCCCACGGCGTTGATGATGTTGCTGGTCAATATCGTCCTTCTTTATGTGCTGATGTGAGGTGGTGATGGTTACGGTGCTGCTGACGGGATTCGAGCCCTTCGATCAAGACCTGATCAACCCGTCCTGGGAGGCTGTGCGTCTGTTGGACGGGGTGCAGTTGCAAGAAGGCGTGACAATCATCGCCCGACAATTGCCCTGTGCCTTTGCTACTGCCAGCGTCTGTTTGAATCAGTTGTTGGCCGAGCATCAGCCGCAACTGGTAATTGCCACCGGCCTGGGACCTGGACGCAGTGATATTTCCATCGAGCGAGTGGCGATCAACCTCAACGATGCACGAATCCCGGACAACCTGGGAGCCCAGCCTATCGATACGGCGGTGATCCCTGACGGGCCGGCGGCCTATTTCAGCACCCTGCCGGTCAAGGCTATGGTCAAGGCGGTGCGTGAGGCCGGATTCGCGGCTTCGGTCTCGAACACGGCGGGCACCTTTGTGTGTAATCAGGTGTTCTACAGCTTGCAGCATGCCTTGGCAGGGTCTGGCGTACGCAGTGGGTTTATCCATATTCCTTTTCTGCCAGGGCAGGGGGCTGGGTCTCAGCCCTCGATGGCGTTGGAGGCTACGGTTGAAGGGCTGAGGGTTGCGCTGCTGGCAGCTTGGAATACGCCGCGTGATATCCCCGAGAGCGGCGGCCAGGTTTGCTGAAGGCCTGACGCGTCATCCTTCGTTTACAAGGCCTGGGCCGATCCGTAGATTGCATCAGGGCCCGACAGCGGGCAACGAGCACAAGAGGAAACCCAGCAGTGTCCGTCAAACAACCGGCCGTATTTGATCGTCAGTACCGTGCATTTCTGTTTGATATGGACGGCACCCTACTCAACTCTATTGCTGCCGCAGAGCGGGTTTGGGCTGCTTGGGCGCGGCGCCACGGGCTGGATGTCGAGGCGTTTTTGGGCACCATCCATGGCGTCCGGGCTATCGATACGATCAGCCGCCAAGCCTTGCCAGGGGTCGACGCGCAGGCGGAGGCGCAGAGGATTACCGAGGCCGAGATCGAGGACGTAGAGGGTGTGGTGGCAATCCCTGGCGCCGTGGCATTTGTGCAGAGCTTGCCTGCGCACCGCTGGGCCGTGGTCACGTCTGCGCCCAAGGCCCTTGCCCTGCGCCGTATGCACGCGGCAGGCCTGGTGCCGCCGGCCGTCATGATTACGGCTGAGGATGTGGTCAGCGGCAAGCCGGATCCGGCCTGCTACCTGCTGGGCGCCCAGCGTCTGGGGGTGCCGATAGGTGAGTGCCTGGTGTTCGAGGATGCGCCGGTGGGGATCCGCGCCGGTGAGGCGGCGGGTGCAGACGTCATAGTGGTGGCCTCGACGCATGGCGTGCCGATGGTGACTGATCATCCGACGATTGCCAGTTATGACCGTGTACATGTCCAGTGCGACGCCGACGGCTTACTGCGCTTGCAGCCCTCTACACCGACTTGAATGCCTTGCCACGCTTGGTCAGCAGAATGTTTTCGGCGGCCGCCCACTGGTAGCCCAATGGATCGCTGATGCGTCCGTGGGTGATGGTGCCCGTGATCAGTCGCAGCAGATAAAGTTGGCGCAGACCCGCGAGGACTTCCTCGTGCTTGCCGTGCAATTGAGTGGAAGACTTTGGATGGTCTGCCGAGAGTTGTGCGATCAGGGACAGTAGGTTCTTGGCGTTATGTTCTATGTCCATATCGATAACGTTTTTTATGGAGGGTATGGGTATGGGTACTACCGACGCGGATAGTTCCTCCTGATTTACCTATAGGATCCAATCGCTGCTTTAAGAGGGGCTTTTCTGGCGCGCCTGGCGAAACGCTCGACGACTGAGTTTTCGCTGGATCGCCGCCTGGATGGGCTTGAGGCAGAAGCAGAACAGATAACCACCGAGAAACAGCGCCAGGTCTGGCCACGAATTGGCATCCTGGGCGGTGGTAGTGCCTTCCATGTAAACCCTGAGGCCATACCCGATCGTCACGAAGACCAGGGCAATCACTAGGGCGATCATCCAGGATTTACGGGTATAGGGCTCTTTGCGGGATCGCCTCATTAACGCGCTCCGAGGGCACTGTAAGGTTTTGTAACGTTCCTGGAGGGATTTGTCTGTTAAACGGCCAGCAAGTTCCGTGGATGAACTGGCGGGGATGGCAAATGGCTGGGCCTGGCGCGAATGCTGCGCTGATCACGGAATACCGTAGACAGGCCAAGGGGCTTTCGCCAGCCGTTACAGGGGACGAGCGGGCTGGCTACTGGGGGCTTCAAGGTGTTTCGCGTTTGTCCGGTGCAGTCAGGCCTGCCTGGATGCGCTGGTAAATCTCTTCGCGATGCACGGCAACATCTTTGGGAGCATTGATGCCGATTCTTACTTGCTGGCCGCTAACGCCCAGAATGGTGATCGTAATGTCATCACCGATATTTATGCTTTCACCGACTTTGCGGGTGAGTATCAGCATGGACTTCTCCTTGATTGCTTTGAAGGACGCATGTTCTAACAGGGCGGATGTCGGTTATGTATAGCTTACTGTGAAGCGCTTCCCTGTGGCTGCCTCTTTTAGGACGCATAGAGGCGGCATTAATTCCCATGGCGCCATCATACAGGTCTGGGAAACATCCTTCGCAATGTTTAAGCCAACGTTTATGACGGCCAGAATAGGCGGCGAATGATAAAGTTGCCTCTTTGATCATTAAAGGGGCAAGGCGGTGCGTAAAGTAGCGATGGCAATCGTGGTATTGGCGTTGGCAGGATGCGGTGACGGGCCCAATCTCGACACCCCCCGAGACAAAGCTGAAGCCGCCAAGGCCCAGGCGCCTGCGGTTGCCGCTGTGCAGTGGGACATCCTGGTGCGCTCGCCCGACAACAAATTGCAGGCGCTGACTGATCTGACCGCCTGGTTGTTGGAAAACGGCTTCACCTTCTATCTGGCCAAGGAAGATGGCAAGGATCTGGTGCTGTTGGGGCCATTCGCCAGCAAGGCTGAGGCCGAGGCTCGCCAGGTCCAGTTGCAGGAAAGGCTGGTGAAAAAGAAGAAGACCGACGCCGAGTCGCTGGTGATCGAGCACAAGGCCCGCCAGTAACAAGGTGGTTGGCGGGATCCGCGGATCCCGCTCGCGTTTATCCGCAGGCTTTCAGGTTAACCGGGCCGACGAACTCGTTGCCGCGCCCCATCACGCATGCCACGGTTTGATTGCGCTGGCGCTCCCAAGGCTGCACGGGATAGGTCCGGTTCCAGGCTTCATACAATTGGCGGTCCTGTTTCGACAGGCGCAGGCCGTATTGTTTACTCATGTAAAAGTAAGTCCGGGCAATCATGCCGCGGATGGATGGCCTGGGCATGACCTTCTTGGCCTTGAAGTCCACTTGAGTCAGGCACGAACCGTATTGCCCGCTCTGCACTGGCAACCAGCCAAAGCTGAAGTTGTTGCGATCGCCATTGACCTCGCCGATGCTCGGTACCAGGTTGTGCAGGTCGGCTTCCGCGCGCTTGAAGACAGTATCGGTACGCGTGCAGTTTTTGCGTCCGCCGTCTTGCCAGCACTGGCGTTGATGCCCGATCTGCCAAGCCGGGACAATATGCTCCCACTCGATGCGCGCGGCCCGGTTCGCGTTTTTACGTGGGATGTAGCCGCAGGCTTTCAGGTCTACCCGGTTACCCGTGTATTTGCAGCCGCAATAAAACTCCGTGGATTGCGGAGCGTAGAGTTTCCAGGCGATTTTCTTGGCTTCACTGAAGGTGCGTGGGGCTTGGGCGTGGGTGGCGGTGGCAAAAAAAACACAGAACAGGGCGATAAAACGGACACTCATTGACTCAATCTTCCTTCGGCACGACCCAGAAAATCTGCACCCCACCATCATCGCGATAGGCGAGGGTGACGTTGTCGTTTTCTGCGATTTCCTCCAGTAGTCGTGCCCACTCGTCCTCTGGTTCCTCGGGTAGGCGAAAAATCAACGCGGCTTTGTTTTTTTGGGCGTTGGTGGAATTGATGACTTTTTGCACGCGGATCGCCAGGCGCTGGTAGGCGTCGGGAGGTGTAGGTGCTGCGGAGGAGGGCTTGGCCACGGAGGAGTCCTTAATTAGCTGTACGAACATACAGTATTTAACTGTGAGAAAATTCGCAACTGCTTAAAATTCAAGAAGTCCGTGTGACAACGGTTTAAGCGGATTGGTGTACAGCGAGGATTTTGTGCGAGCCGATTTGCCAGCGATGGCGGTCTCAGGGACGCCACCGTTGGCAAGCCGGCTCCTATAAGGGTTGTATCAGTGACTCAGTATTCCCAGAACATCCGTTGCAGTTCCTTGCTGTCCTGGGTCTTGGTCAAGGCGACCATGGCCAGGATGCGGGCTTTCTGCGGGTTCAGGTCATGGGCCACGACCCAGTCGTACTTGTCGTCAGGCTGCTCAGCGTTGCGCAGAACGAAACCACCGGCATTGACGTGGGAAGAACGGATGATCTGTACGCCTTCCTTGCGCAGTTCCTGCAGGGCAGGCACTACCTTGGATGATACCGAGCCATTGCCAGTGCCCGCATGGATGATGGCTTTGGCGCCAGCTTGCGCCAGGGCTTTGTAGGCGGTGTCGCTGACGTTGCCATAGCCGTAGGCAATTTCAACATCCGGCAGGCTCTTGATGTTCTTGATATCGAACTCCGAGCTCATGGTGTGACGCTTGGCCGGCTGGCGGAACCAGTAGGATTTGCCTTCTACAACCATGCCCAGTGGGCCCCAGGCGCTTTTGAAGGCTTCGGTCTTGATGTTGATCATCTTGCTCACGTCGCGACCCGACTGGATCTCGTCGTTCATGGTCACCAGCACGCCTTTGCCGCGTGCGTCCTTGCTACCGGCGACTGCCACGGCGTTGTACAGGTTCAGCATGCCGTCGGCGGACATGGCAGTGCCTGGGCGCATGGAACCCACGACGACGATTGGCTTGTCGGTTTTTTCCACCAGGTTGAGGAAGTAGGCGGTTTCTTCGAGGGTGTCGGTGCCGTGGGTGATCACGATGCCGTCCACGTCCTTGCTGTCGGCAAGTTCGGCGACACGACGACCCAGTTGCAGCAGGTTTTCGTTGGTGATGCTCTCGGAAGCTATCTGCATCACTTGCTCGCCACGCACGTTGGCGATCTGGCTGAGCTCGGGAATGCCGGCGATCAATTGTTCGATACCGACCTTGGCCGCCTGGTAGGTGGCGCTGTTGGCCGCGCTGGCGCCAGCGCCGGCGATGGTGCCGCCAGTGGCCAGTACGACCACGTTGGACAGCTTGGTCTTGGATTCAACTTCCCTTGGCCTGGGCGGCAACCGGGAAGAGCAGCAGCAGGGCTAAAGCGCCCGGAACAAAGTTCTTGAGTGCAGATTTCATTATTTTTTCTCTATTTTTGATGAGTGCGTGTGCAGGTTCATCCAGAACACCCCCGGGCTGCGCTGAGCGCCACAAGGTGCTGATTAAGAGCAGGATTTGTACCAGTCGGATTTTGTTTGGGGTTTGATTTTAACTTGTTGATTTAAAACATGATTTTGTATTCTTTGAATTTGTCGCTTTCAACTCGCGTCCGAATTTCCGAACGCTGGCGGCTTCAGCGTTCGGTTGTCCGAAAAATCACTCTGGAAAAATCAGCATGACGCTTGCGAAATGCTGCACCAGATCTGTCGTTTTAGAGAACGATCGCCCGGCCCGGATGTTTAGTCATGAGGTGGTCGAGCTGTAGGGCAGGAAGTAGAGCTTGCGAGGAAAAAGCCTGTTTCTTTCGTTGACAAAATTCAGCTGTCTTCGCATAGTTTGTTTAGCCCAAACGTTTGCGAGATGTTTCACGGGCACTCCATGAGTGAGGTGAAGGTGCAAGCGTTGCTCAAAATAATCATAAGATCGGAGTGAACCCATGAAGCTGCCATTCGCTGGACGTTTGCTTGCTGCCGCTGTCCTGGCTGCCGCATCCGCTGCCCTGCCTCTTTCCTCTGCATTCGCTGATGACACCGCCGCCAAACCCAAGGTCGGCCTGGTGATGAAATCCCTGGCCAATGAGTTTTTTGTCACCATGCAAGACGGTGCCAAGGACTATCAGAAAGCCCATGCCGCTGATTTCGACATGATCACCAACGGGATCAAGAACGAAACCGACACTTCGGCCCAGATTGATATCGTCAACCAAATGATTCTTGCCAAAGTCAACGCAATCGTCATCGCGCCCGCCGACTCCAAGGCCCTGGTCAGCGTACTGAAGAAAGCCGCCGATGCCGGGATCAAGGTGGTCAACATTGATAACCGCCTCGACCCCGAAGTGCTGAAAAGCAAAAACCTCGAGGTTCCCTTCGTAGGCCCGGATAACCGCAAGGGTTCGCGTCTGGTCGGCGAGTACCTGGCCAAGCAAATGGCGAGCGGCGACAAGGTCGGGATTATCGAAGGTGTGCCGACCACCACCAACGCCCAGCAACGCACCGCCGGGTTCAAGGATGCGATGGAGGGGGCGGGCATGAAGATTGTCTCCGTGCAGTCCGGTAACTGGGAAATCGACCAGGGCAACAAGGTCGCAGCCGCCATGCTGAGCGAATACCCAGACCTCAAGGCGCTGCTGGCCGGTAATGACAATATGGCCCTGGGTGCCGTTTCTGCGGTGCGTGCAGCGGGCAAGGCCGGCAAGGTCCAGGTGGTTGGCTACGACAACATCGCCGCGATCAAGCCGATGCTCGAAGACGGTCGCGTCTTGGCCACCGCCGACCAGGCGGCTGCGCAGCAAGCGGTGTTTGGTATCCAGAACGCACTGAAGCTGGTCAAGGGTGAAAAAGTCGAGTCCGTGGATGGTGTGATCGAAACGCCCGTAGAGCTCGTCCTCAAGCAATAATCCCTGGCTGCGCACTACAGCGCCCGTTCACGTCGAGCGGGCGCCTGGAGATTTTCCTATGTCATCTTCCGCACCGACCACTGTCCTCTCGGTCAGCGGTATCGGTAAGACCTATGCCCAGCCCGTCCTGTCTGACATCACCCTGACGCTCAATCGCGGCGAGGTGTTGGCCCTGACCGGTGAGAATGGCGCGGGCAAAAGCACCCTGTCGAAGATCATCGGTGGGCTGGTTACACCCACCACCGGGCAGATGCAGTTCAACGGCCAGGACTATGCCCCGGCCAGCCGCACCCAGGCGGAAAAGCAGGGGATCCGCATGGTGATGCAGGAGCTCAACCTGCTGCCGACCCTGACCGTAGCCGAAAACCTGTTCCTCGATAACCTGCCCAGTCGTGGTGGCTGGATCAGCCGCAAGCAACTGCGCAAGGCCGCGATCGAGGCCATGGCGCAAGTGGGGCTGGATGCCATCGACCCGGACACCCTGGTCGGCAGCCTGGGTATCGGCCATCAACAGATGGTCGAGATTGCCCGCAACCTGATCGGCGACTGCCATGTGCTGATCCTCGACGAACCGACGGCGATGCTCACTGCCCGTGAAGTCGAGATGCTGTTTGAGCAAATCACCCGTCTGCAGGCGCGGGGCGTGGCAATTATCTATATTTCCCATCGTCTGGAAGAGCTGGCCCGTGTGGCCCAGCGCATTGCGGTGCTGCGTGACGGCCAACTGGTGTGTGTCGAGCCGATGGCCAATTACAACAGCGAGCAACTGGTCACGTTGATGGTCGGTCGCGAGTTGGGCGAGCACATCGATCTCGGCCCGCGCACCATTGGCGCGCCTGCCTTGACGGTCACGGGCCTGACCCGTTCGGACAAGGTCCGTGATGTGTCCTTTGAAGTGCGCGCCGGTGAAATCTACGGCATCTCCGGATTGATCGGCGCTGGCCGCACTGAGTTGCTGCGCCTGATCTTTGGTGCTGACCTGGCCGACAGTGGCACGGTCGCCCTCGGCTCGCCGGCCCGGGTGGTGAGCATTCGCTCGCCGGTGGATGCGGTAGGTCACGGCATTGCGCTGATTACCGAGGATCGCAAGGGCGAGGGCCTGTTGCTCAGCCAGTCCATCAGCGCCAACACGGCCCTGGGCAATATGGCCAAGGTGTCCAGCGCCGGTCTGGTCAATGGGCGCGATGAGGCGGCGCTGGCCAAGCGGCAGATCGACGCCATGCGTATCCGCAGTTCCAGCCCCGCGCAATTGGTGTCCGAGCTCTCGGGCGGCAATCAGCAAAAGGTGGTGATCGGTCGCTGGCTGGAGCGCGATTGCGCGGTGATGCTGTTCGACGAGCCGACCCGTGGCATCGATGTCGGCGCCAAATTTGATATCTATGCGCTGCTTGGCGACTTGACCCGCCAGGGCAAGGCGCTGGTGGTGGTGTCCAGCGACCTGCGCGAACTGATGCTGATCTGCGACCGTATCGGCGTGCTGTCTGCCGGACGCTTGATCCAGACCTTCGAGCGGGACAGCTGGACCCAGGATGAATTGCTTGCCGCCGCATTTGCCGGCTATCAGAAACGTGACGCGCTGCTCAACGAAGCGGCGCCCAGGACAACCCCATGAAAACAGCAACTCCACCCGCAAAAGCCGGCGGCAATTTCTACGGCCTGGGCACTTATCTGGGCCTGGCCGGCGCGTTGCTGGCCATGATTGCGCTGTTCTCGGCCCTGAGCAGCCACTTTTGGTCCTATGACACCTTCAGCACCATCGCCAACCAGATTCCCGACCTGATGGTGCTGGCGGTGGGCATGACGTTCATCCTGATCATTGGCGGCATCGACCTGTCGGTGGGCTCGGTACTGGCCCTGGCCGCGTCTGCGGTCAGCGTGGCGATCCTCGGCTGGGGCTGGAGCGTAGTCCCGGCGGCGTTGCTCGGCATGGGCTGTGCAGCCCTGGCCGGGACCATCACCGGTTCCATCACCGTGGCCTGGCGTATTCCGTCGTTCATCGTGTCCCTCGGCGTGCTGGAAATGGCCCGTGGTGCCGCGTACCAGATGACAGGGTCGCGCACTGCCTATATCGGCGACTCCTTCGCCTGGCTGTCCAACCCGGTGGCCTTCGGTATCTCGCCATCATTCATCATTGCCTTGCTGGTGATTATCGTTGCCCAGGCGGTCCTGACGCGGACTGTGTTCGGTCGCTACCTGATTGGTATCGGCACCAATGAAGAAGCGGTGCGTCTGGCGGGGATCAATCCAAAACCCTACAAGATCCTGGTGTTCAGCCTGATGGGGCTGTTGGCCGGGGTGGCGGCACTGTTCCAGATTTCGCGCCTGGAGGCGGCTGACCCGAATGCCGGTTCCGGCCTGGAGTTGCAGGTGATTGCCGCAGTGGTGATTGGCGGCACCAGCCTGATGGGCGGGCGTGGCTCGGTGATCAGCACGTTCTTCGGGGTGCTGATCATTTCGGTACTAGCGGCCGGCCTGGCGCAGATCGGCGCGACCGAGCCGACCAAGCGCATCATTACCGGCGCCGTTATTGTGATTGCCGTGGTGCTGGACACCTACCGCAGTCAACGTGCAAGCCGGCGGGGTTAAGACATGGCAACCATCAAGGATGTGGCGGCGCTTGCGGGTATTTCCTACACCACGGTCTCCCATGTGGTGAACAGAACGCGCCCGGTCAGCGAACCGGTGCGGCTCAAGGTCGAAGCCGCGATCAAGCAGCTGGACTATGTGCCCAGCGCGGTCGCCCGTTCGCTGAAGGCCAAGACCACCGCGACCATCGGCTTGCTGGTGCCCAACAGCCTCAACCCGTATTTCGCGGAGCTGGCCAGGGGCATCGAGGATTACTGTGAGCGCAATGGCTACTGCGTGATCCTGTGCAATTCCGATGATAACGCCGATAAACAGCGCAACTATTTGCGAGTGTTGCTGGAAAAACGTGTCGACGGCTTGATCGTCACCTCGGTCGGTGGCGATGACAGTGGCCTGGCCACCGGCCTCAAGGCGTTGCGCACGCCCATGGTCATTGTCGATCGGGGCCTGGAGGGCGTTGATGTGGACCTGGTGCGCATCGACCATGAGCAGGGCGCGTACCTGGCAACCCGGCATTTGCTGGAGCTAGGGCACCGGGATATCGCCTGTATCGGCGGGCCGGCGCACACGCGTGTGGCACAGATGCGTCTGGCCGGTTACCAGCGGGCGCTGCAAGAGGCCGGGGTTGCCGTACCCGCCAGTCGGGTATTGGAAAGCGATTTCACCAGTACCGGTGGCTATGCGGCAGCGGTGCAATTGCTGGTGGATAATCCGCCCAGCGCGATATTCGCCGGCAACGACATGATCGGTTTCGGTGTGTTGCGCGCGGCGGCCGAACGCAACCTGCTGGTGCCTGCCGAGCTGTCGGTGATTGGTTTTGATGACATTCAAATGAGCCGTTATGTCTACCCCGCGTTGACTACCGTGGGCCAGTCGATCCTGCAGTTGGGGGAAATGGCGGCGGAGTTGTTATTGCGACGGATTGCGACACCGCAATTGCCGGCTGACCAGCGCATTGTCACGCCGAGCATTGTCTTGCGTGAGTCAACGGCGCCATTGGCTGCCGTGTTTGCCTCAAACCGCTGAACAAATTGATGAGTATTGATGTATGCCAGCAAAAGTAGTGGTAGTAGGCAGCCTGAACATGGACCTGGTGACCCGCGCCAGTCGACTGCCTCGCGGTGGTGAAACCCTGGTCGGCCAGTCGTTTGCCACCGTGCCGGGCGGCAAGGGCGCCAATCAGGCGGTGGCTGCGGCGCGTCTGGGGGCTGACGTGGCGATGATCGGCTGCGTGGGCAGCGATGCCTATGGCGCCCAGTTGCGTGACGCGTTGTTGGTGGAGGGAATCGACTGCCAGGCCGTCAGCGAGGTAGAGGGCTCCAGCGGTGTTGCGCTGATTGTCGTGGATGACAGCAGTCAGAATGCGATCGTGATTGTCGCTGGCAGCAACGGCCAACTGACACCCGCGTCACTGCTGGCATTCGACGCTGTGCTGCAGGCGGCCGAGGTGGTTGTCTGCCAGCTCGAAGTGCCCATGGACACCGTAGGGTATGTGCTCAAGCGCGCTCGCGCACTGGGCAAGACGGTGATCCTCAACCCTGCGCCTGCCAGCGGGCCGTTGCCGGCAGACTGGTACGCAGCGATCGACTACCTGATCCCCAACGAAAGCGAAGCATCGGCCTTGAGCGGTGTGCCGGTTGACTCGCTGGACTCGGCCAAGGTTGCGGCTACGCATCTGCTAAACGCCGGTGCGGGCAAGGTGATTGTGACCCTGGGCTCGCAAGGCGCGCTGTTCGCCAACGGCCAGGGTTTCGAGCATCTGCTGGCGCCCAAGGTCCAGGCAGTGGATACCACGGCGGCGGGCGATACCTTTGTCGGCGGCTTTGCCGCAGCACTTGCCAACGGGCAGGGCGAGGCCGAGGCCATCCGTTTTGGCCAGGTCGCGGCGGCGCTGTCGGTCACCCGTGCCGGGGCGCAACCCTCCATTCCCATGTTGCATGACGTTCAAGGCTTTGCTCGCCCATGAAAAAGACCCCATTGCTCAATATTGCCCTGTCGCGGTTGATCGCCTCCCTCGGCCATGGCGACATCCTGGTGATCGGCGATGCCGGCCTGCCGGTGCCGCCGGGTGTGGAGTTGATCGATCTGGCGCTGACCCAGGGCATTCCTGATTTCATTAGCACCCTGCGCATTGTGCTCACGGAGATGCAGGTTGAAAGCCACGTATTGGCCGAAGAAATCCTGCACAAGCAGCCGCCGGCGCTGGCTGATCTCAATGCGCTGGACCCGGGCGACCTGGGTGAGCGGCGCCTGCTCAGCCATGAAGCATTCAAACTGCTCAGTCACAAGGCGCGCGCGGTGGTGCGTACTGGCGAGTGTCAGCCCTACTGTAATATCGCGCTGGTGTCTGGCGTGACTTTCTAGCATTTCCCACAATGACAAGGAGTGCGTCATGCAACGTAGAACCCCAACCCTGCGACACCTGTTTCGGAGTGTGCTGCTTTTGTCCGTGCTAACTGCTGCAAGCGCCCAGGCGGCGGAAAAAATCGACCTGATCATTGATACCGATCCGGGCGCCGACGACGTGGTGGCGTTGCTGTTTGCAATGGCCTCGCCAGAGGAGCTGAACATTCGTGCGTTGACCACGGTGGCCGGCAACGTGCGCCTGGACAAGACCTCGCGCAATGCGCGATTGGCTCGCGAGTGGGCAGGGCGTGAAGAGATTCCTGTGTATGCCGGTGCGCCGAAGCCGCTGCTGCGCACGCCGATCTATGCCGAGAATATTCACGGCAAGGAAGGCATTTCCGGTGTCACCGTACACGAACCGAAAAAAGGCCTGGCCGACGGCAATGCGGTCGACTACCTAATCAACACCCTGAGCACCGCCAAGCCCCATAGCATCACCATTGCCATGCTCGGCCCACAGACTAACCTGGCACTGGCGCTGACCCAGGCGCCGGAAATCACCCAGGGCATCAAGGAAGTGGTGGTCATGGGCGGCGCGCATTTCAATGGCGGCAACATTACGCCGGTGGCCGAGTTCAATCTGTTTGCCGATCCGGCCGCCGCTGAAATTGTCCTTAAAAGTGGCATCAAGCTGACCTACCTGCCGCTGGACGTGACCCACAAAATACTGACCAGTGAGGCGCGTCTGAAGAAGATCGCCGACCTGAACAACAACGCCAGCAAGGTGGTGGGCGATATTCTTAATGAATACGTCAAGGGCGATATGGAGCACTACGGTCTGAAGGGCGGCCCGGTGCATGACGCCACCGTAATCGGTTATCTGCTCAAGCCTGAGCTGTTCTCCGGGCGCCAGGTCAACATGGTGGTCGATAGCCGCGAAGGCCCAACGTTCGGCCAGACCATCGTCGACTGGTACGACGGCCTCAAGCACGACAAGAACGTGTTTTGGGTTGAAAACGGTGATGCCCAGGGCTTTTTCGACCTGCTCACTGAGCGCCTGGCGCGCCTGAAGTAAGACGCCTGCCGGTTGGTTTCTATTCGCGCAGCGGGTCTCCGACCCCCATATGGTCGGCCGGGTATTTCTCGAATATCTGGCCGATAAAGGCCTGTGCGGCCTGGGTGCCCAGTTCCTTGACCAGCAGGTCTATGCCGATGATTGCCAATTCTTCCGGGCTGCCTGGGCTGTAGGAACTTTGCCCTTGAGGCCATTTGGCTTTGATATCGGCATTGATGGTAACGATGGTCATCGGGTTCTCGCGGCTCGCTTAGGGCTGGACTGGCATGGGGAGTTAACCATTTTGCGCAGTGTTTGGCACTGCTACTTAGGCATGAGGGGAGCGCTGTGCGACACTGGCGCTCTGTTTAATTGCCAGGACAAGCCGCGTGCACATCGATTTGAACAACCCCAACAGCCTCACATTGGAAGCCGTTCGCCAAATGATTGCCAGTGCCAGCGACGACCAGCACACGCAACTGCGGGTCACCCAGGGTGGCCTGGCCTACATCTCTTCTGGGGTGGTAGGCGGGAGTGATATCGAAGGGTTGCTGTTTCGCTTGGAGACCTGGGCGGCAGGGTCCGGTTATGTCGGTAGCGTGGCGGCCAGCGACGAGGTGTGGGTCATGCAGATTTACAATGCGCTGAAGCAGAACTGGCCGAACCCGCCCTTTGACTACATCGATATCTACTGACGCTCATTCATATCTGGTGACGATTGATTCGTCAGGCCATGACGCCGAGTCAGGCAGACTCGCCTACGGCCAATTGTGACAATTCTGAAACCAATTGGCCAAATCACGGTCGCACGATCTCTGTCCATTTTTTTATCAAAGGAGGCTTCATGCCTTGGAAGCTCGCATCATTCGGTACCTTGTTGGCGGCAGCCGTCCTGGCGGGCTGCAGCACTGCGGGTACCTCTGAGCCGGCCAAAGACACGGCTGCGGCTGAGCCTGTTCATACACGCTGTGAATCGAAGGCTGCGGCGTTTGCAGTCGGCCAGAAAGCCTCGCCGCAATTGCTGGAGCAGGCCCGTACCCGTGCTGGTGCGCAGAATGCACGCATTCTCAAGCCCAACGATATGATCACCCTCGAATACCGCTCAGATCGCCTGAACCTCAATACCGATGACAACCTGGTGATCACCCGCGTCAATTGCGGCTGATAACACAGCGCTTTTGCATCACCCATAAAAAACCCCGTCACATGGACGGGGTTTTTTTGATTGGCGTAGAGATTACTCTGCGCGAACCTGTGCAGCTTGCATACCCTTTTGGCCTTTCTCAGCCACGAAGGAAACGGTTTGGCCTTCTTTCAGGCTTTTGAAACCGTCGCTTTCGATAGCTTTGAAGTGTACGAACAGGTCGTCACCGCCACCTTGAGGAGTGATGAAGCCGAAGCCTTTTTCATCGTTGAACCATTTAACGGTGCCGGTTTGGCGATTAGACATGGTGTATCTCCAAGAAACATATATTTTCAGTAGTGCTGTGCTGCTCAGGCCAACTGGGCACACTGGGCTATCATAGTCGAAATGTTCGGCTTGGGAGCCCCCCCAAGGCACCGTTTGCTAATCAATCGCGTTTTCTTCAGTGCCTTGGCTGGCTGTAAGCCCCGGTTTACGGGGCTTTTGCACGAAATATCAGCTAGTAAAAAAAGCCGTAAAAGCTGTGTAAATTGTGCGAAATAGCAGTTTTCAAAGGGTTTTCAGGCCATTTTGGTGGGCTGATTTCTCGCCGCGCTTACTTTTTCTTCACGACCTTGCAGGACGAAATAGCCGCGACTGCTTTGTTTTTAAGCTCCGGGCTGGCGTTCTGATTGGTCATCAGTTCCTTGATTTCCGCAGTGCTCAATTCCGCGTTGATTTTGTCCGCGCCGCATTCGCAATGAGCTTTGGCGGTTTTGGCATCAACGTTCTGGCTGGCGGCTGCGCTGCAGTCGTTAATGAAGGCATCGCGAGCCCCCGCAGGCCAGTTGGAGGACGCGGCGGCGTGTGCACCAATGGAGAAGAGGGTCAGGGAAGCGGCTAGGGCGAAGATCGAGGTGCTGCGCATGGTGAGATGCTCCTTGAGTCGATAGGACGGACGGCGATTTTCAGTGTGTTTGAGGCCTGCCGTACAGCCCAAGTTCATTTTTGGCTGCAAAAGCCTAGGGTTTGTTGCTACCAGGCTGCAGGGCCGCGCCATGACCGTTCATCTGTGCTAGCATCCTCGACCTGGCTTTTTTCTTGCCAGGTTCCTTTTTGTTTAACTCCAGTCACTCTGGTTCGATTATCGGTTGGCCGAAAGGCTCCTGCCGCTGTAAGGCAGGCGTTCAGCAATGAGCGGCCTGGTGTTGGATCTTGTACTGGCTCATCCCAACCCACGTGACCTTTGGTAGGGGTCACCACTAGGAGAGGAGGCGCCATGCCAACTATTACTCTTCCCGACGGCAGTCAACGTACATTCGAACATTCGGTTTCCGTAGCCGAGGTCGCCGCATCCATCGGTGCAGGCCTGGCCAAGGCCACCGTAGCCGGCAAGGTCGACGGCAAGCTGGTTGACGCCAGCGACCTGATCACCTCCGATGCCAGCCTGCAAATCATCACGCCCAAGGATCAAGAGGGGTTGGAGATCATTCGCCACTCTTGCGCGCACTTGATTGGCCATGCGGTCAAGCAACTGTATCCAACCGCGAAGATGGTGATCGGCCCGGTCATCGAAGAAGGCTTCTATTACGATATCGCCTACGAGCGTCCTTTTACTCCGGACGACCTGGCAGCCATCGAACAGCGCATGCATGCACTGATCGAGAAAGATTACGACGTCATCAAGAAAGTCACGCCGCGCGCCGAAGTGATCGACGTGTTTACCGCCCGTGGCGAGGACTACAAGCTGCGTCTGGTAGAAGACATGCCGGACGAGCAGGCCATGGGCCTGTATTACCACGAAGAATATGTCGATATGTGCCGTGGTCCGCACGTGCCGAACACGCGCTTCCTCAAGTCGTTCAAGCTGACCAAGTTGTCCGGTGCCTACTGGCGCGGTGACGCGAAGAACGAGCAGTTGCAACGGATCTACGGCACCGCCTGGGCTGACAAGAAGCAGTTGGCCGCCTACATACAGCGCATCGAAGAGGCCGAAAAGCGCGACCACCGCAAAATCGGTAAACGCTTGAACCTGTTTCACCTCCAGGAAGAAGCGCCGGGCATGGTGTTCTGGCACCCGAACGGCTGGACCCTGTACCAGGTACTTGAGCAGTACATGCGTAAGGTTCAGCGCGACAACGGTTACCTGGAGATCAAGACTCCCCAGGTTGTTGACCGCAGCCTGTGGGAGAAATCCGGGCATTGGGCCAACTACGCCGACAACATGTTCACCACCCAGTCGGAAAACCGCGACTACGCGATCAAGCCGATGAACTGTCCGTGCCATGTGCAGGTGTTCAACCAAGGCCTGAAGAGCTACCGCGAGTTGCCGATGCGCCTGGCCGAGTTCGGTGCTTGCCACCGTAACGAGCCATCGGGTGCGCTGCACGGCATCATGCGCGTGCGCGGCTTCACTCAGGATGACGCCCACATCTTCTGCACCGAAGAGCAGATGCAGGCTGAATCCGCCGCGTTCATCAAGTTGACCATGGACGTTTATCGCGATTTCGGCTTTACCGAAGTGGAAATGAAGTTGTCCACTCGTCCGGAAAAACGCGTCGGCTCCGACGAGTTGTGGGATCGCGCCGAAGCCGCACTGGCCGCAGCGCTAGACAGTGCGGGCCTTGCGTACGATCTGCAGCCGGGCGAAGGCGCCTTCTACGGTCCTAAGATCGAGTTCTCGCTGAAAGATTGCCTCGGTCGCGTCTGGCAGTGTGGTACCCTGCAGCTCGATTTTAACCTGCCGATCCGTCTGGGAGCCGAATACGTCTCCGAAGACAACAGCCGTAAACACCCGGTTATGTTGCACCGGGCGATCCTCGGCTCGTTCGAACGGTTCGTCGGGATCCTGATCGAGCACTACGAGGGCGCGTTCCCTGCGTGGCTGGCTCCGACCCAGGCAGTGATCATGAATATCACTGATAAACAGGCCGAATTTGCCGCTGAAGTGGAAAAAACACTCAACGAAAGCGGGTTTCGTGCCAAGTCCGACTTGAGAAATGAAAAGATCGGCTTTAAAATCCGCGAGCATACTTTGCTCAAGGTTCCCTATCTTTTGGTTATCGGAGATCGGGAAGTCGAGATGCAGACTGTCGCTGTGCGTACTCGTGAAGGTGCTGACCTGGGCTCGATGCCCGTCGCCCAGTTCGCTGAGTTCCTCGCGCAAGCGGTTTCCCGGCGTGGTCGCCCAGATTCGGAGTAATTACTATTAAGCGTGAAATGAGACAAGATAAACGAGCTGCACCGAAAGCCCCGATCAACGAGAATATCTCGGCACGCGAGGTTCGGTTAATTGGGGCTGAGGGTGAGCAGCTTGGGATTGTGTCAATTGAAGACGCGCTTCTTAAGGCTGAAGAAGCCAAGCTCGATTTGGTGGAAATTTCCGCCGATGCTGTACCGCCTGTCTGCAAGCTGATGGACTACGGCAAATCGATCTTCGAAAAGAAGAAGCAGATTGCCGCAGCCAAGAAAAACCAGAAGCAGATCCAGGTTAAAGAAATCAAGTTTCGTCCAGGGACGGAGGAAGGGGATTACCAGGTAAAACTGCGCAACCTGGTACGTTTCCTGAGTGATGGGGACAGGGCCAAGGTATCCTTGCGATTCCGCGGCCGTGAGATGGCCCACCAGGAGCTGGGTATGGAACTCCTCAAGCGGGTTGAAGCTGACCTGCTGGAGTACGGTTCCGTCGAACAGCATCCTAAGATGGAAGGACGCCAGCTGATCATGGTCATCGCCCCGAAAAAGAAGAAGTAATCAATAGGGCACGGCAGGCCTTCTGATTATGTTTATCAACTGAATGCGGAGTATCCGAACATGCCAAAGATGAAGACTAAAAGTGGTGCTGCTAAGCGGTTTCTGAAAACTGCTAACGGTATCAAGCACAAGCACGCTTTCAAGAGCCACATCCTGACCAAAATGTCGACCAAGCGTAAGCGTCAACTGCGCGGTAGCAGCTTGCTGCATCCGTCTGACGTGGCAAAAGTCGAGCGCATGCTGCGCCTTCGTTAATTTTGGATCAAGAATAGAGGAAGTAACTCATGGCTCGTGTAAAGCGTGGCGTCATTGCCCGTAAGCGTCACAAAAAAATTCTGAAACTCGCTAAAGGCTACTACGGCGCGCGTTCACGCGTATTCCGTGTTGCCAAGCAAGCGGTAATCAAGGCAGGCCAATACGCCTACCGTGACCGTCGTCAGAAAAAACGTCAGTTCCGCGCTCTGTGGATCGCCCGTATCAATGCTGGTGCTCGTGTTAACGGTCTGTCCTACAGCCGTTTCATCGCTGGCCTGAAAAAAGCGTCCATCGAAATCGACCGTAAGGTTCTGGCTGAACTGGCCGTGAACGAAAAAGCGGTGTTTGCTGCGATTGTCGAGAAAGCTAAAGCCACCTTGGCTTAAGTACCCCCGACAGTCACCCTGGGCTACTCCGTAGTCCAAGGTGGTAAACGTCATAAATAGGGGAAGAGCCTTCAAGCTCTTCCCCTATTTTGTATCTGGAGTCTGTACATGGAAAACCTGGACGCGCTGGTCGCTCAAGCTCTTGAGGCTGTGCAAAGCGCTGAAGATATCAATGCCCTGGAGCAAATCCGGGTTCACTACCTTGGCAAAAAAGGTGAATTGACTCAGGTGATGAAGACCCTGGGCAATCTGCCGGCAGAAGAGCGCCCGCAAGTCGGTGCGCTGATCAACGTTGCCAAGGAGCGTGTCACAGAGGTTCTCAATGCGCGCAAGGCGTTGTTCGAGGAGGCCGATCTTGCGGCCAAGCTCGCCGCCGAGTCCATTGACGTGACCCTGCCTGGCCGCGGCCAGACCTCTGGCGGTCTGCATCCGGTTACCCGGACTCTGGAACGTATCGAGCAGTTCTTTACCCACATCGGCTACGGCATTGCCGAAGGCCCTGAGGTTGAAGACGACTATCACAACTTCGAGGCGCTCAACATCCCAGGCCATCACCCGGCCCGGTCGATGCACGACACCTTCTATTTCAATGCGAACATGTTGTTGCGCACCCATACCTCGCCGGTACAGGTCCGCACCATGGAATCGCAGCAGCCGCCGATCCGCATCGTCTGCCCTGGCCGTGTGTACCGTAGCGACTCCGATATCACCCACTCGCCGATGTTCCACCAGGTCGAAGGCCTGCTGGTTGATCGCGACATCAATTTCGCCGACCTCAAAGGCACCATCGAAGAATTCCTGCGGGTGTTCTTCGAAAAAGAGCTGGCGGTACGTTTCCGTCCGTCGTACTTCCCGTTCACCGAGCCTTCCGCTGAAGTCGACATGGAATGCGTGATGTGCAGCGGTAAAGGCTGCCGTGTCTGCAAGCAGACTGGCTGGCTGGAAGTCATGGGTTGCGGCATGGTTCACCCCAACGTGCTGCGCATGTCCGGGATCGACCCGGAAGAGTTCTCGGGCTTTGCCTTCGGCATGGGCGTTGAGCGTCTGGCCATGCTGCGTTACGGCGTGAACGACTTGCGCCTGTTCTTCGACAACGACTTGCGGTTCCTCGCGCAATTTCGCTAGTCGTAACGAACCTTTAGGAGAGCAGGATGAAATTCAGTGAACAATGGCTGCGTGGCTGGGTAAGCCCGCAGGTAAATCGCGATGAGCTGGTTGCTCGTTTGTCGATGGCCGGCCTTGAGGTCGATAGCGTTACGCCGGCCGCCGGTGTTTTCAGTGGCGTGGTGGTGGGCGAGGTGCTGAGCACCGAGCAGCATCCGGACGCCGACAAGTTGCGTGTGTGCCAGGTCAGCAATGGGGCGGAAACCTTCCAGGTCGTGTGCGGAGCGCCAAACGTGCGCCCGGGCCTGAAGATTCCGTTCGCGATGATCGGTGCCGAGCTGCCCGGTGATTTCAAAATCAAGAAAGCCAAGCTGCGGGGTGTCGAGTCCAACGGCATGCTGTGCTCCCAGGCGGAGTTGCAGGTTGGCGAAGGCAATGATGGCCTGATGGAACTGCCGACCGATGCGCCAGTGGGCCAGGACATTCGTGTCTACCTGGACCTGGAAGACGCCAGCATCGAGGTCGACCTGACCCCGAACCGTGGCGACTGCCTGTCCCTGGCCGGCCTGGCCCGTGAAGTGGGCGCGTTGTACAACGCTCCGGTCACGCGTCCAGTGGTTGCCGCTGTGCCTGCGGTGCACGATGAAGTACGCCAGATCGAAGTGCTGGCACCGCATGCGTGCCCACGTTATCTGGGCCGTGTGATCCGTAATGTCGACCTGTCCAAGCCGACTCCGCTGTGGATGGTCGAGCGCCTGCGTCGCGGCGACGTGCGCAGCATCGATGCAGCCGTCGACATTACCAACTACGTGATGCTGGAGCTGGGTCAGCCGCTGCATGCCTTCGACCTTGCCGAAATCAACGGTGGGATTCGTGTGCGTATGGCCGAGGAGGGCGAAAAACTGGTCTTGCTCGACGGTCAGGAAGTCACCCTGCGTAGCGATACGCTGGTGATCGCCGACCACTCCCGCGCCCTGGCCATTGCCGGTGTGATGGGCGGTGAGCACAGTGGCGTATCCGCGACGACCCGTGATGTATTCCTGGAAAGCGCTTTCTTTGACCAGATCGCCGTGGCAGGCAAGGCTCGTTCCTACGGCCTGCACACCGATGCCTCGCACCGCTACGAGCGTGGCGTGGACTGGCAACTGGCCCGTGAAGCCATGGAGCGGGCCACCGGGCTGTTGCTGGAAATCACCGGTGGCGAAGCTGGCCCGATCATCGAGGCCGTCAGCGAGCAACACTTGCCTTCGATTGCACCGGTGACACTGCGCGCCCAGCGCGTCGAGCAAATGCTTGGGCTGGTGATTGAAGAAGCGGAAATCGTGCGTCTGCTGACCGGCCTTGGCCTGGGCATCAGCGCTGATGGGGCAGGGCAGTGGCGTGTAGAAGTGCCAAGCCATCGCTTCGATATCAGCCTTGAAGTCGACCTGATCGAAGAGCTAGCCCGCCTGTACGGCTACAACCGCCTGCCGGTTCGTTACCCGCAAGCGCGCCTGGCCCCGCAACCCAAGGCTGAAGCTCGTGCGCACCTGCCAGAGCTGCGCCGTCTGCTGGTCGCCCGTGGTTATCAAGAAGCCGTGACCTACAGCTTCATCGACCCCAAGCAATTCGAGCTGTTCAACCCGGGTGTCGAGCCGCTGTTGCTGGCCAACCCGATCTCCAACGACATGGCGGCCATGCGTTCGTCCCTTTGGCCAGGCCTGGTGAAAGCGCTTTCCCACAACCTGAACCGTCAGCAGGATCGTGTGCGCATGTTTGAAAGCGGCCTGCGCTTTGTCGGCCAATTGGATGGCCTGAAGCAAGAGCCGATGCTGGCCGGTGTGGTCTGCGGCAGCCGTCTGCCGGAAGGTTGGGCACAAGGTCGCGACCCTGTGGACTTCTTTGACGTCAAGGCCGATGTGGAAGCGGTCCTGGGCTTTGCCGGCGCGCTGGATGCCTTCACGTTTGTTCCCGGCAGCCACCCAGCGTTGCATCCAGGCCAGACTGCGCGTATCGAGCGCGAAGGTCGCCTGGTCGGTTTCGTTGGTGCTATCCACCCTGAACTGTCGAAAACCCTCGGTCTCGACCGTCCGGTCTTCGTCTTCGAGTTGGTATTGGCTGAAGTCGCTTCTGGCAAGATGCCAAAATTCAGCGAGCTGTCGCGTTTCCCGGAAGTACGTCGTGACCTGGCCCTGGTGGCGGATCGTGATGTAGCGGCCAGCGCCGTGCTGGAAGTAATCCGAGAAAATGCAGGCGAATGGCTGACGGACCTCAGGCTATTTGACGTCTATCAGGGTAAAGGCATTGATCCGCATAGAAAAAGCCTTGCAGTTGGCTTGACCTGGCAGCATCCATCGCGCACTCTTAATGACGATGAGGTGAATACCACGACGCAAAATATCCTCACCTCGCTCGAACAAAGGTTGAACGCCACGTTAAGGAAGTGACGTATGGGGGCTTTGACGAAAGCTGAGATGGCGGAACGTCTGTACGAAGAGTTGGGTCTGAACAAGCGCGAGGCCAAGGAATTGGTCGAGCTGTTTTTTGAAGAAATCAGGCACGCTCTGGAAGACAACGAACAGGTCAAATTGTCCGGTTTCGGCAATTTTGACCTGCGGGACAAACGCCAGCGGCCTGGCCGCAATCCAAAAACGGGAGAAGAAATCCCGATCACGGCTCGCCGTGTGGTCACCTTTCGTCCAGGGCAGAAGTTGAAGGCCCGAGTTGAGGCTTATGCTGGAACCAAGTCATAACGACGAGCTACCCGTCATCCCAGGCAAACGCTACTTCACCATCGGTGAAGTCAGCGAGCTGTGTGCGGTAAAACCGCACGTGCTGCGCTATTGGGAGCAGGAGTTTCCTCAACTCAACCCCGTCAAACGTACTGGGAACCGTCGGTATTATCAGCGCCAGGATGTGCTGATGATCCGACAGATCCGCGCGTTGCTGTACGACCAAGGGTTCACCATCAGCGGCGCACGTCAGCGTATGTCCGGTGATGAAGCCAAAGACGACACCACCCAATACAAGCAACTGATCCGCCAGATGATCTCCGAACTGGAAGATGTGCTGGTTGTTTTGAAGAAGTGAAACAAGCCTTTAAAATACTTCCACATTTCAAATGCTTGCGGTATATTCCTGATCGCTTCGTTACGAAGCGAACCCAGTTTCACGCCTAGTCGGGGCGTAGCGCAGTCCGGTAGCGCACTAGCATGGGGTGCTAGGGGTCGAGTGTTCGAATCACTCCGTCCCGACCATATTTCCTGAGTAAAATCAGACACTTAAGCCGATCAGCTAAATCGGCTTTTTTGTGCCTGCGCAAAACCCGCGCAAAACTACCCGGTGATTTCGCTGATATTTAGATCTGGAATTGCTTCAGACCAGACGATTTCTGCGTGGTCCTTCTGGTAGTTCTTGGTCATCTTCTCGCTGGCTTGGCCTGCGATCTTCTGCCCGTCCTTTCCGACTTTCTGGTACAGGTGAAGCGATAGCGCTCGCACCTCATGGAAGCCTGGCATCTCTTCCTCCTTCCATCCCTTGTAACAGCCTGCTGCCTCCCGGGCCTCCTTGAAAGCCCGCGTCAAATATCTCTCTTCGACCTGGGTCCAGTGGTCCTTCGTCTGCGCTTGCTTTTGTTTCAGGCGATCTGGGCGACGGTGCACCAGGTAAGGCGAGGCGATATCATCCCGGCATCGACTGATCACCGCTTGCAGCTCTTCAGTTACCGTGAACCTGATCCATGCGGCATCGCTGGCCTTGGCTGTTTTTTGCTGCACCACATACAGGTACCCCTCCCGAACACCGTCAAATCGCATGTTAAGGATGTCGGTACGGCATTGGGCGGTGATCAAGGCCAAGTCGATTGCGTTTTGCAGCCACACTGGCGACTTCTCTCGGATGGCTTTCAAGCCTTCAATCGTGTGGCGCTTGCGCTGCTTCTTCTCGATCCGGTTGATGGTGCTCGCCGCCGGGTTGTCTGGGCACAACCCTTTAGCGGCGGCATGGTTGAAGATGTCGACCAGCAAGGCACGACACTGGTTTGCCGTCCTCGGGGTCAGTGCATCGAGCATCTCGGCGATCATGCGGATCGTGATCTGATCGACAGCTTTCCCTTCGAACTGCTTGCGGAAGCTTAGAAAATGCACTGCATAGAGCCCCAGGGTTCCCTTGGCCAGCTCGCGTGGCGGCAAGACATCGCGCTCGTAAGCATCGAGGAAGCCGGCGAAAGACTCGGATGAGTTCCCCATCACGGCGCCAATCAGGTCAGCCCCTTGCATGAACTCCAGGTTCAGTTGCTTAGCAGCGTCTATGGCTTTCAGGCGATCAGCGCCGAACGGGAAAACTTCCCCTAGGTAGGGCGCCGGTAGCGATATGTCCCGCGCGGCGCGTCGTAGTACAGGTTCTGCGGAAGGCTCTTGTTCGCAGTGTTGCGCGGCCGTGGGGACATCATGCAGCTCCTTTCATTACCATTGCGACAAGGTCGTTGTCGCTGGACGCGTTGAACCCCGCCCAGTCTACGTACCAGAGTTTCCCGATTTGCTCGCCCGGCACCCGGCCGTTGCGGATGTGGTTTCGAATAGCTTGTGGGCACTGCGGCGTGCCGTTTTCTCCCCAACGTCGGCGCTGAAATTCGCTGATCTTGATGAGTTCCTTTTTCATAGCTACCTCCCGGCGCCCGCTGTAGGCCGCGCTGTCTTGATGATGTGGATGATGAAACCGAAGGTGAGCAGCATCCAGGCGACGGTGCCTGCGAATGCTGCGACCAGGGTGGGCCGGTACCGGTGGAGAGCAGCTCCGGCACCTGCCAGAAAAACCAGAAGGTGGACCCTGCCACGTACAACACGATGGCCGTCAGGAGCAGGGTGAGTTTCGTTGCGTGCATGGGGGGGCTTGCCGCGCTGGGCGGCAGAAGGTGGGGGGTGGTTTAGGCGGCTTCAGACTTGGCCGATAGCTCTTCGGTTTCTTTCTCGATCTGCCAGGACTTCACCTCTTGCCAATCGGCAGGGGGCAGCCACAGCAGTGCGTCAAGCTCACCGTTGAAGCGCTTGCCTTCAGCCTTATCGGCTCTGTACTGCTCAAGTCTTGATGGGTCGATGTCTTTCCATGGGACGCTGACGCACCAGATGTTGCGTGGAGCGCCGAAACCCCGGAGGGTTGGCGCGTACCAGCGGCCGGTATCGGTGAGCATTGGCAGACCTGGCTCAAGCCCCACAAGGCGAAGGGCGTGCTCTACTGGTGACGGCGATGGCAGGGAGTTGATTTCTTCCCAGATCGCTTTCCCCGCAGGAACATTCTTACGAGGAATCCATACCCGCGCCGTCATGGTGTTCGCCGACGTGCTCAAGCGCGCGGATCAAAGAGCGGGAGACCTGGCGGCAGATGCTGATCAAAGCCGGAGCAGGGGAGTGACGTTCGAGCAGGCCTATGACGGAGTGGTGAGGAGCTCGACCAGCAGGCTTGATAGGCCTCGACCATTACGGCGCCACCTGCAATTACTGCTGTCGTTGCAGGCCAGCGTTATCGAGGGTGATATACAGGCTTTCCAGATCCCGGGGATTCAGGGCGCGCAGCACTTCCAGGGCTTCGCAAAAGCCCACGGCGCGACCGCTGGCGATCATCACCGCCTACAGGCTGGGTAACTGCAGGGCCTTGGCGCGGATGGCGTGGCTCGGGGCCAGTTGGCCCAGGGCGCTATCATTGGGGGCGCGGTCGTTTATGGAGTGTTGACCTTCAGGCGTTGAACTGCTTCTGCACACAATCGCTTCAGGGCGAAGCTCTACAGCCCTTCTTGTACGGGGCTGTAGAGCTTTTTTCCGTTAATTCTCAAGCACAATCGGCGTGTGCTACGAGATGATGAGTCAGAGCTCAGTGCTTGAACAATTGTGGACTTGGGGTTTGAACAGCGCAGTGGGCAGAGTATTTGGAAAGGTAGAGCTTAGAGATGTGGGTGCAGGTGTCGCTTCAGTTCAGTAATGGCTGAGCGAATACTTAGGTTGTATTTGTATTCTGGGGTGAGAGGGTATTGTCGCTCAGTCTTGCTGCGTCGACTGGTGATTGTGGTGTTGGGTTTCTGCATTGTTTGAAGAAGGCTTTCAGGAAGACGTTGTGCTGATGGATAGCTTGGTGTAACCAAGATTTATCTTGGATGGCGTCCGGCTTTTCTGTATCTGGAATTGCTCGGGCATAAATCAGTATCATTGAGGAATGAAATTTGTAGAGAAAAAACATGTATCAAATTGAAGAGATCAACACGCACGTACCGTTCAATAGCCGGCGCTCCACTCTAAAGATATTCAACAGACTTTTAGCTCTGTTGATCTTAATTATAGCGACCCCATACTGCCTGGCCGCAGCGTACATAGACGCGCTAACCGTACGGAAAGACAACTGGAATACAATTGCCTATGCGAAAGTAGTGTGGCCTAATGAGGATAACCAAAACATAATATGCCATCATGCTTCAGGCTGCTTACTTAAGCCTTGCATGCTTGACGATTTACTGGCGGGATGCCAATCCGACATGGACAGAAACTCTGTACAGATGTCTTACGGCGCCACTCTGAAAGAGGCCAGAGATATATGGGTGAAAAAATACGGCATTATAAGTAAGGAACTTAGATTCAAATTCGCTGATATTTCATTATGCGTCACACTTGGAGTGTCAGACACCAGAGATATAAATATGAAAGCTTTGCCACAAGTAACATGCCTTAATCTGCCCCCAGTAAATGTTTCCTGCACTATTACTCAGCAATTAGATATTTCATACAATACGTTAGTGTCAGATAAAGTCAATAATGCAGAGGCTTACGGAAACATAAATATTTTGTGTGATAACTGGGTTAACGTAAGACTACTACTAGCGGGCCCGAAAGTTATTGACTTAGGAAGAGCAGGCAGATTAACGGCCAGCCTGCATACTCAAGGCAAGAATCTGGCCGATGGTTATGAGTTCCGAGGATTTGGGCAAACGGCTACCCTAAAAATAACTTCAGTTCTACATTCCGGCCTGCAAGATGCTGAGCCGGGAAGCTTTGCAGGTCAAGGCGTCATCGTCATGCAGTTATTTTAGGTTCTACCCGCTTGGAGCATCCCGCAGTACGAACCGGTCCAGACACACGGCGCACTTGATGCTGCTGTTGAGCTTGCCTATGCGTGGGCCGCCAGTTCGCTGCATCAGGTCTTAGAGGCCCCAGGCGAGGAGTCCGGGTTCACAGTCGATTAGGGTTTCGACTGCATGCCAATACGCCGCGTTGGCCAGCTCGTCCATTTCCAGCTTTTCCATTTGAACGATAGCGCCGGCGGCGAGCATGTCGTCCGAGTTGGCGCGACAGATTGTTCTGTGGGCCTCTGGGTTCGTCGAGAGATACCCGAACAGGTGTTTCGCTGGCATCGAGCCGAGCTTTAACGATCTGTACCAGTTTCAGTTCGTCCAGGCGCTCAACCATTGCCTCGTAGACGTTTTCTGGGCCCATGTAGCCCATAACGAAGTTGTGGTTAAGCACAGCCATAGGCATACCGTTGGCGCCACTCAAGACGGAGGAGGGGTTTCTCTTGAGTTCGGAAACGCTGACAACCACATCAGCCAGAAGATTTTGTATAGATAAGATTCCTATATAGGTCTTTATTCTGGTCTTTTTGTGTGTGACAGGTGTCTAGCATATCTGCGCGAGCTTCTTCGTCCGCTACTTTCGGTGATTGCACGTCCTGTGTGAGACCATACTTTCGTATCAGCAGCCAGTTGGCAGAGCTGTCATTTGGCCTTGAAGTACATCATCGCATCGATGAAACGCTGTGCCTTTTGTTGGGTATCGACCCGGGATTGGTTCAGTGTGCCCCCAGCCTGGTTTCGGGTGATCACGACCCAGCGGTTGCGCTTGGTGTATAAAGTCGCTGAGCCGATCGAGTTGAAGTAGATCCTGGTCTGAACGGCTTTGGATGAGGTTACCGAGTTGCCGGCGGCAATCGCACCATTTCCGATAGGTACAGCGCTCGCAAAGCCGCTACTGGAGGAAACGACACCGCCCCCATAGGCGAGGTACTCATTGGTGAAGAAAACTTGCTCGGGCCTGGTCTTCTCAGGCTGTTCCATCAACACCTGCTCAATCACCGATCTGGCTTGTTCTGCAGTGATCGTAGCCGGTTGGTACTCGACGACCTTGGACGCGCATCCTGTGAGTAACAGCAGCGCTGCGATGGCGATAGCTTTCATCCCTGACTCCCTTAAATTAATGCCGAGCATTCTGCCATGGCACGGCTAGCCAATGCTCGCAACACGCTTGGGCATTTGTAGAGATTGATCGGTGAACTGTCCCGTACTACCGACCCCGTAAAGGGCGTTGAATTTGGCCTTATTAGCATATTTACCAATTAAAATCAGAGGCTTAAGCCAATTAGCCAGATCGGCTTTTTTGTGCCTGCGCAAAACCCGCGCCATAACCACAGGCATGGACACATGACCCAATGGCGAACACAAGGATTCTATATCCTGCTCGGGCTTCTCTTAGTATTTACCTGCTACACCGGTGCGATCTTGTCAGGGAATGGCCCATCCAAGCGCAAGCGGGTCTGCGGTCCTGGCTTCGTCATGCTCTGTGTTTTCGTAGCGGTACTCGAGCTGATAGCGCTAAACCATTTTTATAACAGGCGCGTATAAGGAGTGGAGTAGCGCGACCACCCAGCTCTGTTATCGTGGCACCCATCTGAACGCAAGGAATCAATCAATAATGGATTTGTGCAAACCCCTGGCAATCGCCTTCCTGGCGTCGGTTAGCAATCTGGCTTCGGCCGCCGAGAACAATAACCCGTTCCAGGGGGCGCTCATGCTCACCTCGGTAGCGCCTTTCGTAATCACCTCGGGAGCCACCGCAGGAACGTCCTACATTCCAGAGCTTTTCAAATCATCCAAAAGTGATGCGTTGGCGTTCATTGGTTCCGATGGCCAGATCCGTGGTGCGCAGTTCGAGCAGGCGTGCAGGTATTACCGCTCGACCTACAAGCCTGCGCTGATGTCTGACGCGCAACTGGCCCTGGCAATCGCAGCGGCAGGCTGACGGGGTTATTTAATCCCCCATTCACATGCAGCACTTTCCCGGTCATGCAGCTCGCGCCGTTGCTTCGCAGGAGTGCGATCACCGAGGCGATTGCCATGGGCACAGCGGCGAGTTACTGGGCGCGCACAGGGTTGGGGAGTCAGTCACCGAGATGATCCAGGGCTACACCATCGCTTGGGGTCTGGAGACTACAGATGCCGAACTGACTGACAGCATCCCGCCGCCCCCGATCCTGTCTGAACCATGCATGAGGCGGTGCTGGCGACCTAAAGATGCTGGTTGTCCAGCGCGGTTAACGGCACGTATGATCAGGCTCGGGCCCTTTTGGGCCGTGCCGACTCACACCCGTTGAAGGACATGAGCATGGAAAAGCACTTCGGTAATTCAGGCCTGTTCAAGGCTGCTTCGTATCACTGCAACAACTCCCTGGTGAGCGGCATCGCGCGCTGGGAGCTGAAAAACATTGCTCTGAATACGAAGGAGTTTTTGATATGTCCAAAGAACTACTCGGAGTTTTTGCTCTAGGGTTGATGGTGATCGGTGAGTTTTGTGCGATCTACAGCGAGGTAGTCACTGCTCGGCTGGCCCACGCTGGCGATGGTTCATGGCAGGCATTCGTCATGCCGGTGCTGCTGATGTGCTTTGCCGGCTTTTGTCTGCTGGGCGCCTATTGGCTGGGGTATGTGGCGGTCGGTGATATCTGGATCGTCACCGTGGTCTCCGTCACCTCCTTGTTGCTGCTGGAGCCTGTGGTGGTCTGGGCCCTGTTCCATGAGGCCCCTGGGCGCGGCGCACTGATCGGCTTTTGCCTGGGCGCGCTGGGGATGCTGGCCACGGTGTTGTTGTAGTTGCACTTTCCTGGCCTTGCGTGCAGATGTTGGGTCAAGCGTGTGGATAGGGGACCTCCAGCTTTCAGCCAAACCCCAGACAAAGAAAAGCCCGCGATGGGGAGTGCGGGCTTAAAGGTTTTCACTAGGAGCTGGGACCACCCTATGCGCCCGACTGTGAAAGGGATGTGAAAGCGCTAAGCAATTTGCATGGGCGCTGATCAGTGACGTGTCGACAAGCGATAAACCCCCACCGGCCACTGCACCAGGGATTGGCCCTTGTTGAACAGCGCGACCCGGTCCATCTGTGGTGTGGGTAGCCACAGTGTTCCTTCCTGGTCCAGGAAGGGGGCGTCAACCCAATGCAGGCGCTTGTCTTCGATCAGGGTTTCGATTTGCCCGTCAGTGCGGCGCACACGAATGGCATCGTGGGCCAGATCGGAAAAGTACAGGTTGCCCTGTGCATCCATGATCGACCCACCGGTTGCCGGGATATCGGCAAAAAATTCCACCCGGGCGGCCAGTTGCTCCGGGGTCAGGGCCAGGTTTGCCAGGTCTTGGATCCGCACCTTGGACCACGGGCCTTGCAGCGGGCCGTAATACAGCCAGACGCCGTCAACGCTGACTTCCAGCGGGTCGGCGTTGACGCGAAGGGGTTCGCCGTTAGGGGCTTTGACCACCTGGTTGCTGAGGATCAAGTCCCGGTCAGGCCGGGCGACGACTGAGGCGTGCTGGTTCAGCACGCGGCGGGCAGCGCCAGTTTGCAGATCCACGACAATAATCCCGGCATTTCCTGCATCGGTGAGGAAGGCCATGCCGGCGCTGAAGCGCACGTCATCCACGTAGCTGCCGGCGGTGGCGATATCCGCTCCGAAGAAGTAGGTCCGAACCACCTGATTGGTAAGCAGATCGATACACACCAGCTTCGCGCCCTGGTGGACGGGGTTGCCGCCGAACTCGGGCGAGCCGGTATCTACCACCCACAGTTTGTTGCCTTCCAGGCGCAAGGCATTGATGTTCACAAAGGCGTTGGCAGCATCCAACCCAGGCGTCCAGTTGTTCCAGGCATTGTTTGGGTAGGCGCTGCGCTGGCCATTCTGGTCAACTGCCGTTAATTGCGGCCCCTGGGTCCCGGTCCAGCGAGGCCCCGAGAGAAATGTACGACCGCTGTAGTGCGCCACGGCATTCCAGATCTGCCCGGAGCTTTGCACTGCGACGTCCAGCTCAGGCTGTTTGACGGTGGTGCAACCGGCAAGCAGTGCCAGCATGGCTGCGCCCAACAACAAGCGGGTCATGAGCGTGCGCCTCCTGCGCGGGCACAGGTTTCCCATAACTCGGTGAGACGTTTATGGAGGGTGTGCATGAACTGACTGACGGTGGCTTTGGACATGATGATTCTCCTGCATCCGGTGAAGTGACCTAACGAGGAGATAGCTTGATTGCTGGTGTTTAACTGAAAAAGCCCAGGTTCGATGCATTCAGTTTCTTCAAAATATTGATAATCCACGCTTGAACGGCCCGGTGAGCACCGTTGTGCAATGTTTCACTGCCCTTTATCGGGCTGGGGTATGGGCCGTGTACCCTGCAGATGATCAGCCAGGGGCGTTAGCGCGCCTGGCGCGAATGTCGGCAGGGGAGAGGTTGATTGCAAGGCGTTCTGTTTCCAGATGTTGAAATATGCAACTTCTCCAAGAGCCGGAAAAATTGTTGAGGTAGCCTTGTTTCCTACAGACAACAAGGAGTCGTCATGCAACGAAAAGTCCTCAATCCCCCGACAGTCTTCAACTCCCTGCAATACGGCTTCAGCCAGGCCATGGAAGTGCGCGATGGCCGGCGCATTCTACTGTCCGGCCAGGTTGGCGTGGACGCTGACGAACGCACCGTCGGCCCGGGCATCGCCGAGCAGACCGCCACCGCCCTGGACAATATCGAAAAGGTCCTGGCGGCGGCCGGGGGTGATCTGTCCCATGTGATCATGCTGCGCCTGTACATCGTGGAGTCCGCCCGCGATCAGCAGGAGCCTATCGCCGCCGCGTTGCGCGAGCGTTTCCCGAGCAACCCGCCGCCGTCCTCGTGGATCATCGTCAGCGGGCTGTCGCTGCCCGAATGGTTGATCGAGATCGAGGCGGAGGCGCTGATCACAGAGTGATCAGTAACGCATCATCACCGACTTGAGTTCGGTGTAGTCCTCGATAAACGCACTGCCAAACTCCCGGCCAATCCCCGAGGATTTGTTGCCACCGAATGGCACGGCCGGGTCGAGCAGGGTGTGCATGTTGACCCACACCGTGCCGGCGTTGATGGCCGGGACCAGGCGCAGGGCCTTGCCCAAGTCGTTGGTCCACAGGCTGGCGCTCAGACCGCCGGCGGTGTGGTTCATCAGCGCCAGCAACTCGTCTTCGTCGTCGTAGGGCAGGAAGGTGGCGATGGGGCCGAAGGTTTCTTCGGTGAGCAGCGTGTCGTGGATGCTGTTGGCGAGGATCACCGTTGGCTCAACGTAGCAACCGGGCCGATCCATCGGTTGGCCGCCGTAGATAATCGTGTTGTTTTCGGCGCGGGCGGTGGCGAAAAAACCTTCCAGTTTTATTTGGTGTTGGCGATGGGCGACCGGGCCGAATTCGGTGCGTTCATCCAGCGGCGAGCCGATGTTCAGTGCGCTCAAACGCTGGGCCAGGGCTTCCATGACCGGGTTGATCTGTGAACGATGGACGAAGAACCGCTCGGCCGCCGCACAGATTTGCCCCGAGTGCAGGAACCCGGCTTCGAGAATGCCGTTGACGGCGGTTTCCAGCGGCACATCGCGCAGGAACGCCGCCGCGTTTTTGCCGCCCAGTTCCAGGGTCGCCCGCGTCAGGCCGGCGCCCATGGCCGCGCGGCCGACCGCAATGCCGGTGGGCACCGAACCGGTGAACGACACCTTGTCAGTGCCTGGGTGTTCGATCAGCCCCTTGCCCACCTGGCCACCGCCAGTCAGCACGTTCAGCACGCCAGCGGGCAGGCCGGCTTCCACTGCCAGTTCGGCAATGCGCAGTAGGGTCAGCGGCGTGAATTCGCTGGGCTTGATGATGATGCTGCAACCGGTCACCAGGGCCGAGGCGAGTTTCCAGATGGCGATCATGGTGGAGAAGTTCCACGGCACGATACCGACCACCACACCCACCGGCTCGCGCAGGGTGAAGGCGGTGTAGCGCTCGCCAGCAAACGAGGGCAGCGACGGGGTGAGGGTCTGGCCGCTGATCTTGGTTGCCCAGCCCGCGTAATAACGCAGGAAATGCGCGGCCTGGTTCACTTCAAAAGCGCGGGAAATCTGGATGATCTTGCCCGACTGACAGGTCTCGATCTGCGCCAGTTCCTCGCGGTTGCGTTCCAGCAGGTCGGCGAGTTTGAGCAGTACATTGCCACGTATCGCCGGGGCGGTTTGGGACCACTGTTTGAAGCCGTGCCGAGCAGACGTCACGGCCACTTCAATATCACTGGCTTGCGCATCGGCGACCGTGGCAATGGCCTGGCCGGTGGCGGGGTTGATCACCTCCAGGGTCTGGCTGGACTGGCTGGGGACGTAGCCACCGTCGATAAACAGGCCGTGGTCTCGACGCAAAAAGGCTTCGACGGTGGGCAGCAGCGCGATATCGCTCATGGGGGTGTTCCTGATCAAAAAGGAAAACCCGAGGCTAACCAACGCCGGCGGCTACAGCTTGACTGTGCGTGCCGGGGCGTATGTCTGTGGCTGCCATCTGCCGGGGGGAGGGTTGTTGTGCTGAGCAGGCTTTCTTGTAGGGGAGCAGACTTTTTTAGGGGAGCAGGTTTCCTTGTGGCGAGCGGGCTTGCCCCGCGCTGGGCTGCGAAGCAGCCCCAAAACCAGCCGCCGCAGTTTGTCTGAAGAACCGCAGCGGGTTTATGGGGGCTGCTTCGCAGCCCAGCGCGGGGCAAGCCCGCTCGCCACAGGAAGCTCCATCACAGGCAAGTCACACCACACAGCCAAACCTCAGAACGGCACAGCCACCACCAACTGGCTATACACGTTGGTGCCGTTACCACCGACCTGGTTGCCGCCGGTGTTCTGGTCTTTGTCCGGTTGGTACAGGCCAATCAACGGCGTGATGATCAGGTGCTCGTTCACCGCCCATTCGGCATACAGGTCCAGCTCGCGGCCATCGAGGTCGAGCATGTTGCGCTTGCTCACGGTCTGGTAGTCGAAGAACAGCGCGCCGAGGGTCAGGTTGTCCAGCGGCTTGACCTTGAGTGCCACATGCTGAACCGCAGTGTTGGTGTTGTAGGGCCCGGAGTAGTTGCCCGCCACTTCGCCCTGGACCCAGGTGCCATAACCGCGGTTGAAACCGGCAAACAGCGCATCCCAGTTTTTCGAGTAGCGCGCATAGCGGTAGGTCACGTCCGGTGACCACGGCAGGTCGGCGAAGGTATAGCCGGCTTCGGCGTACCAGGCTTTTTCCGGGCCGGGGTCCTTGTCCTGCCAGGCGTATTCAAACGAGAAGTGCGCGTTGTCGATCCCGGCATTCCCGCTGCCGCGCAGGCTGTAGAGGTTCATGCCCTTGCGCTGCTTTTGCAGGTCGCTGGCAAAGCGTTCGTCCACATCGATGCCATGCAGGTAGGTCAAGCCCAGGGTGCCCGGCGCGGCGCTGTATTCCAGGGTGCCGATGGCCATTTCGGTCAAGGCCTGGGCGCGGTTGTCGGACTCGATCCACATCAGGCTGCCATGCAAGCCGTCCTTGCCGCCCAGGCGCACCACCGCTGCCTTGTCGAAGGCATGCCGGGCCGCGATGTAGTAGGCGCCGCCACGGTCGAACTCGCCATCGGCCACGCCATTGCCCAGGTTCGGGCCATCATCGTTGATGATAAAACCGTCGCCCACGGTGATGATCTGGCGCCCGTACGACAGGTCCAGGCCATCCTTGCCCAACGCCGGCAACAGGTCCCCCGAGCGCCAGCCGGCAAAGGCTTCGTCGAACTTGGTGGTGCGCTCGCTGCCGTCGGTCACGCGCGAAGCATCGCCATCGCCCCAGGTGCCGGAACTCACCAGGTTGGCGGTGCCATACACGCTGCCCACGCCACCCAGGGTCTGGTCGACGCTCAAGCCATACTTGATAAAACCTTCGCGCCAGGTGGAGCCACCCGTGCTGCCTTCGTAGTTCTTGCGGCTGTTGAACATGCCGTACACCGCCAGGAAGTTGCCGGTGACGGTGGTGTCGTCGTCGGCATACAGTTCAATCGCCTGGGCCGCAGGTTGGCCGATCAACAGCGCCAGACCCAGGCCGACAGCCGGGCGCAGGTGGCGGGTTTTGAGTGTGTGCTCCATTGTTATAGTCCCCAGCAAGATTAAGTTGAGGGCGCATTAGGACGAGCGTCGGCGGCGCAAGTCTTTCACCTGCGTGCCAGGCAGTTGATCCTGGCCGCCAGGCCGCAAGCCCTGGCAGGGAGCAACAAAACCGGCGGCAGCCAGGGGCAAGACGATCAGGTTGGACGGGGCGCACAGTGCAAACACTTCTAAAAAATCCCTTTCGAGGATCTGCACCATGTCGATCAATGACAGACTTACCGCGCACCTGAACCGGGGCACGGTGGGTTTTCCCACCGCGTTGGCCAGCACCATTGGCTTGATCATGGCCAGCCCGGTGATTCTCACCGCGACCATGGGCTTTGGCATCGGCGGCAGCGCGTTTGCGCTGGCCATGCTGATCGCCGTGGTGATGATGCTGGCCCAGGCGACGACCTTCGCCGAGGCCGCCTCGATCCTGCCCACCACCGGCTCGGTGTACGACTACATCAACTGCGGCATGGGCCGTTTTTTCGCGATCACCGGCACCTTGTCGGCCTATTTGATCGTGCATGTGTTTGCCGGCACCGCCGAAACCATCCTCGCCGGGGTCATGGCCCTGGTGAACTTTGAACATCTCAATACCCTGGCCGAATCTGCCGGCGGCTCCTGGCTGCTGGGCGTCGGTTTTGTACTGGTATTCGGCGTGCTCAATGTGTTTGGTGTCAGCGCCTTTGGCCGCGCCGAAATCATCCTCACCTTCGGCATGTGGACCACCTTGATGGTATTTGGCGTGCTGGGCTTGATCGCCGCGCCGGCAGTGCAACTGGACGGCTGGTTTGGCGAGTCCCTGGTGGGCAGCGACCTGGTGACGGTGTTGTCCCTGGTGGGCATGGCGATGTTCATGTTTGTCGGCTGCGAATTCGTCACCCCGCTGGCGCCGGACTTGCGCCAGTCGGCCAAGGTCATGCCACGGGCGATGATGCTCGGCCTGATGGGCGTGGCGACGTGCATGTTCATCTATGGCGCGGCCATGAAGCGCCAGGTCGAGAACGTGGTGCTGGACGCGGCCAGCGGCGTGCATCTGCTGGACACGCCCATGGCGATCCCACGCTTTGCCGAACAGGTCATGGGGCAGATCGGGCCGCTGTGGCTGGGCATCGGTTTTCTGTTTGCCGGCGCTGCCACCATCAATACCTTGATGGCCGGTGTGCCGAGGATTCTCTACGGCATGGCGGTGGACGGCGCATTACCCAAGGTGTTCACTTATCTGCACCCGCGCTTCAAGACCCCGGTGCTGTGCATCCTGGTGGCGATGCTGATTCCCTGCCTGCACGCGCTATACCTGGGCGGCAACACCGACAACATCATGCACCTGGTGCTGGCGGCGGTGTGTGCGTGGAGTTTTGCCTACCTGCTGGTGACGGTGTCGGTGGTGATCCTGCGCATTCGTCGTCCCGACTTGCCACGGGCCTATCGCTCGCCGTGGTTCCCACTGCCGCAGTTGCTGTCCAGCGCCGGGATCCTGCTGGGCATGTGGTTTATCACGCCTCCGGGAATGAACCCGGCGGATATCTACGTCCCGTTCGGCGTGATGCTGGGCGGGACGGCGGTGTATGCGCTGTTCTGGACCCTGGTGGTGCAGAAGGTCAATCCATTCAAACCGGCGTCGGTGGAAGACGTGCTGGCCAAGGAGTTTGCCAATGAACCGGGTCACGCTCACAGCGGCTATGGCAGTGCTGCGGCAAAAGCTGTCTGAACTGTTCAGCGCACAACGGGCGCCAGCGGGCTATCAGCCGGGGCGTACCCTTGGGCAACTGCGGCGCAACCTGGGGCTGGCGCATTTCGAGCAGGTCTCGCCGACCTTGGCGCGGGCTGCCCTGGACGACGACAGCCTGCACCTGGAAATCCGCGAGCGCACCGAATCGCAGTTGTTGATGCATTTGGTCATGACGCAATTCTGCCTGCGCCTGCCTGCCTCGACAGAGGGCGCGGCGTGCTTTGTATTGCACCACGGCGGGGCTGTTCGACGGACCGGGATCCGTTGTCGGCAACGTATGGGCGAACCTGCTTTGCTGGGGCAACTGCAGGCGCGTCTGCAACAGGACAGCGCCTTGCTCCAGGCATTGATGCCCCTGGATTTCAACCGCTTGCACATCGAGCTGCGTGACCAGCAATGGCATGTGTGCCTGGAGCATATGGGCGGCAGCGAGGTGGTCAACCGCATGCCGGCCTTTCGGCGCTATATCGCCTTGAGTCGGGAACAGCGGGACGCGCTGCTGGCTGCGCTGGCGGGCTTGCAGCGCGTGTTGCGCACGCTCTGATTGGCATCATTAGTGCAAACGCAATGGCGGACAGGTACTTGTTGCGCGCATATAGATAACATGTTAACTATTGCCCGACAAAAACAATAAGCCATTGTGGAGACACCCATGGGTATCCAACAGAGTGCACAACAGGGGCTCGACACCTGGAACCGCGACTTGCGTGCGATGTGCGGCCACTTCGACACCGAACTGGCCTTCAACCGTTCGTTGTTTATCGGCGAGTTTTCCATGCTTTCAAACGGCGGGTTGCCCTTGGCCAGCCTGCGTACCAACGCCGGCCTGATCAAGCGCCAGACCACCAACCCCGACCATGATAATGACCAGGACTGCTTTTTGGTCAGCCAACGCAGCGGCTATTCACAGGTCGTGCAGAACGGCCAGCGCGTGCAACTGGCCCCTGGCGAACTGCTGCTGATGGACTCGGTGGGCTCCATTGAAATTACCCCGTTCGGCTTGATCGAACATATCTCGCTGTCGTTGCCGCGCGCCCAGGTGTGCAGGCAACTGGGCAGCCAATCGAAAACCTTTGGCAAGATCTCCTCCAGCAAAGCCTGTGGGCGCATGCTGCACGCGTTGATGGACCAATTGTGCAAAGGCAGCGAAGGTGCCGAGGATGAGGTCGAGGCGTTGCAGTGTGCGTTTGTATCGCTGCTGGGCTCAGCCCTGGAGCAGGACGACGATGCGCGCGACGATACCAGCGCGTTGCAAGGTAATAACCTGCGCAGCTACGTGCAGAAAATCATTGATGAGTCCCTGAGCCAACCCGGCCTGAGTCCCGTTGGCTTGGCCAGCCGGCTGAACATCTCGGTGCGCCATTTATACCGGCTGTTCGAGGAGCAGGACGACAGCGTCTGCCGCTACATCCAACGCGCGCGGCTCAAGCGCAGCGCCGATGACTTGACCAACCCGTTCTTGCGTAGTGAGTCGATTACGTCGATTGCCTACAAATGGGGCTTTACCGATTCGGCGCATTTCAGCCGTTCGTTCAAGAAGCAGTTTGAACTGTCGCCCAAGGAGTTCCGCTCCAGCCGGATGGCCTGAACCCCATTCATCAACCACCACACACGAATGTGGGAGCGGGCTTGCTCGCGAATGCGGTGGGTCAGTCAGAACAGCATTGACTGACCCACCGCATTCGCGAGCAAGCCCGCTCCCACTTAGAGCAAAGTAGTTATACGACCGCGAAGTAGTGTTTGACGAAGCTCTCGCTCAGCACTTCCCAGAGCACTGGCGTGCCCTGGGTCACGAACCAACTGTCGCCCGCTTTGTAGGTCGTGGTTTGGCCGCTGGACTCGTCGGTCAGGCGCACTTCGCCGGTGACTACCGTGGCCTGTTCGTTAAACGGGTAGACCATGCGGAACTTGCCTTGGGTCGTGCCGAAGTAGGCGCTGCTGACCGGGTCGGTCGGCGCACCAAAGGTCATTTTGCCGAAGGCCTTGAGTTCGCCGGCGAGGATTTCGGAGCCGAGATCGGCAACGGTGCCCCAGGCGTCGAGTTCAGACAGCTGGATATCTTTGTTGAGGGTAACGAGGGTCATGGCAGTTGCTCCAGAGGGATAAAAAAGAGGTTAGCGGCGACCATTCCAGTAACCGGACAGTTGGTGCCAGGATTTGCCAGCCGTCAGCAGCAGCGGGCGGATTGCGTCCTTGCCGATAATCGTCGGGCGGTGGATCGAGCTGACCAGGTCGTAGCGCGCCGAGCCTTCGCTCATGCCTTCGGCCAGGACCTTGCAGATGATGTGGCTGGGGGTGACGCCGAAACCGGAATAGCCCTGGACGAAGAATGCATTGCTGCGCCCCGGCAAGGTGCCGATCTGCGGGAACAGATTGGGGCTGCAGGCCATCGGGCCGCCCCAGGCCAGGTCGATTTTCACGTCCTTGAGGTAGGGGAAAATCTTCAGCATCAGCTTGCGGTTCCAGGCCTTCAAGTCGCCGGGGATGTGTTCCACCAACGGCGTGGCAGCGCCGAACAACAGGCGGTTTTCATTGGTCACCCGGAAGTAGTCGATCACCGGGCGGATATCACTGTAGGCCCCGCGAATCGGGCTTATGCGCTGGATCAGTTCGTCGCTCAACGGCTCGGTCATCATCTGGAACGCGTAGGTATTGATGGTTGAGCGATGCAGTTCCGGCTCCAGTTTGTTGAGGAAGCTGTCACACGCCCATAGCAGTTTGCTGGCCTTGACCGAGCCGCGCCCGGTACGCACGGTGATGCGCTCGCCGTAGCTGACTTCCAGCGCCGGGCTGTTCTCGAAGATCCGCACGCCATGCCCGGCCAGGGCAGTGGCCTCGCCCAGCAGCAGGTTCAACGAATGCACATGCCCGCCGCCCATGTGCAGCAGGGCGCTGCTGTAGGCGTCGGAGCCGATGATCTGTTGGACGTCGGAGCCGCCGAGAAAGCGCACTTCATGCTTGCTGTTGATCGACTTGAAGTCTTTTTCCCAGGCCCGCAGGGTCTTTTCCTGGCGGGCGTTGAAGCCCATATAGCCGTAGCCGTGGCAGAAGTCGGCGTCGATGTTGTACTTGGCGATGCGGTCTTTGATGATGTCGGCGCCCAGGTCACTGATCTCGAAGACTTGGCGCAGGCCGTCCTCACCCACGTCTTTCTTGATCTTCTCCAGATCGTGGCCAATGCCGGCCATGATCTGCCCGCCATTGCGCCCGGTGCCGCCAAAGCCCAGGTAGCGCGCTTCCAGCACGACGATATTGGTGATGCCTTTTTCCGCGAGCTCCAGGGCGGTATTGATCCCGGAAAACCCGCCGCCAATCACCACGACGTCGGCCTCGATGTCCTGTTCCAGGGTGGGAAAGCTCAGGTTGTACTTCTTGGTAGCGGTGTAATACGTGGGGGTTTCAATATTGATCATGGCGCAGCCTGAAAAGTGAAGGAAGGCTCTAAAGCAGATGTCTTCATTAGGGGCCTTGGCGGGATCAATGTCTTGATCCTGCGTGCCGGGGCTTTTGATTCAGCGCGCCATGGACGTGCGCGACCATTAAGTTATAGCGCGGGCGTGGGGCGAGGATGTTAGAGTTTCGTTAAAACATTAACTAAATATCACGTGACCCTGACTCTATGCTCAAACCCCGGCAGTCCCTGACCCTCACCCTGTTGCAGGCCCGCGAAGCGGCCATGAGTTTTTTCCGCCCCTCGCTGAACGAACATGGCCTGACCGAGCAGCAATGGCGGGTGATCCGTATCCTCAATCAACACGACGAACTGGAGATTTACCAACTGGCGGAACTGGCCTGCATCCTCAAACCGAGCATGACTGGCGTGCTGGTGCGCATGGAAGCGGCGGGGATGATCCACCGGCGCAAGGCCGAGCAGGATCAGCGGCGGGTACTGGTGACCCTGGCGGACAAGGGGCGAGCGAGTTTTGCGTCCATGAGCCAGTGCATGGAGGCCAACTATCAGCGCTTGCAGGAGCAACTGGGGGCGGAGAAATTACAGACCTTGTTGGGGCTGCTCGATGAGCTGAAAAACATCAAGCGCTAAACACCACACATCCAAAAGGTGGGAGCGGGCTTGCTCGCGAAAGCAGTGGTTCAGTCACCGAATATATTGACTGACACACCGCTTTCGCGAGCAAGCCCGCTCCCACATTGGGTCCTGCGGCGCTGGAAGGTGATCAGTACACGCCGCCCGTGCTCACAGGCGCCGGCTTGTCTTTGAATTTCCCCACCAACCCCTGCAACCCGCGCATCAGCACCGTGGTATCCACCCCCCACCGCGACAAACCCCGCGCCCAGCTCGATATAACGCCGGGCCAGTTTTTCATCGGCACTGAGAATGCCCGCCGCCTTGCCCGCCTGGCGAATCCGCGCAATGGCATTTTCGATGGCCGCTTGCACGTCAGGGTGTCCCGGATTGCCCCGGTGGCCCATGGAGGCACTCAAGTCCGCCGGGCCGATAAACACCCCGTCGACGCCTTCGACGGCGGCAATCGCGTCGAGGTTGGCCAGGCCTTCGAGGCTTTCGATCTGCACCAGCAGGCACATCTGCGCATCGGCCTGGTCCAGGTAGCCGTCGATGCTGTTCCAGCGCGAAGCCCGCGCCAGGGCGCTGCCCACCCCGCGAATGCCCTGGGGCGGATAGCGCATGGCGCGCACCAGCTCCCGGGCCTGGGCGGCGCTTTCGACCATCGGCACCAACAAGGTTTGCGCGCCGATATCCAACACTTGCTTGATCAGCGCGGTATCGCCGATCACTGGGCGAATCACCGCCTCGCTGGCGTAGGGCGCTATGGCCTGCAATTGGCCGAGCATGCCGCGCAAGTCGTTGGGTGCATGTTCGCCGTCGATCAGCAGCCAATCGAAACCGGCATTGGCCGCCAGTTCCGCGCAGTACGCGTCAGCCAGCCCGAGCCACAGGCCGATTTGCGCTTCACCGCTGTTGAGCCGCTGCTTGAAGCGGTTGACAGGCATGTCCATGAAACAGTCCTCCTGGGGTCAGACGAAACGGCAGGAAATCGAGCCGAGCATGTCGTAGTCGACATGGAAGGTATCGCCCGGGCTTGCCGTCACCGGCCGGGTAAACGAGCCGCCGAGGATGATCTGCCCCGGCAGCAAGGTGACGTCGTAGGGCGCCAGTTTGTTGGCCAGCCAGGCCACGCCCTTGGCCGGGTGGTTGAGCACGGCGGCCGAAACCCCGGACTCTTCGATCACGCCGTTGCGGTACAGCACCGCCGGCACCTTGCGCAGGTCGATCTCGGTCGGGCGCACCGCACGGCCACCCATGACCACGCCGGCATTCGCGGCGTTGTCCGAGATGGTGTCGAATACCTTGCGTGTGGCCTTGGTGTGCGGGTCGATCTGCTGGATGCGCGCGTCGATGATCTCCAGGGCCGGGATCACCCACTCGGTGGCGTCGAGTACATCGAAAATCGTGCAGTTGGGCCCCTTGAGCGGCTTGCCGAGGATGAAGGCCAGTTCCACTTCAACCCGCGGCACGATAAAGCGCTCGAACGGAATGTCGGTGCCTTCCTCAAACAACATGTCGTCGAGCAGCGCACCGTAGTCCGGTTCGGTGATGTTCGACGACACCTGCATCGCCCGCGAGGTCAGGCCGATCTTGTGCCCGACCAGCTTGCGCCCGCCCTTGATCTTCTGGGCGACCCAGGCGCGCTGGATGGCGTAGGCGTCCTCGATGGTGATCGCCGGATGATCGAGGGAAAACTGGCGTACCTGTTCGCGGCTGCGTTCGGCATGGTCCAGCTGGGCGGCGGCTTGCAGGATGAGCTGTGGATCGAGCATGGCAAGGGTCTCTTACTGAGGGTTGACGATGGCGGCGTTGGTGCGCAACACCAGAAGGCCGCCAAGGGCGATAAACAGTGCCAGCACGTACAGGGCGAGGCTGGCGCTTTGGGTGGTGTCGCGCATCCAGCCGATCAGGTACGGCGCCAGAAACGAGGCGATGCTGCCAAACGAGCTGATCATGGCGATACCGGCCGCCTGGGTGCAGTTGGACAGGAAGGCCGGCGGCAGTTGCCAGAACATCGGCAGCGCGGCGCTGGCGCCCATACCGGCGACGATCAGGCCGCCCATCACCACCAGTGAATTGCCCGGTGCCAGGCCGGCCACGGCAATCCCGACGGCAGCCATCAGCAGCGGTACACACAAGTGCCAGCGGCGTTCGCGGTTGCGGTCCGAGGAGCGTCCGCAGCCGATCATGAAAAAGCAGCCGGCCAGATAAGGCACAGCGCTCAGCAGGCCGACCTGGCTGTCGCGGCCGATGCCGGCGCCATGGATCAGGGTGGGCATCCAGAACGCCAGGGTGTTGACCGCCAGCATCACCGCAAAATAGATCGCCACCAGCAACCACACTTGCGGGTCGCGCAGGATGCCGCCAAAGGAGGTGATGGACTTGCGCTTTTCTTCGGTGCTCAGCTGTTCGCGCAATTGTTGCTTTTGCGCGGGCTCCAGCCATTTCACCGTTTCAAAGCTGTCCGGCAGGTACTTGAGCACCACCAGGCCCAGCAGCACCACGGGTGCGCCTTCGATCAGGAACATCCACTGCCAGCCGCGCATCCCGCCAAAGTCGTGGAAGTTTTCCAGGATCGCCCCCGAGAGCGGCCCGCCAATCACCCCGGCCATGGGCACGGCGATGGCGAACAGGGCGGTGATCTGCGCCCGGCGGCGCGCCGGGTACCAGCGGTTGAGAAACACCAGGATCCCCGGGAAGAAACCCGCTTCGGCCACCCCCAGAAAAAAACGCAGGACGTAGAAGCCGGTGGAGCTTTCGATCCACAGCATGCTGGTGGACAGGATGCCCCACACCACCATCAGGCAGGCGATCCAGCGCCGTGGCCCGACGCGGTCCAGGGCGATGTTGCTGGGCACGCCGAACAGGGCGTAGGCGATAAAGAACAGGCCGGCACCGAAGCCATACACCGTGTCGCTGAAGTGCAGGTCACTGCTCATCTGCATCTTGGCGAACCCGATGTTGATCCGGTCCAGGTGGGCAAACAGATAACAGATCAGCAACAACGGCATCAGGCGCCAGGTGACGGTGCTGTGGGTGCGATCATGCTCGGCAAGGGTGACGCTGTGGGCGGTATTGGCTGTGCTCATGATGTTGTACTTTTTGTCTGAGAGGCCGTTGTGGAGGCGAGACTGCCCCGTCAAGCGAATGAAACCCACTGTAGGCACGAGCTTGCTTGCTAAGGCCTCAAGGCCATCGCGGTTATCCAGCAGGCACGCGTTATCGTTGACGATCTTCGCGAGCAAGCTCGCTCCTACAGGTGATCTTGTTCAGTCGATGGATGTCAGCCCGCCTGGTTGCTTAAAAACGCGTGGACGTTGTTCTGTTTGAAATTCAACTGCGGGTGCAACTCGATCATCTCGAACGACAGGGCCAGCAGCCGTTGCGCCTGCAAGGCGGCGAAGTGTTCGGTGATCACCATGAACAGGGTTTCGGCCACTGTCTGGCGGGTGGCCAGGTCACGGCCATGGCCGACCTTGAGGGTCATATGGACGAAGGCGTAGTCGTGCTTGCCGTCGGCCATGCGCCAGGTGTCCAGGCGTACGGCACGGCTGCGGATGCCGCCCAGGGGGAACACGCCACTGTCTCCCAGCACCTGGTGAACCTTTGCAAATAGCCCCGGCAGGTCGGCCTGGGATTCGAGGTTGTTGGTGTATTCGGCGATGAAATGCGGCATGCAAAGCCTCCTTCTGTGCGCGATTCAATGTGGGAGCGGTCTCGCCGGGCGAGACAGCTCCCACCTGTATTCAGAGCGGGAAAATGGCGTTGATCTGGCCGGTGCCGGAGCTGCCGAATGGCTCGGTGATGATCTCTGCGGGGCGGTTGTACTCAGGCCCGCCGAGCAAACCCAGGAGCATCGCGGTGTCGTGCATCTTGCCTTCGCCAAAACAGTGCTCGGCGTAGTCCGGGAGCATCGCGCAGAATTCCTTGAAGCGGCCTTCACGCCACATCTGCACCACATGCATGTCCACTTGCTTGTCGAACTCGCGGGTCCAGTTGTGGATGTTGGCTTCGGCCTCGCGGTCGTCGGAGAAACGGTGCGACAGAGATCCCGAGGCCAGCACCAGCACCTTGCGATCACTCTTCTCGATGGCCCGGCGCACGGCAGCCCCAAAGGCGAAGCTGTCTTGCAGGCGATGCCAGGCGCACCAGGCGGCGATGGAGACCACATTGAATTTCTGTTCTTCGGGCACATCCATGTGCATGTAGCGCATGGGCACCAGGGTGCCGTATTCCAGCTCCAGGCTCGGGATGTTGTGGTTCATGCTGCGCACCCCGGCCAGGTTGGCTTCGGCGGCAATCAGTTCACCCAGTTCCGGGCAGCCGGGGTAGGCGTACTCCATGTTTTTGATGAAGTGCGGCAGCTCATTGCTGGTGTAAGTGCCCTGGAAACGCTCACCACCGTTGATGTGATAGCCGCTGTTGACCAGCCAGTGCACGTCGAAAACCACGGCGGTGTCGGCCCCCAGTTCACGGGCGCGGCGCCCGATCTCCTTGTGCCCGGCAATCGCCGCCTCGCGACAGCCGTGGTGCTTGCCCGGCAGTTCCGACAGGTACATGGAAGGCACGTGGCAGATTTTCGCTGCCAGGACTACTTCACCCATGATCATTCTCCTGATTTCATTATTCTTGTTGGTGCTCTGCGGACCCTGTAGGAGCGAGCTCGCTCGCGAAAAACGCAAGGTCACCGCGTTAACCCTGACAGCCAGCGTTATCGTTAACGACCCTCGCGGGCCAGCCCGCTCCTACAGTTACACGCCCCAGCGCGGGATGTGATGGCTACCCATGGAGATGCACACGTTCTTGATCTCTGCGAAAACTTCGAAGCTGTACTGGCCGCCTTCACGGCCGGTACCCGAGCCCTTGACCCCGCCGAACGGCTGACGCAGGTCGCGCACGTTCTGGCTGTTGATAAACACCATGCCGGCCTCGATGCCACGGGCCAGGCGATGGGCCTTGCCGATGTCCTGGGTCCAGATATAGGACGCCAGGCCATATTCGGTCTCGTTGGCCAATTGCAGCGCCTGGGCTTCGTCCTTGAAGGGAATCAGGCACACCACCGGGCCGAAGATTTCTTCCTGGGCGATGCGCATGTTGTTGTTTACATCGGCGAATACGGTGGGCTGGATAAACTGCCCGCGTGCCAGGTGTGCCGGCAGGTTGGCCGGCCGTTCCAGGCCGCCTGCCACCAGGTTTGCGCCTTCTTCGATGCCAATCTTGATGTAGCCGGTGACTTTGTCATAGTGGGCTTGGGTGATCATCGAGCCCACCTGGGTGTTCGGGTCTTGCGGGTCACCGACAATCAGGCGCTTGGCGCGGGCGGCGAACTCGGCGACGAACTGCGGGTACACGCTCTCTTGGATAAACACCCGGCTGCCGGCGGTGCAGCGCTCGCCGTTGAGCGAGAAGATGGTGAACAGCGCGGCATCCAGGGCGCGTTCGAGGTCGGCGTCTTCAAAAATCAGCACCGGCGACTTGCCGCCCAACTCCATGGAGTATTTTTTCAGGCCGGCGGTCTGCATGATTTTCTTGCCGGTGGCGGTGCCGCCGGTAAAGGAAATCGCCCGCACATCCTGGTGACGCACCAGGGCATCGCCGGCGGTGGCGCCGTAGCCCTGGATCACGTTGAGCACGCCTTTGGGGATTCCCGCTTCGAGGGCCAGGCGCCCCAGTTCGTTGGCGGTCAGCGGCGATAGCTCGGACATCTTCAAGACCGCCGTGTTGCCCAGGGCCAGGCACGGTGCGGTCTTCCAGGTGGCGGTCATGAACGGCACGTTCCACGGCGACACCAGCGCACACACACCCACCGGTTGGTAGAGGGTGTAGTTGAGCATCTGGTCGTCCACCGGGTAACTGTGGCCGTCCATGCGTGTGCAGACTTCGGCGAAGAAATCAAAGTTGTGCGAAGCCCGTGGGATCAGCACGTTCTTGGTCTGGTGGATCGGCAGGCCGGTGTCCAGGGTTTCCAGTTCGGCCAGGTGGGGCACGTTTTGCTCGATCAGTTCGCCGAGCTTGCGCATCAGGCGCGCGCGCTCCTTGGCCGGGGTGTTGGCCCACTTGGGGAAGGCTTCCTTGGCGGCGGCCACGGCCTGGGCGACTTCTTCGGCGCCGCCGCTGGCCACTTCACCAATCGCCTCGCCGGTGGCCGGGTTGTAGTTGATGAAGGTGTCTTTGCTTTCGACCTCGCGGCCGTTGATCCAGTGTTTGATCATGGTGTTCAAGCCTCTTTGCGGGCGGCGAAAAAGTCCGCCTCGCTGACAATTCGGTTGACCAGGCGGCCGACGCCTTGCACTTCCACCACCACTTCATCCCCTGGCACCACATCGGCCAGGCCTTCTGGGGTGCCGGTGGCGATCATGTCGCCGGGTTGCAGGGTCATGAAGCTGGACAGGTATTCGATCAGGTAGGGGATATCGAAAATCATGTCGCGGGTGCTGCCTTCCTGGCGCAGTTCACCGTTGATCCAGGTGCGCAGGGTCAGGTTGCTCGGGTCCGGCACATCGGCCACATCGACGATCCACGGGCCGACCGGGGTGGTGGCGTCGCGGTTTTTCACCCGCAGGTTGGGGCGGTAGTAGTTTTCCAGGTAGTCGCGGATCGCGTAGTCGTTGCACACGGTGTAGCCGGCCAGGTATTCCAGGGCATCCTCGCGCTTGACGTTGCGCGCCGGCTTGCCGATCACCGCCACCAATTCGCACTCGTAGTGCATATAGGCGATGTTGTCGGGGCGCCAGGTGATCTGGTTGTGTCCGGTGTAGGTACCGGGCGACTTGATAAATGCCAGCGGCTCGGTGGGCGGGGCGAAGGCCAGTTCGGCGGCATGGTCGGCGTAGTTCAGGCCCAGGGCGAACATATTGCCGGTAGCCGGTGGCAGCCACTGGACCTGGTCTTCGGCCAGCAGCCGGCCGTCAGCCAGGCGCACAGCATTGAAATCTTCGACGTGGACCTGATGGACCTGGCCTTCAAAACGGATGCGCGCGTGTTTCATGGCTGTTCCTCGGCCTGGATGTGGTTGACCAGGCGGCCCAGGCCGCTGATCTCGACTTCGACGGTGTCGCCGGGCTGTACATCCACCCGGCCTTCAGGCGTCCCGGTGATCAGCACATCGCCTGCATGCAGGGTCATGAATTCGCTGATCTCGGCGATCAACCGGGGGATATCACGCACAAAGTTGGCGGTGGTGTTCTGCTGGCGCAACTCGCCGTTGACGAACAGCTTGAGACTCAACTGATGGGGGTTGGCGATCTGCTCGCGGGCCACCAGTTCCGGGCCGAGGGCGCAGAACCCGTCGCGGCACTTGGCTTTGACGGCGGGGCGGTAGTAGCTGTCTTCCGGCAGGCTGAATTCATTGACGATGGTGTAGCCCGCCACATAATCCAGAGCGTTTTCCACGCTGACGCGGCTGGCATTTTTGCCGATCACCACGCCCAGCGCCGGGCCAGGTTGCAGGCGCTGGCCAGCGGGATGAAGCACTACGCCGTCATGACCGTTGCGCGTATTGGGCGTCTTGATAAACAGCACCGGCTTGACCGGCGGCTTCTGGTACGGCGGCTGTTCGAATTCAGCGAGACGCTGGTTCAGCAAGCCCTGGTAGTTCAGCGCGACGCCGAACAGGGTGCCGCTGGCAACATCATGCAGGGTACGGCTCATGGATTTCTCCTGGCGATGGCGACTGCTCTGGAGGCAGTTCGTTAATGTGTTAACGTTATAATTAATATGTTAACTACCGTCAAGCGTGGCAAAATCATCGGGTGCAAAAAACAATAAAGAGATGCCTGTGAAACCGATCCCCAACATCAACATCGGCCAGGTCTACGACCAGCGCTACAGCGATGCCGACGTGCATTACGACCGGCTCGGCAACCTGGCGGGTTTTTTCGGGCGCAATATGCCCGTGCATCGCCATGACCGGTTTTTCCAGGTGCATTACGTCAAGAGCGGCGCCGTGCGGGTCTACCTCGACGACCAGCAGTACCTGGAATCCGGGCCGATGTTTTTCCTTACGCCACCGACGGTGGCCCATGCGTTTGTCACCGAAGCCGATGCCGACGGCCACGTATTGACCGTACGCCAGCAACTGGTGCGGGCGCTGATCGATGCCGATCCAAGCCTTGCCCCCGGCCCGCACGTGCCACCGGCCTGCGTGGCGCTGGCCCGCCTGGCGCCGCAGTTCCAGCCCGAAATCAAGCGGCTGGAGTGGCTGTTTGACGAGCTGTGCAACGAGATCAACAGCACCAGCGCCGGTCGCGCAGTGGCCCTGGAAAGCCTGACCCGGTTGATCATGATCAGCTTGCTCAGGCTCAGCGCCAATTCCCTGGAAGCACGCCCGGCGCGCCATGAAGACCTGCGCATCTTCCATCGCTTCAATGAGCTGATCGAAGACCACTATCTACTGCACTGGCCGCTGTCGGCCTATGCCGAAGCCATCGGCGTCACCGAAGCGCGGCTCAACGACGTATGCCGGCGCATTGCCGATCTGCCGTCCAAGCGCCTGGTGCTCGAACGGCTGATGCAGGAAGCCAAGCGCCTGCTGCTGTTTACCGGCAGTTCCGCCAATGAAATCTGCTACCAACTGGGCTTCAAGGATCCGGCCTATTTCAGCCGGTTTTTCCAGCGCTACGCCCAGATGACGCCGGGGGAGTACCGCCTGCGCCAATCGGGCCTGCGCTGATCACCACAACGCCAGGCTGTAGCCAACGATGATGCGGCTTTCGTCGATATCGCTGGTCAGGCCGTTACTCGAACGCAGGGTTGCGTTGCGCAGCCTGACGTTGACGTTTTTCAGCGGCCCGCTCTGCACGGTGTAGGTCAGGTCGGTATCGCGCTCCCATTCGCGGCCATTGCGCACGCTGGCGGTCCGCACATGGCTGCCATCCACATAGCGGGTCATGAAGGTCAGCCCCGGCAGGCCGAGGGCGGCGAAGTTGTAGTCGTAGCGCGCCTGCCAGGCATCGGTCTGGGCCTTGGTGAACACGTTGATGGTCACCAGGTTGACGGAGTAGGGGTCCAGGCCCGGGTAGGCGAAATCGCCGTCGCCCGAGAGGTTCTGGTAGCCCAGGCCGAATTTATGGGCCCCGGTCGACAGGCTCAGCATGCCGTTGAAGAAACGGTTGTCGATCCGCCCACCGTCCACTCGCGATGCCCCGCGCAGTGCATGGCTGCCTTGCTCGCGGGTGTCGAAGTAACGCAGGTCGCTGCGCAGGCTCATGCCGTTGGCCAGCGGTAGGTCGTGCACCAGGCCGATAAAGTGCTGGCGGTAGATATCCTGCATCTGCGCGTAGTAGTAGGTGGTCGCCAACTGTGGGGTGATGGCGTAGGTGCCACCGGCCAGGTCCAGGTGGCTGCTGTCGACGCCGGCGTAGCTCATCGGGTCGTTGCTGGAGGAGTCGCGCAGGTTGTGTTTTTCCAGGCGACCCAGGTTCAGGGTCAGGCCGGCGATGTCCTGGGACGTGACCAGTTCACCGGTGTAGGTCGAGGGCAGGAGCCGGGTGTCGTTGTAGGCGGCCACGGGCAATTGCGGCTGCAGGGTGCCGGCCTTGAGCACGGTTTTTCGCTACCCGCACCTTGGCCGTCAAGCCCAGTTCGCTGTAGTTGTCGACGGGCTGCTGGCTGGCGCCATACGCCAGCAGGCCGGTGCCACGCCGGTCGCGGCTGGAGTCGAGCTTGACGCCCAATTCGCCCAAGGCATCCACGCCAAGGCCTACCAAGCCTTCGGTGTAGCCTGACTCCAGGCGCAGCACAAAACCCTGGGCCCATTCATCGGCCTTGTTCTGTGGGGCGTTGGTCTGGCGAAAGTCGCGGTTCATATAGAAGTTGCGCAGGTCGAGGCTGGCCTTGCTGTCCTGGATAAACTCGGCGTAGGCGCTCAAGGGGCTGAACGTAGCGCACAGGCCGGCGCTGGCCGCCAGGGGAAGGAGGCGCAAATGCATGACAGATTCCTTTTGTTGTTTTTGTAGGTATCGCCCTTCGGATCACTCAAGGGAGTGGCATATTGTTAACATGTTATATTTATTATGGGTAGGTAATTTATGCGTCTGAAAAATAATTCGTGTCGAGGTTAACGAGTTTGTGCGGCGGCCGGCTTGCATGCCCGGGGAGGCGACCCTAAGCTTCGACGCTTCGATCTCTTTTGTGCGTGAACCATGTCCATTCCCAGACCTTCCCTGACGCTGACCCTGCTGCAGGCCCGCGAAGCCGCGATGGCATTTTTCCGCCCGTTGCTCAATGAACACCAACTGACCGAACAGCAGTGGCGGGTGATTCGTATCCTGCGCCAGCAGGGTGAACTGGAAAGCCATCAACTGGCGCACCTGGCCTGCATCCTCAAGCCGAGCATGACCGGGGTGCTGGCGCGCCTGGAGCGCGACGGCATCGTGCGCCGGCGCAAGTCCAGCGAAGACCAGCGCCGCGTGTTCGTGAACCTCACCGAGCAGGGGCAACAGTGTTTCGTCGAGATGAGCGCGGGGATGGAAAGCAACTACCAGAAGATCCAGGAGCAGTTCGGCGAAGAGCAATTGCAGCAACTGCTCGAGCTGCTCAACCAGCTGAAAAACATCAAGCCCTAAGCCCTTGTAGCAGCCGGCTTGCCGGCGCCCGCAGACAGGTCGAACAATAATGGAAAGACGACAATTCAGCGGCGGCATGAAAGGCAAGAACCTGCGCTACCTGAACGAAACCCCCGGCCAGGCCCCGCGCCTGGTGCGCGCAGGGTTTGTGTTGTTGGAGCATTTTTCCCTGCCGGCCTTCACCCAGACGCTGGACACCTTCATCACCGCCAACTTGCTGCGTCCGGAGTTGTTCACCTCGCGCACCTTCGGCCTGGACGAGCAGGAGGTGATCAGCGACCTGGGCTTGGTGATTCGCCCCGACGCACGCCTGGACCACAGCGCGCTGGCCGACCTCGACCTACTGGTGATTTGCGGCGGCTACCGCACCCAGCTCAAAGCCAGCGAAAGCTTTATCGAACTGCTCAAGGCCGCGGCGCAACAGGGCGTGATCCTTGCCGGCTTATGGAACGGGGCGTGGTTCCTGGGCAAGGCCGGGGTGCTCGATGGCTATCGCTGTGCCATCCACCCGGAACACCGCCCGGCCCTGACGGAAATCGCCAAGGCCACCCAGGTCAGTAGCGAGCCGTACGTGATCGATCGTGATCGCCTCAGTGCATCCAGCCCATCAGGGGCGTTCCATATGGCTCTGGACTGGATCAAGAGCCTGCACGACAAGGCGTTGGTGGAAGGGATCGAAGATATCCTGGCCTTTGAGGAGTCGCGTTACCGGCGGATCAAGCCCGCAGAAAATATCTGCGTGAGTGCGCCGCTACGCGAAGTGGTGCGACTGATGGATGCCAACCTCGAAGAGCCCCTGGCCCTGGAGCAACTGGCGGTGTACGCCGGGCGCTCGCGGCGCCAGTTGGAGCGCCTGTTCCGCGAGCAATTGGGGACCACGCCGCAGCGTTATTACATGGAGCTGCGGATCACCGAGGCCCGGCGCCTGCTGCAGCACACCGAGCTGTCCCAGGTCGATGTGCTGGTGGCCTGCGGGTTTGTGTCCCCCAGCCACTTCAGCAAATGCTACAGCGCCTATTTCGGCTACCGCCCGTCGAAGGAAACCCGGCTGGTCAAATAGCGGGCTGCTACACAGCGTGCGTCGCCGGTTTGCTCGCCGGCGCGCGCTTGACGCAATGCGCCAGTGCCTGCTCGATATCGGCCAGCAGGTCCGCGATGTCCTCCAGCCCCACCGACAAGCGCACCAGCCCTTCGGCAATCCCGTGCTGGGCCCGTTCCTCTGGGGTGTAGGTGGAATGGGTCATGCTCGCCGGGTGCTGGGCCAGGGACTCTGCGTCGCCCAGGCTGACCGCGCGGCTGAACAGTTTGAGCGCGTTCATAAAGCGCCTGCCCGTGGCGATGCCTCCCTTGAGTTCAAAGGCAATCATGCCCCCTGACAGTTTCATCTGCCGCGCCGCCAACTCGTATTGTGGGAAGGAGCGCAGGCCGGGGTAGGTCACTGACTCCACCGCCGGATGGGCCTGCAAGGCCTCGGCCACGGCCTGGGCATTGCTGCAATGGCGATCCATGCGCAGCGCCAGGGTCTTGAGGCCACGCATCAATAAAAAGGCGTCCTGGGGCGACAGCACGGCCCCGGTCAGGTCCTTCAAGCCTTGCAGGCGAATACGCTGCGCCAGGTCATGGCGGCTGACGGCGATGCCGGCGGTGATATCGCCGTGGCCGCTGAGGTATTTGGTGGCCGAGTGCACCACCACATCGGCGCCCAGTTCCAGCGGGCGTTGCAGGTAGGGGGTGCAGTAGGTGTTATCAATGACCACGGTCACGTTGGGTTGCTGGTGGGCGATCTTGGCCACGGCGGCGATGTCGATCAATTGCAGGTTGGGGTTGGCCGGGGTTTCACAGTAGATCATGCGGGTCGCGGGGGGAGAGGGCGGCGCGCAGGGCGTCGAGGTCCGACAGGTCGACATGGCGCACCTTGATGCCGAACTCGCCGATACCGTGGTGCAGCAGGGCGAAGGTGCAGCCGTACAACGTCTGGCTGACGATCACCTCATCGCCGGGCCGCAACAGGGTCCAGAACGTTGCGGCAATCGCGCCCATCCCGGAGCTGAACGCCACCGCCGCTTCGCCGCCTTCCAGGGTGGCCATGCGTGATTCGAGCAAGGCCAGGGTCGGGTTGGAGATACGCGTATAAAAGTGCCCGCTTTCTTCGCCGGAAAAACATCCGGCGCCATATTCGGCAGTAGGAAAGGCAAACGTCGCCGACAGATAAATCGGCGGCACCAGGGCGCCATGATGGTCTTGCGCATCGTAGCCGTAGTGAATCGCACGGGTAGAAAAGCCGAATCCGCTGTGTTTGTTGTTCATGTAGGACTCTCCTTATTTCCTACAATGCTATGCTCATAACCGAGGCCGAACGTTGCCTACTTTGCTGTGAAAAGCCTGCGGCAAAGAATGAAAATCCATAAAAATAACTATTCGAGGCAAGACATGCCTGTAGGACTCGACCGTACCGACAAAGCCCTGCTCAACGCCCTGCAAGGCAACGCCCGCCTGACCGTTGCCGAACTGGCCGAACGTGTCTCCCTGACCACCTCGCCGTGCTGGCGCCGGGTCAAGAACCTGGAAGACAGCGGCGTGATCAGCGGCTACCAGGCGATCCTCTCGCCCAAGGCCCTGGGCTATGGGGTCACGGCGTTTGTCAGCATCATGATGGACACCCACTCCAAGGAAATTGCCCGGGCGTTTGAGCAGCGGCTGCTGGACATCCCGGAAATCGTCGCCTGCCATAACGTGTCCGGGCGCTATGATTTTTTGCTGGAAGTGGTGGCCAAGGACCTGGAGTCCTTTGGCGAGTTCGCCCGTGAGGTGTTGCAGACGCTGCCCTGTGTGAAAGAAATCTATTCGAGCTTTTCCTACAAGTCCGTCCGGCCGTTGCGGGTGATCCCATTACCGGGGTGATGCCGGCATGAGTTGCCGGCGCGTGCTGACCGCTAAAGATGCTCTAGGGCTGATGCCCAGTCCTGGCTGTTGAGTATCCCGAGCACCTTGAGCTTGCCGTGGGTGCCCACTTGTACAAACAGCGAACTGCCGTATTCGGCGCCCTCGGCGTGGGGATAACCCAGCACCCGCTCCAGGTCGGCGATGCATTCGCTGTGGGTGACCAGCAGCAGGTTACGCCCTGCGGTCTTGCGGGCCGGCAGGTCGTGGGCGAGTGTGGTGCCACACAAGGTCAAGCGGTCGGGTAACACGTGGGCGTTGTCGAACATGAACTGCGAAGTTTGCACAGTGCGCGTGGTAGGGCTGCTCAACACATCGCTGTGGGACATGCCCAGGGTCTGGAATGCGGCACCCACTGCGGTCGCCGCCACACTGCCGGATCGGGTCAAGCCATCGGGAGGGCCCAGGCAGGGATTGCTGGAGCGATCGCAGCGTTCTGCATGACGCACCAGTACGATCAGGTTGCCGTTGCGCCAAGCTGCCAGGGCCCCCGACGTGACCATGCGATTGTCGATGCCAAGGTTTTGCGGTGAGGTAGGCCAGAGCATCGCGCCCGTCACCGCCAGGCACAGGGCGATGATTGCGATAAAACGCAGCCACACCTGTTTGAGGGTTTTCGCCAGGCCCCGATCGGCGAGGGGCTTGGCTTGGATCATGTCAACCACACTTTTCACCCTGGGCAGCTCATACATTGCTGTTTGCGTTGGCCGGCAATCTAGCGTTCGGTGCGTGGTGGGCCAGTGAAATCAATGTGAAAAAAACGCGTTTTTCGCAAGGCGATGTTCGCGGTCGTTTCTGTAGGTCTGCAGTGCTGGAAAAGTAGGCAACTTCCCAAATTTCATCGCCAAGCCGTTTTTCATCCCCGGGCTTGTGCCAGGCCCGTTCTGCTTACATATATTCCTACGCCCTATTCATTGCATCAGGGATGCGGGCGATGGCGCAGGCGTATATCAATGACCGGACCATAGATTTTCACAGCTTGAAATCCAGTTTGCTCAAGGGCTCCCACCACCCGTTGTCGGCGCAGTTCGATGCGTTGAACTTGCACTTGCGCCATGGCCTGGTCACGCCAGGGCAGATGGTGATTATTCCCGACGACTACGGCATGGCCTGCACCTTCAACGATGCCTGGTTGATGCGCCACGCCGAGCAAATCCGCCGCGGCCTGGAACAGGACGCGGCACTCGGGGCAGCGGTGGTTGGCCAATATGATTTGCTGCAAAGCCTGCTTGGCTACAGCTCATTGGGCGTAGGCAGTGCCACCTCGGCATGGGGCCGGCACCTGGATGAGGTCAGGCACACACTGGAGGAGGTCGAACGGTTGCATCGCCAGCTTAAGGACGGGGTGCTGGACCGTAATAACTTTGTGCGCCACCGCCAGGTGTTGTTCAACAAGTTGGAGGTGCAACTGCAAGGCGCGGCGCGGTTTGGCACCCGCTTGCAGAGCCATCAATCGTTGAAAAAGGTGTTGGGGATTTCGACCAAGAGCTACCTGCATAAAAGTGAAATTGTGGGTTACGCCCAGCGCATCAAAAGCATTGCCCAGACGTCGAAGTTTTTGGGCAATGGCACGTATGTGGGGCTGGCGCTGGATGTGGGAGTGGCGGGGCTGGAGATCAAGGAGGCGTGTATGAAGGATCGGGGGGAGCTGTGCAGTAGGGCGAGGTATGTGGAAGGGGGGAAGTTGGTGGGTGGGGTTTTGGGGGGCCACAGCGGGTGGGTCAATAGGGGCTAGCCTCGCGCGGTCCACCTGCAACATTGTGTTGGGTGTAGTTACGAAGGGGGCAAGGGAGGTTGGCGTGTGGGGGTTGTCGGTGGTGCTGCTGGCGGGTTCGGCGGGGGGGGACTGCGGGGGGCATTTTTGGAGAAGAGGTGGGTGATCTTTTGTACAAGCCAGCAGGAATTTGAACATGTCGTTGTACACATTGGTCCTTATAGCGCTGGCAGTTGGAATGTTTGTTTCGGTGGGACTGCTCCTATACGCCGAATATAAGAAACTCGAAGAGATAGAAAGCTATTTCAGCGAGAACAAGGCGGTCCAACGCAACAAGCGTTTTTGGGTGAGGAATAAACGTATCGATAGAGTCATGCGGATGAGCATACTCATCGGCTTTTTCATGCAGCCCAAAACCCATATCAAGCGTGATGAACTGACCAGACAAGAGCTGGACTCAGTCCCATTGGCACTCAAACGCTGGGCCACATGGCCTTTTTACTTCTCGGTCATCTATTTCGCGGCCTTGACGGCTTGGGTCGTTTGGCGCAAGTGGTAGCCGAGCAAACCAAAGCCCTGCACAGCCTGGGCTTTGTCGTTTCTTCCTACAGCGCTGATCGAATCCTTCCCGCATTTATCTGAAAAAATACTGTACATCCATACAGTCATATCCTACAGTCCATTCCAGGTGAACGGATTTCACCGCGCACCCAAGCCACAAATTTTTTAACTATGGATGGATAAAAAATGAAATCGAAAAAAGCCTTTATGCTGGGCGCCGCCATGGCGGCCTCCTGCTTCGTGTCGGCCTTTGCCCTGGCCGAGCAGTACCTTTCGCAAGCCCCAGCCAAGCTATCTGCCCAGGCGGTCAAGCATGGGGTCGACCAGGCGCTTAAAGTGGGTGGCAAGGTTGAGTCGTCCAAGCTTACGGCCGAACTCAAGCAAAAACTCCAGGCGGCCAAGGCCGGCAAGGCCAAGGCTGGGGCAAGCAAGGCCGCAGTCAGCAGCGCGCCGGTGGATACGGTGGTTGACGCGCTGCAAAAACCTGGCGAGAAACAACTGCAAGGCGCAGCGATTGCAGCCTTTGCACCGTTGTTCCCGACCCTGGATATCAACACCCTGTACAACGTGACCGGCGTGGAAACCGGGGCGGAGGTGGCCTATCACTTCAACCTGGCGCAAAGCGCGCGCATTCAGGTCCAACTGCTGAACCAGAGCGCCGGCACCGATATGTCGCTGAGCCTGTTCCATGACGACGGGCAAGGCAACCTGACGCTGCTGGGCACCTCGGATAACCCAGGCAGCGCCGACGAGTACCTCAATGGCGTGATGCCCGCCGGCGATTATTACTGGTACATGGTGGCCAACACCGCGAGCAACTCGCAGTTCAGTTTCGGCGTGGCGGTGGACAGCAATATCGACGCCTTCGAGCCCAATGACACCGCGCAAACCGCGTTCGCGCTGCCGGACGCGCTGAATCAGGTGGTCGGTAACCTCGATAGCGTCAACGATGTCGATTACTTCGACTTCACCTCGTTGCGCGGCCAGGGTGTGGGCATGTTCCTCGGCGATGATGGCGCGGGCACACGCGACCAGTGGATTTTCGAGCGCTTCGATGGCAACAACTGGGTGGTGATCCAACCCAACAGCACCTCCACCTACCCAAGCCTTACCCCGGGCTACGTCGTCAAGGTGCGGGTGCGGGCCAACCCGGCAGTGGCGCTCAACCCACAGGCGCGATACCTCTTGTCCTTTGGCTCGGCGCCACGCTTGAACCAGAGCAATGTGAATGGCGACAACGTGGTGCGTATCCCCAGTTCGATCATGCAACTGGCCACCCAGGCTTCCCGCAGCTTGAGCTGGAGCACCCAGTGGTCGGACAGCACCGGTGAGCCGCTGCGTGGCGTGACCCCGGTGCTGCGGGTCGACAAACGCTTCGACAACACCATCAACTACCACTGGGTCGACTACGAGGCCAAAACCGGTGTCACCGGCGCGGCGTCCGGCAACGTCGACCTGGGCACCTGCTCCGGCGATCTCAATGTGGTCTACCCGGACAGCTCGTCCGGCCAGACTTACAATTGGCGCACCTGGTTCAACATGGGCGGCTGGCGCATTGAGCTCAAGGAGTTCCCGGGTGTTGGCGTAGGCGGCAATATTTCGCAGTACGTCAGCCTGGGGCATATCTGCAGCCAGACCATCGTGCGCTAACCCAAAACGGCTTGTCGGCGATCGCCGGCAAGCCGCCTGCTACAGGGCCAACTTCAGCGGCAAGCGCGCCATGCTGGTGTTCTTCAGCGAGCCCAGGTATAGCCACTCACCCGCTTCGCGGGCGCTGGTAATAGGTGAGTAATTGCCCGCGCTGCCATCCTGCAGGTTGGCGACCACCTGGCCATTCACATCCAGCCCCAGCACAAAGGCTTTGCGCTCGATGGGCTTGGGCACCACCATCAGCGCCCGCACCATCATCTTGCGTATCGCGGGGTAACCGGCCAAGCCATCGAGCAGTGGGTTACGCGGCGAATACAGCGCCACCCAGAACCGGTCCCGGCCATTGAAGGTGAGGTTGTCCGGCAGCCCCGGCAGGTTGTCGATAAACAGGTCATGGGTACCCGCCTTGTCGCCCTTGAGCCAGTAGCGACTGATGCGATAGGCCCCGGTTTCGTTGACCAGCACATAGCTTTCATCCGGCCCCAGGGCCACGCCGTTGGCGAATTGCAGTTGATCGAGCAACACGTCGGTTTGGCCGTTGCTGAAGTCATAACGCAGCAACCGGCCGTCGCCACCATGCTCGATCACTGCCTCACCATCCTGGCCATAGCCCCAGCGGCTGGAGGCATCGCTGAAATAGCCATAGCGTCCGGCAGCGTCCACCGTCACATCATCGGTAAAACCGAAGGGCACGCCATTGGCGCTGGTGCTCAGGGTGCTCAACGTGCGCTGGGCGTCCAAGGCCAGCAAGCCCTTGATCCCGTCGGCAATGATCAGGCGCCCGTCCGGGTGCTGTGCCAGGCCCAGTGGGCGGCCGCCGGTGTTGGCCAGCACTTCCAGGGTCTTGCTGTCAGGCGCGGTGCGGATGATCCGCCCGTCATGCAGGCCGGTGACCAGCAAGCCCTGGGCATCCACCAGCAAGGCCTCGGGCCCGGCGATGTCCTGGGCGCCAATGCGCTGGACATCCTTCAGGCGCTGGTTCTCGCTATAGGGCCCATCTTGCATTGACGGTGCCTTGGGCGGCGCCCAGTTGACCGGCTGGACCTCGGTGGGCATCAGCAGCAAAAAGGCGCCGATGGCGATCAATACCAGCAATAGCAGATGACGGATTTTTTGGCTCATGGTGCTTCCCGAGAGTCTTTGGAGGGGGTTGAGACGGGCTCCCAGTGCAGCGTGCCGAACAGATAGTCCATCAACGGCAGCACGATGTTGAAGTTGCGTCCCTGCATCAATTCGCGACGGTGGTGCAACGCGTGGAGTTGGTGCATATGGCGGATCCACGGCAAGCGGGCCAAGGGGTGCCCGGCTGGCAGGTGTTCGCAGGCGTGGAAGGTTTCGTAGAGCAGGTAACCGAGGATCATGCACGCGGCGAACAGCCCGGCGACGTTCGGGTTGAGCTGCTTGAGCAGCCACCAGGCGGGGAGGGTGATGGCCAGGCTGTGGAGCACGATCAGCCAGGCCGGAAACAGAATCACCCGCCAGTCCCTGGGGCTGTCATAGGTCATGTGGCCGGGCGTGAAGAAGCTGTGATGATCACCGGTGTGGCGTGCATAAAACAGCTTGGCAAAACCATGTTTGTGATGGCCCAGGTGACGGTGGACGAGGTAGATACACAGGTTGAAGAACACCAGCGTCAGGGGGATGGCCAGCCATTCCCAGGCTTGAATGTGTTGGGTGCTGCCCCAGGCCAGGATGATGCAGAACAAACCGTAGGTCAGTACAAAACCGGCATGCAGCCACGGGTTGTAGCGCGGGTGGACAGCAGCGCGATAGCGTTGGCGAAAGGCCTCGGTGGGATGGGTCATGGCGGTGCTCGTTGTATTTTTTATTGGGGAGTGAGCTTAGTCCGGCCTGCAGATTTTGCGAGCTGAGCGCGCGCCCTGTAGGAGCCGGCTTGTAGGCGATGGTCTTTAACGATGACGGTTCAAAGCACCGGATCCCAGCGCTGCGACCAATCGCTCTCGGCCTTGACCACACCGCGCAACAGCACCAGGGCTCGTTGTAATACCGCCGAATCGCGCTCGCGCGAGTACACCAGGTAAGTCGGGAAACTGAACTCCGGAGCCTTGGGCACGCGCTCCATAACCCCGCTTTCGAGGTAGCTCTGCACCACCCGCGTGCGGAAATAGCCGCTGCCGCCGTTCTCCAGAATGTATTGCAGGGCCAATGGCCCCAAGTTGAAACTCACCGCGGCGCGGGCCTTGTCGGGCAGGGCGGCGTCATGTTGCTGGCGAAAGCCCGGGCCCCAATCGATATACACATAAGGATCGGGGCGGGCGGCCAGGCGCACCAGGATCAGTTTTTCCTCCAGCACCTGCTCCACCTGCAACCCCGGCCAGTACTGCGGCTGGAACACCAGCGCAGCGTCCAGCACGCCCAGCTCCAACTGGCGCAACAGGTATTCACCGTCACGCACTTCGGTGCGCAGTGCATGGCTGGGGATGTGTTCGCGCAGGGCCTTGGCCCAGCCGAGCATCAACGGGTTGCACAGGCTGACTTCGCCGCCGATATGCAACACATTGCGATAGCCCTCGGGCAACGGCAGGTCACGGCGCGCGGCTTCCCAGGTTTGCACCAGTTGATTGGCATACACCACAAACGCTTCGCCATCGGCAGTCAAGCGCGCCCCGGCGCGGTTGCGCACAAACAGCGTACTGTCGAGCTGGCTTTCGAGCTTTTGCACACGTGCGGTAATGGCGGTCTGGGTGACGTGCAACTTCTCGGCGGCTGCGGCCAGGCTGCCGCAGCGGGTGATTTCCAGGAAAGTGCGTGCCAGTTCGATGTCCATGTCGGCTCCGGAGAGGGGGGAGGGGCATTGTAGTGTGACAATCGAAAATCGGTGTGTGAAATGCGATGAGTTTGGGAGCCGGCTTGCCTGCGATGGTTCTTGGGATTGGGTACATATCCGTTGCTGCGGTCACGGCCACTTAAGGTTCCGCCCTTACGGCGGGTCACTTTCGAAGAGCGCGAAAGTAACCAAAGCGCTCTTGCCCCACCACTCGGCACCTCGCCTAGGCTCGGTGTGCCCGTAATCCGACATTGATTTGGGGGGCCGCCGCGATGGGCCATCCATGGCCCAGCGCGGCTAAACCGGCGTCCTGCCGGTTTACCCCCCAAATCAATATCGGATGACGGCCAGCGTGGTTTAACGGGGCGCCTAAGATCAAAATCACAAGCAGAGCGAGGCGGCCTGACAGCCGGCCTGATCGTCGCACCGCCGCTCCCACAGGGGAATGCAGCTCCGCGCTCTGGCGTTACTGTTGCTGTTGCTCAGCTTTTGATCTGGCTTTTGATCTTAGGCGCCCCGTCAAACCACGATGGCCGCAGGCAGGTATTGCGCAGTGGGCACCCCGGCAGGATGCCGGGGTAGCCGCGACACGGCCATGGATGGCCGATCGCGGCGGGCCCACGGAGCAATGCCTGACTGCGGGCATGCCGAGCCTAGGCGAGGTGCCGAGTGGTGGGGCATGTACGGGACAACCACATGGGTTACAAAAAGTGCATTCACATAGGTGACACTTTGATTGAGACATAACCGTTCTTTGCATCTCTCGCATTCACATGGCCCAAGATCACCGGACCGAAGATTACATTCCATACCCCCATCACCAATCATCTCCATTCCGATGGTCTGGTGACGAAGTAAATTGCCGATATAAACCCGCATGCCTCCTCGATTGATGATTCCGCTACTGTCGGCCAGGTAACTCTCAATATGGCTCGCATAGGTCATTTCCGGTAGCTTCTCCGGGTACATTCGAGTTGAAGGCGTATAGCAAGCGGCAGGCGTTTTCTGGCCAAGCGCCTCGTGCCCACGCTCGTAATTGTAGTGCTGCAGGAAGCGATCAAAGTGGCGCTGCTGGGCTTCCCAGGCAATTGCCGACGGGTGAGGTAACGTGCTTTTCAGCGTTCGGTGCATACGCTCATGCCGCCCATTCTGATCTGGGCGACCTGGCTCGATCCGCTCAGGAATGATCCCAAGTCTCATCCACCAGATCGACAGCTGTGACAACCCCGCTCGACTGGTGCTGGCAAACGGTATGCCGTTGTCGGTACGAATGCGCTCTGGCAGGCCGTATTCGCGAAAAAACCTTTCGAAGGTTTGCTGGGTTTCCTTCAGATTGGTGCTGCTCATGCTCTGGCACGCCAGCAAAAACCGGCTGGCATGATCCATGATCGTCAGCGGATAACACCAAATCCCTGCTCCGGTCAGGTATTGGCCTTTGTAATCAGCGCTGAATAACTGGTTGGGATTTTCTGCCTTGCGTAAAGGCTTGGGATACACAGCCACCCGTCGGCGCAATGGCTTGGGGGTAATCAAATCAGCTGCCTTGAGAATGTTGTAAATGGTCGTCTTCGAGGGCGGATCCTGATCTGGGAAACGCTGGATGAGACTATTCTGAATCTTTTTTCGGGCCGGGAATCGTCTCGCCACTTAAGCGAAATTCAACGATTGCCTGTTTCACAGCCAAGGGCACCACGTAGGTTTGGTTGTGGCGGCAGCGGCTACGCTCATCAAGCCCACTCGGGCCCTCTGCCTCGTAACGCCTGATCCACTTATACCCAGTCTTGCGGCTGACCTCATAGTCCCGGCACAGCTGGCTAAGGCTGTGCTTCTGGGACAGGTAATCGGCAATGAACAGTACTTTAAGGTCCATAGGTTTCAGCTCTTTCCAGGGCATGGTCAGATCCTCGCGAAATCGACCCTGCCAGTTAAAAACTGTTACCTATGTGCGTGAACTGATTTGTAACCCATGTGGGTGAGTCATACCGGCAAGAGCGCTTTGGTTACTTTCGCGCTCTTCGAAAGTGACCCGCCGTAAGGGCGGAACCTTAAGTGGCCGTGACCGCAGCAACGGATATGTACACACCCCCAAAAGCGCGAGCTGCCTAGAGACTCATGCCCAAAGCAGGCAATCCAGCCCCCCATCAGACCGGGTCTCACCCCAAGTCCTTCGGCGCCTGCAAATGCTGGGTCGGAAACGCCCGGGCGTATACCTGGCACACCCGCAGCACCTGCTCATCGGCAAACCGCGCGCCCACCACATGCAAGCCCACCGGCAAGCCATTGGCCGCCAACCCGCACGGCACCGAGGCCGCCGGTTGTTGGGTGAGGTTGAAGGGGTAGCTGAACGGCGTCCACTCCATCCATTCGCCCAGCCCGGAACCCGGTGGCACGTTGTGCCCTGCGTCAAAGGCGGTGATTGGCAGCATCGGCGAGACCAGTATGTCGTAGTGCTCATGGAACGCCGCCATGCGCGCCACCAATGCCGCCCGTGCTTCCAGGGCGGCGGTGTAGTCGTTCAGGCTGAGGCGTTCGCCCTGTTGCGCAATGCGCAGCAGGCCGGGGTCGAGCAGGTCGCACTGGGCGCCGGTCAGTTGCCCGGTCAGGCGCGCCGCGCCGGCGAACCACAAGGTGTTGAACACCTCCAGTGGATCGCTGAACCCCGGGTCGATCTGTTCTACATGCGCCCCGAGTTGCACCAGGCCCGCGACCGCCTGCGCGACCACCTTGGCCACCTGCGGATCGACGTTCACGTAGCCAAAATCAGGGCTGTAGGCGATGCGCAGTCCCTTGAGGTCCGTCCCGGGTGTGAGCCACGGCGTGCTGCGCGGGGCGCCAATCAGGCCGTCCCGGGCGTCCGGTTGTGCCACGGTTTGCAGCATCAGCACGGCATCTTCCACGGTGCGGGTCATCGGTCCCAGGTGCGAGAGGATCGTCATGGAACTGGCCGGCCATTGCGGCACGTAGCCAAAGGTCGGCTTGATGCCGAAGGTGCCGGTAAAGGCGCAGGGAATGCGGATCGAGCCCCCGGCATCGCTGCCCTGGTGCAGCACGCCGAGGTTCAGCGCCGCCGCCGCGCCCGCGCCGCCGGACGAACCGCCCGCCGTGGTGCGCGTATCCCAGGGGTTACGGGTGATGCCGTACAGCGGGTTGTCGGTGACACCTTTCCAGCCGAATTCCGGGGTGGTGGTCTTGCCCAGCAGCACCGCGCCGGCCTTGCGCATAAACCCCGAAAACGGTGCATCGACGTCCCACGGCCCGCTGGCGGATGAGGTGCGCGAGCCCTTGCGCGTGGGCATGCCCGCCGTCAGGGTCAAGTCCTTGATCGACGCCGGCACGCCGTCCAATGCGCCGCAAGGCTGGCCCCTGAACCAGCGTTGTTCCGAGGCCCGCGCGGCGTTCAAGGCGCCTTCGGGGTCGACATGGCAGTAGGCGTTGACCACCGGGTTGTAGCGCTCGATGCGCAGCAACGTATCCTCGGTCACTTCCACCGGCGACAGGCTTTTATCCCGGTAGCGCGCCAGCAGTTCCACGGCCGTCAGGTTGGCGATATCAGTCATGGCGCATCACCTCCCTGGGCTGCGTTGACCATGGCCCGCAGCAACACCGCGCAGCCGGCGGCCAGGTCATCCGGCGCGGCGTTTTCGATTTCGTTGTGGCTGATGCCGCCTTCGCACGGTACAAAAATCATCCCGGCCGGGCCCAGTTCGGCGACAAAAATCGCGTCGTGTCCGGCACCGCTGACGATATCCATATGGCTCAAGCCCAGCACACTGGCCGCATCGCGCACGGCGTTGACGCAGGTGGGATGAAAGTCCAGCGGCGGGAAGTCGGCGGTGGGGGTCAGTTCATAGCTCAGGCCATGCTGCTTGGCCGTGGCCTCGATCACCTCGCGCACTTCATCGACCATGGCTTGCAGCTTGTCGGCATGCAAATGGCGCAGGTCGATGGTCATCTGCACCTGGCCGGGAATCACGTTGCGTGAGCCCGGATGCAGGCTCAGGCAGCCGACGGTGCCGCAGGCGTGGGGTTGTTGTTCATGGGCTATCCGGTTGACCGCGCTGACCACCTGCGCGGCACCCACCAGGGCGTCCTTGCGCAGACGCATCGGCGTTGGGCCTGCGTGGGCCTCGACGCCGGTGAACGTCAGGTCGAACCACTTCTGGCCCAGGCAGCCCATGACCACGCCAAGGGTGATAGCTTCATCTTCGAGCACCGGGCCTTGTTCGATATGCGCCTCGAAATAGGCGCCCACCGGATGGCCGAGCACCGCGCGCGGGCCGGCGTAGCCAATGCGCTGCAACTCGGCGCCCACCGACAGGCCTTGCTCGTCCTGCTTGTCGAGGGTCTCCTGCAAGTCGAATTTGCCGGCAAATACCCCGGAACCCATCATGCACGGCGGGAAGCGCGAGCCTTCCTCGTTGGTCCACACCACCACTTCAATTGGCGCTTGGGTTTGCACGCCCAAGTCATTCAAGGTGCGGATCACTTCCAGGCCGGCCATCACCCCGTAGCAGCCATCGAACTTGCCGCCCGTGGGCTGGGTGTCGATATGGCTGCCCGTCATCACTGGCGGCAAATCCGGGTTAAGCCCGGCGCGGCGCGCGAAGATATTGCCGATGGCATCCACGCTGACACTGCACCCGGCAGCGGTGCACCACTGCACAAACAGGTCGCGGGCCTGGCGATCCAGGTCGGTCAGGGCCAGGCGGCACACTCCGCCCTTGGCCGTGGCGCCGAGCTGGGCCAGGTCCATCAAGGATTGCCACAGGCGGTCGCGGTTGATCAGCGGGGCGTTGCTCTTGAGCGGTTGCGCAAAGCTATTCATCAGCAGTCTCCGGTCAGGCACTCAGGGCCAGGTAGCGGTTCTTGATCGTTGGGTCGGCGCGAAAGGCCTCGGCGCTGCCTTCGTAGACCACGCGGCCCTGTTCGAGCACGTAGTGGCGGTCGGCAAGCTTGTCGCAGACCAACAGGTTCTGCTCCACCAGCAGCACCGGCAGGCCGTCGTCTTTGATCTTGCGCAGGATCTTCACCAGTTCGTCGACGATCACCGGGGCCAGGCCTTCGGTGGGCTCGTCGAGGATCAGCAGCTTGGGATCGTTGAGCAGGGCGCGGGCGATGGCGAGCATCTGCTGCTCACCACCGGACAACGCATGGCCGGCGTTTTTGCGCCGCTCCTTGAGGCGCGGGAACATCGCGTACACGTCTTCCATCTGCCAGCGGCTGGTCTTGCGCACGGCGATGCGCAGGTTTTCTTCCACGGTGAGCAGACGGAAAATCCCGCGATTTTCGGGGACCAGCGCTAACCCCTGACGGGCGATTTCAAAGATCTTCTGCCCCACCAGCGGTTTGCCGTTGAAATGAATCTGCCCCTGGCGCGGGCAGATAATCCCCAGGATGCTGCGCAAGGTGGTGGTTTTGCCCGCACCGTTACGGCCGAGCAGGGTCACCAGTTCGCCGGGGTTGACGGTCAGGGACACGCCCTCGAGGACGTGGCTCTTGTCGTAGTAGGAATGAATATTGTCGACGGTCAGCATCAGGCGGCCTCTCCCAGGTAAGCAGTGCGCACGCGCTCGTCGGCACGTACGAATTCCGGCGTGCCTTCCACCAGGATCTGCCCGTGGCTCATCACGGTGATGCGCTGGCTGATGGACATGACGATGCTCATGTTGTGCTCGATCAGCAGCACCGTGTGGTCGCGGCCCAGGTCGCTGATCAGTTGGGTCATGATCGGAATATCGTCGATGCCCATGCCCGAGGTGGGCTCGTCGAGCATCAACAGTTTGGGCTTGGAGCAGATCGACATCCCCACCTCCAGCACTCGTTGCTGGCCGTGGGACAACTCGCCGGCCAGGGTTTCGGCGCGGGCGGTCAGTTGCAGGCGTTCCAGGACCTGGTCGGCCATTTCCAAGTGCTCGCGCTGACTGTCCACCCTGCGCCAGAAATTCAGGGCGCGTACGCCGTCGCGGCCCTGGGCAGCGAGGCGCAGGTTCTCGCGCACGCTGAGGTTCTGGAACAGGCTGGTGAGCTGGAACGAACGGGCCATGCCCAGGCCGACGCGGCCGTGGGCCGGTTTGCGCATCAGGTTCTGGCCGTCGAAATGAATCGCGCCGGCCGTAGCCTGGCGCTCGCCGGTCAGGCAGTGAAACAGGCTGGTCTTGCCGGCGCCGTTGGGGCCGATGATGGTGTGGATGGTGCCGGCTTCGACCTTGAGGTTGACGCCGTTGACGGCATGGAAGGCGCCGTAGGCCAGTTCCAGGTCTTTGGTTTCCAGCAGGATGCTCATAGCAGCTCCTCCTTGGTCACGACGGCGGCCTTGCGGCTGCCACGCACACGTTCGAACAGCGACGCCAGGCCGCCCCACAAGCCACCGCGCATAAAGATCACCACCAGGATCAGGATCACCCCCAGCAGCATCAGCCAGCGCGGCCACAGGTCGGACAGGAAATCCCCCAGCAGCACGATGGAACCGGCACCCAGCAACGAGCCGAACAGCGAGCCGGTACCGCCGACGATGGTCATGATCAGGATGTTCTCCGACATCACCAGGTCGATATTGGACAGCGGCACAAAGTGCAGCAGCATCGCGTACAGCGCCCCGGCAATCCCGGTGACCGCGCCCGACAGCACAAACACCAGGATCTTGAAGTGGCGCGTGTCGTAGCCGATGGCCGAGGCGCGGGTTTCGTTTTCGCGGATCGCCATCAGCGTGCTGCCGAACGGCGAGGCGATCACCCGGCGTGCGCCGATAAAGATCAGCAGGAACAGCACCGCGACAAAACCGTAGAACACCCGGGCGTCGGCCAGGGACAGCAGTACCGTGTCACCGATACGGATTTCCGGGCGCGGCACGCTGAGCAGGCCGTTGTCGCCACCGGTCCAGTCGCTCAGGGTGTAGGCGAGGAAGTAGGCCATCTGGCTGAAGGCCAGGGTCAGCATCACGAAGTAGATACCGGTGCGGCGGATCGCCAGGGCGCCCACCAGGAACGCCAGGAATCCACCGGCCAGCGCCGCGCCGAGCAGCGCGCTGAACAGGCCCAGTTGCAGGTGAATCATCAACAACGCCGCGCAGTAGGCTCCGGCGCCGAAGAAGATGCCTTGGCCAAACGACAGCAGCCCGGTGTAGCCCAGCAACAGGTTGCAGGCCAGGGCGGCGAGGGCAAAGATCAGGATCTCGGTGGCCAGGGTCGCCGAGGGCAATATCAATGGCAGGCCGATCAGCACCGCCAGCACCCAGAGCAACATGGCTTTGGACTGGGTTTTGGCAAACGGCAGAGGATTTTTCTCGCTCATGTCAGGCTCTCCCGAACAGGCCGTAAGGGCGTACCAGAATCACCACGGCCATGGCGCCGTAGATCATCAGGCTCGCGCCTTGGGGCCAGAGTGTGGTCATCAGGCTTTGCACCACGCCCACCAGCAGGCCGCCCACCAGGGCGCCGCCGAACGAGCCCATGCCGCCGATCACCACCACCACGAAGGCAATGCCGAGGATTTCCGGGCCGACAAAAGGCTGGGCGCCGCGCAAGGGCGCAAACAGCACCCCGGCGATCCCGGCCAGGGCCACGCCGAGGGCGAAGGTCATGGAGAACAGGCGGAAAATATTGGTGCCCAGCAGCGATACGGTCTCGGTGCTCTCACTGCCGGCCCGCACCAGGGCGCCAAAGCGCGTGCGCTCCAGCAACAGCCACAGGCCCAGGCCCACCAGGCCCGAGAACACGATCAAAAACAGGCGGTAGTAGGGGTACACAAAATCGCCGACCACCAACACCCCGCGCAGCAATTCCGGGACGGCGACGCTTTTGCCCACCGGGCCCCAGATCATCACGCTGGCTTCCTGGATGATCAGCGCGATGCCCAGGGTCACGAGGATCTGGAACATGTGGGGCAGGTGGTAGATCCGCTGGATCAATAATCGCTCGATCAGCCACGCCAGTGCGGCTACCACCAGGGGCGCGATCAGCAGGGCCAGCCAGAAGCTTTCGGTGAGGCTGACGGCGGTGTAGCAGATGTACGCCCCCAGCAAAAAAAACGCGCCGTGGGCGAAGTTGACGAAGTTCAGCAGGCCGAAAATGATGGTCAACCCGACCGCAATCAGGAAGTAGATCATCCCCAGGCCCAGGCCGTTGAGAATCTGGAACAGATAAAGATTGAGCATGCAGGAACCCTCCAACAGGCGGCCGCGTCAACGGCCCTGTCGTGTTTTACCGCTGAAAGTAGGCGGATCAGCCGAGCGTGCAGCCCGTGGCTTCTACCGGTGGGAACGACTGGCCGGCGCTGAGCACCTTGGCCAGGTCGTCCTTGTCGGCCATGTCGCCTGCGGCCTTGCCCACCAGCAGGTAGTAATCCTTGATCACCTGGTGGTCGCCGGCGCGGATCGTTTCCTTGCCGGTCGGGCCGTCGTAGCTCAGGCCCTGCATGGCCTTGGCCACCGTGGGGCCGTCGAAGCTGCCGGTGGCCTTGATGGTGTCGAGCATGACCTTGGTGCTGATGTAGTCAGCGGCCAGCGGGTAGGTGGGGTTGATCCCGTACTTGGCCTGGGTCAGCTTGACCAGCTCGCGGTTGAGCGGGGTGTCGACCTGGTGCCAATACTGCGCGCCGAGGTACACACCTTCGAGCACATCGCTGCCCAGTTCCTGGAACTGGTCGAGGCCGGCGGACCACACCAGCAGCACTTTCATGCGCTCCTTGATACCGAAGTTCACCGCCTGGCGCAGGGTGTTGGACGACTGGCTGCCGAAGTTGAGCAATACCAGCACGTCAGGCTTGGCGGCGATGGCGTTGGTCAGGTAGCCGGAGAATTCCTGCTCTTGCAACGAGTGATAGCTGTTGCCCACATGTTCCAGGCCGCTCTCGGCCAGCACCGCCTTGGCGCCTTCAAGCAGGGCTTCACCGAACACGTATTGCGGGGTGATGGTGTACCAGCGCTTGGCGTCCGGCAGCAGCTTGATCAGCGGCACCACGGTTTCGCGGATCGCCCCGTAGGTGGGCACCGACCAGCGGAAAGTCGCGCTGTTGCAGTCCTTGCCGGTGACTTCATCGGCGCCCACCGGGGTCATGAATACACCGCCGACCTTGGACACTTCCTTGGCCACCGCCAGCGCCGAGGACGACAGGGTGCAGCCCTGGAAGAACCGCGCGCCATCCTGGCCAATCGCCTCCTGGACCTTGCGCACCGCCTTGCCGGCGTTGCCTTCGGTGTCGATCACCTTGTAATTCAGTGGGCGCCCGAGGAGTTCGGGGTACTGGGCCACGGCCAGGCGTGAACCCATGTCGGCAAACTTGCCATAACTGGCAAAGGCGCCAGACATGGACTTGAGGCCGTAAAAGGTAAACGGTTCGGCGGCGAATGCACTGCGCACGCTCAGCGGAAGGCTGAGCGCGGCGGCGGCGGTAAGGCTGGCTTTCAACAACGTACGACGCTGCATGGGGTGACTCCCTGGTTTAGTTATTGGCAGGAGTGGCAATGGCGATACGGTGGAGCACGGCCTGTGGGCAGGCCTTTTTTATTGAAGTGAAACACGGTCCAAATGTGGGAGCGGGCTTGCTCGCGAATGCGGTGTATCAGTTGACATATCCATCGCTGACCCACTGCATTCGCGAGCAAGCTCGCTCCTACAGGGGGTTGTGGTGTGTTTAGGAGTGGTCGAACTCCAGCAGAAAGTGTGGGCTGACCTGGCCTTCCAGTGCGGTCATGTGGTGTTCGGCGTCGCACATGTGTTCATGCATCAGGCTGCGCACGGCCGCTTCGTCGCCGGCGCGAAAGGCGCTCAGCAGTTGCTTGTGATAGTCCAGGTTGGCCGCGTCGAACTGCTTGCGCTTGGGCTTGTAGGCTTTTTTCAGCACCACCAGGTCGCGCAGCAGGTCGTTGAGAAACTGCGCCATGAAACTCAGCAGCGGGTTGGGGCAGGCCCTGGCCAGCAGGTTGTGGAACTCCAGTTCCGCCAGGCGCTGCTCACGCTGGCCGGCCTCGCTGTCTTCCGGGTCGCTGCAAAAATCCACGTTGTCTTGCAGGGCGCGATAGTCGTCTTCGCTCAAGCGCCCCAGCACCGACACCGCCAGTTCCACCTCGATCACCTTGCGCAGTTGATACACCTGCTCGCCATCCAGGTGCTGGAAGTGCAGGTAGTTGCGCAAGGCGCGGCTGGCCGGTTCGGTACCGGCCTGGTTCAGATAGGCCCCGCCAGTGGGGCCGGTGCGGGTGCTGACCAGGCCTTCGACTTCCAGGGCCTTGAGCGCCTCGCGGGCCGAGCCCTTGGAGCACTGGAAGCTCTCCATCAGCTCGCGCTCGGTGGGTAAGCGGTCGCCGGGCTTCAGCGCATCGGTGACGATCGAGCGCTTGACCGACTCGACAATCACATCGGAAAGCTTCTGGCGTTTGCGTCGCAGGGGTCGGCTGAGCATGGTTTTCTATTTATCGTATTAATGCGGATAAATAGCACTTAATAGGGGTTGAGCAGGGGCGTCAACGGCAGGGGTCGTTTTCAGGTAAAACAGGTCGTAAACCACCTTTGGACTAGCAGGCCAGCTCAAATCAACTGTGGGAGCTGGCTTGCCTGCGATAGCGGTGTATCAACTGAGAAAATATTGCCTGGCCCACCGTTATCGCAGGCAAGCCAGCTCCCACAGTTGAGTTGTGGAGTTAGGCAGATCGAGCCTGGCGCAGTAATTGCGTGCCTTAGCGCTCCAGTCTTTGTGCAGGAGCAACTGACCATGCAATTACGAGCCTTGCGGTATTTTCACGAGGTGGCGCGCTGCGCCTCGTTGCGTAAGGCGGCCGAGCGTTTGTACGTCACGCCCACTGCCGTCAGCCGGCAGATCGAACACCTTGAACACTTCTTTGGCGCCGCCCTGATTGAGCGCGGCCCGCGTGGCATCCGCTTGACGATGGAGGGCGAGTGCCTGGCCGAACAGGTCACGAGTACCCTGCGCGGCCTCGATCAGGTGCGCGATGTGATCGCCAGCCGGCAAAGCCAGGTGGCGGGTAACATCAGTATTCATGTGTCAGAAAGTATCGTTTCCACGGTGTTGGCGCCGGTGCTCGCGGCGTTCTACCGCGCCCATCCCAAGGTCACGTTCAATATTGTGATCGCCAGCGCTTCAGCCACCCTCGATGCACTGTGCAGCGGTGAGGCCGACCTGGGCCTGGCGTTCTATCTGCAGGAGCGGGCCGATGTTGAAGTCACTGCGCAATGCGAGCTGTGGCACCGGGTGCTGGTCAGTGCCGAACACCCCTTTGCCCAGCGCGACAGCATTGAACTGCGCGAACTTGAAGGCCAGCCCCTGGCCATCCCCGACTCGGCGTACGGCGTGCGCCAGGCCCTGGAGGCCGCGGCGAAAAAGCGTGGAGTGACGATCCAGCCGGTGTTCACCACCAGTTCCCTGGAGGTGCAGAAAAGCCTGGCCCGGCAACGGGCGGCGGTGTTGATCCTGCCCCAGGTGGATGCCGACGCCCGCGACCTGGGCGATGGCCTGGTGGCGGTGCCGATTGCCGATGAGCACTTGGGGCGGATCCGCATCGACCTGTGCGGGTACCGCAACCGACCGCGTTCGGTTGCGGTGCTCAAGTGCCAGGAGATGCTGGCCAGCGCGATGCAGCGGTGCGCGCTGGTGGATTGAGGCCTTAGTCGGCCAGGCAACGGGCCGACGGCGGCGGCTGCCTGCCTTGGGCCAGGTAGGTGCCGGCCCAGCGGTTGACGCACTGGCTGGCATCCGTGGTGCTCTGTAGATACGGGCCCTTGAGCTGTAGGGTCGCGGGCAGTGGCGCTAACGCCTGGGCGTTGTCGCTGGGCTGGATCAACACCATGCGCTCGACGCGCTCGGCAAACAACGTAGCGTAACCGGCACCCACGGAATTGCCCTGGGCGATACCCAGGAAGCTGATCCGCTGCTCGCCCAGTTGCTGGCGCACGAACTCCATGTCCCAGGCCGACTGTTCGTTGGCAGTCTCATCGCGCACGTTGCGCAGGCTCAATTCGATGACATCGTAGAACTGGGTCAGCGTGCGGTAAGCCTCGCTGTTGTAGTACTTCCAGACCGTCGCCACATGCACGGCGAACACCCCGTGCAGATCTGCCTGTGGCCTGGCCGGCCGAACGAAGATCACGCCCCTGCGCTCCAGCGGCTGGCGGGCACCGACCCGGGTGAGGGTCAGGCGCAACGTGCGTGGGCCCGCTGCCTGATGGTTTTGCGGCACGGTGACGATGCCGCACTGGGTGCGTTCCACTACCTCATGATCAAGGGCCTGCCCGGGTAGGCGCGGGCAATCCACCAGCCATTCAATCCCCGGCGGCGCTGTGTGGCCGGGTGAACTCAAGAGCATCATCCATCCACTGATGACGCAAAGCGCTGCTGCTTTCAAAGGTTTCATCCGCGTTCCTGGGTAACCGTCCGTAGGGACAGGTTTTTTACCAAGGGCGGCGGCGAGCCAATGCCGGAGCAGTCGCATACAGGGTGTAAGAATTCTGAAAATTACCCGTCGGCATTGCCTTGTGCCGACGGGCGGGGATCAGAACAGGTTGATGGGGAAGTTACCGACGATCCTGAATTCGTCGTAGCTGCCATCGATCTGCCCGCCGCTGGCGCGGTGGTTGTAGACGATGGTGCGCAGGACCGAGTTTTTCAGCTTCCCCGATTGCACCACATAGGCCAGCATCAAGCCGTTTTCGTTGTGCTTGGCGTTGTCCAGGCCGCGCACGTTGTAGCCGGTGTTGTGGCCGTTGCGATCCCCCTCGTAGTGCGTGCCGTCGATGCCCCAGCCCTTGGCGTGCCACAGGCTGGCGGTCAGGCCGGGCACGCCGTAGGCCGCCAGGTCGAGGTCGTAGCGCAGTTGCCAGGATTTTTCGTTGGGGCCGTTGTAGTCCGAGTACAGCGAGTTGGCCATGTAGTTGCCGGTGGACTCCCACACATAGTCGAAGTACTCGTTGCCGAACACCTGTTGCCAGGCCAGGGTCAGGCTGTGGGCCTGGTGGTTGGCGGTCACGGCCAGGCTGGCGGCGTCATTGTCGATATAACCCAGGCGTTGCTGGCCGGAATCCTCGGTGTGGTAGTAGTGCAGGGCGGTCTTGAGGGCGACGGTGTTTTTGTCGCCGATGCGATGGGTCAGCCCCAGGTAGTACTGGTCCCACATGTCCTCGAAGCGTGAGCCGTAGAGGCTGGCTTCCAGACCGTAGCCCGGCTTGAGCGTGGCTCCCAGGTAACTGATGCGTGCGCCGCTGTAGGCGCGGTTGCCGAAGGTGGTGGTCAGGCGCTCGGCGCCGGTACCGGTGCGCGGGATGGCCCGATCGAAGCTGCCGCCCTGGACCGACAGCCAGTCCAGTTCATTGCTGTACAGGCCCACGCCCTGGAAGCTTGAGGGCAGGGCGCGGTTGTCCTTGTAGCGCAGGATCGGGTTGTCGGTCATCAAGCGCCCGGCCTTGAGCTCAGTGTTGGACAGGCGAAACCGCACATCACCCACCCCCAGGCGGCTCCAGGTCGGGATCGCGTCGCCGTCGCTGTCCACCAGCACGCGGTCGCCGCCATTGGCCACCTTGCCATGCCCGCGTTGCAGGTTGACCGCACTGAACACTCCCACATCCACCCCCACGCCGATCACGCCTTGGGTATAGCCGGAGCTGTACTTGAGCATGGCGGTCTGTACCCAGGTTTCGCGCACGCGGGTGGGTTGGATGCCGCCGGGTTTCTTGATGCTCAGGTAAGTGCTGCGTTGGGTGTGCTGGTTGGAATAGTAGTGACGCAGGTTCAGGTCCAGGCTGCTGCCTTCGATAAAGCCGGGAGCGCTGGCCTGGGCGTTTTCTTGCGCATAAGCCTGGGTGCCGGTCGCCAGGGTGGCGACCAGGAAAAGACGTGGATACATGGTTAATCCCCACACAGAGAAGAAACTGTAGGAGCGAGCTTGCTCGCGAAAAGCCGGAGACCGCCGCGTGCATCCAGAATGCGCGCGTTATCGTTGACGGTCTTCGCGAGCAAGCTCGCTCCTACATGAAGGGTGCATACGCGCTGTTCAGCGAACCGGGGCTTCTCTGAGCCGGGTTTCGCGGGTCGGGGTGCCGGGAAGCACTGGCCGGGTTTCCTTGGCGAACCAGGCGGCGGTGAGGCACACCAGGTTGGCGATCAGCAGGTACCACACCGGTGACATCGGGTCGCCTGTGGTGCCGATCAGCCAGGTGATGATGATCTGCGCGGTGCCGCCAAACGCCGCCACACCAAAGGCGTAGACGATGGAGAACCCGGTCGAGCGCACGGATTTGGGGAAGCTCTCCACCAGCAACACGATCAACGCCGCGCCGCTCATGCCATGCAGGCCGGACAGCACCGCCAGGGTCAGGAGGAAGGTCGAGGGGCTGGGGTGTTCGGTCATTAACTGCAGCGCCGGGAACAGGATCAGCAACAGCACTACCCGTGGCGTCATCAAAATTGCGCGGCGCCCGAAGCGGTCGCACAACATGCCGCCGGCCACTGCGCACACCGCCATGGCTGCACCGGCCACCAGGGTCGAGAGCATGGAAATACTGGTGGGCAGCTTCAGCTCCGTCAGGGCAAAAGTGGTCATGTAGTTGAGAAAGTACTGGGTGATGGTGCTGCCCGAGAGGATCAGCAAACCCAGGACCAGGGCACGCCGATGCTTGCCGCAGACTTCGCGCACCAGATCGCCAGTGCTGGTGGTTTCGCCCTGGCCATGGAAGGTCTCGGCCAGGTTGCGGCGGATGTAGATACCAATCGGCAACACCAGCAGGCCGAACACGAACGGCACGCGCCAGCCCCAGCTGTTGAGGTCTTCGGGGGACATCACTTTGGTCAGGGTATAACCCACCAGCCCCGCGGCCATGGCGGCGACGCCCTGGGCCACCACTTGCCAGCAGGCATAGGTGCCGCGTTTATGCGGCGGCGCGGCTTCGAGGATGTAAGTGGTGGCGGGGCCGGCCTCACCGCCCCAGGCCAGGCCCTGGATCATACGGGTGACCACCAGCAGGATCGGCGCGGCGATCCCGATGGTCTCGTAGCCGGGCAATATCGCAATACTGCCGGTGCCTACCGCCATCATCACCAGGGTCAGCAACATCGCCGGCTTGCGCCCGACGCGGTCGGCGTAGGCGCCAATCAGCACCGCGCCCAGGGGCCGCACGATAAAGCCGATGCCGAAGGCCGTGACCGACAGCATCAAGCTGACGAAGGCGCTGTCGGACGGGAAAAACGTATGGCCGATCATCACCGCAAAGGTCGCGTAGACCCCAAAGTCGAAAAACTCCACGGCATTGCCCAGCACCACGGCGAAGATGCTCTTCCTGCCGGCGTCCGGTGATGGCGTTTCGGGTGTGTGCTCGGGACCCTCGCGAGTCAAATGTTCAGTGTGCATACCAGCCCCTCGGTTTTAGTTATAGGTCGCCCAGGCCCCGGCCTTGGGGCCTGGGAACGGGCGTGTGGGTGGGCAGTTCTGTTACAGCGTCAAGGTCAGTTCGGGTTCGGCCATTGGTGGATTGCGCCACGCCAGCTCTCATAGGTTTTTGCGATTTGCAGCAGCCAGATATCGGCAAAACGGGGAGCGATCATCTGCAGGCCGATGGGCATGCCATCGGCAGCAAAACCACAGTTGATCGACAGCGCCGGTTGTTCGCCCATGTTCCAGGGCACGGTGAACACGATGTGTTCGAACGGTAGTTGTGGATCATTGCTCGGTGACGGCCATTGGGCGGGGAACGCGTTGACCTGGTTGGTGGGCGACAGGATCAGGTCGAGGTCGCTGAAGGCCTGGGCGGTGCGGCGGCGCATCTCGAAGGTCTGGTTGAATCCCTGCACCGCCTGCACGCCGCTGATATCGGCGCCGGGCGCGGCCCAGTCGCGGATATACGGCAAGACTTTATCGAACTGCTCGCTGCTCAAGGCCGACAAGTCGCCCCATTGCCGGGCGCGCCAGAACTGGTCGAGGCCGTCGAGTTGGGCGCGGTCCATGATCGGCGGGATCAGCGTGACCTTGGCGCCATGGGCTTCGAACAGGCGTGCGGCCTGTTCCACCGCTTCACACACGAAACCTTCCGGTTGCAGGCCGGCGCCGGGCTCCAGCATCAGGCCAACGCGCAAGCCCTTGACCGACAGCGGCTGGTTGCTCCACTCGCCGGTGGGCGGCGGCAGGCTGGTGGCGTCGCGTGCGTCGGGGCGGGCCAGGTGTTGCATCATCAGCACGCAGTCGTCGACCGTGCGGGTCATGGGCCCGGCGGTGCGACCGGTGTAGTACGGGTCGATCGGGATGCGCCCCAGGGTCGGCTTGAAGCCCACCAGGCCGCACCAGGCGGCGGGCAGGCGCACCGAGCCGCCGATATCGGTGCCGATATGCAGTGGCCCGTAACCGGCAGCCGCCGCCGCGGCAGCGCCCGAACTCGAGCCACCGGTGTTATTGGCGGTGTTCCACGGGTTGCGGGTGATGCCATGGAAACTCGACAGGCCGGAGGAAAGCATGCCGAAATCCGGGACAGTGGTCTTGGCCAGCACAATCGCCCCGGCTTCACGCATCCGCGCGGCGGGCGGGGGCGTCCCTGAGGGCCGGGGGTCAGGCGGGTGGCGGCGCTGCCGAGGGGAATCGGCGTCCCTTCGGTGGCCACCAACTCCTTGATGGTCACGGGCACGCCATCGAGCGCGCCATTGGGCTGGCCTTTGTTCCAGCGCTCGGTGCAGGCCTGGGCTTGTTGGCGCACCTGCTCAGGATCGAAGGCGTACAGGGCACGGATCTTCGGCTCCCAGCGGTCGATGTGGGCCAACAGATGATCGTAGTAGTCGATGGGGGAGAGCTGGCGGCTGGCGAAACGCTCCAGCAATTGCGCGGCCGTGAGGTCATGAAGATCGGTCATTGAGCGCTTCCTGGTGATGGGCCCTGGGGCTCATGGCGGGTGGCTGTTGACCTGGACTATATAAACCCTGGACAGCAGCGACCATCACATTCGAAGCGCTACAGTGTTGCGTTTTTGTGTGCACTCAATGGCCGCGACTGTGGGAGCGGGCTTGCCCGCGATGACGGTCTATCAGTTAATGCATAAGTGGCTGACACACTGCTATCGCGGGCAAGCCCGCTCCCACAATGGCTCGATCGCGGCCCACACCCGTGGGTCATCACAATGGGCCACATTGAAGCGCATAAATTCGCCCATCCCCGGCTCATACCCAAACAACGCCCCCGGCGCCAACACCATGCCGCGCTTGAGCCCGGCTTCGGCCAGTTGTTCGCCGTTGACCTCAGCCGGCAGGCGCGCCCAGATAAACATCCCGGCTTCATACCCCATGGGCAGCTCACAGCCGCAGCGGCGCAGCCACTGTTCCACCCGGGCGCCGGCTTCCAGCAAGCGCTGGACCATACGCTTGCGGTGCCGCGCATAGCTGCCTTCGCTGAGCAGCCGGTAGACCAGTTGCTCGAACAATTCCGACGTCACGCCGCCGCTCATCAGCTTCATATTGGTCAGGTTGGCCGCCAGTTGCGGTGCGGCCACCACATAGCTGACCCGGGTGTTGGCGCTGAGGGTTTTCGAGAAGCCCGATAGGTAGGTCACTTGCTCCAGGCCGGCGAGTGCCGCCAGGCGGGGCGGTGGGTTGGGGTGCAGGTCGCCGTAGAGGTCGTCCTCGATGATATGGCAGTGGTATTGACGCATCAGTTGCAGCAGCCCGAAGGCCTGGGCTGCGCTGAAGGAATGGCCGGTGGGGTTGTGCAGGATGCTGGTGGTCACATACAGGCTGGGCCGTTCCTCGGCGAGCAAGCGCTCCAGAGCCGCGAAGTCGAGACCGTCCGGGCCCCGTGGCAGTGTCAGCACCCTGACCCCGTGCAACGCCAGGTTGGCGTGGAAGTTGAAATAGCACGGCGCATCCAGCAGCACCGTGTCACCGGGGCGGGCCAGCAGGCGCATCAACATGTCCAGGCCTTGCAGGGTGCTGGGCGTGGTGATGATCTGCTCCACCGAGACCGCCAGGCCATCGCCCTGCAGTTTTTGTTGCAGGGCCTGGCGCAGCGGCAAGAAACCCGCCGGCGTGCCCATGCCGGCAACGCGCAGGGAAGGGGCGCGCACCACACTGCGCATGGCCTGGCGCAAGGCTTCGGAGTCCAGCCAGTCTTCGGGCAGATGGCCGCCACCGGGGCGCAACTCGCCCTGGCCGGTGAGCATCGGTCGGCGCAGCACACTGAGCAGATCCTGGGGCAGCAGGTCGACCCAGTTGCTCGACGACGGCTGCGTCTGGCGCTGGGCGACAAAGTGCCCACGGCCCTGACGCGAGGTCAGCAGATGTTGGCCGCGCAGGCGGTCCAGGGCTTCATTGACGGTAAACTTTCCGACACCCAACTGCGCCCCCAGCTCACGCACCGACGGCAGTTTGCTGCCTGCGGCCAATTCGCCTTGCTCGATGGCGCGGGCGAAGGCCTCGACGATTTGTTGGACCTTGGGGGTGTGGTCATCAAAGTGGATCTGCGGGAGGGCCATCGCGACGTCCTTAAGTTTGCCGGTCACTTTACCGGTAAAGCCTGCGTGAATAACCGCCGAGTTTACCTGCCCCACACGCAATCTGCGCCCTAGACTGCACAACATTCCTCGCTGCCGTGAAATTACCCGCCATGGTCACTGCCCTTACGCTGTCGTCCTTCCTGTATTTCCTGGTGCTGTGCAGCACCCTGGCTTTCAGCCCCGGCCCCATGACCTTGCTGCTGCTGAGCCTGGGTCTCAAGGATGGCTTGCGCCACTCCTTGCCGGCACAGTTCGGCGCCAGCGTGTCGTACCTGATTTCGATCCTGATCTTTGCCGTGGGTTTTTCCGAGTTGATCAAGGGCTACCCGCTGATTACCCAAGGCATCCAGCTGGTAGGCGTGGCCTATATTCTGTACCTGGCCTACAAACAGTGGACCAGCAGCGGTGTGCAGATCAACACCGCCGGGCATGGACCGGAGACGCCCCATGGCCTGTTCGGCAAGGGCCTGCTGACCGGCCTGTCCAATCCCAAGGCGATCATCCTGTTCAGCGCGGTGTTCCCGCAGTTTGCCGCCGTTGGGCAGGACAGCGCTGCCGGTGACATCGCCATTCTTGGCCTGACCTTCCTGGTCTTGCAGTTCGCCAGCGGCTGCCTTTATTGCTACTTCGGCCAGCGGATCAAGCATGTGCTCGAGTCGCCGCGCAAACGCGTGCTGTTGCAGAAGGTCACGGCCGTCTTGCTACTGGCGGTGGCGATGTTACTGGCCCGTGGATTTTCCAGCTAAGCCCCTGGTGGCAAGGGGATTGGCGCGGGGGATAACCCTCTGAGCGGTAGTGGCTATTTGCCGGTCCCCTGATAGACTTCCAGCATTCATCCAGGATCAGCCAGATCATGCCAGCCGCAGGAGGAAAAGGACTTCCGCTCGCCAAACGCCTGTACAAATCGCGGACCCTGGGGCTGACGCTCGGGTTCGTCTGTGTATTGGCCGGCATGTACCCACTGGATCCACCTGGCTGGGTCTGGGCCTGGATGCTGATCAACGCCTTCGCCTGGCCGCACCTGGCGTACCAACTCTCGCGCCGCGCCGAAAACTCCCTGCGTGCCGAACGTCGCCATCTCCTGGTGGACTCGTTCTGCGGTGGCTTCTGGGTCGGTGCCATGCACTTCAACCCGCTGCCCAGCGTCACCACGTTGTCGATGATGACCATGAACAACGTCGCCATCGGCGGGTTCCGCTTCATGCTGATGGGCTGGGTTGCCCAGGCGCTGGGGCTTGGTGCGGCACTGCTGCTGTTCGCCCCGGCCTATATCGCCGTGACCACGCCCACCCAACTCTATGCCTGCTTGCCGATCCTGATGCTCTATCCGCTGGCGCTGGGCTGGATCTGTTATCGCCAGGCCATCACCCTGGCCCAACATAAGCGCGACCTGCTGGCGTTAAGCCGAACCGACAGCCTGTCCGGGCTGCTCAACCATGGCGCCTGGAAAGACCACCTGGAAATCGAATTCGCCCGCTGCCGGGGCGGCCAGCAGGGCGCTGCGATTGCACTGATCGATATCGACCATTTCAAGATCATCAACGACACCTACGGCCACGTCACCGGCGACATCGTGCTGCGCCAACTGAGCAAAATCCTCCGTCAGAACCTGCGCGCCACCGACCTGGCCGGGCGCTACGGCGGCGACGAATTCTGCGTGATCCTGCCAGACATGCCCCTGGGCCACGCCACCGAAGTGATGGACGCCCTGCGCGACCGCTTCAACTCCCTGGGCTACGCCCAGGACCCGACACTGCGCGCCAGCCTGAGCATCGGCCTGGCGCCGTATCAAGCGTCCCACGGCGATGCGACCAGTTGGCTGAACGACGCCGACCAGGCGTTGTATGAGGCCAAGAGCGGTGGGCGCAATCGAGTGCGGTCGGTGCAGGGAGGGTGGGTGCGGTCGGTTTGAAAGGCCCTCACAGACGACTCGCGACCTGTAGGAACCGGCTTGCCGGCGATGGCGATTTGATAATCACCATTAGGGCTGAGGCTCATTGAGTTTTTTATAGTCCCAGGCACTTATTGAAATTAGTCGCTCCTTAAGTATCAAAGCCTGCAGGTGATGATGGTTTTCCTAGCGTCTTGTACAAGGGTTTATTTATTTTAACGATTCTCCCCAGCGCACGCGAAACTTAACTTGCTCCTCGATATCGTTAGTCAGGTCATGTTCCTCGTAATCGAATATGCGCACCATCGCTGGGTCAGACTCACCTAGTTTCATTTCATAGGCCACCAGTCCACCAGACATGGAAGATGACATCGCAGATGGGAAAACATTGATTTTCGAGCCTTTGCACAGGAACTTTATTTCGCTAAATTCCTTCCGCAATAAACCAAATGCGCGAAAAATATCCAGCCCGGAGTATGTTTTTTTTGTCTGGTCGGAAAAGGTTATAAAAAGCGCGCATGTGTTTCGGTCATATTCAATTTTTGCTTTTTCAATGTTGCCTTTATTGAATATGTTTATTTCTATATTTTTCATGCTTTACTTCCTGTAAGGGTTTATTAGGCTGTAATTCTCGGATGTTCCATCTTCGTTTATTGGGGTTGCGCCTAGTATGTCTTTTCGATGAATACGGCTAGGTATGGCTATTTCTTTTTCTCTTTTGTATTCGGATAGTATTCCTAGTTCTTTGTTTACGTCTCGACCGGGTATATTTTTCAAGGTGTACAAAAAACCATCTTCTAATCCGTAGCTTGTTGCAAATTCTATACCTACCTCCCTTGATGTCGAGGTGGGTACAAAGTTGCTTGGCGGATTCGTATTGTCTAGCGAGTGTAGGAGCAGGTCAGTGCTTTTTCCTCTGCTCTTAAATCCATGTTTGAAAATTTCAAGTGGGTGCCTGGAGTCTCCCCGGTAAAGATATTGCTTTTTCGTTGCGGGGGCTGGAAGGGAGGGAGCGCGCTCGTCGGCCTTTGTATTGGCGGACGGGTTTTGGCCTTCAGATCCGGGCTTACATTTGTCTTCGCCCGGACACGCATTCAACCCCAACGGATCCACCCACCCCGTAGGGTTAGGCACATACAAATACCCGTTCACCCCACCCGCCAACTTCACCGGGTCGGGGGTCAGGTAGCGTCCGTTATCCGGATTGTAGTAGCGATGCCGGTTGTAATGCAGCCCGCTTTCCCGGTCGTAATACTGCCCCTGAAAGCGCAGTGGGTTGTCGACCGTGCCTACATCCAACCGGGTGATTTTCCCGTAGGCCTGGTAATGGGCAGACCAGACGATTTTGCCGTCTGCGCTGGTCAGTTCCTGCGGTGTGCCCAGGTGGTCAAGTTGGTAGTGGAAGACCTGTGTATTGGCCGGCCCGAAACCTTCGAGCAAGGCCAGCGGCCTGAAGCTGTCCGGCTCGTAGAGATAGCTACGGTGCTGGCCATGTGTGTGCTCGGCGATAACCTTGTCGCCTTGCCAGAAAAACTCTGTCGTCTTGCCCGCCACGGTTTTGCTGATGCGCCGGCCAAATGGGTCATAGCGATAGCTGGCCTGGCTGCCGTCTGGTTGGGTGATGCCGATCAGGCGGTGCTGGCAGTCGTAGCGGTATTCGGTGACCCGTTGCTGTGCGCGGCCACGGCGTTCGCGTATGAGGTTTCCGAAGGCGTCGTAGTCGCAATGCCGGTCGCCTTGTAGTAACAGGCGGTTGCCGACGACGATGCCGGGGCCTGGGCGGTCTTGCATCAGCAGGTTGCCCGCCGGGTCGTGGGCGAAGCGTTCTTGCACGTCTTGCGAGTGGTCGGCGCGGGTCAGGCGGTCGAGGGGGTCGTAGTGGTAGTCGTGCTGGCCCTTGCGGGTGTCGAGCAGGCGGGTGAGGTTGCCGCTTTTGTCGTAGGTGTAGTGGCGGTGTTGGTGTTGGGTCAGGCGGCCCTGGTCGTCGTAGTGGTAGTGGCTGAGCAGTTGGCCCTGCTGGCGCTGTTGCTCGCGCCCGGCTTTGAACAGGTGTGAGGTGAGTGTGCGGCCATTGAGCTCAACGGTGGCGAGGTGGCCGCCCTTGTCGTGGTTGAAGGTCAGGTGGTTGTTGTCGGGCAGGCGCAGGTGGTCGAGTTGGCCGCAGCTGTCGTAGCCGTAGCGCAAGGTGCCCCAGCCCTGGTGTTCGGCGGTCAGGCGGTTTTGGCGGTCGTATTCGTAATGCAGCGGCCAGTGGCCGTCGTCGACGCTTAAGAGATTGCCGAGGCGGTCGTAGGTGTAATCCACCGTGCTGCCATCGGGCAGGGTTTTTTCTTATAAGGCGGCCGGCGTTGTCGCGCTGGTAGGCGGTAATCAGCTGACGGTCATCGTCGCCGAACTCGGTTTTTTTCCTGCAGGTGGCCGTTGAGGTCGTAGACGTAGGTGGTGCGTTTGCCGTCGAAGCCGGTTTCCTGTTGGATCAGGCCGTTGGGGTGGTACGCCAGTTGATAGCGCTCGCCTGACTCGTTTTCGATTTCGGTCAGCAGCAGGCGGGTGTTGTCGTAGCGATAGCGCAGCGCCGTGCCATCGGGGGTTGATCCGGCGACTGATCAGGTGCAGTCCGTCGGCATATTCATACCGGGTCACACGGCCCAGTTCATCGCGCTCGGCGATGATTTTTCCGTAGGGGTTGTAGCTCAATTCGCGGGTGGCGCCGCCCGGCAATACCACCTTGAGCAGTCGGCCTACCGCGTCCCAGTGATAGTGGGTCAGGGCGCCATGTTCATCTTCACGGGCAATCTGCCGGCCCAGGTCGTCATAGCGATAACGCCGCACGCCGCCATTGGGCAGTTGCTCCCCAACCAACTGCCCAAGGTCATTCCAGGTCAGGCGCTGACAGCTGTGGTCCGGATACCAAACCGCTAAAAGCTGCCCACGTTTGTCATAGCTGTACTCAGTAACGTTGCCATCAGGATCAGTCTGGCGGGTGATATCGCCCTGATCGTTACGCTGGTACTTCCAGACCGCCGCACCCCGACGCATGACCCGTACGAAGCCATGCTCATACTCGTAGGCGGTAGGCTCGTCATCCCCCGGAAACAGCGCCACCAAGCGCCCAGCCTCGTCGTACTGATAGGCCGTAATCGCCCCGAGTGGATCCTGCTCAACCGTCAGCCGACCCTGTGCGTCGTAGGACTTGAAATGCTCGCCGCCGTCCGGGTCGACCCGCTGCACCAGCCGTGCGCGCGGGTCATGCACGTAGACTTCCTGGCTGCCATCGGCGTTAAGCAGGGTGACGCGGCCGTCGTCATCCCAGACATAGCGCGTATCCATCTGCGTAAAACTGGCCCAATGCCGCACACAGCGCGCTGCCTTGCCAGACCGTTCCCACGCCCAGAAGAAACTCGCCCCACCGGCCAACTGCCGCTCAGTGATCACCGCAAGGCTGTCGTACTGATAACGCTCGCTTTCGCCTACAGCATTGGTCGCCTCAACCAGTCGCCACTGTTCGTCATAGCGGTAGGAAACGACGTTCTGCTCAGTCACCCAGGCGTCATCCGCTTCGCTTTCCACGCGAAACACCTGATAGTCCACCGCCACGATATGCCCGCGGTCATAGCGCAGCAGCAGCGCCCGCCCGGCATCGTTATCCAGGCGCAGAATCCGCCCCGATACATCGCGGGAAATACGCAGGCGGTTGTCATACCCATCGCTGATCGCCGTCAGCACACCGTCTTGAAAGTGGTAGAACCGTGCCCCTTGAGCCAGCACCAGTTCATCCGACGCCGCCCCCAGATAAATCGCTGCCTCAGCGAGGCTATTGCTGATGGCCGGGCGGGCAGCGGACGGCAGGGGAAAGGTGGTACTGCGGTTCTCGTGATCGGTCCACACCACCGACTCACCGACCACCTCCAGCCGCTGGGCCAGGGAATGGCTCCAGCCAAACCCCAGCCCGCAATCCACCTCCACGGCACTGGTGCGATATAGCCGCGTCCAGGCAAACGGCAGCACACCATCCAGTTCGCCATCGGTCAGGGTCAGCAGTTCTTCGCCGGTGACCATGGACACCGGGCAGCCATGGGTCGCGGTTTTATCGGCGCTGGCGCTGGCTGCGCCGTTGGGGTTTTTCGCAGAGGAGGGCGCGTCGTCCACCGCCTCATGTTTGATCAAGGCCGTCTTGGGCGCGGATTTTTCCCGCACCAGTGGCACCGGATTGGCGACTTCAATCGCGCCGGCCTTGAGTGGCACGCTGGGCACCGTTTTGATCTGTGTTGCGCGGCTGCCTAGCAATAACGGCTTGAGCGCCTCGGCATGGGGCCCCAACCCGGTTTGTGCAAACGGTCGGGCCAGTTGCTCCAGCCACTGGCGGACGCGCCCCGACTTGACCTTGCCCAGCACCTGCGCGCCCAGTCGCACTGTCACGCCCATGCCGGCGGTGACCCACACCAGCAGCAGGTTGATCAGCACTTCGGCGGTGATTTGCCCCAGTAGTTCGTTCAAGTACGGCGGCGGCAGCATGCGCAGCCAACTGACCATCGCCGACAAGTAGATGAACAGTAGCGGCTCGTCGCTGAGCACCAGCAGGCCATTGGCGATGGCCTCCTGGCTCAGTTCCAGCAGGGCATCCAGTTCGGCCTGGGTGAGGTATTGCAGGAGTTTCTCGCTGTTGGGCCCAAGGTCCGCCAGCCATTCATACAATTGCTCGATGTTGTCCCAGAGCTCATGCAGTGCGTCGCCAAATCCACGGGCATAGGCTTGGTCCAGCAGGCGGTAGCGCTGCACAAAGTTGGCTTCGGAGTAGTCCTGCCACAGCGGTGCAAATGTGCTGGTCCAATCCTTGCGCAAGCGGCTTTCCAGCGGCGCAATGATCGACTGATAGGACGCATACAACGCCTTGACGTGGTCTTTGGAAACGTTGGGGTAGAAGGTGATTCGATACGACTGGTCGCGGGTACAGTCGGTGACTTCGAGAATGCCGCTGGGGCCGATGGTTTTGTAAATGGGCTCGCCTAGCGGGCCACCGTCCTGGGGGATGGCTTGCAGCATCACCGGGGTGTTGCCGATGGGCACAAAGCGTGTGCTTTCGAACAGATGCACCAGGGTCAACGCACCACTGGCCTTGCACATCGCGACGGTGCTGCTGGGGGCTTTGGACGCAATGGGCGCCACCAGCGCCACCTCATCGCCCACCTTGAAGACCTGTTCCAGCTCCAGCGCCGAGAAGCTCCAGAAACTCTCGGCCCAGGCGTCATAGGTGTTCAGGCATTGCCGGAAGTCGCTGAGAACCGCTTCGACGTCCCGTGTCTTGAAGTCCATGGCCGCCAGGACCATAAAACCCATGGCGGTATTCAAGAGGTTGCACCCTGGATCAGGGCATCAGTGGATATGTGCATCGGCGGTCCCTCGCGCTGTGTGGTCAGGCGAGGGACTTTGCAGAGGTTTTCAGCGGGTATAAGTAGAGTTTATCTGGCCGCAGGGTGGGATATTTCGGTGGATGGCGTTGGCCAAGCGTTGACCTCGTTGTAGGAGCGGGCTTGGGTGGGAGCGGGCTTGCTCGCGAAAGCGTAGTGTCAGTCGCCGAATATATTGACTGATCCACCGCTTTCGCGAGCAAGCCCGCTCCCACACAAGCCCACACACACATTGGATTTATGGGGTTTGGGGGATTGCTGCCCGCTTCTTGTCCCGGCCCAACACCAAGCTGCACAACGCCGGCAAGAACAGCAGCGTCAATAGCGTCCCCACCAGCACCCCACCAATCAGCACATAGGCCAGCGACGACCAGAACACCGATAACGTCAGCGGAATAAACGCCAAGGCCGCCGCCAGTGCGGTCAATATCACCGGCCGTGCGCGGCGTACGGTGGCTTCGATAATCGCTTCGCTGGTTGCCATGCCCTGTTCCTGATTCTGGCGGATCTGATCGGTGAAGATCAGCGTGTTGCGCATCAGGATCCCGCCAATTCCGATCAGCCCCAGGATCGCATTGAAGCCGAACGGCTGGTTGAACAGCAGCAGGGTCGGCACCGCGCCGATCAAACCCAGCGGCGCGGTGGCGAAGACCATAAACATCACGCCGAACGAGCGCACCTGGAACATGATCACCGTCAGGGTCAGCAGGATCATGATGGGGAATAGCGCCGCGAGGGCCACGTTGGCCTTGGCGCTTTCTTCCACCGGGCCGCCAATGTCCAGGCGATAGCCGGTCGGCAATCGAGCGATCAGCGGTTGCAGGTCTTTGTAGACGGCCATTTCCACATCGGGCGGCTGCACGCCGTCGACGATGTCGGCGCGTACTTCGACGGTGCTCGCGCGGTTGCGGCGCTTGAGGATCGGTTCTTCCATCACCGCCTGAAAATGCCCTACCTGAGCCAGGGGCACCGATACCCCGGCGCTGTTGGTCAGGGTCATATTATTGAGGTTGCCGAGGTCTTCACGTTGGCTGCCCTGGGCACGGGCTACCACCGACACCGTACGGTTACCTTCGCGCACTTCGGTGATGGGGTTGCCGCTGAGCAGGGCATTGAGTTGGGACTTCACCTCGTTGGGGGTGAAGCCCAGCAGGCGCAGGCGATCCTGGTCCAGCTCCAGGCGATAACCGCTGCTGCGCTCGCCCCAATCGAGGAACGCATCCTTGGTCAGGTGGTTGGCGGCGACCACCTGGCGCACTTCTTCAGACAGGCTGCGCAACACATTCACGTCCGGACCCGACACGCGAAACACCACCGGGAAGGGCACCGGCGGGCCGAACAGCAATTGCGTGACCCGTACCCGCGCGGCGGGGAATTCGCCGGCGGCGATACGTTCGCGCATGCGCAGTTTCAAGGCGTCCCGGGCATGGGCATCGGCGGTTTGCACGATCAGTTTGGCGAACGCCGGGTCGGGCAACTCAGGGTTGAGCGACAGGAAAAAGCGGGGCGCACCGCCGCCCACATAGGTGTCGACCATGCGGGTTTGCGGTTCCTGCAGCAGCGCCTTTTCCAGTTGCGCCGCCACCGCCTCGGTGCTTTTGAAGGCACTGCCCGGTGGCATATACACCTCCAGAATCAGTTCGGAGCGGTCGGAGTTAGGGAAGAACTGCTTCTTCACCACGGCCATGCCCAAGCCGCACAGCACAAACGCCGACACGACCAGGCCGGTCACCAGCCAGCGTCGGCGCACGCAGGTTTGCACCAGGTGGCGCAGTTTCTGGTACCAGGGGCCGGCATAGATTGCGTCGTGGCCGCCGGGCACCGGCTGGATGTTCGGCAGCAGCTTGACCCCCAGGTACGGGGTAAATACCACCGCCACCAACCAGGAGGCGATCAGGGCAAAGCCAACGATCCAGAAGATATTGCCGGCATACTCGCCCGCAGCCGAACGGGCAAAACCCACCGGCAGAAAGCCGATGATCGTCACCAGGGTGCCGGTCAGCATGGGGGCGGCGGTGGAACTCCAGGCGAAGGTGGCGGCGTGGATGCGGTCGAAACCTTCTTCGAGCTTCACCACCATCATTTCAATGGCGATGATCGCGTCGTCCACCAAAAGCCCCAGGGAAATAATCAGCGCGCCGAGGGTGATGCGGTCAAATTCACGGCCGGTCAGCAGCATGATCACAAACACGATGGACAGGGTCAGCGGCACCGCTGCCGCCACCACCAAACCGACGCGAAAGCCCAGGGCCAACAGACTGATGAGCATCACCACGGCCAGGGCGACGAAGAACTTGAGCATGAATTCATCGACTGCCAGGCGGATGTTTTTCGCCTGGTCGGAGACTTTCGCAAAGTTGACGCCCAGGGGCAGATCCGCCTGGATCCCCGCTTCCTCGGCTTTGAGGCTCTTGTCCAGGTCCAGGCCATTCCAGTGTTTTTCCATGATGATGCCGAGCATCAACGCGGGGTCGCCCTGGTGGCGGATGCGGTAGCTGGGCGGGTCTTCATAGCCACGGCTGACGGTGGCGACGTCAGCGATGCGCAGCACTTTGCCGTCCACCGGCAGCGGCACGTTTTCGATCAGCGCCAAGCTGTCGAAGGCGCCGTCGATACGGATATAGGCGCGGGCGCCGGCGGTTTCGACAAACCCCGATGGGGCCACGGCGTTTTGCGCGGCGAGGGCGGCGAAGATCTGCTCGGGCTTGATCCCCAGGGTGGCCAGGCGCTCATAGGAAAACTCGACAAACACCCGCTGCGCCTGCTCGCCGAGGATATTGACCTTCTTCACCCCCGGTAGCCTGAGGAAGTCCTGGCGTATGGCTTCGGCCATCTGTACCTGTTGGCGATGGGGCAGGTGTTCGGCTTCCAGGGCGTACAGGGCGAAGTACACATCGGAATATTCATCGTTGAAGAAGGGCCCGATCACACCTTTGGGCAGCCTGGCGGCTTCGTCGCTGAGTTTTTTGCGGGTCTGGTAGAACAGGTCCTGGATTTCATTGGGGCGCGTGGACTCGAGGAAGGTCATGCGCATCGACACGAAACCCGGTTGGGCGATGGTTTCCACCCGATCGTAATAGTCCAGTTCTTGCAGGCGCTTTTCCAGGCGGTCGGCCACTTGCTCCTGCATCTCCTGGGCCGTGGCGCCGGGCCAGGCGGCGCTGATGGTCATGACCTTGACCGTGAACAACGGGTCTTCGGCACGTCCCAGTTTGCCAAAGGAAAAAATCCCGGCGGCGAGTATCGCGAGAATCAGGAACAGCGTGACGGCGCGGTGCTTGACCGCCAGTGCAGAGAGGTTGAGGCCATGCATGCTCAAGGTTCCTGGCGGCGATTGAGGGTCAGTGCCTGGGCGGGCAACAGGCGCACGCTGTCACCCTGGTGCAGCAGATGCGCGCCGAGGGCGACGATCAGTTGCCCGGGGCTGACGCCGCCGGAAAGCAAGGCTTCTTCCTGGCCCAGGCTGGCCACCGTGACCGGGGCGAAGCTGACCTTGTCATCGGCACCAATCAGCCAGACTCCGGTGCCGTTGCCGGCATCCAGCAGGGCGCCAATCGGCACGCGGGTCTGTGGCGGTTGGCCGTTGCCTTGCAGGCGCAAGGTGATGGTGGAGCCGAGGGCGAAACGCTCAACCGTGCCGTGCAATACATAGCGCGCACGGTAGGTGCGGGTGACGGGATCGGCGCTGGCGGACAGTTCGCGCAAGGTTGCGTTGACGGCGTGGTCCGGCGCGCCGAACGGCAAGGCCAAGGCTTTTTGCGAGGCGCGGTCGCGCTGGTTTTCCGGCAGGTTGATGATTGCTTCCCGTGCTCCGTCGTGGGCCAGGCGTGCGACGATCTGCCCTTCGGCTACCACCTGGCCGCGCTCTACCCGCACGTCGGTGATCACCCCGTCGCCATCGGCTCGCAGCACCGAGTAGGTGCGACGGTTTTCGATCTGGCTGGCATCCGACCGGGCGGCGGCGAGTTCCGCTTCGGCGACCCGCAGGTTAGTCGCGGACTGGTCGAAAATCTGCCGTGACACCGCGCCAGTGCTGGCCAGGCGTTGGTAGCGGTTTGCATCATCACGGCGCTGGCGCAGTTGGGCCTGGGCGGCGTTGACGCGGTTGTTCGCCGAACGCAGTGCCAGTTCGAAGTCGCCGATGTCCAGCACCAGCAAGGTGTCGCCACGGGAAACGTGTTGGCCGGGATCGACCTTGCGTTCGATCACCTTGCCGCTGACTCGAAACCCCAGATCACTTTCGGTCCGGGCCGCCACCACGCCGGTATAGGCGTTCTGCTGGCTGGCGGCGGCTTCGACCTTGGCCGCCAGCACCGGACGTGATGGCGCAGCATTGGCGCTGGGGTCGGCCTGGCTGTTGCAGCCGCTGAGCAGCAGCAACAGCGCCAAGGGCGGGAAAAGGCTTTGAAGGAGAAGGCGCGTGCTCATTTCAGGCTCCTGGTGCTGCTGGGTCAGTAAAAATTACATGTGTAATATTTTGTGGAATATTACGACCGAAATATAATTTAATCCAGCCCCTAAAAGTGAGTTGAGCGGGAGAGTGGCGACATCAAGTTGTCCCATGTATGGAACGATGCGAGTCAAATCCGCCGTCTACCGCCTTATTGGTATTGGATTTAAGGTGTATGCACATTGGAGGACCCTCATGAAAAACATCATCGGTATCTACACCAGCCCACGCGGCCATTGGGTTGGCGACGGTTTCCCGGTTCGCACGCTGTTTTCCTACGACACCATGGGTAAGCACATCAGCCCGTTCCTGCTGCTGGACCACGCCGGCCCGGAACATTTCACCCCCACCACCCAGCGACGTGGCGTGGGCCAGCATCCCCATCGCGGCTTTGAAACCGTGACCATCGTTTACGAAGGTGAAGTCGAGCACCGCGATTCAACCGGTGCAGGCGGCACCATCGGCCCCGGCGACGTGCAGTGGATGACGGCAGCCAAGGGCATCCTGCATGAGGAGTTCCATTCCCAAGCCTTCGCCAAACGAGGTGGGGCCCTGGAAATGGTGCAGCTGTGGGTCAACCTGCCGGCCAAGGACAAAATGAGCGACGCCGGCTACCAGACCATCCTCGACGGCGATATCCCCGCGTTGCCCCTGGCCAACGGTGCTGGCAGCCTGCGCCTGATCGCCGGTGAGTTCGACGGCCACACAGGCCCGGCGCGCACCTTTACGCCCATTGATGTGTGGGATCTGCGCCTCAATGGCGGCAAGGCCGTGACCTTTGACCTGCACGCCGGGCGCAATACCGCGCTGGTGGTGCTCAAAGGCACCGTGCAAGTCAACGGCGGTGAAGTGGTCCGGGAAGGGCAACTGGTGCTGTTCGAGCGCGATGGCAAGCAGATCAGCCTGGAGTCCAACACCGACGCCATGGTGTTGCTGCTCAGTGGTGAACCCATCGACGAGCCCATCGTCGGTCACGGCCCGTTCGTGATGAACACCGAGCAAGAGATCCACCAGGCCTTTGCCGACTTCCAGTCCGGCCAATTCGGGCAACTGCACGGCGCCGCCGATTGATTGGTGGCGCCCTATACCCGCCAACTGCATTTCATGCGATCTTCAGGGCATTCGCCCTGGAGTCGCCTGGATGCTGTCTTTTATCGCCGATCACCCGATGCTGTGCGCCCTGGCGCTGATCCTTATCGATATCGTCGTCTGGCGTCTGTTTTCGGCCAGCCCCGGCAACTGGAAATTGATCGCGCGCCTGGGGATTTTCGCCGTGTTCAGCGCCGTGCTGTTCAACGATGGCATGAACCCCATGCAACTGGCGCCCTATGCCGACAACACCCCGCTGCACCTGGCCGCCACGGCGTTGCAGATCGGCTGGTGGTTGTTCGCCGCGCGCACCCTGACGGTCTTGCTCGGGGCCTTGATGATGCAGCGGGTCGGCCATACCGGGCGGTTGCTGCAAGACCTGATGGGCGCGGTGATCTTCCTGATCGCGATCATCGCGGCCATGGCCTACGTGCTCGACCTGCCAGTCAAGGGCGTGCTGGCGACGTCCGGCGCGGTGGCGATCATCGTCGGCCTGGCCTTGCAAAGCACCTTGAGCGACGTGTTCTCCGGGATCGTGCTCAACACCACCAAGCCCTACCAACTGGATGACTGGATCTCCATCGACGGCACCGAAGGCCGGGTGACGGACATCGACTGGCGTGCCACGCGCCTGCAAACCTCCCAGGGCAGCATGGCGGTGATCCCCAATTCGTTGGCGGCCAAGGCCAAGATCATCAACTTCTCGCGCCCGGCCGATATGTTCGGCCTGGCGGTGAGCCTGCAAGTCAGCCCCCATGCGCGCCCACAAACAGTGCTCGAAGCCTTGGAGCGTGCCATGCAGGGCTGCCGGCAATTGCTGGCCAAGCCGGCGCCAAGCGTGGCGTTCAAGACCTCCACGGGCGGCGGTGTGGAATATGAAATCAGCGGTTTTGTGCCTGCCATGGGCCTTAAACGCGAGGTGCGCAATCAGCTTTATGACCTGGCCTACCGGCATTTGCAGGCGGCTGGCGTCAGCCTGCTGTCGAGCGCCGAGAGCCCCACCTCGCCGACCACCTCGCCGGCGCGGGCGCTGCTGGAAAGCTCCAATATCTTCTCGACCCTGCGCCAGGAAGAGAAGGAAACGTTCAGCCAGAACATGACCCTGCGCACCTTCCGCGCCGGCGAGATGATCCTGCCGACGGGGGAGGTCAGCGATCATCTGTTTATCATCGAGTCCGGGGTGGTTTCGGTGATGCTGGCCAAGGCCGGGCACACGTTCGAAGGCGGGCGCATGGGCCCCGGTGAAGTGATTGGTGAAGCCGGGATCCTGGGTGAGCAAAGCGTGCCGGCGGACTTTGTGGCGAAGACCTACTGCACCCTCTACCGCATCGAAAAGGAATACCTCAAACCGTGCCTGGACGCGCGCCACGATATCAGCGAAGCCATGCAAAACCTCCTGGATTTCCGCCTGCATGCCGCCCAGCACCTGACCCAGGACGCGCCAATCGTACCGGTGAAAAAGGGCTTCTTGCATTGGCTGCGCAGCCGCGCCTGAAGCGCTTGGCATTGGCTACCTGTTCTTCGCCCGGATTGGCTATTTGTGCAGGGTAGTGGGGTGATTAAGCTGGGCACCAATCCCCACTGTCCTGGAGTAACACCATGTCTGCCCGTATCGATTTCTACACCGCTTCCCCTGACGCGATGAAAGCCATGCTCGCCCTGGAAGCGGCCGTCGGCAAATTGTCCATCGAACTGCCGCTGCTGGAGCTGGTGCGCCTGCGCGTGTCCCAGATCAACGGCTGCGCCTTCTGCCTGGACATGCACACCGCCGATGCACGCAAGGGTGGCGAGACCGAACGTCGCCTGTACACCCTTTCGGCCTGGCGTGAAACGCCATTCTTCACCCCACGGGAACGTGCCGCCCTGGCCTGGGCCGAAAGCCTGACACTGATCAGCCATACCCACGCCTCGGACGAAGATTACGCGTTGCTCAATGACCAATTCAGCCCCGCCGAACAGGTTGACCTGAGCGTGGCCATCGCCACCATCAACAGCTGGAACCGCCTGGCGGTGGGCTTTCGCAAGATGCCCAAGTAACACCATTCAAAGATGGGCGCTGGCTATTAAGGGCCAGCGGACCAATCCCCTGTGGCGAGCGGGCTTGCCCCGCGCTGGGCTGCGTAGCAGCCCCAAAACCAGCCGCTAGGGTGTATCTGGCACACCGCATTCGGCTTATTGGGGCTGCTAAGCAGCCCAACGCGGGGCAAGCCCGCTCGCCACAACAGCCCGATTCAGGTTACTTGGGGCGGGATCAGAAGTTGACGGACGCACTCAAGCGCGCCGTCAATGGCGCGCCCTGGAACAGATAGTCATCGCCCATGTATTCGCCCGCGTCACGCCAGTAGCGCTTGTCGAACAGGTTGTCGACGCTCAGGCGAAACACCGTTTCATAGCCGTCAACCTTGGTGGTGTAGCGGCTGCCAATGTTGACCAGCGCATAGTCGCCCACTTCCACATTGCCGGTGCGATTGGCGTTTTTGCTGGCGCTGTATTGCACGCCGCCGAGTACCGCCAGGCCGTTGACCCACGGTAGGGCGTAGTCGGCGTATACGCTGGCGCGCAGCTTGGGCACGTTGATCGTCTGGTGACCTTCGTATTGCGGCGTGCCGCTGCCGTTTACCCGGGCGCGAATCGCCGCCACGCTGGTGGCGATCTGCAGACGCTCGGTGGCCCAGCCATTGGCCGACAGCTCCAGGCCGGTATTTTTCTGCTGGCCCTGCTGCACGTAGGTGAAATCGCCGGCGCTATCGGGCTTGGCGTACTGGTAGGCCTGGCGTGTCTGGAACACGGCGGCGGCGAAGCTGATGCGGCGCCAGTCGTATTTCACCCCGGCTTCGAGCTGGCGGGAAACGGTTGGCGCAAGTATCTGGCCGGGAATCCTCGCATACCACGGTGCTTCGCCGCCCAGCGACAGGCCTTTGCTGTAGCTGGTGTACAGAGACAGGTTTTCCATCGGCTTGAAGATCAAGGCAGCGTTGGGCAGGAACACATACTTCTGGGTATGGCGAGCCTGCACCCCAGTCTCGTCGAAGGCTTTTTCATCCAGGCGCACTTCACGGCCACCGAGCACGGTTTGCCATTGCTCGTTGAAACTGATGCGGTCGGTGACGAACAGCCCGTACTGGCGGCTGTCGAGGCGCCGGTGACTGTCGTTCAATGGTTTGTCGGTGGGCGGGAAGGTTTCCGGGTCCTGATTGATGTTGCCGGTGCCGACGTATTCGTTGACCGACTTGCGCTTGTCGATCACCCGGCGGAACGCGCTGGTACCGAAGGTCAGCTCATGGCCTATGCCTGCGGTGTCGAACAGCCCGGTCATGGCCGCCTGGATTTCATCATTGCGCCGGGTGTCGTCGGGGCTTCGGTAGTCGTAGACGTCGTAGTCACCCTCGGGGCTGAAAGTGTTCGCGTTGCACGTGCCAACGTAGTAGCAACCCCACGCAAACGAACTGTAATCATCAATTACCACCTTGCTGCGGGCCGCGCTGACGCTGCCTTTCCACTGGTCGCTGAAGCGGTACTCGAACTTGCCGTTGAGGTTCAGCGATTCGATGCCCACCTGCTTGGAGCCGCTCTGATGGCCGAGCAGTTTTTTCGGCGAGGCGTCATGGGGCACTTCGGTGCCGCCGAGCAGTTGGTAGCCGGGCACCGAACGCTGTTGCTTGTCCTGGTATTCGGCATCCAGTTGCAGCACGGCGTCGGGGCTGATGTTCCAGTCGAAGGCCAGGGACACAAAATCGCGCTGGCCATTGGCGTGTTCGACATAAGAGTTGAGGTCTTCATGGGCGACGTTGGCGCGCAAGCCAAATTGCTGCTCGCTGCCAAACCAGCCACCGACATCGGTAGCGATGTAGCCGCTGCCGCGATCATCGGTGGACAGCGTGACTGAACGCACGTCTTCCGGGCGCTTGGTCACGTAGTTGATCACGCCGCTGGGCTCGGCAATCCCGCTTTGCAGGCCCGCCAGGCCTTTGAGCAGTTCCACCCGCTGTTTGTTTTCCAGGGCGACGTTCTGCTCGCCGGTGACGGTGCGACCGTTGATCTTGTAGCTGCTGGCGGCATTCAAGGAAAAACCCCGGACCACGAAGTTTTCGTAGTAGCCGATCGGCGCGTAGCTTTCGCCCACCGAGGCGTCGTTGCGCAGCACTTCACTGAGCAGGCGTGCCTGCTGGTCCTTGATCAGCGCGGCATTGATCACGGTGATCGAAGCCGGGGTGTCGAGCAGCGGCGCTTCCTCGAAGCCGCCGACCGACGCGCTTTGTGCGCGATAACCGGACTCATCCTCGCCCTGGATATTCAGCGCTGGCAATTCAAGCTCAGCCGCCAGGCTGTTGCCAATGCCGCCGCTGAGCAGCAGGCCGAGGGCCAAATGTGAGGTGACGACGGGGCGAAAACGCAAAACCATGGGGGCAAGGCCTTAAAGCGCGGGGCGGGGGCGCATAAGCTAGGCATAACTGCGGGCCTTTACAAGTACTGGCCGTGGCGCGTCGGCTTGAGACGTTGCGTCTCAAGCCCCACGCCAGGTCATCCGGGCCTCGACAGCGCGACCCCGCACCTGCGATAGACAAGGCTTCGCTTATCGTTGCAGGAGATCATCATGAGTATCGCTGGAAAAGTTGCACTGGTGACCGGCGCCGGTCAGGGCATTGGCCGGGCCATCGCCCTGCGCCTGGCGCGGGACGGGGCGGATATCGCCCTGGTCGACCTCAATAACGCCAAGCTTGAAGCCGTGGCAGCCGAGGTCGTGGCACTGGGGCGCAAGGCCTCGGTGTTTACCGCCGACGTGTCCAAGCGTGAGCAGGTGGTCGCGGCGGTCGACCATGCGCACCAGACCCTCGGTGGCTTCGACATCATCGTCAACAACGCTGGAGTGGCGCAGATCGATTCGCTGCTGGAGGTGACCCCGGAACAGGTCGAACGCACCCTGGGTATCAACGTGCAGGGCGTGTTGTGGGGCATCCAGGCTGCTGGCAATAAATTCAAGGCGCTCAAACAGAAGGGCAAGATCATCAACGCCTGCTCGATTGCCGGGCATGAAGGCTTTGCCCTGCTGGGCGTGTACTCGGCGACCAAGTTTGCCGTGCGCGCCCTGACCCAGGCGGCGGCCAAGGAACTGGCCAGCGCCGGGGTGACGGTCAATGCCTATTGCCCGGGTGTAGTGGGCACCGATATGTGGGTCGAGATCGACAAGCGCATGGCCGAGATTACCGGTGCTGAAGTTGGCGCAACGTACAAGAAGTACGTAGATGGCATCGCACTGGGCCGCGCAGAAACGCCGGAGGACGTGGCAGGCCTGGTGGCCTACCTGGCCGGCCCGGATTCGGACTACATGACCGGCCAGGCACCGTTGATCGACGGCGGCCTTGTGTACCGCTAACCCCAGGCTCGACCCGGTAAAAATGTGGGAGCGGGCTTGCTCGCGAAGGCGGTGGGTCAGGTAGCTTATTTGTTACTGACACACCGCTTTCGCGGGCAAGCCCGCTCCCACATTTGGATTGCAGGGTTTCAGGGGTGTTTACCGGGCATATCAATGCCCAGTTGCTTGACCCGGCGATACAAGGTCGCGCGGGAAATCCCCAGCGCCTGCGCCGCCGGCAACGGCTTCCAGCGATGGCGCACCAGCGCATCCAGCAGCACCTGCCGCTCTGGGCTCGCACTGTGTTCTACCTCGACTTCCACCCGTTCGCCGCGCACCTCGACCGGCAAGTCCGTCAGTTGGATCGTCCCGCCTTCGCACACCGCACAGGCATAGGCCAGCACATGGCGCAGTTGCCGCACGTTGCCAGGCCAGGCATAGCCCAGCAGTGCCTCAAGCGCTGCCTGACCGATGCCCACCGTGATTGCGCAGCTGCGTGCTTCCTGCTCCAACAACCGGTTGATCAAGCCCAGTTTGTCGGTGCGCTCGCGCAGCGGCGGCAAGGTGACACGGGCGCAGCCCAGGCGAAAGTACAGGTCTTCACGAAAACGCCCGTCATTGACCAGGGCCGCGAGGTCGCGGTGGCTGGCGCAGATGACCTGGATATCCACCGCTTGGGTTTTCGCCGCACCCAGCGGGGCCACTTCACCTTCGGCCATCACCCGCAGCAAGCGTGTTTGCAGGGCCAGGGGCATATCGCCGATTTCATCGAGGAACAACGTGCCGCCGTGGGCCTGTTGCAACAGCCCGGTCATGCCCTTGCTGGAGGCCCCGGTAAAGGCACCGGCGACGTAGCCAAACAGCTCGCTTTCAATCAGGTTTTCCGGGATTGCCGCACAGTTCACCGCCACGAATGGCCCATCGCGGCGCGCACTGCGGGCGTGCAGTTGGCGGGCGAAGACTTCCTTGCCGGCCCCGGTTTCGCCTTGCACCAGCACCGGCAGGTTGCGGTCCTTGACCCGCACGGCCAGGCGCAGGTGTTCTTCCACCCGTGGGTCGACCTGGGCATGGGGCAGCGCCCGCGCAGGTTGGCGCCGCGGGGTGTTGACGCGCACATGCAGCACGCCAGTTTCTCCCAGCCACTGCAGTTGCTGGACCGATTGATCGGTCACCGCGCGCAACGCGTCGAGGTCGAACACCTCGCCGATATGCACCGGCACCTGGCCAAAGCGCCGGCGCAACGCCTGGCGTGCCTTGCTGTTCAAGGCTTGCAGACGACCTTCCTGGTCCCAGGCCAGCAGCAGGTCGGGTTGGCTGTCGACATAACCCGGCGTGCTATGGGCCTGGAGCACCCAGTGGCGGGCGGCGCTGTGCATGAAGAAGGCGTTTTCGATGGCCTGGGCGCTCTGCGCCACCATCTGGCGCACCAGGTGCTGGCTGCGTCGGTCATCCGGCGATTGCAGCGCCGAAGCGTCCATCACCCCCAGCAGGTTGCCCTGGGGGTCGAAGATCGGCGCGGCGGAGCAGGTCAGGTTGATAAAGGCGGCGCGGAAGTGATCGCGCTTGTGCACCGTCACCGCCGCTTGGCTGGTCAACACCGTGGCCACGCCGCACGTGCCTTCTTCGGCTTCCGACCAGCAGGTGCCCAGGTACAGGCCGGCCTTGCGGCAGTCGCTGCGGATCGCCGCATCTACCCGGTGGTCGATGGTCTGGCCCTGGGCGTCGGTGAGCATCACGCAGTAGTCGGCATGGCGCACGCGGTGGTGCAGTTGGCTGACTTGCTCGCTGGCAATGCGCATGAACAGCTCGGCGCGCTCGCGGCATTCCTTGAGCAACGGTTCGGTGAGGATCCGTGGACCCTGCAGCGAGCCAGGATCCAGGTGGTGTTGCTCCATGGAGCGACGCCATGAATCGAAAATCAGCGACGGCACTGGCGCCTGGGGCAGGCGCTCGGCATTACGGACCACGCGACTGACACAGTCGACATGCTCCCTGGAGTTCGCGGCGAGCATAAGGCCTCCGGTTCTCGATCTTTGTTGTTATGCCCGCCATTAAGCGCCCAGGGGCGCAAGGGGACAAGGGCGGCCTGACCAACTGCCCGCCGTGAGACGCAACGTCTCATCCTGCCTGAGACGCAGCCCGCACGCTGCAATGCGCCGTCTCATTGTGCGGTGGCCTGCCGCACCGGCACAACCGCACGGCACTGCTCTGGATCAAGGCTTTGCCAGGTTTTGCCGCACGTTGGCACAGGCTGTGCTGAACAGGTTGCAGCTGGCCGCAGCCAGCCTTTTGTGTGTCGAGACAACCTGGAGAACAACAAGATGTCCACTCACCTGTCCACTGATCAACTGCTGCATGCCTATACCGTGATGCGCACCATCCGTGATTTTGAAGAACGCTTGCACGTGGAATTCGCCACCGGCGAAATCCCAGGCTTCGTGCACCTGTATGCCGGCCAGGAGGCCTGCGCCGCCGGGGTCATGGCCCATCTCAACGATGAAGATTGCATCGCCTCCAACCACCGTGGCCACGGCCACTGCATCGCCAAGGGCGTGGATGTGTTCGGCATGATGGCCGAGATCTACGGCAAGAAAACCGGGGTATGCGGCGGCAAGGGTGGCTCCATGCACATTGCCGACCAGGAGAAGGGCATGCTCGGCGCCAACGGCATTGTCGGTGCCGGCGCTCCGTTGGCGGCCGGTGCGGCATTGGCGTCCAAACTCAAGGGCAGCCAGGGCGTGGCCGTGGCGTTTTTTGGCGACGGCGGTTCCAACGAAGGCGCGGTATTCGAGGCGATGAACCTGGCCGCGATCATGAAATTGCCGTGCCTGTTCGTCGCCGAGAACAACGGCTACGCGGAGGCGACCGGTTCCGGCTGGTCGGTGGCGTGCAAGGACATTGCCGAGCGTGCCGTGGGGTTTGGCATGCCGGGGGTGATCGTCGATGGCAATGACTTCTTTGCCGTCCACGCAGCGTTGGGCGTGGCGGTGCAGCGGGCGCGCCAGGGCGAGGGGCCGACCCTGGTCGAGGTCAAGCTGCACCGCTTCTACGGCCACTTTGAAGGCGACGCGCAAACCTATCGCGGCCGCGATGAGGTGAAAAACCTGCGCGAAACCCAGGATTGCCTGGCGCTGTTTCGCCAGCGCTGCAGCGCCGAAGGCTGGCTGGACGCGGCGCAGTTCGAGCGCATCGACGCCGAAGTCGCGCAGTTGATCGACGACGCCGTGCGCCTGGCCAAGTCCGATCCCAAGCCCCAGGCAGCCGACCTGCTCAGCGATGTCTACGTCGCCTACCGCTAATAACAACAAGACCCGGAGAGAATTTTATGGCTCGCAAAATCAGTTATCAGCAGGCAATCAACGAAGCCCTGGCCCAGGAAATGCGCCGCGACCAGAGCGTGTTTATCATCGGCCAGGACGTGTCCGGCGGCACCGGCGCCCCTGGCGAGCAAGATGCCTGGGGCGGTGTGCTGGGGGTGACCAAGGGCCTGTACCCGGAGTTTCCCGAGCGCGTGCTGGATGCGCCGCTGTCTGAAGTTGGTTACGTGGGCATGGCCGTTGGCGCCGCCACCCGGGGCATGCGCCCGGTGTGCGAGTTGATGTTCGTCGACTTTATCGGCTGCTGCCTCGACCAGTTGCTCAACCAGGCCGCCAAGTTCCGCTACATGTTCGGCGGCAAGACCACCACGCCGCTGGTGGTGCGCGCCATGTACGGCGCCGGCCTGCGTGCCGCGGCCCAGCATTCGCAGATGCTCACCTCGATGTGGACGCACATCCCTGGCCTGAAGGTGGTGTGCCCAGCCACGCCCTATGACGCCAAGGGCATGCTGATCCAGGCGATCCGCGACAACGACCCGGTGATCTTCCTTGAACACAAGATGCTCTACAGCCTGCAAGGCGAAGTGCCGGAGGAGCTGTACACCGTGCCGTTTGGCGAGGCTAACTTTGTGCGTGAAGGCAACGACGTGACCCTGGTGACCTACGGGCGCATGGTGCATGTGGCCCTGGAAGCTGCGGCCAACCTGGCGCGCCAGGGCATCGACTGCGAAGTGCTGGACCTGCGCACCACCAGCCCGCTGGATGAAGACAGCATCCTTGAAAGCGTGGAGAAAACCGGGCGCCTGGTGGTGATCGACGAGTCCAACCCGCGCTGCTCGATTGCCACGGATATCAGCGCCCTGGTGGCCCAGCGTGGGTTTTCCTTCCTGCGTGCGCCGATTGAGATGGTCACTGCGCCGCATACGCCGGTGCCGTTTTCCGATGCCCTGGAAGACCTGTACATCCCCGACGCGGCAAAGATCGAGGCCGCTGTGCGCAAGATCGCTGACAAGAGGACTGCGGCATGATCCATACCTTGACCATGCCCAAGTGGGGGCTGTCGATGACCGAAGGCCGGGTCGATGTCTGGCTCAAGCAGCCGGGCGACCGGGTAGAGAAGGGCGAGGAAGTGCTTGACGTGGAGACCGACAAAATCTCCAGCAGCGTCGAGGCGCCGTTCAGCGGCGTGTTGCGCCGGGTGCTGGCGCAGAGCGACGAGACGTTACCGGTCGGCGCGTTGCTGGGCATTGTGGTGGAGGGCGAAGCCACGGAAGCAGAAATCGATGCGGTGATCGACAGCTTCAATGAAGGCTTTGTCTCCAGCAGCGCCGAGGCGCAGGCGTCGGGGCCGAGTGCGCAGAAGGTCGAGCTGGGCGGGCGCCTGCTGCGTTATCTCGACCTTGGCGAGGGTGGCACGCCGCTGGTGCTGATCCACGGTTTTGGCGGCGACTTGAACAATTGGCTGTTCAACCATCCGGCCCTGGCCGCCGAGCGCCGGGTGATCGCCCTGGACCTGCCGGGGCATGGCGAGTCGGGCAAGCACCTGCACGGTGGCGATGCCGAGGAGTTGAGCCAGGCGGTGTTGGCGTTGCTCGATCACCTCAAGCTTGAACGCGTGCACCTGGCTGGGCACTCCATGGGCGGGCTGGTTTCGTTGACAGTGGCGAGCCAGGCGCCGGGGCGCGTAGCGTCGTTGGTGCTGATCGCCAGCGCCGGCCTGGGCGCGGATATCAACGGCGATTACCTGCAGGGATTCACCGAGGCCAATAACCGCAACGCGCTCAAGCCGCAGTTGGTGCAACTGTTCAGTGACCCGGCATTGGTCACGCGGCAGATGCTCGAAGACATGCTCAAGTTCAAACGGTTGGAAGGGGTGGATCAGGCGCTGCGCCAGCTCAATGCCAAGCTGTTCGACGGTGGACGGCAGATGTTGGACTTGCGGGCGGTGGTAGGGCAGCAGCCGAGCTTGGTGATCTGGGGCAGTGACGATGCCATCATCCCGGTGCGGCATGCCCAGGGGTTGCAGGCCCAGGTGGAGGTCTTGCCGGGGCAGGGGCATATGGTGCAGTTGGAGGCGGCGGAGCAAGTGAATCAGTTGCTGAGTCTCTTCCTCAAATCTCAAGCCTGATAGCAATCAAATGTGGGAGCGGGCTTGCTCGCGAATACGGTGGGTCAGTCAGACATTCATTGCCTGACACACCGCTTTCGCGAGCAAGCCCGCTCCCACAGGGTTGACCGTGTATCAACCATGACGCTTGAGGGTTTCGCTGGGCAGTTCCTTGAACAGCGCCCGGTAGCTATTGGAAAACCGTCCCAAATGCCAGAACGACCAATTCATCGCCACCTCGGCCACCGTGGTGGTGGCGCAGCTCAACAACTCGCGCCGCGCGCCGTTCAATCGGCGCAGGCGCAGCCATTGTGCCGGGCTCATCCCGGTGTAGGTCTTGAAGCCTTGTTGCAACTGACGCAGCGGCACACCGGCAATCTGTGCCAGTTGCAGCAGGTTGACCGTTTCATCCGGCGCATCCGCCGCCCACGCGCCAATGCGCGCCATCAACTGGCGTTCTGCGCTGCGTCGCTGCAATGAGTGGCGGTCCAGGCAGACACAGGCGTTGTCGAGGATAAACAGACAATCGTCCAGTAGTTGCCGGGTCAGGGCGTCGCGGCTGAGCGGGTCGATCACACTGGACAAACGCGTTAGGGTGCCACTGAGCCAGCGGCTGAACAGCGCGTTTTGTTGGCCGGTCAACGGCGCCATGAACAGGCCTTCAAGGCTGGCCACGTCCAGGCCATGGCGTTGCACGAACTGCGGGCCAAACACCACCGCCACTTCACGGTAGTTTTCCGGGGTGATCCAGGTATTGCGGCTTTCGCCATTGAGCAGATACAGCGCGTTGTCGCTGCCGTCGAAACAGAAGGCGAGTGAGCCCGGCGGCGCATTGAAGTGCTGCTCGACGCGGGTATTCATGCACTCTTCGTACACCTGCACACCCTGTAGGTCGAGGTAGCGGATCTGCCCGGCAAAATGCCCCGGGGACATCTGCTGGTACTGCTGCACCCAACCGGGTGTCGCACTGCATTGAGCGGCCACATCACCGGTGGTGAAGGCCTGTACGCGCAAAGCTGTTGCCTGTGTCATGGGTGATCCGTGCGCACTCTATTGGTGCGTTGTGGGTCGTGCAAAGTGGATAGATGCCGGGGTAAGGCTGGCCCAAGATAGACCTCAATGCGCTGGGAGTACAAGCCGGCGCAGCACCCAACCCATGCCGAGGTCTTTATGAATGCCCCTTTCGATCAGCTGTCCACCTGGCTGAAAGAACACAAGATTACCGAAGTCGAATGCGTGATCAGCGACCTGACGGGCATTGCCCGCGGCAAGATTGCGCCCACCAACAAGTTTTTGCATGAGCGTGGCATGCGCTTGCCGGAAAGCGTGTTGCTGCAAACGGTAACCGGGGACTTTGTCGACGACGATATCTATTACGACCTGCTGGACCCGGCCGATATCGACATGATCTGCCGCCCGGTGGCCAACGCCACCTATGTGGTGCCGTGGGCCATCGAACCCACCGCCATCGTGATCCACGACACCTTCGATAAACAGGGTAACCCCATCGAACTGTCGCCACGCAATGTGCTGAAAAAGGTTCTGCAGCTGTATACCGACCAAGGTTGGCAGCCGATTGTCGCGCCGGAAATGGAGTTCTACCTGACCCAGCGCTGCGAAGACCCGGACCTGCCGCTGAAAACCCCGGTGGGGCGTTCCGGGCGTGCCGAAACCGGGCGCCAGTCGTTCTCCATCGACGCGGCCAACGAGTTCGACCCGCTGTTTGAAGATGTCTATGACTGGTGCGAAGCCCAGGGCCTGGACCTCGATACGCTGATCCACGAAGACGGCCCGGCGCAGATGGAAATCAACTTCCGCCACGGCGACGCCCTCGACCTGGCCGACCAGATCACCGTGTTCAAGCGCACCCTGCGCGAAGCGGCGCTCAAGCACAATGTGGCCGCAACCTTTATGGCCAAGCCTGTGGCCGACGAGCCGGGCAGCGCCATGCACCTGCACCAGAGCGTGGTGGATATCGCCACCGGCCAACCGGTGTTTGTCGACGCTGACGGGCAGATGAGCCAGCTGTTCCTGCAGCACATTGGCGGCCTGCAGAAGTACATCCCGATGCTGCTGCCGATGTTCGCGCCCAACGTCAACTCGTTCCGCCGCTTCCTGCCCGACACCTCGGCGCCGGTCAACGTGGAGTGGGGCGAAGAAAACCGCACCGTCGGCCTGCGCGTGCCGACCTCCAGCCCCGACGCGATGCGCGTGGAAAACCGTCTGCCGGGTGCCGATGCCAACCCCTACCTGGCCATCGCCGCCAGCCTGCTATGCGGCTATCTGGGGATGATCGAAAAGATCCAGCCGAGCGCGCCGGTGGAAGGCCGCGCTTATGAACGCCGCAACCTGCGCCTGCCGATCACCATCGAAGATGCCCTGGCGCGCATGGAAGCCTGCGACACGGTCAAGCAGTACCTGGGGGACAAGTTTGTGCGGGGGTATGTCGCGGTGAAACGCGCCGAGCATGAGAATTTCAAGCGGGTGATCAGCTCCTGGGAGCGTGAGTTCCTGCTGCTGAGTGTCTGACTCCACCACCAACCATAAAAAAGGTGTCGATATGCCTCTCGTCAAACAGCTTCTCCCACTGGCCCTGGCCGCAGTGTTCAGCAGCGCCAGCCACGCCGCACCGACGGTCAGTGTCTACAACTGGACCGACTACATCGGCGAGACCACCCTGGCCGACTTCCAGGCCAAGACCGGGACCAAGGTGGTCTACGACGTGTTCGACTCCAATGAAACCCTGGAGGGCAAGCTGCTGGCGGGGCGTACCGGGTATGACGTGGTGGTGCCGTCCAATCACTTTTTGGGGCGCCAGGTAAAGGCCGGGGCGTTCCTCAAGCTGGACCGCGCGCAATTGCCCAACTACCCGAACCTGGACCCCAAGTTGCTCAAGCTGCTGGAGCAGAACGACCCCGGCAACGCGCACGCGGTGCCGTACCTGTGGGGCACCAATGGCATCGGCTATAACGTCGACAAGGTCAAGCAAGTGCTGGGCATCGACCATATCGATTCGTGGGCGGTGATGTTCGAGCCCGAGAACCTGAAGAAGCTGCAGCAATGCGGCGTGGCGTTCCTCGATTCGGCGGATGAAGCGTTCCCGGCGATCCTCAACTATATGGGCATGGACCCGCGCAGCGAGAAGGTCGGCGACTATGAAAAGGCCGAAGCCAAGTTGCTGACCCTGCGCCCGTACATCACCTATTTCCATTCCTCCAAGTACATCTCGGACCTGGCCAATGGTGATATCTGCGTGGCCTTCGGCTACTCCGGCGATGTGTTCCAGGCGGCCAACCGCGCCAAGGAAGCCAAGAACGGGGTGAACATCGCCTATTCGATTCCCAAGGAGGGCAGCAACCTGTGGTTCGACTTGCTGGCGATTCCTGCAGACGCCACCAACCCGAAAGAGGCCCATGCGTTTATCAACTATCTACTGGACCCCGAGGTCATTGCCAAGGTCAGCACCTATGTCGGCTACGCCAACGCCAACCCGGCGGCGAAGGCCTTCATGGCACCGGAGCTGGTGAATAATCCTGAGGTGTACCCGCCCCAGGAGGTGCTCGACAAACTGTACATTTCCACCACTCCCAGCCCGGCCATCATGCGTGTGATGACCCGCGCCTGGAGCAAAGTGAAGTCCAACCGATGAATCAGTCCCAAGACCACGCCCGCTCCTATTACCGGGCTTCGGCCAATGCCATGCCCGAACGCCCAGCGCTGGCCGAAGACTTGAGTGCCGATGTGTGTGTGATCGGCGGCGGCTTTACCGGCGTCAACACCGCCATCGAACTGGCCCAGCGCGGCCTTTCGGTGATCCTCCTGGAAGCCCGGCGTATTGGTTGGGGCGCCAGCGGGCGTAATGGAGGGCAGTTGATCCGGGGGATCGGCCATGATGTTTCGGGCTTTGCCCGTCATGTGGGCGAGGAGGGCGTGCGTTACCTGCAGCGGGCCGGGATCGATTCGGTGGCGTTGGTGGGTGAGCGCATCCGTGAGCATGGCATCGACTGCGACCTGCGCTGGGGCTTTTGTGAGTTGGCCAATACGCCGGCGCAATTTGCCGCGTTCAAGGGCGAGCAGCAAAGCCTGGCTGCTCTGGGCTATGTGCCTGAAACCCGGCTGGTGGCGGCGCAGGATATGGCGCAGGTGGTCGGCTCTAAGCTGTACGCCGGTGGTTTGGTGGACATGGGCTCGGGCCATTTGCATCCGCTCAACCTAGTGCTGGGCGAGGCCCGCGTGGCCGAGGCGCTGGGCGTGCGGATTTTCGAGCAAAGCCCGGCGCTGCAACTGAGCCATGGCGACACCGTGCAGGTGCGCTGCGCCAGCGGCACTGTGCGGGCTGCCAGCCTGGTATTGGCGTGCAATGCACACCTTGAAGAACTGGAGCCACGCCTGAGCGGCAAGGTGCTGCCGGCCGGCAGCTATATCATCGCAACCGAGCCGTTGCCGGCCGCGCTTGCCGATCAACTGATCCCGCAGAACCTGGCGCTGTGCGACCAGAAAGTCGGCCTGGACTATTACCGGCTCTCGGCAGACCGTCGGCTGCTGTTCGGAGGTGCCTGTCATTATTCGGGGCGTGATCCGGTGGATATCGCGGCTTATATGCGCCCGAAAATGCTCAAGGTGTTTCCACAACTGGCCACTACCGCCATTGAGTTCCAATGGGGCGGCAAGATTGGTATCACCGCCAATCGCTTTCCCCAGGTCGGCAGGTTGCAGCAGTACCCCAACGTGTTTTACGCCCAGGGCTATTCGGGGCATGGGCTTAATGTCACCCACTGGTGCGCGCGGCTGCTGGCCGAAGCTATCCATGCCGGCCACAGCCAGGGCCTGGAGACCTTCAGCCGGGTGCCGCATATGACGTTCCCGGGCGGCAAGGCCTTGCGCTCGCCATTACTGGCACTGGGCATGTTGTGGTACCGGCTGCGGGAAATGCTGGGATAGGCGTTGTAAGCGGGGTGGCGGGTTAAAACACAGCAACATCGGATCCAATACGCTATAAACCCTCGGTCGCTGTGTAAATCCGAGGCCCCGCTGTTCATGCAGAACCCTTTGCAACGCCCGCTGTGGCAGGTCTACCTGTTCTTTCTTGCGCCGATGGTGCTGTCTAACTTCCTGCAGAGTTTTTCCGGCACCCTCAACGGTATCTATGTCGGGCAAATGCTCGGCACCCAGGCGCTGGCGGCGGTGTCGGGGATGTTTCCCATCGTGTTCTTTTTTATCGCCCTGGTGATTGGCCTGGGGGCGGGCGCTTCGGTGCTGATCGGCCAGGCCTGGGGCGCGGGCGAAACGGCGTTGGTCAAGGTCATCACCGGCGCGACCCTGACCCTGGGCGCGCTGATCGGGCTGATCGCCGCCGTGCTCGGCAGCCTGTTCGCGCGCCCGGCCATGCAAGCGCTGGGCACACCGTTGGATGTGCTGGACGACGCGGTCGGTTATGCCCAGGTGATGATGCTGATCATGCCGTTGTTGCTGGTGTTCATCCTCTACACCCAACTGCTGCGGGGCGTGAGCGATACGGTGTCACCGCTGCTGGCGCTGATCGTTTCGACCGTGGTTGGCCTGTTGCTGACCCCGGCCCTGATCCGCGGCTGGCTGGGGCTGCCGCCCATGGGTATCCAGAGCGCGGCCTATGCCGGCCTGGCCGCGAATGCCGTGGCCATGTTGTTTCTGGTGCTGCGCCTGCGCCACAAAAACCACGTGATGGCGCCGGACCGCCTATTGCTGGCGGCCTTGCGCCTGGACCGGGCGATCCTTGGCAAAGTCCTGCGCATCGGCCTGCCCACGGGCTTGCAGATGGTGGTGCTGTCGTTGTCGGAGTTGGTGATCCTGGCACTGGTCAATGGCCACGGCTCCCAGGCCACGGCGGCGTATGGCGCGGTGACGCAGATCGTCAACTATGTGCAATTCCCGGCGCTGTCGATTGCCATCACCGCCTCGATCCTCGGCGCCCAGGCCATCGGCGCCGGGCGCCTGGAACGCATCGGGCCGATCCTGCGCACCGGACTTGCGATCAACCTGTGCCTGACCGGGAGCCTGATCCTGCTCGGTTACGCCTTGTCCCACTGGCTCCTGGGCCTGTTCATCACCGATGACCAGGCGCGGGTCCAGGCCGAACACCTGCTGCACATCATGCTCTGGAGCATTCTGGTGTTCGGCTTCCAGGCGGTGATAGGCGGGATCATGCGCGCCAGCGGCGTGGTGCTGATGCCGGTGGCGATCTCGATCTTCTGCGTGTTGGGTGTGGAGTTGCCGGTGGCGTATCTGCTCAATGCACGCTTCGGCCTGGAAGGGGTGTGGATGGCGTTCCCGGTGACCTATCTGGTGATGCTGGGGTTGCAGACCGCGTATTACCGGTTGGTGTGGCGGCATAAGCAGATCAAGCGGTTGGTCTAGAGGCTGGATTGGCGACGGCAAGCAATTGCTCCACTTAATAGGAAGAATTACTATTCACGCCCCGCCTATCCAGTGCATCCCCGATGACTCCCCAGCCGCCCCGCAGACCAGGCTTTTTCGCGTACTACGAAGAGTTGGTCGGGACCTGGACGCGTCGCCTGCGCAATCGCCAGCAGGCCGAGGACCTGGCCCATGACACGTTTGTGCGGGTCTTGGAGTCCAAGTCGGCGCAGGTCGAGCAGCCGCGTGCCTATTTGCACCAGACGGCACGCAATATTGCGGTGGATGCCTATCGTCGTGCGGACCGGCACGACGCGGTGGCGTTGCAGGCCTTTGAACCGGGTGCGTCGCACAGTGGCGACCCGGAGCATTTCATGCACGCCGTGCAGTTGGCGGACTCCATCGAACGGGCCCTGGCCGAATTGCCCCTCAATTGCCGCAGGATTTTCATCTGGCAAAAGATCGAGGGCCTGACCCAGCAGGAAATCGCCGAGCGCCTGGGGCTTTCTAAAAACATGGTGGAAAAGTATATGATCCGCACCCTGCGGCATCTGCGTGATCGCCTGGACGCGCTGGCCCCATGACCAATGCCCGCTTTGAAACAGGATCTTCCATGATGGATACCCGTGAGTGTGCCTGTGGCAGCGCAACGGTGCGTGACGAGGCGGCGCAGTGGTTCGTGCGTTTGCAGGACCATCCCTTGAGCGTTGGGGACCAGCATCTTTTTGACGCCTGGCGTGGGGAGCATCCCGCGCACCAGTATGAATTCGAGGTGCTGCAAGGGCTGTGGAGCGTCGCTGACCTGCTGCCCAAGGTTCGTTTGCAGGCCTTGGTCGCTACGCCTGTGCCGCGCAAGCGTCGTGGGGTGGTGCGCTATGCCATGGCGGCGAGTGTGCTGGCGGTGGCCGTGGGTTTGGGGCTGTTCAGCGGCCTGGATCATCCGGCGGTGTACGACGCACAGTTCAGCACAGCGTTGGGTGAGCGCCGCCAAGTGGCGTTGCCCGACGGCTCGCTGATGGACCTCAATAGCCGCAGCGTGGTGGCGGTGCATTACGAAAAGGGCCGGCGTGGGATTGAACTCAAGCAGGGTGAGGCGCTGTTCAGCGTCGAACACGACACCAGCCGGCCTTTTGTGGTGCAGGCCGGGGCCGGGCAGGTGACGGTTACCGGGACTCGGTTTGACGTGCGCCGCGACGATGACCAAACCCGCGTGGTGGTCGAGGCCGGAACGGTCAAGGTGCAAGGGCATGCCGCGCAGCCGGTGGTCACACTGACGGCGGGCCTGGGTACATCGATCGACAACCAGGGCGCGGTCGCGGCGGCCCGTCCGGTCAACGCCCAGGCGCTGCTGGCCTGGCAGACCGGCAAGCTGGTGTTCAACGACGCCAGCCTGGCCGAGGTGGCGCGGGAAGTCTCGCGCTACCGCGAAAAACCCTTGCGGGTCAGCGCTGCGGCCAGCGAGTTACGCCTGACCAGCGTGTTCAAATCCAACGACACCGATGCCTTGCTCAAGGCGTTGCCGCACATCCTGCCGGTGGCTTTGCGCACGCTGCCTGACGGTAGCCAGGAAATAATTTCACGCTAGGTTCAGGTTTTTTTCGAGTTCTTCGTCTTCTTGTCCAACTGCAACTGGTTTGCATTAACCGACGCGCTCTCTTGGCATCACTGGACTAGGTACGACGTGAAAAAACTCGCTGCGAACAACAATAAAACCTCCCGCTGGGCTCCTCTTGCCCTGGCCTTGGGGGTCAGTGCCGCAATGCCTGCGGCTTACGCCGACGAAGCCATTCATATCAAGGCCCAGCCCCTGGGCGCGGCGCTGAGCCAATTGGGCCAGCAAACGTCGCTGCAAGTGTTTTTCAGCCCGCAGATGGTGGCCGGCAAACAAGCTCAGGCTATTGACGGCAACCTGTCGCCGGAACAGGCCCTGCGCCAGCTGTTGCAGGGCAGTGGCCTGGACTATCAGATCGACGCGGGTTCGGTGACGTTGCATCCAGTCTCCACGGGCACCGGTGAAGCCGGTTCGCCCCTGGAACTGGGCGCCACTGCGATCAATGTCGTAGGCGATTGGCTGGGCGACGCCAATGCCGAAGTGGTGCAGAACCATCCCGGCGCACGTACCGTGATCCGCCGCGAGGCAATGGTGGAGCAGGGCGCGATGAACGTCGGCGACGTGCTGCGCCGGGTGCCCGGGGTGCAGGTGCAGGAGTCCAACGGCACCGGTGGCAGCGATATTTCCCTCAACGTCGGCGTACGTGGCCTGACGTCGCGTCTGTCGCCACGTTCCACGGTGTTGATTGACGGGATTCCTGCGGCGTTCGCTCCCTATGGTCAGCCGCAGTTGTCGATGGCGCCGATTTCCGCTGGCAATCTGGAGAGCATCGATGTGGTACGTGGCGCCGGTTCCGTGCGTTATGGACCGCAGAACGTCGGCGGGGTGATCAACTTCGTGACCCGCGCGATCCCCGAGACCTTTTCCGGCGAAGTCGGCACCACCCTGCAAACCTCTTCCCATGGCGGTTGGAAACATGTCGACAACGCCTTTGTCGGCGGTACCGCAGACAACGGCATCGGCATGGCGCTCCTGTATTCCGGGGTCAATGGCAACGGTTATCGCGACAGCAACAACGGTAACGACATCGACGATGTGATCCTCAAGACCCACTGGGCACCGACCGATCAAGATGACTTCACGCTCAACTTTCATTACTACGATGCCACTGCCGATATGCCCGGCGGCCTGACCCAGAAGCAGTTCGACGCCAACCCTTATCAGTCGGTGCGCGACTGGGACAACTTCAGCGGCCGGCGCAAGGATGTGTCGTTCAAGTACATCCGCCAGGTGGACGACCGTACCCAGGCGCAAGTGCTGACGTACTACTCCGACAGCTTTCGTGGCAGCAACATCGCCAGCCGTGACCAGCAGACCCTCGGTTCGTTTCCACGTACCTACTACACCTTTGGCATCGAGCCACGGGTGTCCCATGTGTTCGACCTGGGCCCGACCAGCCAGGAAGTCAGCGTCGGCTACCGCTACCTGAAAGAAGGCATGCACGAACAGGCCAGCACTCTGCGACTGGTCAACAATGTCCCCACACCGATCGGTCAAAATGACGGCCACGTTTATCAGGACCGTACCGGTGGCACCGAGGCCAACGCGTTCTACATTGATGACAAAATCGACGTCGGCAAGTGGACGATCACCCCAGGTATCCGCTTTGAGAGCATTCGCACCCAATGGCATGACCGCCCGGTCGTGGGCTTGAACGGCACGCGTACCCAGGAAAAACACCGCGAGATCAAGAACAACGAACCGCTGCCGGCCCTGAGCGTGATGTACCACGTCTCCGATGCCTGGAAACTGTTTGCCAACTACGAAACGTCCTTCGGCAGCCTGCAATATTTCCAGTTGGGCCAGGGCGGTAACGGCGACCAGACAGCCAATGGCCTGCAACCGGAAAAGGCCAAGACCTACGAGATCGGTACCCGCTACAACGATGAGGTCTGGGGTGGCGAAGTGACGCTGTTCTATATCGACTTCTCCGATGAGCTGCAGTACGTCAGCAATGACGTGGGTTGGACCAACCTGGGCGCTACCAAACACACCGGTATCGAAACCTCGGCCCACTACGATCTGTCCAGCCTGGACCCACGCCTGGAGGGTTTGACCGCTAACGCCGGGTTCACCTACACCAGGGCGACTGCCGAGGGCGACGTAGCATTCAAGGGCCGTGACTTGCCGTTGTATTCGCGCCAAGTGGCGACCCTGGGGCTGCGATATGCGGTCAATCACTGGACCCACAACCTGGACGCCTACGCTCAGTCTGGCCAGCGCGCCCCCGGCACGACCAGCACCTATATCACCCAGCCGACCGCTAATGGTCAGTACGGTGATATTCCGGGATATGTGTCGGTCAACGTGCGCAGTGGCTATGACTTTGGCGCCCAACTGTCGAACCTGAAACTGGGCGTGGGGGTAAAAAACCTGTTCGACCAGCAGCACTACACCCGTTCCAGCGATAACAACGCAGGGATTTACCTGGGCGAGCCGCGTACATTCTTTGTGCAGGCGAGCGTGGGCTTCTGATCGCGTGACGGCAGCGTCGCCGCGCCTTGATCGGGCCGGCGGCGATGTGCCTGCTGACCCAAGACGTTGCTGCTGACGTACTTCACAGCGCCTTTCCTCGCACTGCGGTGTATGCGCCTGACGATTCTTCTGTGCTGATTGAAGGGGCGTTAACGTGCATTTCCTACCTTTTTTTTGCGGCTTTCATCGCTTTCAGGAACCGAACTCCGTAGGCCTGCCACACACCATCAACCCTCCGTGCACGGGTGCCTTGTGATAACTGCGTTGTCGAGGTGCCTGGGCGTGTGAGGTGGACCGTGTCAACAAGTCGCACTGGAGAACATCTATGTCGGTACCTGCGTTCAATCAGCCTGTTGTCAATCTACCAACTGACGGCACACATCAAGGAGCCCAACAAGGGGCCAACACCAAAGAGGCAAAGGCTCCGGTTATCGGGTCGCCTTCCAGTGGCCCTAGTTTCAGCGCGCCAGCGGGTAAGTCGGGGCCGGTGTTCGCCGAGTCACCGACGCTGGCGCACGTCGCTGCAGGCGCTCGCGCCCCTTGGAGCAGCCAGGCTTCCACGTGGCAGAACAACTTCTCTCAGGGGATTTTCAGCCGTTTGAAAGGATTTTTCTTCGCCGCCAGGCCGCCGCATTGTGGGCATTTGCCCCACAGGCCCGATCCGGGCTATGGGCGTCCACCGCAAAGGCCCGATCCGAGCTGCGGGCGTCCACCGCAAAGGCCCGATCCGAGCTGCGGGCGTCCGCCACAAAGGCCCCATCCGATCCACGGAAACCCGCCGCCAAGACCGTTTCCCCAGCAGCCCGATCCGCACTATTCAAAGCGCAGTCATGACCAGTTGGCCCAACAGCTGCTGGATAACTTCCAGGTATTCAAGGATCCGCGAAATCCTGGCCACGTGACGCGGCAGAGTTTGAGCAACATGGCGGCAAGACCGCTGACAGGCAACCCGGCCATGGATCAGAACATCAGGCTGGCCAGGGAAATCCTCAAGCGTCCGGAACTCATGAGCGCGCTGGATCGCGACGGACGTACGGGCGTGCTGGACGATCGGTTCAGTTGGCAGAACATCAATGACGTAGTCCGTTCCAGCAATCCGTTGAAGTTCCAGGATGACAAGCAACTGGCCAATACGATGTTCGAGAACTTCGACAAGTTGAAAGGCTGGAGCTGGAACCAAACCATCAAGATCAAGGATCTGCGTGCCTTGGCCCAGCGTCCGCTGACGGGCAACTCGCAAAGGGATCAACTCATCCTCCTGGCGAAAGAAGTCGTCAGCCGCTCGAGTCTCTTGCAGAAAATGGACAATATCGCTGGCCATCCCTATGACGGCCGGATTAGCCGACAGACGCTGCACGAACTGAAGTTGTCGTAATCAATCATCGGTACTGCACAGGTATTTCATCCACGGGAAAAAGCCGCAGGCTCTTCGCGGCTTTTTCCTGCTCGCCGGTGCCATATCAATCGTCCGGAACTGTTTTGCGCTGTTTGCCACACAACGTGTATCTGACGGCCTTTATGACGCCGACGGTTTCACTCAAAGAGAGGGTGTTGACATGACTTCAACGTCACTTGGAACTCAAACTCCCGGTCTGCCGCAATCCCTTCTTGCAGCCACCTGTGACAATGGTGAGCAGGGCCGACGCTTCGGTGTCCAGGCCCAGCACGTGCTTGGCGAGGAGGCGCCTGAAGCTCTGGGGGCAAAGTTCTTTCCAGGGCAGTACACATTCAAGGCACCGGCGGCGGATGATTTCGCCAAAGGCCTGCTTCCTCACCGTACCACCCACACCCCAGGTGGCCCGGTGCCGGAAACCGCGGGCATGACAACCGGCTTGGTCACGGCATTAAAGGTCTTGCTGGGTGTTTCCAGATAGGCAGCGTTGTGGTGCTCAAAGACGGGCTGAGGCTGCCCCAGGTCTTGCCAGTTGTTTACATGTAGTCATCGAAATTGATAGGCCAACCGGAACCATTGCGGATGCCAGGCCACATACTTTGCGCTTGTTGGAGAGCCACCGTTGCAGTGACAGGGGTGGTAGCCGGTCTGAGATGGGGTCTAGAAAAGGTGGATATGAAACATGGCAATTGACGGTGGGGTACCTCTTCTGCGGCCCGATATTACGAGCCGCCATGATGCGATACCGGATCACGCACAACAAAAAGCTCATGCTGCTTCAAGCGAAACCACGCCGCGTGGGTGGCAGGATGATAATCAGCCGTTGCCCAGCACGATTCGATCTTCGGGGTTCCGGCGTCCCTTGCGCTGGGCCACGCCTAACGAAATGACGCTGCATCATCAGGAATTGAGAAACACGCTTTCGGTGCGTACAACCGATGTGAACCCCTATACCCAACTGCCGGATAGCCAGCTCGTGACGGCGCTGGGTGATCATTTTTCCGTGCTGGAAAAATTTCATGAAAAATGAAGGATTGAAACTGTCGTCACTGCGGCGGATTGCCAGTGAAAAAATGACTGACACACCCGCGCGCAATAACGCCATCCTGCTGGCCAGGGCACTTGTCCAGCGCCCGCGGTTGATCGACGCGATCCTCGACGAGGAAGGGTTCATCACGCGGCAAAGCCTGTCAAAGGCCGTGCCGGCAGTGTTTGGCAACAGCGATCCCAATGCCTTCAGCTCGGACCCTTTTCATGCCAAGACCAATGTCGAGCTGGTGCAGGCGTTTCGGGCGGCATTTGATGAACTTCGGGACAGGTCCCGGGACCGCACGAACTTTTTTGAGCAGGTCGGCTACGTGCAGATCGAGAGGCTTGTCTCAATCAGCAAGGACCCGGACGAAACAGACACCCAAGGCACGGTTATCCGGGACCCCGCCACCGGGCTGCCGAAAAAGATGTACAGCGAACAACTGGTGTACATGTCAAAAAACCTGGTGGACCGTCCCAGGCTATTGAACTCACTGGCGCGCATCCATTCTGGCTGGCGACGCATTTATGGCAGTCGTAACCAGAAGGGATGGTTGAGCAGTAAAGACCTTGACGGCTGGCTTGAAAACAACAAGCCCCTTTAGTGCTCTGGACTCATGACACCCGCAGTATTTTTCCACTGATCGCCACGCCCAGCAGGAGCACGGCGATCAACACAAAGGCTACGCTCAAGCTGCTGCCATGGGCGATAAAGCCGATCAGCGCCGGGCCCGCGAGAATGCCCGCGTAACCCAGGGTGGTGATGGCGGGCACCGCAATGTGCTCCGGCATGACGGTTTGCTTGCCGACAGCGGTGTATAACACCGGCACAATGTTCGAACAGCCGGCGCCTACCAGTGCATAGCCCAGCAGCGCGGTTTCCCACGCCGGGAGCAGCGTGGCCAGGAGCATGCCGGCGGTGGCCAGCAAACCACCGATCACAATTACCCGTTTGGCCCCCAGGCGACGAACAATGGCATCGCCGGTCAGGCGGCCGATGGTCATGGTCAAGGCAAACGCCGCATAACCCAGGCCCGCATAGGCTTCATCGAGGCCGCGCTCGTCACTGAGGAACACGGCGCTCCAGTCAAGCACGGCACCTTCTGCCAGGAACACGATAAAACACAAGCAACCGATAAACAGCACCACCCCGTGGGGGATGGCAAAGGCAGGGCCTGAGCTTTCACTGCCATAGGGCAACAAATGGGGGGCCGCCTTGAGCAGTGCGGCCAGCGTAATCACGATCACCACCAGGGTCGCCGACAGCGGCGACAGCCCCAGGCCGAGCAAGGCGCTGACACCCGCGGCCCCCACAATCCCTCCCAGGCTGAACAACCCATGGAAACCCGACATCATGGTCTTGCCGCTGGCTCGTTCTACGATCACGGCCTGCAGGTTGACGGTTGAGTCCACCGTGCCAAGGCCGGCACCAAACAGAAACAACCCAGCCATTAGTAACGGTATCGAGCTGACGGTGGCCAGCATCGGTAAGGCCACGCAGAGCAGAATCGTCCCGGCGCTGAGCACGCGGCGGCAGCCAAAGCGTGACGCCAGCGCGCCCGCTACCGGCATGGCGATGATGGACCCCACCCCCAGGCACAACAGCAACAGGCCCAGCGTACCTTCGTTGAGCTGGGCACGGGCCTTGGCATAGGGAACCAGCGGTGCCCAGGCCGCGATGCCAAAGCCTGCAATGAAAAACGCGATGCGGGTCGACATTTGTTCCAAACGTCCTGGAATCACAGGCGCTGGGGTGGGGATGGCAGTCATGAAAATCCTTGATTTTGCGTTCAGCGAACGATGTGCGGCGCAACATCCTTGCACATCAGGCCTTATCGAGCGAGCTGGGTTCCCGTGGTCGCAGCGAACTTATTTTTTACGACATGGAACACTTTTGCCAATGAGCACCACATAGAGGCTAGCGGGCCCGCTTGAGGTGGCCTGGATGGTGCGTAATCCCTTCGAGTGGCGGTGAACCCCAGGCTGCTTGCAGAGGATTACCACCTTCCAGGCCACTTTGGTGGGTGGTGTCCCGGGTCGACATTGCCCACAATCGCCAGGTGCTTTTCCCTGTCGAGGTGGATGATCCATGACCCTGTTTTACGACGCTCGCGGCAATATCTACGGAGTGGCCAGCCCGACCCTGTTACGCAGCCGGGGCATTGCCGTGCCCGATAGCGCCGCCCTGGCCGCCAGCACTCGTCAGGCCTGGGCAGCCTCGGCGATAGCGTCCGAATGTGGCTGGGGGACGGCGCCGCGTCCAGCCCAGGCCAAGGCTTATCGCTGCGATGGTTTGCTGGTCGGGCCGTTCCAGGCTGCGCCGCCGTATGACCTGCTGATTGTCAACACCGATGGTTCCCTGGCCGAGCGCAGCGGCAATGGCTTGACGATCTTTGCCCAGGCCCTGACGGACGCCGGGCTGATGACTCAGGCCTGTGAGCTGCGGGTGCACCATGACAAACCTGACGCCCCATCAACGGTGGCGACCTGGGTTGAGCCGGCGGTCTATCAGCAGGTTTCGGGGTTCTGGTTGACGTTGGGGCAGCCGACATTCGGACCTCAGGCGGTGGGAGCAGTGGGGTCGGCGAGCAACGCGCCTGACCACGTGAGTGTGCTGGCTGCGATCAACCCGCAATGGGCGCGCAGTGAATTTGTGCGTATCGGCAATCCCCATTGTGTGACCTTGGTCGAGCACGTGTCGGCCTTGCCGGACAATCGGCAAATGCACCAGCCGGGTCTGTTCGCACCATTGAAAGCGATTGCCTTTGCCCCGCCGGCAGGTGATGGCCGGCCTTGTGCTGCCGGGGTCAATCTGCAATGGGCCGCCCGCGATTCTGCCAATCGGGTGATTGCTCGGGTATTCGAGCGCGGCGAAGGCCCCACGGCATCCTCCGGGACCAGCGCCAGCGCGGTGGCCTGTGCAGCATGGCGAGCGGGTTGGGTCGAGGCGGGGGAGGTTGCCGTGGTGATGCCAGGAGGCACGGCGCCGGTACGTCTGCATGTTCAGGCCGACACGTTGCTCAGTGTCAGTCTGTTCGGGGCCGCAACGCTTCAAAGTTGAGGGGGAAGTACTTGATAGCTTAAATAAGTGTCAGTTGTTTCCTTATTGTTTAGTTATCGATTGATGTGTTGCGTAAGTGATTTCCTGTTGTTGTGACCTGGTTTTTTTGCTGCTTTCTCATCTTGTAAAAGAGACTTCCATCCTGTTCGTACGAAACTTCTTTTTTATTTTCAAAGTGCCGAATGTTCGCGGATCTCGCTAATCTTTAAGAGCATTCAGGCACTTTCTTTGGCTGCGGGCTTTAGCTTGGCGGGGGGGAGTATTTCAGTCAGATAGCGGACGGCGGGTAACAACGGATGGTTAATGCGCTTGTTTCGTCACGTTTCAAATTTGTCCTGCACAGTGTGGAGAACGACTTTCAAGTCCTGGCATTCAAAGGCCACGAAGCCCTTGATCAGCCCTACTTCATCGAGGTGCAGTTGGTCAGCGAAAACCCTGGCCTTGATCTGGAAGCATTGCTGCACCAGCCGGCATACCTGGGTTTCGGCGAAGCGGGCGAAGGCCTGCATGGGCAGGTGTATGCGGTCGGTCGCGATGACCCCGGGGCTCGGCTCACCCTTTACCGGCTGACCCTGGCGCCGCGCCTGGCGTGGCTGGAACACCGTCGTGACCTACGCATCTTTCAACAACGCAGCGTGCCGCAGATTATCGCGGCCGTACTCGAACGCCACGGTATCCTGGCCGACGCGTATGCCTTCGAATTGGGCCCGGTGGTCTATCCGCCACGTACGTTCTGTGTGCAATACGCAGAGACCGACCTGCACTTTATCCAGCGGCTGTGTGAAGAAGAGGGGATTCACTACCACTTTCGCCACAGCCCGGACGCTCATCTACTGGTATTTGGTGATGACCAGACGGTGTTTCGCCGTTTGCCTGCACAGCGTTATCGCCCTGCCAGCGGGCCAGAGGCCGAGGCGCGAGTCATCCAGCGCTTCGATGTGCGCCTGGCAACCCGTAGCCGCCAGGTCGTGCGTCGTGACCATGACTTCGAGCATCCTTCGCGGCGCCTGCAAGAGCAAGCCGGGGCGCCATCGGTGCTACCTCTTGAGGACTATCACTACCCCGCAGGTTTTACGGGTCGGGCACGCGGCGTGCAACTGGCCCGTCGCAGCCTGGAGCGCCATCAGCGCGACCATTGCCGGGCCTTGGGCAAGAGTGATCAACCGGCATTGTGCAGTGGCCATTTCCTGCCGTTGAGCGATCACCCGCAGTCCTCCTGCAATGACTTGTGGCTGCTGACCTCAGTGCGTCACGAGGGGTATCAACCACAGGTGCTGGAAGAGGCGATGCCTGGCAGTGAAGTGTTCCAGGGCTATCGCAACCGCTTCAACGCCACACCGTGGCGCGCGGTCCACCGCCCGGCGCTCAAGCACCCCTAGCCGACGATCACCGGTAGTCAGACGGCCACCGTGACGGGGCCGGTGGGCGAGGAGGTGCACTGTGACGCCTATGGTCGGGTGAAGGTGCGGTTTCACTGGGATCGGTTGGACACGATGAGTGACAAAAGCAGCTGCTGGGTGCGAGTGTCCTCCGGGTGGGCGGGTGACGGCTTTGGCGCGATCATGACGCCCCGGGTCGGCATGGAAGTGCTGGTGACTTTCCTGGACGGTGATCCTGACCGGCCTTTGATCAACGGTTGCCTGCCCAATGCGCGGCATCTGCCCCCTTATCCGTTACCGCAACACAAGACCCGCAGCGTATTGCGCAGCCGCAGTTCTCCCGGTGGCGCCGGTGCCAACGAACTGCATCTGGAGGACCGTCTGGGTAAAGAGCTCATCTACCTGCGGGCCCAACGGGACCTGCAGCAGCAGGTGGGTCACGACTGCCACCTGGAAGTCGGTGGCGAGCGGCGCGAAACCATTCGCGGCTTGAGCACGGCGTACCTGGAAAGCGAGGAGCACCGCGACGTTCGCGGCAATCGCAAAGTCCTGATCGGGGCTGGCGATCACCTCCAGGTAAAGGGCGACAGCCAGGCCTATATCGGTCAGACCCTGGTGGTCGAGGCGGGACAACAGATCCATCTCAAAGCGGGCGCCAGCCTGGTGATCGACGCGGGTGCGCAGTTGAGTTTCAAGGCCGGAGGCGAACACCTGCTGATCCAGGCCGGCGGAATTTTCAGCAGCCGCCCCATCACCCTTGGTGGCGCGCCAGCGGCTACGCGTTCGGCCAATCCCTTGGGGCCGGGCGATAACCCGTCATCGCCGCCGCGTGCCACCAGCGGTCCCTCTATTTCAGTGGTTCAGGGCGAAATCATGCACTGGGCAAGGCAACTGGATGCGGATTTTTGTCCGGTATGCGAGCGCTGCCGTGAAGGTGAGTGTGATATCGGGAGGGTCGCGTGATGGCGCTGATGCCAGGCCAATGGATGGCCCAACAGCAGCAGGCAGGGCGACGCCTGTGTTTGATCCTTGAGGGCAGCAGCGAGGCACGCCTGTCGTTGATGGCGTCCCGCAATCTGGCGCAATGTCGCAGCGTCTACGCTGGGAGCGCAGTGGCGGCACTGGCCGCTGTAGGGCCAGTGATCCTGCTGGTGGAGCAACTCGGTGAACCTGCCCTGGTGGGCTTGCTGGAGCGCCCACAGGTGAACTGGGGTTGGCTGGGCAGCTTGCCCGACACGGATCTGGGTGGCGTCATCGAGCATTGGCACGCGCGAATGCTGGTGGGACCGCCGGGCGATCAGGCCCTGTACCGTTTCCACGACAACCGTACCCTGGCACGTGCACTGGCCTGTTTGCCGATAGCGCAGCGACCGGCCTATCTCGGGCCGCTGATCAGTGTGTGCTACTGGTATGAAGACCAATGGTGCAGTGCCAGCAACCCTGCGCCGGGCAAGTACCCGGTACCCGATCCCGCCCCTTGGCTCGACATTCCCAATCCCCAGTCCTCGGCCATTCTGCACGCCAATATCTTGCGTTACCTGCTGGCTGAACACGGCGAAAGCCTGGCGGCATTGGTTGAATTCCAGGACCCAAGGATATGGCTGGCCCAGGTACTGGAACAGGCTCGCACCTGGCAATGGCGCGGGGCGCAACAATTGGAATTTTTGGTGGTGCGCCGGTTGGAGGAAGCGACGGGGCCCTGTTTGATCCGGTGGCAGCCGTTGGCGGGGGAAGCGCCGGCAGATCACTTTTCACGGGTGTTGGCCCAGTGGCACAGCTTGAGGGAAAAACATGAGTAAGCGGGCGTACGGTGCATTACTGGTAGTGGGCATGGTGTGGATGGCGGGATGTGCAAGGGTGCCCGCTGAGCGTTTTACCTTGCAGGTGGAACTGCCTGCCAACTTTCGTTTTAAAAGCGCGGCCAATTACAGCCCCGCGGCTGGCGAAAGCTGCACGTTGCCTGCACGTCGAGGCAAAAGGCCGGAGCGCAAGATCTTTAGCGTGGCATATAACCCGGCGGCCAGCCGCGTGACCCAGGACCTGCCGCTGACTGAAACGGTAGACGGTTGCCCGTTGGTGTTGCGCAGCGTGGAGTTTGATTTTTATGCACGGTGGGGAACGCGGGATACGGATATTGGGGGGGATATTGCGGCGATCTACTTTCAGGACCGTTCAGGAGGGGAGGCGCCTGGGTTGGAGACTTTGGAGTTGAAAGGGCGGTGTCAGTGGTTGTTTCGTACCCTCGGGTCACAACATGCCATCAGGAAGATTCTTAAATGCAACTCGCTGGACAACGAGGGGCAATTGCAGAGGATGCAGGCAGGTGGCGTAGTGCCGCGCGATCAACTAGCAGGAAACACACTTAGCTTGGTGATGGAGGTTACGAACGAAGAGAGACCTTACATGGGGAATACCTGGATCCGTTTCCCTCACGGGTGGAAGCGTTGTCTAGGGAAAAGTATGGCCGATCAATATGGTTTTTGCGCGAAGGATGCTCCCACTTTCAGGCCTTTCAAGATGCCTGACGGGCGTGAGTGCAATGTTTACCCAACCTGTACTGAATAAGGATATTCAGCTATGGCTATCGAAGAATGGAAGGTACCGTTTTTCAGCGAAAAAATGCCGGCTTGTCCGTTACGTGGATGTTGGCTGAGTTTTTCCCTGGTTGATGAAACCGGCAACGGGAAGGCCTATGGAGGGCTTGCTTATTCGGTCCTGGATAGTAACGGACAGCGGCACATTGGGCGCTTGGACGGTGATGGCTATGTGAAGCTGGCCAACCAATACAGAGGCCCATTGGTTCTGACTTTCGAGGCGGTTCATGAGTCATCTGGAGCTGATTATCACGGAGTATTGCAAGCGCGAGATCACTACCCCTTACCTATCACCGAGCTTCAATTTCGAGCTGAACATACTCGATTTGTGCGCAATGACGGCCTGCGGGTCGAGCAAAATCCGGCCCAGGAGCAAGCGAATCGTTTCTACCAAGTCGAAGTCCGCGACCTCGTCCGCCATACCGCCCATTTACCGCCTCCTGCGCCCCGGTCTTACGCCCCCCGACGCCATGCCCTGAAAATGATGGCCGACCTCGGATTCGGTCCGCCGCAGCCTGCATTATCGGGTGTGGTGCTGTTCCCCAACCAGCACAGCGTGCTGGAAGTCCGACCCTTGCGAGCGTTACGCCCGATGCTGTCCACCGAGGATGGGTTCTGTGCCTTGAACCTGTACCAACTGGCATTGATGGCGACCTTGAGTTACTGCCGTTTTGGCCAGGAGCCGGCAACCCAGCCGCAAGATGAAGTCCGTTTCCCCCTGGACCCCAGCATCGGCCATCTGTTTGCTGAAAAACTCTCGGGGTATGAGCAAGCCTGGAGGGTCGACGCAGGGCAAGTACAACGGTTTTACCCGCTGTATGAGGAAGTCGCCTATTCCCGACGTTTCGAGATACTGCCCTTCGATCCCCAGTTGTATCCGCAAAACAGCCCGAAGCTTTTGGGTGAGCAGGAGCATCCGGCGAACCTGCACTTTTTCGATGATGAAGAGCAGGGTACTGATACCCAGGCCTTTATCAGCCATCACGATGAGGTTGTGCTGATTTCGGTACGGGGTACGGCCAGTGCCGCTGATGGCCTGCGTGATGCAAACGCCCACCAGGTGCCGTTCGCGGACGGCATCGGCAAGGCCCATGAAGGTTTTTATCAGGCCTATCGTGCCATGCGCGAATTCGTGCTGCGCTACCTCGATCAGTTCTACAGCGGGCAACGCATTGTGATCTGCGGCCATAGCCTGGGAGGGGCAATCGCCCTGCTGCTGGCAGAGGGACTGCGCCGGGTCAAAGATGCCGACTACAACGTGCTCCTATACACCTACGGTGCTCCACGCGCTGCCGACGCCGAATTTACCGGGGGCGCGGCTGACCTGGTTCATCACCGTATCGTCAACCACAATGACCCGGTTCCCAGCGTGCCGGCACCGTGGATGAACACCACGGCCAAACTCTGGGTTCCCGGCGCGGTAACGTTGTTCAGCGCCCCCGCGCCCGCAGGCCTGCTGTTTGCGGCAGGCCTGGTACGTATCGGGGGCAATCCTTACTGGCACCACGGCGAGCAACAACACTTCATGCCGATCCTGCTCCCGGATGGAACGCATTCATCGGTGCTGTGGAAGCCGGGATGTGAGTCTCTGGAGGAGGCGGGATGCAATCGCGCCTTGTACCTGAACGGCGACATGCCCGAGCGCGATAACCTGATCAAGCAACTGTTTCAGGCCAGCCAACACTTCATGGTCAGCAGCTACGTGCCGGCAGCCTGGGCCACCTTGCGTCGCTGGCAACAAACCCTGGATAACCGCGGCTCCCTCGTGACGGCGCGGGAGTACGCATTGATCGATCACGCCCTGGGCACCATGGGACGCCAATTGCAGGACAAACAGTTGGAACTGCACCGTCGCCGGCCGGCGAACGGGCGTAGCCATGAGCACTACGATGGCTTGGCCGCTGAAATCGACCGCTTGCAAGTCAGTCGCCAACGCCTGGAAAGCTTGCGGTGGCGACGCCTGCAAGCGCGTGATGTCTATGGCAGCCATGCGCAGGGTGCAAACTTGCCGGCCAGCCTCAAGCGCTGGTTCAGCCACCGGGAAAACCGTGAGTTATCACAAGTGGCAAGCATCCCGCCGGCCCCGCATGACGAGCATGGCAAAGGCCAGCCTTTGGACCTCGACTCGATCGTTTAGCCAAAGGCTCTACAAAAAGGCCACCTGCGCCAGCTGGCGCTTCATCAACACCTTGCCGTTGCGGATCGAATACAGCGCCAGGCCTTGGCTGCGAATGACCTCGTAGTCGCTGTCAGCCGAGAGAATCAGCAGGTTGGCCGGTCGCCCCGGCTCCAGGCCGTAGCGATCGCCCAGGGCCATGGCCTTGGCGCTGTTGTCGGTGACAAGGTCCAGTGCTCTTTGCAGGTTGCTGTAGCCGAGCATATGGCAGATATGCAGCCCGGCTTCGAGTACCCGCAGAATATTGCCGTTGCCCAGTGGGTACCAGGGATCGACGATGGAGTCCTGGCCGAAGCACACGTTCATGCCGGCTTCCAACAGCTCGTTGACCCGGGTCACGCCCCGGCGTTTCGGGAAACTGTCGAAACGGCCCTGTAAGTGAATGCTTTCGGTTGGGCAGGAAACAAAGCTGATGCCAGAGTGCCCCAACAGACGGAACAGTTTTGCGCAGTAGGCATTGTCGTAGGAACCCATGGCCGTGGTGTGGCTGGCGGTGACCCGGCTGCCCATGTCGCGACTGCGGGCCTCTTCGGCCAGTACCTCGAGAAAACGCGAGTGCGGGTCGTCGGTTTCATCGCAATGCACGTCGACCAGGCAGCCCGTGCGTTCGGCCAGGTCCATGAGGAACTTGACCGAGCTCACCCCTTGGTCGCGGGTGTATTCGAAATGGGGAATACCACCCACCACATCGGCGCCGAGGCGAATGGCTTCTTCCATCAGTTCACGGCCATTGCGGTAGGACTCGATGCCTTCCTGGGGGAATGCCACGATCTGCAGGTCGATCAGGTGGCTGCTCTCCTGGCGCACTTCGAGCATGGCCTTGAGCGCCGTCAAGTCCGGGTCGGTGACGTCTACGTGGGTGCGCACATGCTGGATACCATGGGCCGCCAGGGCCTGGATGGTCTGTTTGGCGCGGGTCTTGGTGTCTTCCTGGGTGATGGTGGCCTTGCGTTCGCCCCAGCATTCGATCCCTTCAAACAGCGTCCCGCTCATATTCCAGCGCGGCTCGCCGGCAGTGAGGGTGGCATCAAGGTGGATATGCGGCTCGACAAAGGGTGGTACCACCAGGTTACCCGCGGCATCCAGGTCGTCCGGCCCCATGGGCGGCGTGGCTGTTTGTGGCGTAATACTGGCGATCCGGCCATGTTCCAGGTGCAGATCATGCAGGCCTTCACGGTTGCGCAGGCGGGCATTGATGATATGCATGGGCAGGTTCCTCTTGGGCAAAAAGCAATCAGGCAGACAGCCGCCAGATCATCAGCGCGACGCCGATGTCCAGGCGGTCATTGGGATTGTCCAGCGACAGCCCGCACAGGGCCTCGATACGCTGGACGCGATGGGTCAGGGTGTTGCGGTGGACCGCCAACCGCTGGGCAGCAGCCACAAGGTTACCATTGTCCAGGAACCAGGCTTGCAGGGTCGGCATCAGGCTGGGGCCGTGGCGCTGGTCATGGCGCAGCAGCGGCCCCAGGCGCTCATGGAGGAACTGGTCGAGCAGCCCGCGATCGCGTACTGCGCACAGTAGCTTCAACACCCCTAGCTCATCATAGACACAGACCCCGGCATGCTCGCCAAAGCGCCGGGCGACCACCAGTGCCTGGCGAGCTTCGTCCAGTGCCTGGGCGAGGCCGGCGGGCGGATGTTTTGCCGCGCTCAAGCCGATGCATAGCTTCAGCGGGGCCAAACGCAGGTTCAGCGGCCTCAACCAATTTGCCAGGCGTTGCCGGTGATCATCGGTGGCCGGCAGCAGCAAGGTCCATTGCCCAGCCCTGCCGAGTACTGGCAAGGGTGAGGGATGCTCGGCAGCGAACTGGCGCAATCGGCGGGTAATGGCCTCGTGCTGGCGGGCCAGTTGTGCTTCGGCCTCGCCAGCCACGGTTTGCGCAAATAACGCGTCGCCACCCACCAGTTGCAACTGCGCCACTTGCCAGTGTCCGGCCAGCGGCATACCCAGTTGGCTGGCGCGATGCAATAGCAGGTCGAGGGATTGGTAGTCCCCCGCCAACAGGCGTTCCAGCACCTCATGCCGCGAACGCCCCAACTGCTCGGACTCGATCAGCGCGGAGCCAATGGCCTGGGTCACCAGCACCATTTTCAGCGAGTACGGTTGTTCGATCAGAGGCATCCCGGCGGCGTCGGCGGCTTGCAGCAACCCCGGGGCAATCCCCTGGATGTAATCCGGGCCGGTCAGGATCACCAGGCCGGCGACGCGCCGCGAGCAGGCTTCGTCCAGCAGACGCAGGAGGTTGGCCTCATCACGCGGGTGGTTGATGCCGGTGATGAACACCAGTTCGCCGCCCAGCACCCACTCTGCAATGCCGCTGTTCTCGGCCACATAAGGCCAGCGCACGCCATTGTCCAGGCCTGCGCGACCGGCCCGCAGGGTCATGGATTCCAGCCCCGGCAGGGCCAGCACATCCGCTACGGTCAGGCTCATGCCTGGGCGTCAGCCAATGGCACCCGCACCCGCAGGACGGCGGTAAGCAAGATGTAGGTGGCAGCCGCGGCGACAATCCCCACCAAGGGCGCGACCCACGGCGAACTGAACGCCAGCACCGTACCGACTGCATAGGCAATCAGCCCCGGCCAATTGAACGCTGGCAAACGCACCTCCGCCAGCCGAGGGTACTGACCGCGATAGCGATAGAAGAAGTCGGCCATGATCACCCCTCCAATCGGTGGAATCACGGTGCCCAGCAAAATCAGATAGGGCACCAGCATGTCGTACATGCCCAGCAAGGCGAGCAGGGTGCCGATCACGGCGCCGACCAGCGTGACGGTCTTGCGGCGTTTGGTGCGCAGCAGGTTGCAGCCGGCGACAGCGAAGTTGTAGATGGTGTTGTCCTGGGTACTCCAGATATTGAGCAGCAGCATGGCCATCGCAGCCATGGCGAAACCTTGCAGCAGCAACACTTCCACCACATCCGGTTGTTGATAGACGATGGCACCGTAGGCCCCGATCAGCACCATCAGGCCGTTGCCGATAAAAAAGCCAATCAGGCTGGCCAGGACTGCCACCTTGGCCGAGCGGGAAAAGCGCGTCCAGTTGGTGGCCTGGGTTGCACCACTGACAAAGGTGCCGAATACCAGGGTAATGGCCGTGGACAAATCCAACGCACCGCTGGGCACCACGGCGAGCAAACCTTCCAGCCCCCCGACTTTTACCGTGGCCACCCACATCGACAGCAGCAACAGCAGGCCCATGGCCGGGACCGCGATGTAAGAGAGGATTTCCAGGCCACGATAGCCCACGTAGGCCGTAGCGCAGAACACCAGGCCGAACACAACCATCAGCGCCAGCACGCTGCCCTGGCCCAGTTCGAAATATTTGCCCAGTACCACGGCCGCCGTGGCTGTGCCCCAGGCGTACCAGCCTATCTGGGTGAAACCCAGGATCAGGTCACTCAACTTGCTACCCACTTCGCCAAAGCAGAACCGCCCCATCAGCACTGAGTTCAAGCCGCTCTTGAAGGCGATGTAACCCAGGCCTGCGGCGTAGATACCCAACAGCAGGTTACCCAGGGCCACGACACCGAGCATCTGGGTAAAACTGAAGGCCACCCCCAGCTTGCCGCCGGCGAACATGGTCGCGGTAAAAAAGGTGAAGCCCAGCAACACCATGGCCGTGGAGCCAAGGCCCTTGCGTGCATGCATGGGCACTTCGCTGAGAGGGTAATCGTTGCCCGGTTCGTTCTGCGTCATGTGCCGTTCCCCTGTGAGTGACCCAGGGCCTATTGCAGCGGGCGTGCCAACTGCAGAGCAGTGACGGCTGCACGGTGGGCGCTGTGCAGGTTGCACACTATTCAGGGGCTGGCGTGGCAGGAAGAGGGGATTGCTTGTCGGTTGTGCCCAGTCAGGCGCGAAAGCGGTGCAGCGGTGATACAAATTGGATCACCGTGCCGGGGTGTCAGTCGAACAGGGTCTGGGTGATTTCGCCGCGGTGAAAGGCGAAGGCTGCTTCAAGATCACTCTCGATGGTGCGGCCGCGTGACAGGGGCGGGAGTTCGTCGAGGCGGAAGAAGCCGACGTCGGTGGTTTCCAGCCCAGCCGTGGGAGCGGACTGATAGGTTCGTTCGCAGAGGAAGTACAACTTGTAGAAGTCCCTAACATCGGGCGTATACAAGCCTTTGGCCTTGTGAGTAACGCTGTAGAGCGCTTGTGCGGTGACAGTCAGTCCGGCTTCTTCGTGAATTTCTTTGATCACGTTCTCGGCGGCAGACAACCCAACATCCGCAAATCCACCGGGGAGCGCCCAGCATCCATCGGTTGCTTCGCGCACCAGCAGGATACGGTCGCCTTCTATCACAGCGCCCCTTACGTCAATCAATGGGGTCGAGTAGCGTTGGGCGAAGTCCGAGACTAGGCCAGTAATGCTTTCCAGAGGAACGTTACCCAACTGTGCGAGCATCGAATGAGCGATCTGGGCAATTTCCTCAAGGTGCTCGCGGTCAAATTCATTCTTGCAAAAGTGCAACGCGGTGGAGGCCAATGCCTGCAGGCGCTTGGCCTGTGCCAGCCAGGTGGATTCCATGATTTGGCTCCTTGAATTGCGGCGAAGTTCGGTTTTAATCGCTGTGATTATGGAACGCAAACCCTTACGCCTAGGGCGCCTCAAAGATCACCTCGAGCGGCCGTTCAAACAGCCTGGCTATGCAAGGACTTACTCACCGCGATAAATACAGCCACTGGTGCAGGTCTCATGGATACGAATGGCGCTAAGTTCCGGCAGCAACGGCTTCAACTCGTTCCAGATCCACTTGGCCAGCACTTCGCTGGTTGGGTTTTCCAGGCCGGGGATGTCGTTGAGGTAGTTGTGGTCGAGGCGCTCATAGAGCGGCTTGAAAATCGCCTTGATCTCCGAGAAGTCACGGATCCAGCCGGTATGCGGATCAAGGTCGCCGCTCAGATGGATGGCCACCTTGAAGGAGTGACCATGCAGGCGCCCGCATTTATGGCCTTCGGGGACGTGAGGCAAGCGGTGGGCGGACTCGAAGGTGAATTCTTTGAAAATTTCCACGGTATGACCTGTAAGGCAGGAGTTTCTAGGGCGGTGTGCGATGTCGGGTGGGCGCTTGATGGGCCCGGGCGACCGACTTGGCGCGCATTCTAACCTGTTTTAAGGGGCGACCTGGTGGCGTGTATCAAGCGCGGTTATTCCTGGGACCACAACGTTGTACTGACCTTGACCCCGTCCCCACACGGCAGTGAGTACTGCGACCCTCGCCGCTGCAACTCTGCGAGTGCACGGGCACACTGCACCTGGCCTTGGGCCGCCGCGTTATCAATGCTGATGTTGCCGGTGGTTTCAGATACCAGGTCACCGTTTTTTTCCACCCGGATCAATGGTCGCTCGGGCTTGATTTCAAACCGGCTATTCGTCGGCTCGATGTTCAGTGCCAGGTCGGCAGGGGCGGCTGGCAACTGATCCTCGGTGACGCCATACCGCGTGAGCAGCGAGAGATTGGGCAAGTCTTGTGCGCTTGCTGGGCCCACTGCCAGCAGCAGGAACAAACCAAGGCCACACATTATTCGGCGATTAGAACCCATGATTGTATCGTTCCATGGTCGATTCTTGATGGGCTGGATTGAAGAACAACTTGTTGTTATCGCAGCCACGTTTAGGGCAGGGAGTATCCAACCAGAAAGAAGAACCTTGGCGGTTGCCAAACTGCGTGCCTGGTTCATAAACCTTGAACGAGGACGGGTTGAAACTACCGTTGCTGCAGCCGCCGGTAATCAGGGCAACCGTGAAGAGGCCCAAGAGCCTAATGGGTTTCATAGAGGGGAGTCCGTATTAAATTGATCAGTGTTCTACAGCGCAGCCCAAGGCCTAGCTTTCTTCGCTCTCGAACTCCAGTAAATCGCCGGGCTGGCAATCCAGAGCGATACATAGCGTGTTCTGGGTTCGAGTTTAAAGCCTTTGATCTTTCCGTTTTTCAATAGCGACAGATTGGTTTCCTTCATTCTAATGGCTTCTGCAAGCTGATTGGAGCGGATCTTTTTCTCCGCCATCATGACGTCCAAACGAATAATGATGGTCTTGGTTAAATAATGCTTTTGTGTTCGTCGCTTGCATCTCTAATCGGTCGAGGTGGCAATCAAGTTGACTCACAGGGCAATCAGGCGCTCACCCAATCGGCCGTTATCGGCCAGTTCGAGGAACTCATCACCCAGCCGCTGGCTTTCACTCATTGCGGTTTGCCAGTACTGATTGCGTCGGGCGTCATCCCCCACAAAGCGCTTGAAGTCGCTGCGATCCGGCAATTTGCCGTAGGGCAGGCGAGCCAGGTACTCCCGTGAGGGGGCCAATAGCAACACATCCTGCAAACCCTGCGGGTTGCTGCGCCGCCACGGCAGGCTCTTGTCGAACCAGCCGGGGATGACCCGGTCGGTGAAGTGCGGGTACAGCACGATGTCATCGCCGTGGTAGGGCAGGTCGAGGTGGTAGTCCAGCAGGCCGCCATCGCGATAGGTGCCGGCACCGGCGCCCGGCAAGTCGCGCACACCTTGCATGACCATGGGGATCGAGCCGGACGCCAGCAATGCCTGGCGCAGGTTGCCCAGTTCCAGGTCGAGGAAGCGCGAAGGGAAATCCTTGAGCGGGTGCAGTGGTGGCGCCTGGCGCGGGTCGTGGATGATCAGTCGCTCAAAATGCCGGGACAGGCGCGCACGGCCGCGCAGGTTGTCGGCGATTACCGAGGACAGGCCCAGGCCCAGGCGGCCACGGTGATCGTCGGCCAGCAGGCCATGACTTTTAACGACCACGATATTCAGGCGATAGTGCGGGTTATCCAGCAGCGTCGCATCGCGCCCGGCCAACAGGTCATCGAGCATGCGCTGGCAGCTTTGGCTGACCTCAGCCATGGTCACGCCCTTGGCAAAGCGTTGCTCGTTGTACAAGCGACCGAGGTCGAGCAGGCCTTGTACCGGGTCTGGCAGGCAGGCGCTGGCAAAGCGCCAGGAACCGATGGAGGCACCAATCAGCGAGCGCTCGCGGGGCGCACGCGCCAGCCAGTCACCGAACAGCGCCAGGTCCAGGCCCTGAATGCCCAAGGCCTTGGGCCCCCCGGCCGCGCCGGGCAGAATGCCCACGTCGGCAGGCTGCAGGCCCTGTTCGCGAATGCGTGCAAAGGCGCGCTGGCCAGCCTTGAGCGTCAGGGCTGGGAACTTGATGTGGATGGCGGTCATACCGATCTCTGTGCAGGCGAGCAGGGCAGTATAGGAAATTTGCCCGGGGGCCTGGCAAGGTGTTGTGGGACAATTGCCATAGTGGCAATTCAGTTTCAGTTAAGTTGCGATCCGTACTGTGGGGGGCGTAGGCAAAACATCCGGAAATGGAGAATCATCATGAAAAACCTCACAGCCGTTATCGCCGCCAGTATCATCGCCCTCACCACCGGCCTGGCTCAGGCCCGGGACCTGGGACCGGATGAAGCGCTGAAATTGCGTGACGCTGGTACCATCCAGTCGTTCGAGAAGCTCAACGCTGCAGCCCTGGCCAAACATCCCGGTGGCACTGTGCATGAGACCGAGCTCGAGCAGGAGTACGGCAAATACATTTACCAGGTCGACCTGCGCGATGCCCAAGGTGTCGAGTGGGACGTGGAATTGGACGCTGTGACCGGGCAAGTTCTCAAGGATCATCAGGATACGTAATGAAGGTAAATCTACGCACCGGCAGTCGACTGGCGCTGGTGCTCCTGGCCTTTTGCTCGGTAGTGGCTGCCCGGGACCTCAATCAGGACGAAGCCCTGGCGCTGCGCCAGCAAGGGGTGATCCTGTCCCTTGAGCAACTGCTGCAGCAGGCCATGGCGCGGCATCCCGGGTCCCGGTTGCTGGAGGCTGAGCTTGAGAGCAAACACGGCAGCTACGTCTATGAAGTAGAGTTGGTGACCACCGATGGCGTGGTCCGAGAAATCAAACTGGACGCGACCACGGGTGCGCTGCTTAAAGACGAGGAAGATGACTGATGCGCCTGCTTCTGGTGGAAGACCACGTGCCCCTGGCCGATGAATTGCTGGCCGGGCTCAAAGCCCAGGGGTATGCCGTGGATTGGCTGGCGGACGGGCGTGACGCGGTGTATCAGGGACGCAGCGAGCCGTATGACCTGATCATCCTCGATCTGGGCTTGCCCGGCCTGCCGGGGCTTGAGGTGTTGAGCCAATGGCGCGCCGCCGCCCTGGCGACCCCGGTGTTGATCCTCACCGCCCGCGACTCTTGGGCCGAGCGCATCGAAGGGCTCAAGGCTGGGGCCGACGATTATCTGAGCAAGCCGTTCCACCCCGAGGAGTTGTACCTGCGCATTCAGGCGTTGTTGCGCCGCTCCCACGGCCAGGTCAACCAGCCGACGTTGCAGGCCGCCGGCCTGCATCTGGATGAAGGCCGCCAGTGTGTGATGCGCGACGGCGCCGAGGTGCAATTGACTGCTGCCGAGTTTCGCTTGTTGCGCTACTTCATGCTGCATCCCGAGCAGATCCTGTCCAAAAGCCATCTGGCCGAGCATTTGTACGATGGTGAAACCGAGCGCGACTCCAACGTCCTCGAAGTGCACGTCAATCATTTGCGCCGCAAGCTGGGGCGCAGCGTGATTGAAACCCGGCGCGGCCAGGGTTATCGCTTTGGCGCCAGCCCCACGTGAGGTCGATCCAGCGGCGCTTGAGCCTGGGGCTGATCAGCGTAATGGTGATCGTCGGCCTGGTGCTGGCGCAAACCAGCCTGTGGTTGTTCGAAATGGGTTTGCAGCGCTATCTGGAGTCGGGCCTGCGCAACGACAGTGAAAACCTGCTGGTGGCCCTGGTGCGTGGCCCCGGTGGCTTACAACTGGATGAACAGCGCTTGTCACCGGCCTATCAACGCCCGTTCTCCGGGCATTATTTTCGTATCGACTTCAGCGACAACCACTGGCGCTCCCGCTCCCTGTGGGACCAGGAACTGCCGCAACTGCCCCAGGCCGGCTTGCAGGGCAATCTGCAGTTGGGCCCGGAAGGCCAGCAATTGTTGATATTGCGCTCGGACTACAAACGTTTTGGCCAGGCGATCTCCATCAGCGTGGCCCAGGACTACACACCGGTGCGCGAGAGTTTCCGCCTGATGCGCCAGGTCGGCCTGGTCCTCGGGCTGGCGGCGTTGCTCCTGATCTTGCTGCTGCAACGGGTCACCGTGCGCCGGGCCCTGCGCCCGCTGGAAACCGCCCGCGAGCAGATCGCGCAGTTGCAGCAAGGCCAGCGCTCGCAGTTGGACACCCAAGTGCCGGTGGAACTGGAGCCGCTGGTGGCTCAGATCAATCACCTGCTGGCCCATACCGAAGACAGCCTCAAACGCTCGCGCAATGCCCTGGGCAACCTCGGCCACGCCTTGAAGACGCCCCTGGCAGTGCTGTTGAGTGTGGCGTCCAGCGAGCAGCTCAAGGACCAGCCGCAATTGGCCAAGTTGTTGCGCGAGCAGTTGCAGCAGGTGCAGCAACGGCTCAACCGCGAACTGAACCGCGCGCGCCTGGCCGGCGAAACCCTGCCCGGCGCGCTGTTCGACTGCGACAGCGAACTGCCCGGCCTGCTGGCGACCCTGAACATGATCCACGGCGAGCACCTGGACCTGAGCTACCACGTGCGCCCCGGCCTGCAACTGCCATGGGACCGCGAAGACCTGTTGGAGCTTTTGGGCAACCTGCTGGACAACGCCTGCAAATGGGCGGATGCCGAGGTGCGGGTGAGCATTGACGAGGCGCCCCACTGTTTTGAGCTGCGGGTCGAGGATGACGGGCCAGGGATTCCCGAGGCCCAGCGCAGCCAAGTGTTCAGCCGTGGGACCCGCCTGGATGAGCAGACCGATGGCCATGGCCTGGGGTTGGGGATCGTGCGGGATATTGTCGAGGTGTGGGGTGGCACTTTGCAGTTGCATGAGAGTGAGTTGGGGGGGCTCAAGGTGCTGATCGAGTTGCCTCGACGCCAGGTCTGATTGGTACCTGGCTGTCGATGTGTAGAGATTTGCAACAAGACTTTTCTTGTGGCGCCTGGCCGGGAGCATTTCGCTTATAACAACCAACTGGCTAGCCATGCCGAGCAGGTTTTTCCCCTTGCAAGGCCTGGTATCTGTCAGAGCACTTGTCAGTCGGGCGCTCGATTGCTCGGTACCCAATAAGAAAGATAAAAGGCGACTCCCATGCGAATGACCAAGCGTTTCAGTGTGTTTGCTGCTGCCGCAGCCTTTGCCGCAAGTACTGCGGCACTCGCCGCCCCCACATTTATCAACGTGCTGACCGGTGGCACCAGCGGCGTGTATTACCCCCATTGGCGTGGGCCTGTCACAGCTGTACAGCAACGGTATCGAAGGGTCGAAGACTTCGGTGCAGGCCACCAAGGCGTCAGTGGAAAACCTCAACCTGCTGCAAGCCGGTCGCGGTGAGTTGGCCTTTGCCCTTGGCGATTCGGTCGCCGATGCCTGGAACGGCGTGGAAGACGCCGGCTTCAAGGCTCCACTGAAGAAACTGCGGGCGATTGCCGGCACTTACCCGAACTACATTCAGATCGTCGCCAGCAAGGAGTCAGGCATCACCACCCTGGCCGACCTGAAAAACAAGCGCATCTCCGTCGGCGCACCGAAATCCGGCACCGAGCTCAACGCCCGCGCGATCTTCAAGGCGGCTGGCCTGAGCTATGAAGACATGGGCAAGGTCGAGTTTCTGCCGTATGCCGAATCGGTTGAGTTAATCAAGAACCGTCAGTTGGATGCCACCTTGCAGTCCTCGGGCCTGGGCATGGCCGCGATCCGCGACCTGGCCGCGACCCTGCCGATCACCTTCGTCGCCATTCCAGCCGATATCACCGCCAAGATCGACAACGCCGCCTACCTGGGCTCCGTGATCCCGGCGGGCACCTACGACGGTCAGGACAGCGATGTACCGACCGTGGCCATCACCAATATCCTGGTCAGCCATGACGGCGTATCCGATGACGTGGCCTACCAGATGACCAAACTCATGTTCGACAACCTCGATCGCCTGGGCAACGCCCACTCGGCCGCCAAGGATATCAAGCTGGAAGGCGCGGCCAAGGGCCTGCCGATCCCGTTGCATCCGGGGGCCGAGCGCTTCTACAAGGAAGTGGGCGCCCTGTAAGCGGCAGGTGGGTGCTGCGTGCAGCACCCATCGCTGCGGACACATGCATGGGCTGTGAATAAAACCTGCGTACACCGCGTGCCAGGTTTTGTTGGCCTATCGACGTTGTAACGAGGGAGTACCTGCATGAGTGAGCAAGACCAAAGCCTCGCCGCCAATCCCAGGGATTGGCCTCGAGCGCTGTTCTATGTCGCGCTGTTATTTTCCGTGTTCCAAATTATCACCGCTGCCTTCCATCCCGTCTCCAGCCAGATTCTGCGGGCCGTGCACGTGGGCTTTCTGCTACTGGTGGTGTTTCTGTGCTTTCCGGCGCGTGGCAAGGAACAGCCCTGGCAGCCCCTGGCCTGGCTATTGGGGCTGGTCGGGATGGGTACGGCGTTCTACCAGTGGTATTTCGAAGCGGATTTGATCCAGCGCTCCGGCGATTTGACCACCGGCGACATGGTCGTCGGCCTGGTGCTGATCGTGCTGGTGTTTGAAGCGGCGCGGCGGGTGATGGGCATTGCCTTGCCGCTGATCTGTGCGCTGTTCCTGGTCTACGGCCTGTTTGGCCAGTACCTGCCGGGCGACCTGATGCACCGCGGCTATGCCATCGACCAGGTCGTCAACCAACTGGCCTTTGGCACCGAGGGGCTGTACGGCACGCCGACCTACGTTTCGGCCACGTACATCTTCCTGTTTATTTTGTTCGGCGCGTTCCTCGAACAGGCCGGGATGATCAAGCTCTTCACCGATTTCGCCATGGGCCTGTTCGGCCATAAACTCGGTGGCCCAGCCAAGGTTTCAGTGGTGTCGTCGGCACTGATGGGCACCATCACCGGTTCGGGGGTGGCCAATGTGGTCACCACCGGCCAATTCACCATCCCTTTGATGAAGCGCTTTGGCTACAAATCGGCGTTTGCCGGCGGCGTGGAGGCGACCTCGTCGATGGGTAGCCAGATCATGCCGCCGATCATGGGCGCGGTGGCCTTTATCATGGCCGAGACGATCAACGTGCCGTTCTTCGAGGTAGCCAAGGCCGCGCTGATTCCGGCCTTGCTGTACTTCGGCTCGGTATTCTGGATGGTTCACCTGGAAGCCAAGCGCTCCAACCTGCGTGGCTTGCCCAAGGAGGAGTGCCCCAACCCCTGGGCGTCGGTGAAGCAGCGCTGGTATCTGCTGATTCCGCTGTTCGTGCTGATCTACCTGCTGTTCTCCGGGCGCACACCGTTGTTCTCCGGCATGGTCGGCCTGGCACTGACCTCCATCGTCATCCTGGGCTCGGCGATCATCCTGCGGGTATCGTCCACGGCCATGCGTTTCGTTTTCTGGATCGTCCTGGGCGTGCTGTGTGCGGGCTTCTTCCGGCTCGGTATCGGCATGGTGTTTGGAGTCGTGGCGCTGTTGGTGGCGGTGTGCTGGTTCATCAAGGGCGGCCGCGACACCCTGACAATCTGCCTGCATGCCCTAGTTGAAGGCGCACGCCATGCCGTGCCGGTGGGCATCGCCTGCGCGCTGGTGGGGGTGATCATCGGGGTGGTGTCGCTGACCGGGGTGGCCTCGACCTTTGCCGGCTACATCCTCGCTATCGGCCAGGACAATCTGTTCCTTTCGCTGGTGCTCACCATGCTCACCTGTCTGGTGCTGGGCATGGGCATCCCGACCATTCCCAACTACATCATCACCAGCTCGATTGCTGCCCCGGCACTCCTGGACCTGGGCGTGCCGCTGATTGTGTCGCATATGTTCGTGTTCTATTTCGGCATCATGGCCGACCTCACGCCGCCGGTGGCGCTGGCCTGTTTCGCGGCCGCACCGATTGCCAGGGAGAGCGGGCTGAAGATCAGCTTTTGGGCGGTGCGCATCGCCGTGGCCGGGTTCGTTGTGCCCTTTATGGCGGTGTATGAGCCGGCGCTGATGCTGCAGGGCGATAGCCTGCTGGCCACACTGTATGTGGTTGCCAAGGCGTTACTGGCCATCGGCATTTGGGGCGCGGCGTTTACCGGCTACTTGCAGGCCCGACTCAATGGGTGGGAGCGCGTGCTGGGTTTGGTCGCCGGTGGTAGCCTGATTCTGGCGACGCCGTTAAGCGATGAAATCGGCTTCGCCCTGGCGGCGCTGCTGATCGCGCAGCATTGCTGGCGCGCCCGCCGGGCTCGGGTGGCCACGGCGTGATTGGCCTGTGCCTGGGCTTGGCGGGTGCAGTCTGGGCACAAGTCCCCACGCCAGCCTTCACCCTCGCCTGGACCCATACCGTTGAGAAAGTGCGCTGGGAAGAGGATTACCGCGTAACGCCTGCGGGGCTGGTACTGGGTGAGGCGCGGGTCAAGGGTTCCGGGGCCGGTATGGAAATTCCGGACGGCGCCCAACTGCGCGAGGGCAGTTGGCATTACCAGCGTCAACTGCCCCCCTTGCAACCCCTGCGCTTGGGGCGCACCCCTGAGGCGGGGGATTATCAACTGTGTATCAACCAGCAGTGCGAGTGGCTGAGCGCCTGGCTCGGCCCGCCACACGCGAGCCGGCCGGCGTTGGAGCTCTGGAGTTGTGAGCTGGATCCTGCGTCCGGCGCCAGGCCCCGCGCCCTTTAAATCGCCATCAGACGCGGAACTGATCCATCAACCCCTGTTGCTGATTGGCCAGGCTATTGAGTGTCTGGCTGACCCGGGCCGACTCATTGGCCTGGCCCGACAGCGACTCGGTCACGTCACGAATCGTCGCCACGTTGCTGTTGATCTCTTCGGCCACTGCGCTTTGTTGCTCGGCGGCGCTGGCGATCTGCAGGTTCATGTCGCTGATCACCGTCACCGCATCGCCGATCTGGCGCAATGCCGTCACTGCCTGGCCGACCTGTTCGACACTGCCTTGGGCCTGGCGATGACTGTTGCTCATGGAGCTCACCACTTCCTGGGTGCCGTTTTGTAACTGTTCGATCACCTGGCGGGTTTCTTCCACCGACTCCTGGGTACGCCGTGCGAGGTTGCGCACCTCATCGGCGACCACTGCAAAGCCACGCCCGGCCTCACCGGCACGGGCGGCTTCGATGGCGGCGTTGAGGGCCAGCAGGTTGGTCTGTTCGGCAATTGCGCGGATCACTTCCAGCACAGAACCGATCTGCTCGCTATTGGCCGCCAGCCCTTCGACCTGGGTCATCGCCGTACTCATATCGGCGGCGAGGTGGCCGATGCTGGTGGTGGTGCGGTCGATCACGGTCAGGCCGTCGCGGGTGGCCTGATCGGCATCCCGGGCGGCGTGTGCGGCCTGGGCGGCGCTGCGGGCGACGTCCTGGGCGGTGGCGCTCATCTCGTGGGAGGCGGTGGCCACCTGATCCACTTGGCGGTATTGCTGCTCCATGCCGGCACTGGTCTGGCTGGCAATCGCCGCCGATTGGTCGGCGGTGGTGCGCGCGTCCTGCACCGAGCGTTTGACCTCGGCAATGATTGGTTGCAGCTTGTCGAGGAAACGGTTGAACCAACTGGCCAGTTCACCGAGTTCGTCGCGCTTGTCGTAGGCCAGGCGCCTGGTCAGGTCGCCTTCGCCGCTGGCGATATCCTCCAGCATGCGGGCCACGCCGAGGATTGGCCGGGTGACGCTGCGGGCCATCAGCCATACCAATAGCAAACCGACAATCGCGGCGAGCAAGCCCAGGCCCAGTTCCAGCAAGGTGCCTTTGGTGTTGTCGGCATCCAGTTCGGCCTTGAGGGCTTGGGCGGGGCCGATCAGGACTTTTTCCGGCACGTCCAGCAACACGCCCCAGGACTTGCCATCGGGGATTGGCTGGAACGGCGCCAGTACCTTGAGTTGCTGGCCGGTGCGTAGGCTGTAGGTCTGGGTACTGCTGGCCATGGCACTGATCAGTTGTGCGCCGCTGGTGGTGTCGACGCTGTCCAGGCGCTGGCTGAGCTTGCTCGCATCCGGGCTATAGCCGGCGAGCAAACCCACCGGGCTGATGATGCTGACGTTGGTCTGGCCGTCATACAGCTTGCGGCTGGCATTCTGGCTGACCGCCTGCAGGCTGTTGAGGTTGATGTCCACCGACAGCGAGGCGATGACTTTGCCATTGACCGTGAGGGGGAACACGATGCTGGTGAGCAATACGTTCTGCCCGTCGATCACATAGAAGTACGGTTCGATCACGCACGGTTTGAGGGTGGTGCGCGGGCAGGTGAACCAGGTGTTGGCCTTTTCGCCGCTGGGGCCGATGCTGGTGTCGGACATGTCGCTTTCCGGCAGTGCCATCGAGGTCAGCTTACCGGGTGTCGGCTGCGACCAGTACAGGGCGAAGCGGCCCTTCTCGTTACTGCCCAGCTCTTGCTGGCCGGCAAACAACTCATCCTTGCCATCCAGGGCATTGGCTTCGAATACCAGAGACAGGCCCAGCAGATCCGGATTGGCCTGCAGCGCGGCCTTGACTTGGCGGGTCAGGTCTTCACGCAAGTCAAAGGCATCGAGGAAGCGTTTCTCGGCCTGTTCCCGCAAAAACAGCACCTGGCGCGAGAAACCATGGCCGTATTGGTAGGCGTCCATAAACTGCTGGCGGATGCCCAATGCCTGGACTTCACCCTGGGCTTCGATGCGCGATTGAGCCGCGACATTGAGCATCTGCGTGCTGGAGGTCTGGACCCGTTGTGAGCTCTGGTCCATCCGATACAGCGAAAGACCCACCAGCAGGGTCACGATCCCCAACAGACAAAGGCCGGCGAGGAGGGTGATTTTCCATTGAATGGACAGCTGCCTGAGCGACATGGAGATCCTTAACCTTTCGTTACGACAGAGATGATCCGTTGTATCGGCCGCATGGTTTTTTTCTTTATTCATACGATCAATTGAATTCTGTTTGCGACGTCGTGCTTTGACATGGCGCGCCGGCTGCTGCAAAGTGCGCGCCCTCTAATAAAACACCTTTTCTGTGTGTGCCGTGGTCGCCATTTGGCCAGGGCGCCGGCGTGTGTTGTTTTTATGTTTCTGTCTTGAGGTAGCCATGATTAACGCAGTAATCGCCGCGGTCGGTACCATGCTCGTGCTGAGCCTGTCCCGCGTGCATGTGGTCATCGCGATCATCGTCGGCGCCCTGGTCGGCGGCTTGACCGGTGGTCTTGGGATCGACGCGACGCTCAGCGCGTTCAACAGCGGCCTGGGCGGCGGTGCCACCGTGGCGCTGTCCTACGCATTGCTCGGTGCTTTCGCCGTGGCGATCGCCAAGTCCGGCCTGGCCCATGCCCTGGCGGACAAGGCCTTGCTGCTGGTGGGGCGCCAGGAGGCGAGCGGCGGCAATCACGTCAAATGGCTGCTGATCTGCCTGCTGGGGGCGGTGGCGATTGCCTCGCAGAACATCCTGCCGATCCATATCGCCTTTATTCCGCTGCTGGTGCCGCCTCTTCTGTATGTGCTGACCAAGCTGCAGATTGACCGGCGCCTGATCGCCTGTGTCATGACCTTCGGCCTGATCACCCCGTATATGTTCCTGCCGGTGGGCTTCGGCAACATCTTCCTCAACCAGATCCTGCTGGCCAACGTCGCCAAGAGTGGGGTGGATATCAGCCAGGTCAATGTCACCCACGCCATGGGTATCCCGGCGCTGGGCATGGTGTTCGGCCTGTTGGTGGCGGTGTTTATCAGCTATCGCAAAAAGCGCGTCTACGACCTGAAGAAAATCGAGCGGGTCGAGCAAGTGGCGGTGCAATACAACCCGCTGACCCTGCTGGTAGCCGGGCTGGCCATTGCCTCGGCCTTTATCATCCAGCTGTGGCTGGACTCGATGATCATCGGTGCCCTGGCGGGTTTCCTGATCTTCTCGGTGTCGGGCATCGTACGCTGGCGCGACACCGATGACCTGTTCACCGAAGGCATGAAGATGATGGCGATGATCGGCTTCATCATGATCGCTGCTTCCGGGTTTGCCGAAGTCCTCAAGGCCACCGGCCAGGTGCAGACGCTGGTGCAGGCCTCTGCGGCCTTGATCGGCCATAGTCGTGGCGTGGGCGCGTTGTTGATGTTGCTGGTGGGCCTGCTGGTGACCATGGGCATTGGCTCGTCGTTTTCCACCGTGCCGATCCTGGCGGCGATTTTCGTGCCGCTGTGTGTGCAACTGGGGTTCAGCCCCCTGGCCATTGTCTGCATCGTCGGCACCGCCGGCGCCCTGGGCGATGCCGGTTCGCCAGCGTCGGACTCCACCCTGGGACCGACCTCGGGTTTGAACATCGACGGCCAGCATCACCATATCTGGGACACCGTGGTCCCGACGTTCCTGCACTACAACCTGCCGTTGCTGGTGTTCGGCTGGTTTGCCGCGATGACCCTCTGACTTCTCCTGTAGGAGCGAGCTTGCTCGCGAAGGACTCAAGGGCACCGCGTCCATCCAGGCTGCCGGTGTTATTGCTGAGTTTTTTTCGCGAGCAAGCTCGCTCCTACAGTTTTCTCTTACAAGGCCGTTAACCTGTTAACGCTGCCCTATAAGAGAGAAGCTCCATGCGACTGAGTCTGAAGGCCAAAGTCCTGTCCCTTGCCGTACTGCCGGTGTTGTTGTTTGCCGTGGTCATCAGCCTGACCACGGTGTGGATCCTCAAGGAACAGGCGCGTAGCGAGGTGGCTGAAACCCGCGAGCGGCTGCTCAACAATGCCAAGGCCACCCTGCAGAGTTACGTGGAAGTGGCGATGACCACCATCAAGCCGCTGTACGACGCTGCCGCACCTGGCGATACAGAGGCGCGGGCGCAGGTGGTCAAGCTGTTGTCCAACACCACCTACGGCAAGGACGGATATTTCTTTGGCTACGACTCCGAGACCATCCGCCTGTTCAAGGGCAACAGCCCCGACGGTGTGGGCAAAAGCTTCAAGGACAACCGTGACCCCAACGGTGTCTACGTCAACCGCGACCTGGTGAAGGTCGGCAAGGACGGCACCCACTACCTTCAATACAGCTCCACGCAGCCTGGGCAAACCGAACTGGTGCCCAAACTCGGCTACACCGAATACTTGCCCAAGTGGGACATGGTGATCGGTACATCGGTCAACCTTGACGGTATCGACGCCCTGGTCAGCGAGGTGGAAGCCAAGGTCAACGAACGTATGGAAGGCGTGTTGTTGAGCATCGTCGGTATTGCCGTGGTCCTGTTATTGCTGATCGCGGCAGTGGGCATGGTGCTGGCCAATACCATCCTGCGCCCCTTGCACCTGATGAAGGCCAACCTCGACGATATCGCCGCCGGCGAGGGTGATTTGACCCGCCGCCTGGCAATCACCAGCCAGGACGAGTTGGGTGAACTGGCCGGTTCGTTCAACCGGTTTGTCGACAAGATCCATGGTTTGGTGCGCCAGATCACCGACATGACTTCGCAGCTGACCGGCCTGGTCAGCCAGGTGTCCGAGCAGGCTCACCGTTCGGAGCAGGCCATGGAGCGCCAGCGCCAGGAGACTGACCAGGTGGCCACGGCGATCAACGAAATGTCGTCTGCCGCCCATGAAGTGGCGCGCAGTGCCCAGGGCGCCGCGGTGGCGGCGCAGCAGACCGACGCCGAAGGCCAGGCCGCCAAGCGCGTGGTGGATGGCAGCATCGCGCAGATTCATGCACTGGTGAATGACATCCGCAGCAGCGGCGTGTCCCTGGACAGCCTGCAACAGGACGTATCGTCGATTGTCAGCGTGCTCGGGGTGATCCGCTCGATTGCCGAACAGACCAACCTGCTGGCCCTCAACGCCGCCATCGAAGCGGCCCGCGCCGGTGAAGCCGGGCGTGGGTTTGCGGTGGTGGCCGATGAAGTCCGCGCACTGGCCAGCCGCACCCAACAAAGCACCCAGGAAATCCAGGGCATGATCGACCGCCTGCAAAAGGGCACCGAGGCGGCGGTGGAATCCATGCGCCGCTCCAGCGATGCCGGCGACGGCACCTCGGCCCAGGCCAATGAGGCCGGGGCGTCCCTCGATACCATGGCGCAACTGATTGGCACCATCAACACCATGAACGCGCAGATCGCCAGCGCCGCGGAAGAGCAAACCGCCGTGGCTGAAGAGATCAACCGCAGCGTGCATCAGATTGCGGTGGCGGTGGACAGTGTGGCGGACGAGACCCAGCAGGGTGCGCAGACCTCCCGCAGCCTGGCGGACCTGGGGCAACGGTTGGGGCAGTTGGTGGGGCAGTTCAGGATCTGACCTGGCAATTGCGGTGCTTGTTCTGGCCTCATCGCGGGCAAGCCCGCTCCCACACCTGGTTTGTGAACAGGGTCAAATGTGGGAGCGGGCTTGCCCGCGAAGGGGCCCTCACAGATACCTACACATCCCGCATCAACAACCCAAACCCGATCTCCATCTCCAGCGGCACCGGCACATACACCGTATGCCCATCCCCCGGTGCCACCTCGATCGCCTCGCCCTTGGCGTTATGCATCATCCCCAAATCAAAATGGAAATTCCCCGCCGGGGTCATCAATTCCAGGTGGTTGCCCAGCGCAAAGCGGTTCTTCACCTTGACCTCGGCCAGTTCCCCGCGCCGTTCCCCGGTCAATTCCCCGACAAACTGCTGTTGTTCCGAGACTGAGCTGCCGTTCTGGTAGTTCTGGTACTCGTCATGCACATGGCGGCGCAGGAAGCCTTCGGTGTAGCCGCGCTGGGCCAGGGATTCAAGGTTGGTCATCAAGCCACGGTCGAACGCGCGCCCGGCTGCCGCGTCATCAATGGCCTGGCGATACACCTGGGTGGTGCGCGCCACATAGAAGTGGGATTTGGTGCGGCCTTCGATCTTCAGCGAGTGCACGCCCATCTGCGTCAGACGCTCGACGTGCTGCACCGCCCGCAGGTCCTTGGCGTTCATGATGTAGGTGCCGTGCTCGTCCTCGAAGGCCGGCATCTGCTCATCCGGGCGGTTGGCCTCCTGGAGCAGGAACACCTGGTCGGTGGGCGCGCCAAGGCCCAGGGTCGGTTCGGGCTGATACTGCTGGACGATATCGCCCACGCTGTTTTCGACGGCGGGGCTGGCCTGGTACTTCCAGCGACAGGCGTTGGTGCAGGTGCCCTGGTTGGCATCGCGTTTGTTCATATACCCCGACAACAGGCAGCGCCCGGAATAGGCCATGCATAGCGCGCCATGCACAAACACTTCCAACTCCATGGCCGGTACTTGCTGACGGATTTCGGCGATTTCTTCCAGGGACAGTTCCCGCGACAGGATGATCCGACAGATGCCTTGCTGCTGCCAGAACTCGACGCTGGCCCAGTTCACCGTGTTGGCCTGCACTGACAGGTGGATCGGCATCTGCGGGAAGTGCCGGCGCACCAGCATGATCAAGCCTGGGTCAGACATGATCAACGCGTCCGGACCCATGGCGATTACCGGTTCCAGGTCCTTGAGAAAGGTCTTCAGCTTGGCGTTGTGCGGTGCGATGTTGACCACCACATAAAAGCGCTTGCCCTGGGCCTGGGCTTCGGCGATACCCAGGGCCAGGTTGGCGTGGTCGAACTCGTTGTTGCGCACCCGCAAGCTGTAGCGCGGCTGGCCGGCGTAGACCGCATCGGCGCCGTAGGCAAAGGCGTAGCGCATGTTTTTCAGGGTGCCGGCAGGGGCGAGCAATTCGGGAGCGAGGACAGGGGGCATGGGGATTCAGGTCGCAAAAGGGCGGCAGGGTAGCCGAGCCGGGCCTGGCGCTTATTGATCTGGGTCTACGCTGTAGAAATAAAGATGGCACTCGCCGGATGCGCGGTGGACTAAGCAACAGGGCGCGCTGGGCGCCTGGCGTTTTTCTGGTACGGATCGGACATGAACCAAACGAATCTGCAATTCAAAACCCTGCTGTTATTGCTGGTCATGGTGACCCTCGCATTCTTCTGGATCCTGTTGCCGTTCTATGGCGCGGTGTTCTGGGCGATCATCCTCGGGATCATTTTTGCGCCCATGCAGCGGCGCCTGCAGCTCAAGTTTGGCTGGAACCGCAACCTGACGTCGTTGTGTACCTTGATGGTGTGCCTGGTGATCGCGATTTTACCGGTGATCATCACCAGCGCCTTGCTGGTGCAGGAGGGGGCGACGCTGTACAAGAACGTCGAGAGCGGCAAGCTGGATGTGGCGGGCTACATCGAACAATTCAAGAACTTCCTGCCGCCGTACTTCCAGCACCTGCTGGACCGCTTCGGCATGGGCAACCTGGAGGGTCTGCGCGAGAAAATCGTCAAGGGAGCGATGCAAGGCAGCCAGTTCTTCGCCAGTCAGGCGTTCAGCTTCGGCCAGGGCACCTTTGATTTCCTGGTGAGCTTTTTCATCATGCTGTACTTGCTGTTCTTCCTGCTGCGCGACGGTCCCGAACTGGTGCGCAAAGTGCGCACGGCGGTGCCGCTGGCCGAGCCACAGAAGCGTCGCCTGCAATTGAAGTTCAACCGCGTGGTGCGCGCGACCGTCAAAGGCAATGTGTTGGTGGCGGTGACTCAGGGCGCCTTGGGCGGCTTGATCTTCTGGTTCCTGGACATTCCCAGCGCGTTGCTCTGGGCGGTATTGATGGCATTTTTGTCGTTGCTGCCGGCAGTGGGGGCGGGGATTGTGTGGGGGCCGGTGGCTGCGTACTTCCTGCTCAGCGGTGCAATCTGGCAAGGGGTGGTGCTGGCCTTGTTCGGGGTGTTTGTGATCGGCCTGGTGGACAATGTGCTGCGTCCGATCCTCGTCGGCAAGGACACCAAGATGCCGGATTACCTGATCCTGATCTCGACCCTGGGCGGGCTGTCGGTGTTCGGCCTCAATGGCTTTGTCATCGGGCCGTTGATTGCCGCACTGTTTATCTCCAGCTGGGCGCTGTTTGTCGAAACCAAACCCCGGGTGCGGCTACCATTGCCCTAGGCTGAGAAGCAGTGGGCCATCTTGCGGGACAGGGCCTGGGCGTCGGGCAGCGAAGTCAGGGGGCCGCTGATGGCTTCACCGTCGCGTACCAGGTACCAACAGGCGAGCAAGCCCAGTTCGCGCAGGGGGCCGGGGACGGCACTGCCAATGACGGACATGATCTGGATAGTGGGCATATCTACCTCCATTGCTGATGGAGGTCACCTTACGGCGGCGGGCCGGTGAGGGAAAATCACCCTGCTCGATAGTCAACATCACTGCCATCGAGGCTGCGCCGAAAGGGGCTCAGTCCACCACCTGGTCCAGCATGTGCAGCACTTCCTGCTCATTGAGCAGGCCCTTGTGGACCAGGTTTTCTGCCAGCAGCGAGAGAAACTTGGCGCTGCGGTGGCCCTCAAGGTGCTTGAGTTCGGTCAAGGCGCTATAGACCTTGCTTGAAGTGCAAAGGCCAGCGGTACGGTGCGGGTTTTGTGTGGGCATGCTGGGGCGTCCTTGTTGTTATGACCTGTTATGGGGGACCGTTTCGATAGTGAGAGTGTCGCGTGACGCAAACATGACAGCGCGTGCCCCGGTTGGGCAAGTACACTTTGGCCTTAATAGTGTCGGATTTAACTGCCGGCGATGTCCCCATAACGACCTTGGCGAGATTTATTCAGACCCTGCGCCCACAAAAAAGCCCCGCCTGGAATGCGGGGCTTTTTATGCCGGCCTTACCAGCCGCGCCCGTAATAACCTCGGGGCGGGCCGTAGTGGCCGCGTGGTGGCCCGTAATACACCGGTGCCGGGCGGTAATATACCGGTGCCGGGCGGTAATAGACCGGCTGCTGCACGTATACCGGCGCCGGCTGGTAATAGACCGGTGGCGGGGCGGCATACACTGGCTGGGGCTGGTAGTACACCGGTTGCTGCTGCACATACACCGGCCGATCATGGCTGGCGATCACTGAGCCCACTACGGCTGCGCCGACAACCGCACCCAATACGGCCGGGCCACCCCAACCGCCGCCATGAGCGGAGGCTTGGCCGGCTACAGCGAGTGCACCGATCAGCAAGGCGATCCTGGGGATTTTACGAATCATGGTCTTTCCTCGGTTGGCCCCTGCGCTTGTGGTCTGCAATCAATAGACTCAAGGATTGTCGCGGGGATACTTTTAAGACAACGTATTTCAGGAAAACAGCACTGCCATTTGGTAAAGGTTGTGTAAGGTCTGTACCGATTTGCTTACTTGAAGAGGCGTTACCGATGCTGATGAACCCCAACAAGGATACCCAGTTGTGCATGTCGTTGTCGGCTCGCCCAGGCAATTTCGGCCTGCGGTTTCATAACCATTTGTATGAGCAGTTGGGGCTTAACTTCTACTACAAGGCCTTCAGCAGCCAGGACTTGAACGGCGCCGTCGCCGGGATCCGTGCCTTGGGCATTCGTGGCTGCGGGGTGTCAATGCCGTTCAAGGAAGCCTGTATCGAACTGGTGGATGAGCTCGACGACTCGGCCCGTGCCATCGCTTCGATCAACACCATCGTCAATACCGCCGGCCATCTCAAGGCCTACAACACTGATTACATCGCCATCGAACAACTGCTGCAAAAGCACGCGGTGCCCAAGGACTCGACCTTTGCCCTGCACGGCAGTGGCGGCATGGCCAAGGCAGTGGCCAGCGCCCTGCGTGATGGTGGCTATGCCAATGGCCTGATCGTTGCCCGTAACGAAGTGGCTGGCCGCGCCCTGGCGCACAACCTGGGGTATGAGTGGCAGGCGACATTGGGTAACGCACGGCCGCAGATGCTGGTCAATGTAACGCCTATCGGCATGACCGGCGGTGCCCAGGCCGAGGACCTGGCATTCGAGGCCGACGCCATTGATGCAGCAGACACTGTGTTCGATGTGGTGGCGATCCCCGCCGAAACGCCGCTGATCGTGCGTGGCCGGGCCCAGGGCAAGCGGGTGATTACCGGCCTGGAAGTGATTGCGATCCAGGCCCTGGAGCAGTTCGTGCTGTACACCGGCATCCGCCCGACGGACGAACAGTTCCAGAAAGCCGTAGCGTTTGCCCGGCAGTAACAAATCTCACAAACACGGGTGGCCCATGTGGGAGGGGCAGGTTATTCGAGACGCGACAGGCGCTCTTCCAGCGCCGCAATCCGCGCCTCCAGCTCCTCGACGCGCTCCAGAGAAACCCCGCTGCCAGCGCCGCTGCGCTCCACCGGGCTGCCACGGGCGGCCAGGATCGCCTCGATATCCGCCGGGTCACCCAGGGAGTGGGTGTAGCGGTCTTCGCGCTGGCCCGCCTGCTTGGGCACTAACACCGCCAGGTCGCGGGCGATCAAGCGTTCCAACTGATGCACCACCTGCTCGGCATCTTCAAAATCATGCATGCGCCCGCTGCGGGTCAGCAATTCATTGACCGTCTGCGGGCCACGCAGGAACAGTAGGCCGGTGAGAATCACTTGCGCCGGGACCAGCTCCAGGGCCTTGTCCACCCGGTGTTCCCAGCGGTCGGCGCGGCTACCCATCACCAGTTTGGTAAACCCCCGGCCTTCCAGGGCACGCAGGCTCTGGCCCACCTGGCCCTGGCTGAGGTTCATCACCGGTTCCCGGCTGGTTTTCTGGTTGCAGGCCAGGACCAGGGCATTGAGGGTCAGCGGGTAGGTTTCCGGGTTGGTGGCCTGCTTCTCGATCAGGCAGCCCAGAACACGGATTTCCGTGCTGTTGAGGCGCGGCTCGGAGGTGGTGGTGTCGTGCTCGGCGGTCATCGCGCTTTCCCTATGCAGTGAGCCCACTAGCCTAATCCCGAAAAAATAAAAGACAAGCAGCGCTCATGTCTATAATCGCGGCTGTTCAAACCCTGTCACCACTGTCGAGACTGTCATGACTATTTCCCTGTACGCCGCTTCCCTCCCAGTCTTCAAGCAAATGCTCAACGCTTTGAGCGATGTGCTGAACAAGGCCGAGGCCCACGCCACCGCCAAGAACATCGACCCCAATGCCTTGCTGCAAGCGCGCCTGTTCCCGGACATGTTCCCGCTGGTGCGCCAGGTGCAGATCGCCGTGGATTTTGCCAAGGGCGTTTCCGCGCGCCTCGCTGAGATCGAAGTGCCGAAATACGAAGACAGCGAAGTCACCTTCGCTGACCTGCAAGCGCTGATCGCCAAGGTCCTGGCTTTCATCGACACCATTACCCCGGCGCAGATCGATGGCAAAGAAGGCATCGAGATCGTCACCCGTCCGGGCACCCCTAAAGAGAAGCGCTTCAGCGGCCAGTCCTACCTGCTGACCTACGGTCTGCCGCAGTTCTTCTTCCACGTCACCACCGCCTACGCCTTGCTGCGTCACAACGGTGTGGAAGTGGGCAAGCGTGACTACATGGGCGCGTTCTAAGTACTGAGTAACACCGCAAAACAAATGTGGGGGCTGGCTTGCCTGCGATAGCCATCGGTATCTACACGACTTTTAGACACTGATAACCTCCCCTGTGGCGAGCGGGCTCGCCCCGCGCTGGGCTGCGAAGCAGCCCCAAAACCAGCCGCTACGGTTTAACTGATACACCGCATTCGGCTTACTGGGGCTGCTTCGCAGCCCAGCGCGGGGCAAGCCCGCTCGCCACAACAGCCCTCTCTGCCAGGATTTATGCGCGGCGGCAAAATTGTGTAGATACCTATGCTGCGATTGCATCACCTGGGTGTCACTGATGGAACGAGGCGATGCAATCGCAGGCAAGCCAGCTCCCACACAAGCCAGCTCACACTGTTGTGTCAGGCCGGGTTCTTGTCTTCTTGGCCCAGGCACGCTGCGGCGGTGAACAACACGTCGGTAGACGAGTTGAGCGCGGTTTCCGCCGAATCCTGCAACACCCCGATGATGAAGCCCACGGCCACCACTTGCATGGCGATTTCACTCGGAATACCGAACAGGCTGCACGCCAGCGGAATCAGCAACAACGAACCCCCGGCCACACCCGATGCGCCACAGGCACAGACTGCGGCAACCACGCTCAACAACACGGCCGTCGGCAGATCGACGGCGATGCCCAGGGTATGCACGGCGGCCAGGGTCAGCACGGTGATGGTGATGGCGGCGCCGGCCATGTTGATGGTCGCCCCCAGCGGGATCGAGACCGAATAGGTGTCTTCGTGCAGGCCCAGGCGCTCGCTCAACGCCAGGTTGACCGGGATATTGGCGGCCGAGCTGCGGGTAAAAAAGGCGGTGATCCCGCTCTCACGCAGGCACAGCAGCACCAGCGGGTAGGGGTTGCGGCGCAGTTTCCAGAACACGATCGCCGGGTTGATCACCAGCGCTACGAACAACATGCAGCCGATCAGCACCAGCAACAGGTGCGCATAGCCCAACAGCGCATCGAAACCCGAGGCGGCGAGGGTCGAGGCCACCAGGCCGAAAATACCCAGCGGCGCGAAACGAATCACCACGCGCACAATCAGCGTGACGCCGTTGGACAGGTCGCCCAGGACGGTGCGGGTGGTTTCGCCAGCATGGCGAATCGCGATGCCCATACCGATGGCCCAGGCGAGGATGCCGATAAAGTTGGCATTCATCAGGGCGCTGACGGGGTTGTCTACCACACTGAGCAGCAGGCTCTGCAGCACTTCGCCGATCCCGCCTGGGGCGCTGATGGCGACATCATGGGTGGCGAGGACCAGGTTTGAAGGGAACAGGGTGCTGGCAATCACCGCCACAACCGCCGCAGAAAAGGTCCCCAGCAGATACAGGAACAGGATCGGCCGGATATGGGTTTCCTGGCCATGCTTGTGGTTGGCAATCGAGGCCATCACCAGCACAAACACCAGGATCGGCGCCACGGCCTTGAGCGCCGAGACAAATACCTTGCCGATAAACGCGGTGGACAGGGCGGCACTGGGCCAAAGCAGGGCCAGCAGGATGCCAGCGACCAGGCCGATGACAATTTGGGTCACCAGGCTTAAGCGCAGCAGGCGTTGAAACAGCGAAGGGGCAGCAGTCATAAGAGTGTCTCTAGTTTTTTTAATGTGTACAGCGCTATACAGGGCGCGAAGTCTAACATGCTGTAGGAGGCATCCTGTTTGCTGCGGCATTCAGTCGCCAAGTCTGTGTGTGGCTCGGTCACATTCTGTTAAGATTCGCCATCCTTTTTTATCTCTCTGTCAGCGGGCCCTTGGGCCAACGCTGGCGTCGCCGTTTCTGGAGTTGTGCATGTTGTTGCCCATCCTGCTGCTGTCCGCAGCCGGTTTTACGGTGTTGACCACCGAATTTGTGATCGTCGGCCTGTTGCCCTCCATCGCCCGTGATCTGGAGGTGAGCGTGTCCCAGGCCGGTCTGCTGGTGACGCTGTTTGCCTTCACCGTGGCGGCGTTCGGGCCGTTCCTTACCGCGTATTTCGCGCGTTTTGAGCGCAAACGCCTGTTTATCAGCATTCTGTTGATGTTTGGCGCGGCCAATACCTTGGCGGCCCTGGCGCCGAATATCTGGGTGATGGCCTTGGCTCGGCTGATTCCGGCCCTCGGGTTGCCGGTGTTCTGGGCCCTGGCCAGTGAAACGGCAGTGGATATCGTCGGGCCGGACTACGCTGGCCGGGCGATTGCCAAGATCGGCTTTGGCATCGTCTGCGCTACGGTCTTCGGGATTCCGGTGGGCACCTTGATCTCTGACATGTTCGGCTGGCGCACGGCCTTTGGCATTCTCGCCGGGGTAGCGGTACTCAAGGCATTGCTGCTGTTGATTTACCTGCCGACGACCACCGTGAAGAAAGAAACCGTGACGTTGCGCTCGCAGTTCAAGATCCTGCGCAACCCCTTGATGCAGGGCCACGTGTTGCTGTCGATCCTGGTATTTAGCGGCATGTTCACTGCTTATACCTACCTGGCAGACATTCTTGAGCGTCTGGCCGGCTTCGATGGCACCTTGGTGGGCTGGTGCCTGATGGGCTTTGGCGCCGTCGGCCTGATCGGCAATTCGTTGGGCGGGCGCATGGTCGACAAGCACCCACTGATCGCCTCGATGGTGTTCTGCGGCTTTATGATCGCGGGCATGGTGGCGCTGGTGCCGGCGATCCACTCCACACTCGGCCTGGCAGCAGCCATGGGCATCTGGGGCGTGACCCAGGCGGCGCTGTTTTTGGTCAGCCATGTGCGGCTGATGAAGGCCGCGCCCCATGCGCCGGCATTCGCCGCGTCGCTGAATATTGCCGGGGCCAACCTGGGCATTGGCCTGGGGGCGATGGTCGGCGGGCATGTGATTGACACCCTCGGCCTGGGCAGCCTGGGGTTTGCGGCGTCCGGCTTTATCCTGTTGTCGATTCTCCTGGCCCTGTGGCTGATGACCGCCAAGACCCGGGCCGCCTGCGCCTAGGTTGGCAACGCGGTAAACAGTTCACGGCGGGCGCCTTCGGTAATCGCAACGATGCCGGGGTGCTTGACCTTGCGCTCCACCGAGATTGCATAGAACGACTCGGTGACGGCGTCCGTCTGACCAATCAGTGCCACGCCGTACTGGCGTAGCACTTCCTCGGCGATCACGCTGGGGGCGATGAAAATCCCGCTGCCGGATTGGCCAAAGGCCTGCATCAAGGCACTGTCGTCGAATTCGCCGATGATCTTCGGCCGGATCTGCTGCTCGGCGAACCAGCGTTGCAAACGGCTGCGCACTACGGTTTCCGCGCCGGGAATCAACAGCGGCGCACCGTGCAGGCACTGAGGGAAATCGCCGCCGTGCAGGTCCGCCAACGCCTGGGTGGCGAAGAAACTGATGCCACATTCCCCCAGTTTCTGGCTGTAGCCCTTGATGTCCAGGTGGCTGGGCATGGGGCTGTCGGAAATCACCAGGTCCAGGCGCTGGATCGCCAGGTCGGCCAACAGCCGCTCCAGTTTGTCTTCGCGGCAGGTAATGCGCAGCGGCTCGCTCAACTCCATGGTCGGCGCGATCAGCCGGTAGACGATGGACTTGGGCACCACATCCGCGACACCCACGCGAAACACAATCTGCTGTTCATTGGGCTGGGCGCGCAACATCGCTTCCAGTTCATTGCCGGTCTGGAACATCTGCTCGGCATAGGGCAGGGCCTGGCGCCCGGCCTCGGTCAGCTCCAACTGGCGCCCCACCCGTTGAAACAGGGCGATACCGAATGTCTGTTCGAGCAGGCTGATTTGCCCACTGATGGTTTGCGGGGTGAGGTTCAGTTGCTCACAGGCGCGCACGATGCTGCCTGTCTTGGCCACCACCCAGAAGTAATGCAGTTGTCGGTAATTGAGCATGGCGGCCGTTAGTTCGTGAAAATCGAAGTATACGCGAGAAAAATACGAATTTTACTGAAGTGTTCACCTGCATAGAATGCGTCGCTATCGCGGGGCCACTACTTGGACCCAATGGTTCTAACGAGGAATACATCATGAAACTCAATTCTCTCGGCGCGGCTTCGTTGCTTGCGCTTTCATTGGTAATGATCAGCGGCTGCGATCAGGTCGAGAAAAGTGCGCAACAGGTCCTGGGCAAAGCCACCGAATCGGCCAAGCAAGCGATCGACGACACCCACAAGGCCGCCGAGCAGGCATTGAGTGAGGCGACGCAAGGCCTGATCAGTCCAGAAAAAAAGGACGATCAGCCCGAGCAAGAGTCTGAATCGAACACCAAAGAAACCTAATTTCCCCGCACAACGTCAGGACTGACCTATGGAATACCTTTTACAACTGGCCGCCAGCCCCACCGCCTGGGTGGCCCTGGCGACCCTGATCGTCATGGAAATCGTGCTGGGCATCGACAACCTGATCTTCATCTCGATCCTCACCAACAAACTGCCGGAACAGCACCGGGCCAAGGCACGGCGCATCGGCATCAGCATGGCGCTGGTGCTGCGTCTGGGCCTGTTGAGCACCATCGCGTTTATCGTGCAACTGACGGCACCGGTGTTCGAAGTGTTCGGCCAGGCGTTTTCGTGGAAGGACATGATCCTGATCGCCGGTGGCCTGTTCCTGGTGTGGAAGGCGACGACCGAGATCCACCACAGCATGGACCCGGAGCCCGAAGAGAAGGCCAGCGTCGGCAACACCGTGGCTATCGGCTTCGCCGCGGCCATCGGGCAGATCCTGTTGCTCGACCTGGTGTTCTCCATCGACAGCATCATCACCGCCGTCGGCATGACCGAGCACTTGCCGATCATGATCATTGCCGTGGTGACCTCGGTGATCGTGATGTTGGTAGCGGCTGAACCCCTGGCCAAGTTCATCAACGACAACCCGACCGTGGTGATGCTGGCCCTGGGCTTCCTGATCATGATCGGCATGACCTTGATCGCCGAAGGCTTCGGTGCCCATGTGCCTAAAGGCTACGTGTACGCGGCCATGGCGTTCTCGGCTGCCATCGAGTGCTTGAACATCGCGCGACGCAACCGTCACAAGCGTTTGCTCGCTGCCCGCCAGTAACCGCTGAACCCCAAAAAGCCGGCTGTGCTCACAAGAGCCCAGTCGGCTTTTTGCTGTCTGTTAGACTCCGCGCACTTGATAGTGTGAGGTCCACCATGAACGAGCCGATTCGCCTGACCCAGTACAGCCACGGTGCCGGTTGCGGCTGCAAGATTTCGCCGCAGGTGCTGGAAGTGATCCTCGCCGGCAGCGGTGCGCAGAACCTCGACCCCAAGCTTTGGGTGGGCAATGCCTCGCGTGACGACGCGGCGGTGTACGCGATCGATGACGAGCGTGGCGTGGTTTCCACCACTGACTTTTTCATGCCTATCGTCGACGACCCCTTCGATTTCGGACGCATTGCCGCCACCAACGCCATCAGCGATATCTACGCCATGGGGGGCGACCCCTTGATGGCCATTGCCATTCTCGGCTGGCCGGTCAATGTACTGGCCCCGGAAATCGCCCGGGAAGTGATCCGCGGTGGCCGCTCGGTGTGCGACGCGGCCGGCATTCCCCTGGCAGGTGGCCACTCCATTGACGCACCGGAGCCCATTTTCGGCCTGGCCGTCACCGGGCTAGTGCACAAGCGCCATATGAAGCGCAACGACACCGCTACCGCAGGCTGCCGCTTGTACCTGACCAAGCCCCTGGGTATCGGCATCCTTACCACCGCCGAGAAGAAGGGCAAGCTGCGTGAAGCCGATATCGGTCTGGCGCGGGACTGGATGTGCACCCTCAACAAGCCCGGCAGCCGCTTTGGCAAACTGGCCGGGGTCAGCGCCATGACTGACGTGACTGGTTTCGGCCTGCTCGGGCATCTGGTGGAAATGGCCGACGGCAGCGGATTGACCGCCCTGATCGACTACGAAAAAGTCCCACGCCTGCCGGGGGTCGAGTACTACCTGGACCAAGGCTGTGTGCCCGGCGGTACGTTGCGCAACTTCGACAGCTATGCCAGCCAGTTGGGGCGCATCAATGAGTTGCACAAACGCGTGTTGTGCGACCCGCAGACCAGTGGCGGGCTGCTGGTGGCCGTCACGCCGGAGGGCGAAGCCGAGTTTCTTGCGACAGCGGCCGAACTGGGCTTGAACCTGGCGCCAATTGGTCAGTTGGTTGAGCGACAGAGCAACGCGGTAGAGGTGTCTTGATGCCCATCGATATCACCGATTACCGCGATATTTTTCTCAACGACCGACCGATGATGGATACCCGCGCGCCGGTCGAATTCGTCAAAGGCGCGTTCCCCGGCGTAGTCAATCTGCCATTGATGAACGATGACGAACGCCAGCGGGTGGGCACTTGCTATAAGCAGCAGGGGCAGCAGGCGGCGATTGTGCTGGGGCATCAGTTGGTGTCCGGGGCGACAAAGGCTGAACGAGTCGAGCAGTGGGCACAGTTCGCACGCGCCCACCCTGAGGGCTACCTGTATTGCTTTCGCGGCGGCCTGCGCTCGCAGATTGTCCAGCAGTGGCTACGCGAGGCGGGTGTCGACTATCCGCGGGTCGGCGGTGGCTACAAGGCCATGCGCACCTTTTTGCTCGAAACGCTCGAAGGCGCTACCCGCGAGTGCGACTTCGTCCTGCTGGGCGGCATGACCGGCACCGGAAAAACCGAAGTCCTCGGCCAGTTGCGCAATGCCCTGGATCTGGAAGGGCACGCCAATCACCGCGGTTCCAGCTTCGGCAAGCGCGCTACCGCACAGCCCTCCAACATCGATTTCGAGAATCGCCTGGGGGTTGATCTGCTGAAAAAGCGCGAACGGGGTATCGAGCAATTCGTGGTCGAGGATGAAAGCCGCATGATTGGCAGCTGTGCGCTGCCCCTGGCCTTGCACAAAGGCATGCAGGCATTCCCGATGGTGTGGTTGGAAGATAGCCTGGCGGGGCGGGTCGAGCGAATCCTGGGCGATTATGTGGTGGACCTGTGCGCCGAGTTTGTCAGGGTGTTTGGTGAGTCGGGCCAGGAGGTGTTTGCGCAGCGCTTGACCGAGAGCCTGGGCAATATCCACAAGCGCCTGGGGGGCGAGCGGTTCCAGCGGTTGCAGGGCATCCTGCAGCTGGCCCTGGAAGAACAGGCCCGCAGCGGTTCGGTGGATCTGCATCGTGAGTGGATCGAAGGGTTACTGCGCGAATATTACGACCCGATGTATGCCTTCCAGCGTGAGAAGAAGGGCGCCCGCATCGAGTTCGCAGGGGAGCAGGGGGCGGTGCTGGAGTATTTGCGCGAGCGCGATGCCCGGCGCGGGTGCTGACGACTGTCCCTGTGGCGAGCGGGCTTGTCGGAACGCCGCATCGCCCGCGTTGGGCTGCAACGCAGCCCCAGTCAGTCGAATGCGGTGTATCAGATACTCCGCAGCGGTTGGTTTTGGGGCTGCTTCGCAGCCCAACGCGGGCGATGCGGCGTTCCGACAAGCCCGCTCGCCACAGCATACTTATGCTGCGATGCCCAACCCTACAGCACGACCACCGCCACCAACCCACACACCACACCCATCAACATGGTCAGCCCGGCCACTGTCACCAGCACCCGTGTATCGAAATCCTTGCGCAGCATCAGCAGCGACGGCAGGCTCACGCTCGGCAGGGTCATCAACAGAGCCACCGCTGGCCCGGTCCCCAGCCCCAGGGCCATCATGGTCTGCACAATCGGGATTTCCGCTGCGGTCGGAATCACAAACAGGGTGCCGACAATGGCCAGTGGCACCAGCCATAGCAGGCTGTCGGCCATCGCCCCGTCCACATGGGGGAACAACCACACCCGCGCTGCGCCCAGCAGCAACACCGCCAGGATGTACACCGGGATGGTGCTCCAGAACAACTGCCACAAGGTGCGCAGCCAGCGCGTGAGGAAGGGCTGGCTGTCGGCGCCGCTGACGTTGGCCACGGCCTCCAGCGCCACTTCCGGCACCTGCTCCGGGCGTGCGATACGTTGGGCGATCAACGCCACACCGATCACCAACACGATCCCGGCCACCAGCCGCAGTGCGGCAAAGTCCCAGCCTAGGACAAAGCCCATGAACACCAGGGTCGCCGGGTTGAGTACCGGGTTGCCCATCCAGAACGCCAGGGCGGCGCCCACCGACACTTGCTGACGACGCATTCCCGCCGCCACGGGGGCGGCGCAGCAACTGCACATCATGCCCGGGAGGGCGAACAACCCGCCGCGTACCGTGGAACCAAGCCCGGCGCGCCCGAACAGGCGTAACAGCCAGTCCCGTGGAATCAACACTTGCAGCAATGAGCCGAGAATCACCGCCAGCACGGCGGCTTTCCAGATTGCCAGGAAATACACCTGGGCATAGGCCAGGGCCGCCGCCAATGGCGAGCCTTGTTGATCGTTGAGGATCGAGTTTCCGATGCTGTGGCTGTCTGCCGCAACGAACGCCTTGAAGTAGTAGGGCGACCATTTCACGTAATACAGGCCGACGCAGGCCACCAACAGGAACAGCGCCGGTTTCCACCAGAAGGACCAGCCGCGTACAGGGCTGGCAGAGGTGAGGTTAGACATGGTCAGGATCCGCAGATAAGTCGATAGCGACGCATCATACGCGGTCCCGCCCCCAGTAGGAGCCGGCTTGCCGGCGATAGTGGTGTGTCACGCGGGACGCAGTCGCCGGTAAGGTCAGCTGTCAGCGTTTACGTGCGTCGCATCCGGGCAGGTCTGCAAGCCGTTATCCAGCCCTTGCTTGTAGTTGCGGCTGAGCAGGCTGGCCTTGCCGTTCTGCCAGGTCAGGGTCAACACGTACAGGGTGTCGAAGTCGCCGCCGGACCAGTCTTCGGTGATGGTGTACTTCTCGCCGACCGCTTCGCTCGCCACCTTGTTGATCAGCTCCGGCAGGTAACCGTGGGACCAGGCGGTGTAGATGGTGGAGTTGTGGTACTTGTCCTCCATCAACTCGTCAGCGAGGTCGCTGGTGTCGTTGGCCGAAAACTCGATGTTCACTGGCAGCCCAAGTTTGATCGCGCTGGGGCTGATGGTCATCAATGGTCGGATGTAGCTGTAGGAGTTGTCGAATTCGCCTTCTTCGACATTGCGTGTTGGGTTGGCCGCGAACACAAAGTCGGCAGCGCCGAATTTTTCCGGCAATACCGTAGCCAGGTTCATCGCGCGGTTGAGGCCCTGGCAATTGAGTTGTCCCAGGCCGCCAGCGGGTTTTTCGCCGTGGCGCAGGAAGACCAGGGTCTGCACGCCGTTCTTCGGCTCGGCACTGCTTTCGCGGGCTTCGAAGGCCAGCATCAAGGCGCCGCCTACGAAGAACATCGGTAATACGTAATAAGCATATTGTTTAAAACGTTTGCCAAGGCACAAAGGCTTGATTTTCATTGGTTTTCGAGTCTTCAGTGCTTCGGATCAAGACCGCAAGGCCCAGCCACCGCGACGCTCCGAGCATCGTGCGGGTTTCCGTGAGTATGTCGGCATGCCTCCATTCAACCGTTCAAGCGTTTCTAAGAGTGCGCTATAGCGTTTTGGTTCGCAGGGACAAGAGATTAGCGAGCCGATGTTGCGGATTTAAGACCAATGCGGCCTGGCCGCTAGATGGCTATCATGGGTTTTTCTCAGCTTGGGGTATATCGATGATTTCACTCGCGGCGTTTCCGATTATTACCAAATGGCCAGCCCAGCATCCCGAACGCCTGCAGTTGTACTCGCTGCCCACCCCCAATGGCGTCAAGGTCTCGATCATGCTCGAAGAGGTGGGCCTGGCCTATGAGGCGCATAAAGTCAGCTTCGACACCCAGGACCAGTTCTCGCCCGAATTCCTGTCGTTGAACCCCAACAACAAAATCCCGGCGATCATCGACCCCAACGGCCCGGACGGTGAACCGCTGGCGTTGTTCGAGTCGGGGGCGATCCTGATCTACCTGGCAGAGAAAACCGCGCAACTGCTGCCCCAGGCGCCCGCCGCACGCTACGAAACCCTGCAATGGCTGATGTTTCAGATGGCCGGGATCGGGCCGATGTTCGGCCAGGTGGGCTTCTTCAATAAATTTGCCGGCAAGGCCTACGAAGACAAGCGCCCCCGCGACCGCTATGCGGCTGAAGCCCGGCGCCTGCTGGAGGTCCTGGAAAAGCGCCTGCTGGGCCGCAGCTGGATCATGGGCGATGAGTACACCATCGCCGATATCGCGACCTTCCCCTGGATCCGCAACCTGATCGGTTTTTATGAGTCGGGTGATCTGGTGGGCATCAGCGATTTCCCCAATGTACTGCGCGCGCTGGACGGCTTTGTTGCCCGACCGGCGGTGATTCGTGGCCTGAATATTCCGAGCTGACCCATGCCGACCTTTGACTTCAAGCAACTTGATGTATTCAGCAGCGTGGCCCTCAAGGGCAACCCACTGGCCGTGGTGCTGGGCGCCGATTGCCTGAGCGACCAGCAGATGGCGGACTTCGCCCAGTGGACCAACCTCAGCGAGACCACGTTCCTGCTGCAACCGCGCGACCCACGCGCTGACTACCGGGTGCGTATTTTCACGACCACCCAGGAGTTGCCCTTCGCCGGCCATCCGACCCTGGGCAGCTGCCATGCGTGGCTGCAAGCCGGCGGCGTGCCCCAGGGCAGCGAGATCATCCAGGAGTGCGAGATCGGCCTGGTGCGTATTCGCCGCCAGGGCCAGGAACTGGCGTTCATCGCACCACCCTTGTTGCGCTCAGGTCCGCTGGATGCGCAGTTGTTGGAGCGTGTGCGCGTGGCGCTCAACCTCGAACCCGAGGCGATTGTCCGCAGCCAATGGGTCGACAACGGTGCCGGCTGGCTGGCGCTGATGTTGACAGATCGGCAGACGGTGCTGGACTTGCAGCCGGACTATTCGAAGCTGCTCGGGTTGGCAGTGGGCGTGGTTGCCCCATGCGATCCGAGCCGCGACGATGTGGATGCGCAGTTTGAAGTGCGCGGGTTTATTGCCGGCGACGGGGCGCCTGAGGACCCGGCCACTGGCAGCCTGAATGCCGGCGTAGCCCAATGGCTGTTGGGTGAAGGCCTGGCCCCCAGCCAGTACGTGGTCAGCCAGGGCACGGCCATGGGCCGAGCCGGGCGTATTCGGGTGCAGCAACAAGGGGATGAGATCTGGATCGGCGGCGCCGTCTCGGTGTGTATCGAAGGCAGCCTGAGTCTTTAACGGTTATTGGCTGCCAACTTGATCCCAAAGCCGAAAACATATTGTTACGGGAGTGGCAAAACACCGTTATGGCCACGGTATTTGTGCTCTCGGTCAATCCAGGCATAAGCTTTCGCCCTTAAGCTAGCGGCCTTGCCACGTGCCATGGCCCTTTTTGTAGGAAATTGTAGGAAAACCCATGTCCAGCCAGTTCCCCGAAGCCCGTTCCCGTCGCCTGCGCCGTTCTCCCGAGTTGCGCAGCCTGTTCCAGGAAACCGAATTCACCCTCAACGACCTGGTATTGCCGATCTTCGTCGAAGAAGAAATCGACGACTTCGTGCCAATCACCAGCATGCCTGGCGTGATGCGTATCCCCGAATCGAAACTGGCCAGTGAAATCGAGCGCTTTGCCCGCGCCGGGATCAAGTCGGTGATGACGTTTGGCGTGTCCCATCACCTGGATGCCGACGGCAGCGACACCTGGAACGAGCGCGGTCTGGTGTCGCGCATGTCGGCGATCTGCAAGGATGCGGTGCCGGAGATGATCGTGATGTCCGACACCTGCTTTTGCGAATACACCGATCACGGCCATTGCGGCGTGATGCACGGCCATGAAGTGGACAACGACCGCACCTTGGCCAACCTGGGCAAGCAAGCGGTGGCGGCAGCCCGCGCTGGTGCCGATGTGATCGCGCCTTCGGCAGCGATGGACGGCCAGGTCCAGGCCATTCGCCGGGCTCTGGATGCGGCCGGCTTCACCCATATCCCGATCATGGCGTACTCCACCAAATTCGCTTCGGCCCTGTATGGCCCGTTCCGCGAGGCAGGCGGCAGCGCGCTGAAGGGCGACCGCAAAAGCTACCAGATGAACCCGATGAACCGCCGCGAAGCCGTGCGCGAATCCCTGCTCGATGAGCAGGAAGGCGCCGACTCGCTGATGGTCAAGCCGGCCGGTGCGTACCTGGACATCATCCGCGACATCCGCGAAGCATCGCGCTTGCCAGTGGCGGCGTACCAGGTCAGTGGCGAATACGCGATGATCAAGTTCGGCGCCCAGGCCGGTGCCATCGACGAAGCCCGCGTAGTGCGCGAAACCCTGGGTTCGATCAAGCGCGCCGGTGCGGACCTGATCTTCACCTACTTTGCGATGGACCTGGCGCTCGCGGGCATCTGATCCCGGGTCCTACATGGGGTGGGGAGGGGTGTGAGATAGTGGGCGCTTTCAGCGACTCACAGGACACCCCCGCATGCTTTCATCCCGGCTGACTCTCTGCCTGAGCGCCTTACTGGTGCTGGCTGGCTGTTCGACGCAACGCAGCCAGCAGCTTCCAGAGCGCAGTGAATCCGAGGTCAAGGCGCAGATCGTACGTTTGATGCCGGTCAAGGTGGCGGATCGCGCCGGCTGGGCCCAGGATATCTACACGGCGTTCGACAGCCAGAAGATCTACCCCAGCACCGAGAATATCTGTGCGGTACTGGCGGTGACTGAGCAAGAGTCCACCTATCAGGTCGACCCGCCAGTGCCGAACATGGGCAAGATCGCCCAGGATGAAATCCTCAAGCGTGCGGCCAAGGTGCATGTGCCGGCCGTGCTGGTGCGCACCGCGCTGCAACTGCGCTCGCCCACGGGCAAGTCCTACGCCGACCGCCTGAGTGCTGCGCGTACTGAGAAGGATCTGAGTGGGATCTTTGACGACTTTATCGGCACCGTGCCGTTGGGTCGCACCTTGTTTGGCAGTTTCAACCCGGTGCACACCGCAGGCCCGATGCAGGTGAGTATTGCCTTCGCCGAGAAGCAGGCTCGGGATTATCCCTACACCGTAGACGCAAGCATTCGCCGCGAAGTGTTCACCCGGCGTGGCGGCATGTATTTCGGTATCGCTCATTTGCTCGGTTATCCTGTGAGCTACCAGCAGCCGCTGTACCGCTTTGCCGACTTCAATGCCGGTTGGTACGCCAGCCGCAATGCCGCGTTCCAGGCGGCAGTCAGCCGCGCTTCCGGCACCCGCCTGGCGCTGGATGGCGATTTGATCCGCTACGGCTCGATCATGCCCGGCACTACGGAACTGGCGGTGCGCTCACTGGGCAAGAAACTGGACATGCGCAACCCGAGCATCCGCAGCCAGTTGGAGCAGGGCGATCGCCTGGACTTTGAAGAGACCACCCTGTACCAGCGGGTCTTTGCCCTGGCCGAGAAAGCCGAAGGCAAGCCGTTGCCGCGGGCGATCCTGCCGGGAATTGTGCTCAAGAGCCCGAAGATCACCCGCAACCTCACCACGGCCTGGTTCGCCCAGCGCGTGGATGAGCGTTACCAGCGTTGCATGAAGCGCTGAGGTCAGGGGCGGCGCTTGACCAGCTTGCGCCACAGCCAGACCCACAGCCACAGCACCGGGAACGCGAGGATCACAAACGGCAGCACATAGCTGGAACGTTCCAGGGCGTCGGCGGTGCCGTCGACCAGGTTGTCGCCCAGGTTGCCGAACATGCGCGCGAAACGTGATTGCTGATGCTCGCCGTCGGATGGGCGGAAGTTCAGGGTCACGCGGTTGGTGTCCAGGCGCCGCTGCTGGCCGGCGGCGATCTGCGCCAGTTCTTGCAGCTCGTTTTCGATGGCGGCTTGTTCCTTGGTGAGGGTGATCAGGTCGCCCACGGTGATGTCCTTGCGCGCGGCCAGCTCATCCAGGCGCTTTTGCTGGGCCTGCAAACGTTCCTGGCGGTGACGTACATCGGCCACCGCGTCGGCCAGGTCTTCAGCGCTGGTGATGCGCTGGCCCAGTTGCCCGCCCTCTGCCGCCATGCTCACCAACGGCTCGACTCCGCTGGGGGCGATGCGCAATACAATCATGCCGCCGTCGCTGTTTTCTTCGATACGCAGGATGTTGCAGGCACCGAACTGCGCCGACTCACAGGCTTGGCGCGTGGCCTGCATGCGCGGTGCCAGCAGGGCAACCGGCATCGCCAGACTCAACTCGTGCTCATAGGCCAACTGCGCGCCAGCCCGGCCCTGTTCGCCATTGATCTGTGTGGCTTCGGAATATTCCTTGGGCGAACAGCCGCCGAGCAGCAGGGCGGCCAAAAACATCAACGCAGTAGATCTGCCTTCCAGATGGCGCATTACGTCTCCTTCAGTGTGCGGGATAAAGTGCGCGGCGATTAAAGCCGGTTTGCCCGGCGAACGCAAAGTGGGTGTGGGCTTATCGGCACAGATTTACCCGGTTGATCATGCTGGTTGCATGGACCGATGCGGGTTAAACCTCATGCCTGCTCACAAGGAAGATCCATCATGACGGATACCCCTGAAGGTTTTGCCCCCTTATCTCGCAGCAGCCCGCTCCTGGACTTGCTCGGCCCGGTGTATTGCCGCGGCGAGGGCCTGCAGTTGCAACTGGGCCTGCGCGCCGACAACCGCCATGCCAACGGGCGCGGTACGGTGCATGGTGGCGTATTGGCGACCCTGGCGGATGTGGGCATGGGTTATGCCATGGCGTTTTCCAGCGACCCGCCGTTGCCATTGATTACCGCGAGCATGACCCTCGATTATCTGGGGGCGGTGCAGGTGGGTGATTGGATCGAAGTGCGGCTGGAGCATCACAAGCGCGGGCGGCAGATGGCGTTTGCCACGGTCAGCCTGCAGGTGGGGGAGAAGGTCGTAGTGCGAGCCAATGCGGTATTCGCCGTGCCCCAGGCCGCTGCGTAGCTACCCGCAAAGCTGTTACAGCGCTGTTTTATGTACATTGTCGAGTCGTGCGCGTCCCCCTTGTGGCAAGCCCGCTCGCCACAAGTGGGCCAGGTGGCTGCGCGACAGTACCAATCAGATAGGCAAAAAAAGGCCCGGCTTTTCGTGGAGCCGGGCCTTTTCCATGTTGCTCGTTGAATCAGTCGCGCTCAAGGGCCAGTGCCACGCCCTGGCCGCCGCCGATGCACAAGGTGGCCAGGCCTTTCTTGGCATCGCGCTTGATCATTTCATGCAGCAAGGTCACCAGTACGCGGCAGCCTGATGCGCCAATCGGGTGGCCGATGGCAATCGCGCCACCGTTGACGTTGACCTTGGCCGCGTCCCACTCCAGTTCCTTGCCCACTGCCAGCGCCTGTGCGGCGAAGGCTTCGTTGGCTTCGATCAGGTCCAGTTCGGCCAACTGCCAGCCGGCCTTGTCCAGGCAGCGCCGGGTCGCGGACACCGGGCCAATGCCCATGATCGCCGGATCGACGCCCGCGTTGGCGTAGCTGGCGATCCGTGCCAGGACTGGCAGGCCCAGTTCCTTGGCTTTATCGGCGCTCATCAGCAGTACCGCGGCGGCGCCGTCGTTGAGGCTCGACGCGTTGCCGGCGGTGACGCTGCCGTCCTTCTTGAAGGCTGGCTTGAGCTTGCCCAGGGATTGGGCGGTGGTGCCGGCGCGAGGTTGCTCGTCCACGGCAAAGGCAATCGGGTCGCCTTTGCGCTGGGGGGATCAGGATCGGCGTGATTTCGTCGGCAAAGCGCCCGGCCTCAATCGCGGCAGCCGCTTTCTGCTGGGAAGCGGCGGCGAAGGTGTCCTGGTCTTCACGGCTGATGCCGTACTTGTCCACCAGGTTCTCGGCGGTGATGCCCATGTGGTAGTCGTTGAACGCGTCCCACAGGCCGTCGCTGATCATGCTGTCGACCATCGTCGCATGGCCCATGCGCAGGCCGGTGCGGGCGGCAGGCAGTACATAGGGCGCCAGGCTCATGTTTTCCATGCCACCTGCGATGATCACCTCGGCGTCACCGCAGCGGATGGCCTGTGCGCCCAGGTGCAAGGCCTTGAGGCCCGAGCCACAGACTTTGTTCAAGGTCAGGCTCGGCACCGCGTGCGGCAGGCCGGCGAGGATCGATGCCTGGCGCGCCGGGTTCTGGCCGGAGCCTGCGGTCAGCACCTGGCCAAGGATCACTTCATCTACAAGCGCTGGGTCCAGGCCAGTCTGCTCCAGTAGGCGGCGGATCACGGCGGCCCCCAGTTCCGGTGCCGGGATGGTGGCCAGGACCCCTTGAAAACTGCCCACGGCGGTGCGGGTGGCAGCAACAATCACGACGTCTTGCATGGAATCTGTCCTCACTGGAAGTGCATTTCTGGAACGTGGTCCGGGACGATCAGTTTACCGGCGGTCTTGCTCACAATCTCTTCAACGCTGACGCCAGGTGCGCGTTCCTTGAGGACAAAAGCGCCATTTTCGATTTCCAGGTAGGCCAGGTCCGTCAGCACGCGTTTGATGCAGTTGGCACCGGTCAGCGGCAGGCTGCACTGGCTGAGCAACTTGGACTCACCGTCCTTGGAGGCGTGGGTCATGATCACGATGATGTTTTCTGCGCCGGCCACCAGGTCCATGGCGCCACCCATGCCCTTGACCAGCTTGCCGGGGATCATCCACGAGGCGATATTGCCGTGCACATCCACTTCAAAGGCGCCAAGCACCGTGAGGTCTACGTGGCCGCCGCGAATCATCGCGAAGGATTCGGCCGAGGAGAAGATCGACGCGCCGATGCGTGCGGTGACGGTCTGCTTGCCGGCGTTGATCATGTCGGCATCGATGGTGTCTTCGGTCGGAAACGGGCCCATGCCCAGCAGGCCGTTTTCCGACTGCAGCATCACTTCCATGCCTTCGGGAATGTAGTTGGCCACCAGGGTCGGGATGCCGATGCCGAGGTTGACGTAGAAGCCGTCCTGCATTTCGCGGGCGACGCGTTGAGCCATTTGTTCGCGGGTAAGAGCCATTTTATGAGTCCTTATTGTTCGGGCTGGAGGCAGATTATTTGCGGACAGTGCGCTGTTCGATGCGCTTTTCGAAGGTGCCGCAGATGATCCGGTCGACGTAGATGCCAGGGGTGTGGATCTGCGCCGGGTCCAGCTCGCCCGGTTCAACGATTTCCTCGACTTCGACCACCGTGATCTTGCCGGCGGTGGCGGCCAGCGGGTTGAAGTTCTGGGCGGTGTGGCGGTAGATCACGTTGCCGAAATGGTCGGCTTTCCAGCCTTTGACGATGGCGAAATCGCCGGTGATGGACTCTTCCATCAGGTAGGGGCGCCCGTTGAACTCACGGGTTTCCTTGCCTTCGGCGACGGGGGTGCCAACGCCGGTGGCGGTAAAGAACGCTGGAATGCCGGCGCCGCCTGCGCGCATTTTTTCCGCGAGGGTGCCTTGGGGGGTCAGCACTACTTCGATTTCACCGCTGAGCAGTTGCTTCTCGAACAGGGCGTTTTCACCGACGTAGGAGGCGATGACCTTGCTGATCTGCTTTTCTTCGAGCAATACACCCAGGCCGAAGCCATCCACGCCGCAGTTGTTGGAGACGACCGTCAGGTCGCGGGTGCCTTTGCGCTTGATTTCGGCGATGAGGTTTTCCGGGATGCCGCACAGGCCAAAGCCGCCGGAGAGTACGGTCATGCCGTCTTCCAGGCCTGCCAGCGCTTCTTCATAGGACGCCACGCGTTTATCGAAACCTGCCATATGCACCTCTTTTATTGTTTGTGGTCCAGCCAGTGACCCGAGTGTTGCGCCGGTGGATTGATTTGTTAAGTTGTTTTTTAAGGTTGATTGATTTAAAAAACAGGACAATTGGTTGGGTATTGGAGCAGAGCCATGACAGTTAAACAGATGCGGGCCTTTCTGGCCGTGGCCCAGACCCTGAGTTTTGCCGCCGCTTGTGAGCGCCTGCATTTGTCCCAGTCGGCCCTGAGCCTGACGATCAAAGGCCTGGAGGAGGGCCTGGGCGGGCGGCTGTTCAGCCGTAATACGCGCAACGTCGCACTGACCCCGGAAGGCGAATCCCTGTTGCCCCTGGCCCGCCGGTTGATTGCTGACTGGGACAATGCCGAGGACGAATTGCGCCAGCGTTTCACTTTGCAGCGCGGGCGTGTGACGGTGGCGGCGATGCCGTCGTTTGCCGGCAATCTGTTGCCGCCGATCCTGAAGATCTTTCGCGCGCGGTTTCCCCAGGTCAATGTCACGGTGCACGACCTGATCAATGAACAGGTGCTGGAGATGGTCCGCGATCGCCAGGTCGAACTGGGTGTGGCATTCGAGCCCTCGCCGGGGTCGTCGCTGGCCTTTACCCCGCTGTATCTGGACCGCTTTGTTGCGGTCGTACCCGGTGATTCAGCGTTGGCGCACATGAGCGAAATCGACTGGAAAACCCTGCTGGCGCAACCTTTCATCACCTTGCAGCGGCCTTCTACGGTCCGGGTGATGCTTGAAGAGCACCTGGGTGTATTGCAGATGAAGCTGCCGGTGGCATTGGAGAGCCATCAATTGGCAACGGTGGGCAAGATGGTTGCCAGTGGCCTGGGCGTCAGCGCCGTACCCGCGTTGTGCGCCCCGCAGATGGAAGAGGCGGGCGCCCATTGCATCACTTTGTGTGACCCGGTGATCGAGCGACCGATTGGCGTGCTGACCAAGCCAGGGCATGAACTGTCGGCGGCGGCGCAGGCACTGTTTGATATCTTCCGGGACGAAGCGGGGAAGGGGCGGTTTCCGGGGATTTAAGTCGACATAAACAAATGTGGGAGCTGGCAAGCCAGCTCCCACAAAGTTGAAGTTATTCTTAGTAGTAGCGGTCAATCACTTTAACTTGCGAGTTGTCCTTGAAGGACTCCCAGGCATTGTTAAGTGTGTCGAACACTTGCTCGATAAAGTTGCGATCGGCAGCAGCTTTTTTGCCGACATAACCCCTGGCCACGGCGGTACATCTTCAGGCGCGCTGCCAGTTCACGGTTATTGCGGTCGAACTCGGCTTCTTCGGTATGGGGCGCCAGGCAGTCAATTTGCACTTCGCCCGATTTGCCAATCCACAGGATATGGTCGTCGAGTGTGTCTTTCTGCGCTGCGAACATCTCAGCCAATTCATCGATAGTTGGTTGGTTGTTCAGATTCATGTGTAAGCCCCTTGACCAGTTGGCGATCTTCAGTTGATTCGTTAATCCACGTTAGTTGTCTCCGGTTGCGAAAACCGGGCGTCAGAAACGGTCTGCCAAATACGGGCAGGGTCTTGAACCTGATGCATGTAGTGTTTCTGATGAACTGCTACGCAATGGTTTCATAACGAAGACAAGTAGCATTTGAGCGTCTTGTACCGGTCCTTTCGGGTCGGTCAGCTTCATCAATCTGCCTTGTGGGCAGTGCACATCCGGAAAAACAGCTCGGCGGTCAGACGAGCTTGTTCAAAACGCTTGTTACCAACGCTCCCGATCCGGGAGACGTCTGAATCATGCAAGGTCAAAATGGTTACGTCAACGGTTATGTAGTGATTATTTTCGCTCACTACATAAATATTTTTGCGGGGGGAGGGATGCGGGGAAAGGTGACTCTTGCGTCATTTTTTGTGCTGATAGGTCGGGTGTTTGCCCTGCAGTAGGATTTGGTCTGCCTGCGATGGCATCACCTCGGCGTGTCAGTAAAACCGAGGTGATGCCATCGCAGGCAAGCCAGCACCTACATTGGATTTTTGGTGCTTGGGGAGTGTCATTCGCCGCGGATGTACTGTTCCAATTGCCGGATCAGTGCCGCTTGTTCGGCGATAGCTTCCTTGACCAGGTCGCCGATGGACAGCAGGCCCAGGAGTTTTCCGTCTTCCACCACCGGGAGGTGGCGCAGGTGGCCGTCAGTCATGATGCCCATGCAGTCTTCGACGCTTTTGTGGGTGTCCACGGTGATTGCCGGTGAGCTCATCACCTGGCGTACCTGGGTACTCGTCGAGGACAGTCCATGGAGAATCAGTTTACGTGCATAGTCGCGCTCACTGATGATGCCGACGACCTTGTCATCCTTGACTACCGGCAAAGCGCCGACGTTCTTCGCTGCCATCACCACCAGCGCCTCAAACACGGTGTGATCCCACTGGATGGTATGCACTTCCTGATTCTTCTGGTCCTTGGACTTGAGCAACTGTGCGACGGTTTTCATGGTGTCCACCCGGTTTTGTTATTAGGCCGTGCCTACAGAATCCTAGACCACTGACCCCAGAGCAAGACCCAAAGCGGCGTATATCCCGTCAAAAAGCGTCATTTTCCGGATTTTTCCTTCCATTCAGCCCTTGCTGGCCGGTTTTGCCGCCCGTTTCGGGCTGGCGCCGGTCTTGCGCTTGGCCGGCTTACGTTTATTTTTCCAGGGTGTGGCACCACGGCCTGCGGGGCTGGCCGGGCCGCTGATGGTCATTTGCATGCCATTGCAGCGGGCCACTTGTTTGCTCATCCACGCCGCCTGTTTGGCGACAAACTCTTCCAGGCTCATCTCACCGCTTTGCACCATGTCCAGGGCCTGCTCCCAAATTGCAGTGGTGCCGGGATCGGCAATCGCCCTGGGCACCGCGTCGATCAGGCTGAAGGCTGCCGGTGTGGCGGACAACGCCTTGCCATTCTTTACCAGGTAACCACGGTCCAGCAGGCCCTGGATAATCCCGGCCCGTGTCGCCTCGGTGCCGATGCCGGTGGTGTCCTTGAGCTTTTGCTTGAGCAGCGGGTCTTGCACCAGTTTGGCGACGTTCTTCATCGCCTTGATCAGGTCGCCTTCGGTAAAGGGCTTGGGCGGCTGGGTCCACAGGTCCTTGAGGTTGACCTGCGCCACCCCGTAATCCTCACCCTGTACCAGGGTTGGCAAAGTCTGTGGCGCAGGGGCTTCGCGGCCTTTGCTCGGAGCCAGGGCTTCGGGCAAGGCGCGTTTCCAACCGGCTTCTACCACCACTTTGCCTACCGCGCGCAGGGCTTCGCCGGCACAGTCGAAATCCGCCTGGGTGCGATCGTATTCGTGGTTGGGCAGGAACTGCGCCAGGTACCGGGCGCGGATCAAGGTGAAGACGGCGCGGTGCTTGCCGGTCAACTGCGCCAGATCCTTGCCGGCGCCGGTGGGGATGATGCCGTGGTGGGCGCTGACCTTGGCGTCGTTCCAGGCCCGGGAGCGGCGTTGCGCATCGAGGTGCGGCAGCAGCGCGCTCACCGCCGGATCGGCGCGCCCCAATGCCGCGAGAATAGTGGCCGCGTCGCCATGCTGGCTTACGGGCAGGTAGCCGCAGTCGCTGCGTGGGTAGGTGATGACCTTGTGGGTTTCGTAGAGGGACTGGGCGATATCCAGGGTTTCCTGGGCGCCGAGGCCGAGTTTCTTCGAGCAGATTTCCTGCAGGGTACCCAGGTCAAAGGGCAGGGGCGCCACTTCGCGCAGGCGTTCGGTGCGCAGCTTCACCAGGCGCGCGCTGGCGGCGTTACTCATGGCTGTCGCCGCCTGCCGGGCGCGCTCATGGTTGAGGCAACGGCCCTGGTCGTCACAGATATCGTCGGCGGCGCGCCATTGCGCGATAAAGCTCATCTGCGCATGCAGCAATTGCACATCGATTGCCCAGTACGCCACCGGGACGAAGTCGGCAATGCTGCGGTCACGGTCCACTACCAGCCGCAGGGTCGGGGTTTGCACCCGGCCCACGGGCAACACGCCCTGATAGCCGGACTGGCGGCCGAGCAACGTAAACAGGCGGCTCATGTTCATGCCGATCAGCCAGTCGGCGCGGGAACGGCCCAGGGCCGAATGATAGAGGCTGAAGGTGTCTGCACCGGGCTTCAACGAGGCCAGGGCCTTGCGGATCGAGGCATCGTCCAGTGCCGACAGCCACAGGCGCTGGATCGGCCCGCGATAGCGGCAATGCTCCACCAGCTCCCGGGCAATCATTTCGCCCTCGCGGTCGGCATCGGTGGCTATCACCAGCTCCCGGGCTTCCCCCAGCAGGCGCTTGACCGCCTTGAACTGGCTGGCCGTCTTGGGCTTGACCGTCATCTTCCATTTTTCCGGGACGATGGGCAGGTCGGCCAGCACCCAGCGTTTGTACTTGGCGTCGTAGGCATCGGGCGGGGCGGTTTCCAGCAGGTGGCCGATGCACCAGGTGACTGTGACGTCGGTTCCCAGCCAGCATCCGTCGCCCCGACGCCGGGCGCCGAGCACGGCCGCGATATCCTTGGCCTGGGAGGGTTTTTCACAGAGGAACAGCCGCATGGTCAGCCCATTCGTTACACAATTGAATGGGCGAAGGATGGGCAAAAGAAGGGAATTGAGCAACCTTTATCTGGATGGATATACAGCAATTTGTGTGGGCGCCGGGAAACCAATGTGGGAGCGGGCTTGCCCGCTCCCACAAGGGGATATCAGTTGTTATCCAGATCCACGTTCTTGGTTTCCTTCAGGCACAGCAGCCCGACAATCAGGCTCACCCCGGTAATCACCACCGGGTACCACAGCCCGTAGAAGATATCGCCGGTATACACCACCAACGCAAACGACACGGTGGGCAGGAACCCGCCAAACCAGCCGTTGCCGATGTGGTAGGGCAGGGACATGGAGGTGTAGCGGATGCGCGTCGGGAACAGTTCCACCATCAGCGCGGCCAGCGGGCCGTAGCACATCGCGGCGATCAGGATCAGGGTGACGATCAACACCACCACCATGGTTTTGTTGACCTGGGCCACGTCCGCCGATTTCGGGTAGCCGGCCAGGGTCACGGCGCCGCGCAGGGCGTCTTCGTCGTAGCCGTCGATGCGCACATCGCCGATGCTCACTTGTACCGCGCTGCCTGCCGGTGCGGCTTCGCTGCTATAGGGCAGGCCCTGTTTGACCAGGAAGGTCTTGACCTTGTCGCAGGGGCTGTCAAACCGCGCCTTGCCCACCGGGTCGAACTGGAAGGTGCAGGTGGCCGGGTCCGCCAGTACGGTGATCGGAGCCTGGCGGCTGGCCTGGTCCATCGCCGGGTTGGTGTAGTGGGCCAGGCCCTTGAAGATCGGGAAGTACAGCGCGGTGGCCAGTAGCAGGCCGACCATCAGCACCGGCTTGCGCCCCCATTTGTCCGAGAGCCAGCCGAAGAAGATAAAGAACGGCGCGCCAATCACCACGCTGATGATCAGCAGCATATTGGCCAGGGCCGGGTCCATCTTCAGGAACTGGGTCAGGAAGAACAGCACGTAGAACTGCGCCGCATAAAAGGTCACGGCCTGGCCGGCGTTGATGCTGAACAGCGCGATCAACACCACCTTGAGGTTTTCCCAGTTGCCGAACGACTCGCGGATCGGCGCCTTGCTGGCCTTGCCTTCCTCTTTCATTTTCAGGAACGCGGGTGATTCGTGCAGGCTCAAGCGGATCCAGGTGGAAATCCCCAGCAGCACGATGGACAGCAGGAACGGCAGGCGCCAGCCCCAGACTTCAAACTGATCGCCGGTGAAATAACGGCAGGCCAGCACCACCAGCAACGACAGCAGCAGGCCGAGGGTGGCGGTGGATTGAATCCAGCTGGTATGGAAGCCGCGCTTGCCGGCCGGGGCGTGTTCGGCGACATAGGTCGCGGCACCCCCGTATTCACCGCCCAGGGCCAGGCCCTGGAGCATGCGCAGCACCACCAGGATGATCGGCGCGGCGATGCCGATGCTGGCGTAGGTGGGCAACAGGCCCACGCAGAAGGTCGCCACGCCCATCAGGACGATGGTGGCCAAGAAGGTGTACTTGCGCCCGATCATGTCGCCCAGGCGCCCGAATACCAGCGCGCCGAACGGCCGCACCACAAAGCCGGCGGCAAAGGCCATCAAGGCGAAGATAAAGGCCGTGGTGTCGTTGACCCCGGCAAAGAATTGCTTACTGATCACCGCCGCGAGGGCGCCATAGAGGAAAAAGTCATACCACTCGAACACCGTCCCCAGGGACGAGGCGAAGATGACCTTTTGCGACTCCTTGCTGGTAACAGTGGCGCCCGGTGTGGCGTCCAGGGGTTGAGCACGTTCTGACATGGGGTAGTCCTCACAGTGATTATTTATTGTTGTTCCACTGTCGGCGCTAACTTCAGCGCCGCTCTTACCCTGTAGGAGCGAGCTTGCTCGCGAAAAGCCTGAGAGCAACGCGGTGATCCAGAATGCCCGCGTTATCGTTGGCGATTCTCGCGAGCAAGCTCGCTCCGACAGGTCATGCCGGTGTTGTCTGTTCTCGTTGGGGGGTGAGGTTCCTCGTTGAAGGGGACAGGATCAGTTGCGCGGCTTTTTCCGCGATCATCAGCGTGGGTGAGCAGGTGTTGCCGGAGGTGATGCGCGGCATGATCGAGGCGTCGGCGATGCGCAGGCCGGGCACCCCATGCACGCGCAATTGGGCATCGACCACGGCATCTTTATCCTGGCCCATGCGGCAGGTGCCCACTGGGTGAAAGATCGTGGTGCCAATCCGTGCCGCAGCTTCCTGCAATTGTTCATCGCTCTGCAACGCTTCGCCAGGCAGGTACTCCACCGGGTTGAACGGGCGCAGGGCCTGGGCGCCGACAATCCGCCGGGTCAAGCGGATGGCATCGGCGGCCACGCGTAAATCTTCTGGATGGCTCAGGTAGTTGGGCTGGATCAGCGGCGCCGCCGCAGGATCGGCCGAGCGGATATCGATGCGCCCGCGACTCTGCGGGCGCAAGTCACAGACCGATGCGGTAAAGGCCGGGAACCCGTGCAGCGGCTCGCCAAAGCGCTCCAGCGATAGCGGCTGCACGTGGTATTCGAGGTTGGCCGAGGTCTGTTCCGGCCCCGAGCGGGCGAAGGCGCCGAGTTGGCTGGGCGCCATGGACAGCGGGCCGCTGCGGTCATACAGATACTGCAGGCCCATGCCCATCTTGCCCCACACGGAGCCGGCGATCTGGTTCAGGGTGCGGGCGTTTTCCAGCTTGTAGATCAGCCGCAGTTGCAGGTGATCCTGCAGGTTGCCACCCACCCCCGGCAGTTCATGCAGGACCTCGATACCCAACGGTTTGAGCACGCTGGAGGGGCCGATGCCGGAGCGTTGCAGGATGCCGGGCGAACCCACGGCGCCGGCGCACAGGATGATTTCCTTGTGCGCTTGCCAGGTCACCGCTTGCCCTTGCTGGCGGCCAACTACCGCACTGGCACGGCCGTTTTCCAGGAGGACGCGGTCGACTTCGACACCGGTCAACACCGTGAGGTTGGCACGCTGGCGAATTGGCTTGAGAAACGCCTTGGCCGCATTCCAGCGCACACCGCTTTTCTGGTTGACCTGGAAGTAGCCACACCCTTCGTTATCGCCCTGGTTGAAGTCGTCGATGCTGGCGATGCCACTTTGCTTGGCGGCTTCGCGGAACGCGTCGAGGATCGGCCAGTGCAGACGCTGTTGTTCCACGCGCCACTCGCCGCTGTCGCCATGCAGGGGCGAGGCGCCGGCAAAATGGTTTTCGCTTTGCTTGAACAGTGGCAGTACATCGTCCCAGGCCCAGCCCGGGTTGCCTTCGGCGGCCCAGCCATCGTAGTCGTTGGCCTGGCCGCGCATGTAGATCATGCCGTTGATCGATGAGCAGCCGCCCAGCACCTTGCCCCTTGGATAGCTCAAGGCACGGCCTTGCAGGCCTTCCTGGGCTTCGGTCTTGAAGCACCAGTCGGTGCGAGGGTTGCCGATGCAGAACAGGTAGCCGACGGGGATATGGATCCAGGGGTAATTGTCGCGGCCGCCCGCTTCAAGCAGCAATACGCGATGGGCCGGGTTGGCGGACAGTCGATTGGCCAGCAGGCAGCCCGCAGGGCCGGCGCCTACCACCACGTAATCGTATTGCGCAGGTGCAATAGTCATTTGGGGTCTCGCTTGTTTTTCTTATTGGCTCCATCCTAGTTGTTAGTTTTCGTCTTAAAAATGTTAGTTTTTGCCCAGCTGCTGTGCGTTTTTAAACAGCGCTGTTCTCAAGGCCGAGAGGGGAGGCGACATGTTCGACTGGAATGACCTGCGGTACTTCCTTGAATTGCAACGTAGCGGGCGCCTGCTCACCGCTGCCCAGCGCCTGAAGACCACGCATGCGACCGTGGCCCGACATATCGAGGCCATCGAGAAAAGCCTCGGCACCGCGTTGTTTGTGCAGCATGCCCAAGGCTACGAACTGACGCCGTCGGGCGAAGCGCTGCTCAAGCATGCCGAAGCCATGGAGAACGTTGCGCTGTTGGCCGAAGAAGAACTGACCCACTCCGCCGCGCCCCTGGGCAAGATCCGCCTGGGGGTGGCCGAAGGCCTGGGGGTGATGTTCCTCGCCGGGCGCATGGGCGGCCTGTTCGAGCGTTATCCCGGGCTGGAAGTGGAACTGGTGGCGGTGCCGCGCTTTGTCAGCATCCTCAACCGCGAGGCCGAGATCAGCATCCACCTGGAGCGGCCCAGCGTCGATCAACTGGTCACGCGCAAACTCACCGACTATCGCCTGGCCCTGTATGCCAGCCGCAGCTACCTGGCGCGCACGCCCGCCATCGAGAAGCGCGAAGACCTGGCTGCCCATGCCTGGATCGATTACGTCGACGACCTGCTGTTCAGCCAGGAGTTGAAGCTGCTCAGCAGCTTTTGTCGCAACCCCAGGGTGGTGTTCCACAGTACCAGCGTGATCGCCCAACACCAGGCTGCGCGCTCGGGGCTGGGGATTGCGGTGTTGCCGTGCTTCATGGCCGCAGGCGATCCGGACCTGGTGCCGCTATTGCCGCAGGAAGGCATCCAGCGCAGCTACTGGATCAGCTCCCGGCGCGAGTTGCACAAGTCGGTGCGGTTGCGGGTGTTGTGGGATTACGTGGTGGAGTTGTGCGCCAAGGAGCAGGGGTTGCTGTTGGGCGAGTAAATCAGCGGATGTACAAAGATCAAAATGTGGGAGCTGACGAGCCCCTGCGAGGCTGCGATGACGGCTTCACAGGCGCAATAGTTGTCGCCTGACACACCGCCATCGCAGCCTCGCTGGGGCTCGACAACTCCCACATGGGTTTAGAGTTTTACTGTCTGGTGTACCTGTTCACCACATGCACGAGCATCGTTGATCATCTTTTCAAACGGTGCACTGACGATTTCGTCATGGCTCAACCAGCGCACTTTCTGGGTCAACCGGTAGTGGTAGCGCAGGCCATCCTTGAGCTGTTCGCCATCGAGTTCCAGGTCATACCAGGGCGAGCTGATCTTGCAGCCCTGGACCGGCTTGTCCATCTTCCCGCCGGTCAAGGTAAAGGTGTAGTCGACCGTGTCCGGGTTGCCCAGGTACAGGTCACCCCGTTGCCCGTTGCGGCGGTAGTTGAGCAGGCCGTCCCATTTCTCCTTGAGCGACTGGTCGGTGTAGACGTAGCCTTCATCGAGTTTTTCCAGGGCGCGCAGGTCGGTCATGCTGGCCTTGACCGTGTAGCTATCGGGCTGCACGAACCCAGTGGGTTGGCGGGTCACCTGGCAATCGCTGATCTCGCGGCCGAAGTTGTCGCAGATGTTCTGGTCAGTGGCGGTGGCCCCCTGTTCACGGTCAGCCATGCTCAATTGCATCAGCGTCAGGCGGCTGAAGGTGACGCTGGCGCGGGTCGCGCCGTTGCCCTGTTTGTCGTAATGCACCTGCTTGTCCAGGCGGATGCTGGTGTCAGGGCGCGCCAGGGGGATATGTTCCTCCCGTACCTGGCCCTGGGAGTTGTTGACGAGTACCCAGCGATCCTGGATATCGGGCATGGTCTGGCCCGGGGCGAACACCGGGTTGGTCGGGTCCAGCCACCACACCTGGCCGGCCACCTCGGCACGCACGATGGCATGGTTGGGCGCGCCAGTGCCTGGAACCAGCAGTGAATCCACCACATCACCACGGCTGACCCACGCGGTCTCGGCCTTGATCCCGCTGGCCTTGAGCATGGCGGTCAGGAGGATCGCCAGGTCCTTGCAGTCGCCATAACCATGCTGCTCGATCTCCGCCAGGTTAAACGGTACATAGCCGCGATCCGTGGCACGCCAGTCACCCAGGTAACGGTAGTGATCGTTGATGTGCTGCATCAGCCCGGCGACTTGCTGCGCCGGTGCCAGGCCCTGCACTGCAGCCACGGCAGCGGCACTGCCCGCCGGCAGCTTGGCTGCGAGAATCTGGTTGTAGCGCTGGGCAAAACCGCCGAAGTGCTTTTGCACATCCAGGCTGCTGCCCACTTCGATACGTGGGATCACGCGGATATAGGCGTGGCCCGATTCGTTGATGTAGTTGAGATAGGTCGGCGCTTTTTGCTCGATATCCAGGGTCTTGCGATTGACCGAGGGGGTGATGGTGAAACCGTCCATCGACTCAGCGCGCCACTCGATTGGCCGTTCAGCGGTAAAGCGCGCCTTGAGTCGATCGCGACGGGCGTTGCTGGGGCCAAACTGCAGGGCGTAGTGGAACTCGGTCATCAGCGGCTTGGCCGGGTGATGTTCGCGCACGGTATAGCGGATCTGTGTGCCGACCCGCAGGTTGGGGAAGGCCAGGGATGTCTGCTTCAGGCGGGAAAACCCCTGGTCGGGGTTGGGCGCGGTGCGCGTATCGATCTGCGATTCGGCCAGCGCCTGGGGCTTGCCGCCCGGCTGGATGGACTCGGCGTGCAGCACTTCAAAACCATCGCCTTCGGCGTAGTTGAAGTCGATGCGCGACAATATTTCCCGACCGCTGGGTTGGAGGATGGTGTAGCGGTAGGTGGTTGTGCAATCGGTGCTGGCGTCACGGTTGAAGTGGCAGTGCAGCTCGGATTCATTGGCAAGTGCAGCTTCGGCCATGGGTTGCAACGCGGCATGAGCAGTGTGCGAAACAAGCCCCAGACTGGCGCAAATCAAAGGGCGGTAAAACGAGAAACGGTGCATGGGCGCCTCAGGTGGAACGTTGACACAGATACCCGTGCGGGTACCAAGAGGTGCCAGATGATAATGGATCGCAACACCAAAGGCCAGCATTGTAGGACAATAAATATCGCTGAAAGGCCCGAGATAGAGCCTTTTGTTCAGTAGGAGGGGTTAGCCGATCAACTCAAATCCGCTGCTTGCCAGGCGCTCGCCGTTCACCAGTACGTGCACCGTATGCTGGCCGGGGTAATGCTTGCGCGTGGTCATGTCGCGGATGTGTTGGCCGCGCTGCACGGTATGCCGTTCACCGGCGCCGAGGGTAAATGCCTTGAGCTTGAACACCTTGGCGGCGTTATGGCCGGCGCTTTTTACATACTCGATGGCGTAGTCCACCACCAGCTTTTGTGGGGCATTGGTCGTGGATTCGAGGGTAAACGACAGATTGATCCGCTCGCCCAGGCGAATCGCCGCCGGCTCGACCTGGAACTGATGGATCTTCACCTCGGCACGGGCGCCTGCGCCCATGAGCGTCAGTGCGCGGATATTGCCTTGCTTGATCAGGCTGCGCAGGGCGTGGCGGGCGATCCAGGCGGTATGGGGGTTGTCCAGGGACCAGCTCTCGATCACATCCAGCACCCACTCGGGATGGTCCTTGGTGATGTCGTTGAGGTGGTTGGCCACGGACTTGCGCACATACAGGCTGCTGTCGGCCTTGAGGTTCTCCAGGATTGATGCGCACAGGCGTGGGTCGGCCTGCACCTGCGCCAGGCGAAACGACCACGGCAACCTGGGCCGCGAGCCTTCGCTGGCGAGGCGGCGCACGTGTTCATTGGCATCCAGCGACCACTGCTGCATCACCTCCAGCGTGCGCTGCAAATCCTTGAGCAGAAAAGCCCGCACGGCAAACTCGGCAGAGCCAAAGGTGGTGAAGTACTTGAGCGCCGCCATCGAGCGCTTGAAATCATCCAGGCCGTAGCTGGCCACATAGTGCCCGAGGAACAAGCTGACAAAACCACTGTTCAGGCGCGGGGCCAAGGCATACAGAAGTTTGAGGGTCTGTGCATAGTCCAGCGGGATCACCGCGTGCAGGCTCTCACTGACACGGGCCATGCGCTGCATCACCGACAACCCGGCAAGGTCCTGGCTGGCGTGCTGGACAAACCCCTTGGCATCGAATGGCGGGTACACCGCGCTCATCTCATTAGCGATGTGCTGCAGGCGCTGGAGGTTGAAGATTTCCTTGAGGGCTGGGGGGCTTTGGTCGGTCATGGGGAGTCCGCAGCAGAGGTTGGTCGTAAGACCTTTGCAGGTTAACACCTTTGCAGGAGCTGGCTTGCCAGCGATAGAACTTCCCTGTGGCGAGCGGGCTTGCTCCCGCGCTGGGCTGCGAAGCAGCCCCAAAACCATCCGCCTCGGTGATTCTGAATAAACTCGGTGCTCCTATTGGGGCTGCTTCGCAGCCCAGCGCGGGGCAAGCCCGCTCGCCACAGGGGAGTTCGTCAGTTTCTGAAAGTTGTGTAGATACCTATGGCCATCGCTGGCAAGCCGGCTCCCACACGGGGACGGTCGCTAGAGATACCAGCGATACTCCCGCGCATTGATCTCCTGCTGGAAAGCCAGATGATCCTGGCGTTTGTTTTCGCAATAGACGTCGACAAACTCCGCGCCCAAGCCTTCGCGCAGGGCCGGTTGTTGCTGCATGGCGCGCACGGCTTCGAGCATTTCCAGGGGGAAGTCGTGGCCGCTGTCGCGATCTTCGTTCAGCGGTGCGATGGGTTCACGCGCTGCATCCAGGCCATGTTCAAGCCCGACCAAGATCGCCGCCAGGACCAGGTACGGGTTGGCATCGGCACTGGCCAGACGGTGTTCTATCCGCAGGTTGCGCGGGTCGGACTCGGGAATGCGTACGCAGGCATCCCGGTCTTCATAGCCCCAGCAGGCCTTGGTGGCCGCATTGACCGTACCGCCCAGGCGGCGGAAGGCGTTGTGGTTGGGCGAGAAAATCGGCATGCAATGGGGCAGCAGTTCCAGGCAACCCGCCACTGCGTGACGCAGCGGTTGCTGCTGGTGCGCTGCCAGTAGGTTGTTGCCGGCGGCATCGTACAGGCTGACATGCACATGCATGCCACTGCCGGGATGTTGCAGGTAGGGCTTGGCCATGAAACTGGCGCGATAGCCATGCTTGAGCGCCACGCCACGGGTGCTGCGGCAGAACAGGGCGGCCCAGTCTGCGGCGCGCAGGCCGTCATCGAGGTGACCGAAATTGATTTCAAACTGGCCAGGGCCCAACTCGGCAGTGATCACCGTAATGTCGATCCCCTGAGCCTGGGCGGTCTGCACCATGTCATCGAGTACCGGGGCGAAACGCGACAGCCGCTCGATATGCAGGGTCGGTTGGTCGTCGGGGTCGTCGCTCAATGGGTCGCGGGCAAATTGCGGCAGGCCCTCGGCGAGTTTTCTGTCGAACAGGTAGAACTCCAGCTCAAACGCCACCACCGGGTGAATGCCCTTGCGGTGCAGGCGTTCCAGGACCTTGGCCAGTACTTCCCGTGGCTCGAATTCGATGGGCGCCTCGGTGCCGTCGGAGGTGATCAGCATCTGCCCCAGGGGCTGCGCCTCCCAGCTCACGGGCTTGAGCGTGCCGGGTACCAGGCGGCGGTTGGCATCGGGGTCGCCGTCATGGAAGCAATAGTCGCCGATCTTGAACAAACCGCCCTGGGCGCCCAGCAGCACGGCGTTCTGTGGCAGCTTCAGGGGGCTGCCGGCGGCGACTTTTTCCAACATTTCAACCGGGTAGCGCTTGCCGTAGAAACGCCCGGGGATGTCCAGGCAAATCAGGTCGACGTAACGTACATCCGGATGGTTCTGGCGAAAGGTCCGCACTTCGGCCAGTAACGTGGAGGAATGGCTTTTCACGGGTGACGCTCCTTGGTGTGCCTCAGTTATAGACCCACAGCACGCGGGCCGGCAGGTCGGTCAGGTTGGCGTAGCGGCAGTGGGCAAAACTGGCGAGGTGAAAGCTGTCGCCGGGGCCGAGAGTGACCGCATCGGCTTCGCCCTCGACCCACAGGGTCAGGTGGCCTTCAAGCACGAAACCTGCCTGTTCGGCGCGGTCGCTCATGGTCTGCTCGCCACTGTTGGCGCCGGGTTCGAGCAGGCTGTCGAGGATCGAAAACGCCCCTTGCATGCTGGGCGAGACAAGGATGTCGGTGATGCCGTTGGCGTAATACACCGTGCGCCGCTCGTTGGGCCGCGTGACCCAGGCCACGGCCTTGGGTTTGGGCACGCTGTAGAAATAAGTGGTGGGCACATCCAGCGCATGGCTGATGGCCGTCAGGTCCGCCACGGTGGGGCGCGACAACCCGCGCTCGACCTGGGACAGGAAACCCACGGAACGCCCGATCTTCTGTGCCAGTTGGGCCAGGGTGAGCTTCTTGTATTTGCGCAGGTCGTGAACCAGGATCGCCAGGGCGTCGAGTTCTTCTTGTTTGTCCATGGGGCTTTCGTGAAATTCTTATCTAAAAATTTCATGAAAAATTACAGGATTAATTTCACGGGTGCAATAGCGGTCCTGTTGTAAGAGCCGGCAAACCGGCTCCTACCACGATGCCATCATTCACTCGCGCTCGAAGCTATCGGTCTGGTTGCCATCGGCGTCGAACACATTCACGCGGTTTGGCACCTGCGCATCCCAGATGCTGTAGGTCGCGTCGTTGCTGTTGTACGGGTAGCTGTAGCTGGTATATGACCCGAGTTTTTTCACCACGCGGTTGTTTTTGTCGATCAATACCAGCCCTTCAAAACTATCCATTTCTGCCGAGGCCAGGTTTTTCTGGAAGGGGTTGAGTTTGCTGTAGGTCATGGGCACGCGCAGTTTGCCCTGTACGTCAATGGCGCCATAGCGGCTGCCCTTTTGCACCACTGCCATGCCGTTGGAAAACGGGTTGACGTCATCAAAGGGCAGGCTAAAAGGCAGCACCTTGCCCTGCTCGTCGATAAAGCTGTATTTGCGGCTGTTACGGTCCTGGATCAGCAGCGGCTGGCCCTGGACAAACTGGCCGAAGACGGTCGCGCCGGGCGGGTTGAGTTTCTTCATCTGCAGGTTGTAGACGTCAGTCTGTTTCTGGTCGGCGGAGGTGGCGTAGATAAACTCGCCACTGCCGTTGATCCCCGAGTAGCGCGGCGCCAACAGTTCCTTGCCGGTCAGGCTCCAGGTACCGTACAGCGAGTTCGAACCATAGGTGGTCTCGCCGGGCCGGCCAATGAACACGTTGCCGATCACACTGGGGTTGACGTACTTCATCGGCACCACGACCTGCAGTTTCTTGACGTCGTAGACCCCATACGGGCCATTGGTTTCACGCTCGACAATCACCAAGTTGTCGTTGATTGCGCTTTCGATGATCTCGAAGGGCAGCTCTTTCAATGTCTGCGTACCCGGTACAAAGGCGAAGTACTTGAACAGCAGTTCGCTCCAGCCTTCGCCGGACGACTTCTGGCCGACCATGATGTGGTACACGCCGGGCATCTCGGTGGGATCGATGCGCTTGAACCGTGGCTTGACCACCCATTGCCCCTTGCTGTCGATAAAACCGCTGCTGTCGCTGGCGCTGTCGTAGGCGATGTAGCGCTCTTGGGGCGCGCTGCTGTTGTGCATTTCCCAATCAAGGGTCTGGGGTTGGGCCGGCTCCAGCACGTAAATCACGATGCTGGCGGGGGTATCTTCGAATTGATAAGTGGCCTGCACGTTACTCAGCTCGCTGGCGGAGCTGGGCAGGTTGCTGGCGAACTGTTCCAGGTGATCCTGCACCGCAGCGGCCGTCTTGAAGTCGGTGAAGTTGTTTTCCATGCGCAGCAGTTCGTTGTAATAGGCCCGCAGGTTGGCTTTTTGTTCGGCGGTGGGCGAAGTGTTGGAGCTGTTGCCAGCGCTGTACAGCGTCTTGCCATCGGCGGTCAGGCCCTGGATTACATAGGATTTATTCTTCGGCGTTGCCAATTGCAAGGAGGCACTGGCGTCGCCCAGGTGGGTCAACTGGTACACCTCGCCACCTTCGGCGGTGGCTTTCGGGTGGGCCCGGTCCAGGACGATTTTATTGAAGCCGGGGTAGGCCTGATAAGTCAGGGTCAGGCCGATACGTTCCAGGGGCTTGTTGAGCTTGAGTTCGGCCTGGGTGGTGTCCTGATCTTGTTCTTCGCTGTCCTCATCCTTGACCGCCACATCGGCGAACGGCTGTTGCGAGCCGTCGCGAAAGTACAGGGTCTGGATGCGGTAGCTGGCTTCGGTCTGCTGATCGGGCAGGGCGCCACGCTTGAGCACCTCGCGAATCGCCTCGACCTCCAGCTTCAGCCCGGACGCATTGTCGTAGAACAATTGCTGGAACTGCCCCGGTGTGCGCTGGAGGTCCGTCAATGCCGCCTTCAGTTCTGCTGCGGTGAAGGGCACGAACGGCTCCTCGTAGTTCAGCTCTTTGTGTTCGCCAGGCGTGGTAGTGGCGGGGCCGATTTCCAGGCGCATGCTTTCGAGCATGGCGATGCGGTTGATGCTGTCGCGCATGTCGAGGATCAGGTAATTCAGGCGTTTTTTCGCTTCCGGCAGAGGCAGGTCGCGGATGCCATCCACACCCCCTTCATTAAGTTGCGCTTCGCTGTATTCGGGACCGTCAAGCAGGCCGTTGGTGGCGCGGCGGTCCAGCAAGTAATAGGTGGCACCGCCAATCACGGCGATCACGATCAGGGCGCTGGCCAGCAGTTTGGTTCGGGTCAGGGCTGTTTTCATTGTTCTCGGACTCGTTGGAAGGCTGGCGCAAGATTAGCAGGCGCGGATATCGGTGCCTGCATTGCGGGTGAATGATTGCCTGGGCCTGCTGTCGGAAACTGGGTACGCATCATTTACTGAAGGAATGCCCATGAAAGCAACATCCCTGATTGCCAGCCTGTTGGTTGCCGCCAGCCTGTCCGCCGCCAGTCTCACCGTGCAGGCCGAGGACAATCCGCAGAAAACCGTGGAGCCTTCGAACATCAGCGCTCGAGACTTGAAAGTCGGGGACCGTGCGCCGGATATCCTGGTGCGCAAGGAATCGGCCCTTGCTGACTGGAAAAAGCGCGGTCTCAAAGCGCCCCACGACGACAGCCAATGGGCGCGGGTCAATGACCGTTATGTGCTGGTGAAAATCACCAATGGCACCATCCTCGATATCACCCCGGCCAAGTAACGGTTTGGGGGAGCGGGCCAATGCCTTTGCTTCCCCTGCGACCGATGTATTTAAAAATTCCATGCACGATTGCATAAAAACGGCATTTTTTGCCGCTCATCCTGAGTTAAGGTAGTTGCGCTTTTCGCCTGTCATGGCGAGCGTAACGACTACTTTCAGGAAACGAGAGCAGGATGCTGAAAACAATAAAAAACTACCCCCGCAGCGTAAACCTGCTGCTGTCGGCCACGCTGGTACTGACCCTGGCCAAGGCGATCACCTTTCCGTACATGGTGATCTACCTGTCCAGCCACTTCGCCCTGGGTATCAGCCAAGTGGGCCTGGTGATCGGCAGTTCGCTGATCGTCGGTTCCCTGTTGAGCGTGTACGGCGGTTTCCTCGTGGACCGGGTCAATAGCTACCGGCTGTTGCTGGGCCTGAGCCTGCTGTTCGTCCTGGGGTTTGTCGGCACGTTGCTGGCCCGCGAGCTGTGGCTTTTCTACAGTTGCCTGATCCTGATCAACCTGGCGTATGCGGTGATCGATGTCGCGGTCAAGGCCGGTTTTGCCAGCCTGTTACCCCTGGAAGCGCGCAGCGAAGTGTTTTCCATCAAGTACACCCTGACCAATATCGGCTACGCGGTAGGGCCGTTTCTCGGGGCGATGGTGGCCAAGGTCGACATGAGCCTGCCGTTTGTCTTGTCGGTACTGCTGGGGATGGGTTTCTTCCTGCTCTACTGGCGCTGGGGCGACCGCAGCCTGGCCACGATCGACGCCGCGCAAAAACCGGTGCCCTTTCTCGCGGTGGGCCGGGTATTGCTGCGCGATCATCGCCTGGTGTGCTTTACCCTCGGTGGCCTGCTCAGTGCGGTGGTGTTCGGGCAGTTTACCGCCTACCTGTCGCAGTACCTGGTGACCACTTCGGACGCCGAATACACCTACACCGTGATCAGCGCCATCCTGACCACCAACGCACTGCTGGTGATCGCCCTGCAATACGTGATTGGCCGGCAGATCAGCCACCGTCACCTGAGCCGCTGGCTGCTCCTGGGGCTGGGTATGTTCATGGTGGGGGTGATTGGCTTTGCGCTGTCCACCAGCGTGTGGTGGTGGGTGGTGTCGATGGCGGTCTTTACCGTGGGGGAAATCATCGTGTTTCCCGCCGAGTACATGTTTATCGACCGCATCGCCCCGGACCACCTGCGCGGGATGTACTACGGCGCGCAAAACCTCTCCAACCTCGGCGCCGCACTGGGCCCGGTGCTGTGCGGACTGGTGCTGGCCAGCCTGCCGGCGCACTACATGTTCTACATGCTGGCCGGGTTTATCGTGGCCGGGGGGCTGTTCTACTTTATCGGCGCGTCGTTGAAGCCGCGCCCTGACATCCCACAACCTTTGTAGAAGTCTGCGCCCCTGTGGGAGCGGGCTTGCTCGCGATAGCCATAGGTATCTACACAACTTTGCCGCAACGCCTAAATCCAGGCAGATAGCGCAGTTGTGGCGAGCGGGCTTGCCCCGCGCTGGGCTGCGAAGCAGCCCCAATAAGCCGAATGCGTTGTACCAGATACACCGCAGCGGCTGGTTTTGGGGCTGCTTCGCAGCCCAGCGCGGGGCAAGCCCGCTCGCCACAGGAGAGTTCGTCAGTTTCTGAAAGTTGTGTAGATACCTATGCCGCGATAGCGGCGGCTCAGTCAAAGATGCATTTACTGACAGGCCGCCATCGCGGGCAAGCCCGCTCCCACAGGGGATAGTGCCTACAAAGGGGCGGGATCAGATGGAGAGGGCAGCGCCCACGGTGTTGCTGTGCAATTCGTAGCGCAATTCTTCGACCATCGTCGCGACGTCCTGCGGGGTCTTGAGCTTGTTCACGCTGATCCCGGTGACCACCAGGTCCACGCGCCCACTCTCGGCATCAAACACCTTCAAGGTCAGTGACGAGTCGCGGCACAGGGTGAATTCGCAGGTCAGTGGCAACAAGGCTTCTTCGATGCAATTACGCAGTTGGGACAAGGTAAACATGCCAGCCCCTCTTTAACGACGACGCAGCAACAGGCCCAGAACCAGACCCACGCCAGCAACGATTGCCACGGTGGCAAGCGGTTTGCGTTGGGCAAAGTCACCGACATTGTCCAGCACATCGCCATAGGTCTGTTGCAGTTGACCGGCCGCCTGGCGTGCTACGCCCTGGGCCTGGAGTTGTTCGTCGTCGGTCATTTCGCCGAGAAAACCCTCAGCCTTACCGAGGGCTTTTTCCACGCGGCCTTTGACTTGTTCACTTTTCATGTTGCCTCCTTCAAGGGCAAAAAATCGCCAGGACACAGGGCGTCAGACCCTGTGCCTACCCTTCAAGGTTAAGCAGCCCATCGCCCTGCAATAAGGCGAATTTGCACTGGTAGTGCTAGTGCATTTGCACTGGAGTCATGGTTTTTTGACCCGCCGCTCCCCGGCGAACAACCCCCGTTCCCGCGCCCATACAATTGCGGCGCTACGGCTGTGCACATTGAGTTTGGAGTAGACCGTGGCCACGTGATTGCGCACGGTATTGAGCGCCAACTTCAGGCGCGAGGCGATTTCCTTGTCGGCCAGGCCTTCACAGATCAACCCCAGTACATCCCGCTCACGGGCGGTCAGGTCTGTGAAGGCGATGGTCGGCTGGTTGGAGCTGTTGACGTTCTTGGCGTTGGCCAGTTTTTCGATCAGGGTCTGGCTGAACCAGGACGCATCCTTCATCACTTCCTCGATGGCCGACACCAACTCCAGTTCCGAGCGTTTGCGCTCGGTGATGTTCATCATCACCAGCAGGTAACAGGCGGTGTCCTGGATGGTCACGGTGTCGGCCGACACCACGCAGTCAATCACCTCATGGCCTTTCTTGCGGATCTTCAGGTCCTGGCCGTCGAGGCTGCCGGCTTTTTCCAGGGTGGCGAACAACTGCGCGCAGGCCTCGCTGCTGTCGATAAAGTTGATATCGCTGATGGATTTGCCGATCAACTCTTCGCTGGTGTAGCCAGTGATGGTCATGAACGCATCGTTGCCGTCCACCACCTGCTGATTGCCCGCGTCGCACACCAGGGTCGGCACCGGTGTCAGGCGGAAGGACTTGGCAAACCGCTCCTCGCTTTGGCGCAGGGCGGTTTCGGCCTTGCGCCGGGGTTCCAGGTCGGTGAAGGAAAACAGCATGCATTCCTCATCGTTCATATCCAGCGGTTGGCCGGCGACAATCACCAGCTTGCTGCCGCCTTCGGGCAGCTTCAGCTCGGCTTGCATCTGCGGGATGGTCGCGCCTTCGCCCAGGCGCTGGATCGCCAACTCCTTGCGCTCGGCCTGCTCCAGTACGTCCAGTTCGTACACCGAACGGCCGATCACCTGGTCGCGGTTGTAGCCGGTCATTTCGAGGAAGCCCTGGTTGACTTTGATATAGCGCAAATCACTCAAGCGGCAGATCACTGCCGGCGCCGGGTTGGCGTTGAAGGTCTTTTCAAAGCGCTGCTCGGCGCTGGCCCATTCGGTGGCATCGCTCAAGATCAGCACCAGCAATTCCGGCTTGCCGGCGCTGTCGGTGAGCACCAGGCTGCGCAGGCGATGGACCCAGGTGCGGTCGGTGTCGGCGGTGGGCGTGACTTCGATCACCACGTCACTGAATTCTTCGCCGTTGGCCACCCGGCTCAGCGGGTAAGCCTCCAAGGCCAGCGGGTGATTGTTGCGATAGCGCAGGGCAAAGCGCTCGGCGTATTCGGCAGTGTTGGCGCCGAGCCCGGCAATATCGTCCAGGCCATGCATGGTCAGCGCCGCATCGTTGGCCCACAGAATACTCTGGTCGACCTCGGCGAGAATCACCCCATCGGACAGGCCGGAAATGATCTGCTGCAATTGGCGGCGATTGGTTTCTTGGGCGAGGACGGCCTGGCTCATGCTTTCTCCAAAATGGGTAGATAAGGGCAACTGTGTCTTCTGTAGGAGCGAGCTTGCTCGCGAAGATCCCCAACACAACGCGCGTGCCCTGGAAGAGCGCGGCATCCAGAACAGGGCATGTCTGGCACATAGGGAGTACGACAACAGAGCCTGAGCATAGTGCAGAGCCAGTCACCCTGGCGGGGTGCGAATGCACCAGTTGTCCTAGTGCAATTGTGCCGAGACCGTCGCTGTCGGCCTGGGCACACTGAAGGCCTACTCATTTGTCCAAGGAACGATTATGACCACTCTTTATGAAACCAACCGTTCGCCGTTTCGCGTGTCCTGGGGTTCGGTACTGGCCGGTAGCGCAATTGCCCTGGTGACTTACTTGGTGCTGAGCGTACTGGGCACTGCCATCGGCGCCAGTGCGGTCGACCCAATGGCGGCCGGCAACCCGCTGAGCGGTTTTGGCACCGGCGCCGGGATCTGGCTGTTTGTCTCCACCTTGCTGGCGATTGGCGTAGGCGCCTTTGTCGCCGGCCGTACAGCTCCTGATCGTGGAGGCCTGCATGGTGTCCTGAGCTGGACCATCACCACCTTGCTCACCACCTGGCTGCTGGCGGCATTGGCCACCAGCGTGGTGGGCGCCGCAGGCAACGTAGTGGGCAAAGGCCTGTCGGCAGCCGGCAGCGCGGTTGCTGCGGTGGCCCCGGGCGTCAGCGACAGCGTCAAGCAGCAGTTGAACGAGAAGGGCATCAGCCTGGATTGGGACAGCCTGCAGGGCGAGCTCGACACCTTGCTCAAGCAAAGCGGCAAGGCAGAACTGGATCCGGCCAATGTCGAGCAAAAAGCCGACCAGGCAGCGGCAGACGGCCAGCAAGCAGCCACTGATGCAGCCACCCATCCAGCCCAGGCGGCGGCTGAACTCAAGCAGTGGTTCGAACGTGTCAAAGCCTCCGGTGAGCCGGCGTTGAACGCGGCAGACAAAGAGGCGCTGGTCAACATCGTCGCAGCCCGAACCGGCAAGAGCCAGGCCGAGGCCAGCCAGATTGTCGAGAACTATGCCCAGGCGTATCAGCAGGCCGTGCAGAAAGTCGAAGAGCTGAAGGCCCAAGCAGAACAACAGGCCCGCGAAGCTGGCGAAGTGGCAGCCAAGCAACTGTCCCGCGCGGCGTGGAGCACCTTGTTGATGCTGGTACTGGGCGCGGCATTGAGCTTTGGCATCGGTCGCCTGGCCATCACGACCCGCAAAGTGCCCTTGGCTTGATCAAGGCCATTTGATGTCATGACCCCAACACCTTGCGTGAGCGCGTAAACTGTCGGCTTTTTTCGCGCTCACGCAAAGGTATGCTTTTGACCCCGGTAAAAACCACAGCCCTCCTGCTGCTCACCACCTTATTGGCGGCGTGCGGTACCTCACCGCCGCGCTCCCCCGATGACCTCTGCGCCATCTTCCGCGAGAAGGACGACTGGTACGACGCGGCCAAAGTCACCCAGAAACGCTGGGGCGTGCCGATCCAGATACCGTTCGCCATCATGTACCAGGAATCGGGCTTCCGGCAGAACGCCAAGACCCCACGCAAGTACCTGTTGTGGATCATCCCCTGGGGCCGCGTCAGCACCGCCGCCGGCTATGCCCAGGCCAAGGATGAAGTGTGGGGCGACTACCAGAAAAGCACCGGCCGCAACTGGGCCAGCCGCCAGGACTTCGACGATGCCATCGACTTTGTCGGCTGGTACATGGACAAGACCGCCACCATCAACGGCGTGTACAAATACGACGCCTACGGCCAGTACCTGAACTACCACGAAGGCTGGGGCGGCTACCGCAACCGCACCTATGCCAGCAAGGCCTGGCTGTTGCCGGTAGCCGGCAAGGTCAAGGCCCGTTCCGATCTGTATGCGCGCCAGTATGCGGGGTGCAAGGCGGACCTGGAACGGGGGTTCTGGGGGCGGTTTTGGCGGTGGTTGTGATGGCTGGAGTGGGTAGGGCCCGTGAGCCTTACCCGCTCGTTTACGCGACCAACCTTCCAACCAGGGGCACGATCAACAAGGTACTCAGCGCCATCGATAGCACATTGCCGATGTACGGATGAAAGTGTGCCGGCAGCCGGCCCGCAATGGCACAGGCCAGTGGAGGCGCAATCAATGCGCCAAGCAACGCGCTCGAACCGACCACCATCCAGCTCCCGCCATGGGTCAACACCGCCGCCGGCACGACCGACACCAACGGCACATAGGTGGGATACCAACCGCGCTTGATCCACTGGCTGCGCCAGATCAGTACACCCAGCGCGGATGTCAGCGCCTGGGCACCGATCAGTTGCAGCACCAGCCCCGAGCCATACGCAGCGCTCACGGGATTCAAGGCATACGCCAGCAGGACTCCCGCCAGCAGGCCAAGGCTGGCCCACTCATTGCCGAAGAACGGCGCTTCGGAAAAGTCGGCCAAGACCCGTCGCAAGCTCCAGCCCAGGCCATAGGACGGCGCTTTGGGCGGTAGCGGTTTGTCTGGGGCGATAGAGTCGGAACGCACCAGAATCGGTACGCGCCGACAGACGACAAAGGCAATCACGCTGCCCGCCGCCATACCCAGCACGTTACCAATCACCGCCGGCAAGCCCAGCGGTACGCAGACAAAATTGACGATCAGCAAGCACATCGGCGTGACCAGCAGCGCACCCAACAACGCACCGTTGAGGGTGACCTTCCAACCGCCACCGAACATCAGCACCATCGCCGCGGGCAGTGAAACAAACGCGGCGAAGGTGGGCTGCCAGGTGTCAGCAGTGACCGTCCACCCCCATAACAGGTTGCTCAGCAGCAGACCCAGCAGGGAACTGGTCACCAACCACGGCCACAGCCCACTGCCGTAGCAAATCGCAAAGCCTTGCCAGCGCTTGCCGCTGCGGCTGGCCCACCAGGCGAGGTACGCGCCCGCCAGCAACCCGAGGGAGGCCAGTTCATGCTTGTAGAAGGCCACCTCGCTGATGTCCCCCAATACCCAGCGCAGCCAGGCGATGGGCTCGGGAAAACTTGCCACCATATCGCCGTAACTCGGCCAGGTGTCTTGATGGGTGAGTGCCGTCCAGAGGATCAACAACGCGCTGATGAGTCCCAATGCGATGATCGTCTTATCGACCCGCGAACGTTCGGTCCCGGGCTTGATGAGTAGATTTTCCATGACCTGCCCTCCCTTCAGCGCGGCAGGGCGGGATGCTGGGAATAGCCGAGCATCTGATCGTAAAGATCGTTGCGTCGGTCACGATGCAAGTCGTTGAGACTGTTCCAGATCGGCGCACTGCGGGCGCTGGTCAGGTCGATATCGGCGAACAGGATTTCCTGGCCGTTGGCCGACGCCACTTTGCCGATAGGCCAGCCATTGGTCCCGGCGATCAGCGAACACCCCAGGTAACGCGCATCGCGCTCCTCACCGATACGGCTGGCGGCGGCGATAAACACGTTATTGACGTGGGCGGCGGTCATGGTCAGGTATGACGCCATGCATTTGCCGGCCTCGTCGAACAGCGGCGGCGGCGTCCATACCCAGTTGTTGAGGCTGCAAATAATATCGGCGCCTTGCTGGCTGAGGATACGTGGTACTTCCGGGAACCAGATGTCCCAGCAGATCAACAGGCCAATGCGCCCGATAGGCGTTTCAAACACCGGAAAACCGAGGTTGCCCGGGGTGAACCAGAGCTTTTCCAGGTTCCATAAATGGGCCTTGCGGTATTTACCGATCAACCCATCCGGCCCCAGCAATACGGCGGTATTGAACAACTGCCGGCCATCGATCTCATTCAGGCCCGCCACCAGATACACCTGGTGCGTGGCGGCAAACGTCATCCAGGCTTGCACACTGGTCCCACCGGGAATGACCTCGGCATGCTCGAATGCATCCTGGCGGCTGTTGAAGAAGTAGCCGCAGTTCGACAACTCGGGCAGTACGATCAGGTTAGCCCCTCCGTTGACCGCCTCGGCGGCCAACGCCAGGCTGCGACACAGATTGCTTTCACGGTTATCCAGGCCGACCTGGGGATCGAACTGCACGACAGCGACGCGGACAGGGCTTGTTGGTTCGCTCATTGGGGGGTGACCTCTTATTGTTATGCAACCGGGGTGGTTGGTTTTTTATAAGAGGGGAAAAAACGTACGGGGTTAAGTCAGGTGCTTCTGGCTGTGGCGTAGTCCGGATCCTTTAGAGGGCACTTGCCAAAGACCCTGGATTCTGGGAAAAAAGCCGGCCAGTGTGAACCTTATGAGGCCCCCATGAGCAACGAAGAACTGCAAATCACCGACATTCGCCAAGGCGACGGCAAAACCGTGGTCAAGGGTGCGCTCATTACCACCCAGTACACCGGCACGCTGGAAGACGGCACGGTGTTTGATTCGTCCTGGGAGAGGGGCAAGCCGTTCCAGTGTGTGATTGGCACCGGGCGGGTGATCAAGGGGTGGGACCAGGGCTTGATGGGGATGCAGGTCGGTGGGGTGCGCAAGCTGTATGTGCCGGCGCATCTGGCCTATGGCGAGCGGACGATGGGCGCGCATATAAAGCCCCATAGCCCTCTGCATTTCGAGATTGAACTGTTGGAAGTGCTGACACGCGACGATTGAAGGGGCAGGGTCGGTCAACTGTCCTCGATATATTTAAAAAAAATGTCGCCAGGCGGATGAGGGCCTGACTGGCAAGCTCCCACAATTATTTGTTTGACCGTTGGCCTGTATCTTCTTGAATAGCAGGCAATGCTGCTGATACTGTACAAAAATACAGTATCCGGTAGCTCGCCATGCAGTTGATCGAAAAACTCAGCATCCTTGCCGATGCGGCCAAGTACGACGCGTCCTGCGCCAGCAGCGGGGCGCCCAAGCGCAGCTCCGAGGGCAAGGCCGGGCTGGGGTCGAGCGACGGCATGGGGATTTGCCACAGCTACACGCCCGATGGGCGCTGTGTGTCGTTGCTCAAGGTGTTGCTGACCAATTTCTGCCTCTACGACTGCCAATACTGCGTCAACCGCCGCTCCAGCGATGTGCCCCGTGCGCGGTTCAACCCGGAGGAGGTGGTGAGCCTGACCCTGGATTTTTACCGGCGCAATTGCGTCAGTGGCTTGTTTCTCAGCTCGGGGATCATCCGTTCGGCGGACTACACCATGGAGCAACTGGTACGGGTCGCCAAGCTGTTGCGCGAGGAGCATGACTTTCGCGGTTACATCCACCTCAAGACCATTCCCGAAGCCGACCCCGCATTGATCGCCGAGGCCGGGCGTTATGCCGATCGCTTGAGTGTGAACATTGAGTTGCCCACCGATAAGAGCCTGCAGATCCTCGCGCCAGAGAAACAGATCGGCTCGATCAAGCAGGCGATGCAGACGATTTTTACCGGCGAGCAAACCGTGCTCAACGAACCCCGTGCACCGCGTTTTGCCCCGGCGGGGCAGAGCACGCAGATGATTGTCGGTGCCGACGACACGGATGACAGCACTATCCTGCACGGTGCCGAAGCGTTGTATGGCAACTTTAAGTTGCGCCGGGTCTATTACTCGGCGTTCAGCCCGATCCCCAATAGCCCGAAAAGCGTGCCCCTGGCGGCGCCGCCATTGATGCGCGAGCACCGTTTGTACCAGGCCGATTTCCTGCTGCGCAGTTATGGCTTTCGCGCCAATGAACTGTTCGCGGGGCCGGGGGATCTGGCACTGGATATCGATCCAAAACTGGCCTGGGCCCTGGAGCATCGTGAGGTGTTCCCGCTGGACCTGAACCGTGCCGAGGCGACATTGATCGCACGGATCCCGGGGATTGGCCTGCGCACCACCGAGCGCCTGGTGGAGCTGCGCCGGCAACGCAAGATCCGCTTTGAAGACCTGGCGCGCATGCGCTGCGTGTTGACCAAGGCCAAGCCATTTTTCATCACCAGCGACTACCATCCCCAGCAGGCGGAAAGCACCAGCGTCCTGCTGCGCGAGCAACTGCGCGACCGACCGCAACCGCAACAGATGGGGTTGTGGGGATGATCAGCCTGGAATGCGACAACCTGTTCAGTACCTGGCGCGAGCAGGCGCGTTGGTTGCTCAGTCATCAGATCGACCCCAGCCATGTCAGTTGGGGCGAAGTGGAAGTGGCGGACCTGTTCGCCACCGATGAGCATTACCCCGCGCACAATGGTCCGTTCCAGGCGCGTATTCCCAAGGCCCTGCTGGAGCTGCTGGAAAGTGCCGCCTGTTACCACGGCGAGCAACGCTGGAGCCTGCTGTATGAAGTGCTGTGGCGTGTCAGCCATGGTGATCGCACGGCAATGATGGCGGGGGATCAATTGGGCAGCGAACTGCAGCGACGGATCAAGCAGGTACGGCGCGAAGTCCATCATCTGCACGCGTTTGTGCGTTTTATCGCCCTGCCGGCAGCGGCGGGCCCGCAGATGCCGGAGTACGTGGCGTGGCACGAGCCGGCCCACGATATTCTGCACAGTGCCAGCCAGCACTTTGTCGGGCGCATGGGCCGCCATCGCTGGATGATCGCCACGCCCCTGGATGGGGTGTATTACGACGGTGAGCAGTTGATCCATCAACGCCAGTGCCCGGAGCAATGGCAGCAGTTGGCGCAGAATGTTGAGGATCCCCACAGTGCCATGTGGCTGACCTATTACAGCCATATCTTCAACCCGGCGCGGTTGAATCCCAAGGTCATGGAAGGGCACCTGCCGAGCCGGTTCTGGAAGAATCTGCCGGAGGGCAAGTTGATACCGGGGTTGATCAGCGAGGCGCGGACGGGGAAGCAGCGGGATGGGCAGGCGAGCCTCGTAGCGGCTCGGCGAGGTAAGAGAATATCAAGCGGGCACGGTTAAATGTGGGAGCGGGCTTGCTCGCGAATGCGGCGTATCAGTCAACCTATCCATCACTGACCCACCGCATTCGCGAGCAAGCCCGCTTGTATGTTTAGACTTGAAGGGGTGGGCGGCGACTAAAAGCCCGATTCCGACTCTAGCCAGTACGGACCGTGGGAGACTTCTCGTCCCGCCCTTTCTACCCTAAGCGCCGATAAGGAATTCATCGGGAAAACCGACAATAGAGGCAAGCCAGCGCTGGGATAGACCCCGACAAGCCCTTAAACCCTAGCTCCGAGGATTAGTTATGACAATCCTTACTTCACCAACGGTTGTGGGTATCGATGTGGCCAAGGCCGAAATCGTTGCCTACCGCGAAGACCTCAACGCCACTCAAGCCATTGCCAACGACCGCGATGCTCTTGGTCGCTGGCTCAACACATTACCTGCCAACAGCTCAATTGCCCTGGAAGCCACCAGCACTTACCACTTGGACACAGCTGAACTCGCCCATGAAATAGGACATCGGGTTTACGTTGTAGACGCTTATCGGTTGAGCCATTACCGCGAAAGCATTGGCCAGCGGGCGAAAAACCGACCCTTGTGATGCACGTTTATTAGCGCGCTACCTGAGCAGCGAGCAGAAACGGCTACGGCTCTGGAGTCCACCTCCGCAGGCTTACAAGTTATTGAAAAGCTTGCTGCACCGACGTGCAGAGCTTATCAACTTGCGTGTAAGCCTTACACTGAGCTGGTCAGGCGAACCGCTTTTGAAAGACGAGTTGGCCCAGCAGTTAAAGTCCTTCAAACAAGCTGAGCAGGTCATTCAGAAGTTGCTGCACAAGGTCAGTAAAGAGGCGGGCATCACCGAAAATATCAAGCGCTGCAAAGCCATTGAGGGAGTGGGTGATCTTACGGCTACTGGTCTAGCGACAGCCTTCATGCGCGGTCAGTTCGCCAATGGCGATGCATTCATCGCTTTCTTGGGGATGGATCTGAGACCAAAAGATTCCGGAAAAAAGGCCGGCCCTCGGCACTTGAGTAAAAAGGGCGATTCAGAGTTGCGGCGCCTTGCTCACAACGCAGCGATGGCCGCTAGCCGATCTGCGACCTGGAAACCGTACTACGAGTCCTACCTAGCCCGGGGACTGGCAAAGACCCAAGCCCTGGTGATCCTCGCCCGCAAGCTCTGCCGAGTGGCATTCGCGCTGATGAAAAACCAGAGCGAATACCAGCCGAACTTAAGGTTGCAGGGTTTACCTGCAACATAGAATCTCCCACATTTGATCTTCTGTGTATCTGGCAGTGCGTTTCAGGCCAACTCAGTCGCAGTGTTTTTCACCACCGCCAACTCCGGATGGGCCACCAGTTTGTCGATGTGCAGCTCGTCATTGTTCAACCAGGTTTCCGTCAGCACGCGGTAGTGCTCCATGTCCCGGCAGCGCATGCGCAGGCTGTAGTCGAAGGGGCCGCTGATCAGTTGGCATTCGAACACCTGCGGGCAAGCCTTGACGCAGGCTTCGAAGGCCTTTTGCGCCGAGCGCCCGCTCTGGTTGGACAGGGCCACCAGCACCAGCAACGACAACCCCGGCGAGACCATCTGCACATCGATGATCGCGCCATAGCCGCGTATCACCCCGCGCCGCTCCAGCTTGCGCACCCGTTCCAGGCAGGGCCTGGGGGTCAGGTGCACCAGCGAAGACAGCTTCTCGTAGGTGATGCGCCCCTGATGGCGCAATACATCGATGATGGCTTCATCAATGCGATCCAGCGCAGGGGAGGAATGGGGTCCGTTGGCCTTGGTATCCATGGTCGATTCTGTATTCACTTCAAGCGGTTGGAGAGAAATTGCTGCAGGCGTTCGCTGTTGGGATGGTCGAGGATCTCGGCGCTGCCTTGTTCTTCGACACGGCCCTGGTGCAGGAACAACACCTGGCTGGACACTTGCCGGGCAAAGCCCATTTCGTGGGTGACCATGAGCATGGTACGACCTTCCTCGGCCAACGTCTGTATGACTTTGAGGACTTCTCCTACAAGCTCCGGATCCAGTGCCGAGGTCGGTTCATCGAACAGGATAATCTCTGGCTCCATGGCCAGGGCCCGGGCGATGGCCACCCGTTGTTGCTGGCCACCGGAGAGAAACGCCGGGTATTGATCGGCGACCCGGCTTGGCAGGCCAACTTTATCCAGGTACATCCGCGCGCGTTTTTCCGCTTCGGCGGCGCTCACGCCCAACACCCGGCGCGGTGCCATGCAGATGTTCTCCAGCACCGTCATATGGCTCCACAGGTTGAAGTGCTGGAACACCATGGCCAGGCGCGTGCGCAGGTTCTGCAGTTGCGCCTGGTGCGGCGCCTGCACGCCGGCGCGGCCCGGGCGCATTTCAATGCTGATGCCGTCCAGGGTGATCACCCCAGCGTCGGGTTGTTCGAGGAAGTTGATGCAGCGCAGCATGGTGCTCTTGCCGGAGCCGCTGGCGCCGATCAGGCTGATCACATCGCCCTTGCTGGCGTTAAGGGAAACGCCCTTGAGCACTTCATGCTCGCCGTAGCTTTTGTGCAGGTCTTCGACCTTGAGCTTGACGCTGGCACTGGCAGCAACAGCAGTCGGGCGGGAGGTGGCAAGATCAGCAGGATGGGCAGCCAGGGCCTGTGCGGACTGGTTCATGGGTTAGCCTCGGGTCGGGACAAGAAAGCGCATCCAGCGTCGTTCGGCCAGTCGGAACAGGCCCACCAGTGCAAAGGACAGCAGCATGTACAGCAGCGCGGCAATGCCGAAGGCCTGGAACGTAAGGAACGTTTCGGCGTTGGCGTCGCGGGCCACCTTGAGGATGTCGGCGATGGTTGCGGTAAACGCCAGGGACGTGGCGTGCAGCATCAGGATCATTTCGTTGCTGTAGGCCGGCAACGCGCGGCGCAGCGCGGCGGGGATCACCACGAACAGGTTCATCCGCCAGCCGTGCAAGCCATAGGCCCGCGCTGCTTCAATCTCCCCGTGGGGAATATTGCGAATGGCCCCGGCGAAGATTTCCACGGTGTAGGCACAGGTGTTGAGCACAAAGGCCAGCAGGGTGCAGTTCAACGCATCGCGGAAAAACTGATTGAGCAGGGCGGTGTCTTGCACCACTTGCAGGCTGTACAGGCCGGTGTAGCAAATCAGCAACTGGATATACAGCGGCGTGCCACGAAACAGGTAGGTGTACACCTCCACCGGCCAGCGTAGCCAGAAGTGCTCGCTGACGCGGGCAATTGCCAGCGGGATCGACAGGACAAACCCGAGGATCACCGACACGATAAACAGCCACAAGGTCATGGCCACTCCGGAAAAGCCCGAGCCATCGGTCCACAGGTACGCCAGGCCATATTGCTGGATCAGTTCAATCATCGTGCGACCCCCTTGATGCCGACGTTGTAGCGCCGTTCCAGGCGTTTGAAGATGCGGTTGGAGAGGGTGGTGATCAACAGGTACACCAGGCCCGCGAGGATCAGGAAGTACAGCGGGTCGTTGGTGGTCTTGCCGGCGTTCTGCGCGGCCTTGACCAGGTCCGCCAGGCCGATGATCGACACCAGCGCCGTGGACTTGAGCAGCACCAGCCAATTATTGCCCAACCCCGGCAGTGCAAAGCGCATCAACTGCGGGAACATCACCAACACAAAGCGCTGCCAGCGACTCAAGCCGTAGGCGGTCGCCGCTTCCAGTTGGCCCACGGGCACACTGAGCATCGCGCCGCGAAAGTTTTCGGTGAAATACGCGCCGTAGATAAAGCCCAGGGTGATCACGCCAGCGGTGAATGGATCGATTTCGAAGTAATTCCAGCCGAGCATCTCGGTCAGGTCGTTGAGCCACAGTTGCAGGCTGTAGAAGATCAGTAGGATCAGCACCAGGTCCGGCACACTGCGGATCAAAGTGGTGTAGAGCGTGGCCGGGATGCGCAACAGCTTATGGCTGGACAGCTTGGCACCGGCGGCGACCAGGCCCAGGGTCAGGCTCAGGACCAGCGCGAGGAACGCCAGCTTGATGGTCATCCAGGCACCCTGGGCCAACAGCGGGCCGAAGCCTTGCAGGTTGAGGAGTTCATTCATGGGGGGAGATCTCGATGGGCACGGTTTCCCTTTTGTAGGAGCGAGCTTGCTCGCGAAGAACTCAAGAGCACCGCGTTCAATCTGGCTTTACGCGTTATCGTTGAGGTTTTTCGCGAGCAAGCTCGCTCCTACAGGGGGAGAGGCTATCTGCTGACGTTATTCGTGGTAGATGTCTTCGTCACCGAAGTACTTCTTCTGGATCAGCGCGTAGGTGCCATCGGCCTGGATGGCCGCAATACCCTTGTTGATCAGCGCCAGCAACTCCTGGTCGTTCTTGCGCAGGCCCATGGCAATGTCCAGGGGCAAGGTCGGGTCCTTGAAGGCCGGGCCGGACTGGTAGTCGGCGCCTTCAGGCTTGGACAGGAAGTTGAGTTGGGCTTCGAGCTTATCGGTCAGCGTCGCGTCGAGGCGGCCGTTTTGCAGGTCGGCGTAGTTCTGGTCCTGGGACTGATACGCCTTGACCTGGGCGCCGAGCTTGGCCAGGTGCGCGCGGGCATAGGCTTCCTGCAGCGAGCCCTGGAGCACACCGACCTGTTTGCCCTTGAGCGATTCCGGGGTGTCGCCGAAGCCGGCGCCCTTGCGGGTGATCACCGAGGTGGGGCTGAGGAACAGGCGGTCGCTGAAGTCGATCTGTTTTTGCCGGGCCGGCGTCACGGCCATGGAGGACATAATGGCGTCGAACTTGCGCGCACGTAGCGCCGGGATCATGCCGTCGAACTCGTTGTGAACCCAGGTGCATTTGACTTCAAGCTTGGCGCAAATGGCGTTGCCCAACTCAATGTCGAAACCTTGCAGGCTGCCATCGGCGGCCACGGACTCAAAGGGTGGGTACTCGGGGAACACGCCGAAACGGATTTCTTTCCATTCCTGGGCCTGTACGGCGGTGGCGCACAAAGGCAGGAGCAGCGCGGCGACGAGTGATCGGAGCGGAGTCATGGTGTTTTCCCTATATTTTGTAATTGATGTCAGGGCAGTAGAAAGGGTGCGGCATGCATTCATTTGCTGACTCTTTGGTCGCGCTCAGAATGCTTCATGATGGTGCGTTTTTTGTGTCGTTTACCTAGGCCTTGGCACGCGGAATACGCTGTTAAAACGTGAGTTGCAGCAGAATCGGCTGCAATACCCTGTATATCGGCTTTTAAAACCAGAATTTACGGCCCGCTGCTCGCGCAAAGCAGCAGGCCAGAGCGGTTTCAGGCGCGCTTTTTGTGCTGTGCGGCCGGTTGTTGGGCCAGGCGGGCGAACAGGTCCTTGGGGTCGGCCAGGTCCGGTACCAGCTCCAGCTCGCTGCCCACGTCCAGGGCCTTGGCCACATCCAGCACATAACGCAGGGCCGAGTAGTCTTCGAGGGCAAAACCCACGGAGTCGAACAGGGTGACCTGGCGTGGGTTTTCCCGGCCCGGCTTCTGGCCGTTGATCACTTGCCACAGCTCGGTGACCGGCGAATCCTCGGGCATATGCTGGATTTCACCTTCGATACGGCTTTGTGGTTCGTACTCGACGATTACCCGGGCGCGCTCGACGATACGGCGGTCCAGTTCAGTCTTGCCAGGGCAGTCGCCGCCGACGGCATTGAGGTGCATGCCGGGCTCGATCATCTCGGCGGTAAGGATGGTGGCGTAGGCTTTGTCGGCGGTGACGGTGGTGACGATATCGGCGCCTTTGACCGCTTCGGCAACGCTCGCGGCCAGGATTACTTTGATCGCCGGGAAGGCCTTGAGGTTGTTCGCCAGCTTGTGCATGGCCTTGGTATCGATATCGAACAGGCGGACTTCGTTGATGCCCAGCAACGCATGGAACGCCACGGCCTGGAATTCACTTTGCGAACCGTTGCCGATCAGCGCCATGCTGCGGCTGTTGTCGCGGGCCAGGTAGCGGGCGACCAGGGCCGAAGTCGCGGCGGTGCGGATCGCGGTGGTCAGGGTCATCTCGCTGAGCAGTACCGGCTTGCCGGTGTCCACATCCCCCAGGGCACCGAACGCCATGACGGTGAGCATGCCGCTCTGGGTGTTTTTCGGGTGGCCGTTGACGTATTTGAAGGCATACAACGAAGCATCCGAGACCGGCATCAGCTCGATCACGCCCTCGGGCGAGTGGTTGGCCAGGCGTGCGCATTTTTCAAAGTCGTTCCAGCGCAGGTAGTCGGCGCGGATGTACTCGGCCATCTCGGTGATGCAGGTTTGCAGGCCTTTTTGCGATACCAGGTAGCTGAGGTCGTTGACGTCGATATAACGGGTCATGGAAAAACTCCTTATTGGAATGAGGCGCGGGCCGGAAGATGCACTTCGGCCAACATGCAGCGGGCACTGCCGCCGCCGATGCGTTCGATATTGTCGATATTCACCACCACCGGGTGGGTGTGGCGCTCCACATGCTGGCGCTGCGCAGGCTTGAGCGAGCGCCAGGCGCTGGCGGACATCACCAGCAGCGGCTGGCCGTCGCGGTCGTGGACCTCCAGCATGTTGCCGGCGAAGGCTTCCAACTGGTCGAAGTCCAGGGCCAGGATGTCTTTGCCGGTGTCGCGCAGGGAACGTTCCAGGCCCTGGCGTTCGTGGGCCTCAGGCAGCGCGTCCAGGCACACCACGGATAGGTCGCGGCCCACGCTCATCATCACGTTGCTGTGGTAGATCGGTGCGTGATGGCGGTCGACGGCATGGAAGGCGCAGACCTGATAGTCCAGGCGCTCGGCGAACTGGCGCAGGGCATCGCGGTGGGTGCGCCCGGAGTGACAGGCGTAGCTGATGCGATGCTGGCGGTCGAGGACCATGCTGCCGGTGCCTTCGAGGAACATGTTCTGTTGTTCCAGGTGGCTGAAATCGATGGTGTGTTTGATCGCGAAGCGTTGCTCCAGCACTTGCAACACGCCTTTGTTGCGCTCCAGACGGCGGTTCTGGCCTTCCATCGGGTACAGCACCAGGCTGCCGTCGGCATGGCTGCTCCACCAGTTATTGGGGAAGATCGAATCCGGGGTATGGGGCGCGGGCGTGTCCTGTACCACCAACACTTCCACGCCATGCTCGCGCAGGGTGTCGACGTAACCGTCGAACTCCTCCAGCGCTTTGTGCTGTGCGGCGACTGGATCTAATGGCGCGCGCTGGAAACGGTTGTTGATCGCGGTGTCCGGGTTAAAGGCAAAGTGCGCCGGGCGGATCATCAGGACAGTATTGGTGGTTTGCATGGGGGGCACGGGTCCATGGGGGTTGGGCATGGAGGCTATTTTGTGCGCTCTGGCGGCAGAATCCCGGCTGAAACAGGGAGCGGCCCAGCCGGGAAAGCTGAAAAGAGGGGTATGGCAGCGGAATCGGCTGTAGCGTCGAGCGCCGCTCAAAATGTGGGAGCGGGCTTGCTCGCGAATACGGTGGGTCAGTGGTGGATATGTTGACTGATCCACCGCATTCGCGAGCAAGCCCGCTCCCACATTGTTATCGTGGGTGCCGTTATAACGCTGTCCGTCAGGAGGAGTCATGTCTACCGCCGTTCGCCTTGCTCAAGCCTCGGATGCCGAAGGCATCAGCCAGGTCATCCTTGCCGCCCTGCACAGTAGTAACGCCGGCGACTACCCGGCGGACGTGATTGCCCGGGTGGCGAGCAACTTCACACCGCAGGCGGTGCTGCACTTGCTTGCCCGCCGCACCGTGCTGGTGGCAATCCGCGAGCAACTGATCGTCGCCACGGCCGCCCTGGACGCCAATGTCGTGCGTTCGGTGTTCGTCAACCCGGCGCTGCAAGGACAGGGTATCGGCCGCCAACTGATGGTCGATATCGAACAGCGGGCCCGTGAAGCGGGGGTCACGGTATTGAGCGTACCGTCGTCGCTGACCGCCGAGCCGTTCTATACCAAGCTGGGGTTCCACACCGTACGGGATGTGTACCACGGCAACGAGCGCACCCTGGTGATGGAGAAGGCATTGTCGTCGCGCCACCCCATCGGGGTTTACCGCGATCGCCTGCATCGTGCCCAGGTCGCGGCGTTATGGCAGGCGGCGTTTGGCTACGACACCGCCCATAACCGGCCGGAGTTGGCGATTGATAAAAAGCTGGCGGTGGCTGATGGGCTGTTTTTTGTCGCCACCCACGGCAAGGCTGTGATCGGCACCTTGATGGCAGGTTACGACGGGCATCGTGGCTGGTTGTATTCGGTGGCCGTGCATCCCGACTATCGCCGGCAGGGCCTGGGCGCGTCGTTGGTGCGCCATGGGGAACAGGCATTGATTGCCTTGGGTTGCCTGAAGATCAACCTGCAGGTCAATCCGGGCAATGAGAAGGTGGTGGGGTTCTACGAGGCGCTGGGGTATGGCGTGGAACCGAGGATCAGCATGGGCAAGAAGATTGCGCAGAACCTGCCCAAATCCTGAAACCACCCGTAAGCAAATGTGGGAGCGGGCTTGCTCGCGAATGCGGTGGATCAGTCAACGTCATCAGTGACTGACCCACCGCATTCGCGAGCAAGCCCGCTCCCACATTTTGTTCTGCGCTCGGCTTAGACCTTGACGATCCAGCCCGTCGGAGCTTCAACGTCGCCGGACTGCACGCCGGTCAGCTCTTTGTAGAGCTTCTGGGTGACTGGGCCGACTTCTTTTTCGCTGTAGAACACGTGCAGCTTGTCTTTGTACTCGATCCCGCCGATAGGCGTGATCACTGCCGCCGTACCGCAGGCGCCGGCTTCCTTGAAGTCTGCCAGTTTGTCGATCAGCACGTCGCCTTCGACCACTTCCAGGCCCAGGCGGGTCTTGGCCAGTTCGATCAGCGACAGGCGGGTGATGCCTGGCAGTACCGACGGCGAGTTCGGGGTGACGAACTTGTTGTCGTGGGTGATCCCGAAGAAGTTGGCCGAACCGACTTCCTCGATTTTCGAGTGCGTGGCCGGGTCCAGGTAGATGCAGTCGGCGAAGTTGGCTTTTTTCGCCAGGGAGCCGGGCATCAGGCTGGCCGCGTAGTTGCCACCGACCTTGGCGGCGCCGGTGCCGTTTGGCGCGGCGCGGTCGTAGCCGGAGATCAGGAAGTTGTGTGGGGTCAGGCCGCCCTTGAAGTAGGCGCCGACCGGGATGCAGAAGATCGAGAAGATGAACTCGGGCGCGGTACGCACGCCGATGTTGTCACCGGTGCCGATCACGAACGGGCGCAGGTACAGCGCGCCGCCGGTGCCGTACGGCGGGATGAAACGCTCGTTGGCGCGGACCACTTCCTTACAGGCTTCGATAAAGGCTTCGGTCGGCACTTGCGGCATCAGCAGGCGCGCGCAGCTGCGTTGCATGCGGGCGGCGTTCTGGTCCGGGCGGAACAGGTTGATCGAGCCGTCCTTGCAGCGATAGGCCTTCAGGCCTTCAAAGCATTGCTGGCCGTAGTGCAGGGCAGTGGAGCCCTCGCTGATGTGCAGCACGTTGTCGTCGGTCAGGGTGCCTTCTTGCCAGGCGCCGTCTTTCCAGGTCTGGAGGAAGCGCTTGTCGGTCTTGATGTAGTCAAAACCCAATTTGTCCCAATTGATGCTTTCGTTACTCATGACACCCTCTATCTCTTCGCAACCGCCTGGTCGAAGGCAGGCTTTCGGTTTATTTCCGGATGGGCGCAACAATACTTCATTCTTGGCTTGTGTGGGAGCGGGCTTGCTCGCGAATACGGTGGGTCAGTGGTGGATATGTTGACTGATACACCGCATTCGCGAGCAAGCCCGCTCCCACATTTGGATCGCATTGACTTTACAGGTGCAGCGCATGCCCCAGCGCCCGCAGGGCGGCTTCCTGCACCGCTTCACCCAGGGTCGGGTGGGCATGGATGGTGCCCGCCACATCTTCCAGGCGCGCGCCCATCTCCAGGCTCAGGCCAAACGCCGTGGACAGCTCGGACACGCCAACCCCCACCGCCTGCCAGCCGACAATCAGGTGATTGTCGCGGCGTGCCACCACCCTTACGAAGCCCGCTTTGGACTCCAGGGTCATGGCCCGGCCATTGGCCGCGAAAGGGAAGCTCGAGACGATGCAGTCCAGGCCCGCGGCCTTGGCTTCGTCCGGGGTCTTGCCGACCACCACCAGCTCCGGGTCGGTAAAGCACACCGCCGGAATCGCCGCCGGGTTGAATTCCCGGGATTTACCGCTGATCAGCTCGGCCACCATCTCGCCCTGGGCCATGGCCCGGTGCGCGAGCATGGGTTCGCCGCTCAGGTCGCCGATGGCCCATACGTTGCGCATGCTGGTCTGGCAGCGGTTGTCGATCTTGATCGCCGCACCGTTCATCGCCAGGTCCAGGGCTTCCAGGTTCCAGCCCTGGGTGTTGGGTTTGCGACCCACGGCGACCAGCACCTGGTCGGTGTCCAGGGCCAGGGTGCCGCCCTGCGGATCGCGCACTTGCAGGCTGCCACCTTCAAACCCGGTGACGCTGTGCTTGAGGTACAGCTTGACCCCCAATTGCTTGAGGGATTCGGCCACCGGTTGTGTCAGTTCGGCGTCGTACGCTGGCAGGATGCGGTCCTGGGCTTCGACCACGCTGACCTCGGCACCGAGCTTGCGATAGGCAATCCCCAGTTCCAGGCCGATATAACCGCCACCGACCACGATCAAGCGTTTTGGCACACGGGTCGGCGCCAGGGCTTCGGTGGAGGAGATGATCGGCCCGCCAATCGGCAGCATCGGCAGGTTGACGCTTTTCGAGCCGGTGGCCAGCAGCAGGTGCTCGCACTGGATGCGTTGGTCGCCTACGTCCACGGTCTTGCCGTCGACGATCTTGGCCCAGCCATGGATGACCTGGACCTTGTGCTTTTTCAGCAGCGCGGCAACCCCGGTGGTCAGGCGATCGACGATGCCGTCCTTCCACTCGACGCTCTTGCGGATGTCCAGGGTCGGCACGTCCACGTCGATGCCCAGGGCCGAACCCTGGCTCAGGTGCACGGTTTGCTGGAACTGTTCGGCCACGTGAATCAGCGCCTTGGACGGAATGCAGCCGATGTTCAGGCAGGTGCCGCCCAACGCCTGGCCTTCTACCAGGATGGTCGGGATGCCCAGTTGGCCGGCGCGAATGGCTGCCACATAACCGCCAGGGCCGCCGCCGATAATCAGCAGCGTGGTTTGCAATGTCTGAGTCATGCCCTTACTCCAGGAACAGGCTGGCGGGTTGTTCGAGCAGGCCACGGATGGCCTGGATGAATTGCGCCGCGTCCATGCCATCGACCACCCGGTGATCGAAGGAGCTGGAGAGGTTCATCATCTTGCGGATCACGATCTGCCCCTTGATCACCATTGGCCGCTCGACGATGCGGTTGACCCCGACAATCGCCACTTCTGGCAGGTTCAGCACCGGGGTGCTGACAATCCCGCCCAACGCGCCGAGGCTGGTCAGGGTGATGGTCGAGCCCGACAACTCGTCACGGCTGGCCTTGCCATTGCGCGCGGCAGTGGCCAGGCGGGTGATTTCCTCGGCGGTGCCCCACAGGCTGCGCGCCTCGGCGTGACGCACCACCGGCACCATCAGCCCGACATCGCTCTGGGTAGCGACGCCCACATGTACCGCGCCGAGGCGGGTGATGACCTGGGCTTCGTCGTCGTAACGCGCATTGATCTGCGGGAAGTCGCGCAACGCCACGACCATCGCCCGCACCAGGAATGGCAACAACGTCAGCTTGCCGCGGCTGGCGCCGTGTTTTTCATTGAGGTGTACGCGCAAGTCGTCAAGTGCCGTCACGTCGATCTCTTCGACGTAGCTGAAGTGCGCAGCGCGGCGGGTGGCATCCTGCATGCGCTGGGCGATCTTGCGGCGCATGCCGATCACCGGAATCTGCTCTTCGTCGTTGCGTTCGGCGTACGGGTTGGCGCCCGCCGAGGCACGCGTGGTGCCCTGTTGCAGATAGGCCTCGAGGTCTTCATGCAGGATGCGCCCGGCCGGGCCCGAGCCCTGGACCAGGCGTAACTGGATCCCGGCATCCAGCGCATGCTTGCGCACGGCGGGGGAGGCCAGCGGACGCTCATCGGCGTCGCGGGCCACCGGGGCTTGGGCCGCAGCCACCACCGGCTTGGCGGCCGGTTTACTGTCCACCACGGGCGCCTTGATTTCGGCTTTTGGTGCCGGCGCGGCTTGTTCAACCACCGCCGACAATGCCGACTCCTTGGTATTGCCCGCGCCTTCGACTTCAATGCTGATCAGGATGCTGCCCACCGCCATGACTTCACCCGGCTCACCGCCCAGTGATATCACCTTGCCGTGGACCGGCGAGGGAATATCCACCATCGCCTTGTCGGTCATGACATCCGCCAGCACCTGGTCTTCCACGACCATGTCGCCGACCTTGACGTGCCATACCGACAGCTCAACCTCTGCGATGCCTTCGCCAATGTCCGGCATCTTGATAACGTGCGTGCCCATTCAGACCTCCATGACCCGTTGCAAAGCCGCGCCCACACGGGACGGGCCAGGGAAATACGCCCACTCTTGCGCGTGCGGGTAGGGGGTGTCCCAACCGGTCACACGTTCGATCGGCGCTTCCAGGTGGTGGAAGCAGTGTTCTTGCACCAACGACACCAGCTCGGCACCAAAACCGCAGGTACGCGTGGCTTCATGCACCACTACGCAACGGCCGGTCTTTTTCACCGACTTGACGATGGTTTCCAGGTCCAGCGGCCACAGGCTGCGCAGGTCGATGACCTCCGCGTCGATCCCGGTTTCTTCGGCGGCCACTTGCGACACATACACCGTAGTGCCGTAGGTCAGCACGGTGACGGCCGAACCTGGGCGCACGATGGCGGCCACATCCAGCGGCACGGTGTAGTAACCGTCCGGCACCTGCGCTTGCGGATGCTTGGACCATGGCGTTACCGGGCGGTCGTGGTGGCCGTCGAACGGGCCGTTGTACAGGCGCTTGGGCTCGAGGAAGATCACCGGGTCATCGTTCTCGATGGAGGCGATCAGCAGGCCCTTGGCGTCATAGGGGTTGGACGGCATCACCGTGCGCAGGCCGCAGACCTGGGTGAACACCGCTTCGATACTCTGGCTGTGGGTCTGGCCGCCGTAGATGCCGCCGCCGCAGGGCATGCGCATGGTCAACGGTGCGGTGAACTGGCCGGCCGAGCGGTAACGCAGGCGCGCCGCTTCGGAGATGATCTGGTCGGTGGCCGGGTACACGTAGTCGGCGAACTGGATTTCGGCCACCGGGCGCAGGCCATAGGCACCCATGCCCACGGCCACACCGACGATGCCGCTTTCGGAGATCGGTGCGTCAAACACCCGCGAGGTGCCGTACTTGCTCTGCAAGCCTTCGGTGCAACGGAACACGCCGCCGAAGTAGCCGACGTCCTGGCCGAACACCACCACATTGTCGTCGCGCTCAAGCATCACATCCATGGCCGAGCGCAGGGCCTGGATCATGGTCATGGTGGTCGTGGTCATGGCGGTTTCCAGCTCGATTTTGTTGTTGTGATCGTTCATGTCAGATCCCCAACTCTTGACGCTGGCGCTTCAAGTGCTCCGGCATCTCTTTATAGACGTCTTCGAACATGCTCGCGGCGCTCGGGATCTGGCCACCGGCCAGGGTGCCGTACTGTTCGGCTTCTTTCTGCGCGCTGAGTATTTCGGCTTCAAGTTCGGCAGTGACCGTGGCGTGTTCCTCTTCGGACCACTGGCCAATCTTGATCAGGTGCTGCTTGAGGCGGGCAATCGGGTCGCCCAGCGGGAAGTGGCTCCAGTCATCGGCAGGCCGGTACTTGGACGGGTCATCGGAGGTGGAATGCGGGCCGGCGCGGTAAGTGACCCATTCGATCAGGGTCGGGCCGAGGTTGCGGCGCGCACGTTCGGCGGCCCAGGCAGAGGCGGCGTACACGGCAATGAAGTCGTTGCCGTCCACGCGCAGGGAGGCGATGCCGCAACCCACGCCGCGTCCGGCAAAGGTCGTGGCTTCACCGCCGGCAATTGCCTGGAAGGTGGAGATTGCCCACTGGTTGTTGACCACGTTGAGAATCACCGGCGCGCGATACACGTGGGCGAAGGTCAGAGCGGTGTGGAAGTCCGATTCGGCGGTGGCGCCATCGCCGATCCAGGCTGAGGCGATCTTGGTATCGCCCTTGATCGCCGAGGCCATGCCCCAGCCCACGCCCTGTACGAACTGGGTGGCGAGGTTGCCCGAAATGGTGAAAAAGCCATAGTCCTTGACCGAGTACATGATCGGCAACTGGCGGCCCTTGAGCGGGTCGCGCTCGTTGGACAGCAGTTGGCAGATCAGGTCTACCAGCGGCACTTCACGGGCCATCAGGATGCTTTGCTGACGGTAGGTGGGGAAGCACATGTCGTCGATGTTCAAGGCCAGGGCCTGGGCGCTGCCGATGGCTTCTTCGCCAAGGCTTTGCATGTAGAACGACATTTTTTTCTGGCGCTGGGCGACCACCATGCGGTTATCGAAGATCCGCGTCTTGAGCATGGCACGCATGCCTTTACGCAGGATCTCCACCGGTACACCTTCAGCCCATGGGCCCAGGGCTTGGCCCTGATCGTCGAGCACGCGAATCAGGCCCTTGGCTAGGTCGGCGGTGTCGGCGGGTTCTACGTCAACGGCGGGTTTGCGCACCGTACCGGCGTCGGTCAGACGCAGGTAGGTAAAGTCGGTCTTGCAACCTGGACGGCCAGAAGGCTCGGGAACGTGCAGGCGCAGCGGTTCGTATTGCTGGGTCATGGCTTTCTACGCTCGATCTTGTGGATTTCTTATAGTGGGCGCGCTTAGCTGACAGTCATTCCCCGGGTAGGAGAAATCTTGTCCTACAACAATCATAGGCCGGGCCGGGGAGAATATTTATCTCTGTTTGGTTGCGCCTGAGATCATTTGAGGATAAAAAATCTGCATAAACATAATAAACAGGTGGTTTTGTCTCATGCGCAAGCTGGACCGTATCGATATCGGGATTCTCAACAGCCTCCAGGAGAACGCCCGCATCACCAACGCCGACCTCGCACGCTCGGTCAATCTGTCGCCCACGCCGTGTTTCAACCGGGTCAAAGCGATGGAAGAACTGGGCCTGATCCGTGACCAGGTCACGCTGCTGGACGCCGATTTACTGGGGCTGCACGTCAACGTGTTTATCCACGTCAGCCTGGAAAAACAGAACGAACTGGCCTTGCAACAATTCGAGGGGGCGATTTCCGACCGGCCAGAGGTGATGGAGTGCTACCTGATGGCCGGCGATCCGGACTACCTGATCCGGGTGCTGCTGCCCACTATCCAGGCGCTGGAGCGCTTTATGATGGATTTCCTGACCAAGGTGCCGGGGGTGGCGAACATCCGCTCCAGCTTTGCGCTCAAGCAGGTGCGCTACAAGACCGCGCTGCCATTGCCGGCCAATGGCCTGAGCCTGGGGTAAACCGCGGGATTTCCAACACATAACTACTATTATTCGCTCGCAGGGCAAACAGTCGCGCTAACCATCGAATGGAGGTGTCAGGCGAACGAGAATTCATTATAAATCTGCTTATCCCAGCGGGCGGCAATGTACCTGCTAAGCTCATGTTTTGGCTGGAACGAGTCATGGAAAATGAGAAATTAGTCCATCTAGCTATCTATGACTCTCGCCGTGCCCACTTGTCTGTTGTCGTTGCGGCATATTCCTTGGTCTACTTGACTTATATAAGTAGTTAGCTAAGTAGTGTTTTGCGTGGGGATTTCTATTTGTCGATCCCATAAAAGCTCAATGGGCCTACATTTTTTTCACAGCATGGTCCACACACTGATGCCATTAGGGCTGCAAAAGCCCTTGAGCCAATAAGCCTAGGGGAGTTGCCATGTCAATGAGATCGATAAGGTTGAACTCACGTACCACCCTGTGCTTCGGGGTGGTCTGCCTGTTGCTCTTGATACAAGGAGCAATGACCCTGGTAAAAGTCGACAAGGTTTATTCTTCCACTGTGCAGATAGAAACTGACTGGCTACCCAGCATTAGGATGGCTGGAAAGATGGAAAATTCGCTATTGAAACTTCGTTTGGAGTTGCGCAGGTTTGCCCTGGATGATAATCGACTAAGTTCAACTTCGAGCGGTGCGGTGAAAGAGGCTGTTAATGCATTAGCTAAAGCGGCGAACGATTATGCTCCCTATATCTCTAGTTCCGAAGAAAAAAGTAAATATGATGAAGTCTTAAAAGGCTTGCAAGGTTATAACGCAAAAGTCGATGAGTTACTGGCCATGGACAGTTCTCATTCGGCGGCGGACCTGAGTGTCTTTTTTAAAGACTACACCAGCCCCTTGGCACTCAAACTCCAGTCTTTGATGGGTGAACTGGTGGCCATCAACGAGGCGGGTGCACAGCGTGCGGTGACTGCAGCCGCCGATGAACATGGTGCTGCCCGTTTATTCACATTGATATTGATGGCGGCTTCGGTGCTATTGACCATCGTGGTCGCGCGACTGTTCACCAAAAGTATCATCGCCCCGGTTAACGAACTGCTGGCAGCGACGGCGAAGATTGCCCAGGGAGACTTGCGTGTCGCCATTCAGATCAGCGGCAAAGACGAACTGACAGACCTGCAACAGTCCACCGCCGCGATGCAGATGAGTTTGAAAAGTACGCTGCAGCATATATCCGAAGCGTCCGGCCAATTGGCGTCGGCTGCTGAAGAGATGAGTTCGATCACCAAGGAGTCCAGTGCCGGCATTGAACGTCAGAGCATGGAGACCGATCAGGCCGCCACCGCGGTCAATCAAATGACGGCGGCGGTAGAGGAAGTGGCGCGCAATGCCGTGTCGGCCTCCCAATCGACCCAGGATTCCCAGCGTTCGGCAAAAGTCGGCCAGGAACGGGTGACCCAGACCATCGCCTCGATTGAGAAGTTGAGCGCCACGGTCCAGCAAACCGGAATCGAAGTGGAGGGCCTGGCCAAGCAGGCCCAGGACATTGCCCGGGTGGTGGAAGTCATCCGCTCCATTGCCGAACAAACCAACCTGCTGGCTCTGAATGCGGCCATCGAAGCGGCCCGGGCCGGCGAGCAGGGGCGCGGTTTTGCGGTGGTGGCCGACGAGGTCCGGGCGTTGGCCCACAGAACGCAGACCTCCACCCAGGAAATCGAGCAGATGATTGCGAAGATCCAGGTCTGTTCCAGCGAGGCGGTGCTGTCGATGGGGTTGAACCGCACTGAGGCCGTGGACTCGTTGAAGATTGCCCATGAGGCAGGGACGGCGATTACCCAAATCACCCGGGCTATTGAGGATATCAACGAACGCAACCTGCTGATCGCCACGGCATCGGAAGAACAGGCCCATGTTGCACGCTCCGTCGACCAGAACCTCATCAGCATCCGTGACCTGTCCATCCAGAGTTCGTCAGCCGCAGGCCAAACCTCTATCGCCAGTAATGAACTGTCGAAGCTGGCGATTGATCTCAAACAGATTGTCTCGAAGTTTTCGGTGAGCTGAGTCGAGGCTGGCAGGTTGTTTGACGTTGATCAGAGAGGTAATGCCTATGTTGAAGTGCATTCCTGCTTCGCAAGCCAGGTTGGGCATGTACATCCACAAGCTCAATGGCGCCTGGACCGGCCATGGCTTCTGGAAAAGCAGCTTTTTGCTGATCCATCTGCAAGATCTCCAGCGTTTGCAGCGCTCACAGGTCCAGAGCCTCTGGATTGATACGCAAAAGGGTGAGGACGTGCTCCCGGGCGAACTGCAGAGTTCGCCTGTGGATTTGCCAACAGTCTCTGTGCCAGCCCGATCTGTGGTGGCCCCGCGTGTCGACATGAAGGCCGAGGTGGCGCGTGCCGTAAAGGTGTGCGCCTTGGCCAAGAGCGCCGTTGTCGAAATGTTCAATGACTTGCGCATGGGCGGGGCAATCGAACCGGCTCGTGTGACGAGCCTGGTGGAGGAAATTTCCCAGTCGATTTTGCGCCACCCCCATGCCCTGATCAGCCTGGCCCGCTTGAAGCGGACCGATGAGTACACCTACATGCACTCGGTGGCGGTCAGTGGCTTGATGATTGCGTTAGCCCGCCAGTTGGAGCTGGTGCCGGAACTGGTCCAGGAGGCAGGGCTGGCAGGGTTGTTCCACGATGTCGGGAAAATGGCGATCCCTGAGGGCATTCTAAGTAAAGCCGGCAAGCTTACTGACGCGGAATTCGAGATTGTGCGCAACCATCCGCAGGCCGGGGCGGACATGTTGCGCAACAGCCCGCATATCAGCGCCTTGGTGCTGGATGTGTGCCTGCATCACCACGAAAAGTGCAACGGCGAGGGTTACCCCCATGGGCTGAGTCACGATCAGATCAGCCTGTTCGCGAAAATGGGCGCGGTGTGTGATGTGTACGATGCCGTGACTTCAGAGCGTCCCTACAAGCAGGGTTGGGGGCCGGCCGATGCCATCCAGAAAATGGCCGAATGGAAAGGCCATTTTGATGAGCGGGTGTTCCAGGCCTTTGTGCGCTGCGTGGGGATTTACCCGGTTGGCGCCCTGGTGCGTCTGGAGAGCGGGCGTATCGGCGTGGTGATCGAGCAAAGCCAGAAGTCGTTGCTCACACCGATGGTCAAAGTGTTCTTTTCGGCCCGCTCCCGCTTGCCGATCATCCAGGCTGTGGTGAACCTGGCTGAACAGCGCGACAGGATTGTCGGCCGCGAGAATATCGAGGACTGGGGGTTCAAGCAGATCGACGAGCTGTGGTCGGGCTTGCCTCAGTCCAAGGGTTCCTACTTCAGTTGAACCTGGCGGGTCGTGTCACAGTTGGTTGAGCGGGATTTTCAGGTACACCACGCCATTGTCTTCCGCCGGCGGCATGTTCCCCGCCCGCACGTTCACCTGGATCGCCGGCAACAACAGGGTCGGCATCCCAAGCCCGGCATCGCGCTGGGTGCGCATCTGCACAAACGCCGCCTCGTCCACCCCGTCATGCACATGAATATTGCCCGCACGCTGCTCGGCCACGGTGGTCAGGCATTTGGCCGCGCGGCCTTCAGGCGGATAGTCGTGGCACACATACAGGCGCGTCTCGCCGGGAAAGGCCAGCAACGTGCGCATCGAGGCATACAACTGGCGCGCATCACCGCCGGGGAAGTCGCAGCGGGCGGTGCCGACGTCGGGCATGAACAAGGTGTCGCCCACCAGGATCATCTGATCGTCGATCAGGTAGGCCATGTCCGCCGGGGGTATGGCCGGGCACGTGCAGGGCCTGGGCCTTGAGGTTGCCGATGTGGAAGATCTCGTCGGGGGCGAACAGATGGTCGAACTGCGAACCGTCGGCCCGAAACTCCGGCTCCAGGTTGAACAGGTTCTTGAACACGTCCTGGACTTTGCTGATGGACTGGCCAATTGCAATCTTGCCGCCCAATTGCCGGCGCAGGTAGGGCGCGGCGGACAGGTGATCGGCATGGGCGTGGGTTTCCAGCAGCCATTGCACCTGCAGGCCCTGTTCACGCACGAAGGCAATTACCCTGTCGGCCTGGGCCGTGTCGGTACGCCCCGAGGCCGGGTCGTAGTTGAGCACCGAATCGACGATGGCGCAGGGGCTGGCGTGCGTTTCATAGACGACGTAGGTGTAGGTCGACGACGCCTCGTCCAGAAAGGATTGAATCAACGCGGGCATGACGGTTGTCCTGGGTAGCTGATAGCAGCTTACATTCAAGGTGATTTCCACATAGGCTTGCGAGCTTAAGTGAAACAAACGATCCGAGGCAAAGGATCGATTGAGAGTGGGACGTGACGCCATGCGGCAGCGACCCTTGTGTGCATTGTTGAAATAAGAAAGGCCAGGACTATGAACGACCAACACTGGGGACCGACCATCAGTGGCGACATCGTGGTCATCGGCGGCGGCTCGGCGGGCATCGGCCTGCTGGCCAGCCTGCTCAAGCGCGACCCGCAGCTCAATATCATCCTGATCGAACCCAGCGCCGAACACTACTACCAACCCGCCTGGACCCTGGTGGGCGGCGGCGCCCATGACATCCGCAAAACCATGCGCCCCATGGCCCGGGTATTGCCCGATGGCGTGACCTGGGTGCAGGCGGCGGTCAGCCAGGTGCTGCCCGACGAGCAGGCCTTGGTGCTCGACAGCGGCCAGCGCGTGACCTGGAATAACCTGATTGTCTGCCCCGGCCTGCGTCTGGCCTGGGAGAAAATCGAAGGCCTGGAGCAGACCCTGGGCCACCACGGCGTCACCTCCAACTACAGCTACCAGCACGCGCCCTACACCTGGCAACGGGTGCAGCAGCTCAAGGGCGGCAAGGCGATCTTTACCCAGCCGGCCATGCCGATCAAATGCGCGGGTGCGCCGCAAAAGGCCATGTACCTGTCTTGTGACCACTGGCTCAAGCAGGGTGATCTGGACAATATCGACGTCGAATTCAACCTGGCAGGGGCCGCGCTGTTTGGCGTGGCGACCTTTGTCCCGCCGTTGATGAAGTACGTCGAGAAATATGGCGCGCGGTTGGCCTTCAATTCCAACCTGATCAAGGTCGATGGCCCGGCGGGCAAGGCCTGGTTCGAGGTCAAGGACGCCGAGGGCAATGTCAGCATCGAGGAAAAATCCTTCGACATGCTGCACGTCGTGCCGCCGCAAGTGGCCCCGGATTTTATCCGCCACAGCCCATTGGCAGATGCCGCCGGCTGGTGCGAGGTCGATCCCCACAGTCTGCAACAGGTACGTTACCCGCACATCTTCGCCCTGGGCGATGTGTGCTCCACCAGCAACGCCAAGACGGCCGCCGCCGTACGCAAGCAAATCGTGGTGGTGGCCGAGAACCTGCTGGCCTTGCGCAAACAGGCGCCGTTGCCGCTCAAGTACGACGGTTATGGCTCCTGCCCGCTGACGGTGGAGAAGGGCAAGGTGGTGCTGGCCGAGTTCGGTTACGGCGGCCGATTGCTGCCGACCTTTGCCCTCGACCCAACTGTGGCGCGGCGTTCGGCGTGGTTCTTGAAGGCCACGCTGCTGCCGTGGTTCTACTGGAACGGCATGCTCAAGGGCCGCGAATGGCTGACCCGTCTGGCTAAGGTGGAGTGAGAGAACCCTATGCTGCTGGCAAGTTTTTTTTGGTGTGTTGATGGGCCTGGTCATGGGGTTGACCGGGGCCGGGGGCGGGATTCTCGGCGTACCGGCGTTGGTGCTGGGGTTGGGCTTGACCATGACCGAAGCGGCGCCGGTGTCGTTGTTCGCGGTCGGTGCGGCAGCGGCAGTCGGTGCGGTTGATGGCTTGCGCCATGGCCTGGTGCGTTACCGTGCGGCGCTGTTGATCGCGTTGCTGGGCGCGCTGTTTTCGCCGCTGGGGGTGTTCTTCGCCCATCAGTTGCCGGACAAGATCCTGATGGGCCTGTTCAGCGCGCTGATGGTACTGGTGGCCTGGCGCATGCTGCGGCGCGAGAAGGTCGAGGCCGGCCCCAGCGACCATGGCGCAGCCTCCTGGGGGCAAAAGAACTGCATGCTCGATCAGCACACCGGGCGTTTTTCCTGGACCGCCAAGTGCACAGCGACCTTGGCCGCCCTGGGCGCAGTGACTGGTGCGGTGTCGGGCCTACTGGGCGTGGGTGGCGGCTTTCTGATCGTGCCGGCGTTCAAGCAACTGACCGATGTGCAGATGCGCGGGATTGTCGCCACGTCGTTGATGGTGATCAGTCTGATCTCGTTGATTGGCGTGGTCGGCGCGTTCCATGCCGGAGTGGTGATCGACACCTTAGGCTGGGTGTTTATTGCAGCCAGCATCGTCGGCATGCTCATCGGCCGGCGCCTGGGCTCGCGGGTGCCGGCGCGGGCCTTGCAAATCGGTTTTGCCAGCCTGTGTGTGGTGGTAGCCGGCGGGATGCTGTTCAACGCCCTCTAACCTGCGCACCGCCTAACCTGTAGGAGCGAGCTTGCTCGCGAAAGCGGTGTATCAGTCGATAAATGTACTGGCTGATTGACCGCATTCGCGAGCAAGTCGAATCGTCGCACCGCCGCTCCCACAAGGGAATGTAGCTTCGCACTCGGGCTCTGCTGTTGCTCTGGCTTTTGATCCTAGGCGCCCCGTCAAACCACGATGGCCGCAGGCAGGTATTGCGTAGTGGGCACCCCGGCAGGATGCCGGGGTAGCCGCGACACGGCCATGGATGGCCGATCGCGGCGGGCCCACGGAGCAATGCCTGACTGCGGGCATGCCGAGCCTAGGCGAGGCACCGAGTGGTGGGGCAAGAGCCCTTTTGGTTACTTTTGGGGCTCTTTTCCAAAAGTGACCCGCCGTCAGGGCGGAACCCTAAGTGGCCGTGACCACAGCAACGGATATGTACACACACCAAGAAGATAGCTGTGTAGATACCTATGCCCCGCGTGATCGTTAACGACCTTCGCGAGCAAGCTCGCTCCTACAGGTGTAAGCCTTAAGTGGCGGGCCTTTGCTGCCGCCCAAAGCACCGCGCATTCGCCTCCAAGGCAGCGTTTAACCGCGCAGCCTGCCTTTCGATAATCGCCTCCGACACCCAGACCCCCGTCGCGGAGCGCGCCATGCATAACAATAAGAACTTCCCCCGTCGTTTGTTGCCAGCCTTTATCGCCAGCCTCGGCTTGAGCTCCCTGGCCCAGGCCGAAATCGTGCTGTACGACAAGGACGAGACCACTTTCTCCACCGATGGCTATATCAACGCCTTCTACGTCAACAGCGATGTGGACCGGGCCGGTGAGCAGTACGACCGGCGCCAGTCGCGGGTGAAGATGGGCTTTTTGCCCAACTACCTGGGCTTCAACATGGGCAAGCAGGTCGATGACCTCAAGCTCGGCGCCCGCGCTTCGTTCTGGGTGACCATCAACGACAGCGAAACCAACGGCACCGACACCGCCATCGACGTCCGCCAGTTCTACGGCACCGTGGCCAACCCCGAGTGGGGCGAAGTGCTGATCGGCAAGGACTTCGGCCTGTTCGCCCGTTCCAATATCCTGCTCGACGAACTCCTCGCCGGTTACGGCCAGGTCAGCGACAGCCTGGGCCTGGTGGACGGCGGCGGGGTGTCGTTCGGCAATATCGGCAGCGGCTACCCGTACCCGTTCCCCACCTCGCAGATCACCTACCGCACCCCGGTGATGGACGGCCTGCGGGTGGCCGTGGGCATCATGGACCCGGTCGACACCAACGACAGCAGTACGCTGGGCAAGGCCTACCAGAAGAACCCGCGCACCGAGAGCGAGATCACCTACCAGTTCGACGTGGGCGGGGCGAAGATTTACAGCTGGCTCAACGGCAGCTACCAGACGTCGGACAACACCGACTCCACCGTCGAATCGGTGACCTCCAAAGGCCTGGGCTACGGCGTGCAGGCGAAGATGGGCGGCTTGTCGCTCACCGGTTCCGGCTTCCAGGCCAAGGGCATCAACCCCCTTCTTCACCAACAACGCCGGGGAAGCCACCTTGCGTAATGTCGACAGCAACGGCTACCTGCTGCAGGGTTCCTACAAGCTGGGCAAGAATCGTCTGGCGCTGTCCTACGGCAAGACCAAGGACGACGGCAACGGCGTGGTCGGCAGCGGCGCGGATTATGAAACCCGTGGCATTGCCCTGTTCCATGACATCAACGACAACCTGAAGCTGGTGGCCGAGTACAACCAGTTCGAGATCAGCGGCCACGACACCAGTGCGCAGAATGAAGATACCGATACCTTTGCCGTAGGTGCGGTACTGACCTGGTAATGATCTGGAATGGGATCAAAATGTGGGAGCGGGCTTGCTCGCGAATGCGGTGGATCAGTCAAATAAATACTGAATGACATACCGCTTTCGCGAGCAAGCCCGCTCCCACATTTTTTGATCTCATCCCATCGAAGGCCCCGACCCAGTACCCAAGTAGCATAGGTCGCCACCGTCCGCGTTCGTACACTTGAACTTAAACGGGGGAGATGACCATGCAACAGGTGCACAGCGAAGGCGTAGTCACCGCCATGTCCCAGGCCAGCGATGCCCGGCAAGTGGCTGACGAACTGGCCAGCCAGTTGTTGCACCCGTACCTGGGTTTCGTGCTGTTCTTCTGCTCCGCCACCTACGACCTGCAGGCCCTTGGCCAGGCTCTGCAACAGCGTTTCGGTGGCATCCGCGTGGTAGGTTGCACCAGCGCTGGCGAGATCACGCCCCAGGGTTACGGGCGCAATTGCGTGACGGCGGTAGGGTTTGACCATGCGCACTTTTCCATCGCCACCGAACTGATCGACCAGGTCGAGCACTTCAGCCTGATCGACGCGCAACAAATGGTCGAACGCCTGGTGGGCGGCTGTCGCAGCAATACCCTGGCGCCGATCAAGGGCAACAGCTTTGCCTTGACCCTGCTCGACGGCCTTTCCAGCCGTGAAGAAATGGTCCTTGCCGCCTTGAGCGCGGCGCTCGGTGATATCCCGCATTTCGGCGGCTCGGCCGGTGATGACAACCACCTGACCCACACCCACGTGTATTTCGACGGCGCCTTCCACAGTGGCGCTGCGGTAGTGGTGCTGGTCAATACCTGGCTGGATTTCGAGGTGTTCACCACCCATCACATCCTGCCCCGTGCGCAGAAACTGGTGGTGACGGGGGCGGACAGCGCCTCGCGGCGGGTGTTTGAGCTGAATGCCGAACCTGCCGCTGAAGAATACGCGCGGCATATCGGCGTGGCGGTGGCGCAACTGGACCACCGGATTTTCGCCGCCCACCCGCTGGCGGTGCGCATCAACGACCAGTACTACGTGCGCGCAATCCAGCAGGTCCACGATGACCTGAGCCTGAGCTTCTACTGCGCAGTGGAAAACGGCATCGTCCTTACCGCCATGACCCCAGGCCCGATCCTGCCCAACCTGCAGACCCTGTTCGATGGCCTGCAAGCGCGTCTTGGCGACCTGCTGCTGACCATCGGCTGCGACTGTTTCTTGCGGCGCCTGGAGCTGGAAGAACACGGCACCCTGGAGCCGATCGGCGCCTTTTTGCGCGAGCAGCGGGTGATCGGGTTCAACACCTACGGAGAACAGTTCAATGGCATGCACATCAACCAGACCTTTACCGGGGTCGCCATTGCCCGTGGTCGAACCCCTGGACAGCGCTGAACTGCGCGCGCAAATCAGCGCCCTGCAGCAGGACAATTACAAGCTGGCGCGGATCAACGCCGCGCTGATCGAGCGCGTCGAGTCGGGCGCAACCCGTGGCAACGACCCCTATGCGGCGTTCCAGCATTCAGTGGTGCTGGCCGAGCAGGTGCGCGAACGTACCGATGCGCTCAACCAGGCCATGGCCGAACTCAAGGCCAGCAACCATCTGCTGCGCGATGCACAGCTGCGCGCAGAAACCGCGCACCAGCATTTGATCGATGCCATCGAGAGCATTTCCGATGCCTTCGTGCTGTTCGACCAGCACCAACATATCGTGTTGTTCAACAGTCGCTTTCAGGGATTCTGGAGCAACAGCCCGGTGCAGATTGTCGCGGGCATGGGCTTGCGCGAGGTCAAGCGGCTGATGACGGTCAACGGCCTGTTCACCGAAGAAGCCCACGGGCATGCCGAGGAAACCCTGTTCTACCGCCTGGATAACGGGCGTTGGCTGCAAGTCAGCGAGCGGCCGACCCAGGACGGCGGGCGGGTGATTCTGTTTACCGATATCACCGACGTCAAACTGGCCGAAACCCTGCGCCGGGAACAAGCCGTCGCGCAGAAATCCCAGGAGAGTGAACGCTGGATCCGGTTGATCACCGACCATGTGCCAGCGTTGATTGCCTACCTCAATGCCGACCTGGTCTACGAGTTCACCAACAAGGTCTACGAGCAATGGTATTGCTGGGCCCAGGGCGCGATGCTCGGCAAAAGCCTGCGCCAGGCCCACAGCGAACAGCATTACCAGCGCCTGGAGGCCTACGTGGCGCAGGCGTTGGCGGGGGAGAGCGTGACGTTTGAGTTCGCCGAAACCAACATCAACAACCAGGAGCGCTACATGCTGCGCTCCTATGTGCCCAACCGCCTGGGCAGTGGCGAGGTGGTGGGGATCTTTGTGCTGATCCGCGACATCACCGAGCGCCGGCGCACCGCCGAGGCCCTGCATCAGGCCTATCAGAACCTGGAGCTGCGAGTACGTGAGCGTACGGCGGAACTGACCGCGCTCAACGACCAACTGCTGCAGGAAATCGACGAGCGCCGCCGCGTGGAGTCGCGCCTGCGTGAAGCCAAGCTGGAAGCCGAACAGGCCAACCTGTCGAAAACCAAGTTTCTCGCGGCGGTCAGCCATGACCTGTTGCAGCCGCTCAATGCGGCGCGCTTGTTCACTGGCGCCTTGCTGGAACGGCGCGACCCGGTGGCCAACGAGACCTTGGTGCGCAATGTCAGCAACTCCCTGGAAGATGTGGAAAACCTGCTGGGCACCCTGGTGGATATTTCCAAGCTCGACGCGGGGGTGATCAAGGCCGATATCGCGCCGTTTGCCTTGAGCGAACTGCTGGACAACCTCGCCGCCGAATATACGCAAGTGGCGCGCAGCGAAGGCTTGCAGCTGCATTTCATTGGCTGCTCGGCCCTGGTGCGCAGCGATATCCAGCTGCTGGCGCGGATCCTGCGCAACCTGTTGAGCAACGCCATCCGCTACACCTACGAAGGGCGCGTGGTGCTGGGCTGTCGGCGTGAGCATCAGCGCTTGTCGATCCAGGTCTGGGACACCGGCATGGGCATCGCCGAGGAGCGCTTGGAGGAGATTTTTCAGGAGTTCAAGCGCGGCGACGTGCAACGCCCGGACCAGGATCGGGGGTTGGGCCTGGGATTGGCGATTGTGGAGAAAATCGCCAGGATCCTCGGGCACCGGATCAGCGTGCGCTCGTGGCCGGGCAAGGGCTCGATGTTCAGTGTGGAGGTGCCGCTGAGCAGCAGCGCACCCAAGGCCTTGCCGATGCCGGTGATGAGCGAGCCGATGCTGGAGCGCTTGCAGGGCGCACGGGTGTGGGTGCTGGATAACGACGCGGCGATCTGCGCCGGCATGCGCACCTTGCTTGAAGGCTGGGGCTGCCAGGTGATTACCGCCTTGTCCGAGCAGGACCTGGCGCGGCAGGTAGACAACTACCATGCCCAGGCGGATCTGCTGATTGCCGACTATCACCTGGATGATGAACAAAATGGCGTGGACGCGGTGGCGAGGATCAATGCGCGGCGAGCCAGCGCGATCCCGGCGATGATGATCACCGCCAACTACAGCAACGAGCTGAAACTGCAGATCCGCGAACTGGGGCACACCTTGATGCACAAGCCGGTACGGCCGATGAAACTCAAGACGGCCATGAGCCACCTGCTAGGCCGCCCCTGACACATCCTGTGACAGGCAGGCTTGTTGTGGCGAGCGGGCTTGCCCCGCGCTGGGCTGCGCAGCAGCCCCAAAAAAACTCACTGAGTTCTGTCAGGCACACCGAGGGCACAGGTTTTGGGGCTGCTACGCAGCCCAGCGCGGGGCAAGCCCGCTCGCCACAGCAAGCCCGCTCGCCACTACAAACAGGCTCTTACAGGGAGGCTTAGCGCCGCAGGTAGGACCCAAAGTCGATATCCCCGGCACTGAGGATCGCCTGCACCCGGTTATGCACATTCAACTTGCGCAGAATCGCCGAGACATGGGCCTTTACCGTGGTTTCGGCGATTTCCAGGGTGTAGGCAATCTGTTTGTTCGACTCGCCCTTGGTCATGCGTTCCAGCACCAGCAACTGCTTGCGGGTCAGGGCCTGGAGCAGTTCCGGGGCGAAGGCCGGGTTGTCGTGCATGCGCCGCTGGCCGGGGTTTTTCTGGGTGCGGATGATATCCGGCGGCAGGTACACGTTGCCGTTGAGGATCTGCTGGATCGCCTCGGTCATCTGCGCCCGTGGCGAGGACTTGGTGATAAAGCCGACCGCTCCGTAGGTAATGGCCTGTAGCACGATCTGCTTGTCTTGCTCGGCCGAGACAATCACCACCGGAATCGTCGGCGCTTCGTTGCGCAGGTTGATCAGGCCATTGAGGCCGTGCATGCCGGGCATGTTCAGGTCCAGCAGGATCAGGTCGAGGTCGTCGTGCTCCTGGGTCAGGGCCAGGGCGCTGTCCAGGTCGGCGGTTTCCATCACTTCGCTGCCGGCAAAGCCGTCGCTGATGACGTTATGGATCGCTTCGCGAAACAGCGGGTGATCGTCGGCAATCAGAATTTTATACATGGCCGTTCACCTTTTTATTGTGGTGGTTCAGTGGGCAAGCTCAAAGGGCTCAGGGTGTGCCGCGGCGACTGGCAGCTGTGCGGCTTCCCACGCGTCCAGTCCATCGCGATACCAATACACAACGCTATAGCCCAAGGCTTTGGCCCGTTTTACCGCGTTCCAACTCAGCCAGCAATCGGAGCGGCAGTAGAACACCAAAGGTTGCGCCAGGTTACCGCCGCTGTAGGTGTACAGGTGGCGGGCGAAGTAGCTTTGCCATTCGGGCGTCAACTCTCCATCGCCGGTATTGGCCAGCCAATGGCTGCCGGGCACGTTGGCGTGGGGCTGGTCTTCGATGAACTGGCCGTGCAGCCACTGCCGGCGATAGACGTCGATCAGCACCGGGCGTGGCTGTTGTGTCAGCAGGGCTTGCAGGGCAGGGGTGTCGACGATGGTCGCGCCCGGCAGGTGATCTGGCGTGGGGCTGCGGTAAAGGTTGATGCGGTAGCCGTCGCGGGAAAACAACGGGCTTGGCGCCTCGGCAGCCGCCAACAGCGGGGTCAGCGACAGCACGGCAACCAGGGTCAGTCGGGCGGGCAGCATGGCAGGTACGATCCTTATAGTTATGCGCCCATTACATGCCAGTCGCGCTGCCTTGGGAATGCGACGATAGACAGCAAAACCAGTACCAAAGTAGTAAATCGCCGGTCGCTTGCGGGCTCTAGCATGGCAGCAACGATCATCCCCGGGAGTTGTACGATCATGCGAATTCTCAAGGCGCTGCTCTTGCCGTTTTTGCTGATCCTGAGCCTGATCGGGGTCGATAAGCTCCACGGCCCGCGACCGGCGCCGCTACTGGTGATGCCGGTGCATGCATCATGAATATCCTGCTGGTGGACAAGCACGCCGTCGTGCGGCTCGGCTACGCCAGCCTGTTACGCGCATTGCTGCCGGGTGTCGAGGTGCGTGAGGCGGGCAGTGGCGAAGAAGCGCTGGCACGGGTGCAGGAGGCGGTGCCGAACCTGGTGATCACCGGTGTCGGCCTGCCAGGCATCAGCGGCCTGGAAACCACCCGTCGCCTGCGCCAGCGCCTGCCGCAATTGCGCGTGTTGTTTTTCAGCCAGCATCAGGAGTTGCCCCTGGTACGCCAGGCCCTGGAGGCCGGGGCGTCGGGCTATATCACCAAGGGCGCAACGCCTGGGGTGATGACTGAAGCGGTGCAGCGCATCCTCGACGGCCATACCTACATCGAACAGGCCCTGGCCACCGAGCTGGCTTACCATCCGGTCGATCACCGCCTGCAGGGCATGACGGCGCGTGAGCTGGAGATTTTCCTGATGCTGGCCAAGGGCACGCCTACCCGTTCGATCGCTGATCAACTGAGTATCAGCAGCAAGACCGTGTCCAATCACTTGACGTTGCTCAAGAGCAAATTACAGGTGACCTCCCATGCCGAAATGGTGCACGTGGGGATTGATATGGGGTTGGTCAGGGCCGCGGGATGATCAATAGTTGATCGGGATTGATAGCGTTAGATTATGGCTTTAATGTTTTTGATGTTGGCGCTCAATTGATCGGAGCAAAATGGATCCAAAATATGAAAAAAAACCTCGATTAGATGAGTTTTATCATCCCAAGGCGCTTACAAATTCACCGTATCCATGCAGAATTGTCCTACAAGTAATGGCATCGTGCCATTTATTGCTCAGGGACGACCTCAATCATGAACCGCATTTTCAGTGTGATCTGGAATCACAGCCTTAGCGCGTGGGTGGTTGCCAGCGAAAACGCCAGCCGACAAGGCAAGCGCGGCAGCGTTGGTGCGGTTCATGACGTGGAACATACCGAGCTGTGCGCCCCGTTGCGCACCTTGCAGTTTGCGATTGCGCTGATACTCGGCGGTGCCACCCTGGTGCCTGCGTCCGCGCTGGCATCTGGCTTGCCTACCGGTGGTCAGGTAGTGCTGGGCAATGGGCAAATTCTTACGCCCGACCAGCAGCAGATGGTCATTAATCAAACCACGCAAAAACTCGCCATCGATTGGCAGAGCTTCAACATCGGTGCCGACAAAAAAGTCACCTTTGTCCAGCCCGGCAAGGACTCCGTGGCCCTGAACCGCGTGGTCGGCAGTGATGGCTCGAAGATCATGGGCCAACTGAACGCCAACGGGCAGGTGTTCCTGGTCAATCCCAATGGCGTGCTGTTCGGCAAGGGCTCGTCGGTGGATGTCGGTGGCCTGGTGGCCTCGACCCTGGATATAACCAACAGCGACTTTGCCGCCGGCAACTATAAGTTCCAGGGCCAAGGCAGTGCCGGCAATGCCAGTGTGGTCAACCAGGGCTCGATCAAGGCCGGCGACGGCGGCGCGGTGGCGCTGCTGGGCGGGACCGTGAGCAACCAGGGGGTGATCGCCGCCAAGCTGGGCAACGTGGCCCTGGCCGCCGGCAATAAAGTGACATTGGACTTTGCCGGTGACGGCCTGCTCAACGTACAGGTCGATGAAGCCACCAAGAATGCCCTGGTGGAAAACCGCCAATTGATCCAGGCCGACGGCGGCCAGGTGATCATGACCGCCAAGGCCAGCGACGCGTTGCTGCAAACTGTGGTCAACAACACCGGGGTGATTGAAGCCCATACCCTGGGCGAGAAGGGCGGCAAGATCGTCCTGCTCGGCGGTTTTGACGGTGGCACGGTGCAAGTGGCCGGCACCCTGGATGCCTCGGCGCCGAGCGGCGGCAACGGTGGGTTTATCGAGACCTCCGGTGCCCACGTCAAGGTGGCCGACAGCGCAAAAATCACCACGGCAGCGGCCAAGGGCAAGACTGGCAACTGGCTGATCGATCCGACTGACTACACCATCGCCGCTACCGGTGGCGACATCACCGGGGCCGCTGTCAGCGACCGGCTGAAAACCACCAATATGACCGTTGCGACCGTCGCCACCGGTTCTAGCGCGGGCAATATCAACATCAATGACACGGTGGTCTGGAACGCCAACACCCTGACCCTGACCGCCCACAACAACGTCAATATCAACAAGGAAATGTTCGGCTCCGGCAGCGCCAAACTGGCCGTGGAATATGGTCAGGGTGCGGTGGCAGCGGGCAGCACCAGCAGCATCAATATCAAGGCCCCGGTCAACCTGGCGGCAGGGCAGAATTTCAGCACCAGGCAAGGCAGCGACGGCACGCGTGTGGACTACACCGTGATCACCAGCCTCGGTGCGATGGGCAGCGTCACCGGCCTGGACCTGCAAGGGATCAATGGCGCGTTGAACGGCAACTTTGTGCTGGGCAGCAATATCAATGCCGCAGCCACGGCTACCTGGAATGGTGGTACGGGGTTCGATTCCCTGGGCACGGTCGCAGGCGGGGCGTTTACCGGCACGTTTGATGGCCTGGGCCATAGCATCAGCAACCTGAGCATGAATCGCACCACCACCGATGCCGGCTTGTTTGGCGCTGTAAGTGCCACCGGCGCGGTGCGTAACGTGGGGTTGACCCATGTGTCGATCGCGTTGACGGGCACGCTGGTCGATGTCTTCCCGTCGATCTACGCCGTTGGCGCCTTGGTGGGTTACAACCGTGGGTGGGTCGACAACAGCTACGCCAGCGGTGCGGTCACCGGCACCAACTATGTACAACTGGGCGGCCTGGTGGGCACCAACACCGGTATCGTCAGCAACAGCCATACCTCAGGCACCGTGACGTCCACCAACTACGCCGGCGCGGCGGGGCTGGTCTCGTTGAACACCGACACGGGTATTGTGCGCAACAGCTATTCCACGGCGAATGTGATCGGTTTGCGCGGGGCGGGGCTCGGTGGCTTGGTGGTGCGCAACGAGGGGCGCATCGAAAACAGCAGTGCGACGGGGAGTGTCACCAGTACGACCAACGCGCAGTACAACGGGGGGGCTGGTTTCGGCCAACCGGGCGACGGGGGTCATCACCAACAGTTACGCCACGGGTAACGTTACCGGTGGCGGCACGGCGGGTGGGCTGGTGGGTAACAACTTCTTGGGCGGGCAGATCACCAACAGCTACGCCACCGGCAATGTGGGTATCAACGGGGTCGGCAGCGGCGCGTACAACGGTGGTTTGGTTGGGGTCAATCGGGGCAGTTTGAGCAACGTCTACAGTACTGGCTCGGTGACCGGTGCCCTCACCAATACGGCCAACAATGGTGGGCTGGTGGGGCTCAATGCCGGAGGCACCATCGTCAATGCCTATTCGGTGGGCAAGGTCACCGGCTCCGCTTCGGGTGGCCTGATTGGCCGGCACAGCGGTGGTTCGGTCACCAGCGGCTACTACAACACGACTGTCAACCCAGGGCTTTCAGGCTGGGGTAACGACATCAGTACTGGTGATGTAGGTACAGGTACCGCAGTGGGCTTGAGCTCCGTGCAAATGAAGCAGACCTCCAGCTTCCAGGGCTTCAATTTCAGCGCTTCACCCGGTGCCACAGGCAATGCCTGGGTGATGGTCAATGCCGACAGCAGCGGCATCAACAGCGGCACCAGTGGCACGCTGCCAATGCTGGCCAGCGAATACTCCACGACTATCACCAACGCCCATCAACTGCAGTTGGTGGCCATGGACCTCAATGCCACATACACCCTGGGCCGCGATATCGTCGCCGGGGCCACGGCGGGAACGACTGATGTGTGGAATGGCACTTTTGTGCAACTGGGCGATGTCAATCGAGTGCTGTATTTCGCGGGTAGCTTTGACGGCCAAGGGCACGTGATCAAAAACCTGAAGATTGACCGCGGCAATCAGCAATTTAACGGGCTGTTCGGTGTAATCTCCCAGACGGGGCGCGTCAGTAACCTGGGGCTTGACGGCGGCAGTATCAGCGGCGCGCTGTACACCGGCTCCATTGTCGGTTACAGCTTCGGGACACTGGCGGGCACTTTCTCCAGTGCGACGGTGACAGCTGAGGCCTATGCGGGTGGCTTGGCGGGGTATCAAGTAGGAGGCAGTCTTTCCAACTCCTATTTCAGCGGCTCTGTGACGGCCACGGCTGACATGGCGGGCGGTTTGGTTGGGCTACTGGATGGCGGCAGCTTATCGAACAACTTCGTCAGTGGCCGGGTGACGGCTAACTCGGGAAGTGGGTTCGCTGGTGGGCTTATAGGTGGCTACTACGGTAATGCCGTTTTTTCCAAAAATTTCTGGGACACCAACGCGACGGGGCAGCTTTATGCCGAGGGCGATTCGTTTGCAATTCCGACGCAAGCCGGTGGACTGACCACAACACAAATCCAGACCCTATCCACCTTTTCCAACGCCGGCTGGGACCTGGACAAGACCTGGGTGGTTTACAACGGTGGTTCTGGGCCGCTGCTGCGCAGCTTCATGACCCAGTTGAACGTGGTGGCTGGCGACATCACGAAAACCTACGACGGCACTGCCTACGGCGGCGCCTATACGCCAAACCTTGACGCCGACGGTCGACTGACCGGCTCCCTGGTGTTGGGCGGCACTGGCGTCGGTGCGATCAATGCTGGCGACTACAGCCTGAAATTGAGCGGACTTGCCTCGACAGGTGGGCAGTTTGGCTATTCGATCAACTACATCGACGGCACCTTGTCGGTGAACAAGGCCACCCTGAGCACGGCCGGCACCACGGTCAACAACAAAGTGTATGACGGCACCACTGTCGCCACCCTGGGCGGTCATACGCTGTTCGGGCTGGTTGCCGCAGACATCGACAAGGTGACGTTGAGCGCTGCCTTTACCAGCAAAGACGCTGGCACTGGCATCCAGGTTGACCTGGGCCTGGGCGGCATCGCGGCAGGCAACTACAGACTCGATACCAGCAGCCCGCTGAGCGCCAATATTACCCCCAAAGCCTTGAGCGTCACTGGCGTGATGGCCGACAGCAAGATCTACGACGGCACGACCTCCGTCAGTCTCCAGCCGTTTGCTCAGCTCAGTGGCCTGGTGGTTGGCGAATCCGTGAGCATGACCTTGAGCGGTCAATTCGCCGACGCCAATGCCGCCAACGGGAAAAACGTGCAGATCAACGTGGCCCTGGGCGACGCCGGCGGCCTTGCCCGCAACTACAACATAAACCCTCTGGACATCAGTCCGGTGCTTGCCAACATCACCCAAAAGGTCCTCACCATCAGTGGCCTGACGGCGAACAAGGTCTACGATGGCAGCGCTTCGGTGGCCTTGAGCGGTGGCACCCTCAATGGCCTGGTGGGCACGCAGACCCTGGGGTTTGACGCTATCGGCAATTATGCGGACAAACATGCTGGTGTCGGCAAGGCCGTGACGGTTGCCGCCGTGACCTTGAGTGACGGGTCGGGGCTTGCGCAAAACTACAGGCTCAGCCAGCCGGCCGCTCTGAGCGGTGACATTTTCAAGGCAGTCATCAGTGGCATCAGCGGCTTGACTGCACTCAGCAAGGTCTACAACGGTAATGCCAACGCATCACTCAGCCCGGTAGGTGCGACGATCAACGGAAAAATCAGCGGGGATGACGTGGTGTTGGCCAGCGCCGCCGGCCAGTTCGCCGACAAGAATGCCGGCAATGGCAAGACGGTCCTAATCAGCAATATCACCCTGTCAGGCAGCGACCTGGGCAACTACACCTTCGTCAACAACACGGCCACGACCACGGCCAGTATTACGCCCAAGGCCCTGGCCATCATCGGCATGAGCGTTGTCGACAAAGTCTATGACGGTCGCCTCTCGGCCACGCTGAGCGGCGGTTCCCTGAGTGGTTTGGTTGGGAATGAAACCCTCGGGGTGACAGGCCTTACCGCCACCTTTGCGGACAAAAACGTCGGCACCGACAAGGTCGTGACGGCCAGCGGTACAACCCTGGTCAATGGTGGCAACGGCGGCCTGGCCAGCAACTACAGCCTTGCCAATCCAACGGGATGGACTGCCGATATCACCGCCAAGACCCTGACCGTTTCCGGGATCACCGCCAATAGCAAGACTTACGACGGCACCACGGCGGCCACCTTGTCCGGTGGCGTGCTCAGCGGTTTGGTCAGCGGTGAAACCCTGAGCCTCCAAACATTGGCCGGGGTGTTCCTGGACGCCAACGTCGGTAATGCCAAAACGGTCACCGTCAGCGGCGGCGGCTTGGCCGATGGTACCGGCTTGGCCAGTAACTACATCCTGCGCAGCCCCACGGGCTTGAGCGCCGATATCAGCGCCAAGACCCTTATCATCAGCGGCCTGCAGGCCAACGGCAAGGTGTATGACGGCAACAACCTCGCCAGCCTCAGCGGTGGAGTGTTGGATGGTTTGGTGGGCAGCGAAACCCTCGGCGTCACCGGCCTCAGCGCTACGTTCAGCGATAAAAACGCCGGCACCGGCAAGACCGTGACCGCCAGTGGCGCTACCCTGATCGATGGCAGCAACGGCGGCTTGGCGAGTAACTACAGCCTCAGCAATCCCATGGGCCTGAGCGCTGATATCAGCGCCAAGGCCCTGACGCTCACTGGCGTGACAGCGGGCGGTAAGGTCTATGACGGCACTAATGCGGTGACCCTCAGTGGTGGTGTGTTGGATGGCCTGGTGGGCTCCGAGAGCCTTGGCGTGACAGGCCTTGGTGCAACGTTCGACGATAAAAACGCGGGTACCGGCAAAACCGTGACCGCCAGTGGCGCCACCCTGGTCGATGGCAGCAACGGCGGCCTGGCGAGCAATTACAGCCTCAGCAATCCAGTGGGCTTGAGCGCCGATATCAGCACCAAGACCCTGACCATCAGCGGCCTGCAGGCCAACGGCAAGGTGTATGACGGCAACAACCTCGCCAGCCTCAGCGGTGGTGCGTTGGATGGCCTGGTGGGCAGCGAAACCCTCGGCGTCACCGGCCTCAGCGCTACGTTCAGCGATAAAAACGCCGGCACCGGCAAGATCGTGACCGCCAGTGGCGCTACCCTGACCGATGGCAGCAACGGCGGCTTGGCGAGTAACTACAGCCTCAGCAATCCTGTGGGCCTGAGCGCTGATATCAGCGCCAAGGCCCTGACGCTCACTGGCGTGACAGCGGGCGGCAAGGTCTATGACGGCACTAATGCGGTGACCCTCAGTGGTGGTGTGTTGGATGGCCTGGTGGGCTCCGAGAGCCTTGGCGTGACAGGCCTTGGTGCAACGTTCGACGATAAAAACGCGGGTACCGGCAAAACCGTGACCGCCAGTGGCGCCACCCTGGTCGATGGCAGCAACGGCGGCCTGGCGAGCAATTACAGCCTCAGCAATCCAGTGGGCTTGAGCGCCGATATCAGCACCAAGACCCTGACCATCAGCGGCCTGCAGGCCAACGGCAAAGTGTATGACGGCAACAACCTCGCCAGCCTTAGCGGTGGTGTGTTGGATGGCCTGGTGGGCAGCGAAACCCTCGGCGTCATCGGCCTCGGCGCTACGTTCAGCGATAAAAACGCCGGCACCGGCAAGACCGTGACCGCCAGCGGCGCCACCCTGGTCAATGGCAGCAACGGCGGCCTGGCGAGTAACTACAGCATCAGCAATCCTGTGGGCCTGAGCGCCGATATCAGCACCAAGGCCCTGAACGTCACCGGTATCACCGCGGGCAACAAGGTCTACGACGCCACCACTGGCGCGGTGCTGAACCTGGCGGGTGCCGGTTTCAACGGCTTGGTGAGCGGTGACGATGTATCTGTGCTCTCGGCCAATGGCCGCTTCAGCGACAAAAACGCGGCCACCGGCAAAACCGTGAATATCAGCGATATCACCCTGGCCGGTGTGGACTTGGGCAACTATCAGGTCAGCCGCACGGCAGCGACTACGGCCGATATCACCAAGGCGTTACTGAACGTCACCGTGGGCGATACGAGGGTCCCGCAAGGCCAAACCCCCGCGTTCGAGGTGGCCTATAACGGGCTGCTCGGCACTGACAGCGTGGCTTCAGACCTGAGCGGCAGCCTGCTGCTCAGCGCCCCCTCGAGTGCCAGCGCCGGCGAGTATCAGGTCAGTGCTTCGGGCCTGTCTGCCACCAACTACGAGATCGCTTACATCGATGGCCTGCTGACGGTGGATGCACCGCCGTTGGCACCGCTGCAAACCGTGGTCGAAGTCGTTGAGCCATTGCGCAATCTGCCCAAGCCGACACAGGCCCCGGTAACCAGCGGGCTGCAACTGCCCAATGACCTCTATACCCTCGTTGACCAAGGCTTGCGCCTTCCAGAAGGACTCTGATTCATGCGTCTGCGTTTAAACCCGATTGCGCTTGCCTTGCTCACCGCGACAGGTGGGATGGCCCACGCTGAAATCGCCCCGGATGCCGGGCAGTCGATGCGTGAAATCCAGAGCCAGCCACTGAGCCTGCCGCCCAAACAGACCCTGGAATTGAACCTGCCAGCGGCGCCGGACACCGCGGTGAAAGTCACCGGGCCGACGTTGCAGGTCAATGGCTTTACGATTACCGGCAATACGGTGATTGCCGACGATCAATTGCTGGCGCTGCTGGTCGACCTGCAAAACCGTGTGGTCAGCCTCGGTGAATTGCAGGCCGGTGCGGCGCGTATCACTGCGTTGTATCGCCAGCAGGGCTACCCGCTGGCCCGTGCGTATTTACCGGCGCAGGAAATCGACAAGGGCGTGGTGAGCATCAGCGTGCTCGAAGGGCAGTACGGCCAGGTCAGGATCAACAACCAATCCCGCGTGCGCGATGGCGTGCTGCAGGCGCCGCTGTCGGCGCTGGACCCGGGTGAGGCCGTACGTGCAGCGCCGCTGGAGCGCAGTTTGCTGTTGCTGCAGCAGACCCCTGGCGTGGCCGTCCAATCCACCCTGCAACCCGGCGCGGTGGTGGGTGCCACGGACCTGGTGGTGGATGTCAAGGATGCCCCGCTGGTCTCCGGCCAGGTGGACCTGGACAACTACGGCAACCGATTCACCGGCGAGTATCGCCTGGGCGGGACATTGAACCTGGCCAGCCCCTTGGGCCTGGGCGATCAGGCCAGCGTACGGGTGATGGGCAGCGACGAGGACCAGCATTACTACCGCGCGGCTTATCAACTGCCGGTCGGCCCGTGGTCGACCCAAGTGGGCGTGGCCTATTCGGACATGGACTATCAACTGGCCAAGGACTTCGACGAACTGGACGCCAAGGGCAATGCGCGGATTGCCAGCGTGTTTGTCCAGCAGCCGCTGATTCGCACCCGAGCCTTCAGCCTGAATGCGCAACTGCAATACGACCACAAACACCTGCGCGACGACATCGATCTCTACGATTCAAGCAGCAAGAAACAGGCGCGAGTAGTGACTGCCAGCGTGGACGGTAACCTGCGCGATAACCTGCTGGGCGGTGGCGTCAGTGCGTTCTCCCTGGCCTGGAGCGAGGGCAGCCTGAACCTGGACGGGGCCTTCGACAAACTGTTCGACGGCTTGACCGCCAAGACCGCCGGGCGCTTCCAGAAGATCAACCCCAGCGTGGTGCGCCTGCAACGCTTGAGTGAGCGTTTTAGCCTGTATGGGCAGGTCCAGGGCCAGTGGGCGGACGGCAACCTCGACTCATCGGAGAAGATCAGCCTGGGTGGCGCCTATGGCGTGCGGGCCTATCCCCAGGGCGAGGCAGCGGGTGACCAGGGGTATGTGGCCAATCTGGAACTGCGCTATGCATTGACTGAGCAGTGGAACCTGCTGACCTTTGTCGATCACGGCTCGGTGCGTTTGATTAAAGACACGTGGTCGGACGGGGAAAACCATCGCAGCCTCTCGGCGACCGGTGTGGGTGCCAACTGGAGTGCTTCGGGCTGGCGCCTGAGTACTGTTGCGGCCTGGCGGGTCGGCAATGCGGACCCGCAAAGCGACGTGTCGCGCACGCCACGGGTGTGGGCACAGGTGAGTAAAGCCTTCTAGGCCAAAGCCTCGGCGAACACAGGATAAATCGCCCCTTGTAGGAGCCGGCTTGCCGGCGATGGCGGCCGAATTGGCTGCGCAGGACTCAGGGCCCTCATCGCCGGCAAGAGTTAGCGGTCCCAGGTGGTGGGGCAATCCTTGCAGCCTTCCATATTGGCATCCTGGAAATTGGCATAGTGCTGGCGGGTGCCGGTGAGGGTGGCCTGTTCCAGGTTGCTTTCACCGAACTTGGCTTCTTGTAGGTTGGCATCGCTCAGGTCCGCGCCTTGCAGGTCAGCCTTGCTCAACCAGGTCATTTCCAGGTCCGCCGCACGCAGGTTGGCCTTGTGCAGCTTGGCCCCCGACAACCGCGCAAATTGCAGGTAGGCGGCGCTGAGGTTGGCGTTTTCAAATTGCGCGCCCTGGGCAAACATGCCCCAGCCTTGTGCGGCCATCAGCGTCGCGCCGGTGAAGTCGGCCAGGCGCAGGTTGGCTTGTTGCAGGCTGGCGCGGGTCAGGTTGGCGCCTTGCAGTTGGGCTTTTTCCAGGTTGGCCAGGTCGAGGTTGGCGTGGCGCAGGTCGGCCTCGCGCAGGTCGGCGCCGGCCAGGTTCATTTTGCTCAAGTCCTGGTTACGCAGGTTGGCGCCCTTGAGGTTGGCACCGGGGCATTGGCTGTGGGGGGGGCGATGGTGCAGCCGTTGATGACCAGGGGTTGGTCGTCGCCGTCGTCGGCGTGGGCGATGGGTAAAGCCAGGAGTAGCACGAGGGGAAGGTAGTTCATGGCAAGACCTTGAGGGAGGGGGGCTTTGGGGGGAGGGGCCGCTGCGCGGCCCAACGGAGGACTAGCCCCCTCGCCACGGACAGCGACCCCTTGCCCTGGAGTGGATTATTTTTTGGGCGGTCTTGTTATCCCAGCTTGGGATCTTGAACACCCAGAACGACCCGCCTTGCGCCACCGGCTTGGTCAGCTCGGCCATGTCGCCGCCCCACAACGGCACCGCGCCGCCGTAGCCGACGGTCACGCCGATGTACTGCTCGCCATCCTGTTCCCAGGTGATCGGCGGGGAGACGATGCCGCTGCCGGTCTGGAACTTCCACAGCTCCTTGCCGGTTTTCGCGTCGAAGGCCTTGAAGAAGCCATCGCCCGTGCCGGTGAACACCAGGTTGCCCTTGGTCGCCAGCACGCCAGCCCACAGCGGCAGGGCTTCCTTGTGCTCCCATACCACCTTGCCGGTGGTGGGGTTCATTGCCCGCAGGGTGCCGACGTGGTCGTCATACATGCGCTTGATACGGAAGCCCATGCCCAGGTACGCCGAGCCTTTTTTGTAGTTGACCTCCTCGGTCCAGTATTCCTCTTTCCACTGGTTGCCCGGGATGTAGAACAGGCCGGTGTCCTGGCTGTAGGCCATGGGGTTCCAGTTCTTGCCTCCGAGGAACGGCGGCGAGACTTCCACCGGTTTGCCCTTGGTTTCACCTGGCAATGGCTTGGCCGGACGCTGGCCTTCGTTTTCCACGGGGCGCCCGGTCTTGAGGTCGATATGGCTGGCCCAGGTGATGTTGTCGACGAACGGGAAGGCGTTCTGCAGCTTGCCGTTGTTGCGGTCTACCACGTAGAAGAACCCGTTGCGGTCGGCGTGGCCGGTGGCCTTGACCACTTTGCCGTCCTTGTCCTTGTAGTCGAACAGCACCAGCTCGTTGTTGCCGGAGAAGTCCCAGGCATCGTTTGGCGTGTGCTGGTAGAACCATTTCACTTCGCCGGTGCTTGGGTCGACGCCGACCTGGCCTGAGGTGTAAAGGCTGTCGAAGTCGTGGGGGTTGCCGTCCTTGGAGGTGCGCGCCCAGGTGTTCCACGGGCCGGGGTTGCCGGCGCCGACGATGATCGTGTTGGTCTCGGCATCGAAACTGGCGCTCTGCCAAGGGGCGCCGCCGCCGTGGCTCCAGGCCTCGACCTTGCCGGTTTCGGTGGTCGGATCATCCGGCCACGAAGGCGCTTTCACATCGCCGGTGGTGGTGCTGTCCTTGCCATTGAGGCGGCCCATGTGGCCTTCGACAAACGGACGCATCCACACTTCTTCGCCGGTGTCCGGGTCGCGGGCAAACAGTTGGCCGACCACGCCGAATTCATCACCGGAGCTGCCGTGGATCAGCAGGACCTTGCCGGTGACCTTGTCTTTGATCAGCACCGGGGCGCCGGTCATGGTGTAGCCGGCGGCGTGGTCACCGAACTTTTTATTCCACACCACTTTGCCGGTGTTTTTGTCGAGGGCGATCAGGCGCGCATCGAGGGTGCCGAAGTAGATCTTGTCGCCGAAGATCGCTGCGCCACGGTTGACCACGTCACAGCACGGGCGAATGTTGTCGGGCAGGCGGTGGTTGTAGGTCCATAGGCGCTTGCCGGTCTTGGCGTCGAGGGCGAAGACCCGGGAGTAGGAACCGGTGACGTAGACCACGCCGTCGCTGACGATAGCCTGGGATTCCTGGCCGCGCTGCTTCTCATCGCCGAACGAGTAGGACCAGGCCGGCGTCAGCTTGAATACGTTTTTGTCGTTGACCTGGGCCAGCGGGCTCCAGCGCTGGGCATTGGTGCCCATGCCGTATTGCAGCACGTCCTTGGTGGTCAGGTGGTCGTTGGCAATGTCTTCCCAGGTGATGTTACGTGTCTGCTTGGAAGGTTCAGCCGCGGCGAAGCTCGCCGCACTCAAGGACAGGCTGCCGACCAGCAGGAAAGCCTGCACGGCAAGGCTCAGCGGCGAGAGGGCGGGTAGCGATCTTATTGTCATGGTTGCAGTTCCCAGTGGAGGTTTTGGCCTGCACAGGTTGCTGCGTCAACGGGGCGCGCGGATACGGAAAATGTCCCGGTGTGGCCGGGACAATTTCCCGAACCGCATCTGATTTAGCAGTGCCTCGCAAGCCTTACTACCAAGGGAGTAGACCCCGGCCACCAAAGCAGCATACGGCCCTTGGCGAGGCGTTCCTAAGATGGTTGCCATAGCCTCTGCAAAGGGGTTTTGCGTGCAATCCTGAGGGAAAAACAATGACAACAAAACGCAACGCCTTGCTGCTGGCTGGCCTCTTGGCCGGCGTGATCGGTACAGGCTCCGTCTGGGCCCATGGCAACGTGACACCCACGGCCGTGGAAACCAAGGGACTGACGCCGGTCAAGGATGCCGGCGTGACACTGGATGCCGATGGTTGGGCGGCGGTGAACCCGTATCGCCAGTCGCCGCAACGCGACAAGGCCGTGGAAGTCGGCGCTTCGGCCTATAACCAGAACTGCGCCGCGTGCCACGGCCTGGAAGCCAAGTCTGGTGGGATCGCGCCTGACCTGCGCATGCTTGATGAGGGCGATGCCGGGGACGAGTGGTTTGTGGAGCGGGTGCGCCATGGCGCAGTGCGCGATGGCCGGGTGTATATGCCGAAGATGGCCGATTACCTGAGCCAGGAAGCCTTGTGGGCGGTGCGCACTTATCTTGATAGCGTGCACGTCGAGGAGTAAGCCATGGGCTGGCGCGCACATTGGCTGTTGGCCTGCTGGTTGCCACTGGCCGCCTACGGGATGGACCCCGGCAAAGACCCGGTGCCGTCGGTGATGTGGAACTATTTCCACCAGCAGTTCCTGGACAACGCCCCGTTCGTCTTTGATGAGCGGGTCAAGCTGCTGGCGCCGCCATTTGCCGAGGATGCGCGCCAGGTACCGCTGGAAATCGACGCCCGCGCCTTCAAGGGCGAGGTGGTGAAAATCATCGCCTGGGCCGAACTCAATCCATTGCCGAAAATCGTCGATTTCCAGCCGGGCGAGGGTGTGTTGCCGTGGCTGGCGATCCGCATTCGTATCGAACAGGCCACGCCACTGCGCGCCGCCGTATTGACCAAGGATGGCCTGTGGCACGTCGGTTCGACCCTGATCGACGCCGCCGGCGGTGGCTGCACCGCCCCCAGCGTGGTGCGCAGCCAGCCGGGCTGGGAAGAGCATCTGGGCGAAGTGTTGGGCGGTCGTTACCCACGCAGCGATTTCAGCCGGTTGCGCCTGCAAGTGGCGCACCCCATGGACAATGGCATGGTCAGCGGCATCCCTGAGTTCTATATCAACCATGCCGAGCTGCGCGACGCCCAGGACCGAGTGTTGGCGCGCCTGGAATTGTTTGCAGCGGTCAGCGAGAACCCCGACCTGGCGTTTGACCTGCAAAGCCCAGGGCCAGTGCGCCTGGTGCTGCGCGACACCAGCGGCAGCCAATTCGAAGGGGCGATCCCATGAAGCTGCTCCTGTGGTTATTGCTGGGCCTGAGCCTGCCGGCGTTGGCGGATCTGGACTACGCCCTCAAGCCCCGGCAGATCGCCGCCGACACCTGGCTGCTGGAAGGCAGCACCGATAATTTCGCCAGGGACAACGGCGGCAATATCGTCAATACCGGGTTTATCGTCACCGAAACCGGGGTAGTGGTCATCGACACCGGCCCGTCCCGGCGCTACGGCGAGGCATTGCGCCAGGCGATTGCCACGGTCACCGACAAACCGGTGATCCAGGTCCTGTTGACCCATCACCATCCCGACCATGTGTTGGGCAATCAGGCATTCAAGGACGTGCCCATCGGCGCCCTGCAAGGCACCGCCACGCTGCTGCGCGAGCAGGGCGACGCTATGGCAGAAAACATGTACCGCATGGTCGGCGACTGGATGCGTGGCACCGAGGTACTGCTGCCGAGCCAAACCGTCACGCCCGGCGTGCAGAGCTTGGGCAGTCATCGTTTGCGCCTGTTGGCCTTGAGTGGCCACACGGGGGCCGATCTGGCGATTCTCGATGAAACAACCGGCGTGCTGTTTGCCGGCGACCTGGTGTTTTACCAGCGCGCCCTGACCACCCCCAACACCCCAGGCCTGTCGGTGTGGCGGGCGGATATCGCCACCCTGCAAGGCCTGCCTTGGAAGGTGATCGTGCCCGGCCACGGGCCTGTGGCAACCGACACCCAACCCTTCGCGCAAATGCGTGACTACCTGGGCTGGCTCGACCAGCTCATGGCCACCGGTGCCGCCAACGGCAGCGCCATGGGCGAGATGATCCGCAGCCCCATCCCCGAACGTTTTGCGGCCATCAGCCTGAGCCGCTACGAACTGATCCGCAGTGTCAGCCACCTGTATCCCCGCTATGAACGCGCTCAGATGCAACGGATAGATCAATAACAACATCCCCCCCGAAAGAGGCCTCATCATGATCTACGCACAACCTGGCACCCCCGGCGCCATCGTCACCTTCAAACAGCGCTACGGTAACTTTATCGGTGGCGAGTTTGTGGCCCCGGTCAACGGTGAGTACTTCACCAACACCTCGCCCGTCACTGGGGAAGTGATCGCTGAATTCCCGCGCTCCAGCGCCGCCGATATCGACAAGGCTCTGGATGCTGCCCATGCCGCCGCTGACGCCTGGGGCAAGACCTCGGCCCAGGATCGCTCTCTGGTGCTGTTGAAAATTGCCGACCGCATCGAGCAGCACCTGGAAGTGCTGGCGGTGACCGAGACCTGGGACAACGGCAAGGCCGTACGCGAGACCTTGAATGCCGACGTACCCTTGGCCGCGGACCACTTCCGCTACTTCGCCGGCTGCATCCGCGCCCAGGAAGGCGGCGCCGCCGAGATCAACGAGCTGACCACTGCCTATCACTTCCACGAGCCCCTGGGTGTGGTCGGGCAGATCATCCCGTGGAACTTCCCGCTGCTGATGGCCGCCTGGAAACTCGCCCCGGCCCTGGCCGCCGGCAACTGCATCGTGCTCAAGCCAGCCGAGCAGACGCCGCTGTCGATCATGGTGTTTGCCGAGCTGATCGCCGACCTGCTGCCGGCGGGCGTGCTGAACATCGTCCAGGGCTTTGGCCGTGAAGCCGGCGAGGCCCTGGCCACCAGCAAGCGCATCGCCAAGATCGCCTTTACCGGCTCCACCCCGGTGGGCGCGCACATCATGCACGCGGCGGCCGAGAACATTATTCCGTCTACCGTCGAGCTGGGTGGCAAGTCGCCGAATATCTTCTTCGAAGACATCATGCAGGCGGAACCGGCCTTTATCGAAAAAGCCGCCGAGGGCCTGGTGCTGGCGTTCTTCAACCAGGGGGAAGTGTGCACCTGCCCGTCGCGGGCGCTGGTGCAGGAGTCGATCTACGAGCCGTTCATGGCCGAGGTGATGAAGAAGATCGTCAAGATCAAACGTGGCAACCCGCTGGACACCGAGACCATGGTCGGTGCCCAGGCGTCCGAGCAGCAGTACGACAAGATCCTCTCGTACCTGACCATCGCCCAGGAGGAGGGCGCTGAACTGCTGGCCGGCGGCGCCGCCGAACACCTGGAGGGCGACCTGTCCAGCGGCTATTACATCCAGCCGACCCTGCTCAAGGGCCACAACAAAATGCGCGTATTCCAGGAAGAAATCTTCGGCCCGGTGGTGGGCGTGACCACCTTCAAGGACGAAGCCGAAGCCCTGGCGATCGCCAACGACAGCGAATTCGGCCTGGGCGCCGGGCTGTGGACTCGCGATATCAACCGTGCCTACCGCATGGGCCGGGCGATCAAGGCCGGGCGTGTTTGGACTAACTGTTATCACCTGTACCCGGCGCATGCTGCGTTTGGGGGTTACAAGAAATCCGGGGTTGGGCGTGAGAACCACAAAATGATGCTCGACCATTACCAGCAGACCAAGAACCTGCTGGTGAGCTACGACATTAATCCGTTGGGGTTCTTCTGATCTTTTGATTGAAATGCCAGCTTCCACCGTTTGATGGGTGGGCATCAGCCTGCCTGCTTGAAATGCAGTCAGGTGGGGGAGCTGGCTTGCCTGCGATGGTTCTTGGGGTTGGGTACATATCCGTTGCTTTGGTCATGGCGGCTTAGGGGGCCGCCCTTACGGCCAGCGTGTTTTAACGGGGCGCCTAAGATCAAAATCACAAGCAGAGCGAGGCGGCCTGACAGCCGGCCTGATCGTCGATTCGTGCGCGTCCCCCTTGTGGGAGCGGGCTTGCTCGCGAATGCAGTCTGTCAGTTGATAAATGCATTGACTGACACTCCGCATTCGCGAGCAAGTCGAATCGTCGCACCGCCGCTCCCACAGGGGAATGCAGCTTCGCGCTCTTCGAAAGTGACCCGCCGTCAGGGCGAAACCCTAAGCCGCCCTGACCGCAGCAACGGATATGTACACACCCAAAAGCGCGAGTTGCCTAAAGACTCCTGCCCATCGCAAGCAAGCCCCACCGTTTGCTCCACATACATCCACGACTAATGTCTGCCGCCGAGTCGTTCGAAAGTAGCATTCGCCCGCCACCCCACCCATGCATTAATGAACCCACCGGACTCTCCCGGCATAACAAGAGGATCGCCACCATGTGGACCAAACCCGCCTACACCGATCTGCGTATCGGCTTTGAAGTGACCATGTATTTCGCCAACCGCTGAAATTCCAGCGGGGATGGGGGCCACCCATTGGTCTGATTGCATTCGCCAGCGGATGCGTTAGTGTGGCCCGTATCTTCCAAAAACAATAAAAACAGGCTTACCAATGAGCCAGAGTCTCAGCCAACTGCGTAAATTCGTTTCCCCAGAAATCATCTTCGGCGCCGGCTCCCGGCACAATGTCGGCAATTACGCCAAGACCTTTGGTGCGCGCAAGGTCCTGGTGGTCAGCGACCCTGGCGTGGTCGCCGCCGGTTGGGTCGCGGATGTCGAGGCCAGCCTGCAGGCCCTGGGTATCGAGTACTGCCTGTACACCGCCGTCTCACCCAACCCGCGTGTGGAAGAAGTGATGCAGGGCGCCGAGGTGTACCGCGAGAACCATTGCGATGTGATCGTCGCCGTCGGCGGCGGTAGCCCCATGGACTGCGGCAAGGCCATCGGCATTGTGGTTGCCCATGGCCGCAGCATCCTCGAGTTCGAAGGGGTGGACACCATCCGCGTGCCCAGCCCGCCGCTGATCCTGATCCCGACCACCGCCGGCACCTCGGCCGATGTGTCGCAGTTCGTGATCATTTCCAATCAGCAGGAACGCATGAAGTTTTCCATCGTCAGCAAGGCGGTGGTGCCGGATGTGTCGTTGATCGACCCGGAAACCACCGCCAGCATGGACCCGTTCCTCTCGGCCTGTACCGGGATCGACGCGCTGGTACATGCCATCGAGGCCTTTGTGTCCACCGGGCATGGCCCGCTGACCGACCCCCATGCGCTGGAGGCCATGCGCCTGATCAATGGCAACCTGGTGCAGATGATCGCTAACCCGAGCGATATCGCCCTGCGCGAGAAAATCATGCTGGGCAGCATGCAGGCTGGCCTGGCGTTTTCCAATGCGATATTGGGCGCGGTGCATGCCATGTCCCATAGCCTGGGCGGTTTTCTCGACCTGCCCCATGGCCTGTGCAATGCGGTGCTGGTCGAGCATGTGGTGGCGTTCAACTACAACTCGGCGCCGGAGCGCTTCAAGGTGATTGCCGAGACCTTCGGCATCGACTGCCGGGGCCTCAACCACCGGCAGATCTGCGGGCGGCTGGTGGAACACCTGATTGCGCTCAAGCATGCCATTGGCTTCCATGAAACCCTCGGCCTGCACGGGGTGCGCGTGGCGGATATTCCGTTTTTGTCGCAACACGCCATGCATGACCCGTGCATCCTGACCAACCCCCGGGAGTCGAGCCAGCGTGACGTCGAGGTCGTCTATGGCGAAGCTCTCTGACGATCAACAACGGGCCCTGGCCGGGCTGCTGGGATTGGGCGATCACTCGGCGCGCAAGAGTCACTACCCCGAGCTGACGGCGCGGCTGGATGAGTTGGAGGCCGAGCGCAAGCGCTACATCCGTCTCAACGACGAACTGGAGCAACGGGTCGCGGCGCGCACCGATGAGCTGCTCGAAGCCAATCACAACCTGCAACAGCAGATCGCCCGGCGCGAGCGTATCGAACAGGACCTGCGCGACGCCCGTGACGCCGCCCAGGCCGCCAACCGCAGCAAGGACAAATACCTGGCCGCCGCCAGCCACGACCTGTTGCAACCGCTGAACGCCGCGCGTTTGTTGATTTCTACCCTGCGCGAGCGGGAGTTGCCCAGCGTGGAGAAAGTGCTGGTGGAGCGCACCCACCAAGCCCTGGAAGGGGCAGAGGATCTGCTGGCGGACTTGCTGGATATTTCCCGCCTCGACCAGGCGGCGGTCAAGCCGGATATTGCCCTGTATCGCCTCGACGAACTGCTGGCGCCGCTGGTCTCGGAGTTTCAGTCGGTGGCCGCAGCGGCGGGCCTGAATTTGCGCGTGCATATGGGGCGTTACGCGCTGCGTACCGACTTGCGCTTGCTCACGCGTATCCTGCGCAACTTCCTCAGCAATGCCTGCCGTTATACCGACGCCGGGTGCATCCTGTTGGGCGCGCGACGACGTGGTGATCGCTTGCGCCTGGAAGTGTGGGACACCGGCCGTGGGATTGCTGCCGACAGCCTGGAATCGATTTTCCTGGAGTTCAACCAACTGGACGTCGGCCGTGCGGCAGACCGCAAGGGCGTGGGGCTGGGGCTGGCGATTGTCGAGCGCATCGCGAAGATCCTCGGTTGCCAGGTGCTGGTGCGTTCGTGGCCGGGGCGTGGGTCGATGTTCAGCATCGAGGTGCCGCTGTCGGATGAAATGCCACTGCCTCTGAGCCAGGCAGCGCCCCAGGCCGGCACCGGCAACCCGCTGCCGGGGCGCCGCCTGTTGGTGCTGGATAACGAAGTCAGCATCCTGGAAAGCATGAGCGCGTTGCTGGGGCAGTGGGGCTGCGAGGTGGTGACTGCTACCGATCAGGCCGGCGCGTTGAAGGCGTTGCAGGGACGGGCACCGGAGCTGATCCTGGCCGATTACCACCTTGATCATGGCGTGGTCGGCTGCGAGGTGGTCAGGCAGTTGCGCGAGCATTTTGCGTTGAAGATCCCCGCCGTGATCATTACTGCCGACCGCACCGACCAGTGCCGCCGCTCGTTGCAGCGCCTGGAAGCGCCATTGCTCAACAAACCGGTGAAGCCGGGCAAGCTGCGGGCGGTGTTGAGCCAGCTACTAGGCGCCGCGCCCGACACGACTGCCTAAATGTGGGAGCTGGCTTGCCTGCGATGAGCATAGGTATCTACACAACTTTAGAAACTGACGCCCCCCCCCCTGTGGCGAGCGGGCTTGCTCGCGCTGGGCTGCGAAGCAGCCCTAAACCCTGCCAACGCGGTTTATCTGAAGAAACGCGGCGGGCTTTTTTGGGGCTGCTTCGCAGCCCAGCGCGGGGCAAGCCCGCTCGCCACAACTGCGCTATCTGCTTGAATTTATGCGATGCGGCAAAGTTGTGTAGATACCGATGCTGCGATGAGGGTGGCTCAAAACTGTCTGTGCCTTGATACCTGTCAAGACCCGCCGCGACGCTTTGCCTCATGCTGCAGGCCTTGATTGTCATGGCCGACGGAGATTTCCATGAGCGCCCCCGCAACACCTGCTGTTTCTTTCAAGCTGCCCATGGGCCTGGTGATCGCCGTGCTGGTGATGATCGGCGTGCTGCTCTTGCCGCTGCCCGCCGATTTGCCGGTAGCCGGCCACCGGATGCTGGCGATCCTCGCGTTTGCCGTGGTGGTGTGGATCACCGAAGCGGTGTCCTACGAAGCCAGTGCGATCATGATTACTTCGTTGATGGCGTTTCTGCTGGGCACCGCGCCGTCCTTGCAGGACCCCACGCACCTGATCGGTTCCAGCCCGGCGATCAGCATGGCGCTCACCGGGTTTGCCAACCCGGCCCTGGCCCTGGTGGCCGGGGCGTTGTTTATTGCGGCGGCCATGACCCACACCGGCCTGGACCGGCGCATCGCCCTGGTCACCCTGACCCGGGTCGGCACCAGCACCCGCGGGATCCTGGTGGGCGCGATTGCCGTGACCATCCTGCTCAGCCTGGTGGTACCCAGCGCCACGGCCCGCAGCGCTTGCGTGGTGCCGATCATGATGGGGGTGATTGCCGCGTTCGGCGTGGACAAACGCTCGAATATCGCCGCCGGGATCATGATCGTCGTGGCCCAGGGCACCAGCATCTGGAACGTCGGCATCCAGACCGCCGCCGCGCAGAACCTGCTGACCGTGGGCTTTATGGACAAGATGCTCGGCCAGCGCGTGTCGTGGATCGACTGGCTGATCGCCGGGGCGCCGTGGGCGCTGATCATGTCGGCGGTGCTGCTGTTCCTGGTGCTCAAATTGCTGCCACCGGAGAGCAACAGCATCCCTGGCGGCAAGGAAGCCGTGGCGCAATCCCTGGTGGATATCGGCCCCATGACCGGGCCGCAGAAGCGCTTGCTGACGGTCTCGGTCCTGTTGCTGCTGGCCTGGGCCACCGAAGGGCGCCTGCACAGCTTCGATACCACTTCTACTACCTACGCCGGCCTGGTGTTCCTGCTGCTGCCGGGCATCGGCGTGATGACCTGGAAGGACGTGCAATCGCGCATCCCCTGGGGCACGGTGATTGTATTCGGCGTGGGCATCAGCCTCGGCACGGCACTGCTCACCACCCAGGCCGGGCAATGGCTGGGCGCGCAGGTGGTGGGGCATACCGGCCTGGATCAACTGGGACCGCTGGGGGTGTTTGCGATCCTGGGCGCGTTCCTGATTGTGATCCACCTGGGCTTTGCCAGCGCCACCGCGCTGACCTCGGCGTTGCTGCCGATCCTGATTGCCGTGCTGCAAACCCTGCCCGGCGACTTCAGCCGGCTGGGCATGACCATGTTGCTGGGGTTTGTGGTCAGTTATGGCTTCATCCTGCCGATCAACGCCCCGCAAAACATGGTGTGCCTGGGCACCGGCACCTTCACCGCGCGGCAGTTTGCCAAGGTGGGCTTGCTGGTGACCTTGATTGGCTACCTGTTGATGCTGGTCTTCGCCGCGACCTACTGGAGCTGGCTGGGCTGGATCTGAAAATCTGAATCCGACTTGCTGTGGGAGATGGCTTGTTGGATCGCTGCACCGCCGCGATAGAGGTGTGTCAGTCGATAAATTTATTGGCTGACCTGCCGCCATCGCAGGCAAGCCAGCTCCCACAGGGGAATGCTGCTTCGCGCTCTGGCGTTACTGTTGCTGTTGCTCAGCTTTTGATCTGGCTTTTGATCTTAGGCGCCCCGTCAAACCACGATGGCCGCAGGCAGGTATTGCGCAGTGGGCACCCCGGCAGGATGCCGGGGTAGCCGCGACACGGCCATGGATGGCCGATCGCGGCGGGCCCACGGAGCAATGCCTGACTGCGGGCATGCCGAGCCTAGGCGAGGCACCGAGTGGTGGGGCATGTACGGGACAACCACATGGGTTACAAAAAAGTGCATTCACATAGGTGACACTTTGATTGAGACATAACCGTTCTTTGCATCTCTCGCATTCACATGGCCCAAGATCACCGGACCGAAGATTACATTCCATACCCCATCACCAATCATCTCCATTCCGATGGTCTGGTGACGAAGTAAATTGCCGATATAAACCCGCATGCCTCCTCGATTGATGATTCCGCTACTGTCGGCCAGGTAACTCTCAATATGGCTCGCATAGGTCATTTCCGGTAGCTTCTCCGGGTACATTCGAGTTGAAGGCGTATAGCAAGCGGCAGGCGTTTTTCTGGCCAAGCGCCTCGTGCCCACGCTCGTAATTGTAGTGCTGCAGGAAGCGATCAAAGTGGCGCTGCTGGGCTTCCCAGGCAATTGCCGACGGGTGAGGTAACGTGCTTTTCAGCGTTCGGTGCATACGCTCATGCCGCCCATTCTGATCTGGGCGACCTGGCTCGATCCGCTCAGGAATGATCCCAAGTCTCATCCACCAGATCGACAGCTGTGACAACCCCGCTCGACTGGTGCTGGCAAACGGTATGCCGTTGTCGGTACGAATGCGCTCTGGCAGGCCGTATTCGCGAAAAACCCTTTCGAAGGTTTGCTGGGTTTCCTTCAGATTGGTGCTGCTCATGCTCTGGCACGCCAGCAAAAACCGGCTGGCATGATCCATGATCGTCAGCGGATAACACCAAATCCCTGCTCCGGTCAGGTATTGGCCTTTGTAATCAGCGCTGAATAACTGGTTGGGATTTTCTGCCTTGCGTAAAGGCTTGGGATACACAGCCACCCGTCGGCGCAATGGCTTGGGGGGTAATCAAATCAGCTGCCTTGAGAATGTTGTAAATGGTCGTCTTCGAGGGCGGATCCTGATCTGGGAAACGCTGGATGAGACTATTCTGAATCTTTTTTCGGGCCGGGAATCGTCTCGCCACTTAAGCGAAATTCAACGATTGCCTGTTTCACAGCCAAGGGCACCACGTAGGTTTGGTTGTGGCGGCAGCGGCTACGCTCATCAAGCCCACTCGGGCCCTCTGCCTCGTAACGCCTGATCCACTTATACCCAGTCTTGCGGCTGACCTCATAGTCCCGGCACAGCTGGCTAAGGCTGTGCTTCTGGGACAGGTAATCGGCAATGAACAGTACTTTAAGGTCCATAGGTTTCAGCTCTTTTCCAGGGCATGGTCAGATCCTCGCGAAATCGACCCTGCCAGTTAAAAACTGTTACCTATGTGCGTGAACTGATTTGTAACCCATGTGGGTGAGTCATACCGGCAAGAGCGCTTTGGTTACTTTCGCGCTCTTCGAAAGTGACCCGCCGTAAGGGCGGAACCCTAAGCCGCCATGACCGCAGCAACGGATATGTACATCCCCCCAGTCCGCGGCGCCTGCATCGCAGGCAAGCCAGCTCCCACAAAAGCCTGCCCCCACAAAGATGACAAGATCAACCCCGCTCAGGTCTACTACGCTCTGAGTCAGGGTTTTACCGGCCTCGTGCGTCGGTCATCAAGGTCACGAATGGACAAATACACCCCGCATACCTGGCAACCCCACGAGCGTCCCAGCTTGCCGGGGTCGCCATCGACGCCCCATCACCCCACGCTCAAGCGCTGGGCGTTTGCCCTGGTTGGCGTGCTGGTGGCAATCACCGGTGGCCTGGGCAATGCCCTGGTGATCGCCAACCTGCCGTATCTGCAAGGCGCATTGGGCGCGACCACCGCCGAAATGGCCTGGTTGCCTGCGGCGTATGTGATGACCAACGTGTCGATGAACCTGCTGCTGGTGAAATTCCGCCAGCAGTTCGGCTTGCGCGCATTTACTGAAGTGTTCCTGGTGCTGTACGCGCTGGTGACCTTCGGCCACTTGTTCGTCAACGACCTCAGTTCGGCGATTGCCGTGCGTGCGGCCCACGGCATGGTCGGCGCGGCCCTCAGTTCCCTGGGCCTGTATTACATGGTCCAGGCGTTCCCCGCAAAGTGGCGGCTCAAGGCCCTGGTACTGGGCCTGGGTACTGCGCAACTGGCCCTGCCGATGGCGCGGCTGTTTTCCGAAGACTTGCTGCAGATCGCCGAGTGGCGTGGCCTGTACCTGTTTGAACTGGGCATGGCACTGACCTGCCTGGGCTGTGTATTCCTGCTCAAGTTGCCACCGGGCGACCGCTTCAAGACCTTTGAAAAACTCGACTTCCTGACCTTCGCCTTGCTCGCCTCGGGCGTGGCATTGCTGTGTGCGGTGCTGTCCCTGGGGCGTATCGACTGGTGGCTGGAAGCACCGTGGATCGGCGTCGCCTCCGCCTGTTCGCTGGTGCTGATCATGGCCGGGCTGGCCATCGAGCATAACCGCGCCAACCCGCTGCTGATGACCCGTTGGCTGGGCGGCGGGGTGATGATTCGCCTCGCTCTGGCCGTGATCCTGATCCGCATGGTGCTGTCCGAGCAGTCCACCGGCGCCGTGGGCTTTTTGCAGGCGCTGAATATGAGCAGCGAGCAGATGCGCACCTTGTATCTGGTGATGCTGCTGGGAGCGATCAGTGGCCTGGTGATCAGCGCATTGACCATCAACCCGGCACACTTGCTGATGCCCCTGGTGATTTCCCTGGCCCTGATGGCCACAGGCTCCGTGATGGACAGCTTCTCCAGCAACCTGACCCGACCAGAGAACATGTACGTTAGCCAGTTTCTGCTGGGGTTCGGCGGTACTTTCTTCCTCGGCCCGACCATGGTGCTGGGTATGCGCAATGTGTTGAGCAACCCGCGCAACCTGGTGAGTTTTTCGGTGCTGTTTGGGATATGCCAGAACCTTGGCGGGCTGCTGGGCGCGGCGTTGCTCGGCACGTTCCAGATCGTGCGCGAGAAGTTTCACTCCAGCATGATTGTCGAACACCTGACGTTGCTGGATCCACGGGTAGCGGCCCGGGTGCAGAGCGGCGGCTCGGCTTACGGCTCGGTGGTTGCCGATCCGGAGTTGCGCAACCTGCTGGGCATCCGCAGCCTGGCCACGGCGGCCACCCGTGAAGCCAATGTGATGGCCTATAACGACGTGTTCATGCTGATCGCGATCATCGCGATACTGACCATGTTGTGGATCTTTACCCGCAGCCTGTGGCTGATGAGCACCACCAAGAAAGCTGCCGCCAGTGCAGCGCCTTCCGTTCAACCTAGCGGCGCACTTTCTTCATGAGCGAACCTACGGCTACCACCACGACCACCAATGCCATTGCTTCCACCCCGGAGGGCACCACGCCGCCCGGAGCCACAATCACCGAACAGCGCTCGCTGGGCGTGCGCATCCTCTCGTCTTTGGGCTTTGCCGCGATTGCTATTGTCGGCGTATTGATTGTGTTGTACGCCTGGCAATTGCCGCCCTTCAGCAGCGCCGTGGAAACCACCGAAAACGCCCTGGTGCGCGGCCAGGTGACGATCATCGGCCCGCAACTGAGCGGTTATGTGTTTGAGGTGCCGGTGCAGGACTTCCAGTACGTCAAGGCCGGGGATCTGCTGGTGCGGCTCGATGACCGCATCTACAAGCAGCGTCTGGATCAGGCACAGGCGCAACTGGCGGTGCAGCAGGCGTCCCTGGCCAACGTGGTGCAACAGCGCAACAGCGCCGAGGCGACCATCAAGCTGCGCCAGGCCGCCCTGGCCGACAGCCAGGCCCAGGCCCGCAAGAGCACGGCCGACCTGCGACGCAATGAAGAACTGATCAGCGATGGCTCGGTGTCGCGCCGTGAACTGGACGTGACCCGCGCCGCCAACGCGCAGACCATTGCCGCCGTGGCCCAGGCCCAGGCCAGCCTGGAAATCGCCCGCCAGGACTTGCAGACGGTGATCGTCAATCGCGGCTCGTTGGAAGCTGCCGTCGCCAGCGCCGAGGCCGCCGTGCAGCTGGCGCGCATCGACCTGTCCAACACCCGCGTGCTGGCGCCACGGGACGGCCAGTTGGGGCAGATCGGCGTGCGTTTGGGGGCCTACGTCAACTCCGGTGCGCAGTTGATGGCGCTGGTGCCGAACCAGTTGTGGGTGATCGCCAATATGAAGGAAACCCAGATGGACCACGTGCAAGTGGGCCAACCGGTGACGTTCACCGTCGATGCCCTCAACCACCGCAAATTCCATGGCACGGTACAGCGTATCTCGCCGGCCACGGGCGCCGAGTTCAGCCTGTTGCAGGCCGATAACGCCACCGGCAACTTCGTCAAGATTGCGCAGCGGGTGCCGGTGCGGATCACCGTGGACCCGGATCAGGAGCAGAGCGAACGCCTGCGACCGGGGTTGTCGGTGGTGGTCAGCATCGACACGGCAGGCCGCCTGAAAAACAGCCCGCCCTGACATTCCGCACACCCCGTGTAGGAGCGAGCTTGCTCGCGAAAGTCGTCAACGATAACGCGGGTTGCCTGGGTAAACGCGTTGTCGGTGAGTTTTTCGCGAGCAAGCTCGCTCCTACAGCATCGGGGGCAGGGTGCCTAGCAGGGACACCGCCGCCACCGCGGCCACGCCTAACAGCCATTCGAGTTTCACACTGGCCTGCAGTTGCCCTACGCGCTGCTGGCAATGCTTGATCCGCAGACGATTGAGCAATGCCAGGCCCAGCATCCCCGCCACCAGCAGCACCTTGATCAACAGGATCAAGGCAAACCCGCTGAACAGCGGAGTCGGCCAGAACTGCCCGGTGAGCACACGGATATTGATCAGCCCGGTGACCAGCAAGCCGGCCACCAACAGATAACCGACACCGCTGAAGCGCTGCAGGATTTTCTCCAGTGGGTACAGGGCCGCTTGGCGCAGGATCAACACCAGCAGCAACAACCCGCCAAGCCAGGCACCGACGCATAGCAGGTGCACCATCTGGTTGAGAATCAGCAATTGCCCGCTGAGGCCACTGAGCATCGCGCCGTGCCCCACGGGGGCCAGGGTGGCCAGCAGCAGCGCACTGAGGAGCAGGCGCACGTGATGCCAGGGTGTCAGCAGGTTCAGCACCAGTAGGCCATTGAGCAACAGATGCAGGCTCCAGACCTGTCCGAAGAAGGTCTTGCCCAGCACCAACTGCACCGTCGCCAGGTCCAGCGCCGCCAGTTCACTGCCGGCCATACTGGCACTGATCAACAGCAGCCAGCTCACACCCGACCCCAGGGCCAGCCAGGCCAGCAGCGCGGTGATGCGTGACAACTGCCGGTCCAGGGCCGGCCGCGGGCTTGTGCCCACTAACCAGGGCCTGAGTACACAGGCCCCGAACATCAGCAAAACCACCATAAAGTGCAGGAAACGGCACAGCACCAGCAGGGTTGCCATGGGTTATTGGCCGACCTTGAAGCTGTAATTGCCTGCGCTTTTGTGGGTGTCGACCGAGACGGCTTGCCACTCGACCTTGTAGGTGCCAGCGGTCAACGGTGCGGCTGGGGTCACCACCAAGGTTTTCTTGTTTGCGTCTGGGGTTTCCAGGCCCTTGATTGCCACTTCAGTGCCGTCCTTGCTCAGGGAGACCTTGGTGAACGTGGTCTCGATACCTTCGGAGAACACCAGGCGCAGGTCAGTGGGCGCGGCGACGGTGCTGTCGGCGGCCGGCGTGGAGCTTTTCAGGTGGGCATGGGCAAAGGCGGCCGAAGCCCCCAGCAGCGAGGCCAGCAAGGTCACCGTGGTCAGGGTTTTCTTGATCAACATCGTGCAATACCTATCAATGGGAGAAGGGGCAGTGTACGAAGTTTCTACTTAGGCTGTCGCCCCGATCTAGAGCGGATGGTAGTCTTCCAGGCATGTCGTTGTCAGGGAGCCCCTATGGGCAATCACAAGATCGGTATCCGTCGGGTCAACGTCGAAAAGATTCTGCTGGCCGCTGAAAAGGTCTTCGCCGAGAAGGGCTATGGCAGCACCGCCATGGCCGACATTGCCGAACAGGCGCAACTGCCGCGCTCCAATCTGCATTACTACTTCAGCACCAAGAGCGAGTTGTACAGCGCGGTGTTGTTCGACCTGCTGGAAGTGTGGAAGCAGGACGCCCTGTGCTTCGAGATGTTCGATGACCCGCGCGTGGTCCTGAGCAGCTACATCCGGGCGAAGATGCAGCATTCGCGCAGCCGCCCGTATGGCTCGAAAGTCTGGGCCAACGAAATCATCCACGGCGCGCCGACCCTCGGCGAAGCGCTGGATGCGAGCCTGTACGACTGGGCCAAAATGAAGGAAGCGAAAATCCGCCAGTGGGTGGAAGACAAACGCATCCTCGCGGTGGAACCCTCGAGCCTGCTGTATATGATCTGGGCCTCGACCCAGCACTACGCCGACTTTGATCACCAGGTGATGATCCTCAATGATCATCAGGCGTTGTCGGATATGCAGTTCGAGCGGGCGGTGCAGACGGTGACCAGTGTGATTTTGCGGGGGATTGGGTTGGAGCCCTGAGTTTGTGGTGGGGATTGGGGCCTCATCGCAGGCAAGCCAGCTCCCACAGTTGATCGGGTTCACACAATCAAAATGTGGGAGCTGGCTTGCCTGCGATAGCGATTTAAAAGGCTACACCGCCTCTCGGTAAGGGTTGCGTGGATCCTGCGTCCAATTCAAAAACGGTTTGCCGGTGTCCATCGGCACCATCTCGATGCAGTCCGCCACCGGGCAGGTGATCTGGCACAGGTTGCAGCCCACGCATTCGTCGTCGATCACTTGGTACACATGGGTACCATCGGCCTGCTTGAGGCTGGCAATCGCCTGGTGCGAAGTGTCCTCGCAGGCAATATGGCAGCGTCCGCAGCCAATGCAGGCGGCCTGGTCGATCTTGGCGATCACTTGGTAGTTGATGTCCAGGTATTTCCAGTCTGTGGTATTACCCACGGCGCGCCCGGAGAAGTCCTGCAAGCTGCTGTAGCCTTGGCTGTCCATCCATCGCGACAAGCCATCCTTCATCTCGTCGACAATCCGAAAACCATGCAGCATCGCCGCCGTGCATACCTGCACCGCGCCACAGCCAAGGGCCACGAATTCTGCGGCATCGCGCCAGTTACCGATGCCACCAATCCCGCAGATCGGCAGGCCCTGGGTCTGGGGGTCGCGGGCGATTTCAGCGACCATGTTCAACGCAATCGGCTTGACCGCCGAGCCGCAGTAGCCGCCGTGGGTGCTCTGGGTGCCGACAATCGGCAAGGCGACCATGCGCTCCAGGTCCACACTGGTGATGGAGTTGATGGTGTTGATCAGCGACACCGCATCGGCGCCGCCCCGATAGGCGGCCCGGGCGGCCACGCGGATATCGGTGATATTGGGCGTGAGCTTGACGATCACCGGCAGCGAACAATAGGTCTTGCACCAGCGCGTGACCTGTTCCACATATTCCGGCACCTGGCCCACTGCTGCGCCCATGCCGCGTTCGGGCATGCCGTGGGGGCAGCCGAAGTTCAGCTCGATGCCGTCGCAACCGGTGGCTTGCACCAGCGGCAGGATGTTTTTCCATGATTCTTCGACGCACGGCACCATCAACGACACGATCAGGGCGCGGTCGGGCCAGTCCTTTTTCACCTGGGTGATTTCCCGCAGGTTGATCTCCAGGGAGCGGTCGGTGATCAGCTCGATATTGTTGATGCCCAGGACTTCGCGGTTGGCGCCAAAGTGCGCCGAGTAACGGGATGAGACGTTGACGGCTGCCGGGTCCTCGCCGAGGGTTTTCCAGACCACGCCACCCCAGCCGGCCTCGAAGGCGCGCACCACGTTGTAGGCTTTGTCGGTGGGGGGCGCGGAGGCCAGCCAGAACGGGTTGGGGGCTTTGATACCGGCGAACACAATCGATAGATCGGCCATTTACGCAGCCTCCACATTGAGCATGAGTTGAGCGTGCATGGCCTCGGCGGCCAGCTTGCCGTGTTGCACGGCCTGGACGGTGAGGTCCTGCCCGAGGCTGACGCAATCGCCGCCGGCATACACGCCGGGGATGCTGGTTTGCAGCTGTGCATCGACAAAGATCCGCTCGCCCTGGCGTTGCAGTTGCTGGGCCAGTGGGTCGTGCAAGGCCTGCTCGTCGAAGCCTTGGCCGATGGCTTTGAAGATTGCATCTGCCGCCAGCTCGAAGGTTTCGCCGGTGGTGTGCAGGCGGCCGTTTTCCAGGCGCGTGCGGGCAAAGCGCATACCGCGCACCTGGCCTTGGTCATCCAACAGCACGGCTTCGGGTTGGGCCCAGGTCAGCAAGCGCACCTGGTTGGCCTTGGCGATATCTTGCTCGTGGCCGGTGGCGCCCATGCCGGCAAGGCCCCGGCGGTAGACCAGGTTGACATCGCGCGCGCCCAGGCGGGCCATTTGCACGGCCATGTCGATGGCGGTGTTGCCGGCACCCAGCACAATGCAGCGATCGGCCAGGGGCATTTGGCTGAGATCATCGGTCTGGCGCAGTTCGCGGATGTAGTCGGTGGCGGCGAGCAGTCCGGGGGCATCCTCGTGGGGCAGGCCCAGATGCTTGCTGGCGGCCAGGCCCAGGCCGAGGAATACCGCGTCGAATTGCTGGTGCAGGTCGCTCAGGCTCAGGTTGTCGCCCAGGCGCTGGCCGTGGCGGATTTCGATGCCGCCGATCTGCAGGAGGAAATCCAGCTCCTTCTGGGCAAAGTCATCCACCAGTTTGTATTTGGCGATCCCGTATTCATTGAGACCACCGGCCTTTTCCCGAGCTTCGAAAATCACCACATCATGCCCATGCAAGGCACTGCGATGGGCGCAGGACAAACCCGCAGGCCCGGCGCCCACCACCGCGATGCGCTTGCCGGTCGCGGCGGCGCGTTGGAAGGGGTGTTGGTCAAAGTGCGCGTTGTCTACGGCGTAGCGCTGCAACAGGCCGATCAGCACCGGTGCGCATTCTTCGCTGTTGTTGCGCACACAGGCTTGCTGGCAGAGGATTTCGGTCGGGCACACCCGGGCACAACTGCCGCCGAGGATGTTGGCCGAGAGAATCTTCTGCGCTGCGCCCTGGACGTTGTCGGTGTGGATATTGCGGATGAACGACGGGATATCGATCTCGCTGGGGCAGGCATTGACGCAGGGTGCGTCGTAGCAATACAGGCAGCGCGAGGCTTCCAGCTGCGCCTGGCGGGCGTTGAGCGGCGGTGCCAGGTCGGTGAAATGGCGGGCGAGGGTGGCCCCGTCTTCATGGGGGGTGGGGAAGGTGGGTCAGGGTCTGGATCACGGTAGTGGCCTCACGGTTTTTTTTGCCTCTGGCGGGCATTGGTTTTTTGTGGTTTGCACTGGCCTCATCGCGGGCAAGCCCGCTCCCACCTTTGAACGGTGTGAACCCGATCAAGTGTGGGAGCTGGCTTGCCTGCGATTGGCGATGTCAGCGGTTTACAGCGGCTGGCTTGGAATGCTCAGCGCGCTTGCGCAACTGCTCGAACACCGCCGGGTACGCCGGCCGCTCGACATAGCGCCCGGCACCACGTTCGGCGCGCAAATCGCCATCGACCCACACCAGCTTGCCCTGGCTGATGGTGTGGCTGGGCACGCCGCGTACGGTCTTGCCTTCGAAGATGTTGAAGTCCACCTGCTGATGGTGGGTCTTGGCCGAGATGGTCCGCGTGCCCTGGGGATCCCACAGCACCAGGTCGGCATCGGCACCGACGCGGATCGCGCCCTTGCGCGGGTAGAGATTGAAGATTTTTGCGGTGTTGGTGGAGGTCAGCGCAACGAACTCCTGCATCGACAGGCGCCCGGTGTTGACCCCTTCGTCCCACAGCAGCGCCATGCGGTCTTCGATGCCGGCGGTGCCATTGGGGATCTTGCTGAAGTCGTCACGCCCGGCGGCCTTTTGTTCGGCGCAGAAGCAGCAGTGATCGGTGGCGGTGGTGTGCAGGTTGCCTGATTGCAGGCCACGCCACAGCGCCTCTTGATGCCCGCGCGGGCGGAAGGGCGGGCTCATCACGTAGCCTGCTGCGGTCTGCCAGTCGGGGTGCTGGTACACGCTGTCGTCCAGCAACAGGTGCCCGGCCAGGACTTCGCCATAGACCGCCTGGCCCTTGGCGCGGGCGTAAGTGATTTCGTCGAGGGCTTCCTGGGTCGAAACGTGCACCAGGTACAGCGGCGTGCCGATGGTTTCGGCAATGCGGATCGCGCGGCTGGCGGCTTCGCCTTCCACTTGCGAAGGGCGCGACAGCGGGTGGGCCTCGGGGCCGGTGATGCCTTGGGCCAGCAGCTTGCGTTGCAGGTGATAGACCAACTCGCCGTTCTCTGCATGCACGGTGGGCACCGCGCCCAGTTCCAGGCAGCGCTCAAAACTGGCGACCAGGGTATCGTCGGCGGCCATGATCGCGTTCTTGTAGGCCATGAAATGCTTGAAGCTGTTGATGCCGTGATGGGTCACCAGCTCGGCCATTTCCTCGCGGACCTGTTCGCTCCACCAGGTGATTGCCACATGAAACCCGTAGTCGGCCGCCGACTTCTCGGCCCAGCCGCGCCACTGGTGGAAAGCTTCCATCAACGACTGCTGCGGGTTGGGAATCACGAAGTCGATGATCGACGTAGTCCCGCCCGCCAGGCCCGCCGCCGTACCGCTGAAAAAGTCCTCGCTGGCCACCGTACCCATGAAGGGCAATTGCATGTGGGTATGGGGATCGATCCCGCCGGGCATCAGGTATTGGCCGCTGCCATCAAGTATCTCGGTGCCGGCGGGAACATCCAGGTTAGTGCCAATGGCGCGGATTAGAGCGTCTGCGCACAAGACATCGGCTTTATAACTTTCATCATGGGTAACAACGGTAGCGCCACGGATCAACAGAGACATGCCGAGTTCCTCAGAGGCTTGACCGGCTTATGCCAGTTCTAAGTGTTGTAGTACTGCTCACTGTGCAAGATCGATTCTTGTCTTGGGTGACAGGAATAGAAACTAGCCCGAGTTTTTCGAATGATCAAGATTATTTTTTTATAAGCATATATCTTTGATAAGTTGTTGAATATTAACGATAAAAAATGAAAATCACCAAAATGTAGCGCACTCTCACCATTTTGACGCACTTGACAGGTTCCCAATATGAGCAACATTTCCTATTGCAAATCAGGCGCTTGAGAGTTGCCTCTTGACGGCGGGCAGTAATAAAAAATAATTGTGTTGCACCAGATTGAGTCCTGATTGTTCGGACAACTTCTGCGTTATTTGGCCTGAGTAACGTTGAAAGTGCCGTGGGACTTTTCGGTAGAGAAAATAAAGCTGATAAACATCAGTCAGTTATATAAGCGGTACGGATGGGCCGACGGCCTGCGGCACGGTAATTGAGTGCGCTGCCGGTTGGCCGGGTCCGTGATGTCATGTTCATGCGGGACTACGGCCATCCAGCGTTGAGCGCCGGATGAGCAACAATAATTTTAAAAAAACCGTGGAGCGGCCATGCAACAGAACAGATCGCAAGTCATAGAACGCGACGGCCTGTATGAACTCGACGCCGGCAGCGACGTCCTCGACAGCCCCCGTTACAACCACGATATGGCGCCGACCAAGGTGCACGAGCGAACCTGGAACAAGTGGCACATCACCGCCCTGTGGGTCGGCATGTCGATCTGCGTGCCGACCTACACCCTGGGCGGGGTGCTCACCGCGTACTTCGGCCTGTCGGTGGGCGAAGCGCTGGTGGCGATCCTGCTGGCCAATATCGTAGTGCTCATCCCCCTGACGCTTAACGCCTTTCCCGGCACCAAGTACGGCATTCCGTTCCCGGTGCTGTTGCGCTCGTCCTTCGGCATTCTGGGCTCCAATGTGCCGTGCCTGATCCGCGCCCTGGTGGCCTGCGGTTGGTTCGGTATCCAGACCATGTTCGGCGGGCTGGCGATCCATTTGTTCCTCGGCTCGATTTTCGAGGGCTGGAAGAGCCTGGGCGGCACCGGCGAGGTGATCGGCTTCATGATTTTCTGGGTGCTGAACCTGTGGGTGGTGCTGCGTGGTGCCGAGTCGATCAAATGGCTGGAAACCCTGTCGGCGCCGCTGCTGGTGGCTGTGGGCGTCGGTTTGCTGGTGTGGGCGTTGCCCAATGTGTCCCTCAGCGAATTGATGGCGATCCCGCCCAAGCGTCCCGAAGGTGCGAGCCTGACGGGTTACTTTATGGCCGGGCTGACGGCGATGGTCGGGTTCTGGGCCACTTTGTCGTTGAATATTCCCGACTTCAGTCGCTATGCCAAAAGCCAGAAGGACCAGATCCTCGGGCAGATTTTCGGCCTGCCGCTGACCATGTTCCTGTTCGCTGCACTGGGCGTGATCATGACCGCCGCGTCGGTGAAGCTGGTGGGCGTCAGCGTCTCCGACCCGGTGACCCTGATCGGGCATATCCAGAGCCCGGTGTGGGTGGCGGTGGCGATGGCGTTGATCATCGTTGCCACACTGTCGACCAACACGGCAGCGAATATTGTCTCGCCCACCAACGACTTCCAGAACATCGCCCCCAAGCTGATCAACCGCACCACGGCGGTGATTCTGACTGGCCTGGTGGGGTTGGCGCTGATGGCCCATGAACTGCTGAAAAAGCTTGGCCTGATTGTTTCCGATGTCAGCCTGGAAACCGTGTATTCCAACTGGTTGCTCGGCTATTCGAGCCTGTTGGGGCCGATTGCCGGGATCATGGTGGTGGACTATTTCCTGATCCGCCGCCAGCAACTGGACCTGGCGGGGCTGTACCGCGATGACGTGTACCCGGCGTGGAATGTGGCGGGATTTATCGCGTTTGGCGTGCCGGTGGTGCTGACCCTGTTGTCGCTGGGTAGCGATGCGTTCAGTTGGTTCTACAGCTACGGCTGGTTCACTGGGTCGGCGTTGGGCGGGTTGTTGTATTACGGCCTGTGCAGCAAGCGTAAAACCAGTCCGGTCGCTGCCAAGACATCCCTGTAAGCGATGTGGAATGCAATCAACTGTGGGAGCGGGCTTGCTCGCGAATGCGCTGTATCAGTCAATACATCCATCACTGACCCACCGCCTTCGCGAGCAAGCCCGCTCCCACAGTTGGACCGCGTCAATCATAAGAAATATTGCCTGAGGAGATCACTATGAACGCTGCCATCGACGTTCTGCAATCCACCCATCAGCACGTCAACCGCGACCGCCTGTGGCAGTCGCTGATGGACCTCGCCAAGCTTGGCGCTACCCCCCAAGGGCGGTGTCTGCCGCCTGGCCCTGACCGACCTCGATCGCCAGGCCCGCGATCTGTTTGTGCAGTGGTGCGAGGCGGCGGGTTGCACCGTAACGGTGGATGGGGTGGGCAATATCTTCGCCCGTCGCCCGGGGCGCAACCCGGCGTTGGCACCGGTAATGACGGGCAGTCATATCGACACCCAGCCGACGGGTGGCAAGTTCGATGGCTGCTTTGGCGTATTGGCGGGCGTCGAGGTGTTGCGCACGCTCAACGACCTGAAGATTGAAACCGAAGCGCCGCTGGAGGTGGTGGTGTGGACCAACGAAGAGGGCTCGCGCTTCCCGCCATGCATGATGGGTTCCGGGGTATTTGCCGAGAAATTCACCCTGGCAGATACCCTGGCCAAGACCGACGCCGAGGGCATTACCGTGGGCGATGCGTTGAATGCGATTGGCTATGCGGGCACCCGGCGGGTCAGCGGGCATAAGGTGGGGGCTTACTTCGAAGCCCATATCGAACAAGGCCCGATCCTTGAAGATGAACGCAAAACCATCGGCGTGGTGCTGGGGGCACTCGGCCAGAAATGGTTCGACCTGACCCTGCGCGGCGTCGAGGCCCATGCCGGGCCGACGCCGATGCACCTGCGCAAGGACGCCCTGGTCGGTGCCTCGGCGGTGGTTGCTGCGGTCAATGCTGCTGCCCTCGGCCATCAACCCCATGCCTGTGGCACGGTGGGTTGCCTGCAAGCCTATCCTGGCTCGCGCAATGTGATTCCTGGCGAAGTGCGCATGACCCTGGACTTCCGGCATCTGGAACCGGCGCGCCTGGACTCGATGATTGCTCAGGTGCGCAAGGTGATTGACGACACCTGCGCCAAGCATGGCCTGACCTTCGAGATGGTGCCGACTGCCGATTTCCCACCGCTGTATTTCGACAAGGGCTGTGTCGATGCCGTGCGAGAGGCGGCCACGGGTCTAGGCCTGTCAAACATGGATATCGTCAGTGGCGCTGGGCACGATGCAATCTTCGTCGCCGAATTGGGACCGGCGGGGATGATATTTGTGCCGTGTGAGGGCGGGATCAGCCATAACGAAATCGAAAATGCGGCACCCGATGACCTGGCGGCAGGGTGCGCGGTGTTGCTGCGGGCGATGCTGGCTGCCTCGGCAACGGTCGCCCGCAAGCAGGTGGCGTAGATCGGTCGGAGCCGGCTTGCCGGCTCTTGGCTTTGCTCAGGCGTGATGCGCGACAGGCTTGTGGGCTTTGGCCCGTATAGCGGTCTTTGACTGCGGGTGATGATGCCGGCGCGTCACGCGCAACACCCCCCACAACATGGCGCCGGCTACGGCCAGCCAGCCCAGTACCAGCAGGAAAATCGTGGTTGTCAGGCTCATGAGTGCCTCCTTTTGCCCTATACAGGGCACACACTGTCTTTGCAATGGACAGTCTAGCTGCCTCCCGGTTGCGTGCTATTGACCAATGGTCGTGTGCGTCCAACTTGTTTGCTCTATGCCGGGCTTTTTACTGCTGTCCAAGGCTATACCGGCGTCCAAGAGCACCCTATGATCAACGCCCCAGCCCGCAGATGATCAAGAGAGTGAAGAAGTTGCGTTTACGGTCGAACCTCAAAAAAACCTTGCTGGTGGCTGCCTGCATCCTCGGAGTGGCCGCATGTGCCGGGCATCCCACACCTTCGAAAATCCAAGGCCTGCCCGAGCGCGTAGAGCTCAACGGTGTGCCGGCGTTTCGTGGCGACACCTACCAGGGTGGCCCGGCGGCCTTGGCCAGCATGCTGTCGCAACAAGGCATTGTGATTACACCGGGCTTGCTGGATAAACCCTTGCACCTGCCGGGCGGTGAAGCCGACCTTGAGCGCAACATGCAGGGACTGGCGCGTGAGTACGGGATGCTGGTGTACCCGCTGGATGCCAAGCTGACGGCGCTGTTGGCGCAGGTGGCGGCGGGGTACCCGGTGATGGTGCGGATCACCGAGGGCTCGACACTGTGGGCTGAGCCGCGTTATGCGGTACTGGTGGGTTTCAACCAACAAAACAGTACGGTGCTGTTGCGAGTGGCAAGGGATCGGCGGCGCCCGGTGGCCTTCAGTGATTTTGAGTCCACCTGGAAAAGCGCCGGGCAGTGGGCGGTGTTGGTCCAGCGCCCGAGCCAGTTGCCGGCCAGCCTGGATGCGGGGCGCTGGCAGCAGGCCGCCAACGCCACCGCCCAGGCCGGCCAGGAACAGGCGGCAGCCCAGGCCCTGAAGGTCATGGCCCAAAGGCAGAAGCAGCCATAAAGCAAACGGCGCCCGAGGGCGCCGTTTTTTATGCCTGCCAGTCGCGCATCAATGGGACTGGGCGACCCCGGTCTGGCGCGCCTTGAGGTTCTTGTCGGCCTTGTATTGCAGAGCAACGTCCGGCACCGAGCCGCTCTTGCCGGTTTCAATCCACTTGCGAATACGGCTGGCATCGGCAAAGTGTGTGAACTTGCCAAACGCATCGAGGATCACCAGCGATACCGGACGATTGCCCATGCTCGTCACCAGCACTAGGCAGTGACCGGCCTGGTTGGTGAAGCCGGTCTTGGTCAGCTTGATATCCCAGTTGGCGCGGTTGACCAGGTGATCGGTGTTGGAAAAGCCCAGGGTGTAGCTGGGCTTGCGGAACGACACGGTTTTTTCTTTGGTGGTGCTCAATTGCGTGAGCAGCGGGTATTTGTGTGCGGCCTGCACCAGCTTGCTCAAGTCGCGGGCGGTGGACACGTTATGGATCGACAGGCCGGTGGGCTCGACATAACGGGTACTGGTCATGCCCAGGGCCTTGGCCTTGGCGTTCATCGCGGCAATAAACGCTGCATAGCCACCCGGATAGTGGTGGGCCAGGCTGGCGGCAGCACGGTTTTCCGAGGACATCAGGGTGATCAGCAACATCTCCTTGCGCGGCATCTCGCTGTTGAGCTTGACCCGTGAGAACACGCCTTTCATTTCCGGGGTGTCGCTGATGTTGATGGAGATGTACTCGTCCATATTCTGCTTGGCGTCCAGCACCACCATGCCAGTCATCAATTTGGTGACGGACGCGATCGGCACGACTACGTCGGGGTTGCTGGCGTAGATCACCTTGTTGGTTTGCAAGTCCACCAGCATCGCGCTGCCCGAGGCGATGTGCAGTTGCGAGGTGTCCCGAGGGGCCAGGGTGGTTTCACTGGCGTTGGCGACAGTGCCTGCGAGTACGAAGAACAGGCTGACGAGAGAAAGACGAATATTCACGCGGATGAACTCGCTAAAAGGTAGGAAAATACCGGGTGCGACCGGCTTTGTGAAAAAAGACGTTACATATTATTAGTATGGATCAGAAACTGATAGAGAGCCTTTACATAAAGGCTATAAGCCGATGATTGGTTGGGCTTGTAGCGATTTTTTACCCCTCTCCCAGGACAGTTAGAACTCTTCGCGGGAGTAGGGCGTGAATACCGGGCGCTCGACGAGTCCCGATCGCGCATCCTGATCCCGCAAGACCCGGGCCGTCATGGTCGTGTTGCGTTTTAGTTGCGTGTCTACCTCGCCGGTTGGCGTGATTCGTTGATAGAAGTGAAGATCTTTTCGAGTTGGTTGTCAGGGAGAGAGGTAATGGCCAGTAAAAAGCTTGAAGCGTTCCGCGAGTGGTTCACGCCGCGTAAGCGGTTATGGGCAGGGGGCGCTTTGCTTGTCAGTGGGGTATTCGGGCCACTGTTCTATCCAAGCCTAAATGGTTATTGGGGTTGCTTGATTGGTCCCGGGGTCATATTTCTCGGCAGCACATGGAATCCCGAAGTTCACGATAAGCGTTGAGCCCCAATGGCCGTCTGGCGCTGTTCAGTGATATGGGGTATTGGTGGCGACCGGCATTGAGCCGGATCCAGGAGAATGCTAAGTAGGGCAGTTCGAAAAGGAGATTTTTATGTCCCTGATGGATCTTGATTTGATCGCGAAGGCCTTGCCTCAAGCTTGGACGTCCACCGTTCTAGGACAGGTAGGCGGCTCCAATATCAAAGTTCTGCGCATGGATGAAATGTCCGTTGAGGCAGAGGTGCATGATTACACTGAGGGCTTGTTGGTCATCTCAGGGCAACTCTTGCTGGGCGTCGGTGGTGAGTCCGTGCGCGTGGGAGAAGGGCAGATCTATCTTGCTCAAGCAGGTGTTGCGCATTCGGTTTTATCTGGAAGCTATGGGACGCTGGTCATCATTGATGTTTGAGGGATGCAGGTGCTCGGTATTGCCCGGACTCGTCAAGCCCAAGATGCACGTTAAAAACTGTGAAATGCTCTACTGAAACCAGGCGCAAGCTCTAAAAAACACAAAAAGCGATTTTTATGTGTGTCTAGTCCTGAAATAGGTTTACACCTGTTTCAGTCTCAAAACGCCCGATGCACCGCATCGGGCGTTTTGTATTTCAGGGACAGGTGTGGCCGTTCCCCGTTGTAGATCAGCACCGATTCATCCACCATTTTCACTGCTTCCGCCAGGTTTTTAGGGCGGCACAGCAAAAGCTCGGTCTTCAAGATCCCGTTTATCCTTTCTGCCAGAGCATTCTGGTAGCAGTCATATCCGTCGGTCATTGAGCATCTAACGTTATGGCTAGCGTGCAAGCGCTGGTAAAGCTCGGAGCAGTATTGGGCGCCACGGTCTGAGTGATGGATCAGTGGCAGCTTGCTTCGACGTTTGCTAATTGCTTTTTCCATCGCTTTGATCACCGACTCGGTATGCAAGCTCTCATGCACATGATGGCCTACGATCTTGCGCGAGTAAGCGTCTGTCACGAGGCTCACGTAGGCGACGCTTTCCTGTGTCGGCAGGTAGGTTATATCTGCGACCCAGACATGCTCGGGCCTGCTGGCAACGATTTGTCCTGGACCCTCTTTGAGCAAATTCGGATGGCGGCGAAAACGGTGATGGCTGTCCGTCGTTTTGTGGTAAGCCCGTTTGCGCACCACCAGTTCTCGAGCGTTGCGCAAGATGCTAAACAGGCGGTCTCTACCGACCCGCACTGGCGCGCCAACTTCGACGCTCATCAGGTAATGCAGCTTGCGCGTGCCTATCCTGGGCTGGCGGCGGCGCTTTTCAAGAACAAAGTCCATGACCTCTTGATCTTGACGAGTCCTTGCGTCAAAAGCTCGATTACGTTGGTAATACGCTTGGCGCGAAATGCCCATGAACAGGCAAGCCCTGGTGATGCTCAGGTCTTGGATTTGCCCTTGCGAGAGGACTTGCCGGGTCGCTTTTTTTACGACGCAAACACCGTAGTCATTCTTCAGAACATTCACGACGGCTTCGAAGAATTGCGCCTTCTGATTGCTTAGCGCCAGCTGTTCTTCGAGCTCTTTGATCCGCTGCTCGGGTGTCAGCGGGAGGGTTTGCTCGGTCATGGACCTGCTCCTCGGCTCTCGAATTGAGGCGCCTTGGCTCCAGTCCTGCCGGCCATGCTTGCGTAGCCAGACCAGTACCGTGGACCGGCCCTGAATGCCGTAGCGCCGTTGAGCCTCTTTATAACTCAACTCGCCCTTTTTCGACCTGGTCTACGACCGATAATTTAAAGGCTAGCGTGTAGTCACGCTGGCTCCGCCTTTGCCCGAATCCATTGGTTCCTCCTGAAGATAGGTCAGAAGGTGTAAACCTTATTCAGGACGGGACAGTGTGCAGTAAAAAGCCCCGCTATAAGGCAGGGCTTGTTCGGTGCAACGGATTATTAGCTGTGCAGGGTTTCGGCTGCGTACAAGGTGTTTTCCAGCAGGCAGGCACGGGTCATCGGGCCTACGCCACCCGGCACCGGGGTAATCCAGCCGGCACGGGGCAGGGCGGTTTCGTACACCACGTCGCCTACCAGCTTGCCGTCTTCCTGACGGTTGATGCCAACGTCGATCACGATGGCGCCTTCCTTGATCCACTCACCCTTGACCAGGCCCGGCTTACCGGCGGCGACCACGACCAGGTCGGCACGACCGACGTGGCCTGCCAGGTCCTTGGTGAAGCGGTGGGTGACCGTCACGGTGCAGCCGGCCAGCAGCAACTCCATGGCCATTGGGCGACCGACAATGTTGGATGCACCGACTACCACCGCATCCAGGCCATACAGATCGACGCCGGTGCTTTCCAGCAGGGTCATGATGCCCTTTGGCGTGCAGGGGCGCAGCAGGGGGATGCGCTGGGCCAGGCGGCCAACGTTATAAGGGTGGAAACCATCGACGTCCTTGTCGGGGCGGATGCGCTCCAGCAACAGGGAGGCATCCAGATGCTCCGGCAGCGGCAATTGCAGCAAGATGCCGTCGATGTTCGGATCGTCGTTGAGGCCGTCGATCAGGTCGGTGAGGGCCTGTTGGGTGGTGTCGGAAGGCAAGTCGTAGGCCTTGGAAATAAAGCCGACCTCTTCACAGTCTTTACGCTTGTGCGAGACATAAACCTGGGAGGCAGGATCGCTGCCGACCAGGATCACCGCGAGCCCCGGCGTGCGCAGGCCCCTGCTGGCGACGCTCGGCGACACGTTTGGCGATCTGCTGGCGCAGGCTGGCGGCGATTGATTTGCCGTCGATAAGTTGTGCAGTCATTACGCGTGATTAACCATCGAGAGGGGAGGAAAAGTGCGCGCATTCTCGCACGCCAGGACGTGAGGGCAAAGGCGCTTGGTCTGCAAATTCCCCTAACCCCTTAAATAAAATGAATTTTTTTTAAAAAAGATTTGACGGCCCCTGGGGGGCGTCTATACTATTCGTCGCACTTGTCGGGCACAGCCTAGCACTGGTTAAGAAGGTCGAGCGCAATAGTTGTTTTGTTGTGTGAGGCTGGAAGCATTTAGTTTGTAGTCCTCCAAGAGTACAGATTAATCAGGCGCCCGTAGCTCAGCTGGATAGAGCATCCGCCTTCTAAGCGGATGGTCGCAGGTTCGAGTCCTGCCGGGTGCGCCATTAGGCAGCTTTGGCACAAGTAGCGCAAGATGGTGGGCGTAGCTCAGTTGGTAGAGCACGGGATTGTGACTCCCGTTGTCGAGGGTTCGATCCCCTTCGTCCACCCCATATTTGAAAAGGCGCCAGATTTAATCGTCTGGCGCCTTTGTTTTAAAAGCTTCAAGCCGCGGATGTGGTGGAATTGGTAGACACACTGGATTTAGGTTCCAGCGCCGCGAGGCGTAAGAGTTCGAGTCTCTTCATCCGCACCAAATACAGCGTCACCCTTGCCATGGGCTAGGTTGGTGCTTAACAAAGAAGGCGATTGGCTTCTTTGTCACGCAATATGGTGGGCGTAGCTCAGTTGGTAGAGCACGGGATTGTGACTCCCGTTGTCGAGGGTTCGATCCCCTTCGTCCACCCCATATTCCGAAAGGCGCCAGATTTAACAGTCTGGCGCCTTTTTTTGTTTTAGCGGTTTGCGTATTCGGCGACTGCAGGTTTTGGGTCGCAGGGGTGGGGCGTTTCGTCGTATTTTTTGTTTCTCGATGATGCCGTGCTACCCGTCGGCCTTGTGTGCAAGGCCGGCAGCCAGGGAGATGGTTGGTGACTTCTTCTATATATAGAAGGGTTGGCACAGAGCCCTGGCGTGATTGGCTGTATTTGTCACTGGGGCGAGGAGCATTCGTGCATTCGTACCTGTAAAATGCCTGCTGTTTTTTAACCCGTTTTCAGTAGGGTGACTTCTTGAGTTTGACCCACTAGAATGCATGCCCTTGATTCTTGGGTCGGAAACGGCCGGCTAACGTCTGTGCAACGAGGAATATCCATGCAAGTTTCTGTTGAAAATACTACTGCTATCGAGCGCCGCATGAGCATCACCGTGCCGGCAGAGCGCATCGAGACTGCGGTCAACAAGCGTCTGCAGCAGACTGCCCAGAAGGCCAAGATCGCTGGTTTCCGTCCAGGCAAAGTGCCGATGAGCGAAATCAAGCGCCGTTTTGGTGCTGACGCGCGTCAAGATGCCGTAGGCGACGTGATCCAGGCTTCCTTCTATGAAGCTGTTGTCGAGCAAAAGCTGAACCCGGCTGGTTCGCCTTCCATCGAGCCTAAGTCCCTGGAAGCTGGCAAGGACCTGGAATACGTTGCCGTATTCGAAGTGTTCCCAGAGTTCACCGTCGCTGGTTTCGAAGGTATCGAAATCGAGCGCCTGAGCGCCGAAGTGGCTGATGCCGACCTGGACAACATGCTGGAAATCCTGCGCAAGCAGAACACTCGTTTTGAAGTGGCCGATCGCGCTGCCCAGAACGAAGACCAGCTGAACATCGATTTCGTGGGCAAGGTTGACGGCGAAGTCTTCGCTGGCGGCTCGGCCAAGGGTACCCAGCTGGTTCTGGGTTCCAACCGCATGATCCCGGGCTTCGAAGACGGCCTGGTTGGCGCTAAAGCTGGCGAAGAGCGCGTTCTGAACCTGACTTTCCCTGCTGACTACCAGAACCTGGACCTGGCTGGCAAAGCCGCCGAGTTCACCGTGACGGTCAACAGCGTTTCCGAGCCTAAGCTGCCAGAGCTGAACGAAGAGTTCTTCGCCCAGTTCGGTATCAAGGAAACCGGTATCGAAGGTTTCCGCGCCGAAGTTCGCAAGAATATGGAGCGTGAGCTGCGCCAGGCCATCAAGTCCAAGGTCAAGAACCAGGTCATGGACGGTCTGCTGGCTGCCAACCCTATCGAAGTGCCTAAGGCTCTGCTGTCCAACGAAGTGGATCGCCTGCGTGTACAAGCTGTTCAGCAGTTTGGTGGCAACATCAAGCCTGACCAACTGCCGGCCGAGCTGTTCGAAGAGCAAGCCAAGCGTCGCGTCGTGCTGGGCCTGATCGTGGCTGAAGTGGTCAAGCAATTCGACCTCAAGCCTGACGAAGACCGCGTTCGCGAAATGATCCAGGAAATGGCTTCGGCCTACCAGGAGCCTGAGCAGGTTGTGGCTTGGTACTACAAGAATGACCAGCAACTGAACGAAGTCCGTTCGGTTGTGCTGGAAGAACAAGTTGTGGATACTGTTCTGCAGAAGGCTAAGGTGACCGACAAAGCGGTCTCTTACGAAGAAGCAGTCAAGCCGGCTGAAGCAGCACAAGCCGACTGATTGTCCAACTCGTTTGAAAATACACCCATAAGCCAGCCTCGCGCTGGCTTATGCGTATTCAAGACATGACTATTTGGGAGTAACTGCAGAGCATGTTCCGTAATTCGTATATTCAGCAGAACTCTGATATCCAGGCCGCAGGCGGCCTGGTCCCGATGGTTGTCGAGCAATCTGCTCGTGGCGAACGCGCCTATGACATCTACTCGCGCCTGCTCAAGGAGCGAGTGATCTTTCTGGTTGGTCCGGTAGAGGACTACATGGCCAACCTGATCTGTGCGCAACTGCTGTTCCTTGAAGCGGAAAACCCGGACAAGGACATCCATCTCTACATCAACTCCCCAGGCGGTTCGGTGACAGCGGGCATGTCGATCTACGACACCATGCAGTTCATCAAGCCGAACGTATCCACCACTTGCATTGGCCAGGCCTGCAGCATGGGTGCATTCCTGCTGACAGCGGGTGCCGAAGGCAAGCGTTTCTGCCTGCCTAACTCGCGTGTGATGATTCACCAGCCATTGGGCGGTTTCCAGGGCCAGGCGTCGGACATCGAAATCCACGCCAAGGAAATCCTGTTTATCCGTGAGCGTCTCAACACGCTGATGGCCAAGCACAGCGGGCACACCCTGGAAGAAATCGAGCGTGATACTAACCGCGACAACTTCATGAGTGCCGAGGCCGCGCGTAAATACGGGCTGATCGACGCCGTGATCGACAAGCGCCCCGCTTAATATAAGCCGCTCAAAATAGGGCTGGTCGGCATGTCCGACCACTGGCGGGCTTGAAAAAGCCCGCATAAGCCTTCATCTTGTGTTGCAAGCCTATCGGATTTGGATCGAACGAATGACTGACACCCGCAACGGCGAGGACAACGGCAAGCTGCTCTATTGCTCCTTCTGTGGCAAAAGCCAGCATGAAGTGCGCAAATTGATTGCCGGCCCCTCGGTCTTTATCTGCGACGAGTGCGTCGACTTGTGCAATGACATCATCCGTGAGGAGGTGCAGGAAGCACAGGCCGAAAGCAGCGCGCATAAATTGCCTTCGCCTAAAGAAATCAGCGGCATCCTTGACCAGTACGTGATTGGTCAAGAGCGTGCAAAGAAGGTTCTGGCCGTAGCGGTGTACAACCACTACAAGCGCTTGAACCAGCGTGACAAGAAAGGTGACGAGGTCGAACTCGGCAAGAGCAACATCTTGCTGATCGGTCCTACAGGCTCGGGTAAAACCCTGCTTGCAGAAACCCTCGCTCGCCTGCTGAACGTTCCGTTCACCATCGCCGACGCCACCACCCTCACCGAGGCTGGCTACGTGGGTGAAGACGTCGAGAACATCATTCAGAAACTGCTGCAGAAGTGCGACTACGACGTAGAGAAGGCCCAGATGGGTATTGTCTATATCGATGAAATCGACAAGATTTCGCGCAAGTCCGACAACCCGTCGATCACCCGGGACGTTTCCGGTGAGGGCGTGCAGCAAGCCCTGCTGAAGCTGATTGAAGGCACGGTCGCCTCCGTACCGCCCCAAGGTGGTCGCAAGCATCCGCAGCAGGAATTCCTGCAGGTTGATACGCGTAACATCCTGTTTATCTGTGGCGGTGCGTTCTCCGGCCTGGAAAAGGTTATTCAAAACCGTTCCACCCGTGGCGGCATCGGTTTCAGTGCAGAAGTGCGCAGTAAGGAAGAAGGCAAGAAGGTGGGCGAGTCCCTGCGTGAAGTCGAGCCTGACGATCTGGTCAAGTTCGGTCTGATCCCGGAATTCGTTGGTCGTCTGCCGGTCCTGGCCACGTTGGACGAGCTGGATGAGGCTGCTCTGATTCAGATCCTCACCGAGCCGAAGAACGCCCTGACCAAGCAATACGCCAAGCTCTTCGAAATGGAAGGTGTAGACCTCGAGTTCCGTGCCGACGCGCTTAAATCGGTGGCCAAGCGGGCACTGGAGCGCAAGACTGGCGCACGCGGTCTGCGTTCGATCCTTGAAGGCGTGTTGCTCGACACCATGTACGAAATCCCCTCGCAGTCCGAGGTGAGTAAAGTGGTGATCGACGAAAGCGTTATAGAAGGTAAGTCCAAGCCACTGTATATCTACGAAAACAGTGAGCCGGCTGCCAAGGCTGCGCCAGACGCGTAAGCGTTTCGCAGTTTTGGTACAAACAAGGGGCCTCTAGGGGCCCCTTTGTTTTTCATAAGAATTTTTACTGTGTGTAACTGCCAGCATTGAGCTTGTTTTTTTTACACGCAGCCCCCATCTTGGTTTCAAGCTTACTTTCATCTGTCATAGAGGCGAAATCATGAAGACAACCATTGAATTGCCTCTCCTGCCATTGCGTGATGTGGTTGTGTATCCGCACATGGTTATCCCGCTGTTCGTGGGGCGCGAGAAGTCTATCGAAGCCCTCGAGGCCGCGATGACGGGCGACAAGCAGATCCTGCTGTTGGCCCAGAGAAATCCGGCTGACGACGATCCAGGCGAAGACGCCCTGTATCGCGTCGGCACCATTGCCACCGTTCTGCAATTGCTCAAGCTGCCGGATGGCACCGTCAAGGTGCTTGTCGAAGGTGAGCAGCGCGGTGCGGTCGAGCGCTTCATGGAGGTGGATGGCCACCTGCGTGCAGAAGTGGCGTTGATCGACGAAGTCGATGCGCCTGAGCGCGAATCCGAAGTCTTTGTGCGTAGCCTGCTGTCCCAGTTCGAGCAATACGTGCAACTGGGCAAGAAAGTCCCGGCTGAGGTCCTGTCCTCCCTCAATAGCATTGATGAGCCTAGCCGCCTGGTCGACACCATGGCCGCGCACATGGCGCTGAAGATCGAGCAGAAGCAGGACATCCTCGAAATCATCGACCTGTCGACCCGGGTCGAGCACGTCCTGGCGCTGCTGGATGCCGAGATCGACCTGCTGCAGGTCGAGAAGCGCATTCGCGGTCGCGTCAAGAAACAGATGGAGCGCAGCCAGCGCGAGTACTACCTGAATGAGCAGATGAAGGCCATTCAGAAAGAACTCGGCGACAGCGAAGAAGGCCACAACGAAATCGAAGAGCTGAAAAAGCGCATCGATGCCGCCGGCCTGCCAAAAGACGCGTTGACCAAAGCCACCGCCGAGCTGAACAAGCTCAAGCAAATGTCGCCAATGTCGGCCGAAGCCACTGTGGTTCGTTCCTACATCGACTGGCTGGTGCAGGTGCCGTGGAAAGCCCAGACCAAGGTGCGCCTGGACCTGGCGCGTGCCGAAGATATCCTCGACGCCGATCACTACGGCCTGGAGGAGGTCAAGGAACGCATCCTCGAATACCTCGCCGTGCAGAAGCGCGTGAAGAAGATTCGGGGCCCGGTGTTGTGCCTGGTAGGTCCTCCTGGCGTGGGTAAAACCTCGCTGGCTGAGTCGATCGCCAATGCCACAAACCGTAAATTTGTGCGCATGGCCCTTGGTGGTGTGCGTGATGAAGCGGAAATCCGCGGTCATCGCCGGACTTACATCGGTTCGATGCCGGGAAGATTGATTCAAAAAATGACAAAGGTTGGGGTGCGCAACCCGCTGTTCCTGCTCGATGAAATCGACAAAATGGGCAGCGATATGCGCGGCGATCCGGCGTCGGCTTTGCTGGAAGTGCTCGACCCCGAACAGAATCACAATTTCAACGACCATTACCTGGAAGTCGACTACGACCTGTCCGACGTAATGTTCCTGTGCACCTCCAACTCGATGAATATCCCTCCAGCCCTGCTGGACCGGATGGAGGTGATTCGTCTGCCGGGTTACACCGAAGACGAGAAGATCAATATCGCCGTCAAGTACCTCGCGCCCAAGCAGATTTCGGCCAACGGCCTGAAAAAGGGCGAGATCGAATTTGACGTCGAGTCGATCCGCGACATCATTCGTTACTACACCCGTGAGGCTGGTGTACGGGGCCTTGAGCGCCAGTTGGCGAAGATCTGCCGCAAAGCGGTCAAGGAACATGCCCTGGAAAAACGCTTCTCCGTGAAAGTCACGGCCGATGCCCTTGAGCACTTCCTGGGCGTGCGTAAATTCCGCTACGGCCTGGCCGAGCAGCAGGACCAGGTAGGGCAGGTGACTGGCCTGGCGTGGACTCAGGTCGGCGGCGAGTTGCTGACTATCGAAGCTGCGGTGATCCCGGGCAAGGGGCAACTGATCAAGACCGGTTCTTTGGGTGACGTGATGGTCGAATCCATCACCGCCGCGCAGACCGTGGTGCGCAGCCGCGCCCGCAGCCTGGGAATCCCCCTGGACTTCCATGAGAAGCACGACACCCACATCCACATGCCAGAAGGGGCTACCCCCAAAGACGGCCCTAGCGCTGGCGTAGGCATGTGCACGGCCCTGGTATCGGCCCTGACCGGCATTCCGGTGCGTGCCGATGTGGCCATGACCGGCGAAATTACCCTGCGTGGCCAAGTATTGGCCATTGGCGGCCTGAAGGAAAAACTGCTGGCTGCACACCGTGGTGGTATCAAGACGGTGATCATTCCGGAAGAGAATGTTCGCGACTTGAAGGAAATTCCTGACAATATTAAGCAGGATCTGCAGATTAAACCGGTTAAATGGATTGACGAGGTCCTGCAAATTGCGCTGCAATACGCGCCGGAGCCCTTGCCGGATGTGGCTCCCGAGATAGTCGCGAAGGACGAAAAACGCGAGACTGACTCTAAGGAAAGAATTAGCACGCATTAATACGTTTAAGCCTGGTGGCTTCCTTGACAGCTTTTTAGAGCCCTTGTTATAAAGCGGCTCTTATAAGTGCCTGTAGGCCATTCAGCACTGGTTTTTGCTTTCACCAAAAAACTTAGAATCATACTCAATAGATATAAGGGGACTTAAGAGTGAACAAGTCGGAACTGATTGATGCTATCGCCGCATCTGCTGATATCCCGAAAGCTGCTGCTGGCCGTGCGCTGGACGCAGTAATCGAATCCGTCACTGGCGCTCTCAAGGCCGGCGACTCCGTGGTACTGGTAGGTTTCGGTACTTTCTCTGTGACCGATCGCCCAGCTCGCACTGGTCGTAACCCACAGACTGGCAAAGCACTGCAAATCGCTGCTGCCAAGAAACCCGGTTTCAAAGCCGGTAAAGCCCTGAAAGAAGCCGTCAACTAAGCTTCGCTCAAGCCTTTGCCTATCCGGGCTGGACGCAGGTGTCTGGCCTGGCAGCGGAGCGGCAACTGACCCGAATATCCATCGGGTCGCTACGCCGGGGGGCGGGTTCAATACCCGTCCGTTCCGCCCGTTACGAGAAGGCGCATCCTCGGATGCGCCTTTCTTCTATCCGGATTCTACCCACGCTCCACGGTTGCCTAATTTTGAAGTTCAACCGTTTCTGGGGGACGCATGCTGCAGAATATCAGGGACAATTCACAAGGCTGGATTGCCAAGACCATTATCGGGCTCATCGTTGTATTGATGGCTTTCACCGGTATCGAGGCCATTTTTCCAGGCCACGACCAACAGCCAGGACGCGGCCAAGGTCAATGGTGAAGAAATCAGTCAAAACGAGTTGAGCCAGGCCGTCGACATGCAACGTCGGCAGCTGATGCAACAACTGGGCAAGGACTTCGACTCGTCCTTGCTGGATGAAAAAATGCTGCGCGAAGCGGCCCTCAAGGGCTTGATCGACCGCAAGCTGTTGCTGCAAGGCGCGGCTGATTCGAAGTTCTCCTTCTCGGAAGCTGCACTGGACCAAGTGATCCTGCAGACTCCGGAGTTCCAGGAAGACGGCAAGTTCAGCGCTGAGCGCTTCGACCAGGTGATCCGTCAACTGGGCTACAGCCGTATGCAGTTCCGTCAGATGCTGACCCAGGAAATGCTGATTGGCCAACTGCGCGCAGGCATTGCCGGCAGCGGTTTTGTCACCGATCAGGAAGTGCTGAACTTCGCGCGTCTGGAAAAACAGACCCGTGATTTCGCCACCGTCAGCATCAAGGCCGACCCGGCAGCCGTGAAACTTACTGACGACGAGGTCAAGGCTTACTACGACCAGCACGCCAAGGAGTTCATGACCCCGGACCAGGTCGTCATCGACTACCTGGAGCTGAAGAAGGCTTCGTTCTTTGATCAGGTAACGGTCAAGGACGATGAACTGCAGGCCCTGTACGAGAAAGAAACCGCCAACCTCGCTGAACAGCGTCGTGCCGCGCACATTCTGATCGAAGTCAACGACAAGGTCACCGAGGCGCAAGCCAAGGCCAAGATCGAAGAAGTCCAGGCGCGTCTGGCCAAGGGCGAGAGTTTCGAGGCCCTGGCCAAGGAGTTCTCCCAGGATCCAGGTTCGGCCAACAGTGGCGGCGATCTGGGTTTCGCCGGCCCTGGTGTCTACGATCCTGAGTTTGAAAGCGCCCTGTATGCCTTGAACAAGGACCAGGTCTCGGCACCGGTACGTTCCAGCTTCGGCTGGCACCTGATCAAGTTGCTGGGGGTTGAAGCGCCAGAAGTGCCTTCGTTCGCCAGCCTCAAAGACAAACTGACCCGCGAGCTGAAGACCCAGCAAGTGGAGCAGCGCTTCGTCGAGGCGACCAAGCAACTGGAAGATGCGGCTTTCGAAGCTTCCGACCTGGCCCAGCCAGCTTCGGACCTGAAGCTGACCGTACACACCTCCGCGCCGTTTGGCCGTGAAGGTGGCGAAGGCATCGCGGCCAATCGTGCTGTGATCCAGGCAGCTTTCAGCCCTGAAGTGCTGGATGAGGGTGCCAACAGCACCGCCATCGAGCTGGATCCGGAAACCATCGTCGTCCTGCGCGCCAAGGAGCACCGCAAGCCGGAGCAACTGCCGCTGGAAAGCGTGGCGACTGCCATCCGTGGCCAACTGACCAAGGAGCGTGCAAGCGCTGCGGCGAAGACTCATGCTGATGAGCTGATTGCCAACCTGCGTGACGGCAAGCTCGCGTTGGACCAGGCGGTTGCTGGCCAGGCCTGGAAAGTCACCGAAGCCGCTACCCGCGCACAGGAAGGCGTCGACCCGGCTGTATTGCAGGCATTGTTCCGTATGCCCAAGCCAGTGGCGAAAGACAAACCGACCTTTGCCGACGTGACCCTGCGTGATGGCAGCTTGATGATCGTGCGCTTGAACAGCGTCAACGAAGGGGCTGCGCCTACCGATGAAGAGAAGGAGCAATATCGTCGCTTCCTCGCTTCGCGGGTTGGCCAGCAGGACTTCGCTGCGTTCCGCAAGGAGCTGGAAGCCAAGGCTGATATCAAACGCTTCTGATGGTGTGATACTGCTTCAAAAAAAGACCCCGGCCTGAAAGTCGGGGTCTTTTTTTGCCTGCTCCTCAGCCCCGCCAAGCTTATGTAGGAGCGAGCTTGCTCGCGAAGAGCCCGAGAGCGCCGCGTATACCCAGCAAGCCCTCTTTATCGTTAACGTCTTTCGCGAGCAAGCTCGCTCCTACCTGATTGGGCGCTTCGGGTCTGTAAGGTTGCGATCAATGCCAACATGGCCAAACCAGCGACCGCCCAGGGAAACGACATCACGCCCCATCCCTGAAGCAGTACGCCGCCCAGTAGCCCGCCGCCGGCAATCCCCAGGTTCCATACCGTTACCAGCATTGACTGGGCGGCATCCGCCGAGTCCCCCGCCGATTTGGCCAGGGCGGTTTGCAGCAAGGCCGGCAAGCCGCCAAATGCCAGGCCCCAGACGGCCACTGACAGGTAGATGACTTCGGTAGAGGCGCTCCACAGTCCCAAGGCCAAGGCCGCAGCGGCAAACATCGCGCAACTGATCACCAGCAAGGCCGGTAGCAGGCGGTCAATCAACAGGCCGACGACCCAGATGCCCATCAGCGCGGCCAGGCCAAATACCAGCAACACCTGGTCAATGTCGGCGGTAAGTCCGGCGGGCATCAGAAACGGCGCGATATACGTGTACAGAATGTTATGGGCTAGCACGTAGGTAAAGGTCACCCACAACGTCGGACGCACCCCGCGCAAGTGTAAGACCTGACGTAAGCCCAGGCGTTGTTGCGCCCTTTGTCCGGCGAAGTCCGGTACCTGCCAGCGCACCCACACCAGTAGCAGCACGGTTAGCCCAGTCATGATGGCAAAGCTCAAGCGCCAGCCTACCACCGTGCCAAGAAACGTTCCGGCAGGCACGCCAAGGGACAACGCCAGCGGCGCGCCTAGCATTGCCACGGCAATCGCCCGGCCTTGCAGGTGCGGTGCCACCATGCGGCTGGCATATCCGGCCAGCAGTGCCCAGAGCAAGCCGGCGAACACTCCAGCCAGCAGCCGCGCGATGAGGGTCAGCCAATACAGGTCCGATAGCGCCGTGACACTGTTGACCAGCGCAAAGCCGCCGATCGCTATCAGCAGCAAGGGGCGGCGGCGCCAGCCACGGGTGGCGATCGTCAGGGGAATGGCCGCCAGCAACGAGCCAAGGGCATACACCGTGACGAGTTGGCCGACCAGCGCCTCGGAAACGCCCAGGCCGGCGCTTATCTGTGGCAGCAGGCCTGCTGGCATTGCTTCAGTGAGGATGGTGATGAAACCGGCGGTAGCCAGCGCGAGCAAGCCTGCCATGGGCAGTCGTTCACGCTGGCTGGGCAGGCATTGCGGTGTACTGCAGTCATTCATGTGGCTCGGCTCCGTATTCAAGGTATCAGGACATCGGGGCAGAGTAGGGGGCTGAACCCTTTGGAAAAATGGGCTAAGGTTCCGAACTTAGCGGACGTTCATGTCCGTAATCAGCAGGAAGGGACAATGGACAGCCTGGGCAGTATTTCGGTGTTTGTGCAGGTCGCGGAAACCCGCAGCTTTACTCAGGCCGGTCGCGTGCTGGGGGTGTCTTCCTCGGCCGTGGGCAAAAGCATTGCGCGCATGGAGCAGCGCCTGGGTGTTCGGCTGTTTCACCGCAGCACCCGCAGTATCACGCTGACGGCCGAGGGCGCGCTGTTTCTCGAGCGTTCGCGGCGCATCCTGGCCGAGGTTGAAGCGGCGGAGCAGGAATTGACTGAGGCGGCGGCCACGCCCCGTGGCAAATTGCGCGTCAGCTTGCCGCAAGTGCGGGGCCTGTTGATGCCGGTGCTGACCGAATTCATGCGCGCCTATCCAGAGATTGAACTGGATGTGGACTTCTCCGACCGCATGGTGGATGTAATCGAGGAAGGCTTCGACGCCGTAGTGCGCACCGGCAAGCCTGAGGATTCCCGGCTCACGGCTCGGCTTCTGGGGCACTATCGGTTGGTGCTGGTGGGATCGCCACAGTACTTCGCCCTGCACGGCACACCGGCTTGTCCTGCGGATCTGAACCACCACGCCTGCCTGCGCCACAAGTTCTGCGCCACCGGCAAGCTGGAAGCCTGGCCACTGCGCCATCTGCCGGGTGAACCCGAGCCGGTGTTGCGCGCTCCGCTGGTCAGTACCACCATCGAGTCCCTGAGCCATGTGGTGCATGAGGGGCTGGGGATCGCCTGCCTGCCGGACTTCATGGTCCGCGAATCCGTCGAGCAGGGCCGTTTGCAGCGGGTGCTGGACGACTACCTGGAGCACCGCGGCAGTTTCTGGATGCTCTGGCCGTCGAGCCGGCATGCCTCGGCCAAGCTGCGGGTGTTTGTCGACCATATGAGCGTCAGGCTTTTTCCCGCATCACGCGTCGAGCCGGTCGCTGGCGTTTTACCGACAGGAATTCGCGCGCGCACCCCGTGATCTGTTGCACAATACCGCCCTGACCGTTTTACTCAGGATGATCAATGTCGACTTCATTTCACTTGCGTGGCCTTGCGCTTGCGCTGGTGCTGGCAGGCGCCACGGGCTGCTCGTCGCCCAAGACCGCTATCTACGAACATGAGAACTTCGACGACTCCGGTACGTTTTCGCGCAATTACCCGGTCAGCGATATCGCGGCCTGCGAAGCGGCACGCCGGGCGTTGCTCAGCCAGGGCTACATCATCACCAGCAGCGACCCGAAGCTGGTGAGCGGTAACAAAAGTTTCCAGCAGACCGGTGAGACCCATCTGCAGATCAGTTTCAACGTGGTATGTGCCGAAGACGGCAGCGGCGAGCATCATGCGACCATGTTTGCCAATGCCCTGCAGGATCGCTACGCGTTGAAGAAGGTCAACAACTCCGCCAGCCTTGGGGTGGGTGTGCTCGGTTCGGTATCGATGCCGATTGGCTCCACCGACGACTCGATGGTCAAGGTGGCCAGCGAGACGGTCAGCTCGCCGAAGTTCTATGAGCGCTACTTTGCCTTGGTGGATGTGTTCCTGCCCCAGGAAGTGAAGGCCGCCGAGCACATTCCAGAAGCGCCCAAGGCTGACCTCGGTGTGCCGGAACCCAAGCCCGCGCCTGCGGTGGACAAGGTAGAAGCGCCGCAAGATGTGCCGACCACGCCTGTTGCACCGGCGGTCTCGGAACCGCTTGCACCACCAGTGGAGGCGGTGCCGATTACCCCACAGCCCGCGCCGCAGGAAGTGCCCGCGCCGACGACGCCTGCGTTGCCCGCGCCAACAGAGGTGATCCCAGCGTTGCCGGCCACCGGCCAATAACCCGGCCCCTTGAGTTCGGGGCGTTAAATCCATTGCTGGCTGCTACGTTTAATCTTGAAGTGCAGGAACGTCATGACCCTGTCTTTTTTTGGTCATGACGGCACTTTAGGCTGGTATTGCAGGTCATTTAAGCCACCTGCTTTGATTAAACAAGGAGTCGACGATGGACGATTATCAAGAAGAGTTGCTGGAGTACCAGGCCTTTGAACTGGACCCTCTGGACCCGGCCGATGACGCCACCGAACTCTAGGCAGGCGTCAGGCGGAATGCCGCTGACTGCGGCGAAATTCCCCTGGGGTCTGGCTGTTCCAGCGCTTGAAGGCCCGTTGAAAGGCTTCCGCTGAGGCAAAACCCAGTAGATAGGCGATTTCCCCAAACGCCAGTTCCGTATCGCGAATGTAGGTCATGGCCAGGTCGCGGCGGGTGTCGTTGAGAATCGCGCGAAACTGTGTGCCTTCCTCGGCCAGTTTGCGGCGCAAGGTCCACGTCGGCAGTTTCAGGCGCGCCGCCACTTCTTCCAGGTCGGGTTCCCGGCCGCCATTGAGCATCGGCCCCAGTAAGCGGGTGATGCGCTCGCGCAGGCTGCGGGTGCGGGTCAGTTGTTCCAATTCCCTTTCACACAGTTGCAATAGCAAGTGCCAGGTACTTGGGCAGTGCTGCGGGTTGCGCAGGGCCAGGCTGTGTTGGCTCAAGCGCAGTTGATTGAGCTCGGCGCCGAACTGGATCGGGCAATCGCCCAGCACGCTGTAGCTTGCACTGTAGTCCGGTGCGGCGAATTCGATCTCGATCCGTTCGGCCACTACCGGCTGCTGGCACAAGGTTGCCATCTGCTGCAGCCAACCGGCGAGAATCGAGTCCACGACAAAGCGGTTATAGGCGTTATAGGGGCTGATGGAATAGAACCGTAGCCAGGCGCCCCCGGCGTCTTCATGAAAGCTGGACTGGCCACGGTAGTTGGCACCGTACAGGGCCTCGAAACGCGTCATCGTGCGTGCGGCTTCGCGTACGTTGGGCGCCTGGGCGGCGGTGACACCGGCCAGGCCGAGTTGATTCATGCGGCTCAGTTGGCCCATGCGCAGACCCAGGCCGGGATCGCCGGTCAACTGGATGGCTGCGTAGCCCAGGCGCATATAGCGCGGGATTGACAGGCGCGCACCGGGTTCACTCAAGCGTGCCGGGTCCAGGCCGTACTGCAACAGCAGTGGCTGCGGGTCCAGGCCATGGCTGAGGACCGCGTCGGCGAGGGTGTGCACGATGCCCACTGATAAGTCACCGAGGCGCATCGGTGCCGGTTTCATGGGTTTACAGCCACACGTTCAGCAAGCGCGCACCACGCGCGTTGCCGTCGGCGAAGACTTGCCCTTGGGTACTGAGAAAACTCTGGCCGCTGGTGCCCTGGTCCCAGAACTGCCCGCGCATAAATACGCTCATGCCCGCACCGGCCAGGCTGATGGGGGCCTGGCTGATCAGGCTCAGGCGATGCCAGGCTTCGCCTTCGCTGAGTTCTTCGGGCTTGAGGCTGACTTCCGGCGGCGTGGATACGCTTTTGAAACCGCGCCATGGCTTGTCCCAGGTATCCCGGCCAATCACCAGGGCCGGTACCGCCACCAGTTGCGCGCCTTGTTCGTTGAGCTTGCGGTAGTTGTCCGGATACCAGCTGTCGCTGCCAATGAGGATGCCCAGGCGGCCGGCCGGGGTGTCGATTACGCTGATGGCGTTTTCGTCTCCAGGGGCGATAAAGCCGCGCTCATCGAAGATCGGGTAGAGCTGGCGCTGAGGTTGGCCCAGGGGCAGGCCGTCGCGGTCGAACACCAGGCTGGTGTTGTACAGCGCGCCATGGCCGACCTGCAATTGGCCCTGGCTGATGCTGGGGTTGGGCAGGGCGATGGAACCGGCCACCAGCGTCACCCCGAACTCCTTGGCCAGGCCGCCAAACAGCACTTGGTAATCGCGGGCCATGGCGGGCGCCTTCATGCGCAGGTACGCATCGTCGATACGGTTGTCGCCCTGGGCGCTGATCAGTGCGCGCATAAACAGCAACGGATTGCTGGCCGAAAACCAGTTCATCGCCTCCTTGAGACTGGTGGCCTGGTACAGCTCGTTCTTTTCGCCACTGACCATCAACCAGGTGCCGACATGTTCCGGCAGCACCACAATGGTTTTGTCATTGATCAGCCCCATGTCTCGCGCATTGCGCAGGTAGGCCGAGAGCTTCAGGTGTAAGCGCTCCAGGCTCTGGTAGTCGGCGGGGAACAGCTCCGGCTGGATACCCAGCAGATTGCCGTGATCGGCGGGGACGCCCTCGTTCACGGCCAGGTTGATCCGCAGGTCCGACAGGTAATGCCCCACAGGGCGCTCCTGGGTCCAGACCAGATAGGCGGAAACGGCGGCGACCAAGGCCATGGTGAGGGTCAAAGCAAATAATTTACGCATGGGGGAACAGACAACAGGCCGTATGCAGGGTTCGCCTCTAGGGTAGGGCGCGTCGCCACGCTTGCCAAGGGGCGTTGCGCATTTGGATCAATAACTTGTCAGTTACAGTCATTGAGCGGTGGGGGTATGGCTCTTAGTCTGTGGGACATAAACCGATGGCCGGCCATTCGAGCCTGCCACGTCCCGTGATGATCCGTTGTGGAGCTGTACCATGACCGCTGCTGCCTACCCGCACCTGCTGGCCCCGTTGGACCTGGGTTTTACCACCTTGCGCAATCGCACCCTGATGGGGTCGATGCACACCGGCCTTGAAGAGAAACCCGGTGGCTTCGAGCGCATGGCCGCGTATTTCGCCGAGCGTGCCCGTGGCGGCGTAGGCCTGATGGTTACCGGCGGCATTGGCCCGAACGATGAAGGCGGGGTGTATTCCGGGGCCGCCAAGCTGACCACCGAAGCCGAAGCGCTCAAGCACAAGATCGTGACCCAGGCGGTGCATGAGGCGGGCGGCAAGATCTGCATGCAGATCCTTCACGCCGGGCGTTATGCCTACAGCCCCAAGCAGGTTGCGCCAAGCGCGATCCAGGCGCCGATCAACCCATTCAAGCCCAAGGAGCTGGACGAGGAAGGCATCGAGAAGCAGATCAGTGACTTTGTGACCTGTTCGCTACTGGCCCAGGTCGCCGAGTACGATGGCGTCGAAATCATGGGCTCGGAAGGTTATTTCATTAACCAGTTCCTCGCCGCCCACACCAACCATCGCACTGACCGCTGGGGCGGCGCCTACGAAAACCGCATGCGCCTGCCGGTGGAAATCGTGCGCCGGGTGCGCGAAGCCGTGGGGCCGAACTTCATCATTATCTTCCGCCTGTCGATGCTCGACCTGGTCGAAGGCGGCAGCACCTGGGAAGAAATTGTCCAGTTGGCCAAGGCCATCGAGCAGGCGGGCGCGACGATTATCAATACCGGCATCGGCTGGCACGAAGCGCGTATCCCGACCATCGCCACCAAAGTGCCGCGGGGCGCGTTCAGTAAGGTCACGGCCAAGCTGCGCGGCGCGGTGCAGATTCCGTTGATCACCACCAACCGTATCAACACCCCGGAAGTCGCCGAGCAGATCCTCGCTGAAGGCGATGCCGATATGGTGTCCATGGCCCGGCCGTTCCTCGCCGACCCGGAGTTCGTCAACAAGGCCGCCGCTGGCCGTGCCGACGAAATCAACACCTGCATCGGCTGCAACCAGGCCTGCCTGGACCATACCTTCGGCGGTAAGTTGACCACCTGCCTGGTCAACCCCCGCGCCTGCTACGAGACCGAGCTCAATTACCTGCCGGTCAAGCAGATCAAGAAAGTCGCGGTGGTCGGCGCCGGCCCTGCGGGCCTGGCGGCTGCCACCGTGGCCGCCGAGCGTGGGCATCAGGTGACCTTGTTCGATTCCGCCAGCGAGATCGGCGGCCAGTTCAATATCGCCAAGCGCGTGCCGGGCAAGGAAGAGTTCTTCGAAACCCTGCGTTATTTCAAGCGCAAGTTGCAGACCACCCACGTCGAGCTGTGCCTCAACACCCGCGTGGACGTCGAGCAACTGGTGGCGGGCGGTTATGACGAGGTAATCCTGGCCACCGGTATCGCGCCCCGTACCCCGGCGATCCCGGGCGTCGAGAACCCCAAGGTGTTGAGTTACCTGGACGTGATCCTCGAACGCAAGCCGGTGGGCAAGCGTGTAGCGGTGATTGGCGCCGGCGGCATCGGTTTCGACGTGTCGGAGTTCCTGGTACACCAAGGCGTGTCCACCAGCCTGGATCGCGAGGCGTTCTGGAAAGAATGGGGCATCGACACCCAACTGCAAGCCCGTGGCGGTGTGGCCGGGATCAAGCCCGAGCGCCACGCGCCGGCCCGAGAAGTGTTCCTGCTGCAGCGCAAGACTTCCAAGGTCGGCGACGGCCTGGGCAAGACCACTGGCTGGATCCACCGTACCGGCCTGAAGAACAAGCAGGTGCAGATGCTCAATAGTGTCGAGTACCTGAAGATCGACGATGAAGGTCTGCATATCCGTGTCGGTGCCGAGGGCGAGCCCCAAGTGCTGGCGGTGGACAACATCGTCATCTGCGCCGGCCAGGACCCGCTGCGCGAACTGCAGGACGGCCTGGTCGCCGCTGGCCAGAACGTGCACCTGATTGGCGGTGCCGACGTGGCTGCCGAGCTGGACGCCAAGCGCGCCATCAACCAGGGCTCGCGCCTCGCTGCCGAGCTGTAAGACCTGGGAAGGGGCGGTGTTAAACTACCGCCCCTTTTTTATGCAGACATGCCCTGATGGGTCCTTTCGATTGGCTTCCCCACGCGTCCCTTGAACCCTTGCAGCTGGATTGGCTGAACGGGGTCGAGGTGGCTGTGCTGCGCCTGGACCTGATTGATCCACTGATCAGCGGCAACAAGTGGTTCAAGCTCACCGGGCACTTGGCCCAGGCGCGACAGGCCGGCGCTACAGGGATCATCAGCCTCGGCGGGGCCTACTCCAATCACCTGCATGCTCTGGCGGCGGCCGGTAAACGTTTTGATTTCCCGAGCGTCGGCCTGTTGCGCGGGCATCCCCAAGACACCCCCACGGTTCTGGACCTCAAAGCCTTTGGCATGCAACTGTATTGGCTGGGCTATGGCGGTTACCGCGCACGCCATGAGCCGGACTTCTGGTTGCCTTGGCGCGAGCGATATCCGCACCTGCATCCCGTGCCCGAAGGCGGCGGTGGGATGACGGGGGCGTTGGGCTGTGGGGTGCTGGTCGAGCAGGTGCGCATGCAGTTGCACACCCTGGGTTGGGCCGATTACGACGCCTGGTGGCTGGCAGCAGGCACTGGTACCACCCTGGCGGGTCTGGTCCTGGCGGAGGCGGGTGCCCATCCGGTGTATGGGGCAATGGCGGTGCCAGATGATCACGGTGTCGCGCAGAACGTGCGGGCCATCGTGCAGGGCGGGTATGAGCTGCTGGATGCCAGCCGTGGTGGTTTTGCCAAGGTCGACCCGCAATTGCTGGCTTTTATCGACACCACCGGGCAAACCAGTGGCTTGCCCCTGGAACCGCTCTATACCGGCAAGGCGCTGTTGGCGCTCAAACAACAGATCGAGGCCGGGGTTTTTGCCCCCGGCACTCGCCTGATCTTTGTGCACACCGGCGGCCTGCAAGGGCGCCGGGGTTTAGTGGATTAACGCTTGGGCAACATGCGCAATACGGTGTTATCACGCATGAAATAGTGGTGGTACAGACCCGCCGCCGCATGCAAACCGATCAGCCAGTATCCAATGGTGCCGCCCAGCACGTGCCAGCCTTCGATCTGCTTGGCCAGCTCTTTGTTCTCGCCGATCAACGGTGGCAACTCCAGCCCGTAGAACCACACCGAATGCCCTTCGGCACTGACGATCAGCCAGCCGAAGATCGGCATGCCGATCATGAACACATACAGCGCCACGTGCATCAGCGTCGCCAGTAAGGTTTGCCATTGCGGCGGGGCCGGCAGGATTTTCGGTGCCGCGCCCAGGCTTCGCGCGAACAGGCGCAGCCAGACCAGTACAAACACGGTCAGGCCGAACATGAAGTGCATTTCCTTGATCAGGGTGCGGCCGCCGCTACCCTTGGGGAAAATCCCGCGAAACTCAATGGTGGTGTAGACCAGCACCAGCAGCACTAGCATCAGCCAGTGCAGGGCAATGGACATGGTGCTGTAACGGGACTCGCTGTTTTTCCACGGCATCGCGTCTTTCCTCACTCATCAGGGGCAAACCTCCGTTCTTTGGCGACGGAGTCCCTTTAGCCTAAACCTGTTATGCAAGGTTTGCCCGAGTGAGGGGCGATGTATTGACGTCGATCAGGCGCTTTGTGGCATTTCACCACGGCCCAGGCGCTGATTGATGTCGGCGATCACGCCGGGCAGGTCGGTGATGGTGTCGATCAGGTAGTGCGGGCGCGAGCCGGCGAACAGCGTTTCGATGCGCTTGCGCTCGCTGGCCAGTGTCGCCGCGTCCAGGGCGCGGAACTGCTCGTAGGTCAGGCCCAGGGCGTTACCCGAGCAGGTCAGCGCCACCGTCCACATCCCGGCGCGGCGGCCTTCGAGGATGCCCGGCACGGTATCGTCGATCTTCACGCAGGCCGCCACGTCATCGATGCCCAGGGCGATCACGTTGGCCAGAGCCTGGGCGGGCCATGGGCGACCGTTGGGCACTTCGTCGGTGGCTACGACGTGGTCGGCGATGTAGCCGTTGGTGGCCGCCAGTTCGACCACTTTGTCCATCACTTGCTTGGGGTAGCCGGAGCAGGAACCGATCTTGATCCCCTGCGCACGCAGTGCGGCGATGGTCTCCAGGGCGCCGGGAATCAGTGCTGAGTGTTCGGCGATTTTCTCGATCTGCAACGGCATGAAGCGTTCGTAGATGGCGGTCACGTCATCGTCGGTCGGCGTGCGGCCGAAGGCTTTGCGATAGCGCTCGGCTACTTGCGGCTGATCACACAGGGTGCGGATGTGGTCCCACTTGCCCATGCCCATCGGGCCACGGGCTTCTTCGATGGAAACCTGTACGTCGAACTCGGCAAACGCCTCGACAAAAATCTGTGTGGGGGCGAAAGAGCCGAAGTCGACCACGGTGCCGGCCCAGTCAAGGATGGCGGCCTGCAGGGTGTTGGGGTTCTGATACTTCATGGTGAAAATCCTATAGGTAATGGGGCGTACGTTGTAGGAGCGAGCGTGCTCGCGAAAAACCTCGGGGCGCCGCTACCAACCAGGCCGCCCGCGTTATCGTTAACGATCTTCGCGAGCAAGCTCGCTCCTACAATTGGAATGGGGTGGGTTAGATATCGAGCACTTCCATCTCTTGCAGCGCCTGGGCAATCGCCGCCACTGCCGCTTGCATTTCGGCTTGGTTGACATGGCCGATGCAGCCGACGCGGAAGGTTTCGACCTGGGTCAATTTGCCCGGATACAGAATGAAACCCTTGGCCTTGACCCGCTCGTAGAAGTCCTTGAACTGGTAGCGCGGATCGCTCGGCGCGTGGAAGGTGACGATGATCGGCGCCTGGATCGCGGCGGGCAGGAAACTGCGCAGGCCCAGGTCGGCCATACCGTCCAGTAGTGTCTGGCAGTTGGCGGCATAGCGCTGATGGCGCGCCGGCAGACCGCCTTCTTCGTTGTATTGCAGCAGCGCTTCATGCAGGGCGGCCACTACGTGGGTCGGCGGGGTAAAGCGCCATTGCCCGGTCTTGGCCATGTAGGCGTGCTGGTCAAACAAATCCATGGCCAGGGAATGGCTATTGCCCTGGGCAGCGGCCAGTGCCTCTTTTTTCGCGAACACAAAACCCATGCCCGGCACGCCTTCCAGGCATTTGCCGGACGCGGCGATCAGTGCGTCGAACGGCACCTGGGCGGCGTCGATGGGCAGTGCGCCAAAGGAGCTCATGGCGTCGATAATCAAACGCTTGCCATGGCGCTGGATGACCTGGGCGATCTCCGGCAGCGGGTTGAGGATGCCGGTGCTGGTTTCGCAGTGGATCAGCGCGACATGGGTGATGCTGCTGTCAGCCTGTAACAGCCGATCGACATCGGCGGCGGTGGTGGGCTGGTCTTCGGCGGTTTCGAAGGTACTGAACGGTCGGCCCAGCACTTCGCAGATCTTCGCCAGGCGCTTGCCGTAGGCGCCGTTGATCAGCACCAGCACTTTGCCATCTCGAGGCACCAGGGTGCCGATGGCGGCTTCGACGGCGAATGTGCCGCTACCTTGCAGGGGCACGCAGTGATGGCTGTCGCCACCGTTGATGATCGCCAGCAGTTGCTCGCAGAGGCTGGCGGTCAGTTGGTTGAAGCGGTCATCCCACGAACCCCAGTCAACCATCATGGCCTGGCGGGTGCGGGCCGAGGTGGTCAAGGGCCCCGGTGTGAGCAGGATCGGCGCGGCAGTACTCATTCTCATGTCCTCGCAAAGCAGTGGGATGAAGCTACGGGACATAAATTGCAGTTTGGCTTGTCATCAATCAAATTGTTTGTTGTTATGCCAGCCATCAGTGAGGCCGATAGCTATGAATCTTTTTCAACTCCGCGCATTTGACGCCGTGGCCCGGGACGGCAGTTTTACCCGTGCCGCCGCGCGCCTGTTTATCAGCCAGCCGGCGGTGACCGGGCATATCAAGGCGCTGGAAGAGCACTACCAGATCACCTTGCTGCGGCGTACCGCGCGGCGCGTCGAGTTGACGGAGGAGGGCATCAAGCTGGCGGCCATCACCCGCAGTATCTTCGGCCAGGTGGATGAAGCGCAGGCCCTGCTGGAGGCCAACCGCCAATTGCTCACCGGGCGCCTGGAAGTGGCGGCGGATGGGCCGCATATGGTCATGCCCATGCTGGCAAAGCTGCGTGCGCGGTACCCGGGGATTACCGTCAACCTGCGCTTGGGCAATGCCCAGGAAACCCTGGCTGCGCTGTTGTCCGAGCATGCGGATGTGGCGGTATTGACTGAAGTGGAACCGCGCAAGGGCATGCATCTGCAACCCTTGAGCGAGTCGCGTATCTGCGCCTTGGTACCGGCTGGCCACCCGTGGCTGGCAGAGCCTGCGGGTATCCGCCTGGAGCAGTTGGACCAGGTGATCATGGTGCTGCGCGAGCCCAGTTCCATCACCCGCCGTACCTTCGACGACGCCTGTGCCAAGGCCAGTGTGCAGCCCAGGGTCTTGCTGGAACTGGACAGTCGCGAAGCGGTGACAGAAGCGGTGGCCGCCGAGCTGGGAGTGGGTGTGGTGTCTTCGGTGGAAGTCAGCCGGGACCCGCGGGTGCATGCGATTCCCATCCGGGGCGATGGACTGCTGAATCACCATATGCTCGGGTGCATGGAGCGGCGCCGGGAGTTGCGTTTGATTCAGGCGTTTTTCGAGCTGGCTTCCCATTGACCTGACGATGGGACAGGTACGCGTGTTGTGGCAAGAGGGCTTTTTGTGGCGAGGGGGCTTGCCCCGGTACAAACCGGGGACATCGTTTACATTTCTAACCGGGGACATGGTTTACAGGTTAATACGCATGGTCAGGAGGTATCTGATCATGCCCTGGAACCAAGAGTCCCCCCATGAACCAACGAATCAAACTGGTCGCTGACTGGCTTTCTGGCAACTACACGAAAACCCAGTTGGCACACCGATTCAATGTGAGTCGGCCTACCGTCGATAAATGGATTGCCCGGCATGACGGCGATTTGAAGTCGTTGTCCGAGCTCTCCCGACGACCTCATAACAGTCCAAACAAAACCGACGATGAGATCTTGGCCCGCGTGGTGGCCATGAAGGAAGCCCACGATAAATGGGGGCCGAAGAAGCTTCTCGAGCTATTGCGAATCGAGGATCCAACCATCACCTGGCCTGCCCCCCAGCACGGCAGGGCAATGGCTTGATCGGCTTGGATTGGTCAGCAAACGGCGCTTCAAGCGTCGACACGGCACTTCCCACGCCCCCAATGCGAGAAGCCAACGAGCCCAACAAGACGTGGTGTGCTGACTACAAAGGGCAGTTCAAGATGCTTAACGGGCAGATGTGCTTTCCTTTGACCGTGACTGACCACGCATCGCGCCTGATTCTGGCGTGCAGGGCCCACCCCAAGATCATGACACAGCCTGTAAAACAGGCATTTGAGAGGCTTTTTTCAGGAATACGGCATGCCGCAAGTCATTCGTTCTGACAACGGTGTTCCATTTGCCTCTCCTGGTCTGGCAAGAATGTCTACATTGGCGGTTTGGTGGATCCGTCTGGGCATCTACCCCGAGCGAATCATGCCTGGAAGACCCGCGCAGAACGGTCGCCACGAGCGAATGCACCGCAGCTTGAAATTCGAGTTGCCTTTAGGACGCGACTTGCTTGAGCAACAGCTGTTGCTGGAGCATTTCAGGAATGAATTCAATTATATACGACCACACGAAGCGCTCGGCATGAAACGTCCGGGAGAGTTGTATGTGCCATCTACTCGGCCTTACCCCGGATGCTTACCCGCCGTGGAATATCCGGCAGACATGCAGGTTCGAAGTGTCAGACAGGACGGCTCTATCTTGTGGAAGAACAAGCTGATATTTGTCAGCGAGGCTTTATCTGGAGAACGGATAGGGCTTAAAGAGGCTGAAGAGGATGTTTGGGATCTGTACCTATGTGACTATCCCTTAGGCAGACTTGGACGCGGCAAGAGCCGCATCCAAGCTTCAAATGTGTAAACGATGTCCCCGGTTTCAGATGTAAAGGATGTCTACGGTTCTACACCCCCGTTGGGCTGCGCAGCAGCCCCAAACCCTGGCGCTGCGGTCTATCTGATAAAACGCGGCGGTCTTATTGGGGCTGCTGCGCAGCCCAACGGGGGACGAGCCCCCTCGCCACACAGTTCAGTGATCAAGTATCCAGGCTCTCGCGGACAATCTCCAGAAAGGTCGCCACCACCCGTCGCGAGCTCTGTTCCTTCAGGCACACCAGCGTTTCCTTCATGCGCTGGGTGCAGTCGCGGATCGGCATGGCGTACACCCGCGAGTCTGCGCCGAATTCCGAGGCCGAGACCACGCCCACGCCAATCCCCACCACCACCGCTTCACGGGCGGCCTCGCGGCCTTCCACCTGTATCGCCGGGCGGATCCGCAGCCCGGCCTGGTGCATCTCGCGCTCCAGGGTCTGACGGGTCACCGAACCGGTTTCCCGCAGGACCAGAGGCGTGTCGTCCAGGTCCGCCAGGTCAATGGATTCGCGCCCGGCCCATGGATGGTTACGTGCCACAAAGGCCAGCATCGGGTCATCGCGCAGCGGGATCGAAAGCAGCCGCTCGTCGTCCACGTCACGCCCCACCAGCGCCAGGTCAGCCTGGTAGTTGTACAGGCGGTACAGTGCATCGTCGGTGTTGCCGGTCTCAATCTTCACCGTAATCCCTGGGTAGCGTTCGCAAAACCGCGCGATCTGCGGCAGCACGTGCACTGGCGCGTCCACGGCCAGGGTCAGGCTGCCTGTCTGCAGGGCCTTGGAATCCTGCAGCAATTCCTCGGCTTCGGCAGCAATCACAAACAGGCGCTGGGTGATACTCAGCAGGCGCTCCCCCAGATCGGTCAGGCGCACGGAGCGCTTGTTGCGATGGAACAGCAGCACTCCGAAACGCTCTTCGAGTTTGCGCACCTGGTCGGAAATGGCCGGTTGCGTGAGGAACAGCCGCTCCGCCGCCAGAGTAAAGCTGCCGTGGACCGCCACCGCATGGAACGCTTTGAGTTGGGCATGGGAAACCGACATGGCATGACCTCTTACAAGCTGAGCTTATATTTGAAATACGATAAATCGATTTTACCTATTAGTCAGCCATTGCTTTGATAGCCCTCAGTCGCCGTAGGTTGAGTCCTACAACTTCGGCGATCATGGGTCGTTGCGTGCAACCTTGCAGGACTCATCTGACCAGTACCGGCGCCCTGCGACCCGGTACTGCAGTGCAAAACAATAAAAACACAGGCAATTGCTTTTCGATTCTGCCGGCACACTCACACCTGAGGTCAGAACCACCATGAATATCCCTATGGGTAGTATCAAGCGTTGGCGCGTGCAGATTTTCGCCATCACCTGGCTGGCCTATGCCGCCTTCTATTTCACCCGCAAAGCGTTTTCCGTGGCCAAGTTGGGGATCGTTGACGACCCGAACTTCCCGCTGGACAAGATGATGATGGCCAATCTGGATGGCCTGTACTTGGCGGCGTATGCCGTTGGCCAGTTCACCTGGGGCATGCTCGCCGACCGTTTCGGCCCTAGGGTGGTGGTGTTGGGGGGGTTGGTGATTTCCGCGGCCGCCGCGCTGGTAATGGGTACGTTTGCCACCTTGCCGATCTTTGTCACGTGCATGTTGATCCAGGGCCTGGCGCAGTCCACCGGCTGGTCGGGACTGTGCAAGAACCTCGGCAGTTTCTTCCCGGCGCAACAGCGCGGGCGGGTGCTGGGGTTGTGGAGCTCGTGCTATGCGTTTGGCGGGTTGGTGGCGTCACCGTTTGCCGGTTGGTGGGCCTATACCCTGATCGGCACCTGGCACGCGGCCTTTATTTCCAGTGCCGCAGTGGTGGCGTTGGTGGCAGTACTGTTTTTCATCTTCCAGCGCAATACGCCACAGGACGTCGGCCTGCCGGAAGTCGAACCTGAGCCGGCAATGAGCGCCGAGGAGCAGGCGGCGGCCAAGAAAATCAGCATCCTTGAGCCGTTGCGCGAAATCTTGCGCAACCGCACGGTGCTGACCTTGGGCCTGGCGTACTTCCTGTTGAAACCGGCCCGTTACGCGATCCTGTTGTGGGGCCCGGTCATCGTCTATGAGCAGATGCCCTCGGTGGGCAAGGTTGGCGCGGCCATTGTGCCGACGGCGTTCGAGCTGGCGGGGTTGCTGGGGCCGATCATGATTGGCCTGGCGTCCGACAAACTGTTCGGCGCCCGGCGCATGCCGGCCTGCGTGCTCAGCCTGTTGGCGCTGACGGTGTCGCTGGCGCTGTTCATGGGGGCATTGCATACCGGCAGCGTGCTGTTGGTGATGGCCTTGCTGTTTGTCATGGGCCTGACCCTGTACGGGCCGGACTCGATGATCAGCAGTACGGCGGCGATCGACTTCGGCACGGCCAAGGCTGGGGCGACGGCGGCGGGTTTCGTCAACGGCTGCGGTTCGGTGGGGGCGATTCTCGGTGGCCTGTTGCCGGGCTATTTCGATACGGTGACGGTGTTTATCGTGTTCGCCGGCGCCGCGTTGTTTTCCTCGTTGGTGCTGATGCCCTATTGGAACGCCCGGCCTGCGGTTTTGGCGCAAGTGGGCGACTTTGTGCCGGATCGTTCAGTGGCGATCAAACCCCTGCGCACCTGAGGCACCTGCAACGCTGGCCGGTTTTTTGGTGGAACGAAGGGTTCTTGCCCTATAAACTCTGCGGCCAAAGCGCCGGCCAGTAGACGTCTCGGCGCCACGGATATCAAGAGAGTGAGTCATGGGCGCACAGTGGAAGGTTAAACATAAAGAAGCGGCATCCAATGCCAAGGGCAAGATCTTCGGCAAGCTGGTGAAAGAGATCACCATTGCCGCCCGCAACGGTGCTGATACCGCAACCAACGCCCACCTGCGTCTGGTGGTCGAGCAGGCCAAAAAGGCCTCGATGCCCAAGGAAACCCTGGAGCGCGCGATCAAGAAAGGCGCGGGCCTGCTGGGCGAGACCGTGCAGTACCATCGTGTGACTTACGAAGGGTTCGCCCCGCACCAGGTACCGTTGATCGTCGAATGCGTGACCGACAACATCAACCGCACCGTGGCGGAAATCCGCGTGGCATTTCGCAAGGGGCAACTGGGGGCTTCGGGCTCGGTGGCTTGGGACTTCAACCATGTAGGGCTGATCGAGGCCTCCCCGGATACCCCGGATGCCGACCCGGAAATGGCCGCCATCGAAGCCGGCGCCCAGGACTTTGAAGAAGGTGAAGAAGAGGGCACGACCCTGTTCATTACCGAGACCACGGACCTGGATGCGGTACAGAAAGCCTTGCCGGAGCAGGGGTTTACCGTGTTGTCGGCCAAGTTGGGCTACATCTCGAAAAACCCGGTCAGCGGTTTGAGCGACGAGCAGATGGCGGAAGTCGAAGCCTTCCTCGAAGGCCTGGACAACCATGACGACGTGCAGGATATGTTCGTCGGCCTGGCAGGCTGATACCGGCCTGGAACCACGGGCGCGGGCTTGTGTGGGAGCGGGCTTGCCCGCGATAGCGGTGTGACTGACCGACTGCTATCGCGGGCAAGCCCGCTCCCACATTTGCATGGCGTTTCAGAGTGAGGACAGCAGTGCCTCGATCTCTTGGAACGCCGGACGCGCCAGCACCTGCGGCTGGCAGCAGCTGCCGCGCAGCGCCTCCAGCACTTGGCGCTGTTCATCGCTCAACCCGCTATCAATGCGCTCCAGCAACTCCCCCAGCAACACCCCCGAACGCCCGCACTTCAATGCGCTGCAACGCCCTGGTCTCCAAGGTGTCGGCGGTGGCATGGAATGACGCCGCGCCAAAATCCCCGAGCAAACAATCGCCCTCGGCATTCCACAGGATATTGTGGCCATACAGGTCGCCATGGGTAATGCCGTGCCGGTGCAGGTGCGCGGCCACGGAGGCGATGCCGCGTGCCATGCGCAACGCCACTTCAAGGCTGAAACGGGTGGCAGGGTCGTAGACGTCCCGGGTGCAGGACGCCAGGCTGGGCAGGTCGGCGAGGTTGCGGTAGCTCGGGTCGATCAGGTCCATCACCAGGGCGGCCTGCTCAGTGGGGTGGCCGATCACGCGGCCTTGCACCTTGATCAGGTTGGGATGCAGCCCGGCGGCAATGCAGGCCTGCATTTCGTGCAGCGGCGAACCGTCGCTGGTGATGGTGCCCTTATAGAGTTTGACGGCGACAGGCGCGTTTGACGCTTGCCTGAACGCCTTGCGAATCACGCCTGAAGCGCCTTCGCCCAATACTTCGGCCAGTTGCAGTTCAGCCCAGGGAATGTTCGGCGTCGCGTCATCATTGGCCACTTGCACCGCGCTTTCTACCGGGTTGCCGGCATAGGCCAGCCAGGTCAGGCGCGGTAGCGTCAGCAGCCATTGCGGCAATTGCGTCAAGCGGTTGGAGGCGATGCGCAGTAGCTCGAGGTTATGGCATTGGGCCAAGCTCGCTGGCAGTTGCTCCAGGCGGTTGCCCGCCAGCATGAGCTTCTGTAGCAGGGGCCGCTCACCGAGTGCGTCCGGCAACTGGCTGATGCGGTTATCGGTGAGGATCAACCAGCGCAACTGCGACGGCAGCGCGGCGGCGGGCACGTGCTCGATCTGGTTGGCCTTGAAGCCGACCATGCTCAATTGCTGGCACTGGCCCAGGCATGCCGGCAGTTCGGTGAAGGCGTTGTCCGAGCAAAACAGCACACGCAGGTGGGGCAGGCGGTGCAAGTCGTCCGGCAGGCTGCTCAGGGCGTTGCCGCTCAGATTGAGGATTTCCAGGGAATCGGCCAGGTCGAAGATTTCCCGGGGGAACTGCGTCAGGCCGCAGGACAGATCCAGGCGCTTGATGCCAGCCAGTTGGCCAGCCTTGAGTTGGGCAAGGGTATCCATGAACAGCTTCGGTCACTCGACAAGGGCAAAGGCGCTCATGATAGCGATTTGAGCGCCGGCGAGCTGACTTGTTGTAACTGGCTGGGCCTGAGGGTGTAGCCCTGCTGCCGGGCCTTGTCCGCGAAGAGCCGGTGAATGGCTTGCGTCGCGGGTGTGGTAATCGGCTGTGCTCAGGGAGACGCCAGCCAGCAATGGATGTTCCATTCGTAGGAAAAATAAATCCTGTGAATGGCCTCGTTCCCTATCGTTTGTAGCCTCTCGCAAGTCTGTAATGTCGTGTCAGTTCCTCAATCAAGCGCCCCGACTGCCCGATCACTGTGGGCAGGAGCCAGATGAGGAGTGAGCCCATGATGTCGGCAACAGCAACGAGTAGCGGTTTTGTCAGTACCCAGGCGTTAGGTCATTTGCCCTCCCTGCAACGCGATACCCTCCAGGCCTGGGGATGCGGTGCGGTCAATCCACTGCCTTACACCTATATACACCAGGCTTTTGAAGCGCACGCGGCGGCAGCACCCGAGGGGATAGCCGCCCGCTGGCTAGACCAGAGCATCAGCTATCGGCAGTTGAATCGCCAAGCCAATCGGCTGGCGGCGCACCTGATCGAACAGGGGGTGGTGCCGGGCGACAGTGTGGCGCTGTTTGTCGAGCGGTCGATCCCCATGCTGGTGGGGATGCTCGCGGTGTTGAAAGTCGGCGCTGCATATGTGCCCCAGGACGCCAGAATTACCCCGCCGGCCCAATTGGCGATGATCCTTGAGTCGTTGTCGAGCAAGGTTGTGCTGACATTGTCGGGGTTCAAGGATCGACTGCCGCTGGCCGCCGATCAGCCGTGTGTGTGCCTGGATGAGTTTCTCGTGCAGGCACCGTGGCTGGTAGAGGAAGCGGACCCAAACGTCGCGGTGACCCGCCCCGGCGACTTGTGTTTTGTGCTGTTTACCTCTGGCACCACGGGACGGCCCAACGGGGTGCGGGTGACCCATCGCAATGTGTGCAACGTGCTGCTGACGGCGCCGGGAAACCTGGGCATTAGGCCGGGCATGATCGTCGGGCAGATTCTCAACATTGCATTCGACATGGCCGCCTGGGAAATTCTTGGCTGCCTGGCCCACGGCGCAACGTTGCATATCCGCACCCAGGATATCGGGCAGACCGCGCGCCTTTGCCACGTGCTGATCGCAACGCCGTCAATCCTTGGCACCCTTGACCCCCAGCAGTGCCCCGACCTTGAGACGGTAGCAGTGGCGGGCGAGCCGTGCCCACAGGCACTGGCGGACCGATGGGCGGCCCATTGCGTGTTCTACAACGGCTGCGGGCCCACCGAAACCACCATCGTCAACACGCTGCACCGGCATACGCCGGGGGCACCCTTGACCATCGGCACGCCTACGCCCAACAACACCGTGTATGTGCTGGATGAACACGGGCGTGCGTGCGCGCCAGGGGAGGTCGGTGAGATGTGGGCCGGGGGCGACGGGGTGACGGCGGGGTATCTGAACAACCCGCTGTTGACTGCGCAACGCTATCGCCCTGATCCGTTCCTGGGGGGCGGGCCGGATGATGTTTCGTACACGGGACCTGGGACGCTGGACGGGCAGCGGGGCACTGGAGCATCTGGGGCGAGTTGATGATCAGGTCAAAGTGCGTGGTTTTCGCGTGGAGTTGGATGCGGTTTCAACCACCTTGGAGGCGTGTGGTTCGTGTAGTCGGGCGGTGGCACTGAAGTTCGACAGTCAGCACCTTGTGGCGTTTGTGACGCCGGCCAGTGCGAATGTTCCGGCCGCCAGGCAGTACTGCGCGCAGCGCTTGGCGTACTACTGCGTTCCCGCGTTGATCTTTGCTGTGGAGAATCTGCCGCTGACGGCGCGCGGCAAGATCGACAAGACCCTTCTGCTGCAATGGGCTCGTGACAGCGTCGAGGGGCAGCAACTCGCCCGGCAAGAGGGTGGTCGCCCATGATTGACCGGCTGATGGAAACGCCATTGCCTGCGCGGCCTGGCGGGTGGAGACGCTGGTCTGGCGCGCCGTTGTTTTCCCATTACAACCGGCTGGTGGCGCTGGTGTTCGTCGCCAACGGCGGGTTTGCGCTGGCCTGCCTGGAGCTGCCAGGGGTGGATGTGCAGGTGGTGTCGCGGCTGGTGATGCTCAACCTGGCCCTGGCGATCCTGGTGCGCCAGCAGTACGTGATCAACGGGTTGTTCTGGCTGGCGACGCGGATCCCCGTGACGTGGCCGCTGTGCATCCGTCGCCATGCGGCCAAGGTCTATCACCTTGGGGGGCTGCACAGCGGCGGCGCGGTGGCGGCGACGTTGTGGTTTGCGGTGCTGGTCGGCAGCCAGGGGTGGCGTTACCTGCAACAGCCGCACAGCGTTTCGGCGGCATGGTTGCTGGTCAGTGGCGCATTGTTCGGCATCTTGGTGCTGATGGTGGTGATGGCGCAGCCGTGGATTCGCGGTCGCTTCCATAACGGCTTCGAGCGCGTGCATCGGTTTGCAGGTTGGGCGGCCTTGTTGCTGTTCTGGGCGCAAACGCTGCTGGCGTTACCCCAGAGCAGCCTGCTGCATGCAGTGGAGTTCTGGGTGTTGCTCCTGCTGAGCCTGAGTATTGCCCTGCCTTGGTTGCGCCTGAGCAGGGTGGCGGTCAGTCATCACCGACCTTCCGACCATGCGGTAGTGACCCGCCTGTTACACACCACGCCGTTTGCCGGCTCGTCCACTGCAATCAGTCTGCAGCCACTGCTGGAGTGGCATTCGTTCGCCAATATTCCCACTCCGGGCCAGCCGGGCTTTCGCCTGATTATTTCCCGAGCCGGGGATTGGACGGGGCGCTATATCGACCGCTTGCCGTCGCATGTGTGGGTCAAGGGGATTACTATCGCGGGCGTGGCCAACGTCGAGACCTTGTTCAAGTCAGTGGTGTACATCGCCACAGGGAGTGGTATCGGCCCGGTGATGCCGCATTTGCTGGCGGCGCAGGTGCCGATCCAGTTGGTGTGGTCTACCCGCAGCCCCGCCAAGACCTATGGCGCGGCATTGGTAGAGGAAATTGTGCGGGCACAACCCGACGCCGTGATCTGGGACACCGATGTGCGGGGCAAGCCTGACCTTGTGCAGTTGGCCTACGCTGCCGTGCAAGCGGTAGGGGCCGAAGCGGTGATCTGCATCGCCAACCAGGCGTTGACCCGCCGGGTGGTTCAAGAGATGGAAGCCCGGGGCATACCGGCTTACGGCGCGATCTGGGATTCCTGAGCAACGGTTTGGCACGAACAGAGGCGCGGGATGAATCCGAGCAATACCGCCATCTGGTACTTGTTCTGAAAACGCCTACAGCCTCTGGGGATTGCGATTTTGGCGATGGTGATCGAGCGTCTGCCGGTGTTGTGGCATTTGGCGGCGGCGTTGCTTCATGGCTGGGTGCGTCGTGATGACGTGTTACACAGCATGTTCGGCAAAGGCTGAGCACCGAGGGTAAACCGCCAGTAAACCAGGGCCAACAGGTTGATGGCGGCGCCCAGGGCGCACACGCCGAGCCAGCCGGCCCAGGCGTACATCATCGTGGCCAAGACCGAGCCCAGGGCGCTGCCTGCCGAATAGAACAGCATGTAGGCGGCCACCAGCCTGCTCTGGGCGTCGGGGCGCACGCTATAGATCAGGCTTTGGCTGGTGACATGCACGGCTTGCAGGCCGAGGTCGAAGGTAATGACGCCGAGCAATAACGCCCATAACGAGGACTGGGTGAAGGCGATGGCCAGCCACGACAGCAGCATCAGCAGCAGGGCGGCGCCGCTGGTCCATTGGGCCAGGCCGCGGTCGGCCAGGCGTCCGGCATGGGCCGCGCCCAGCGCGCCGGCGGCACCGGCAAGGCCGAACAGGCCGATCTGGGTGTGGGACAACGACAATGGCGGAGTGCTCAACGCCAACACCAAAGGCGTCCAGAGCACGGTGCCAGCGGCAAACGTCAGCAACGCCAGCACCGCACGATCTCGCAGGACTTTTTCCTCGCGCAAAAGGCGCAACACCGAGCCTAGCAACTGCCCATAGGAGCCCGGCGTGCGAGGCTGTTCGGCGGCAGGCAAGATACGCCAGAGCAATAGCGCCATCAGCAACGTCAAGCCGGCCGACAACAGGTACACCGAGCGCCAGCCGGCCAGGTCCGCCATGATCCCGGATACCGTGCGCGCCAGCAGCAGGCCGACCACGATGCCACTGGTCACCAGGCCTACCACATGCCCCCGTTGCTCGGGCCGCGCCAGGTTGGCGGCATAGGCCACCAACACCTGGGCCACCACGGCGAGCAGGCCCGTCAGCAGCAGGCCAGCCAGGAACCACGAGCTGCTGCTGGACAGCGCGACCAGCAATACCGCGCAGGTCGAGAGCAGCAACTGGCAGACAATCAAGTAGCGGCGATTGAGCAGGTCTCCCAACGGCACCAGCAATAACAGGCCGACGCCATAACCGACCTGGGTCAGGCTGATCACGATGCCGACGGTGGCGGGGTCCATGGAAAACGTCATGGCCATGGCATCGAGCAGGGGTTGGGCGTAATAGACATTCGCTACCGACAAACCACAGGCAATGGCAAACAGCAGCACGACCGCGCCACTCAAGGGGGATTTTGGCATATTGGATGCTCGTTATGGTTTTGAAATGAAACCAGTTGTACGGTAGGTATTCCGGTTTTATATTGCAACTACATTTCTGTCAGGCAGGCGTTACCCATGGTCAAACTCACCCGCTTTGAAAGTGCCGAATGCCCGGTGGCGCGCTCACTGGAGGCCATTGGCGATGGTTGGGCGCTGTTGATCATTCGCGATGCATTCGATGGCATCCGCCGTTTTGGCGAGTTCCAGCGCAGCCTGGGGATGGCCAAGAACATTCTGTCGGCGCGCCTGCGCGACCTGGTGGCCCACGGGATTCTCGAGGTCGTCCCGGCCTCCGATGGCAGCGCTTATCAGGAGTATGTGTTGACGGAAAAGGGCAGGGGGCTGTTTGCCGTGATCATTGGGTTGCGGCAGTGGGGCGAGGGTTTTTTCTATGCCGAAGGCGAGGCGCATTCGGTGATGCTGGACCGGGAGCACGGCCAGCCCCTGCAGCCCTTGCAGGTACGTGCAGCGGATGGCCGGGTACTCGAGCCGCAGGAATGCCTGCGGGTGTCAGCGCAACCCGGGGGCTGAATCGGCCCCCCCGGGTTGGCCAGGATCAGCGCAGTACGTCGACTATATCCGCCACGCTGCTCAGCACGTCCTTGCCCAGTTGCAGTGAGCGTTTGCCGGACCAGCCGGTATGAGGGTCGGGCGCATCGTCATTGTCCTTGAACGGCATTTCCAGGGTCAGGGACAGGCAATCGAACTGCTCGCCCACGCTGTTGCAGGCCAGGGTCATATTGGCCTGGCCTGGCAAGTCGCGGGTGTAGCCATGGGTGGTCTGGAAGTCGCGGGTCAGCTCGCTCAAGTGGCTGCGAAAGTGTTTTTCCAGGGCCTCGATACGCGGCGTATAGCCGGGGTTACCTTCACAACCTGCGGTGAACACGTAGGGAATTTCCTCGTCGCCGTGGATATCCAGGAACAGGTCGACGCCGTATTTTTCCATTTGCTGTTGGACGAACAGCACTTCCGGGCTCTGCTCCTGGCTTGCGCTTTGCCAGGCGCGATTAAGGTCCTGGCCCATGGCGTTGGTGCGCAGATGGCCGTGGAACGCACCATCCGGGTTCATGTTCGGCACCAGGTAGAGGTCGGCGGCGGCCAGCAGTTTTTTCAGCTCGTCATCACCGTCCTGTTGCAGGCGCTCGATGATGCCTTCCATAAACCACTCGGCCATGTGCTCACCGGGGTGCTGCTGGGCGATGATCCACACTTTGCGCTGCCCCGCGCCGCCCTTGCCACGGCGTAGCAGGGGAATATCACGGCCCTCGACGCTCTTGCCGGTCGCCAGCAATTGGGTGCCCGCGCGGTTCAGCGCCCGGTCGATCAACCAGGCGTGACGCTCGCGGCTGTAGGGTTCGAAGTAGGCGAGCCAGGCGTGCTTTTGCTCGGTCTTGAATTCGATGTGCAAGGTTTCGCCATCAAAGCGTGTAGGCACGCGGAACCAGTTGATATGGTCGTAGGACGCCACGGCGTTGTAGCCGCTCCAGGCATGTTTGTAGGAGGACTGACCGGCGTTGCTCAAGCGAAAGGTATGGGTATGACCAATGTGCATACCTTCGGCCTTGAAGTGGAACCATTGGAAGTGCTGGCTACGGGTATCGGGTTTGATCGCCAGTAACAGTTGATGGGCATCGCGGGTGTCGAGCACCTGGATATTGCCGCTGTCGAAATCGCTGGTGATTTTAATGGAGGTCAAGGCCACGGTCATAGTCTGGTTGCCTGAATATGAGAGATGTGACAGGCAGTTTACACAGGGGCGGGGTAAAGTTTGGGACGCAAATTGTTGCGAAAAAGGAGGGGGCGTCGTCCATGACGCAGCAGCAGCTTAGAGTCTATGAGATTGATTCTCAAGTGCTAATTTGGAAAGAACCGGGCCAGAGCGCTTTCTCGGCTTTCTTTCGCTGATGGTCTTTTGCTACCATGCGCGCCATCAAGCAACACACAGTCTTCATTAGCCTGAAGCCACGCCAGAATAACTGGCAAAAAAAAGACCCGGCCAAAGAGCCGGGTCAAAAACCGTGATTAGCCTGATGAGGAGATATTCCAAGAGTCCGACCTAAGGTCTCTTGGTCTATCGACTGATCTCGCGACCAGCTGCTTGCAATAATAATCATTATCATTTGCAAGTCAAATGTTTTTATCTGCCTGATAGAAATATTTTTCCTTCTGTTCCTGCACACCCGTCTGGTTACGAGGTTTTCCCGTCTGCCAGTTGCAGTGGACGCTCCAGCATGGCCTTGGCCATATCAATTAGATACACCACCGAAAACGCCAGGTCCCGGGTGCCTCCCAGCTTATTGTTCGCCAGCTCATACGCGATGGCGGCGGCGCTGCGCAGCAGGTCCGACGCGTGGATCAGGGCTTCCTCGCTGCTGACCGTGGGATTGGCCTCGAACCAGGTTTCATCGTCCGGTGTCGGGCCTGGATCTTCTTTCAAGTAGTAGTCCAGCGCACGACGGGCTGCGTCGCTGCCCTGTAAAAATTTTATTTCATCATTATCAGGTGTACCGGGCAGGTGATCCGGAGGTGTGGTCATGAGATCTGCGCTCTGGGTGGGAAGGTGAAGAGGTAAGCGTGATAATAATACGATCTGTATTTATGTCATTTGATTGATTACTACAAACTGTTTATTGTCGTCATCAATACACCCGGTATTGTCTGCCCCATGGATAAATGGATAGCGTTGGTCAAAGCCAACATGAAGGCCCGCAAGGTCACGCAGAATCAACTGGCGGCACGCATGGGCATGTCCCAGGGCGGCATTGGCCATTGGCTGGGCAAGCGCCGGGTACCGAGCCTCGCCGATATGAACCGGGTGCTCGAAGAGCTGGGCCTGGGTTATCTGGAAGCAGCGCTGGTGATCCGCGAGAAGGGTGACGGCCCGGGCGAAGATGAAGCCGCGCCGGCCCTTCAATACAACCCGTATTTTCGCTACCCGGTAAAAGACTGGAAACAGCCTTGCCAGGTCCACGAACAACGTCCGGCCTACGGTCCTGCGCGTTTTCAGGCGAGTGACTACGACGCCGACGGCGAGGCGTTCTGGCTCCAGGTGAGCGGCGATGCAATGACCGCGCCCAGCGGGCCAAGCATCGCCGACGGCATGATGATCCTGGTGGACCCGGCCCTCGACGCCGAGCCCGGCAAACTGGTGGTGGCCCAATGGGCGGGCAGCAGCCAGGCGACGTTTCGCAAGCTGCTGGAGGAAAGCGGCCAGCGTTATCTGGTGCCGCTCAACCCGACCTACCCAAAGGCATTGCTCACCGATGACTGCCGGATCATCGGCGTAGTGGTCCAGGCCACGGTGAAGTTCTAGGGCTGGGCCTCCAGTTCCACCAATGCACTCCCTTCACCGACCATTTCACCTTCCTGGCAATACAACGCCTTGACCACGCCGTTATGGGGCGCACGGATGCTGTGCTCCATCTTCATCGCTTCGAGCACCACCAATTGCGTGCCGGCCTCAACCGTCTGGCCGACTTCCACCAGCACCCGCACGATGCTGCCGTTCATCGGCGCAGTAAGGCCACCCTGATGCGCCTGCCCGGCATCGACGGCGGCGATCGGATCAAACAGCGTCACGCTGCGCATTTCACCCTGCCAGCGCAGGAACAGCGTCTGGCCATGGCGCACCGCCAGATGCGAGCGGCGTATGCCGGCGTCTTCGATCCACAGGTGTTCGTCCCGCAGTTGCGGCGCAGTGGTGGTTTGCAACGTCACCAGGCGGTCCTGGCCGTCGCAGCTCAAATGCAGTGACGTCTCGGCAGGCAGGCCTGTGCGAAAGCCCAGCGCCGCAGCCCACGGCGAGGCGGGGTCGTCGTTGCGCAGCCGAGGCAGTTGGCTTTGCATAAAGGCATGGCCGGCGGCCTGCCAGAACTCATCGCTCAACGCGCTGGCGACAGGCAGCAGTTGTTCCTGATAACGCGGGATAAACCCGGTATCCAACTGCGCCGCAGCGAACGCGGGATGGCCGATGATGCGCCGCAAAAAGCCCAGGTTGGTCTTCAAGCCGCCGACCGCAAACTCGTCCAGCATGCTCAAAAGGCGCAGGCGCGCTTGTTCGCGGTCCTCGCCCCAGGCGATCAGCTTGCCGAGCATCGGGTCGTAGAAGGGTGATACGTCGTCGCCTTGCTCGACGCCGCTGTCCACCCGGCGTCCCGGGCCTGGTGCCGACTCGCGGTACAGCGCCAGATGCCCGGTGGCCGGTAAAAAGTCATGGCTCGGGTCTTCGGCATACAGCCGCACTTCGATGGCGTGGCCGCGCAACGGCACTTGCTCCTGGGTCATCGGCAGCGGCTCACCTTGAGCCACGCGAATTTGCCAGGCCACCAAGTCCAGGCCGGTGATGGCCTCGGTTACCGGGTGTTCCACCTGCAAACGGGTGTTCATCTCCATGAAGAAGAACTCGCCGCGCGCATCCAGCAGGAACTCCACGGTGCCGGCGCCGACATAGCCAATCGCCTGGGCCGCGCGTACCGCCGCCTCACCCATGGCCTGGCGCAGGGCCGGGCTGAGACCGGGCGCCGGGGCTTCTTCGACGACCTTTTGGTGGCGACGCTGGATCGAGCAGTCGCGCTCATTGAGGTACAGGCAATTGCCATGCTGGTCGGCAAATACCTGGATCTCCACGTGGCGCGGCTTGATCAGGTATTTCTCCACCAACATCTGCGCGTTGCCAAACGACGACAGCGCTTCACGCTGGGCCGAGGCCAGGGCTTCGGCCAGTTGGCTTTCGTCCTCGACCACTTTCATGCCTTTGCCGCCGCCGCCAGCGGTGGCCTTGAGCAGCACCGGGTAGCCAATGCGCGCGGCGGCCTGGCGGAAGGTTTCCAGATCCTGCCCGGCACCGTGGTAACCCGGTACCAGCGGCACGCCGGCGGTTTCCATCAGCGCCTTGGCCGCGGATTTGCTGCCCATGGCATCAATGGCCGAAGCAGGCGGGCCGAGGAAAATCAGCCCGGCGTCTTCAATTGCCCGCGCAAAGCCCGGGTTTTCGGAAAGAAAGCCATAGCCAGGATGAATCGCCTGGGCGCCGCTGGCTTTGGCGGCGGCAATCAATTTGTCGATCTGCAGGTAGCTGTCGGCGGCCTTGCTGCCGCCCAGGTCCACGCGGATATCGGCTTCGCGGCTATGGCGCGCATCGCGGTCCGTGGCGCTATGCACGGCAACGGTGGTCATGCCCAAAGCTTTGGCCGTGCGCATGACCCGGCAGGCGATTTCGCCACGGTTGGCCACCAGCACGCAGGTAATCAACGGTGAACTCATGAACGATGCTCCTGGGACTGCCAGCTGGGTGCACGCTTTTGCAAAAACGCGCGCAAGCCTTCCTGGCCCTCGGCGCTGACGCGGATGCGTGAGATGGCGTTTTCGCAGTAACGGCGCAAGGCCGGGGTGAGCGCGCCGTTGCCGACTTCACGCAGCAGGTCCTTGCTGGCGCGCATGGCGGCCGGGCTGTTGAGCAGCAGATTGGCGGTCCACTGCTCGACCTGTTGATTCAGCTCATCGAGGGGATAGCTTTGCGCCAATAGCCCGATCGCCTGCGCCTGCTGGCCGTCGAAGCGTTCTGCGGTCAGGGCATAACGCCGGGCCGCGCGCTCGCCAATCGCCTGCACCACAAACGGGCTGATGACCGCCGGTGCGAGACCGATGCGCACTTCCGACAGACAGAACTGCGCGTCATCGGCGCCAATGGCCATGTCGCAGCAACTGATCAGGCCCAGGGCACCGCCATACGCTGCGCCCTGGACCACGGCCAGGGTCGGGATTTTCAGCTTGGCCAGGTTGTACATCAACTCCGCCAGCTCGCGGGCGTCGTCAAGGTTGGTGTGGTAATCCAGCTCGGCCGACTGCTGCATCCAGGCCAGGTCCGCGCCGGCGCTGAAATGCTTGCCGCGCCCGCGTACCACCAGAAAGCGCAGGGACGCATCGGCCTGTACCTGATCCAGGGCAATGATCAGCTCACGGATCATTTCGGCATTGAACGCGTTGTTTTTCTCTTCCCGGCTCAACCACAGCGTGGCAAAGCCACGGGGGTCGTTCACCAGTTCAACGGTGTTGAAATCGCTCATGGGTGCAGCTCCAATTACATGCGGAACACGCCGAAGCGGCTCGGCTCGATGGGGGCATTCAGTGCGGCGGACAAGGCCAGGGCCAGCACGTCACGGGTCTGCAAAGGGTCGATGACACCGTCATCCCACAGGCGGGCGCTGGAGTAGTAGGGGTGGCCCTGGGTTTCATACTGGTCGAGGATCGGCTGCTTGATCTGCGCTTCTTCCTCGGCGCTGAACCCCTGACCACTGCGTTCGGCTTGTTCGCGCTTGACCTGCACCAGCACGCCGGCCGCCTGTTCGGCACCCATCACGCCAATGCGTGCGTTGGGCCACATCCACAAAAAGCGCGGGTCGTAGGCCCGTCCGCACATCCCGTAGTTACCGGCACCAAAGCTGCCACCGATGATCACTGTGAATTTCGGTACCTTGGCACAGGCCACGGCGGTGACCAGCTTGGCGCCGTGCTTGGCGATGCCGCCGGCTTCGTATTTCTGCCCGACCATAAAGCCGGTGATGTTCTGCAAGAACAGCAGGGGAATCCCGCGCTGGCAGGCCAGCTCGATAAAGTGCGCGCCTTTTTGCGCAGCTTCGGCGAAGAGGATGCCGTTATTGCCAAGGATCGCGATGGGATAGCCATGCAAATGGGCAAACCCGCAGACCAGCGTGGTGCCGAACAGCGCCTTGAATTCATCGAAGACCGAGCCGTCCACCAGTCGCGCAATCACTTCGCGCACATCGAACGGTTGCTTGGCGTCGGCCGGGATCACCCCGTACAACTCGTCGCTGGCATACAACGGCGCGACCGGCGTGCGTTGTTGCAACTGCCCCTGTTTGCGCCAATTGAGGTTGGCGACGCTACGGCGGGCCAGGGCCAGGGCGTGTTCGTCGCTGTCGGCGTAATGGTCGGCCACCCCGGAGATCTTGCAGTGCACATCGGCACCGCCAAGGTCTTCGGCGCTGACCACTTCGCCCGTGGCGGCCTTCACCAGTGGCGGGCCGGCGAGGAAGATGGTCGCCTGCTGGCGCACCATGATCGCTTCGTCGGCCATCGCTGGCACATAGGCACCACCGGCGGTGCAGGAGCCCATGACCACGGCAATTTGCGGGATGCCTTGGGCACTCATGTTGGCCTGGTTGAAGAAGATCCGCCCAAAGTGCTCGCGGTCGGGAAACACTTCATCCTGGCGCGGCAGGTTGGCGCCGCCGGAATCCACCAGGTAGATGCACGGTAGGCGATTCTGTTCGGCGATGGTTTGTGCGCGCAGGTGTTTTTTCACGGTCAGCGGGTAATAGGAACCGCCTTTTACCGTGGCGTCGTTGGCGACGATCATGCATTCCACGCCTTCGACCCGGCCGATCCCGGCGATCACGCCAGCAGCCGGTACGTCTTCACCATAGACCTGATACGCCGCCAGTTGGCTGAGCTCAAGGAACGCCGAGCCTGGGTCAAGCAGGCGGTTGATGCGCTCGCGCGGTAACAGCTTGCCCCGGGACGTGTGGCGCTCCTGGGCCTTGCTGCCGCCGCCTTGCTGGACCTGGGCGAGCAGGGTGTGCAGGGCGTCGACCTGTTTGAGCATTGCCGCGCTATTGGCGGCAAATTCAGCCGAACGCGGATTGAGTTGGGTGTGCAGGGTGGCCATGGTGCACTCCCTCAGCGGGTTTCGTTGAACAGTTCGCGACCAATCAACATGCGCCGGATCTCACTGGTGCCCGCGCCGATTTCATACAGCTTGGCATCGCGCAGCAGGCGGCCGGCCGGGAATTCATTGATATAGCCATTGCCGCCGAGAATCTGGATTGCATCGAGGGCCATCTGCGTGGCGCGTTCGGCGCTGTACAGAATCACCCCGGCCGCGTCCTTGCGTGTGGTTTCGCCGCGCTCGCAGGCTTGGGCAACCGCGTACAGGTAGGCACGGCTGGCGTTGAGCTGGGTGTACATGTCGGCGACCTTGCCCTGGATCAGTTGGAACTCGCCGATGCTCTGGCCGAACTGTTTGCGGTCGTGGATATACGGCACGATCAGGTCCATGCAGGCCTGCATGATCCCGGTAGGGCCGCCGGAGAGCACCACGCGCTCGTAGTCCAGGCCGCTCATCAGCACTTTGACCCCGCCATTGAGCGCGCCGAGGATGTTTTCTTCGGGCACTTCGACGTCATCGAAAAACAGCTCGCAGGTGTTGGAGCCGCGCATGCCCAGCTTGTCGAACTTGTTGCTGCGGCTGAAGCCTTTCGAGTCGCGCTCGACGATAAACGCGGTGATGCCATGGGCGCCTTTTTCCAGGTCGGTCTTGGCGTAGATTACGTAGGTGTGGGCATCGGGACCGTTGGTGATCCAGGTCTTGCTGCCGTTGAGCACATACACGCTGCCGCGCTTGTCGGCGCGCAGCTTCATCGAGACCACATCCGAGCCGGCATTGGGCTCGCTCATGGCCAGGGCGCCAATGTGCTCGCCGCTGATCAGCTTGGGCAGGTACTTGAGCTTTTGCTCGTGGCTGCCGTTGCGGTTGATCTGGTTGACGCACAGGTTGGAGTGCGCGCCGTAGGACAGCGCCACCGAGGCCGAGCCACGGCTGATCTCTTCCATGGCCACCACGTGGGCCAGGTAACCCAGGCCGGCACCGCCGTATTCTTCCGGCACGGTGATGCCCAGCAGGCCCATGTCACCGAACTTGCGCCACATATCCACGGGGAACAGGTTGTCGATATCGATCTGTGCTGCCCGGGGCGCCAGCTCCTTGGCCACGAAGGCCTGCACCTGGTCGCGCAGCATGTCGATGGTTTCACCGAGGGCGAAGTTCAGGGTCGGGTAACTCATGGAGGGGCACCTATAAACATTATTGTTGTGGGGCTGGCGACGCCATTGGGCGATCACCTTTACGTTAACGTAAACTTGCGTTGCATGACTGTCAATCGTAGCTTACGTTAACGTCAAGCTCGCGCCTGACCGGCGCACCGTCCACCTACAAAAAAGACAATAGGGGTCGTCATGGATCAACCGAATCAGAGCTACAGCCGTGGCCCACAGAACAAGGCCCTGCTGGCCATGACCATTGGCCAGGCCTTTGACCGCACGGTGGCGCGGTACCCGGAGGGCGAGGCTCTGGTGGTGCGCCATCAGCAGTTGCGCTACACCTGGCAGCAATTGGCCGAAGCCGTGGACCTGCATGCCCGCGCTCTGCTGGCCCTGGGTTTGCAGATCGGGGATCGTCTCGGCATCTGGGCGCCGAACTGCGCCGAGTGGTGCATTAGCCAGGTGGCCAGTGCCAAGCTCGGGGTGATCCTGGTCAACATCAATCCGGCCTACCGCAGTAGCGAGTTGGAATACGTACTCAAGCAATCGGGCTGCCAGTGGTTGATCTGTGCCGGTTCGTTCAAATCCTCCGACTACCACGGGATGCTGCAGGCGCTGGTACCGGAACTGGCGGAGCAGGGCATCGGCCAATTGCGCTGCGAGCTGTTACCCGAGCTGCGCGGGGTAATCAGCCTGGATGCGCGACCGCCCTCGGGGTTCCTGCCCTGGTTGCAATTGTCGGCCCTGGGTACGGGCATTCCCCCGCAACAGCTGCATCACCGCGAGGCCAGCCTGCACTTCGATCAACCCGTCAACATCCAGTACACCTCCGGCACCACGGGCTTCCCCAAGGGCGCCACCCTCAGTCACCACAACATCCTCAACAACGGCTACATGGTCGGCGAAAGCCTGGGCCTGACCGCCCAGGACCGCCTGGTGATCCCCGTGCCGCTCTACCATTGCTTTGGCATGGTCATGGGCAACCTGGGCTGCATCACCCATGGCACGACCATGATCTATCCCAATGACGGTTTCGACCCGCTGCTGACCCTGGCCGCCGTGGCCGAAGAGCGTGCCACTGGCCTATACGGCGTACCCACGATGTTTATCGCGGTGCTCGATCATCCGCAGCGCGGTACGTTCGACCTGTCGACCCTGCGCACCGGGATCATGGCCGGCTCCACCTGCCCGATCGAGGTGATGCGCCGGGTGATCAGCGACCTGCATATGAGTGAGGTACAAATCGCCTACGGCATGACCGAGACCAGCCCGGTGTCGCTGCAGACCGGGGCCGATGACGACCTGGAGCGGCGCGTGACCACCGTCGGGCGCACCCAGCCCCAGTTGGAAAGCAAGATCATCGACGAAGCCGGCAACACCGTAGCGCGCGGGCAGATCGGCGAGCTGTGCACCCGTGGCTACAGCGTGATGCTCGGCTACTGGAACAACCCCGAGGGCACCCGCGAAGCCATCGACGAGGCGGGCTGGATGCATACGGGCGACCTGGCGAGCATGGATGAGCAGGGTTACGTGTGCATCGCCGGGCGCAACAAAGACATGATCATTCGCGGCGGCGAGAACGTGTACCCACGGGAGCTGGAGGAGTTCTTCTTCACCCACCCGGCGGTGGCCGATGTGCAGATTATCGGCATCCCCGATGAGCGTTACGGCGAAGAGATCGTGGCCTGGATCAAGTTTCATCCGGGGCAGGTCGCCAACGAACTGGAGTTGCAAACCTGGTGCAAGGGGCGCATTGCGCACTTCAAGACGCCGAAGCATTTCCGGTTTGTTGAAGAGTTTCCGATGACAGTGACCGGCAAGGTCCAGAAGTTTCGTATGCGCGAGATCACGATCGAGCAACTGCGTAGCGAAACCTGAGGCCTGGCCCAAACCTGATGTGGGGCCTGGCTTGTGTGGGAGCGGGCTTGCTCGCGATAGCGGAGTATCAGTCAAGTATTTATCAACTGACCCACCGCTTTCGCGAGCAAGCCCGCTCCCCACAGGGGATAGAGGGTGATTCACAAAATTCATTTCACCCAGGCAGCACAAAGGGGAGCCGAAGCTCCCCCTTTAATTTGTTGTTACGTGCTCTTTTTTTTATTATTGAGGGGCGGTCTATTGTTGTTTTTGGCAACCGTGGCCCTTTACCGCTGTTTTGGCGACCCCCATCCGGGGTCAAGAGCAAACGTATTTTTTTGAGCGCTGATCTGCTTCTTCGCATGCGATCCAACCAGTGGGTAGCTACCTTGGGGTAGTTTTATTGTTCTCTGCCCGGTTGCGAGTGGCGGCTTGCGCCGTACCCTGCGAAGCACATCTTCTCCAAAAAAATCTGTTAGCTGCGTCTCTGCCGTGTTGTTTTTGTTATGTCAGAGTCGGTACGTCTTATTTTTTATTAGGTTTGGCGCTTTTTTATTCTTGTTATGCCATAGAGATAGCAGAAGCCGTGCCAACTTTTGAAAGTCCTTTAAAATCAATGGCTTGATTTTTAAGTAGGAAATTTACTTCAGAGAATGCGACAAAATATGTTCCCGTGTTACCCGATGTGTAGCCGTGAGGTAACACATCGTCACGGTTACGCTACTCAACTGGCGCTACGGGCCCTGGCCACGCGTGAGCCGGTGGCGCGGCCGAGGACCGTACAGATCTGCTGGCCCGCCGCCACCAGCTTGTCCATGTCGATACCGGTCTCGATGCCCAGGCCATTTAGCAGGTACAGCACATCCTCAGTGGCCACGTTACCGCTGGCGCCCTTGGCGTAGGGGCAGCCGCCGAGGCCGGCGATAGAGCTGTCGAACACCGCGATACCTTCCAGCAGGCTGGCATACAGGTTGGCGATGGCCTGCCCGTAGGTGTCATGGAAATGCCCGGCGAGCTTTGCCCGTGGCACGTCCTTGCCCACCACCTCAAACATACGGCGCGTGGCGCCGGCGGTGCCGGTGCCGATGGTGTCGCCCAAAGACACCTCGTAGCAGCCCATGGCATACAGCTCTCGGGCCACGGCGGCCACTTGTTCCGGCGCCACTTGGCCTTCATAAGGGCAACCCAGCACGCAGGACACATAGCCGCGCACACTCACGCCATGTTGCTGCGCCGCCGCCATGATCGGCGCAAAGCGCTCCAGGCTCTCGCTGATGGAGCAATTGATATTGCGCTGGGAAAACGCCTCCGACGCCGCGGCAAACACCGCAACCTCCTTGACCCCGGCCGCCAGCGCGTCCTCGAACCCGCGCAGGTTCGGCGCCAGCGCGCCGTAGATCACGCCCGGCTTGCGCTGGATCTGTGCAAACACTTCGGCTGAGCCGGCCATCTGCGGCACCCACTTGGGCGAGACAAAACTGCCGACTTCGATGTAACCCAGGCCTGCCGCACTGAGGGCATCGACCAGTTGCACCTTGTCGGCCACGCTGATGGGCTGTGCTTCGTTTTGCAGACCGTCGCGCGGGCCGACTTCGACCAGGCGTACATGAGAGGGGAGATACATGGGATCTACCTTTTTATTGGGGTTGGCCGACCTGGCTCTGGATCGTCTGTTCCAGGGCCTGGGTGCAACGTTCTTCGGCGGTGTCCAGTTCCAGCTTCATCTGTTCGATGTCCAGCAACTGTTGTTCCAACTGTTCACGGCGTTCGCTGATCTTCGACAGCATGCTGTGCAATTGCTTTTGATTGCCGCTGGTGGGGTCGTAGAGTTCGATCAACTCGCGGCATTCGGCCAGGGAAAAGCCGATGCGCTTGCCGCGCAGGATCAGCTTCAGGCTGACTTTGTCCCGGGGCGAATAGATACGCTCCTGGCCTCGGCGTTCGGGGCTCAGGAGGCCTTGTTCTTCATAGAAGCGAATGGCCCGGGTGGTGATGTCCAACTCGCGGGCCAGGTCGGAGATGCTGTAGGTCGTGCTCATGGTGGCGCTCAAGGAGGGTCTTGGCGCTACGCTAATGGCTGCTTGACGTAAACGTCAAGCGAATCGCCATCTAAGCGTTATCCAACTTCTTCTCACGCGCCGTGACCTGCTGGCACAGTTCGATCATCTGCTCGCGCATCCAGCGGTTGGCCGGGTCCTGGTCGGTGCTTTCATGCCAGTACAGGTGAGTTTCCACTGGCGGCACATCATTGACCGGCAGGTAGAACGAGTGCAGGTCGTTACGCCTGGCAAAGCGCTCGGGCACGGTCATCACCATATCGGTCTGCTGCAATACCTGGGAGGCCATCAGGTAATGCTGCGAACGCAGGGCGATCTTGCGCTGGATCCCCATCTTGCCCAGAGCCAGGTCGACGTGGCCCAGGCCATTGCGTCGGCTGGAAATATGAATATGGGTCAGCGAGAGGTAGTCATCCAGGCTGAACTTTTCCTTGCCCGCCATCGGGTGGCCCTTGCGCATGGCACACACATAGCGGTCTTCCATGAGCTTGACGTGGCGCACTTGCGGGTCGGTGTTCAGGGGCGCGTCCACCGCAAAATCCAGGCGGCCGGCGGCCAGTTCCTTGGTGGTTTCACGGCGCTTGGACAGGAAACTTTCGATGATCACCGTGGGCGCCAGGCGGCGCAGGCGCTGGAACAGCGACGGCAGGATCACCGCTTCAGTGAGGTCGGTCATGCTGATGCGGTAGGTCTTGGCGGCCTGCAAGGGGTTGAAGATCCGGCTCTCTTGCACCGACACCCGCAACAGCGACAGGGCGTTGCGCACGGGGCCAATGATGTTCTGGGCCATGGGGGTCGGCACCATGCCCTGGGCGGTCCGCACGAACAGCGGGTCGTTGAAGGTCTCGCGCAGGCGCGCCAGGGCGTTTGATACCGCCGGCTGGGTAATGCCGACGATCTGCCCGGCGCGGGTCAGGTTGGCTTCGGTGTAGATCGCGTCAAAGACGATGAAAAGATTGAGGTCGACCTTGCTCAGATTCATTTCGTTGCGCTCTTCTTGTTAGGTGTTCATACGCCGATCATATATCGGTGATGAATGTTAATACACGCCGAGAATAGGCTAGGTAAATTATCAGCGCTGTTCTAGCATCGATTGCATGACCTAAACAACCTCTCAAAGAAGGGAGCTGCTCATGGATTTTGCCTATTCGCCCAAGGTTCAGGAACTGCGTGAACGCGTCACCGCGTTTATGGATGCTTACGTTTACCCAGCCGAACCGGTGTTTGAGCGCCAGGTCAGCGAAGGTGATCGCTGGCAGCCCACCGCCATCATGGAAGAGCTCAAGGCCAAGGCTAAGGCCGAAGGCTTGTGGAATCTGTTCCTGCCGGAGTCCGAGCTGGGCGCCGGCCTGACCAACCTGGAATACGCGCCGCTCGCAGAAATCATGGGTCGCTCCCTGCTTGGCCCGGAGCCGTTCAACTGCTCGGCACCCGACACCGGCAATATGGAAGTGCTGGTGCGCTACGCCAACGAAGAGCAGAAACAGCGCTGGCTGGAGCCGCTGCTGCGCGGCGAGATCCGCTCGGCGTTCGCCATGACCGAACCGGATGTGGCGTCCTCCGACGCCACCAATATGGCCGCCCGCGCTGAACGCCAGGGTGACGAGTGGGTCATCAACGGCAAGAAATGGTGGACCTCCGGCGCGTGCGACCCACGTTGCAAGATCCTGATCTTCATGGGCCTGAGCAACCCGGATGCGCCGCGCCACCAGCAACACTCGATGATCCTGGTACCGGTGGATGCGCCTGGGGTGAAAATCGTCCGGCCGCTGCCGGTGTTCGGCTACGACGACGCGCCCCATGGGCATGCCGAAGTACTGTTCGACAACGTGCGCGTGCCGTACGAAAACGTGCTGCTGGGTGACGGCCGTGGCTTTGAAATTGCCCAGGGTCGCCTTGGCCCGGGCCGGATCCACCACTGCATGCGCTCCATTGGCATGGCTGAACGCGCCCTGGAATTGATGTGCAAACGCTCGGTCAGCCGCACCGCGTTTGGCAAGCCGCTGGCGCGCCTGGGTGGCAACATCGACAAGATCGCCGACTCGCGGATGGAAATCGACATGGCACGCCTGCTGACCTTGAAAGCGGCGTACATGATGGACACGGTCGGCAACAAAGTGGCGAAAAGTGAAATCGCCCAGATCAAGGTCGTGGCACCGAATGTAGCGCTCAAGGTAATTGACCGGGCGATCCAGATCCACGGCGGTGCCGGGGTATCCAATGACTTCCCGCTGGCCTATATGTACGCCATGCAGCGCACCCTGCGCCTGGCCGACGGCCCGGACGAAGTGCATCGGGCGGCGATTGGCAAGTTTGAGATTGGCAAATATGTGCCTAAAGAGCTGATGCGCAGTGGTCAGTAACACCACGCCGGACTTATCGCGGGCGAGTCCGCTCCCACATTCAGTGTAGGAGCGGGCTTGCCCGCGATAGCGTTGGGCCAGTAACCACCCGTTTTCAGGCTTCAATAAACCCAGACCTCCACCCGGCGATTCTTGATCCGGCCCTCATCCACGGTATTCGTCGCCACCGGCATCTCGGCGCCAAAGCCGCGGATGTCGCGTAACACCACGCCACTCTTGACCAGTTCCCGGCGCACCGCCATCGCCCGCAACTTCGACAACAGGGCAGCGCGCTGCGGGTCATCCTTGGCGTCACCAAACCCCACTAGCGTGACCCGTTTGTTACGTTTGTCGTGGCTGTTTATATAAGCCACCACCCGCGCCAGGTCCTGGCGTGCCTTGTTGTCCAGGCTGGCGCTGCCTTCTTCGAAGCGAAAATTCACGCTCAGACGTTGTGCCTCGCGAGCGATGGCCTGGTAGGCGTCCGGCATCGGTGGCCGTGGCTGCACGCTGATGGCCTGGACCTGTTGGGCGATAAACCCGTTGGCGGCAACGATGGCCTGGCCCTGGGCGCTCTGGGCAAAGTCCACCAGCGCCTCGGCCCAGGGATTGGTGTTAGCGGGCGGCAGGTAGAAAAACAAGCGCCGCGACAGAGGGTAGTCCTCGGTGGCGATCAGGCTGTTCGCCGGCAACATCGCTTGGGAATCACCATCACTGATGGCCACGGCCTTGGCCTGGCGCACATAAGGCAGGCCGATGAAGCCAATACCCTGCGGGTCGTGGCTCACCGCATCGGACAGTTGCTCGCTGGACTCAAAGCGTTTGGCCGCGCTGTCGAGGGTTTTGCCGCGACGGTTGAGCACCAGCTCCTTGAAGGTGTCGTAGGTTCCGGATTGATCATCGCGGGCATACAACCGTATCGTCCCGCCGGCGCCGCCCAAGGCTTCCCAGGTGCTGACTTCGCCACTGAAAATCCTCGCCAGTTGTTCGGTCGTCAAGGTCTGCAAGGGGTTGCGTGGATGCAGGATGATCGCCAGGCCATCGATGGCGATCACCTGTTCGGCGCCGGGGCTTTTCAGGTCGCCCAGGGGTTCGAGATCCACCAACTCGCGGTCCTTGATCGGGCGCGATGCGGCAGCCAGATCGGCCTCGGCCTTTTTCAGCGCGGCAAAGCCGGTGCTGGAACCGTGGGCGGCGATTTCTACCAGGACCCGTTTGCCTTGGGGGCTCGTGCCGACGAGGCGCTGCTCATTGGGGCGTTTCGTCGGTTCACTGTGTACGGTCTTCAGGCCCTGTTGCTCCATCAAGCCCTTTACCAGCGCCGGGCCCAGCGCCGCGCCAATGGTGTTGGAGCCCTGGATGCGCAATGCCGGACCGTGTTCGGGAAAGGGTAGGGGCGTTGCCAGGGCCGCAAGAGGGAACGTGCTACAGAGAACCAGCAGGTACAGAACGCGCAGCATCATGCCGCCACCTTCTCAAGCCAAAGGAAGTGCGGGCAGATTAAGTCAGTAAGGTTGCCAGAATATGACTGAGGGCCAACTGAACCCAATGTGGGAGCGGCTTGTGTGGGAGCGGGCTTGCTCGCGAATACGGTGTGTCATTCAACACATCCAGCGACTGATTCACTGCTTTCGCGAGCAAGCCCGCTCCCACATTTTTTGACAGTGTTGCCGCAAAACTCAGCTCAGTTCCAGCCAGATCGGCGCATGGTCCGACGGCTTTTCCAGGCCGCGCAGTTCGTAGTCCACGCCCGCATCCTTGACCCGTGGCAACAGGCCATTGGAGGCCATGATCAGGTCGATGCGCAGGCCACGCTTGGGTTCATCTTCAAAGCCGCGGCTGCGGTAATCGAACCAACTGAAGCGATCCGCCACATCCGGGTTCAGGTGCCGGAAGCTGTCGGTCAGGCCCCAGTTTTTCAGGCGCGCCATCCATTCGCGCTCTTCCGGCAGGAAGCTGCATTTGCCGGTCTTCAGCCAGCGCTTGGCGTTGTCGGCACCGATGCCGATATCGCAATCCTCAGGGGAAATGTTCACATCACCCATCACCACCAACGCCTGGTCATTGCTGAACTGGGTTTCCAGCAACTGTTGCAGGTCTTCGTAGAAGCGCTGCTTGGCCGGGAACTTGGTGGGGTGATCGCGGCTTTCGCCCTGTGGGAAATAGCCGTTCATGATGGTGATCGGGTTGCCGTGTTCATCGGCAAAGGTGCCCCAGATAAAACGGCGCTGGGCATCCTCATCGTCGCTGGCAAAACCCTTGTGCAGGGCCAGTGGCTCCTGGCGCGAGAGCAGGGCGACACCGTAGTGGCCTTTCTGCCCGTGGTAGTACACGTGATACCCCAAGGCCTGGACTTCAGCCAGCGGGAACTGGTCGTCGTGGACCTTGGTTTCCTGCAGGCCGATCACGTCCGGTTGATGTTTGTCGATCAGGGCCGCCAACTGGTGAGGCCGGGCACGCAGCCCGTTGATATTGAAGGAGACGATTTTCATGGTCGGCAGTCCAGTCTGGCAAAAGGGCGATGCTAGCCGACAAGTCGGACGGGGGCCAGCGTGGCGGTAGGACAGATGCACTGCTAATGTCTCTCAAGGAGCCAATGGCACGGAACGACTCAGTTGCCCCGGGCTCGTAACAATAAGAGCGTGACCTTTTGAGTTGCGCCCAGGGAGATATAACTGATGCCCGACACTTCCACTGCCATTGCCCAGGTTCACTTGCTCGATAGCGGCTATTCCCGCGAAGCGCGCTCGTTGCTGTACCACGCCTATCGCCATGAGCCGACCTTCGCCTATCTGTTTGAAGCTGAACGTTCCGGTTATGAGCAGCGGGTCAGGGCTACCGTGCGTGAGCTGGTCAAACAGCACTTTCTCCAGGAACTGCCGGCGATCGGCCTGCTGGTCAATGACCGGCTGATCGGCATTGCGCTGATTGCTCCCCCGCAACGGCGTCTGGGCATCACCGAAAGCTGGGCCTGGCAATTGCGCATGTGGTTGAGCACTGGCTTGAGGTGTACCCGGCGTTACCTCGAATACCATCAGGCGGTGTTGGCGTGCCTGCCGTCCGAGGCGGTACACGTATTGCCGCTGTTGGGGATTCACCCGCAATTCCAGGGCAAGCATTACGGTGAACAACTGCTGGAAGCCGTGCATAACTGGTGTGCCGAAGACCCGCATTCACAAGGGGTGGTGCTGGACACCGGCAATCCGCTCTACCTGGAGTTCTACAAGCGCCAGGGCTATGAAGAAGTGGGCGAGGTGGCTGTAGGACCTATCCTGGAGCATGTGTTTTTTCACCCGAATCCCCAAGTGTTACAACCTGCAACGCCTTAACACAGAATTATTCAGACAATTCCCGGTTCTAAGGTGCTCCCCAGCTCGTGTAGCATCCGCGCCTATGAAGTTTTCCAATAGATTTACCAGCGGCTTGATTCTGCTGTTCACAAGCTGCGGCGCCTTGGCGCAAAGCGAATTGGACGTACGGGTCAAGCCTTCAAACGATGCGCTGAAGGCCAATATCGAAGGCTATATCGGCGGGGTTGGCGAGCGTGATGAGGAGGCCTTGCTGCGCTTCAGTCGCGGTGCCGAGGAGCAGGCGCGCAAGGCCGCCCAGGCATTGGGCTTTTATCAGCCGCAGATTGCCAGTGAGGTAAAGGCCGGCAAGAACCCGCGCCTGATCCTCAGCATCGACCCTGGCGAGCCCGTGCATTTGCGTAATGTCACGATTCGGGTGGATGGCCCGGCGGCAGAGCTCAAATCCTTTCGTGTGCCCGACAGCCAAGACCTCAAGTCCGGCGCCGTACTCAACCATGGTCATTATGAAGACGCCAAGCGCCTGATCCAGAATCAGGCCTCGCGCTTCGGCTATTTCAGTGGCCGTTTCACCCAGCAGAAACTGTCTGTCGATCCCCAGGCGGGCGTGGCCGATATCGAGCTGGTCTACGACAGCGGCCCGCGCTACGCCCTCGGCAAGGTCAACTTTGCCGGCGATACCCCCTTTGATGAAGAACTGTTGCAACGCATGGTGCCGTTCAAGAGCGGTGCTCCCTACGATTCCGAACTGATTGCCGAGCTGAACCAGGCCCTGCAATCGAGCGGTTATTTCGAGGGCGTGCGGGTGGACGCGGCCCCGGCCGCAGCGGCCAATGATGTGATCCCGGTGGCGGTCCAGCTGCAAACCCGCAAACCGCGGACCATGGGCCTGGGCCTGGGTTTTTCCACCGACGTGGGCCCGCGCGGCAAGGCCAACTGGACGCGGCATTGGGTCAACCCCCAGGGGCATAGCTATGGCTGGGAGGCGGAACTGTCGGCGCCCCGGCAGAACGTCGGCCTGTGGTACGACATTCCCCTCGACCCGCCATTGACCGACAAGCTGCGCTTTGCCGGCGGCTACCAGAACGAAGAACTGGCCAACACCGACACCCTCAGCAAACTGCTCACCCTCGGCCCGGAATGGCACACCAAGTTGCCCAGCGGCTGGACACGGGTGATCTCGCTCAAGTTGCAGCGCGAAGAATATCGCCTGGGGGATGACTCTGGCTTGAGCAATTTGCTGATGCCGGGAATCAGCTATTCCTACCTGCGCAGCGACAACCGCATCGACCCCCATAACGGCTATCGCCTGCAATTCGATACCAAGGTGGCCAAGGAAGGGCTGGGCTCGGACACCAACTTGCTGTACGGCACCGCGATGATCAAGGGCTTGACCACGGTGTGGGACAAGCACCGCTTCCTCGGCCGCGCGCAGTTTGGCGGCAGCGCCACCAACGGCTACAAGTCGGTGCCACCGTCCCTGCGCTTTTTTGCCGGTGGCGACCAGAGCGTGCGTGGCTACGAGTACCAGACGCTGTCCCCGGAAAACAACAAGGGCGACCGTATCGGTGGCCGCTATATGGTGGCCTTGAGCGCCGAGTATCAGTATTCCATCGCCGAAAAATGGCGGATCGCGACCTTTGTCGACCAAGGCAACTCCTTTAACACCCTTGAATTGCCGAGCCTGAAAACCGGGGTTGGCGTCGGCGTGCGCTGGGTGTCGCCAGTCGGCCCGATTCGCCTTGACCTGGCCCATGCCCTGGAAGATCCGGGCGGTATTCGTTTGCACTTTTCCATGGGGCCTGAGCTGTGAAGCGTGGTTTGAAAATAGCGGGTCTGAGTGCAGTGGCGCTCGTCGCCTTGTTGCCCCTGGCGGTATGGAGCGTACTGGGTACGCAAGTCGGCAGTCGCTGGGCCCTTGGCCAAGTGCCGGGGTTGAGCGTGGACAATTTCCAGGGCCGCCTGGGCGGGCAATGGAGCGCCGACCATCTACTGTGGCAACAAGACAGCAGCCGCGTGGAGCTCAAGGCGCCGAAATTCGATTGGTCGCCGGCGTGCCTGCTGCGCATGACGTTGTGCATCCGGCAACTGGACGTGGAGCAGGTCAGCCTGCAATTCCCGGCCAGCACCGAAGAAAGCAGCGGCCCGATTACCCTCCCAGACTTGAACCTGCCCCTGGCCATCGAACTGGGCGACGTGCGTGTAGGCAGCCTGCTGTTCAACGGCAGCGAAGAACTCCAGGGCCTGCAACTGGCAGCGCACTGGACCGCCGAGGGGATGAAGATCGACGCGGTGCACCTGCAGCGCGAAGGCCTGGTGCTGGACCTCAGCGGTATGTTGCAACCCACCGGTGACTGGCCGCTGACGGCGACCGGTAACCTGAGCCTGCCCTACGCCCCGGGTGGCGCGCCATGGGCCGTGGCGCTGAACGTCACGGGTGATTTGCTCAAGACCCTCAAGCTCGACGCCGACAGCACGGGCTACCTGCCCGCCAAGCTCAAGGGCGAACTGCAACCTCTGGTCGAGAACCTGCCGGCGCAACTGCAGATCACCGCCGATGGCTTCAAGCCCGCCGCCGACTTGCCGGACACCTTGCAGCTCAACCAACTGGACCTGACGGCCAAGGGCGACCTGGGCAATGGCTATCAACTGCTGGGCAAGGCCGTATTACCCGCAGAAAAGGGCCCGGTTGACCTGTTGCTGCAAGGTCGGGTCGACGCCAAGGGTGCGCAGATCGCTGGCCTTGACCTGACTGCCGGGGACAAGCAGAGCCTCAAGCTCAGTGCCCAGCTGGATTGGCAGCAAGGCTTCAGCGCGGATGCAAAAATCGACTGGCTGGACTTCCCCTGGCATCGCCTCTATCCGCTGATTGACGAGCCGCAAGTGGTGTTGCGTACCTTCAACGGCGAAGTCTCCTATAAGGACGGTAACTACCTGGGCAATCTCAAGGCCGACCTCGATGGGCCGGCCGGCAAGTTCAGCCTGGTCACGCCATTGAGTGGCGACCTGACCCAAGTGTTCCTGCCGGAACTGAAACTGGTTGCCGGCCAAGGCAAGGCCGAAGGCCACCTGAACCTGCAATTTGCCGATGGCATCGCCTGGGATACGGCGCTTGACCTGTCGGCGATCAACCCGGCGTACTGGGTCGCGGAGCTACCGGGCACGCTCGCCGGGCCGCTGCGCAGCCAAGGTGAAATGAAAAACGATCAACTCAAGCTCAACGCTGACCTTGATCTGAAGGGCCGTTTACGCGGCCAGCCCGCCCTGCTGGCGGCCAAGGCCGAAGGCGCGGGTGAGCAATGGACCCTGGCCAACCTGGATATCCGCCTGGGTGACAACCGCATCAACGGCAGTGGCAGCCTGCAACAGCGCTTGGCCGGGCAGATCGACATCAAGCTCGCACGCCTGGCCCAACTGTGGCCGCAGTTGCGTGGGCAGATCAATGGCCGGCTCGATGTGGCCGGCACTTTAAAAGCCCCCCAAGGCAAGCTCGACCTCAAGGGCCAGCAGTTGGTGTTTGAAGACAATCGCCTGCAAGCCCTCAGCCTGGACGCGACACTTGATAGCGCACAACGGGCGAAGATCGACCTCAAGGGCAGCGGTATCCAGGCCGGTGACACCCAGGTTGGCACCCTGACCGCCAGCGCCCAGGGCGATATCCAAAGCCAGAAAGTCCAACTGGACCTGATGGGCCCGCTGGTCAAGCTGGCCCTGGCCTTGGACGGCACGCTCGACAAAGGCAACTGGCGCGGACGCCTGGCCAGTGGTGACGTACAGGCCGGTGGCCAGGACTGGAAACTGCAGGCCCCGGCAAAAATCGAGCGCATGGCCGACGGCAAGCTGACCTTCGCCGCCCATTGCTGGGTTTCCGGGCCCGCCAGCCTGTGTGGCGAAGACCAGCGGCTGATGCCCGATCCCAAGCTGCGCTACCACCTCAAGCAATTCCCCATCGACAGCCTGGCGCAATGGTTGCCCAAGGATTTTGCCTGGCAGGGCAAGCTCAACGCCGATATCCAGCTCGACCTGCCGGCCAGCGGCCCCAAAGGCCTGATCGCGGTGGATGCCAGTGGCGGCACGCTGCGGGTCAAGGACAAGGACCAGTGGCTGGATTTCCCCTACGACACTCTCAAGCTGGAAACCAAACTCAACCCTACGCGCATCGATACCCAGCTGAATTTCCGCGGCGGCAAGCTCGGTGAGTTGTTGTTGCAGGCACAGCTCAACCCATTGGCGAAAAACAAGCCGATCTCCGGCAACTTCAGCCTCACCGGTCTGGACCTGGCGGTAGCGCGACCGTTTGTGCCGATGGTGGAAAAACTCAGCGGCAAGCTCAACGGCAGCGGACGTATTTCCGGCGGGCTGCTGGCGCCGCAGGTCAACGGCAATATCAACCTGATCGCGGGCGAGATTTCCGGGCCCGAACTGCCGATCAGCCTTGAGGGCCTGAACGTGCAGGCACTGATTGCCGGTGAAAGCGTACAGCTCAACGGCGGCTGGCGCAGCGGCAAGGCCGGGCAGGGCAGCCTCAAGGGCCAGATCGACTGGGGCCGGGCCCTGGTCGTTGACCTCAGCCTGCAGGGTTCGCAATTACCGGTTACGGTCGAACCCTACGCCAAGCTGGAAGTGGCGCCCGACTTGAAGATCAGCCTCAAGGACGACAAGTTGGCGATCGCCGGTAATGTCCACATCCCGCGCGGCGATATCACCGTGCGCGAATTGCCGCCTTCGACGGTCAAGGTCTCGGATGACACGGTGATCGTTGGCAGCCAGACCGAAGAAGGCAAGCCGCCGATGTCCATGGCCATGGATATCAACGTGGTGGTGGGCGAGGATCAACTCAACTTCGCCGGCTTCGGCCTCACGGCCAAGGTCCAGGGCCGGGTGCATATCGGCGATAACATGGACACCCGTGGCGAACTCTGGCTCAACGACGGCCGTTACCGTGCCTACGGCCAGAGACTCGATGTGCGCCGTGCGCGCCTGCTGTTCGCCGGGCCGCTCGACCAGCCGTACCTGGATATCGAAGCCATCCGTAAGACCGACGACGTGATCGCGGGTATCCGCTTGAGCGGCAGTGCCGAGCAACCCACCACGCAAATCTTCTCGGAACCGGCCATGAGCCAGGAGCAGGCGCTGTCCTACCTGGTGCTGGGGCGTCCGTTGAGCACCACCGGTGAAGACAACAACATGCTGGCGCAAGCGGCGCTGGGCCTGGGGTTGATGGGCAGTGCCGGGGTGACATCGGATATTGCCAAGAATCTGGGGATCCAGGACTTCGAACTGGACACCCAGGGCAGCGGCAACAATACGGCGGTGGTGGCCAGCGGCAAGATCACCGAAAAGCTCAGCTTGCGTTACGGCGTGGGGGTGTTCGAACCGGCCAGCACCATCGCCTTGCGCTACCTGCTGAGCAAGCGGGTGTATCTGGAAGTGGCCAGCGGCGTGGCAAGCTCCCTGGATATCTTCTACAAACGGGATTTCTGACGTTTAAACGTCAATCAAATTGTGGGAGCTGGCTTGCCTGCGTTAGCAGTGGTTCAGTCACTATTTCTAGTGGCTGACACACCGCAATCGCAGGCAAGCCAGCTCCCACATTTGTTTTGTCGTGGATTCAGAACCTTCCGATGGCTCCAGTCATCGCCTGATTACCAAGCAGCCTAACTATTTATTTGACATTCGCTGCCTAGGCAGTAATATTTGGTCACATATTCACTGCCTAGGCAGTAATAAGGTGACTTTCGATGAAACACTTCACCCCGGAAAACTTCCACAACTGCCACCTCGGCCTGTTGCTAGGGCGTGCCGCGATTCTCAAAGACCGCATTATCGACACCCATATGGAACCCCACGGCATCACCGCCGCGCAGTTCAAGGTGTTGATCATCATGGCCCAGTTCGGCGTCGATACCCCGGCGGAGCTGTGCCGCAATCTGTCCCTGGACAGTGGCTCGATGACCCGCATGCTCGACCGCCTGGAGCAAAAACACCTGCTGGCACGCAAGCGTTCCGAGCAGGACCGGCGCCAGGTGCAGCTTGTGTTGACCGCCGACGGCCAGCGCCTGGCGGACATGTTGCCGCAGATCGGCGCCCAGGCCCTGAACCAACTGGCTGGCGTGCTGGAGCCGGGGGAATTGCAGACCCTGGAATACATCCTCAAGAAAATCCTGGTCGCTGCGGGTGACCCCATCACCCTGCAACGGGTCGGGACTCAATGAACACGCCAGTCACGCGCGCTGAATAACGCAAGGTATTTGTCATGGCTACTGCCCAAGCAAACAACACCGCACCCTCCCAACCCGACGACAGCAACCCGCGCAAACGCAAGATCATGTTGCTGGGCCTGGCGCTGATCGTCGTGCTCTGCGTAGTGGGCGTCTGGGGCTGGCACGAGCTCTATGGCCGTTGGAGCGAAAGCACCGACGACGCCTACGTGAACGGCAACGTGGTGGAAATCACCCCGCTGGTCACCGGCACTGTGGTCAGCATTGGCGCCGATGATGGCGACCTGGTCCACGAAGGTCAGGTGCTGATCAACTTCGATCCCAACGATGCGGCCGTCGGCTTGCAAAGTGCCCAGGCCAACCTGGCACGTACGGTGCGCCAGGTGCGCGGCCTGTACAGCAATGTGGATGGCATGAAAGCCCAGGTCCAGGCACAAAAAGCCCAAGTGCAAACCGCCCAGGACAACTTCAACCGCCGCAGGATCCTCGCCCAGGGTGGCGCGATTTCCCTGGAAGAACTGTCCCACGCCCGTGACGCCCTGAGCGCGGCGAGCAACTCGCTGGCCAACCTGCAACAGCAACTCAATACCTCCACCGCGTTGGTGGATGACACGGTGATTTCGTCCCACCCGGATGTGCAGGCCGCTGCCGCGCAATTGCGCCAGGCCTACCTGGCCAATGCGCGCAGCACCCTGATCGCACCGGTCACCGGCTACGTGGCCAAGCGCACCGTGCAACTGGGCCAGCGAGTCGAGCCGGGTACGGCGTTGATGGCGGTGATTCCCCTGGACCAACTGTGGATCGACGCCAACTTCAAGGAAACCCAGTTGCGCCAGATGCGCATTGGCCAGCCGGTGGACATCGAGGCCGATATCTACGGCAGTGATGTGAAATACAGCGGCACCGTCGACAGCCTCGGCGCCGGTACCGGCAGCGCATTTGCCCTGCTGCCGGCGCAGAACGCCACGGGCAACTGGATCAAGATCGTGCAACGGGTGCCGGTGCGCATCCATATCAATGCCCAAGAGTTGGCCCAGCACCCGTTGCGAGTGGGTTTGTCGACCCAGGTTGAAGTCAACCTGCACGACCAGAGCGGCCCGGTGCTGGCGCAGCAACCGCCGCAAAAGGCTTCGTTCAGCACCAATGTGTACGACCGCCAGTTGGCCGAGGCCGACGCGATGATCACCCAGTTGATCCATGACAACAGCGTGGCCGCGCCCAAGGCAGCACAACGCTGATGAGCAATAACGCCTCCTTCACGCCGCCCAGCTTGCTGATGGCCACCATTGGCCTGTCCCTGGCGACCTTTATGCAGGTGCTCGACACCACCATCGCCAACGTGGCGCTGCCGACCATTTCCGGCAACCTGGGGGTGAGTTCGGAGCAGGGCACCTGGGTCATCACCTCATTTGCCGTGAGCAATGCCATTGCGCTGCCATTGACCGGCTGGTTGAGCCGGCGCTTTGGCGAGGTGAAGCTGTTTTTGTGGGCCACCATCCTGTTTGTGCTGGCTTCGTTCCTGTGTGGTATCTCCACCTCAATGCCCGAGCTGATCGGTTTTCGGGTGCTGCAAGGTCTGGTGGCGGGGCCGTTGTACCCAATGACGCAGACACTGTTGATCGCGGTCTACCCACCTGCCAGGCGCGGCATGGCCCTGGCATTGCTGGCGATGGTCACGGTGGTCGCGCCGATTGCAGGTCCCATTCTTGGCGGCTGGATCACCGACAGCTACAGCTGGCCGTGGATCTTCTTTATCAACGTGCCCATCGGGATCTTCGCGGTGATGGTGGTGCGTTCGCAGCTCAAGAAGCGGCCGGTGGTCACCAGCCATCAGCCGATGGATTATGTCGGCCTGTTGAGCCTGATCGTCGGGGTCGGGGCCCTGCAGATCATCCTCGACAAGGGCAACGACCTGGACTGGTTCGAATCCAACTTCATCATCATCGGCGCGGCCATCTCGGTGATCGCCCTGGCGGTGTTCGTGATCTGGGAAATGACCGACAAGCATCCGGTGGTCAACCTACGCCTGTTTGCCCACCGCAATTTCCGCATCGGCACCATTGTGCTGGTGCTGGGCTATGCCGGGTTCTTCGGGATCAACCTGATCCTGCCGCAGTGGCTGCAGACGCAGATGGGCTACACCGCCACCTGGGCCGGCTTGGCCGTGGCGCCGATCGGCATCCTGCCGGTGCTGATGTCGCCCTTTGTCGGCAAGTACGCACACAAGTTCGATTTGCGGCTGCTGGCCGGCCTGGCATTCCTGGCGATTGGCCTGAGCTGCTTTATGCGCGCCGGCTTCACCAATGAAGTGGACTTCCAGCATATCGCCCTGGTGCAGCTGTTCATGGGCATCGGTGTGGCGCTGTTCTTTATGCCGACCTTGAGCATCCTGATGTCCGACCTGCCGCCGCACCAGATCGCCGACGGTGCGGGCCTGGCGACCTTCCTGCGAACCCTGGGCGGTAGCTTTGCGGCATCGTTGACCACCTGGATCTGGATTCGCCGGGCTGACCAGCATCATGCCTACATGAGCGAGAGCATGAGTGTGTACGACTCGGCCACCCGCGATGCGCTGACACCCTGGGCGGCGCGGGCCACAAGGCCTATGCGCAGCTCGATCAGGTGCTCACCAGCCAGGCATACATGATGTCCACCGTGGACTATTTCACGTTGCTGGGGTGGATGTTCATGGGTTTGATCCTGCTGGTGTGGCTGGCCAAGCCACCGTTTGCCGCGAAGGCTGGTCCGGCGGCGTCAGGTCACTGATCTTGCAGCGCACGCAGTGAAAAATGTGGGAGCGGGCTTGCTCGCGAATGCGGTGTGTCAGTCGACATCTTAGGTGACTGACGCACCGCATTCGCGAGCAAGCCCGCTCCCACATTTGCTTCGCGTTGTTTGTAAGTCAGGCGCCAGGCAACGCCAACTGCGGGTTGACGAAGTCAAACGCCGCCAATTGAAACCCTTGCTCATCCACCTGCAACGCCCAACCCTGCTTGTCCCAATCCCCCCCAGCACAATGCGCTTGGCCGCCTGCTCGCCAATCTGCAATTTGTGAATGGCCGGGCGGTGGGTGTGGCCGTGGACCAGGGTGCGCACGCCGAGCTGCTGCATCACCCGTGGCACTTCCTCGGGCGTCACATCGACAATATCGTTGGCCTTCATGCGCGTCTGCGCACGGCTTTCACTGCGCAGCTTGCGCGCCAGTTTATGGCGAGTGCGCAAGGGCAGGTGGCGCAGGATAAACAACACAATGGGGTTACGCAGGATGCGCCGCAGCTTCATATAGCCGAGGTCGCGGGTACACAGGCTGTCGCCGTGCATCAACAGCACGGGTTCGCCATACATCTGCACGACGCTGGGGTCCTTGAGCAAAGTTGCGCCTGCTGCTTTGCAGAACGCCTTGCCGATCAGGAAATCCCGGTTGCCATGCATCAAAAATAGTTGGGTGCCACTGTCGCTCAGCTCACGTAGAGCGGAGCAAATCGAACGCTGGAACGGGGTCATGCCATCGTCGCCAATCCAGGCTTCGAAAAAGTCCCCCAGGATGTACAACGCTTGCGCGCCACGGGCGCGGCCGTGGAGTAAATCCAGAAACGCCCGGGTAATATCCGGGCGCTCCTCTTCCAGATGCAAATCTGAAATCAGCAATATCACGCAATGATCTCGGCTTTCTCGATGATCACGTCTTCTGCTGGTACGTCCTGGTGACCGCCTTTCATGGTGGTGGAAACACCCTTGATCTTGTCCACGACGTCGGTGCCTTCGGTGACTTTACCGAATACCGCGTAGCCCCAGCCCTGTACGGTCTTGGCGCTGTGGTTGAGGAAACCGTTGTCGGCCACGTTGATGAAGAACTGCGCGGAGGCCGAATGCGGCTCCATGGTACGGGCCATGGCGACGGTGTACTTGTCGTTGGAAAGACCGTTGTCCGCTTCGTTCTGGATGCTTGGGCGCTTGTCTTTCTTTTCTTTCATGCCCGGCTCGAAACCGCCGCCCTGGACCATGAAGTTGCCGATGACACGGTGGAAAACGGTGTTTTCGTAGTGGCCGGCTTTAACGTATTCGATGAAGTTGGCGACCGTGAGCGGCGCTTTCTCGGCGTTCAGTTCGATGACGATGTCACCGTGGTTGGTGGTCAGTTTGACTTGAGTCATGTTCACTACTCTTTCAAGGAATTCGTGGGTTCTGGCGCGTTACACGCCTGCACCTGTCTGGCAAAACGCTGCCAAGGCGCGCAGTTTAGCGTGCCCGGCAGGAATTTCGAGGTGGTTTTTTACCGCCCGTGCAATAAATGCAGCAGTTTTTGGCCATGCCCTGTCAGGTGCTTGACAGCATCGGCTATGATAAGCCCTTTGTTTGTCTGGCCTGACCCGGCCACGTACCTGTCTGTTCAAGGATCCTATGAGCAAGCCCACTGTCGACCCTACCTCGAATTCCAAGGCCGGACCTGCCGTCCCGGTCAATTTCCTGCGCCCGATCATCCAGGCGGACCTGGATTCGGGCAAGCACACGCAGATCGTCACCCGTTTCCCGCCTGAGCCCAACGGTTACCTGCACATCGGCCACGCCAAGTCGATCTGTGTGAACTTCGGCCTGGCCCAGGAGTTCGGTGGCGTCACGCACCTGCGTTTCGACGACACCAACCCGGCCAAGGAAGACCAGGAATACATCGACGCCATCGAAAGCGACATCAAGTGGCTGGGCTTTGAATGGTCCGGTGAAGTGCGCTATGCCTCCAAGTATTTCGACCAGTTGTTCGACTGGGCGGTGGAGCTGATCAAGGCCGGCAAGGCCTATGTCGACGACCTGACCCCGGAGCAGGCAAAGGAATACCGTGGCACCCTGACCGAACCGGGCAAGAACAGCCCGTTCCGCGACCGTTCGGTAGAAGAGAACCTGGACTGGTTCACCCGCATGCGCGACGGCGAGTTCCCGGACGGCGCCCGCGTACTGCGCGCCAAGATCGACATGGCCTCGCCGAACATGAACCTGCGCGACCCGATCATGTACCGCATCCGCCATGCCCACCACCACCAGACCGGTGACAAGTGGTGCATCTACCCCAACTACGACTTCACCCACGGTCAGTCGGACGCCATCGAAGGCATTACGCATTCCATCTGCACCCTGGAATTCGAAAGCCATCGCCCGCTGTATGAATGGTTCCTCGACAGCCTGCCGGTACCGGCGCACCCGCGTCAGTACGAATTCAGCCGCCTGAACCTGAACTACACCATCACCAGCAAGCGCAAGCTCAAGCAACTGGTCGATGAAAAGCACGTGTTCGGCTGGGACGACCCACGCATGTCGACCCTGTCGGGCTTCCGCCGTCGCGGTTACACCCCGGCTTCGATCCGCAATTTCTGCGAGATGGTCGGTACCAACCGCTCCGACGGCGTGGTCGACTACGGCATGCTGGAATTCAGCATCCGCCAGGACCTCGACGCGAACGCCCCGCGCGCCATGTGTGTGCTGCGTCCGTTGAAAGTCGTGATCACCAACTACCCGGAAGGCCAGATCGAGAACCTCGAACTGCCACGTCATCCGCAGAAAGAAGAACTGGGCGTGCGCAAGCTGCCGTTCGCCCGTGAAATCTACATCGACCGCGACGACTTCATGGAAGAGCCGCCAAAGGGCTACAAGCGCCTTGAGCCCAACGGCGAAGTGCGCCTGCGCGGCAGTTACGTGATCCGTGCCGACGAAGCCATTAAAGACGCCGATGGCAACATCGTCGAACTGCGTTGCTCCTACGATCCGGATACCCTGGGCAAGAACCCGGAAGGCCGCAAGGTCAAAGGCGTGGTGCACTGGGTGCCGGCTGCTGCCAGCGTCGAGTGCGAAGTCCGCCTGTACGATCGCCTGTTCCGCTCGGCCAACCCTGAGAAGGCAGAAGACAGCGCGAGTTTCCTCGACAACATCAACCCTGACTCCCTGCAAGTGCTTACGGGTTGTCGTGCCGAGCCATCGCTTGGCGACGCACAGCCGGAAGACCGTTTCCAGTTCGAGCGCGAAGGCTACTTCTGCGCAGATATCAAGGACTCGAAACCTGGTCAGCCGGTATTCAACCGTACCGTGACCTTGCGTGATTCGTGGGGCCAGTGATCAAGTCTTAAGGGAAACATCGTGCTAACGATCTACAACACGCTCAGTAAGACCAAAGAAGTCTTCAAGCCGCTGGATGGCAACAAGGTGCGCATGTACGTGTGCGGCATGACCGTGTACGACTACTGCCACATCGGCCACGGCCGCAGCATGGTTGCCTTCGACCTGGTGACCCGCTGGTTGCGTTTCAGCGGCTACGACTTGACGTACGTGCGCAACATCACCGACATCGACGACAAGATCATCAATCGCGCCAATGAAAACGGCGAGTCGTTCGACGCGCTGACCGAGCGCATGATTGCGGCCATGCACGAGGATGAGGCGCGCCTGAACATCCTCAAGCCGGACATGGAGCCGCGTGCCACTGACCACATCCCTGGCATGCACGCGATGATCCAGACCTTGATCGACAAGGGCTACGCCTACGCCCCGGGCAATGGCGACGTGTACTACCGCGTCGCCAAGTTCATGGGCTACGGCAAGCTGTCGCGCAAGAAAATCGAAGACCTGCGCATCGGTGCGCGCATCGAAGTGGACGAAGCCAAGCAAGACCCGCTGGACTTCGTGCTGTGGAAAGGCACCAAGCCCGGCGAGCCGAGCTGGGAGTCGCCGTGGGGCGCCGGGCGTCCGGGTTGGCACATCGAATGCTCGGTGATGTCCACCTGCTGCCTGGGCGAGACCTTCGACATTCATGGCGGCGGCAGCGACCTTGAGTTCCCGCACCACGAAAACGAAATCGCCCAAAGCGAAGCGGCCACTGGCAAGACCTACGCCAACGCGTGGATGCATTGCGGCATGATTCGCATCAATGGCGAGAAGATGTCCAAGTCCTTGAACAACTTCTTCACCATCCGCGACGTGCTGGAAAAGTACCACCCGGAAGTTGTGCGTTACCTGCTGGTATCGAGCCATTACCGCAGCGCCATTAACTACTCGGAAGACAACCTCAAGGACGCCAAGGGCGCCCTGGAGCGTTTCTACCATGCGTTGAAAGGCCTGCCGGTTGTCGCGCCGGCCGGTGGCGAAGCATTTGTCGAGCGCTTCACCACCGTGATGAACGACGACTTCGGCACCCCCGAAGCCTGCGCCGTACTGTTCGAAATGGTCCGTGAGATCAACCGCCTGCGCGAGAGCGATCTGGATGTAGCGGCAGGTTTGGCGGCCCGTTTGAAAGAACTGGCCAGCGTGCTGGGCGTGCTGCAAATGGAAGCCGACGACTTCCTGCAAGCCGGCGCCGAAGGGCGTGTGGACGCAGCCGAAGTCGACGCACTGATCCAAGCCCGCTTGAATGCCCGTGCCAACAAGGACTGGGCAGAGTCCGACCGCATCCGCGACCAACTCACCGTCATGGGCGTGGTGTTGGAAGATGGGAAGGGCGGGACGACGTGGCGGTTGGCTGACTGACGGCTGATTGTTTCAAGCTGAATAAAAACGCCCCGACTGGTTCGGGGCGTTTTTGTGTGTGGAGGTTTTGCGATTCAACACTGCTCGATCGCATACCGGCTTTGGACAAACCCATTGTCCGAGGCCCAGGTATCGATGTGGCGAAGCTCACATTCATGCCCGACTTGACTGAACAACGGAATCCCCTGACCTAGCAGAATCGGAATACGGGTGATGATCAACTCATTGAGCAGGCCTGCTTCAAGAAATGCCTGAATGGTCTGGCCGCCATCGATATAAAGATGCTTCATGCCGCGCTCGGCCAGTTGCTCGACGAGTGTGCTCACGTCGGCTGCCAAGACCTCCACCTTGCCCTGTAGATGCGCCGGAATCTGCAAGGTCTGGTGAGACAGCGCTATGACCGGTGTGCCCTCATAGGGCCACTCTGGAAAGGACAGTACTTTTTCCAGGGTCTTACGCCCCATGACCAACCCGTCAACCGTTGCGATGAAACTTTCATACGTGATGCCGTTCAAGCCCGAACTCTCATATTCCGGTCGGTGCAGCCACTCGATATCCCCATCTGGCCGGGCAATAAAACCGTCAATGCTCGCTGCGATAAAGACGGAACATTTGATCCTCATCGGCGGTAAAACTCCTTTTTTATCAAGTGGGATCGAGAAGGTATCACTTTAGCGCCTGCACGTTGGCGGCGAATGGGAACGACGTGGCGGTTGAGCCGACGCAAGATCCTCCGAAGCGTTGATCAACAACGTCTTTGCATCTGTTCCTTTGCGCACGATGAAGATGCCATGGTCTTCAGCAGACCACTTTGTTTCAGTAGGAGGGTTCAGCGGTGAGCAGTTGCGTGAAGCGAGGTTGAGTCTAATGGCGGGTTTGGACTGTGTTTGATCATGGCAAAGCTCCTAGAGTTATGGAGCTACTACCCATCGCTGCGAAACGATACCGGGTGGTAGCTGTACGCAGGTTCGCAGACCGGGACTCTAGGAACCCGGCATACCCGAAGGTATCCCGCGCACAGCCGCCATAACATTAGGCATAAAAAAGCGCCCGCTATCTTGTGGGGGACGCTGTGCGTCTAGAGTTTAACCGGGCTGCGAAACCCGGTCGCTGAATTTGCAGCGACTGCCGAAGATTATTGGGGCGTCTTCCGAGTGGTAACCCTAAAACGCTGTCGGAAATATCTGAGAGGGGATTGATGTATAAACCTTCCAGTAGTTGGTTAAAGGAGCGGATCTATTTAGCACCCTGCGCGAGCAATGGCCGCAAGTGTTTGCCGCCGCTCAACGCGTTTTGGTGTTGATTCATAGTGGGCAATAGTGGGCCTATTACTAAATTTACTTGCGATTAAATAGGTTCGTTCCTTTTGTTCCGATTTTTTTATCAAGGTTTCTGGAAAAAATAAGTTGGAAATTGAACCCTGAATTTTCTTTGCTTTTCCTTTTTCTACGTACTCGCTGAACTCTCGCTCGATCGTCGTCTTGTTAGTGTATTTTTTGTATTTTTTTTGAGCTTCGCATGCGTAAATGTAAAGTCTCCATGAGTCGAAGCCATCAATTCGACCGTCGGGGCCGTAATCGAAGTCAATACATTTCTCGGATATATAAACCCTGCAGCCGATTCCATGTAGTTCGTACGTTGCGTCATCGCTGAGCTTTCCGCGCTGCGGGATTTGTTTTGAACGCCACAGTCCTAAGATATTTTTTGTACCAAACGATAATTCAAGTAAGTTGGTTGCCTTTTCAACTTCCTCTAAGTATTCGCTGATTAGATCTTCTAGCGTCTGAGTTTTCATTTTCTTGACCTTTCTAGCCTATCTGGTCCAGCGGTTTTTGAAGAGCTCACTACGTCATTGATGCTGCTAAATGAGGTATCGTGGTTTTCTATATTGTCAATCAGTCTTATGGTGACAAGTGTATGTGTTCGCCTTGCTGCAGACGCCCGATGGTGCCCATCAATAATATAACGCTGCTCGTTATATTCGATTACGTCAATAGGGGTGTTTTTGTTGTACCCATTGCTTCGCATGTTACTAGAAATCTCCTCAACTCGTTTGGTTGACCGTCTTCCCTCAATACTGTGCGTACGATTCAGAGTTCGGGCATCAACTTCGTGAATTAGAGGCAGTGAGGGTAAACCCTCATCTATTGCTGCATTGTGGGGGGAGTCGGCGCTACTTCCCTTCGGCTTGCACCCATCCCCACCCGGACACGCATTCAACCCCAACGGATCCACCCACCCCGTTGGGTTGGGCACATACAAATACCCGTTCACCCCACCCGCCAACTTCACCGGGTCGGGGGTCAGGTAGCGTCCGTTGTCCGGATTGTAGTAGCGATGCCGGTTGTAATGCAGCCCGCTTTCCCGGTCGTAATACTGCCCCTGAAAGCGCAGTGGGTTGTCGACCGTGCCTACATCCAACCGGGTGATTTTCCCGTAGGCCTGGTAATGGGCAGACCAGACGATTTTGCCGTCTGCGCTGGTCAGTTCCTGCGGTGTGCCCAGGTGGTCAAGTTGGTAGTGGAAGACCTGTGTATTGGCCGGCCCGAAACCGTCTAGCAAGGCCAGCGGCCTGAAGCTGTCCGGCTCGTAGAGATAGCTACGGTGCTGGCCATGTGTGTGCTCGGCGATAACCTTGTCGCCTTGCCAGAAAAACTCTGTCGTCTTGCCCGCCACGGTTTTGCTGATGCGCCGGCCAAATGGGTCATAGCGATAGCTGGCCTGGCTGCCGTCTGGTTGGGTGATGCCGATCAGGCGGTGCTGGCAGTCGTAGCGGTATTCGGTGACCCGTTGCTGTGCGCGGCCACGGCGTTCGCGTATGAGGTTTCCGAAGGCGTCGTAGTCGCAATGCCGGTCGCCTTGTAGTAACAGGCGGTTGCCGACGACGATGCCGGGGCCTGGGCGGTCTTGCATCAGCAGGTTGCCCGCCGGGTCGTGGGCGAAGCGTTCTTGCACGTCTTGCGAGTGGTCGGCGCGGGTCAGGCGGTCGAGGGGGTCGTAGTGGTAGTCGTGCTGGCCCTTGCGGGTGTCGAGCAGGCGGGTGAGGTTGCCGCTTTTGTCGTAGGTGTAGTGGCGGTGTTGGTGTTGGGTCAGGCGGCCCTGGTCGTCGTAGTGGTAGTGGCTGAGCAGTTGGCCCTGCTGGCGCTGTTGCTCGCGCCCGGCTTTGAACAGGTGTGAGGTGAGTGTGCGGCCATTGAGCTCAACGGTGGCGAGGTGGCCGCCCTTGTCGTGGTTGAAGGTCAGGTGGTTGTTGTCGGGCAGGCGCAGGTGGTCGAGTTGGCCGCAGCTGTCGTAGCCGTAGCGCAAGGTGCCCCAGCCCTGGTGTTCGGCGGTCAGGCGGTTTTGGCGGTCGTATTCGTAATGCAGCGGCCAGTGGCCGTCGTCGACGCTTAAGAGATTGCCGAGGCGGTCGTAGGTGTAATCCACCGTGCTGCCATCGGGCAGGGTTTTTCTTATAAGGCGGCCGGCGTTGTCGCGCTGGTAGGCGGTAATCAGCTGACGGTCATCGTCGCCGAACTCGGTTTTTTCCTGCAGGTGGCCGTTGAGGTCGTAGACGTAGGTGGTGCGTTTGCCGTCGAAGCCGGTTTCCTGTTGGATCAGGCCGTTGGGGTGGTACGCCAGTTGATAGCGCTCGCCTGACTCGTTTTCGATTTCGGTCAGCAGCAGGCGGGTGTTGTCGTAGCGATAGCGCAGCGCCGTGCCATCGGGGTTGATCCGGCGACTGATCAGGTGCAGTCCGTCGGCATATTCATACCGGGTCACACGGCCCAGTTCATCGCGCTCGGCGATGATTTTTCCGTAGGGGTTGTAGCTCAATTCGCGGGTGGCGCCGCCCGGCAATACCACCTTGAGCAGTCGGCCTACCGCGTCCCAGTGATAGTGGGTCAGGGCGCCATGTTCATCTTCACGGGCAATCTGCCGGCCCAGGTCGTCATAGCGATAACGCCGCACGCCGCCATTGGGCAGTTGCTCCCCAACCAACTGCCCAAGGTCATTCCAGGTCAGGCGCTGACAGCTGTGGTCCGGATACCAAACCGCTAAAAGCTGCCCACGTTTGTCATAGCTGTACTCAGTAACGTTGCCATCAGGATCAGTCTGGCGGGTGATATCGCCCTGATCGTTACGCTGGTACTTCCAGACCGCCGCACCCCGACGCATGACCCGTACGAAGCCATGCTCATACTCGTAGGCGGTAGGCTCGTCATCCCCCGGAAACAGCGCCACCAAGCGCCCAGCCTCGTCGTACTGATAGGCTGTAATCGCCCCAAGGGGATCCTGTTCAACCGTCAGCCGACCCTGGGCGTCGTAGGACTTGAAATGCTCGCCGCCGTCCGGGTCGACCCGCTGCACCAGCCGTGCGCGCGGGTCATGCACGTAGACTTCCTGGCTGCCATCGGCGTTAAGCAGGGTGACGCGGCCGTCGTCATCCCAGACATAGCGCGTATCCATCTGCGCAAAACTGGCCCAATGCCGCACACAGCGCGCTGCCTTGCCAGACCGTTCCCACGCCCAGAAGAAACTCGCCCCACCGGCCAACTGCCGTTCAGTGATTACCGCAAGGCTGTCGTACTGATAACGCTCGCTTTCGCCTACAGCATTGGTCGCCTCAACCAGTCGCCACTGTTCGTCATAGCGGTAGGAAACGACGTTCTGCTCAGTCACCCAGGCGTCATCCGCTTCGCTTTCCACGCGAAACACCTGATAGTCCACCGCCACGATATGCCCGCGGTCATAGCGCAACAGCAGCGCCCGCCCGGCATCGTTATCCAGGCGCAGAATCCGCCCCGATACATCGCGGGAAATACGCAGGCGGTTGTCATACCCATCGCTGATCGCCGTCAGCACACCGTCTTGAAAGTGGTAGAACCGTGCCCCCTGCGCCAGCACCAGTTCATCCGACGCCGCCCCCAGATAAATCGCTGCCTCGGCCAGGCTATTGCTGATGGCCGGGCGGGCAGCGGACGGCAGGGGAAAGGTGGTACTGCGGTTCTCGTGATCGGTCCACACCACCGACTCACCGACCACCACCAGCCGCTGGGCCAGGGAATGGCTCCAGCCAAACCCCAGCCCGCAATCCACCTCCACGGCACTGGTGCGATACAGCCGTGTCCAGGCAAACGGCAGCACGCCCTGCAACTCGCCATCGGTCAGGGTCAGCAGTTCTTCGCCAGTGACCATGGACACCGGGCAGCCATGGGTCGCGGTTTTATCGGCGCTGGCGCTGGCTGCGCCGTTGGGGTTTTTCGCGGAGGAGGGCGCGTCATCCACCGCCTCAAGTTGCTTGAGCGTGGTATTGCGCCGCGCCCCCCAGTGCATCTGCAGGCCGCCTTTTTGTAAGCCGCCGACGACGCCGCGCACGGCCACCGCCTTGTAGCGATCCACCGCCGCCATAAAACGCTTGAGGATGTCGAACACGCCTTTGACGAAGCCCACCGCAAGCTCAACCACCTGCGATCCATACTTCGCCAGCCGCAGCCCCAGATACGCGATCCCGGCACCTTGCAGGGCAATGGTCAGCACCAGCGCAATCAGCAAATCAATGAGCAGCGACACGGCAAGCCCGGTAATCACCTCGGCGGTTTTCCCCGCCACCTGGCTGGGCGGCAACGCCGACAGCCAGATCATCGCCGTGCGTAACATCAGGTACAGCGCTGCCTCGTCGCTGGCCAGCAGCATCGCCTGTTCCATCACTTGGGGCGCTTCACGCGCCAGGGCTGCCAGCTCGGCGGCCTGGGTGCCGAGGCGTTCGATGTGCTGGGCCGGGTCCTTGAGGATGTCCTGCACCAGCGACACGCTGTCCCACACCCCGGAAATGGCTGACCAGGTCCCGGCCAATATCCCACTGCCAATGGCGCTCGCGCTGGAGGCCTGCCAGTGCGGTTTGAACCCACTCCACTCCTTGCGCAGCCAGGCTTGCAGCTCAACGGTCAAACCGTCGTAGGACGCAAACAGCGCCTCCACCTGCGCCGGCGACACCCCGCCCTGCACACGCACCTGATAGCGCCCGCCGGCCACGCAGTGATGGGAGGCCTGACCCTGTTCATCCAGTTGGATAAACGTGGAACTGCCGTCATCCAGGCCAAGCACCTGCACCTGGAGATTGCCCAGCGGCACGTCATACACCGACTCGAATTTGCTCTGGATCTTCAGCTCGCCGCCTGCCGGGCACACGGCAACACTGGAAGCAAAATCGGTGTCGGTCATGCTCACCGACACTTGGGAGTCGCCGACCCGCAGCACTCGCTCCATGCCCAGCAACGACGGCAAATCCGTGGCATGGCTGGCCTTGTCCAGGGCTTGCGCGTACCAGCTGGTTACCTGCTGGCGATACACCGCCAGGCTCTGGTGAAAGCCGTTCAGCTCGTATTCGATCAGGTCGAGGGGGGATGAATCAGGGGCAGGAGCTGGCATCCATGACGTCTCTGCAAAAGAAAGGCGTCGGAGAATGCCGCAGGAAAAGGGTGGTTGGAGGTGTGGTCTGTTAAATCAGAATGGGCTTACGTGCAGGCAGAATTTACTAGGTGGGATCGCCGCTTATGCCCACATCAACTAGCGATCAGTCTTAAGGAAAAACGCAGGATTTACGGCTATGGCGCGGCGCGTAATCGTTTGTATAAGGTATTGCGGCTGACCCCCAGCTCCCGCGCCAAGTGGGAGATATTGCCGCCGACCGCTGCCAGTTGTTGCTGCAGATTTTGGCTATCGTCCAGATCGCCCATGACGAGCGGTGTGGGGGGCGAGGCTTGCCCCAGGTCGACAAAAAAATCATCTGGCAGGTGCTCCGGGCGGATCGGCTGGTCTTCGGCCATGGCCAGCGCCACCTGCATCACGCTGCTGACCTGGCGCAAGTTGCCTGGCCAAGGGTGTTGCTCGAATAACGCCAGCACTTCAGCACTGAGGCCGGCCCACTGCGTGGGGTCGCGGTGCTGTTGCCACAGTTGCTTGAATAGCGCCTGTTTGTCACTGCGCTCGCGCAGGGGTGGCAGTTCCAGGGTCAGGCCGCCGATGCGGTAGTACAAGTCCTCACGAAACCGTCCGACCTGCACCCTGTTCGCGTAGCGAACGGTTGGTGGCCGAGATAATTCGCAGGTCTACCGGGAACAATTCGCTGCTGCCCACCGGCTGCACGCAGCGCTCCTGCAATACCCGCAGCAGCCGGGCCTGGGTCGGGAGGGGCATGTCACCGATCTCATCGAGAAACAGCGTGCCTTTGTCAGCCTTGCGGATCAAACCGATGCTGCCCTTTTGATTGGCGCCGGTGAACGCGCCTTTTTCGTAGCCAAACAGCTCCGATTCCACTAACTCGGCCGGAATTGCCGCACAGTTGACCGCGATAAAAGCCTGCTGGCTGCGGGAACTGGCCTGGTGCAGGGCTTTGACGAAGACTTCCTTGCCCACGCCGGTTTCGCCATGGATCAGCAACGGGATGTCTTTTTCCAGCAGGCGTTCGGCCTGGCGCACGGCTTTTTCCACGCGGCTGTCGCCAAAATGCAGGGTCTTGAGACCGATGGGCACGGCGGCCGGCTCGCTGAAGACCCTGGCCTGCACCGGCGCCTGCTTGGGGCGTTTGAGCAGGCACTGGAAACGGTTGCGTCCCGCAGCTTGCAGGGCGAAGGGCAGGCCTTCGGGTTGGTTGAGCAACTCCAGCAGCGAGACCTTGAACAGGCTGTCGATCATCACCCTCGACAGGCTGATGCCCAGCAGGTTGTCGGCGCGGCGATTGGCTGACAGCACCTGGCCACTTTCATCGAAGATCAGCAGGCCGGCCCATTGGCTGTCGAGGTTGTTCAGGCCGGTGTTGAAGGTCAGTTGGAAGTGGTCACCGCCAAACAGGTTGAGGATCAGCCGGTTTTCCACGGTCTGGCTCATCATCTTGACCATACCCAGGGTGTGGGAGGGTGGCAGGTAGCTGTCGCTGGACACATCCAGCACCGCAATGATTTCGCGGTTGGCATCAAAGATCGGCGCAGCAGAACCGGTCATGAAACGGTTGGCCTTGAGGAAGTGTTCGTCATGCTCGATGTGCACCGCCTGGGCGCAGGCCAGTGCGGTACCGATGGCGTTGGTGCCGGTAGAGCGCTCCCGCCAACTGGCCCCTGCGCTGAAACCACGGGCCAGCTTGGGTTCGATAAAGCGCTGGGTGCCCCAGGAGGTCAGGACCTGGCCCTGGTTGTCGGCAAGCATGATCAGGCAGTTGGAATTGCTGAGGATGTTCTCGTAGTAGGGCAGCACTTCTTGGTGGGTGGTCTGGACCAGCGCGTGCTGGCTCTCTAACAACTGGCTGATGCCCTCGGCGGGCAGTTGGTCGAAGCTGGGGGCGCTCTGGTGATCCAGGCCAAAGGCACGGCAGCGGCGCCAGGAGTCCTGGATGATGGTGTCATGGGGCAGCAATGGGGGCAGGTGCGGTCATGGGGTGACCTTCTTTTATTGTTGTTATGAACCGTGCACCGCTCACCTTGTGGGAGCTGGCTTGCCTGCGATGGCGACTTCACAGACGCCATCGCAGGCAAGCCAGCTCCTACAGGTTGAACGGTTTTGCTGAGCTTATTCAGTGTTGTTCAGAACTGTTCATTGTCAACCCGGCGGTTGTTCAATTGTTCAGTTGTGAATGTTCATTTCTGTTCAGTACTGAGCAGCAGTTCTACCTAAGTCTCTGGTAAATAAATACTTTTTGTTATTGGCACGAAACTCGCTCTGACCTTGGCAGAACAATTCCAATAAGAAAAAGGGTGTGTCATGTCATTGACCCTGGAACATGTGACCCGCGTTGTCGAAGGCCAGACCTGGATCGACGACGTCAACCTGCGCTTTGAAGCCGGCTCCTTCAATGTGCTGCTGGGCCGTACGCTGTCTGGCAAAACCAGCCTGATGCGCCTGATGGCCGGCCTGGACAAGCCCGACAACGGGCGCATCCTGATGAACGGCGTCGATGTCACCCACAGGCCGGTGCGCTTGCGCAATGTATCGATGGTGTACCAGCAGTTCATCAACTACCCGACCATGACGGTGTTCGAAAACATCGCCTCGCCTTTGCGCCAGGCCGGGGTGTCCAACGAACTGATCCGCAGCAAGGTGCTGGAAACCGCGAAGATGCTGCGCATCGACAAGTTCCTGCAACGTCATCCCCTGGAGTTGTCCGGTGGCCAGCAGCAACGCACGGCCATGGCCCGGGCGCTGGTCAAGGATGCCGAATTGATTTTGTTCGATGAGCCTCTGGTGAACCTGGACTACAAACTGCGCGAAGAGCTGCGTCAGGAAATGCGCGAGCTGTTCAAGGCCCGCAACACCATTGCCATTTATGCCACCACAGAACCCAACGAAGCCCTGGCGCTGGGCGGCACCACGACCATCCTCCACGAAGGCCGGGTGATCCAGAGCGGCAAGGCCGCCGAGGTCTATCACCAACCGCAGACGGTATTGGCAGCCGAGCTGTTTTCCGAGCCGCCGATCAACCTGATGCCGGGGCGCATCAGTGGCAATGAAGTCAGTTTCGCCAACGATGTGCACTTTCCGTTGAACGTGGACCTGCGCCCGATTGGGGAGGGCGAGTTCCGATTTGGCGTGCGCCCCAGCCATATCAGCCTGGTGCCCAGCAATGACGATGATCTGGAGCTGGCGGTGACCGTGGAGGTGGCGGAGATCAGCGGCTCGGAAACCTTCTTGCATGTGCGCAGCGAGCATTTCCTGCTGGTATTGCACCTGCCGGGAGTCCACGAGTACGACGTGGATGCGCCGATCCGGATCTATATTCCGACCCATAAACTGTTTGTGTTCGATGGTCAGGGCCGTTTGGTCCAAGCCCCCGGGCGCCGTGTCGCGAGGGTTGCCTGATGGCCGAGATCCATTTGCAGAACCTGGCGCATAGCTATAGCCCTACACCCGCAGGGCCTGAAGACTACGCCATTCGCGAAATGAACCACATCTGGGAGCAGGGCGGCGCCTACGCATTGCTCGGCCCCTCGGGTTGTGGCAAGTCAACCTTGCTCAACATCATCTCCGGCCTGCTCAGCCCTTCGGAAGGCCAGGTGCTGTTCGACAGCAAGGTGGTGAATGACCTGACCCCGGAAAAGCGCAATATCGCCCAGGTGTTCCAGTTCCCGGTGGTGTACGACACCATGACCGTGTTCGATAACCTGGCATTCCCCCTGCGTAACCAGGGTATGGCTGAGGCGAAAGTGCACAGCAAGGTGCAGGAAATTGCCGAGGTGCTCGACCTGCAGAGCCTGCTGGGCAAAAAAGCCCGCAACCTTAGCGCCGATGAAAAGCAAAAGGTCTCGATGGGCCGTGGCCTGGTGCGCGATGACGTCTCCGCGATCCTGTTCGACGAGCCGCTGACGGTGATTGATCCGCACCTGAAGTGGAAGCTGCGGCGCAAGCTCAAGCAGATCCATGAGCAGTTCAATATCACCATGGTCTACGTCACCCACGACCAACTGGAAGCCTCGACCTTTGCCGACAAGATCGCGGTGATGTACGGCGGGCAGATTGTGCAGTTCGGCACTCCGCGGGAGTTGTTCGAGCGCCCCAGCCATACCTTTGTCGGCTATTTCATCGGTAGCCCGGGGATGAATCTGATTGAGGTGCAGGCCGATGCCGGTGGGGTACGGTTTGCCGGGACGCATCTGGCGTTGTCCGAGGTGCAGCAACGGCAGCTCGCAGAAAAGGACTACAAGAAACTGCAGGTCGGTATTCGTCCCGAGTTTATCCATGTGTGGGACGAGCCCAATCCCGACGCGTTGCAGGCCGACGTCACACATGTCGAAGACCTGGGCACCTACAAGATCCTGACCCTTAACCTCGACGGCGCGCCGTTGAAAGTGCGCCTGGCCGAAGACAAGCCAGTGCCCGAGGGCCACGCATCCATCAGCTTCCCGGCGCAATGGCTGATGGTGTATGCCGACGATTACCTGCTGGAGGTGCGGCCATGAACAAGGTGCAGAACAACAAAGCCTGGTGGCTGGTGTTGCCGGTGTTCCTGCTGGTGGCGTTCAGTGCGGTGATCCCGATGATGACCGTGGTCAACTACTCGGTGCAGGATATTTTCGATCAGTCCAGCCGCTATTTCGTCGGGGCCGACTGGTACAAACAGGTGCTGCTGGACCCACGTCTGCATGACTCGCTGCTGCGCCAGTTCATCTATTCGGCATGTGTGTTGCTGATCGAGATCCCCCTGGGCATTGCCATTGCCCTGACCATGCCCACCAAAGGCCGCTGGTCGTCCCTGGTGCTGATTGTGATGGCCATCCCGCTGCTGATCCCGTGGAACGTAGTCGGCACCATCTGGCAGATCTTCGGCCGTGCCGATATCGGGCTGCTGGGTTCGAGCCTGAATGCCATGGGCATCAACTACAACTACGCCGCCAACACCATGGACGCCTGGGTCACGGTACTGGTGATGGATGTATGGCACTGGACTTCCCTGGTGGCGCTGCTCTGTTACTCGGGGTTGCGGGCCATACCGGATGTGTACTACCAGGCGGCGCGGATTGATCGGGCGTCGGCCTGGGCGGTATTCCGACATATCCAGTTGCCAAAGATGAAGAGCGTGCTGCTGATCGCCGTGATGCTGCGCTTCATGGACAGTTTCATGATCTACACCGAGCCTTTCGTACTGACCGGCGGCGGGCCGGGGAATGCGACGACCTTCCTCAGTCAGACCTTGACCCAAATGGCCGTAGGCCAATTCGACCTGGGTCCGGCGGCGGCGTTTTCCCTGGTGTATTTCCTGATCATCCTGTTGGTGTCCTGGCTGTTCTACACCGCCATGACCCACTCCGACGCCAACCGCTGAGGCCGCCAACATGAGCAAGCGCAAGGTCATTCCGCTGCTGATCTACATCCTGTTCCTGCTGGTGCCGATCTACTGGCTGCTGAACATGTCCTTCAAGAGCAACACTGAAATCCTCGGCGGCCTGACGCTGTTTCCGCAGGATTTCACCTTGGCCAACTACAAGGTGATCTTCACCGATCCCAGTTGGTACACCGGGTATCTCAACTCGCTGTACTACGTGAGCCTGAACACGGTTATTTCCCTGACCGTGGCGCTACCGGCGGCCTACGCGTTTTCGCGCTATCGCTTCCTTGGCGACAAGCACCTGTTCTTCTGGCTGCTGACCAACCGCATGGCGCCGCCGGCGGTGTTCCTGTTGCCGTTTTTCCAGCTGTATTCGTCCATCGGCCTGTTCGATACGCATATTGCTGTGGCCCTGGCCCACTGCCTGTTCAACGTGCCGTTGGCGGTGTGGATCCTGGAAGGCTTTATGTCAGGGGTGCCCAAGGAAATCGACGAAACGGCCTACATCGATGGCTATAGCTTTCCGAAGTTTTTCGTGAAGATCTTTATCCCGCTGATTGGCTCGGGGATCGGTGTCACGGCGTTTTTCTGCTTTATGTTTTCCTGGGTCGAACTGCTGCTGGCGCGCACCCTGACGTCCGTCAATGCCAAGCCGATTGCCGCCGTGATGACCCGCACCGTGTCAGCGTCGGGGATTGACTGGGGCGTGCTGGCGGCTGCTGGGGTGTTGACCATTTTGCCGGGCATGCTGGTGATCTGGTTTGTTCGCAACCATGTGGCCAAGGGCTTTGCCCTGGGCCGGGTCTGAGGAAACGATGATGGAATGGATGGCCTGGACCACCCCGACGGCACTGTTTTTTGCGGCGATTGCCCTGTTGCTGGCGGGCATGACCACGTGGGAGCTGCGTTCTCCGAGTATTCCCCGGCGCGGCTTGTTACCGATCAGCACCACCCGTGGTGATCGCTTGTTTATCGGTCTTCTCGGGAGCGCCTACCTGCATCTGCTGGTGATCGGCGTTACCGGCTGGAGCATCTGGGTGGCGTCCGCGCTGTCTGTGGTGTGGCTGTTGTCTGTGATGCGTTGGGGCTGAGGTGGTCCCCATACCCCTGTAGGAGCGAGCTTGCTCGCGAAAGTCGTCAACGATAACGCAGGTTGTCTGGATTAACGCGGTGTCTTGGGGTTTTTCGCGAGCAAGCTCGCTCCTACACGGGGCGGGGCATCTGTCGGACCCGTTTGAAATCAACCAGGAGGTCTCTATGTTCGATAAAAAACAATAAGCTGCGACATAGCATTTCATTGGCCGCGGTCTTGGCCCTCAGCGGTTTGAGTGCTGCGGCCTGGGCCGATGCGTACGAAGATGCCGCGAAAAAGTGGATCGGCAGCGAGTTCAAACCGTCCACCCTGACGGAGGCCCAGCAGCTTGAAGAGCTGAAGTGGGTTTATCAAGGCCGCCGAGCCGTTTCGTGGGATGAAGATCAATGTGGTGTCGGAAACCCTCACCACCCACGAGTACGAATCCAAGGTGTTGGCCAAGGCCTTCAGTGAAATCACCGGGATCAAGCTGACCCACGACTTGCTGCAGGAAGGCGACGTGGTGGAGAAACTGCAAACCCAGATGCAGTCGGACAAGAATATCTATGACGGTTGGGTCAACGATTCCGACCTGATTGGCACGCACTTTCGCTATGGCAAGACCGAATCCATCACCGACCTGATGGCCAATGAAGGCAAGGACTTCACCTCGCCGACCCTGGACCTCAAGGACTTTATCGGTATCTCGTTTACCACCGCGCCGGACGGCAAGATCTATCAGTTGCCCGACCAGCAGTTCGCCAACCTCTACTGGTTCCGTGCCGACTGGTTCGAGCGCGCCGACCTCAAGGCCAAGTTCAAGGAAAAGTACGGCTATGAGCTGGGCGTGCCGGTGAACTGGTCGGCCTACGAGGATATCGCCAAGTTCTTCAGTGAAGACGTCAAGGAAATCGACGGTAAGCGCGTGTATGGGCATATGGACTACGGCAAGAAGGATCCTTCCCTGGGTTGGCGCTTTACCGATGCCTGGTTTTCCATGGCTGGTGGCGGCGACAAGGGCCTGCCCAACGGCTTGCCGGTGGACGAGTGGGGGATACGGGTCGAGGACTGCCACCCGGTGGGGTCCAGCGTGACCCGTGGCGGCGACACCAACGGCCCGGCTGCGGTATTTGCCACGCAGAAGTATGTCGACTGGATGCGCGCCTATGCGCCACCGGAAGCGGCGGGCATGACTTTCTCCGAGTCCGGGCCGGTGCCGTCTCAAGGCAACATCGCCCAGCAGATCTTTTGGTACACCGCCTTTACCGCTGACATGACCAAGCCCGGCCTGCCGGTGATGAATGCCGACGGTACGCCGAAGTGGCGCATGGCGCCGTCGCCACGCGGGCCGTATTGGGAGGAGGGGATGAAGCTGGGGTATCAGGACGTGGGGTCCTGGACGTTCCTCAAGTCCACGCCTGAAAAAACAAAAACTCGCGGCTTGGCTCTACGCGCAGTTCGTGACGTCGAAAACCGTTTCCCTGAAAAAAACCATCGTCGGCCTGACGCCCATCCGCGAATCCGACATCAACTCCCAGGCCATGACCGACCTGGCCCCCAAACTCGGCGGACTGGTGGAGTTCTACCGCAGCCCGGCGCGGGTGCAGTGGACACCGACCGGCACCAACGTGCCGGATTATCCGCGCCTGGCCCAACTGTGGTGGAGCCACATTTCGGAAGCCGCCAGCGGCGAGAAAACCCCGCAACAAGCGCTGGATGGCCTGGCCAAGGACCAGGACGCGATCATGACGCGCCTGGAGCGCTCCAAGGTGCAGCCGATCTGCGGACCGAAAATGAACCCCGAGCGCGATGCCCAGTACTGGTTCGACCAGCCGGGCGCACCGAAGCCGAAACTGGCGAACGAGAAGCCCAAGGGTGAAACCGTGAACTATGCGGACTTGCTCAAGTCGTGGGAGGCGGCGCGCAAGTGAGGTAGGGCGGATAGCAAAACGGCACCGTGAGGTGCCGTTTTTGCTGATGTGCGAAAGATCGCTTCACCTACGATCAGCTAAGCAACGCCAGGCGCTCCACCGTATCCGGAAATTTTGATACCAGACGAATCAGCGTGGCTGCCTGGGCATTGGGGCGTGCGCGACCTTGCTCCCAGTTTTCCAGGGTGCGTGTATTGGTGCGTAGGTACATGGCAAATACAGCACGGGAAAGATTGAGTTGTTGTCGTACTGCAATCACGTCTTCAGCGGTAAGAGGGGCCAGTTTGTTTTGCTGCACGGTATGAGTACGTAGGGTGACCTTGCCTTGGCGCTCGTTGGCCAAGGCATCGAAGCCTTCGACCAGTTCGGAATAAATGTCACGTTTCATGTGAATCCTCTCGCGTTGATTTCCCTGTCCAGCAGTTGCTTGAGGGCTTTTTTGTGTTGTGGGCTCAAGTCGCTTTGCTCGTGCTTGCCGTACAGCGTGAACAACCAAAATTGAGTGCCGCCTGACCACCAGTAGTAGATGACGCGTAATCCACCCCGTTTGCCTTTGTTTCGTCGTTCATCGACGAAGCGCAGCTTGCGTAACCCACCGGTGCCTTCCATCACGGCTCCCGCTTCGGGGTTCTTCATTAGCTCTTGTTGAAAGCCGTGAAACAGTTCGTCAGTCAGGTAGTCCTTGCGGTACCGCTCAAAGGGCGGCAGTTCGATAAATAGAGCATCCATGTTCTGTACGTAGCCTGCGTATAGTTTGGTGGCCCATCTGCCAGGGGTCAAGTGAACCTGGCGTGGGATTCTTCCTAAAGCGCATACACCATACGAGCGGCTCTGGCAGGTAGATGCCAGACACGGAGGCATTTCAGTAAGGAATATTCCTTGAGCTGGGCAGGGAGCTTGAACCTTTCCCAGAAACGCAAAACGGCACCCTAAGGTGCCGTTCTGTTTACTGCTTGAGCTTAAGCGATCAACCTGCCATCACCGCATGCTGCACCAGGGTGAGCAACGGTTGTGGGTACACGCCCAGGAAGAATGCCAGCAGGGCGATAGCCAGCAGCATCACGCCGCCTGCTTTCTGTTCCCAGTGCAACTCGGCATCCACACGGCGCAGGTTTGGCTCGATCAGGTACAGGGTGACCATCACGCGCAGGTAGTAGAACACGCCGATGGCACTGCCCAGCACCAGGGAGGCAACCAGCCACCACTCGTGGGCTTCGACACCGGTTGCGACGATGTAGAACTTGCCGATAAAGCCTGCGGTCAGCGGGATACCGGCCAGGGACAGCATCATCACGGTCAATACGGCGGTCAGGTACGGACGGCGCCAGAACAGGCCGCGGTATTCGTACAGGGCGTCGGCGTCACGGCCTTTGTAAGGCGAGGACATCAGGGTGATTACGCCGAACGCGCCGAGGCTGGTGATCACGTAGGTGACCAGGTACACGCCGATGGCTTCCACGGCCAGGCCTTTGCTCGCCACCAGGGCGATCAGCAGGTAGCCGAAGTGCGCGATAGACGAATAACCCAGCAGACGCTTGAGGTTGTTCTGGGTCAGGGCCAGCAGGTTACCGAACAGGATCGACGCGATGGCGATCACGGTCAGCACATCACTCAGCACGCCGGTGTTGGCGGCAGGGGAGATCTGGAACAGACGCACCATCACCGCGAACACAGCGACTTTCGAAGCGGTAGCCAGGAACGCGGCTACCGGCGCCGGGGCGCCTTCGTACACGTCTGGGGTCCACAGGTGGAACGGTACCAGCGACAGCTTGAACGCCAGGCCAATCAACATCATCGCCAGGCCGAGTTGGGCGATGGGCGCAGGCATGCTGGTGGCGGCCAGGGCGTGGCCGATACCGCTGAAGCTCAGGCTACCGGCTTCGGCGTAGAGCAGGGCCATACCGAACAACAGGAACGCGGAACCGGCGGCCGACAGCACCATGTACTTGATGCCGGCTTCCAGGGAGCGCTTGTTGAAGAAGGCGTACGCCACCAGGCCGTAGGTCGGGATCGACAGCAGTTCCAGGCCGATGAACAAACCGGCCAGGTGCTGCGCGCTGACCAGCACGATACCGCCGGCCGCAGCCAGCAGGATCAGCAGGTACAGCTCTTCGCGGTTGCCCGGGTAGCCAGTGCCGCCTTCGCCGAGGTAAGCGTGGGCGAGGGTGACGCAGGCCAGTGTCGCAACGAGGATCAACGCGGTGTACAGCAGCGCGAAGTCATCGATCATGACCAGCGGGGTCACCGCCAGTGGGGCGACCTTGAGTGCCGGGATAATCGACAGCAAGGCCAGGTTCAGACCTGCGGTGGACAGCAGGAACGTCTGCGAGTGATTGCGGCGCCAGGCGATTGCCAGCATCACCACCACAATGGTGAGGCTGGTAATCAGCAGCGGCGCAAGCGCGATAAAGTGTTGGATCGTGAATTCCATAGCGCTCTTACCGGGCCGAAGCGAGTTGAGTGAAGGCGGTGCTCAACCACTGCTGCACGCCATGCATCGTGGCGGCAGAGGTGTCGAGGAACGGTTGCGGATACACGCCGATGTACACCAGCAGTACCGCAAGGCCGAGCACCATGATCAGTTCGCGAGCATCCATCCCTTTGAGGACGGCGTCCGACTTGGTCGGGCCGAAGTAGGCGCGGTGGATCATGATCAGCGAGTAGACCGAACCGAACACCAGGCCGGAAGTGGCAATCGCGGTGATCCATGGCGCACTGACGAAGCTGCCCATCAGGATCAGGAACTCACCGACAAAGTTACCCGTACCCGGCAAGCCCAGAGACGCGGCGGCAAAGAACAGGCTGATCGCCGGCAGGTACGCGATACGCGACCAGATGCCGCCCATCTCACGCATGTCACGGGTGTGCAGGCGCTCGTACAACTGGCCACTGAGGATAAACAGTGCGGCTGCCGAAACACCGTGAGCCAGCATCTGGATCACCGCGCCTTGCAACGCCAGTTGGCTGCCGGAGTAGATGCCGATCAATACGAAACCCATGTGGGAAACGGACGAGAAGGCAATCAGACGCTTGATGTCGGTTTGCGCGAAGGCCAGGAATGCACCGTAGAAGATCCCGATCAGACCCAGGGTCATGGCGATCGGCGCAAACTCGGCCGAAGCATTCGGGAACAGCGGCAGGGCGAAACGCAGCAGGCCGTAGGCCGCCGTCTTCAACAGGATACCAGCCAGGTCCACGGAACCTGCGGTTGGTGCCTGGGCGTGAGCGTCAGGCAGCCAGGAGTGGAACGGTACAACCGGCAGCTTCACTGCGAAGGCGATGAAGAAACCGAGCATGAGGATGTACTCGGTGGTCATCGACATCTTGGTTTTCAACAGGTCGGCGTAGTTGAAGGTAATCACGCCGGTGTTGTTGAAGTTGACCAGGACCAGGCCCAGGATCGCCACCAGCATGATCAGGCCGGAAGCCTGAGTGAAGATGAAGAACTTGGTCGCCGCGTAGATCCGGGTTTTCTTGCCGTCCGAAGAACTGTGACCCCAGAGCGCGATGAGGAAGTACATCGGCACCAGCATCATTTCCCAGAAGAAGAAGAACATGAACAGGTCGAGGGCGAGGAACACGCCGACCACGCCGCCCAGGATCCACATCAGGTTCAGGTGGAAGAAGCCCACGTGACGCTGGATTTCTTTCCAGGAGCAAAGTACCGAGAGGATACCTAGCAGGCCGGTCAGCAGGATCATCAACAGCGACAGGCCGTCGAGGGCCAGGTGCACGTTGATGCCGAAGCGTTCGATCCAGACGTGCTTGAATTCAAGCGCGAAGGTTGGATCGACACCCGGTGCCGGAGCAAATGAATAGTCGCCGTGGGCCCACAGCCAGAGGCCGAGTGCGAGTTCCAGGGACATGGTCAGCAACGCAATCCAGCGGGGCAGGGTGGCGCCGAAGCGTTCACCCATCCAGCAGAGCAGGCCGCCGATAAAGGGGATCAGGATTAGCCAGGGCAGAATCATGACGGGCTCGTTTCCTTTCGCAAGTTCGCAAAGTACGCAGTGCACTTAAACATAGTCAGACCGCAACCACGACGATGGCGCCGATCACCAGCACGGCACCAGCAGCCATGGAAGCTGCATACCAACGCAATTGGCCGGTCTCGGTGCGGCTCAGGGCGGAGTGACCGGCCTTGGCAGCACGCGGGATCAAACCAATGGTCTGGTCGAGCGGGTCTTTGCGCAGTACATGGCTGATCGCAAGGTAAGGCTTGACGAACAGTTTGTCGTAGATCCAGTCGAAGCCCCAGGCGGCGAACCACCAGGCCGAAAGGAAGCGGCCAATGCCACTGTTGGCCACGGCAGTCACGAAGCGACGCTTGCCAAGGAACAGCATGGCCGCCAGCAGGATACCGGCGATGGCGATGGCGCCCGAGGCGATTTCCAGGCTGTGCTTGGCGTCACCGCCAGCATGTCCAACGCTTTGTGGCAGTACGCCAGCCAGTGGCGGGGTGATCATGGCGCCGACGAAAGTCGACAGGATGATCAGCACCGACAGCGGCAGCCAGTGGGAGATGCCGTGGCCTGCGTGGGCTTCAGTCTTGGCTTCACCGTGGAAGGTGATGAAGATCAGGCGGAAGGTGTACAGCGAGGTCATGAACGCACCCACCAGGCCGGCGTACAGCAGGCCTTGGTTACCGCTGGCAAAGGCTTCCCAGAGGATTTCGTCTTTGGAGTAGAAACCTGCGGTCACCAGTGGCAGGGCTGCAAGCGCGGCACCACCGACGATGAAGCTGGCGTAGGCCAACGGCAGTTTCTTCCACAGGCCACCCATCTTGAAGATGTTCTGCTCGTGGTGGCAGGCAACGATCACCGCACCGGAAGCGAGGAACAGCAGGGCCTTGAAGAAGGCGTGGGTCATCAGGTGGAAGATCGCGCCGTCCCAGGCGCCGACGCCCAGGGCCAGGAACATGTAGCCGATCTGGCTCATGGTCGAGTAGGCGAGGATCCGCTTGATGTCGGTCTGCACCAGCGCGGCGAAGCCGGCCAGTACCAGGGTCACGCCACCTACCAGGCCCACCAGGTGCAGAATCTCTGGCGCCAGGGTGAACAGGCCGTGGGTACGGGCGATCAGGTAGACACCGGCGGTCACCATGGTGGCGGCGTGGATCAGTGCCGACACCGGGGTAGGACCGGCCATGGCGTCTGCCAGCCAGGTTTGCAGTGGCAGTTGTGCCGATTTACCCACAGCGCCACCCAGCAGCATCAGGGTCGCCAGGGTGATCCAGAAGTCGCCGACCTGGAATTTCTGTGGTGCCAGCACCAGCAGTTCCTGGATATTGAGCGTGCCCACCTGTTGGAACAGGATGAACAGGCCGATGGCCATGAACACGTCGCCGATCCGGGTCACGACAAAGGCTTTGAGTGCCGCGTTACCGTTGTTGCGGTTGCTGTAGTAGAAACCGATCAACAGGTACGAGCACAGGCCCACGCCTTCCCAGCCGAAGTACAGGAACAACAGGTTATCGCCCAGCACCAGGAACAGCATGCTGGCGATAAACAGGTTGGTGTAGGCGAAGAAGCGCGAGTAACCGGCCTCACCGCGCATGTACCAGGACGCGAACAGGTGGATCAGGAAACCCACGCCTACCACCACGCCGAGCATGGTGATCGACAGGCCGTCGACGTACAGGGCGAAGTCAGGCTTGAAGCCCTCGACCGCCATCCACTGCCACAGCACCAGGGTGTAGTGACCGGCTTCTGGCGGCGCCACGTTGAATTGCCAGATGACGTAGGCCGCGACAATCGCCGACAGGCCAATGGAACCCACGCCGACCAGGGCCGAGAGGTTTTCCGACCAGCGTCCACGGGAGAAGGACAGCAGCAGGAAACCGATCAGGGGGAATACGAAAGTCAGAAAGATCATGTTCATCCGCGCATCTCACTGGCAGCGTCGATATCAAGCGTGTGGAAGCGACGATACAGTTGCAGCAGGATCGCCAGGCCAATACTGGCCTCGGCGGCTGCCAGGCTGATCACCAGGATGAACATGACTTGTCCATCCGGCTGGCCCCAACGCGCACCTGCCACGATGAACGCCAGTGCTGCAGCGTTCATCATGATTTCCAGGCTCATCAACACGAACAGAATGTTACGGCGAACCATCAGGCCGACCAGGCCAAGGCAGAACAGGATGCCGGCGACCGCCAGACCATGCTCCAAAGGGATAGCAGGCATCGTCATTGCTCCTTGGCTTCGTTGCGGCCCAAGTGGAAGGCCGTGATGGCTGCAGCGAGCAGCAGCATCGAAGCCAGTTCGACCACCAGCAGGTACGGGCCGAACAGGCTGATGCCCACGGCCTTGGCGTCTACGGTGGTGTGGCCGATGGCCTGGCCGCTCTGGTGAGCGAACAGTACATACAGCAGCTCAGCCAGCAGCAGCGCTGCCAGGATCACCGGGCCAAGCCAGATGCCGGGCTTGAGCCAGACGCGCTCCTGGGCGACCGAAGCCGGCCCCAGGTTGAGCATCATCACCACAAACACGAACAGCACCATGATGGCGCCAGCGTAGGCGATCACTTCCAGGACACCGGCAAACGGTGCGCCGAGGCTGAAAAAGGTCATGGCCACGGCGATCAGCGAAATGATCAGGTAGAGCAGGGCGTGCACGGGGTTGGTGTTGGTGATCACGCGAAGCGTGGACACCACTGCAATACCCGATGCGAAATAGAAAGCGAATTCCATCTTTCTTCCTTAAGGCAGCAAGCTCTTCACGTTGATCGGCTCGGCTTCGTTTTGTGCGGCGCCCTTGGGCTTACCGGCAACGGCCATACCTGCAACACGATAGAAGTTGTAATCAGGGTTTTTACCGGGACCAGAGATCAAAAGATCTTCTTTCTCGTACACCAGGTCCTGACGTTTGAACTCGGCCATCTCGAAATCCGGTGTGAGCTGGATCGCGGTGGTCGGGCAAGCTTCCTCGCAGAGGCCGCAGAAAATGCAGCGCGAGAAGTTGATGCGGAAGAAGTCCGGGTACCAGCGACCGTCTTCGGTTTCAGCTTTCTGCAGGGAGATACAGCCAACCGGGCACGCCACGGCGCACAGGTTGCAGGCTACGCAACGCTCTTCGCCATCGGGGTCGCGGGTCAGCACGATACGGCCGCGATAGCGCGGCGGCAGGTACACCGCTTCTTCCGGGTATTGCAGGGTGTCGCGTTTGCGAAAGCCATGGCCGAAAACCATCACCAGGCTTCGCAACTGGGTACCGGTACCCTTAACGATGTCGCCAATATATTTGAACATGGGTCAAATCCTCACTGAACCGCGCCCGCTGGCGTGTTCAACAACACAACGGCAGCAGTCACCAGCAAATTGATCAGGGTCAGCGGCAGGCAGAAGCGCCAGCTGAAATCCATCACCTGGTCGTATCGTGGACGCGGAATGGAAGCGCGCAGCAGGATAAACAACATGATGAAGAACGCGGTCTTGAGGAAGAACCAGAAGAACGCCAACTGCGGCAGGATGCCGAACGGACCGTGCCAGCCGCCGAAGAACAGCGTGACCAGCAGGGCCGAGATCAAGATGATGCCGATGTACTCACCGACGAAGAACATGCCCCATTTCATGCCGGCGTATTCAATGTGGTAACCGTCGGCCAGTTCCTGTTCCGCTTCCGGCTGGTCGAAGGGGTGACGGTGAGTCACGGCCACGCCAGCGATGAAGAAGGTACAGAAGCCAAAGAACTGCGGAATGATGAACCACAGGTTCTGCGCCTGGTACTCAACGATGTCGCGCATGTTGAACGAGCCAACCTGCACCACGATGCCCATCAGCGCCAGGCCCATGAACACTTCGTAGGACACAGTCTGGGCCGAGGCCCGCAAGCTGCCCAACAGAGCGAATTTGTTGTTACTGGCCCAACCGGCGAACAGCACCGCGTAGACCGACAGGCCGGCCATGGCGAAGAAGAACAGCAAGCCGATGTTCAGGTCCGCCACGCCCCAGGTCGGGGTGATCGGGATGATCGCGAAGGCGATCAGCAAGGCGCTCATGGCCACGACCGGTGCCAGGGTGAAGATCACCTTGTCGGCAAACGGCGGGGTCCAGTCTTCCTTGAAGAACATTTTCAGCATGTCGGCAGCGATCTGGAACATGCCGAATGGGCCAACGCGGTTCGGACCGTAACGGTCCTGCCACCAGCCCAGCAGGCGACGTTCGACGAAGCTGAGCAGGGCGCCCGCGACGACCACGGCCAACAGGATCACGATGGCCTTGACCACCGAGATGATCACGTCGATCACTTCAGGAGTGAACCAAGTCATTGCGCTGCCTCCTGCAGACCGTCAACGGTTTTGCCAAAGATTGCCGGTGGAATCCCGGCGAGGCCTTTGGCAGTGCAACCAGGCCAGCACCCAGCTCATCGTTGATGCGCAGCGGCAGACGCAGGGTCTGGCCGGCTACGTTCAAGCTGAGCAGGGCGCCGTCGTTGACGCCCAGGCGATCGGCTTCGGACTTGGCCACGGACACGTAGGCTTGTGGAATGCGCTCTTGCACCGGTGCGGCTTTGGAAGAGGTCTCTTCGCTGCCGAACAGATGGAAGAACGGCACAACCTGCCAGGTGCCCTGGGCCGGGTTGAACGGACGCGGTACGGCCGCGAACCAGTTCAGCGAGTCGCCGGTGCTTTCGATCAGGCGGGTGCCCGGGTCGCCAGCGCGGATATGACCACCGACTTCGTCCTGGAACTTGTTCCAGGCCTGCGGCGAGTTCCAGCCCGGCGACCAGGCAAATGGCACCTGCTGACGCGGCTCGACCGAACCCGAGTAACCTTCCATGGAGAAGGCAAACGCGGTGTCGTTGTCTTGCGGGGTACGCGGTTCGTGCACGCTGATGTCAGCGCGCATGGCGGTACGCCCGGAGTAACGCAGCGGCTCACGGGCCAGCTTCATGCCCTTGATCCGGAACGACGCGGACGGTGCAGCATCGACGATACGCGCCAGTTGCGGTGCGCTCGCGGCGACGGCTGCGGTGACGTGGTCAAGTTGGGTCCAGTCGATCGGCTGGTTCAGCAGGGTTGCGCGCAGGGCATGCAGCCAGCGCCAGCCTTCATGAACCAGGATGCTGGCGTCCATGTACTTCGGATCGAACACCTGGAAGAAGCGCTGGGCGCGGCCTTCCTGGCTGACCAGGGTACCGTCGCCTTCAGCGAAGGTAGCGGCTGGCAGTACCAGGTGGGCACGGTCGCTGGTGGCAGTCTTCTGGTGATCGGCGACGATCAGGACTTTGGCGGCATTTAGTGCAGCGTCAACCTTGGCGGCATCGGTGCGGGTGTACAGGTCGTTTTCCAGCACCACGATGGCGTCGGCATTGCCGTCGATCACCGCTTGCAGGGCTGCGTCCACGGAATCTCCGCCGAGCATGGCCAGGCCAAGGCTGTTGGCTTCCGGTACGACCAGGCTGATGGAACCGTTCTTCTCGCGCAGCTTCAGGGCTTTGGCGATGTTGGCGGCGGCTTCGATCAGCGCTTTGGAACCCAATGAGGTACCGGCAATGATCAATGGACGCTTGGCCGCCAGCAGGGCGTCGGCGATGCGCTGGGCCAGGGCCACGGCTTCTGCGTCCAGGCCTTCGACGGCAGGTGCGCTGGCGTCAAGGGCGTGGGCCACGGCGAAACCGATGCGGGCCAGGTCGTCTGGTGCTGCGTGCACGCATTCTTCGGCGATATCGTCGAGCTTGGTTTCAGCCAGGCTTGCAATAAACAGCGGGTTCAGCGCGTGCTGGCCGATGTTTTTCACCGCGGCGTCGAGCCAAGGCTGCACGCGCATGGCGTCGGCCATTTCTTCGGCCTTGCCTTTGACCGACTGGCGCAGGGACAGGGCGATGCGGGCAGCGGTCTGGGTCAGGTCTTCACCGAGCACGAAGATTGCGTCGTGGTCTTCGATGTCGCGCATGTTCGGCACGGGCAACGGGCTGTCGTTCAGCACCTGGAGGACCAGGCGGATGCGCTCCAGCTCAGCGGCTTCGATACCACTGTAGAAGTGCTCGGCACCGACCAGCTCGCGCAACGCGTAGTTGCTTTCGAGGCTGGCGCGTGGCGAACCGATACCGACGATGTTACGGCCGCGCAGCAGGTCGGCGGCTTTATCCAGCGCGGCGTCCAGGCTCAGCTTGGCGCCATCGGCCAGCAACGGTTGGCGCGGACGGTCTTCGCGGTTGACGTAGCCATAGCCGAAACGGCCACGGTCGCACAGGAAGTACTGGTTGACCGAACCGTTGAAGCGGTTTTCGATGCGACGCAGTTCACCGTAGCGCTCGCCCGGGGAGATGTTGCAACCGCTGGAGCAGCCATGGCAGATGCTCGGCGAGAACTGCATGTCCCACTTACGGTTGTAGCGCTCGGAGTGAGTCTTGTCGGTAAACACACCGGTCGGGCAGACCTCGGTGAGGTTGCCGGAGAACTCGCTTTCGAGCACGCCGTCTTCAACGCGACCGAAGTACACGTTGTCGTGGGCGCCGAATACGCCGAGGTCGGTGCCGCCGGCGTAGTCTTTATAGAAGCGTACGCAGCGATAGCAAGCGATGCAGCGGTTCATTTCGTGGGAAATGAACGGGCCCAGTTGCTGGTTCTGGTGGGTACGCTTGGTAAAGCGATAACGGCGCTCGTTATGGCCGGTCATCACCGTCATATCTTGCAGGTGGCAGTGACCGCCTTCCTCACAGACCGGGCAGTCGTGGGGGTGGTTGGTCATCAGCCACTCGACAACGCTGGCGCGGAACGCCTTGGATTCTTCATCGTCGATGGAGATCCAGGTGTTGTCGGTGGCTGGCGTCATGCAGGACATGACGATACGACCACGGGTGTCGTTTTCATCGGTGTACTGCTTGACCGCACACTGGCGGCAGGCACCGACGCTACCAAGCGCGGGGTGCCAGCAGAAATAAGGGATGTCGAGGCCTAGTGACAGACACGCCTGTAACAGGTTGTCTGCCCCATCGACTTCGAGCGCTTTGCCGTCTACGTGGATAGTGGCCATGGTTCAAAGTTCTTCGTTGGCCCGTTGTCAGCGGGCGTGGCTAATGGAATCTTGTTATTCATGTGCATCAACACAGCCTTCAAGGCGTCAGCACATGACAAAGCGAAGGGCACGGACCCTTCGCTTATTGAAGCGTTACGCGCCGACTACGATCGGCTTTGCCAGAGGCGGGACGGCGGCGCTTTTTGGCGCGATGCCGGCTTCGAACTCCGAGCGGAAGTACTTGATTGCGCTGCCCAGTGGCTCCACGGCGCCCGGTGCGTGAGCACAGAAGGTCTTGCCCGGGCCGAGGAAACCGACCAGGCCCAGCAGGGTCTCGATATCCCCCGGCTGGCCTTCGCCTTTCTCGATAGCCATCAGAAGCTTGACGCTCCACGGCAGACCATCGCGGCACGGGGTGCAGAAACCACAGGATTCACGGGCGAAGAACTGCTCCATGTTGCGCAGCAGCGAGACCATGTTCACGGTGTTGTCCACCGCCATCGCCAGGCCGGTACCCATCCGGGTGCCCACCTTGCCGATGCCGCCGGCATACATCTGTGCATCCAGGTGCTCGGGGAGCAGGAAGCCGGTACCGGCGCCGCCTGGCTGCCAGGCCTTGAGGGTGTAGCCGTCGCGCATGCCGCCGGCGTAGTCCTCGAACAGCTCGCGGGCGGTCACGCCGAATGGCAGTTCCCACAGGCCAGGGTTCTTGACCTTGCCAGAGAAGCCCATGAGCTTGGTGCCCATGTCTTCGCTGCCTTCGCGGGCCAGGGATTTGTACCAGTCCACGCCGTCGGCGATGATCGCCGGCACGTTGCACAGGGTCTCGACGTTGTTGACGCACGTCGGCTTGCCCCACACGCCAACGGCGGCGGGGAAGGGCGGCTTGGAGCGCGGGTTGGCGCGGCGGCCTTCGAGGGAGTTGATCAGGGCGGTTTCTTCACCGCAGATATAACGCCCGGCGCCGGTGTGCACGAACAGCTCGAAGTCGAACCCCGAACCGAGGATGTTCTTGCCCAACAAGCCTGCGGCCTTGGCTTCTTCGACGGCACGGTTCAGGTGCTTGGCGGCGGTGGTGTATTCGCCACGCAGGAAGATGTAGCCACGGTAGGTTTTCAGTGCGCGGGCACTGATCAGCATGCCTTCGATCAGCAGATGGGGCAGTTGCTCCATCAGCATGCGGTCCTTCCAGGTATTGGGTTCCATTTCATCGGCGTTACACAACAGGTAACGGATGTTGATGGACTCGTCTTTCGGCATCAGGCCCCACTTCACGCCCGTGGGGAAGCCAGCACCGCCGCGACCTTTAAGGCCTGCGTCCTTCACGGTCTGGACGATATCGTCCTGGGCCATGTCGGCAAAAGCCTTGCGTGCTGCGGCATAGCCGTTCTTGGCCTGGTACTCGTCAAGCCATACAGGCTCGCCGTCGTCACGCAGGCGCCAGGTCAGCGGGTGGGTTTCGGCCGAACGCTTGATCAGGTTGGCCGGGCCAAAGGAAGTCAGGGTCATGGGTAGCCCTCGAGCAATTGGGTGACGCCAGAAGCCTGGACGTCGCCGAATGTGTCGTCGTCGATCATCAACGCCGGCGCCTTGTCGCAGTTGCCCAGGCAGCACACCGGCAGCAGGGTGAAGCGGCCGTCTGCAGTGGTTTGGCCCAGGCCGATGCCCAGCTTGCTCTGGATCGCGTCGACTACCGACTCATGGCCACCGATGTAGCAGACCATGCTGTCGCACACGCGAATGATGTGGCGGCCGACCGGCTGGCGGAAGATCTGGCTGTAGAACGTCGCCACGCCTTCCACATCGCTGGCCGGGATGCCGAGGATCTCGCCGATGGCGTAGAGGGCGCCGTCGGGCACCCAGCCACGTTCCTTCTGGACGATCTTCAAGGCTTCGATCGACGCCGCGCGCGGGTCTTCGTAGTGATGCAGCTCGTGCTCGATGGCCGAGCGCTCGGTTTCACTCAAGGTGAAACGGTCTGTCTGGATAAGCGTGCTGTTCATGCTTAGCGGTCCACGTCGGCCATAACGAAATCGATACTACCCAGGTACGCAATCAAGTCCGCGACCATCTCGCCTTTGATCACCGAAGGGATCTGCTGCAAGTGCGCGAAGCTTGGGGTACGAATCCGGGTGCGGTAGCTCATGGTGCCGCCATCGCTCGTCAGGTAATAACTGTTGATACCCTTGGTCGCTTCGATCATCTGGAAGGACTCGTTGGCCGGCATCACCGGGCCCCACGAGACTTGCAGGAAGTGCGTGATCAGGGTTTCGATGTGTTGCAGGGTGCGCTCTTTAGGCGGCGGCGTGGTCAGCGGGTGATCCGCCTTGTACGGGCCTGCCGGCATGTTGCGCATGCACTGCTCGATGATTTTCAGGCTCTGGCGCATTTCTTCGACACGCACGATGCAGCGGTCGTAGGCATCGCCATTGGCCGCCAGCGGCACTTCGAACTCGAAGTTCTCGTAGCCGGAGTACGGGCGCGCCTTGCGCAGGTCGAAATCGCAACCGGTCGAACGCAGGCCAGCACCGGTGACGCCCCATTCCAGGGCTTCCTTGGTGTTGTACTGTGCGACGCCGATGGTCCGGCCCTTGAGGATGCTGTTGTCCAGGGCGGCTTTCTGGTACTCGTCCAGACGCTTGGGCATCCAGTCGATGAACTCCTTGACCAGGCGCTCCCAGCCGTTCGGCAGGTCGTGGGCCACACCGCCGATGCGGTACCAGGCCGGGTGCAGGCGAAAGCCCGTGATGGCTTCGATGACCTTGTACGCACGCTGACGGTCGGTGAAGGTGAAGAACACCGGGGTCATGGCGCCAACGTCCTGGATATAGGTACCCAGGAACAACAGGTGGCTGGTGATCCGGAAGAACTCGGCCATCATGATGCGGATGGTATCGACGCGGTCTGGCACCTTGATACCGGCCAGCTTCTCGACCGAGAGCACGTACGGCAGGTTGTTCATCACGCCGCCGAGGTAGTCGATACGGTCGGTGTACGGGATGAAGCTGTGCCAGGACTGGCGTTCGGCCATCTTCTCGGCACCACGGTGGTGGTAGCCGATGTCGGGCACGCAGTCGACGATTTCTTCGCCGTCCAGTTGCAGGATGATACGGAACGCACCGTGGGCCGAAGGGTGGTTCGGGCCCAGGTTGAGGAACATGTAGTCCTCGTTGGTGCCGGAGCGTTTCATGCCCCAGTCTTCCGGGCGGAAGCGTGCGGCTTCTTCTTCAAGCTGCTGCTTGGCCAGGTTCAGGCTGAACGGATCGAATTCGGTGGCGCGCGCCGGGAAGTCCTTGCGCAGCGGGTGACCTTCCCAGGTCGGCGGCATCATGATGCGCGTCAGGTGCGGGTGGCCCGGGAAGTCGATGCCGAACATGTCCCAGACTTCGCGCTCGTACCAACTGGCGTTCGGCCAGATACCGGTCACGGTCGGGATGCTCAGGTCGCTTTCCGAGAGGGCAACCTTGATCATCACGTCGCTGTTACGTTCCAGCGACATCAGGTGATAGAACACGGTGAAGTCGGCGCCGCTCGGCAGCCCCTGGCGCTTGGTGCGCAGACGCTCGTCCACGCCATGCAGGTCATAGAGCATGACGTACGGCTTGGGCAGGTTGCGCAGGAAGGTCAGGACTTCGACGAGTTTGGCACGCGCCACCCACAGCACCGGCATACCGGTGCGTGTGGCCTGTGCGGTGAAGGCGTCAGGGCCAAAACGGTTGTTGAGTTCGACGACCACATCCTGGTCGTCTGCCTTATAAGGCGGGATGTACAGAGCACTGCCTGTAGTCATGGTTTTTTATCGCTTTCGGTCAACGTAAAGAATGAAGCCAGGTTTTCGTTCTATAAAAGAAGCGGTTCTGGATCAGACTTCGTCGGGGCTGCGCAGGTTGGTGACTGCGATTCGCTGTTCGCGGCGCTGTTCCTTTGTGACGGCATCTCGGCGCGGTACACGCCCTGATCTCCGACAACCCAGGAAAGTGGGCGACGCTCCTTGCCAATCGATTCCTGCAGCAACATCAAGCCTTGCAGGAATGCTTCAGGGCGAGGCGGGCAGCCAGGCACGTAGACGTCCACGGGCAGGAACTTGTCCACCCCCTGAACCACGGAGTAGATGTCGTACATGCCACCGGAGTTGGCGCACGAACCCATGGAGATAACCCACTTTGGCTCGAGCATTTGCTCGTAGAGACGCTGGATGATCGGCGCCATCTTGATAAAGCAGGTACCGGCGATAACCATGAAATCCGCCTGGCGCGGCGATGCCCGGATAACTTCGGCGCCAAAGCGCGCGATGTCGTGGGGCGCCGTGAAGGCGGTGGTCATTTCCACGTAGCAGCACGAAAGGCCGAAGTTGTACGGCCACAGGGAATTCTTGCGCCCCCAGTTGACCGCGCCACTCAGCACGTCTTCCAGCTTGCCCATGTAGATGTTTTTGTGGACTTGATCTTCTAACGGATCGGAGACGGTTTCCCGTTCGCCGATGGGGTACTGATCGTTAGGAGCATCCGGGTCGATCCTGGTGAGATTGTATTGCATCGCCAAAGCCTCATTGTTTCAGCTTCGCTTGCCGCTTGCGACGAGCTTCCGGAGCCCAGTCAAGGGCGCCCACTCGGAACAGGTAGACAAGACCTGCCAACAGAATTGCTATGAAAACGAGAGCTTCGACGAATCCGGTCCAGCCGCTTTCGCGGACGGACACAGACCAGGCAAAGAGAAAGAGGGCTTCGATATCGAAGATCACGAACAGCATCGCGACCAGATAGAATTTGGCTGAGAGCCGCAAGCGGGCGCCACCTGTAGGTAGCATGCCGGACTCGAACGGTTCGTTTTTGCTGCGGCCCCAGGCTTTTGACCCGAGGAGGCTGGAAACGCCAAGCATGAAGGCACAGAGGCCGACAACACCGAGGAGGAAAATGGCAAAGCCCCAGTTGTGGGCCATGAGTCCTGTCGCTTCGGTCATGCTGGAAATCCTTAACAGAGAGCAAAGGTCTCTGAGCTCGAAAAAGTAACGACGCAGTGACGATATGTCGCAGCGCAATCAATCGCGGTGATTTTATGGCTAAACACCTAGCAAGTAAAATTCCTGTAGCTAAATTATTCGCCGAAAGAAGGACATAGTGCACCTTTATGGGGCTGTAGCCCAGACGCTGCGGGCATTAGCTTGATTTTCATCAAATATGTTTTGTTTGCTGTGTAACGATGTTTTGTTGCTCTAAATGATAATGAATACTGTTTGCGGGAGTTTTAAGCGGGTGTTGAGTGCGTCGCGGGGGAAGTTGCTGTTACTTGCCCGTTTGGCGCAAGTTGCCAGCGCGCAACTTTTAACTGATTTTTCCTGAACGAATACCGCTCTGGATCAAGGTTTTGCGCAAAAAACATCAGGCTAGCCGCATTTTTATTGTGGGAGCGGGCTTGCTCGCGAAAGCGGATCATCAGCCAAGAAACGGTTGGCTGACACACCTTTTTCGCGAGCAAGCCCGCTCCCACATTTTGATCTTCGCAGGGACGGGAGGGTTTTCTCAGGGGCAAAAAAACGCCCCGAACCAGTCGGGGCGTCAGATCGTGCGGCACTGCGGTTAGCTTTCTATCGGACCCGCAATGGCCGTGTACTCAGTGACTTAGTGAAACTGTTCTTCTTCGGTCGAACCGGTCAGCGCGGTCACGGACGAGGTGCCGCCCTGGATCACGGTGGTCATGTCGTCGAAGTAGCCAGTGCCCACTTCCTGCTGGTGCGCCACGAAGGTGTAGCCTTTGGCGGCGTCAGCGAATTCCTGCTCTTGCAGCTTCACGTAGGCAGTCATGTCGTTGCGGGCGTAGTCGTGCGCCAGGTTGAACATGCTGTGCCACATGTTGTGAATGCCGGCCAGGGTGATGAACTGGTGCTTGTAGCCCATGGCGGACAGTTCGCGCTGGAACTTGGCGATGGTCGCGTCGTCCAGGTTTTTCTTCCAGTTGAAGGAAGGCGAGCAGTTGTACGACAGCAGTTGGTCCGGGTATTCCTTCTTGATCGCCTCGGCGAAGCGACGGGCTTCGTCCAGGTCTGGCTTGGCGGTTTCGCACCAGATCAGGTCGGCGTACGGCGCGTAGGCCAGGCCGCGGGCAATTGCTTGGTCCAGGCCTGCACGAACCTTGTAGAAACCTTCCTGGGTGCGCTCGCCAGTCACAAACGGCTGGTCGTACGGATCGCAGTCCGAAGTCAGCAGGTCAGCGGCGTTGGCGTCGGTACGGGCCAGGATGATGGTCGGCGTACCGGCAACGTCAGCGGCCAGGCGGGCAGCGGTCAGCTTCTGTACGGCTTCCTGGGTCGGAACCAGTACCTTGCCGCCCATGTGGCCGCATTTTTTCACGGAAGCCAGTTGGTCTTCGAAGTGCACGCCGGCGGCGCCTGCCTCGATCATGCTTTTCATCAGCTCGTAGGCGTTCAGTACGCCACCAAAACCAGCCTCAGCGTCGGCCACGATTGGCGCGAAGTAGTCGATGTAGCCTTCGTCGCCCGGACCTTTACCGGCTTTCCACTGGATCTGGTCGGCGCGGCGGAACGAGTTGTTGATGCGCTTGACCACGGTTGGCACGGAGTCCACTGGGTACAGCGATTGGTCGGGGTACATGGACTCGGCGGAGTTGTTGTCCGCAGCCACTTGCCAGCCGGACAGGTAGATCGCCTGGATACCGGCCTTGACTTGTTGCACCGCCTGGCCGCCGGTCAGGGCACCCATGCAGTTGACGAAATCTTTCTCGGGACGGAAGGACGGCTTGGCGCCCTGGGTAACCAGCTTCCACAGCTTCTCGGCGCCCAGTTTTGCAAAGGTGTGCTCAGGTTGAACCGAGCCGCGCAGGCGGACGACGTCAGCAGCGGAGTAAGCGCGAGTCACGCCTTTCCAGCGTGGGTTTTCAGCCCAGTCTTTTTCAAGGGCTGCAATTTGCTGTTCGCGTGTCAGTGCCATGGGGAAAAACCTCGTCGCGTCTTTTGTGGAAAAACTACTGGGTTGAAAATTCCGTTTGCCAGCCACGTATTCAGTGCGTGGGATTGGCTGCTCGCTGACCAGAAGCTTAGGCGGTCAAGGTGGGCTTGGCGGGGAAGGCGACGGGATGAACGATAGGCTCAAGGGAGAAAGTGAGCAGGTAGAGGCGAACCGAGAACAGTCTTCGGGCGTCGTGGGCCTTGGTACGATCCATCAGTGTGTTGCCGGGTTACCTGGTTAGCTTCCGTCCCTCGGGACAACTTCGTTCCAGTCGCAACCTCGTCAAACACGCCTTGTGGGCAGTACAGACACGAATCGGCTCAGGTGGGTAGCTTAGAGCGACGATCCGAAGGCCCTTGCCAGGGCCCCTGATTAGCGGGAGCGAGGCCATCATGCCCATGCTTTTTTGGATCGTCAAATGTTTTGTAGTGCTTTTTTTATAGCACTACATCTTTGGTCTAATACGACTAATCAGTCAGTTTTTGGTGCTTCAGTTCATGGTGTCGACTTTGACACGCAAAGTCAGGTCATCCCGGCCCTGGGTCGAGTAGGTGCGGGTAGCGCCCTGTTTGTCGGCCTGGGTCTGGCGATTGATACCGGCCAAGGTGATCCACTCGCCCAGGCGTCCGCTGACGGTTGTGTCGGTACTTTGCACATTCACTACATCGGGACGCTCCTGGCTCATACGGTCACGATTGGTGCTGATGCTCAGGTGCACGGTCTCGCCGGTGACGCTGGCGGTGACGTAGAAGCCCTGGGTGACGTTGCGGTACTGGGTCTGGTTCTGCGGGCGGCCGTAGGCGTCGGGTTGGGTGGTGGTCAGTGGCACGCTTTGGCCGACCTGAATCAGCGCGGGCACACCTTCGCTGGCCTGGATCTGCTGGATCCCACCGTCTCGGCTTTCGGTGCTGTAGGTGATGACCTGACGGTTGGTCTGCTGATTGTTTTCGTTGGTGTCGACAGTGATCAGCAAGCGCTTGGATGGAGTGTCCAGCTGTGCGAGCAGGGCGCGCAGGCCCTGGATCTTGTCGGGCTCGGCATTGACGATCAGTTGATTGCCGTAGGCGCTGACAGTGCCGTCCTTGCCAATGAAATTCTGCGCGACCGGCAGCAGGTCGGCGCTGGTGCGGTTGTTCAGGGGGAGGACTTCGGTGGCTGCCATCGCCGTGAAACTGGCGGATAGCAGTAGGGCGGTGAGCAGTGTGCGTAGGGACATGTCCGTTATCTCTGCGAGTCATTTGGGCTTGATGGTGCCAGTTTATCGTCCTGGCTGGCAGCAGATTGTTGTGATGAGTGGGTATGGAGTAGGGGCCAGCATGCAGTAGGGTGCCGGCTTGTTGTGGCGAGCGGGCTTGCCCCGCGCTGGGCTGCGTAGCAGCCCCAATAAAAACGCCGAGTTCTTTCAGGAAGAACTCGGCGTCTGTTGAGGGGGGGCTGCTACGCAGCCCAGCGCGGGGCAAGCCCGCTCGCCACAGCAAGCCCGCTTGCAATACCAAGCCCGCTCGCCAGCTCCCACAGGAATCTACATTCCAAGTGTGGGAGCAGCGACTCGGACTCGGATCAGCCCTCGCGCTCCATATCCACATGGGGAATCCCGACTTCCAGGAATTCCTCGCTGACAATCTTGAACCCCAGCCGCTCATAGAACGGTGCGGCATACACCTGCGCGCTGAGGAACTGGCGGCTCTGACCGCGTTTCTCGGCCTGGCCAATCACCGCTTCCATCAGCTTGTCGCCGACCTTCAGCCCGCGCCAGTCCTTGAGGACCGACACGCGCCCGATCTCGCCGCTGGGCAGCAGGCGCGCAGTCCCAATGGGAAAGTCGCCTTCGAACGCGAGGAAGTGCATGGCTCCGGCGTCGTCTGCGTCCCACTCCAGCTCAGGTGGAACCGATTGCTCAGCGATAAATACCGCTTCACGAATGCGCCGGATCTCGGCGATATCCTTTTGCCAGTCTGCGACACTTACGTGAATTTTATTCATCGGCAAACCCCAGGCTTCCTTGCTTGACCAGTTCGCACAGCAGGTCGCGGCCATCTTCATCGGCCAGCCACGGACCCAGGTTGTCGACGTGCAGGGCATCGGCCGCGCAGATCAACTTCAGCAGTTCGCGCAGTTTGCCTGGCAGGTAACGGCTCTGGCCGCTGGCGAACAGCAATACGTCGTCGTCCACTTCCGACCAGGCCAGGCGCGCGCTCGGATTGCGGATCAGCACTGCACCGTCTTCCAGGCTGCTGATCACTTCATCCTGCGCCAGTTCTTCGGGGCCAGCGACCAGTTCCGGGTAGCGCGGCTCGGTCATGAATTGGCCGAACCAGGTCAGCAGCATGCGCTCGTCGCTCATGTGCTCGGCCAGCAGGCTTTTCAGGCGGTCGAGGGCATCGCTCTGGATTTGGTGCGGGTCGCTGACAGGCTGGGCGTCGGCGTCGGTGTAGCGCTCTTCATCCGTCAGGTACTGGCTGAGGAAGTCGGTGAAGTGGGTCAGCACTTCGGCGGCGCTCGGCGCGCGGAAACCTACCGAGTAGGTCATGCAGTCATCTTCAGCGATGCCGAAGTGTGCCAGGCGCGGCGGCAGGTAAAGCATGTCGCCCGGTTCCAGCACCCATTCGGCGCTCTCTTCGAATTCGGCGAGGATGCGCAGATCCGCGTGCTGCAGCATCGGGCTTTCCGAACTGCACATCTGGCCGATCTTCCAGTTGCGCTTGCCCTGGGCTTGCAGCAGGAACACGTCGTAGTTATCGAAGTGTGGACCTACGCTGCCGCCGGGGGCGGCAAAGCTGATCATTACGTCGTCGATGCGCCAGCTGGGCAGGAAGCGGAACTGCTCCAGCAACTCGGCCACTTCCGGTACGAACTGGTCGACTGCCTGTACCAGCAGGGTCCACTCGCGCTCGGGCAGGGTGCTGAAGGCATCTTCGGCAAACGGGCCGCGGCGCAGTTCCCATGGGCGCTCGCCGTGCTCGATCACCAGGCGCGACTCGACTTCTTCTTCCAGCGCCAGGCCGGCCAGTTCGTCGGCATCGATCGGGCTTTCGAAATCAGGGATGGCCTGGCGGATCAGCAGCGGTTTTTTCTGCCAGTAGTCGCGCAGGAATTCCCGTGCCGTGATGCCGCCCAGAAGTTGAAGAGGAATATCAGGATTCATGTGTAACCTATTGAAAAAAAAGCACTTTTCAGACGGGAATGAAAACGCCCGGCGCTGCCGGGCGTCTCAAGGGGTCAAGCCGCAATCAGATACGTTTGGCTTGGTCTACAGCGTTGCCGATGTAGTTGGCCGGGGTCAGCAATTTCAGCTCGGCCTTGGCCGCGGCTGGCATGTCCAGGCCGTCGATGAAAGTTTGCAGCGCCTCGGGGCTGATACCCTTGCCGCGTGTCAACTCTTTCAGCTTTTCGTACGGGTTTTCGATGTTGTAGCGGCGCATTACGGTCTGGATCGGCTCGGCCAGGACTTCCCAGCAAGCGTCCAGGTCAGCGGCGATTTTCTGCGCGTTGAGTTCCAGTTTGCTGATGCCTTTGAGGCTAGCTTCGTACGCGATCACGCTATGGGCAAAGCCCACGCCGAGGTTGCGCAATACGGTGGAGTCGGTCAGGTCGCGCTGCCAGCGGGAGATCGGCAACTTGCTGGCCAGGTGCTGGAACAGAGCGTTGGCGATACCCAGGTTGCCTTCGGAGTTTTCGAAGTCGATCGGGTTGACCTTGTGCGGCATGGTCGACGAGCCGATTTCGCCCGCAATGGTGCGCTGCTTGAAGTAGCCCAGGGAGATATAGCCCCAGATATCGCGATCGAAGTCGATCAGGATGGTGTTGAAGCGCGCAATGGCGTCGAACAGCTCGGCAATGTAGTCGTGGGGTTCGATCTGCGTGGTGTACGGGTTGAAGCCCAGGCCCAGCTCGTCTTCGATGAAGGCGCGGGCGTTGGCTTCCCAGTCGATCTCAGGGTAGGCCGACAGGTGAGCGTTGTAGTTGCCTACGGCGCCGTTGATCTTGCCCAGCAATGGCACGGCGGCCACTTGAGCGATCTGACGCTCCAGGCGGTACACCACGTTGGCCAGTTCTTTGCCCAGGGTGGTCGGCGAAGCCGGTTGGCCGTGGGTGCGCGACAGCATCGGCACGTCGGCGAAGCGGATGGCCAGTTCGCGGATGGCGTTGGCGGTCTGGCGCATCAGCGGCAGCATCACGTCATCACGGCCTTCACGCAGCATCAGGGCGTGGGACAGGTTGTTGATGTCCTCACTGGTGCAGGCAAAGTGGATGAATTCGCTGACCTGGGCCAGTTCCGGCAACTTGGCCGCTTGCTCTTTGAGCAGGTACTCGATGGCTTTGACGTCGTGGTTGGTGGTGCGCTCGATCTCTTTCACACGCTCTGCGTGCTCCAGGGAGAAGTTTTCCGCCAGGGTGTTCAGTACAGCGTTAGCCTCGGCGGAGAACGCCGGCACTTCGCTGATGGCAGGGTGAGCGGCCAGGCGCTGGAGCCAGCGCACTTCAACCAGTACACGAGCACGGATCAGGCCGTATTCGCTGAAAATAGGGCGCAGGGCCTGGGTTTTGCCGGCGTAGCGGCCGTCAACAGGGGAAACCGCAGTGAGCGAAGAGAGCTGCATGGGGTGTTCTCGGACAGTCGGGCAACGAAATGGGGCGCGTATCATACATGAAAAAATCCGCCGGTCCGTTGCCAACTGACCGGCGTATTACGCGTAACGGCTTGAAAATAGCCCGTGGCTGCGACTTATTCGTTGCGCATCAACGGGTAAAGCTCTTTGAGCAATTTGCGACGGCTGATGACCAACTGCCAACGATGACCGCCCAACTGGCGCCATAAGCGCGCCGAACGAATACCGGCCAGGAGCAGGGCACGGATTTTCGAGGCGTTGTTGGGTTGTTGCAGGTTGCGCATGTCGCCGTGGACTTGGATCCGTTGGCGCAGAGTGCTCAAGGTGTCTTGGTACAAGGCGCCACAGGCGGCGATCACGTTCTCGTGGGCCGGGCCGAAGTGCTCGACCTGGGACTGGATCTGCGGCAGGCGCTTGCCGATGGTTTCCAGCAGGTCGCCGCGCTTGGCCAGTTGCCGCTCAAGGCCGAGCATCGACAAGGCGTAGCGCAGCGGCTCACGCTGCAAGGTGCTGGGGTCGCGCTCGAGCGCACCGATCAGGGCCCGATAACCTTCGCGCAGGCTCAGGTCGTCGCCGCCGTACACGTCCAGGGTGTCCTTCGGATCAACCACCAGCAGGCTGCCGAGCATGCAGGTCAGCCCAGCCTCGGTCACCTGGCCGGTCTTGGCGATTTTGTCTACTAGCACTGCGGCGAGGAAGACCCCGCCCAATGCCGTCAATTGCTCCTGGGTCGGGTTCATGCCGGGTTGCTCCAGGGTTCGGCGACTTCAATCACGCCGCCCCCCAGGCAGATCTCACCGTCGTAGAACACCACGGACTGGCCGGGCGTGACCGCACGTTGTGGATCATCGAACGTGGCACGGTAGCCGCTGGCAGTCCTTTCCAGGGTGCAGGGCTGGTCGCTTTGGCGATAGCGCACCTTGGCGGTCAGGCGGCGCGGGGTGCTCAGGTCGATCGGGTTGACCCAATAGATCTCCGAGGCCAGCAGCGCGCCGGAGAACAATAACGGATGCTCGTTGCCCTGGCCGACGATCAGCACATTATTTTCCAGGTCCTTGACCAACACGTACCACGGCTCTTCACCGGCGTCTTTCAGGCCGCCGATGCCCAGGCCTTGGCGCTGGCCGATGGTGTGGTACATCAGGCCGTGGTGACGGCCGATGACTTCGCCTTCGGTGGTCTTGATCTCGCCCGGCTGGGCCGGCAGGTACTGCTTGAGAAAGTCGCTGAAGCGACGCTCGCCGATAAAGCAGATCCCCGTGGAGTCCTTCTTCTTGGCGGTGGCCAGGCCGTGTTTCTCGGCGATCTTGCGCACTTCGGGCTTTTCCAGTTCGCCTACCGGGAACAGGGTCTTGGCGATCTGTTCACCACCGACGGCATGCAGGAAGTAGCTCTGGTCCTTGTTTGGGTCCAGGCCCTTGAGCAATTCGGTGCGGCCATCGATATCGCGGCGGCGCACATAGTGGCCAGTGGCAATCAGGTCGGCACCGAGGATCATGGCGTAGTCGAGGAACGCCTTGAACTTGATTTCCCGGTTGCACAGGATGTCCGGGTTCGGCGTGCGGCCGGCCTTGTATTCGGCCAGGAAGTGCTCGAACACATTGTCCCAGTACTCGGCGGCGAAGTTGGCGGTGTGCAGCTTGATGCCAATCTTGTCGCAGACGGCCTGGGCATCGGCCAGGTCGTCCATGGCGGTGCAGTATTCCGTTCCATCGTCTTCTTCCCAGTTCTTCATGAACAGGCCTTCCACCTCATAACCCTGCTCCATGAGCAGAACGGCGGAAACGGAAGAATCCACGCCGCCGGACATACCGACGATGACGCGCTTCTTTTGTGTGTCAGAAGGGGCTGGATCACGCATAGGATTTCAACGGGTGTCTTGAAAAAGGACGCGATTCTAGCAGGCTCGCGCCCTCAAGGCTAAAGAGAAGGGCGGATCAGTTCGAGACTGTGGCGCTGGCCGGCCAAATAGTCATCGATACAGCGGATGATCAGCTCGCTACGCCAGTCGTCGCGTGCAGCCATCAGTTCGTCACGGGTCAGCCAGCGAGCGCGCACGATGCCTTCGTCGAGCTGATAGTCCGGGTGGTGTTTCAGGGCTTTGGCAATGAAGCAGACTCGCTGGTAAGTCACGCCATTGCTGGGGGCGGTGTACAGGTAGATACCGACGATGCCGGTGGCTTCGACGTCCCAGCCGGTTTCTTCAAGGGTTTCGCGCACGGCGGCTTCGGTCAGGGTTTCGTGCGGGTCGAGGTGCCCGGCGGGCTGGTTGAGCACGGCGCGGCCGCCCTTGAGCTCTTCGACCATCAGGAAGCGACCGTTGTCTTCGACGATGGTGGCGACGGTGATGTGGGGTTGCCAGGTCATTTGAACGCCTCGATTCAGGGTGTGACGCGGTCAGTGTGGGAGCGGGCTTGCTCGCGATGGCGGTATTTGAGCCGCCGGATGTATTGGCTGAGCTAGCGCTTTCGCGAGCAAGCCCGCTCCCACATTTTGATTGGGTTTCTTCAGTGAAAACGGTGCTGGCACAAAGAGAAACCCCGGCGCGGGGCCGGGGTTTCTTTATATCCTTACAGCCTTACTTCAATGCAGCAATCGCGGCATTGAGGGTAGTGCTCGGGCGCATAGCCTTGCTGGTCAGCTCTGGGTTCGGCGCGTAGTAGCCGCCGATGTCCACTGGCTTGCCCTGTACGGCGTTGAGTTCGGCAACGATGGTTGCTTCGTTCTCGGCCAGGGTTTTTGCCAGTTGAGCGAACTGCGCCTGCAGCGCGGTATCTTCAGTCTGGGCGGCCAGGGCCTGTGCCCAGTACAGCGCCAGGTAGAAGTGGCTGCCGCGGTTGTCGATGTTGCCGACTTTGCGCGATGGCGACTTGTTGTTGTCGAGGAACTGGCCGGTGGCCTGGTCCAGGGTCTTGGACAGTACCAGGGCTTTCGGGTTGTTGTAGTTCACACCCAAATGCTCAAGGGAGGCGGCCAGGGCCAGGAACTCGCCCAGGGAGTCCCAACGCAGGAAGTTTTCTTCCAGCAGTTGCTGCACGTGCTTTGGAGCCGAGCCGCCGGCGCCGGTTTCGAACAGGCCGCCACCGTTCATCAGCGGCACGATCGACAGCATCTTGGCGCTGGTGCCCAGTTCCATGATCGGGAACAGGTCAGTCAGGTAGTCGCGCAGTACGTTGCCGGTCACCGAGATGGTGTCCAGGCCCTTGCGGGTGCGTTCCAGGGTGAACTTCATCGCGTCGACCGGCGACATGATGCGGATATCCAGGCCTTCGGTGTTGTGGTCTTTCAGGTAGGCCTGAACTTTCTCGACCACTACGCCGTCGTGGGCGCGCAGCGGGTCCAGCCAGAAGATGGCTGGCGTGTTGCTGGCGCGGGCGCGGTTGACGGCCAGTTTGACCCAATCCTGGATCGGCGCGTCTTTGGTCTGGCACATGCGGAAGATATCGCCGGCTTCAACCGACTGTTCCATCAGCAGGTTGCCCTTGCTGTCGGTGACGCGGACTACGCCGTCAGCCTTGATCTGGAACGTCTTGTCGTGGGAGCCGTACTCTTCGGCTTTCTTCGCCATCAGGCCAACGTTTGGCACGCTGCCCATGGTGGTTGGGTCGAAGGCGCCATTGGCCTTGCAGTCTTCGATGACCGCCTGGTAGATGGTGGCGTAGCAGCGATCCGGGATCACGGCCTTGGTGTCATGCAGTTGGCCGTCGGTGCCCCACATCTTGCCGGAGTCACGGATCATGGCTGGCATCGAGGCGTCGACGATCACGTCGCTCGGCACGTGCAGGTTGGTGATGCCTTTGTCGGAGTTGACCATCGCAAGCGATGGGCGAGCGGCGTAGACCGCCTGGATATCCGCTTCGATCTGCGCTTGCTGATCGCTAGGCAGGGCCTTGATGCGAGCGTACAGGTCGCCGATGCCGTTGTTCAGGTTGAAGCCGATCTGTTCCAGCACGGTAGCGTGCTTGGCCAGGGCATCTTTATAGAACTCGGCAACGATCTGGCCGAACATGATCGGGTCGGAGACCTTCATCATGGTGGCTTTGAGGTGGACCGACAGCAACACGCCTTGTTTCTTGGCGTCTTCGATCTCGGCGGCAATGAACGCGCGCAGGGCGTTCTTGCTCAGCACGGCGCTGTCGAGGATCTCGCCGGCCAGTGCGGAAGTCTTTTCTTTCAGGACGGTGGTGCTGCCATCCTTGCCGACCAGCTCGATTTTGACAGCATCGGCTGCTTCGATCTGCACGGCTTTTTCGCTGCCGTAGAAGTCGCCGTTGCTCATGTGAGCCACGTGGGACTTGGAGTCAGCAGCCCAGGCGCCCATTTTGTGCGGGTGCTTGCGAGCGTAGTTCTTGACCGACAGTGGGGCGCGGCGGTCAGAGTTGCCTTCGCGCAGGACCGGGTTTACGGCGCTGCCCTTGACCTTGTCGTAACGTGCACGGGTTTCTTTTTCCGCGTCGGTGGTTACGGTTTCCGGGTAGTCCGGCAGGGCGTAGCCCTGGGCCTGCAGTTCCTTGATCGCGGCTTGCAGCTGCGGGGTCGAGGCGCTGATGTTCGGCAGCTTGATGATATTGGCTTCAGGGGTAACGGCCAGGGCGCCCAGTTCGGCGAGGTGGTCCGCAACAGCCTTGGTGCCCAGTTGCTCGGGGAAGCTTGCGAGGATGCGCCCTGCGAGGGAGATATCGCGGGTTTCCACTTCAATATCAGCGGAAGCGGTGAAAGCCTCTACGATAGGCAGCAGTGAATAGGTGGCGAGGGCTGGAGCTTCGTCGGTGAAGGTATAGATGATCTTCGAGCGGGTGGGCATATTCGGATTAACTCTCTTCTTTGCTAAAAGCGTGCGCGGAAACTCGAGATGCGCCGGGTAGAGCGCGTTCGTTCAAAGTCATCCATGAGCCGAATGTCGATGTTTCTTCGCGGTGATGTTGGGTTGCATCAGTCGAGCGTCAAGCGGGTGGGTTGCTGTGGCAACCCGGCTTTTTCGGGCGCAGGTGCTCGATATAGAGCGGTCGGCCGTCGTGACTCTTTGGTCAGCGGCGGCATTATACATAGGTCGCTATGCTTACGCCGAGCCTTCATACAAAAGGTGGGTCGTCCATTGGTCTAAAGGTCGCAGGTACCTGATTGCGCCTAAAGTCGCAGGTAGTGCTCAAGTTTGGCGTTTTTCCCTTTTGTTTCAAGGTTGTAGGCGACTGAATCTACGGTTTTCGCAGCAAATGTACCGGGCGCAAGGTTCCAGTCCACATTCAACTGGAGTAGGCTCGGGCACAGCCAGATGTTCAATCCACAAACGGAGTTCAGCATGGGATACAAGAAGATTCAGGTTCCGGCAGTCGGCGACAAAATCACCGTCAACGCAGACCATTCTCTCAATGTTCCTGACAACCCGATCATTCCCTTCATCGAAGGTGACGGTATTGGCGTCGACATCAGCCCGGTGATGATCAAGGTGGTCGATGCAGCTGTTAACAAGGCTTACGGCGGCAAGCGCAAAATCTCCTGGATGGAGGTGTATGCCGGCGAGAAGGCCACTCAAGTTTACGACCAGGACACCTGGCTGCCCCAGGAAACCCTGGACGCGGTCAAGGACTACGTGGTTTCCATCAAGGGCCCGCTGACCACGCCGGTCGGTGGCGGTATCCGCTCGCTGAACGTGGCCCTGCGCCAGCAACTGGACCTGTATGTATGCCTGCGCCCGGTGCGTTGGTTCGAAGGTGTGCCAAGCCCGGTCAAGAAGCCTGGCGATGTGGACATGACTATCTTCCGTGAGAACTCCGAGGATATTTACGCCGGCATCGAATGGAAGGCCGGTTCGCCGGAAGCCATCAAGGTCATCAAGTTCCTCAAGGAAGAAATGGGCGTCACCAAGATCCGTTTTGACCAGGATTGCGGGATTGGCGTCAAGCCGGTTTCCAAAGAGGGCACCAAGCGCCTGGCGCGTAAGGCCCTGCAATATGTAGTGGATAACGACCGTGAATCGCTGACCATCGTGCACAAAGGCAACATCATGAAGTTCACCGAAGGTGCCTTCAAGGAGTGGGCCTACGAAGTGGCGGCCGAAGAGTTCGGCGCGACCCTGCTCGATGGCGGGCCGTGGATGCAGTTCAAGAACCCGCGTACCGGCCGCAATGTGGTGGTCAAGGACGCGATTGCTGATGCCATGCTCCAGCAGATCCTGCTGCGTCCGGCCGAATATGATGTGATCGCCACCCTGAACCTCAACGGTGACTATCTCTCTGACGCTTTGGCGGCAGAAGTGGGCGGCATCGGTATTGCTCCGGGCGCCAACCTGTCCGACACCGTGGCGATGTTTGAAGCTACCCACGGGACAGCGCCGAAATATGCGGGTAAGGACCAGGTCAACCCAGGTTCGCTGATCCTGTCGGCGGAAATGATGCTGCGTCATATGGGCTGGACCGAGGCGGCCGACTTGATTATCAAGGGCACCAACGGGGCGATTTCGGCCAAGACCGTGACCTATGACTTCGAGCGCCTGATGGACGGCGCCAAGCTGGTGTCGTCTTCGGGCTTTGGCGATGCGTTGATTTCGCATATGTAAGTCGAAGGCTATAAAAAACGGCCATCCTGATGACTCAGGGTGGCCGTTTTTTTATGTGCTGTATCTGCTCAGTGGCGGATCAGGCCGTTTGTTCCTTTTTGGAATGAGCGGATTTAGCTGTCTTGTCGTGCTTGTCTTCGTGGGGCTTTCCAGGGGCGGCGGCACACGCTGCGTGGATGTTGGTAGCATGCAGCCCCTTGGGTCCCTGGGTAATCTCAAAGAACACTGCTTGGCCCGCTTTCAGCGTTTTGTAACCCTCCATGGTAATTGCTGAGTAATGCGCAAAAAGGTCTTCATCCTTACCGTCTTCGATAATGAAGCCGTACCCCTTGGCATTGTTGAACCATTTGACCTTGCCACTGATCTTGCTGCCAGACATACCCATATCCCTCTGCACCAGACTCCATCACTGGAGTATCATCCAGTTTATCCGTCCTAACCCGAATAAATAAGGTTGACTGCGCGGACCTTTTTTACCCACTGTGGGTTCTATTGGTTGTAACACCGTTTTGCCGATAGTCAAGGCGGCCAGTCGGTCGGAGTTGAATTTCTGACAGGTCGCCCCCATCACTGTAAATGCACAACAGACGAACCTTTCTTTCCATGCATGCATTCAGCCAGATTCGACTAACATTCAATCAGGATCGCCCGGATCATCTCGAAGACGATGACGGTTCTGCAGGCATCGCTGTTCAGGAGGCCAAGCCTGCTTTACAGGCGCCGCCGATGTACAAGGTGGTTTTGTTCAATGATGACTACACGCCGATGGATTTCGTCGTCGAAGTACTCGAGGTGTTTTTTAATCTGAACCGCGAGTTGGCGACCAAGGTAATGCTGGCCGTTCATACAGAAGGACGGGCAGTATGTGGAGTGTTTACCCGCGACATCGCCGAGACCAAGGCTATGCAGGTCAACCAGTACGCCAGGGAAAGCCAGCATCCGCTACTCTGTGAAATCGAGAAGGACGGTTAACTCCGACCACTTGGGTATGAGGTGAAGCTATGTTAAACCGCGAGCTCGAAGTCACCCTCAATCTTGCCTTCAAGGAGGCCCGTTCGAAGCGTCATGAATTCATGACCGTCGAGCACCTGCTGCTGGCACTTTTGGATAACGAAGCTGCCGCCACCGTTCTGCGTGCGTGCGGCGCCAACCTCGACAAGCTCAAGCATGATCTGCAAGAGTTTATTGACTCCACCACGCCACTGATCCCCGTGCATGACGAGGACCGTGAGACCCAGCCAACCCTGGGCTTTCAGCGGGTGTTGCAGCGTGCCGTCTTCCATGTGCAGAGCTCCGGCAAGCGTGAAGTGACGGGCGCCAATGTATTGGTTGCCATCTTCAGCGAGCAGGAAAGCCAGGCGGTGTTCCTGCTCAAGCAGCAGAGCGTTGCCCGCATTGATGTCGTCAACTACATCGCCCATGGCATCTCGAAAGTGCCAGGGCATGGCGATCACTCCGAGGGTGAGCAGGATATGCAGGACGAAGAGGGTGGTGAGTCTTCTTCTTCAAGCAACCCGCTGGATGCCTATGCCAGCAATCTCAATGAGTTGGCGCGCCAGGGGCGGATCGATCCGCTGGTTGGGCGCGAGATGGAAGTTGAGCGTGTTGCGCAGATCCTGGCTCGTCGTCGCAAGAACAACCCGCTGCTGGTGGGTGAGGCTGGCGTGGGTAAGACCGCGATTGCCGAAGGCCTGGCCAAGCGCATTGTGGACAACCAGGTGCCTGACCTGCTGGCCAACAGTGTCGTCTACTCCCTTGACCTGGGGGCGCTGCTCGCCGGGACCAAGTACCGTGGCGACTTCGAGAAGCGTTTCAAGGCGTTGCTTGGCGAGCTGAAAAAGCGTCCCCAGGCGATCCTGTTCATTGATGAAATCCACACCATCATTGGCGCCGGTGCGGCTTCCGGTGGGGTGATGGACGCGTCCAACCTGCTCAAGCCGCTGCTGTCTTCCGGTGATATCCGCTGCATCGGCTCGACTACGTTCCAGGAGTTTCGTGGGATCTTCGAAAAAGACCGCGCCCTGGCGCGTCGCTTCCAGAAGGTCGACGTGTCCGAGCCATCGGTGGAGGACACCATTGGTATCCTGCGTGGGCTCAAAGGCCGTTTCGAAGCGCACCACGGCATCGAATACAGTGATGAGGCGCTGCGTGCGGCCGCTGAGCTGGCGTCGCGCTATATCAATGACCGGCATATGCCGGACAAGGCCATCGACGTGATCGACGAAGCAGGGGCCTACCAGCGCCTGCAGCCGGTAGAGAAGCGTGTGAAGCGCATCGAAGTGGCTCAGGTCGAGGATATCGTGGCGAAAATCGCGCGTATTCCGCCAAAACACGTCACCAGTTCCGACAAGGAGCTGCTGCGTAACCTGGAGCGCGACCTCAAGTTGACGGTGTTTGGTCAGGATGCGGCGATTGATTCGCTGTCGACGGCGATCAAGCTGTCCCGGGCCGGCCTCAAGTCGCCGGACAAACCGGTGGGTTCGTTCTTGTTCGCCGGTCCTACCGGCGTCGGCAAGACCGAAGCTGCGCGGCAGTTGGCCAAGGCCATGGGCATTGAGCTGGTGCGGTTCGACATGTCCGAATACATGGAGCGGCACACCGTGTCGCGCCTGATCGGTGCACCTCCGGGTTATGTCGGCTTCGACCAGGGCGGCCTGTTGACCGAGGCGATCACCAAGCAGCCTCACTGCGTATTGCTGCTCGATGAAATCGAAAAGGCCCACCCGGAAGTCTTCAACCTGCTGCTGCAGGTCATGGATCACGGGACCCTGACCGACAACAACGGGCGCAAGGCGGACTTTCGCAACGTGATCGTGATCATGACCACCAACGCGGGTGCCGAGACGGCTGCGCGGGCTTCCATTGGCTTTACTCATCAGGATCACTCTTCCGACGCCATGGAAGTGATCAAGAAGAGCTTCACGCCGGAATTCCGTAACCGTCTGGACACCATTATCCAGTTTGGTCGCCTTAGTCATGAGGTTATCAAGAGCGTGGTGGACAAGTTCCTTACCGAGCTTCAGGCGCAGTTGGAAGACAAGCGCGTACAGCTGGAGGTGACGGAAGCGGCACGCAGTTGGATCGCCGAGGGTGGCTACGACGCGGCAATGGGCGCCCGCCCAATGGCGCGCCTGATCCAGGACAAGATCAAGCGGCCGCTGGCCGAAGAGATCCTGTTTGGCGAGCTCTCCGACCATGGTGGCGTGGTGCATATCGACCTGAAGGATGGCGAGCTGACCTTCGAGTTCGAGACCACGGCCGAAATGGCCTGACCGCTGTAAACCTGTAGGAGCGAGCTTGCTCGCGAAGATCGCCAACGATAACGCATGCTTCCTGATTCGGTGCGTTGTCCTGGGGTTCTTCGCGAGCAAGCTCGCTCCTACAGTTGTTTTGCGACCTCTATAAAACCCACGCACACAAAAACGCCCGGCATAACCGGGCGTCTTGTATTGACTTGTTTAGCGAGCGCGGTAAGTGATGCGCCCTTTGCTCAAGTCATAGGGCGTCAGCTCGACGCGCACTTTGTCACCGGTAAGAATACGAATGTAGTTCTTGCGCATCTTGCCGGAGATATGCGCGGTTACGACGTGCCCATTTTCCAACTCCACACGAAACATGGTGTTGGGCAGGGTGTCGACGACAGTGCCTTCCATTTCGAAGCTGTCTTCTTTCGACATGCAGTAAAGCCCTCGGTATCCAGTGAATGGCCCGGTGCAACTGCGCCAGGCAAAAGCGGCGTGCATTGTGCCCGAAAAAGGGTGTTTAAGCCAAGGGGTTCTAGTTAAGCGTGACCCATCTTTGATTAATTAGCAGCTCAATGGGCCGATATTGGGTCTTGTAGTTCATCTTTTTGCAGTTTTTGATCCAGTATCCGAGGTACACCGCCTCCAGGTTTTGCCTGGATGCTTCACTGATCTGCCACAAGATGGCGAAGCGTCCGAGGCTGCGGCGCTCTTCGGCGGGCTCGTAAAAGGTGTAGACCGCCGACAAACCATTGGGTAGCAGGTCGGTGACCGCGACCGCCAGCAGCCTTCCTTCAAGCCGGAACTCGTAGAAGCGCGAGAACGGCAGATCGCGTACCAGGAACGTGGAAAACTGGTCGCGACTGGGTGGGAACATGTCGCCGTCGGCGTGGCGCTGTTCGATGTAGCGCTGGTAAAGATCAAAGTACTCCTCGCTGAAACCCGGCTTGGCTGGGGTCACGATCAGGTCGGCATTACGTTTGAGGATGCGTTTTTGATTGCGGTCCGCTAAAAACTGCGCCACAGGTATGCGTGCCGGCACGCAAGCATTGCAGTTCTGGCAGTGCGGCCGATACAGGTGGTCGCCACTGCGCCGAAAGCCCATCTCTGACAGATCGGCATACACATGCACGTCCATCGGCTGGCTGGGGTCGAGGAATAGCGTCGTCGCCTGTTCCTCGGGCAGGTAGCTGCAAGAGTGGGGTTGAGTGGCATAAAACTTCAAGCGCGCCAACTCGGTCATGATCAACCCTCGGATAAGCTTTGAAATAAGTGTAAGCCAGGTGTGCGCATGTCGCCTAAGAAACCCACGGCCCACTGCTGGCTTGATCAAGATGGTCGCGCAGGTAACCGGCAAAGTCGCTGCGGGGGATGGCGCGGGCGCCGAGGCTGTGCAGGTGATCGGTGGGCATCTGGCAATCGATCAGTACAAAGCCCCAGGCCTGCAATTGCCTGACGAGCGTGACAAAGCCGAATTTCGAGGCGTTGTCTGCGCGGCTGAACATCGATTCGCCAAAGAACAACTGGCCCATGGCCAGGCCGTACAGACCGCCAACCAGCTTGCCCTGGTCCCACACCTCGACAGAATGGGCATAGCCCCGTTGGTGCAGTTGCAGGTAGGCGTTCTGCATGGCGTCGGTGATCCAGGTGCCGTCTGCATAGCTGCGAGGTGCAGCACAGGCCTGGATGACGGCGGCGAAGTCCTGGTCGAAGGTCACCTCGTAGCGTTGCTGACGCAGCATCTTGGCGAGGCTGCGTGATACGTGCAGCTCAGCGGGGAACAACACGGTGCGCGGGTCTGGCGACCACCACAGGATGGGCTGGCCTTCCGAGAACCAGGGGAAGCAGCCATGACGATAGGCCTGGACCAGGCGGTCAGCAGACAGGTCGCCACCGGCAGCCAGCAGGCCGTTGGGTTCACGCATGGCTTTGGCCAGCGGTGGAAAAGTCAGGGTGTTGCGTTGCAACCAGGTGAGCATGGGTAGTCAGGCTTACGGAAGGGGAGGGCGGTGACAGGCCAAGGCCCGCCGCGTAGGCAGTGATTATTGTCGACCCGGCGCCACTCGGCCAGCCCGATCGCGCAATCAGTGCCCGGATGCGTGAGCGAGTGTTTCTGCAACTCTATAGCGGTGATGCGGTCGTAATCGCGTCATGTCGCCATCCGTTGGGCGGGAATGCTGGGTAAAGCTTGTCCAGTCTGATAAAAACAGCTCATAAGCCTTTGTCAGTAAAGACAATGCATGCTCAAATTGAAACGTATGGGCAATGCGCTTGTGTATGCTTCAGGAGCGAGGCCGGCAGCGTGGCAACGGGCACACAAACCCGTACAATGGCGGCACTATGTCCTTGTGGGCCGGCGTTAACGCCTGTTCATGACGGAGTCACAGAGTGTTAAAGGACGCTTGACGACGCTCGTTCACTTTTCACCTGCCCGGGTTGGGCAGTATTTTTATAGTCATTCAACTGTTGGACGCGCTTAAGGCGCAGGAAAAGACCCGTTTTGAAGAAATCCGCCGCAGCACCCAAAACAGCAGTAGTACCGGCTTGGCGCCAGCACCTGCACTATCGGCTCAAGGAAGGCGCGCTGATTGCCATCGGTGCTCTATGCCTGTTCCTGATGATGGCCTTGCTGACCTACGGCAAGGACGACCCGGGCTGGAGTCACAACAGCAAGATCGACGATGTACAGAACTTCGGCGGGCCTGTGGGCTCCTACAGCGCCGATATCCTGTTCATGATCCTCGGTTATTTCGCCTATATCTTCCCGTTGCTGCTGGCGATCAAGACCTGGCAGATCTTCCGTCAGCGTCATGAGCCGTGGCAGTGGAGCGGCTGGCTGTTCTCCTGGCGCCTGATCGGCCTGGTGTTTTTGGTGTTGTCGGGCGCGGCGCTGGCCCATATCCATTTCCATGCACCGACCGGCCTGCCGGCGGGTGCGGGCGGCGCCCTGGGCGAAAGCCTGGGTGACCTGGCCCGCAAGACCCTGAATATCCAGGGCAGCACGCTGATGTTCATCGCCCTGTTCCTGTTTGGCCTGACGGTATTTACCGATTTGTCGTGGTTCAAGGTCATGGATGTGACCGGCAAGATCACCCTCGACCTGTTCGAGCTGTTCCAGGGCGCCGCGAACCGCTGGTGGGCGGCCCGCGTTGACCGCAAGCGCATGGTTGCGCAATTGCGTGAAGTCGATACCCGGGTCAACGAAGTGGTGGCTCCGAGTACGCCGGATCGCCGTGAGCAGGCCAAGGTCAAGGAACGCCTGATCGAACGCGAGCAGGCCCTGACCAAGCACATGTCTGATCGCGAGAAACAAGTGCCGCCGGTCATCGCTCCCGCACCGGTCAAGGCGCCCGAGCCAAGTCATCGTGTGCAGAAGGAAAAACAGGCGCCGCTGTTTATCGACAGCGCCGTCGAAGGCACCTTGCCGCCGATCTCGATCCTTGACCCGGCGGAAAAGAAACAACTCAACTATTCCCCGGAATCCCTGGCGGCCGTCGGCCATCTGCTGGAAATCAAGCTCAAGGAGTTTGGCGTCGAAGTGTCGGTGGACTCGATCCACCCAGGCCCGGTGATTACCCGTTACGAAATCCAGCCGGCCGCGGGGGTCAAGGTCAGCCGTATCTCCAACCTGGCCAAAGACCTTGCGCGCTCCCTGGCCGTGACCAGCGTGCGCGTGGTGGAAGTGATCCCCGGCAAGACCACCGTGGGCATCGAGATTCCCAACGAAGACCGCCAGATCGTGCGCTTCTCCGAAGTGTTGTCGACCCCGGAATACGACAACTTCAAGTCGCCGGTCACCCTGGCCCTGGGTCACGACATTGGCGGCAAGCCGGTGATCACCGACCTTGCGAAAATGCCTCACCTGCTGGTGGCCGGTACTACCGGTTCCGGTAAGTCGGTAGGTGTGAACGCGATGATCCTGTCGATCCTGTTCAAGTCCGGCCCGGAAGACGCCAAGCTGATCATGATCGACCCCAAGATGCTGGAGCTGTCGATCTACGAAGGCATTCCGCACCTGCTGTGCCCAGTGGTAACCGACATGAAGGACGCCGCCAATGCCCTGCGCTGGAGCGTTGCCGAGATGGAGCGGCGCTACAAGCTGATGGCGAAGATGGGCGTGCGTAACCTGTCCGGCTTCAACGCCAAGGTCAAGGAAGCCCAGGACGCCGGTACGCCGCTGACCGACCCGCTGTACAAGCGTGAAAGCATTCACGATGAAGCGCCGCTGCTGACCAAGCTGCCGACCATCGTCGTGGTGGTCGATGAATTTGCCGACATGATGATGATCGTCGGCAAGAAGGTCGAAGAGCTGATCGCCCGTATCGCGCAGAAGGCCCGTGCGGCGGGGATCCACCTGATCCTCGCGACCCAGCGGCCGTCGGTGGATGTGATCACCGGCCTGATCAAGGCCAACATTCCGACCCGGATGGCGTTCCAGGTGTCGAGCAAGATCGACTCGCGGACCATCATCGACCAGGGCGGCGCCGAGCAACTGCTGGGCCATGGTGACATGCTCTACATGCCACCCGGCACCAGCCTGCCGATCCGCGTTCACGGCGCCTTCGTTTCCGATGACGAGGTGCACCGCGTGGTCGAGGCGTGGAAACTGCGTGGCGCGCCGGAATACAACGACGATATCCTGGCGGGTGTCGAGGAGGCCGGCAGCGGCTTCGATGGCGGCAGCGGTGGCGGCGACGATGATGCCGAGACCGATGCGCTGTACGACGAAGCGGTGGCGTTCGTGCTGGAAAGCCGTCGCGCCTCGATCTCTGCGGTGCAACGTAAACTGAAGATCGGCTACAACCGCGCCGCGCGTATGATCGAATCCATGGAAATGGCCGGCGTCGTCACGGCCATGAACACCAACGGCTCGCGCGAAGTGATCGCGCCAGGGCCGATGCGCGACTGACCTCGTGCCGCGTGGCAGCACGCGGCGCGCCTTTCACATCATTCTATGAGGACTCCCATGCGTCTTATCCGCATGCTGTTGTTGCCGGCATTGGCCTTGACCGCGTTTTCGGCCCACGCTGACCAGGCATCCGTCGCGAGCCTGACCAACCTGCTGGACAAATCCAAGACCCTGACCGCGCGCTTCTCCCAGTTGACCCTGGACGGCGGCGGCACGCAGTTGCAGGAAACGGCCGGTGAAATGGCGGTGCAGCGCCCAGGCCTGTTTTTCTGGAAAACCGATGCACCCAACGAGCAGACCATCGTTTCTGATGGCAAGAAAGTCACGCTGTGGGACCCGGACCTGGAGCAGGCGACCATCAAGACCCTCGACCCGCGCCTGAGCCAGACCCCCGGCCTTGTTGCTGTCCGGTGATGTGTCGCAGATCAGCGAGAGTTTCGAGATCACCTCCAAGCAACAGAGCAACGTGATCGATTTCACCCTCAAGCCCAAGTCCAAGGACACGTTGTTCGACAGCCTGCGCTTGTCGTTCCGCAACGGCGTGATCAACGATATGCAACTGGTCGACAGTGTCGGCCAGCGCACCAATATCCTGTTCACCGGGGTCAAGGCCAATGAGCCTGTTCCAGCCTCGACGTTCAAGTTCGACATCCCCAAGGGTGCCGATGTGATCCAGGAGTAAATCGCTGCCCATGGACCTGTTTCGAAGTGACCCGATTGCCCAGCCTTTGGCAGCGCGTTTGCGCTCGACCAATCTGGATGAGTATGTCGGGCAAGAGCACTTGCTGGCTCGCGGCAAGCCCCTGCGCGAGGCCCTGGAGCAGGGTGCCCTGCACTCGATGATTTTCTGGGGCCCGCCGGGCGTGGGCAAGACCACCCTGGCGCGGCTGTTGGCGAAAGTCTCGGATGCACACTTTGAAACGGTCTCGGCGGTGTTGGCCGGGGTCAAAGAGATCCGCCAGGCAGTGGAGGTTGCCAAGCAGCAGGCCGGGCAGTACGGCCGGCGCACCATCCTGTTTGTCGACGAAGTACATCGCTTCAACAAATCCCAGCAGGATGCATTCCTGCCTTACGTGGAAGACGGCACGCTGATTTTCATCGGCGCCACCACGGAAAAACCCCTCGTTTGAACTGAACAACGCCTTGCTCTCGCGGGCGCGAGTGTATGTGCTCAAGAGCCTCGATGAAGCCGCAATGCAGAAGCTGTTGCAGCGGGCGCTGGGCGAGGACAAGGGGCTGGGCAAACGCCATTTGAGCCTGGGGGGAGGAGGGGTTCAAGATTCTGCTGGCGGCGGCTGACGGTGACGGTCGACGTTTCCTCAACCTGCTGGAGAACGCCTCTGACCTGGCCGAAGACAACAGTGAGATTGGCGTCGACCTGCTGCAAAGCCTGCTGGGTGATACCCGGCGGCGCTTCGACAAGGGCGGCGAAGCCTTTACGACCAGATTTCCGCGTTGCACAAATCTGTACGCGGCTCCAACCCGGACGGCGCGTTGTATTGGTTTGCACGCATGATCGACGGCGGTTGCGATCCACTGTACCTGGCCCGGCGCGTGGTGCGCATGGCCAGCGAGGACATCGGCAACGCCGATCCCCGCGCCCTGAGCCTGTGCCTGGCGGCATGGGAGGTCCAGGAGCGCCTGGGCAGCCCGGAAGGTGAGTTGGCGGTGGCACAGGCCATCACCTACCTGGCCTGTGCGCCGAAAAGCAATGCGGTGTACATGGGCTTCAAGTCGGCATTGCGTGCAGCGGCCGAGCACGGCTCGCTGGAGGTCCCGCTGCACCTGCGCAACGCGCCCACCAAGCTGATGAAACAATTGGGTTATGGCGACGAATACCGTTACGCCCACGATGAGCCGGATGCCTATGCAGCCGGTGAAGACTACTTTCCCGACGATCTGGAGCCGCAACCTTTCTACCAGCCGGTGCCCCGTGGCCTGGAGCTGAAGATCGGAGAAAAGCTCAATCACCTGGCGCAACTTGATCGCTTGAGCCCTAAACAGCGGAGAAAACCATGATTCCCTTGGTCGTTGCAGTCTCCGTTGGCGGTGTGGCCGGTACTTTGTTGCGCTTTGCCACCGGCAATTGGATCAACGCCAATTGGCCGAAACACTTCTATAGCGCGACGCTGGCCGTTAATATCGTGGGCTGCCTGCTGATCGGCGTGTTGTACGGCCTGTTTCTGTTACGCCCGGAGGTGCCTGTTGAGGTGCGCGCCGGGTTGATGGTGGGCTTCCTTGGCGGCCTGACTACCTTTTCATCCTTTTCACTGGATACCGTGCGCCTGCTGGAAAGCGGGCAAGTGCCGCTGGCATTAAGCTATGTGGCCATCAGTGTATTCGGCGGGCTGCTTGCCACCTGGGCTGGCCTGTCCTTGACCAAACTTTGATAAACGAGAGACCGACATGCTCGATTCCAAACTGTTACGTAGCAACCTTCAGGACGTAGCGGACCGCCTGGCATCCCGTGGCTTTGCCCTGGATGTTGCGCGCATCGAAGCGCTGGAAGAACAGCGCAAGACCGTCCAGACCCGCACCGAAGCACTGCAGGCTGAGCGTAATGCACGTTCCAAATCCATCGGTCAGGCCAAGCAGCGTGGTGAAGACATCGCGCCGTTGATGGCGGACGTCGAGCGCATGGGCAGCGAGCTGTCCGACGGCAAAGTCGAGCTGGACAAGATTCAGTCCGAGCTGGATTCGATCCTGCTGGGCATTCCCAACCTGCCGCACGAGTCGGTGCCGGTTGGCGAAGATGAAGACGGCAACGTCGAAGTGCGCCGCTGGGGCACGCCAAAAACCTTTGATTTCGAGATCAAGGACCACGTCGCCCTGGGCGAGCTGACCGGTGGCCTGGATTTTGAAACCGCCGCCAAAATGTCCGGTGCGCGCTTTGCCTTGCTGCGCGGCCCGATCGCGCGCATGCACCGTGCCCTGGCGCAGTTCATGATCAACCTGCACACGGGCGAACACGGTTACGAAGAGGCTTACACCCCGTACCTGGTGCAGGCGCCGGCACTGATGGGCACCAGCCAGTTGCCGAAGTTCGAGGAAGACCTGTTCAAGATCAGCCGCGATGGTGAAGCCGATCTGTACCTGATCCCGACCGCCGAAGTGTCGCTGACCAACATCGTGGCCGGCGAGATCCTCGACGCCAAGCAACTGCCGATCAAGTTCGTTGCCCACAGCCCGTGCTTTCGCAGTGAAGCCGGCGCATCGGGCCGAGACACCCGCGGCATGATCCGCCAGCACCAGTTCGACAAGGTCGAGATGGTGCAAGTCGTCGAACCGTCGACCTCCATGGAAGCCCTGGAAGGCCTGACTGCCAACGCCGAGCGCGTCCTGCAACTGCTGGAGTTGCCGTACCGCGTATTGGCGCTGTGTACTGGCGATATGGGGTTCAGCGCGGTGAAGACCTACGACCTGGAAGTATGGGTGCCGAGCCAGGACAAATACCGTGAGATTTCCTCGTGCTCCAACTGCGGTGATTTCCAGGCCCGGCGCATGCAGGCGCGTTTCCGTAACCCGGAAACCGGCAAGCCGGAATTGGTCCATACCCTCAACGGTTCGGGCCTGGCCGTAGGCCGTACCCTGGTCGCGGTGTTGGAAAACTACCAGCAAGCTGACGGTTCGATCCGCGTGCCTGAAGTGCTCAAGCCGTACATGGCGGGCGTTGAGGTCATCGGCTAAATGGAATTTCTGCCGCTGTTTCATAACCTGCGCGGCAGCCGTGTGTTGGTCGTCGGTGGCGGGGAGATTGCCTTGCGCAAGTCCCGGCTACTGGCCGACGCCGGCGCGTTACTGCGGGTGGTTGCTCCCTTGATCGAAGACCAGTTGCGTGAACTGGTGCAGGGCAGTGGCGGTGAACTGATTGTGCGTGGTTACCAGGAGGCAGACCTTGATGGCTGCACCCTGATCATCGCGGCAACCGACGACGAGCCGCTGAATGCGCAAGTGTCCAGCGATGCCCGGCGCCGGTGCGTGCCGGTCAATGTGGTGGACGCTCCGGCCTTGTGCAGTGTGATCTTCCCGGCGATTGTCGACCGCTCGCCCTTGGTGATTGCGGTGTCCAGTGGCGGTGACGCACCGGTCTTGGCGCGCTTGATCCGGGCCAAGCTGGAAACCTGGATTCCGTCCACCTACGGCCAATTGGCCGGGCTGGCCGCGCGCTTTCGGGCGCAGGTCAAAGGTTTGTATCCGGATGTACAACAACGCCGGGCTTTCTGGGAAGAGGTTTTCCAAGGGCCGATTGCCGATCGGCAACTGGCTGGGCAAGGCGATGAGGCCGAGCGTTTGCTGGTGGAGAAGGTCAATGGCAAGCCGCCCCATGCGCCTGGTGAAGTGTATTTGGTCGGTGCGGGCCCCGGTGATCCGGACCTCCTGACCTTTCGCGCCCTGCGCTTGATGCAGCAGGCCGATGTGGTGCTATATGACCGCCTGGTGGCACCAGCGATTCTTGAGTTGTGCCGGCGCGATGCCGAGCGCGTGTACGTCGGTAAGCGCCGCGCCGATCACGCGGTGCCGCAAGAGCAGATCAACCAGCAATTGGTGAAACTGGCCAAGCAGGGCAAGCGCGTGCTGCGCCTCAAGGGCGGCGATCCGTTTATTTTCGGGCGTGGCGGTGAAGAGATCGAGGAGCTGGCGGCTAATGGCATCCCGTTCCAGGTGGTGCCGGGGATTACCGCTGCCAGCGGTTGTGCAGCTTACGCCGGCATTCCCTTGACCCACCGTGATTATGCGCAATCGGTGCGTTTCATCACGGGGCACCTGAAAAATGGGACCTCGGATTTGCCCTGGAATGACCTGGTGGGGCCGTCGCAGACGTTGGTGTTCTATATGGGCTTGATTGGCTTGCCGATCATCTGCGAGCAACTGATCCGCCACGGCCGCTCGGCGGATACCCCGGCTGCGCTGATCCAGCAAGGCACCACGTCGAACCAGCGCGTGTTTACGGGCACCCTGGCCGACCTGCCGCGCTTGGTGGCGGAGCATGAAGTGCATGCGCCGACGCTGGTGATCGTAGGAGAAGTAGTGGTGTTGCGTGAGAAGTTGAAGTGGTTTGAAGGCGCTCAGTCCCAGGTGTGATAACCGGCACTCACATCCATTGTAGGAGCGAGCTTGCTCGCGAAGAACTCAACTGCGCCGCGTTCCTCCAGAATGCCAGCGTTATCGTTGACGATCTTCGCGAGCAAGCTCGCTCCTACAGTTTTTGCTTTAGCTCCAGACGCCCTTGCTGCTCATGTTCTGTCGGTCATGTTTGCTATCAAACGCCTGCAATGGCCCCTTCGGCACAATCCCTGTGGGGTTGATCGTCCGGTGGCTGGCATAGTAATGCCCCTTGATGTGGGCAAAATCCACCGTCTCGGCCACGCCCGGCCATTGATACAGTTCCCGTAGCCAATTCGACAGATTCGGATAATCCGCAATCCGCCGTAGGTTGCATTTGAAGTGGCTGTAATACACCGCGTCAAAACGAATCAGCGTGGTAAACAGCCGCACATCGGCCTCGGTCAGGTATTCACCCGCCAGGTAGCGATGCTTGGCCAGGTGCTGTTCCAGGTGATCCAGTTCGGCAAACACATCATCAAACGCGTTTTCGTACGCCTGCTGCGAAGTGGCAAAGCCTGCGCGGTACACGCCGTTGTTTACCGCAGGATAGATCCGCTCGTTCAACGCATCGATGGTCGGGCGTAGCGGCTCAGGGTAGAAGTCCAGGGTGTTGCCGGTCAGCCCGTCGAACGCGCTGTTGAACATGCGGATGATCTCCGCCGACTCATTGCTGACGATGCGATTGAGCTGCTTGTCCCACAGCACCGGCACCGTGACGCGCCCGGTGTAGTCGGCGGTATCGGCGGTATAGCGCTGGTGCATGAAAGCAAAGTCGTCGAGCCTGTCGCCGGTAGAGCCATGGGCCTTATCGAAGGTCCAGCCGTTTTCCAGCATCAGCCAACTGACCACCGACACGTCGATCAGGCTTTCCAAACCCTTGAGCTTGCGCAGGATCAGGGTGCGGTGCGCCCAGGGGCAGGCGAGGGAGACATAGAGGTGGTAGCGGCCGGCTTCGGCTTTGAAGCCGCTGTCGCCGCTTGGGCCAGCTTGGCCATCTGCGGTGACCCAGTGCCGGCGTTGCGCCTGTTCCCGTTGGAAGGCGCCATCTGCGCTACTTTCGTACCACTGGTCATGCCAGTGTCCTTCAATCAGCAAACCCATGACTGACTCCTTGGCTATTAAGCGTTGGAGTGCAGTCTAATCGTCTGGGTTCGAACAAATAGCGCAAAGGCTCGGGGTTAATGATCGATTAAATCGATTTGTCCCGCGCATCCCAATACTGCTGGGCCAGTTCGAACGCCTGTTCCCGTGGGTGTCCAAGGCCGCGCAGGGCCAGGGCCATGGTTGCGATCAGCGCCAACTGCGGGTAGCTGTCCTGCACTTCACCGCGCCACAGGGCCTTCAAATGCCCGGGGTCGAGGCTGGCCGGCTTGACGTGGCGCTGGGCAGAGAGGGCAGGCCACTCCTCATCCCAGCTTGCGCCACCGGTGGTGCCATATAAGTGGCTGGCGGAGTCGGGATTGATCTCGATCTCGCCGCCATCGCCCTTGATCACAATGGTGTTGTCACCCAGCAGGCCACTGGCATCGCGATGTACGCCCTGGTAACCGGGATGGAAGATGCTTTGCAGGCCGCAGCGTGCGCCCAGCGGGTTGAGGATGCGCGCCAGGGAATGGATAGGTGAGCGCAGGCCAAGGATGTTGCGCAGGTCAATCATGCGTTGCAGTTGCGGGGCCCAGTCACCCAGGGGCATAAACGCCAGGTTGCCTTGCGCAAGGGCGGTCTCGACCTGTTGCCAGTTGCGGCACAGTGGAATCTGCAATTCACCCAGCAACTGTTCGGTGTACAGCCGGCCCGCCGTGTGGGCGCCGCCGCCATGCATGAAAATTCGCACGCCGTTCTGCGCCAGGCACTTGGCGGCCAGCAGGTACCACGGCAGGTGGCGTTTTTTTCCGGCGTAGGTAGGCCAATCGACATCCACCTGCAGCGCCGGCGGGTTCAGGCGTTCGCGCAGGGCCTCGGTGAAACCGGCGAGTTCCTCGGGGCTTTCTTCCTTGTGGCGCAGCAGCATCAGGAACGCGCCGAGCTGGGACTCCTCAACCTTTTCGTCGAGCAGCATGCCCATGGCTTCCCGCGCTTCTTCGCGCGTCAGGCTGCGGGCACCGCGCTTGCCTTTGCCGAGGATGCGCACAAACGGCGCAAAGGGATGTTCGGCGGGAGTTTCGGTGATCAGCGGGGCAAAGTCGGTCATAAGCAATTCGTCGGTCTGGGCAGGCCCGCCAGCTTGGCGGCAAGTTTGGCGGGAGTGCCTTTGAACAGTCGGTTGAGGTGCAGGCTGTTGCCCTTTTCCGGGCCCAGCTTCAAGGCGGTGTACTTGATCAGCGGGCGGGTGGCCGGTGATAACTGGAACTCCTGGTAAAAAACCCTGAGCAGTTCGAGGATTTCCCAGTGTTCGTCGGTCAATTCCAGATCTTCGGCGCTTGCCAGGGCGTTGGCCACCTCGGTGGACCAGGCATTGAGGTCAACCAGGTAACCGTCCTTGTCCAGCTCCAGGGTGCGCGCGCCTACGGTCAGAGTGTTCATAGCCAGCTGTTGACCTTGTCATGGTCGATCGACAACTGCACAAAACCCGGGTAGTCGACACTCTTGGCCCAGTCCGGCAACGACAGGCCGCGGGCCTGGGCGTCTTCGACAAGCACGAAGATGGATAAGGCCTTGCCTTCCAGGGCCTTGAAGGGCGCGCTACCGGCTTGCAGGGCATAGGTTGCATCGCCGCACAGCAGGATCGCGTCTTGTGCGCCACACAGGCGTAGGCAACTGTCTAGTCTGCTGTCGGAAAAAGGGGAGTGGGACAATACATGCAAGGTCGACATCAGAGGGTCATCACCTGATCGTAACGGTCAATCATCTGGGAAATCTGCTCGCTGCTCAGTGGCTGCGCGTTGTCAGGGACGGCCAATCCACGCTCGGCCAGGCTGTGGCTGCATGCGAATACCTCATCGATGCCGAACAGCGAGAGTGCCTGCAGGTTGGCAGTCACATCCTTCTGCTGCACCGCTTTGGCATTCTGTGCGGGGGCCAGTTGAAATACCCCGTCATCCAGAAACAGCAGCCCAATCGGCAAGTCGAATGCGCCACCGGCCAGTACCACATCCAGCGCTTCCCGCGCACTGGGCCCGGACCACGGCGCCTGGCGACTGATTACCAGCAAGGATCTGGACATTTCATGGCCCTCCAAAGCAGATCAGACGGTCGGCGTCCTGGATTGCATCGTGCAATTGCCCAAGGCCTGACAACGCCCAGGGCGCATCGAGGTTCACCGCACTGCGCTGGTAGCGCGCGGCCTCCTCGCCGTTGAGCACACCGCGCCGTAACGCGGCAGCGATGCATACCACGCCATCGAGTTGATGCTCGCTGACCAGGGCGCGCCATTGTTGGGCGATATCCTGCTCGTCCTGCGGCGTGACCACCGAATTGGCGGCGCTGTAGACGCCATCCTGATAGAAAAACAGCCGCACAATCTCATGCCCGCCGGCCAGTGCAGCCTGCGCAAACAGCAGGGCACGGCGCGAGGAGGGCGCATGGGCGGCGGAAAACAGCGCAATTGCGAACTTCATGGAACACTCTGTAGGTAAACCTTTGCCAATGATAAAGCCGCAGGTAACAAAAAGCCCGCCGAAGCGGGCTTTTTGATAAGGCTGGGATCAGTCGTCGCGGCTCATGATGCCGAAGATTTGCAACAGGCTGACAAACAGGTTGTAGATCGATACATACAGGCTGATGGTCGCCATGATGTAGTTGCGCTCGCCGCCATGAATGATGGCACTGGTCTGGAACAGAATGCAGACCGAGGAAAACAGCACGAAACCGGCGCTGATCGCCAACTGCAGGCCGCTGATCTGGAAGAACATGCTCGCCAACACGGCTGCCAGCAACACGAAGAAGCCAGCCGTGATGAAGCCGCCGAGGAAGCTCATGTCCTTACGGGAGATCAGTACATAAGCCGACAGGCCACCAAACACCAATGCCGTCATGGCAAACGCCGAGCTGACCACTTCCGCGCCGCCCTGCATGCCCAGGTAACGGTTAAGGATCGGGCCCAGCAGGAACCCCATGAAACCGGTCAGGGCAAACGCCGACACCAGGCCCCAGGCCGAGTCGCGCAGCTTGTTGGTGAGGAAAAACAGGCCGTAGAAGCCGATCAACACCACGAAGATATTCGGGTAACCGACACGCATCTGCTGCGCCACATACGCCATCACGCCGCTAAATGAGAGGGTGAGGGCGAGCAGGCCGTATGTATTGCGCAGGACGCGGCTAACCTCTAGCTGCTCAGCCTGCACGTTGCTATTAACTGCGTAATCCTGTTCGCGCATGGCGACACTCCTTCAGTTTTGAAACGTTCAGTCGCAAAGATCATAACAGACGCTCTGTAACAAGCTATGCAGAGAGTTTGACAGTGTGTTTCATTCGGGTATTATGGCGCCCGCTGAGACAGGATGGACTACTATAATCCTGTGTTGCACAAGGGAAATTGGCAGAGTGGTTGAATGCACCGGTCTTGAAAACCGGCGAACGTTAATAGCGTTCCCAGGGTTCGAATCCCTGGTTTCCCGCCAAGATTCATACGAAAGCCCCGCGATTGCGGGGCTTTTGTGTTTCTGGCGTTCGATAATTGGACAGGGTTTTAAACTAACAGTTTCCGCATCGTTTAAGACGCTTTCCGCAACTACTGTCAGATCCTCTATCAACGGGTTGGCTTTACGATCTCACCAACACGTCTATAAACCGTCTCGGTTATCCGTTTATCCGTGTGCCCAAGCAGGCGACTGGCATCGCCCAGGTCCAATATCTCACTGGCTGCTTTTGGTCGGATGTCGCGGAACTGGAACTGCCGGATGCTCGCGGCAAGTACGCCGTCTCCCGCTTTGTTAGCAATGGCAATTGCCTTGTTCCTGGCATCGTCAAAGCGTAGGCGTAGCATCGGCTTGGTCACCTGCCGGCCATCTTCAGTGATTATTAGGTATGGAGTCCGTACTCCACGCGAGCGCCGCTGCTCTATCAGTCGTTCGACCAGTGTGCCCAGATCATTAAGGTTTCCGGCAGCGGTAAGGCGGATCCGGAGCTTCTTGGCCGTTTTGCCTTGCGACACCTGCAGGAATTCATTTACCGCATCAGCCTCTCGCATCGAAAGCACATCAGCTGGGCGCTGTCCCGTCAGGTAGGCCAAGTCCATAGCATCGCGAAGCTCCGAGGCTGCGACTGCGTATACGGCGCTCCAGATCTCCTCAGTTGCGTAGAAGTCCCGAGGGGCTTCCTTGTTCTTGCGCACGCCGGCGGCAGGGTTGTTCTCGGTGAGCCCCCACTCCCGCGCAATGTTGTAGATGTGCGACAACAGTGATATTTCCCGGTTGGCTCTTACCTTGGCGGTCCGGCTATCCCTGTACTGCGCGATGATCTGTGGCGTAACCGCATCAATAGGGGCGTCGCTGAACGCTTTGCGCAGTTGCTTCAGGCTCAGGAGATTATCGCTCTGCGTCTTGGGCGCTTTGCCTGGGATGATCTCGCGCTCATAACGGTCAAACACCTGGCCCAGCAGGGCTCCTTTCTTCGGTACCGGCTTGCAGTCGAGCTTTGCCCATTCAGCCTTCGCAATTTCCAGGTCACCCCCGAGCGGAATCTCCACTCGCTTCCCGTCTTCATTCCTCCCATCGTAGTAATACCCAACCCACTCTTTTCCGCCTTTCAGCGTGCGTACACGCCGAATCATTCGCGGCGGCAGGTCCCTGTTTGCCGCCTTTTTTGCTCGCATGTCTTTATCCTACGTTTGAAAGATTCAGTGACCAGGCTTCGGCCGCGACGTTTTCTGCTGATGGCTTCACTCCGGCCAACTTCATCCGGGCGTAAACGCGGCCCACCACTGGACGGCGCGAGCGAGTCAGTACGTATTTCCAGCCGTTTTTGTTGAGCCACTCGATCTGCCTGGATGGGATCATGTAGCCCGTTATTGCCGCGATCTCTTCCTCGGCAAGCGTTTCGCTTTGCATTTCCATGGTGTGCACCTCTATGCCCGGGGATTGTCATGCGGGCCAGCAGGCCGCGCTGTCTTGATGATGTGGATGATGAAACCGAAGGTGAGCAGCATCCAGGCGACGGTGCCTGCGAATGCTGCGACCAGGGTTTGGTCGGTACCGGTGGAGAGCAGCTCCGGCACCTGCCAGAAAAACCAGAAGGTGGACCCCGCCACGTACAACACGATGGCCGTTATGAGCAGGGTGAGTTTCGTTGCGTACATGGGGTGTCCTTGCCGCGCTGGGCGGCAGAAGTTGATAGCTAAGTGCCTCGATGGCGAAGGGTGCAAAAAAGAGCTACAAATACTGTGCAACTTGCTCATGTGTCAGGGAGGGCGCGTGTCACACAATCTCGATGTTCCAGTCGTTCATGCCTATCGGGGGCATACGTTGTTTCTCAAGTTCGAATGGAGGCGGCCAAACGATGACGTACCCGCATTTGCGAGAATCATTGAGCCGGCATCTGTTGATGGGTTGGGCGAAGTCGCCGCCGAGCTGACTGGTCCATGGCCTGACTATCCGGCGGCACTGGGTGACGCAATGGCAGCAGCGGAGCGATGGATCGACAGCCAGTTATCGTGAGTTCGCTCACCGGCAGGCATATAGGGGGATTGGGGTTAGGCTTGTTTGGTGCGGAGGAAGCGCCGGCACTGGCATTGCGCATGTTCGCAGTGCAGCTCGCCAACCCAGTCTGGCAATTGATCGCCGTCGTAACGCTCAATGCGAGAGTGCTTAAGGCCGCTCCGCTTCACATCTTTCACAAAACGCTGCAGGTCTTTGGCGTTGTCATCGCGATCCGGGCTATCCCATCGACTCATTACCAGGAGGCCGCAATCTGTCTTTCCGTGGTCCATCCAGCCGAGGCTATTCGGGGAATCGCTCATGGCGTCACCCGCTTGAACTCGACCACCCATACCCACGGGTTGGCGTTCCAGTCGCCGCCGGTGGACTCCCACAGCTCCCTCCAAGCCGCCGGGTACCAGTCTCGGTAATTCGGTGAAACGTCATCGCTTGCCAGCTCCGGCGGACATTGCAGGCCTTCCGCCCGGATATCGGCGCGGCTGATGTCCTGCAACCGCTCGACGCGAACTTCGGTGATCTCCAGCAGGATGCGGCAGGCAGCGCGAGGCATGTGGATGCTGGGTTTGTACTTCAAACCGAAGTCTTTCCTTGCCTCGTCGCTGTGTGAACCAGGGCGGCAGTCGGCAGCGTAGGCGTAGCGCTGGAGCGGGCCGTCCGGGTCTGGGCGATGCTCAACACCGGTGCCGCGCAGATCGATGAAAGTCTCGCGCACCCACAGGCGATCGCCTCTTTGGCCATACGGGCAGCCGCCGTACATGGCAAGCTCAGCGGCGCATTCTTGCTCAGTCGCGCCGAAAGCGGCGAAACCCCAGCGTGGATGGTCTTGAACTACGGCAATCCACTGATGTTCCGGGGAATCGGATTTGCTACGGCTCGGGATCTGATTGCCTTTGACCAGGCGGCGCGTGACGGTCTTTTGTCCGGACAGAATCGCGCGAACCATTGCACCGTTAAAAAGAATGGGCCGCTCTTTATGGAGTGGCTCCGGCGCCGGACGCGGCTTGGCCATTTTCGCTTGGCACCGCTTGCAGCTGACAAGGCTGCGCTTGTGGGTGCCATCCCACGACACCTCGGAATCTTCGTTAAGCCCGCAGACGGAGAGCGACCAGCGCTCATTATCCTGGGTGCAACCTGAGTCGACGATCAGGTGGTTTTTTCTGGCCATAGGTCGTCCTTGCCGCTATAGCGGCTGACTTTGAAGGGGGGATTACATTTCAGTAACAACTCGAGAAGTGACACTGCTAAATCGACTTGCCGATAATCGTTCGTTCGTTCGTTCGTTCGTTCGTTACTTGCTTGCGAGATGTCCACCCCTCTGGTTGGCAGCTTTTGCTGCTTGAGCGGCGGCGGCGTTTAAAAGTTCAGCCAATTTAGTCGGCTCGCTAAAAGAGACATCTTTTGAAATTGCTTATGAGATACAGCGCGTTATCGTTGGTCGTGGTCTTATCGACCATGGTTGTAGCGGATGAATTACCGGATAGCCCTTTACTTGAGCGCTTTGGCGAAGCTATCAATCAGTTGCCTAAACCCGCTTCTCCTCCAGAGGCGAAGCACGTTCCGCGTGTCTTGGGCGCGCAGGAGCTTGATGCGCTGAATTATCCCGGCACTCCGGTTAGGCCAGAGCCCAATACCACCGGCAATCCGACTATCGACAATATGGAGGCCCGTGATAGAGCTGCGTGCATCAGGCAAAGTAGCGGCTCTGCTTTTCACTGCAGATAGTATTGGTGAGAGATTTGCGCAGGTAGATCATTTTTCCACTACCTTGTTACCAGGTCATGGGCATTCACAACCGCCTTCGGTGTATAGGTCAGAGTGCCGTCGAGGATCGCTTCCTTGATGGCGTTGAACTCCCAGGCGTAATACTGGGATTCGACGTAGACCCGCATGCCTTTGCCATAGTCGTGCTTCTTGCGCCGGATGAATGCCTCGGCGGCGTCTTTGGTGAAGTGCGCGTTTATGTACTCCCAGTTTTCGCACCAGCCAGTGACCGCATGTCCTTCCAGCTCGCCGAGGACGTACCACTGATCCGACTCGTCCGCCTTCATGAACTGGCATCCTGACCAAACCTGCATAGCCTTGTTCAAAGAGGCCCGCTCATCTTCGTCTTGTTCGTCCCAGTAATCCTTTGGCGAGAACCACTCACCCTCAGTGCAGTGATTGATAAGCAAGCGGTTGTCGCTGTAGTCGGTGTCTATCCCGTAGACGATGCGTCTGGCCTGGACGATGAAGATCGCTGCAGAGGTGCAATGATCATTCACACCAGCACCAACGCAGTCATGGCGAAGGCGGGTCACGAAGTCGGCCCAGGTCGCAGTATCCAGGTCGTGGCCGGTAGCAAGGCTCGGTGCGGGCTTGGGGATTTGATTATCTGTAGGCATGGGGAGTCCTTGCCGGGCCATGCCCGGGCGGTGGAGTGGGGGAGCGGAAAAAACCCAAGAGGAAAGCTAGGGGTAAGCGGCAGAACATCGAGCATTACCGTCAGCGCACCGTGTTCTGGCTGACCAATATCGAGGGCTCTACCGCATGAAACGACTGACCGATTGGATAAACCTGTTCGCCGCCATCCTTCGCCTGATCGCCGTCATCATCCGTACCGGCTGGCTTTGAGCTACGATGGCCCCTTCCTACAAATGGGCAGGACCATGACCAAGCACGATATTTACGAGGAGATCGAAGGCTTTCAGGTTTGGAACTACATGGAGTGCGACAAGGACGAGGAAGGCCGGGAGACCTGGCGTATCAACGTCGAGATAAAGCGCGGTGGTGAGGTGGTAGTGCCGGTTGTTGCGGGTGACCGAACCTATGTTGACCGTGGCCTGGCTCAGGTTGCTGGGCGTGAGGTCGGTGCCAAGCTGATTGCTGATTGCTGATTGCTGATTGCTGAGCGCGTTTAAGCCGCAGCCGCCTGACGCTCGGCGATTCTCCACGGGTCATTGGCCCGCGCCAGGGCAGCCATCGGCGGCGGGCTGACGCTGTTGCCGCACATGTGCACCTGCTGGGTGATGGTGAAGGGCTTGCCGTCGGCGCCGTGGGTGATGATGTAGTCGGCTGGGAACCCCTGGGCCTTGTACAGCTCAACCGGCTTGAGCATCCGCAGGCAGGTGTCGACGATCACGTAGGGCGTGCCCTGAGCCATCACCGTGACCAGGGCCAGGTGGTCCAGGGTTGTGATAGTGCCACTCAGATGTTCCAGGCTGCAGCCCTGCTGATTCGTAAGCCTTCAAGACTTCGGCTCGATACTAGCGACGTAAGTTTTCAACGCTTCGTTCTTCACCTTTCCGTGTAATCCGTGGTGGATTTCGCGGTGGCAGGCGGGGCAGATGGCACCTATGTAACGTGGATGGTCTAGGCCGCCATCTGATAATCGATTTACGTGGTGCGGCTCTAGGTATGGTGAGCCGTTTGCCTTCATGAAAGGGGCCGCTTTCTTACAGCTCTCACAGTTCCCGGCTGCCCTCTTTAAAACGTAATTGGAGATTGTTCTGCTGCGACGATATACGGTCCTGCGTGCCGATCCGCTCTCTCCAGCGGATCCTGCTTCCGCAGCCGCAAGAGCGCGCTTTCTCGCCTCTGCAAGTGACATAGTTGGATCTGGGCCTTCGTCTTCTCCTGAGAACGTAGGGGAGTCGAGCTCAAGCCCTACGGGGACTAGGTTGAACACAACTATTGCCCTGTCGTTGCCAAGCTTGTCAGGGCCGCGGCGCCATTCATGGCTCGCACACGTGTATTCGCCGAGGTACTTCTGGCCTAAACTTTTGCCGACAATCTCGAAAACATGCAGTGCTTTCCCCTGCTTCGAGTGCTCGAGAATTGCCAGGTTTCCTTTAGTCAGCGTCATATCATCGAGCTGGCCTTCGCCTGTATAACTGAAAACCTTCTCCTCGCTATGAGAGTCGGTGTATCCGTACTGACCACCTGAGTCGCCGGTGAAAATGAATACCGCTGGGGCCTGCGCTGACGGGGCAATTCCACTCTGGCGACTGCCTCCGAACAAATCGTGAATCTCAGTTTGCCGGTCATAAACCTGACCCGCCACAAAGCGCAGCTCTGGATCAGTTGACCGTTGCAGCTCAACGATTGTGAATCCGTGCCGCTTCAAATATCCGTTTGTGGGCTGACCACCTGAAAAAAGTCCTACAGGGGTTCCAGTGGCCAAAGAAACTATTTTTTTTGCAGGGTATAAAGTGCTGTTCGCACTGATTGCGTAGCGATGCGCTTGGTTTTCAGTCCAGCCTTTCCACTCGAGGGCGCGGCGAAACTTTTCATCGAACTGTTTTAGAGCTTGGTCTAGCTTTTCTTTTTTTACCGCGGGGATCTTCAAAGAAACGTCCTTGTGGGCAGCAGCATTCATCAGATGGTGAATGCTCGCCCGTCCAGCAGTATGACGCAACAGCGATATAGTGGCTCAGGCGCACCGAACCAGGCGGCGGGCATGCCCAGCGGGTGCCAGGTCTGTGTCGCGGCTTCGATGCCGCTGCACACGCTTCCGTAGTGATGGCCATATGGTATATCCTTTTAGATTTAAACTCGGGCTAAGATATGGAACTACCTAGGTCATTTGAACTAAATGCTGCTGATATCAAGTACGAGGGGCGAGTATTGAAGAATCAAGTTGGCACTGAGATTGGCCTTAAAGATTCGCCAATATATATACATGTCGACTCAGACACGGATTGGGCAACAGTTGTCCCGGCTGCAGCCGGAGTGGTAGTAGCGCTTTTAGTGGCGTGGTTAACGATTGGTGTTCAGAGAAATCAAATTCAAGGGAATTTGAGTAATTTCAGACATCATTGGATGGCCGAGCTGAGAGAGGCGGCCGCAGAATTGATTTCTCTTATGACATATATTGTCAATATGAACTCAAAGCAAGAAGGTTTCAAAGGCTCCGATGACTACTACAAAGCATGCGCTAGAATGTCGCAACTGCGCGCTAGAGTTAATCTTCTTCTAAGTCGAAATGATGAGCGTTCTAGAAAACTAATAAAATTCGGTGGTGATGCTAACAGGCTGGCGATCAGAGTCGAGTATGAAAGTCCTACAGATAAGCCGCTTCAAAAAATAAAAGAATACCGCGATTTGCTAAGGGCGGAACTCGAACAGGCTTGGCTGGATACTAAAAATGACCTTGGCTTCGGCCGAAGATTGATATTCCCAAAACTGTCGTGGTTGCTGAAGCGAAAAAAGGCGAACGGTGCGTAAATGCTCGTAAGCGTTGGATAGGCATAGGGGATCCTCACCGGCTGGCGTGAAGTGTATTCGTGGGCTATTGCTTGATGATTCGGCATACCGTCGAACCAAGGAGAAAGCAGATGAGCAACAAGCTAACGCTGAAGGAGATCGCTGAAGGCACCGGACTTACGATTGACCAGGTCGGTGCGTACTACGCTGATTGCGAGCAAAGACCCGATGGGACGTGGGCCATTTACTTTGACCCTAAAATCCCAGAGGGCCTGCTGAAGGGGCTGAAGGGGTTCTACACCTTCGACCTGCCTGCCAGGCCATCAGCACAATAGGCGAGGGCGGCTCATGCCGCCTCTTCCTGCTGCACATGCGGCTTCGGTGGCCATTCCGAAAACCCAATGCGTGGAGCCTTCGTCTTCGGGTTGATGATCGGCTTGCCCTTGGCGTCCACCAGCACCGCCTTGGCCCTGATCTGCATGTCGCGGCATCTCAAGGTCCTACGGGCCAGCTCAATGAACTGCTCGGCGTACTGCGGCGCATCGAACAGCGGCGAGAGCTGGCGAACCGCCCCCCCCCCATGATCTTTTCGGTGCGCTTGGCGACCAGCTCCAGCCATTCAGCTTCCGGGATCGGCTCGACGCCGCCAGGAGCCTTCGGGTTCTTCCGGGTGCCGGCTGTTTTCTTGCGAGCCTCGGTCTTGGCGACATCGAGGGTCATTCCAAACACTGCAAAGGTGCTCATGGGTTATCTCCAAGCGTGCGCCTGCCTCGCCGGCTGGCGTGATTCGTTGATATGGGGTATTACGGGTGACCAGCGCGTGGCTGGCTTTTAGGAGGTGATATGGGTATCTCGATTGAAACGGCTCACAAGCTTTTAACTGCTGTTGAAAGCTTGGCCACCTCTGCTGAGGGGTTGGAGCGTAGAGCTGTTATGGCATCTCATAGCTTGATAGGGATTAGTGCGGAAGACTTTCCAGAAGGGCCTCGTACTTACTGGAACGATGTTTCTGCAAACTCCGAATCTATTCGTGCTGGATCAGCGAGCGAGCAAGTTGTTAAAAAGTACGTCAGTTCGATCTGGCAGCTTTTCGAAGCTTGTCGCCCGAAGCACTGAATCTCAGCGCAAAAGGCGAGTGCGGGTCAGGTGGCTGACTGCTCAGCAATGAAGTAGTCCCAGGCCGCTTTATCGCCTTGGGCCACATACCATTTCAGCTCAGTGCTTTCTTCCGAATCGGACACTGAGCCGCCGTATTGGGCGCCGGGGAAAGTGAACAGCCCTTTGTTGCCGCACCATGGGTATCCGCCGGTAAACTCGGTGAATGTGACACCTGGGCGCTCCGCTGCTACCCGAACCTTGAATTCTTCAAATCTGGCATTGCGGGCCGTGACCTCGGCTTCGTGCCCGGCCTTGCAGTCCGCAGAGCAGTAGACCACGCGACCATCGAACACCAGGTCCAATGCGATATCGGTTTCGGTCTCTTCATCCCAATAACTGGCATCACTGTCGCACCTGGCGCCGCAGTGGTTGCATCCGAACCACCAGCCAGCATCGATGTAGGCTTTCGCTGGGATAAAGCGCTGGCCGGCATACTGGTCGGCCCAGTGGGCACGGCGGCAAGAAACCGAGCCAAAATCAGTACCGATATTGTCTGCGCCCTGGCGGCGAGCTGCAGCGTTCGAGGTGGCGAACTGAATGTTGGATTCTTCGGGGTCGTTGGTCTCTACGGAGTAGGCCAGCACCTTACGCGATGCCGGATCGACTTTTGGCTTGCTCATGGACTTTCTCCAGTCAGGCGCCGCCCTCCGGTGTCCGGTGGTGGCTATTTGGTTTGGATTGGTGTTTTATACTCAAAAAACAGGTCAAGGATGTTTAGTTAATGAAACCCGTAGGCGTAAGAGCCGTAGGTATAAAAAAAATGGAAGATGACTGGTCGCACATTGACTATGTCGATAAAGTGACGGGCAAATTCCATAGAATCTACAAGTTTAAAAACAAGCCATGTAAAAGCGTTTATCTTAAGTCTAGATTTAGCGAGCATCTTGCTGGCTATGCACTTATCGAGAAGGATATTCGCAGTGCACTGATTTGGCTTCGAAAGATTAAAGATCTCGTCGGTGATTTAGATGAGAAGAAGGAGGGTGCTTTTAGTGTAGCTCGAGATAGGGAGAGATATAGTATCGTTAAAGGTCTGTTTGTGGCGTCACTTACCTTTTACGGCAAAGGCTTTTCTAAGTGCGATGGCCGTCCTGTGAAGCTTGAAAGAACCCAGTTAGATGAAAGATTTACTGAGATTCACGATATTGCTATGTCTTATAGGCATAACTTTGCGGCGCACAGTGGCGCCAAGCGACTAGAGTTTGCATCTGTTGCCTTGGTTATTCCCGCAAAGGTTAAATATGGGAAAGACCTTCCGATGAATCTCTATACAGAAATCAATCAGCCTGATTTGCTGTGGCATGGCAATGGTGGTGAAGTAGGATTTATTCAACTTTTTGAACATGTTCAAACTGTAGTCAAAGGCAAGATTAAGTGGTTGACCGAAAAAATATACAATGAGGAGGTTTTGCCTAAGGGGCCGGCACATTTCTTCAAGTGATTTTAAGTATTTCTTCGCTATCTCCTCCTTGAATCGCGCAAGGTTTTAATCATTGTCGCCATCGTCTATGGCGTTCATCTGGAGTGATTCGGCAAATCCTGCTTGCCGTAATTTGCGCGCCACGTTTTCAGTTATCTCGTAACCGTGGCGCTTAATTTTGAAGAGGGCTGCGGATTTCTTGGGGCCCAGAGAGTGGGCATGCGCGATCAGTCTCCAGATGGTAGCCCGGTCCTTCGTCTCGCCCAGTTCGGCGGTGAGCGCTGCCAACCGGTCACGCATTCCCTGGCGGAAGTAGTGGCGGATGATGTCGGACGGCCCTTTGACCTTCTGCGGCGCCGGCGACAGATCCTCGGCCCGGCCATTCAGCACCAGCAGTTGCACCGCCTCGCTGACTTCCTCGACCTTATGCCAGAGCATCAACTCGTCGAGCATCTGCCGGGTGCCGTGCGGTACCGTGTGCCGCAACTCCTGCTCGCCCAGTTCCTGCCGCTTCTCGGCAAGCTTTGCCGTGCGCTCCTTTTGTTGGGCTGCCATGGCCTGCCTCTTCTATTCCGCTGGCCGGCAATGCGAGCCAGGTTTGACGTTTGCGTTGCTGGATGCGGGTTATGCGGCGCATGCTCAGGCTCCCAGGCGGTGGGCTTGCGCCCGTGCCTTGTCTGCGACCTCGTCGACCATGCGATTTAGCTCCAGGTTGAACTGGACCAGCTCCTTGTGAAGGTTTGCGATGTAGTCCTCGTCGCGGTAAATCGTCTCGATATAGAGCTGACACTCTTCATCTTGGCGAGAATCGAACGAAATAAAGTCCCACCACTTGCGACCCGTAACGAACATGCATCCCTGAATCTGCGGGATGTGTTCTTCGGGCATGCCTTCGAGCCAGGTCCTGATGTGAATTGCTTCGTTGAAAGGGCACTTTGATTCAGTGCCGCCGTCATCGTTGATCAGGCCGTCGGGAGAGCAGCCAAGCCAGTCGTACTTGGGGTGGACGATAAATTCGGAGGGGACGACGATGTTGCCGGTCAGCATTTCGTAGGCGTCCTGGGCCTTTTGTTCTTCGGCGTGTCCCCATTTCAGGGAGGCGCTGCTAACGTTGTGTTTGGACTTCTTCGCCAGCCGCTCGAAGCACAGTTCGCGCATGTATGAGGTGCGCGCGCCCATCGGCTCGCGCTTCCCATGTTTGTCAGGCTTTCCCCAGGCCAACACGTCTTTAAAGCGGCTGGCTGTCACGCGACCAGATCGGTCTGCATGCCACTTGTCCGTGCCCTGAAGCTCAGTTCTCACTACGCGGCCTCCTCTGAATGGGGCTGGTCTGCGTTGGAGCCGCTCATGTCGGTGAAGTCAGCATCAACGGTCGCCGCCATGCTCTTGAGTGCTTCGTGGCATTCCAGACCGATTGCCGCTCGCTGCTTCGGCTTGAGGCCCGCCCAAGCTGCTGCGTAGGCTTCGATGTCCTGGCGCTTCGCGACGACCAGAAGGTCAGCAAATACTCCGTCGATGTCAGGCGATGGAGATTTAGGCCCGAACGACACGCCTGCCGCGGCAGCGGTGTTCGCAGTCTGCTGGGCGGGGGTGATGTCGATTTCGCCGCCGTACGAATCCTCGAATTCGTCAGGGGTGTAAACACCAAGGATCACGTCAGGGCAGAAGAGTCGCGCCCATTTTTTGGTGACCAGGTATGCGATTTGCTGCTTCGGGTCTTCCGCCCAGAGCGTAGAGTTACGTGTGCGAACCTGGGTCAGTAACAGCTCAAGAGTGCGCGGTTCGTCTTCGCCTTTGAAGGTTGCCCAAACCTTGATCCCGAGGCCTTTCTCATCATCAAAGCTCCAGGCCGGGACACGATACTTTTTGGGCTCGCCTGTATCCTCGTCCTTCTTGGTCTTACTGGTGACTTCGCGCATCTTCCCGATGACGTTTTCCCAGGAGCCGAACCACTCAAAGTTCAAGCGACCTTTGACCGGCGCCTTGGCGGTGATCACTGCGTTCACGAGCTGGGCCTCATAGCTCAATGCGCCACCGTTGACGATAAACGTCTTCTGAGCCACCGCGAATGGGTTCATCTGCCATTGCATCGCTTGCAGCACTACCGCCATGCAGTCAGCCTGGTTGCCCTTGAGGTGCTTAGGGACTGTTGTAACGCCCTTTGACATCATCATCGCGAGATCGCTCATCGACTTCATGGTGCCCGGGTCGAGGATGAGTGCTGCAGCGTTGTGCGATGGGTCGTGGTAGGTGGCGAGGCCGGTTTGTGCTTGGGGGTCTGTATCGGTCATAGCGCTCTCCGTAGCCAGCATGGGATTTGCTGGATGTGAGATGGAAAGGGTGGTTAGAAGCGGATGGCACGAAGCCAGGCGTGAGCAGTTTCGAGGTCTACGTCAAAGCCCAGCGCTACAACCTCGATAATGTCGTCAACTGCCGGTGCGGACGTAGTCAAATCGTCCTGTTCAGCGCCGGTCGTCTGTGAGCTGACTGGTGCGACCTCGGCCTTCGCTTCGATCGACGCAGGAGCCGTAGCAATGACCGGGGCCGGCGCGGCAGCTTGGGCGCGAAGACGGGCCAGCTCTTCCTGATCTCGCTGATACTGGGCATCGCGCTCGCCCTGCTGGCGCTGCTGCTGTTCATGCTGCTCACGCTGTTGTCGTTGCTGTTCTTCCATGTCGCGGCGCTGCTGGTCCAGCTCGTCCTGCTGCTTCTTTAAGCGCTGACGATCTTCCTCGGCGCGTTGTTTGCGCAGCTCTTCAGCCTCGGCGTCGGCGATTCGCTGTTTCTCTCGCAGCTCATCAAGCTCCTTTTGCTGGGCCAGTAGCTTTTCGGCGGCCGCTTCGCGCTCCAGGGCAGACTTGTGCAGCACTTCCAGCTGATCAATCGCGTTGTCGCGAGCGATGGTGGCTTCAGCTTCAAACTCGCCATACTCCTCGGGCAGGATCACCGCTTCCTTGACGCCTTGCAGGATGTTAGAAACGTCGGCTGCGCTTCGGCTTGCATAGGCGGCAGCGACAGCGCTGAAGCGGTTGATTTTTGCCCGGATGGCTTCGATGCGCTCTTGTTCAAGGCGCTCCTTCTCGGCCTTCGCGTCGGCAATACGCTTTTCTTCGGCTTTGATGGCTTCATCAACTGGCTCTTCGAGCACCAAAACGCGGGCCTTCAACGCCTCGCCAAAATCCTTGACCTGATTAACTCGGGCCTGCGCTTCTTTCACCTTCTGCTGGTATGGCACCAGTGCTGTCTTGGTAGTGTTCGCCAGGGCATAGCGCACGTCGCGGATGTCGACGCGAACCTCTTTGGCATTTGCCAAACCTTCGCTCGTCGAGCAGTCAACGATCAGCTTCGCGTAGGTGGTCTCCAAGCGAACGATCTGCTCTTCATGCGGTTGATATTCAACAATGTCGGTGATCGATACGGCAGGCGTTACAGATTTTTTCACTTCTGGGGCCTCAGATGTTTCGAGTGATTCTTGTGCGAGTACTTGGTTGGCATTTTTGGACATGACGATCCCTCGCCGCGCTTGACGCAGCATTGAAAGTGGTGTGGGTCAGAAGAGTTATGCGGCGGAAACGATGGAGGCGTTGTGCTTGGCGTAGATCTGGTCGATGCGCGCCTGGTAATGACGGTGCTCAGCCTCGTCGATGGCTCTGAGCATAAAAGCCAGGGTTATGCATGACCGCGCCGCGGCGCTGGCATTTTCCTTACCCAGATCCCGGATCAGGTTTTCTATCTCGGCCTCTATCCAGCCCACGGCTATCTGGTGGTCTCGCTGGGCGATGTTCATTCATCACCCCTTACTGGCGGGCAGATCAGTTCCATCTGCCCCATAGCCACGCTGATACGCAGCTTTAGGCTGGCGCGCTCTTTGAGACGACGCGCCTCACGCTCTGCCAGGTCATCTGCCGTGTACTCGTGGAACAGATCGATATGCTTAGCCCTTCCGAAGTTCGGCAAGTCCCAGCGCCTGTCGGATTCGCGGGCCTGGGCGCTATCCGCGTAGCTTGTTTGCATGACGAGACTCCAGGAACCGGGCAAGGGCACAGGCTTCATTGTGGTCTTGCCGGAACCCCTTCACCTTTCCGGTGGAGGCCTCGACGACGTGGAAGAACTCGTGGCCCGCTGGAACTACACGGTAGCGGGGGGAGCTCTTTGGCGTACTGGAGCTGACCATGCCCAGACAAAGGGCTAGAGACATATTGCGGCGCTGGTTCATTGCAAGTGCTACATCGCAGTGAGCTTGGTGACTTTGGATCATGGTCGCCTCCAGATTGGCGGGTTGTTCACCTGTATTCGTCAACACTCATGCCTCCCGCTGGTTGCCGATGGGTGCGGGGGGAGTGCTGACGTAATAGAGGTGGGGAATGGTGCCCAGGCCCGCTACTGGCGACGGCCTGGGTTTGTTGCGTCAGCGGTGGCTCCCTCTTCGCTAGGGCGGCGCCGCGTATCCCGCTGCTGATTGCAGGTCGGCGGTTCGTTATGGGTGCGGGCTTCGAGCTTCCTACTCACAGCGTCAAACAGCATCTGTTCGCCGTGGATCACAGGTCCTTACAACATGCACGCTACAGCTCTAAGTGCCCTGATTGAGTGGGGCAGGGTGCATGAGGTCCGGCGTTCCCAGCCGATGCTATCGGGATCGCTAATTCAAATCTTTTGGAGCTGGCCGAGACCCGCTACTGGCGTCGGTCACCGGCTTGAATCGAATGTCACTCCAGCCGCGGGCCTTTCGGCTTGTTCTCCCGCTGGAAAACTGTTCTTGGCGCTTTACGCTGCACGCCCGGGTCAGTTGCCAACCCTCTGAACCGTTTAGGCCGGTTCATCGCTGCCTTTGAATCTGGGCCGGTGGTGATCCGGCAAGGGGTAAAACCAAAGAGCGGTGGGCGGATGCCCTTCGCAGTGGCTGTGTGTCGCTGCGATGGGGTTAATTTAGCCCCAAGCTAAAATATCGTCAATAGCTCCAAGCTAAATATTTAGCGGTGGGCGAAATTATCGCGATCCGCCAGGCTTCTCCGAGCCGATGGCTGAGGTCCACAAACGCTTTACGCGCCCATTAGCAGTGAGCTATGATTTTTCAATTAGCTGTATGGATATACAGCATTTAGTTGGGAGGGAATTTCATGGCGAAGAAGAATGTGGCACCGGTAGCACGACAGGAAATGAGCGGCATGGAGCGCTTGGCGCTGCGCGTCTCATCCATGATTAACCACCCGGTGGCACAGGCTCAGCGCTGGGTGACGATCCATCGCCTGGACACGGACGGGGAACGGGAATGGGAAGAGGTGCTGGGCGTGATCGCCGATACGGACGAGCTTGAGTTGACGCTCAATGACGACGGTAGCGTGACGGTGAGATGGGAACAGCAAGAAGTCGAGGTGGAGGGCGGGGGAGAGGTTGAGTTTGAGCAGGAAGAAGAGGCGTCGCCTTTCTGACAGACATGAAAAAGCCCGCTCAATGGCGGGCTACGGACTCAGATCAGGAAGGGCAGATACAACAAGCCCGGCGCATGGTCGGGCGCTCAATAATTGTTTTATCTTGGCTTACTCGCCTCTGAAATTTTTTTCCATGACTTCAATAGATAACTCGAATTTAGCAATCGCCCCGAAGCTAATGCTATGTTCGAAACTCTCGGCGAAGTGGGGCTGATCGGCCGTTTAGCTTGTTCAAAGTCTAGAGTGGAGTGCTTTCTTAAGTCAGAAATATATTGGACAGGCAGGTCTTTTTCGCTTAACTCAGACACTTGCTTGAAGGCTACAACCAATCGTCTATGCAATGCAAGGACATGATGCTGAGAGTGCTTTGTATCCTTATCGATCCAGAAACTGAGCGCACAATCCTCAAAGTCTACTAGGGATTTGATTGCGCGATCAATGGCGTCATGGACGTCTTTTTTCTTTGCTAGCCATCTTTGTTGTTGGCCTCGCACATACCAGCCAACTAGTGTTGCGACAAGTCCGACGATGGCGAACGTCCAACCTACAATTGAACCTATATCTAGTCCAGTATTAGATTCTGTTGCCATTAAAAGCTTCTCCATGGGCTATGGCCTCGTTAACCCATTGAGTTACCTCTAGCTTTAAGGAAGGGTCATCATTAGAGATTAAGTTGTCACATATTTTTAAAACTATCTCTTTTGGTACTCCATCACGAATTAAACCACCAAAAGCCTCATCCAAGAACGAAGACCCATATCCGAATGCCCCATCAAGCACAACAGTGATTTCGCCTTTGTTGGCTTCGATTTCAGGTAGCAAAACTTTTTTCCTGAATAACTCTCCAGAAAAAGGACCTAAATCAATATATCTAGGCCCCGGAAATTCTGAGAACGATGTAACAAATATACTTTTCATGCTTCTAAATCCTTCAAGGACACAGTCCACTCAATCATAGTACCATGAATAGATCCATTGTAGCTCGCAGACCACTCGCGACCCTGTGCATCCGGGATCTCCTTATACCCGCCCGAGACAATGCCTGGGTGGTCGAGTCCAGCTACCACGTAGCACCCCCTGTTGCTCCGGATAGACAGCAGCGCAGAAGGAAAGTGCTCTGTGATCGATCTTATGTCCGCGCCTCCTTTGCCTCTATATGGGAGATTTGTTCTAGACCTTTTTATAAATGTTGAAGCATGTATCAATTCAGCATCGCCACTACCTAGTATTCCTATTGCCCTAAAAATAGTAGTGAGTGTACTTTCTTCGTGTTTTTTCGGCAAAGTTACTGGTATACCAACACCTAGGTCGCAAATGATCTGGGTTATGCTGTTTTGTTTTTTTCCTACTAGCATCCACCACCTGTTCTCGGTATTAGAGCTTTCAATCTCTTCTGGAGGGTAGGCGTGATCTACGCTATTGGCCATCGCTTCAATCGCCCCCTTATATAAGTGGGATTTAGATATTTTTGATATTGAACTAGGTAGATTGTTGAGCAGACTTGCAGCTAAACTTCCATCAGCAAGATTTCCGGAAAGTTGTTGCCATACCGCAACCCCCTCGCTGCGTGAGGGCAAAAAATTAGGCTGTCGAATGGCATCAAAAAAGCCTATTTCCTGCAATGCTTTTTCTATCTGGTTATCATTTTTTTTATTTCGGTTACGCCGCTTCTTCGCAAATGAGCAACCAAAGGAAAGTGTTGGGTGAATTTTTAATAGGTGAGAAACTTCGGCTAATAGACGAAGCCCTGCGCATGCGGTTATTTTGTTGGTTCCTTTAAATGAAATAATCACATGGTTATTGTATTTTGAACTAAGTCTAAGGTTTTCAAGAAAGTTTGAAAACAGCTCGAGATTGGAGCGCGCATACATATCAAGCTCAGGTGGTGAATATACTGTCGGATTGAATGAGTTGTAAGTAAATTTTAGGTCTTTGAACTTTGGCTTTAAGTATCTAAGGCTGACATATCCTAAAACCCCTGGGCCTTTAACTCTCAGTGCTCGGCGATTTCGCTTATTAGCTGCGCGCAGCCTGTGAGCTGAGTTTATATCAAGGTTTTTTTTCATTTAAAATTATACCTTCCATGTATTACTTTTTGTTCGTTCCTAGATTGACTTGATCAGGAAAAAGCACAAATATTTTGAGTCCACATCTCGCCTCAGACTCTCTGATTTAGTCATCACGTCATCCGCGCTCTATTCCGCCAATCTTTACCTCTTCCGCATACCCCGCCAGCTTGTCCTCAGTTTCCTGAAAACTCAGCGCGATCTTCATCATATCGTTAGCGCTTTGCTCGTCCCCTGCCGCCAGAAGGCATTTGGCAAAGACACACAAATCAACGCCAGACCACTTGAGTAGGGCTGCAGCCTCTTTCAGTTCGCGGCGCAGCTGCTGGTTGGGTTTGGTCAGAGCCATGGCGTTATACCGGCTGTCCGTTCCATACATAAAGCACCCGGGCCAGGATGTGGGTGTCGTCCACCCGGATGTCCTCGGGATCATGGTGCTTGTTGTCCGAGATCATCTTGAAGCGGTCCTTCCCTTTCTTCTGCAGGCGCTTCACGTACAGCATTTCGTCGTGGGAGAAGAGGTAGATACCGTCGCCTGTAAACTCCCGGATCGTGATGTCCACGAGCAGGGGGTCGCGATCCTTGATCGTCGGGGCCATCGACTGACCCCATCCGGTGATCATCTTGAGGTGGAAGTGCTCTTTGAAGGTGACGCCCAGGTCACGCAGGTGCTTGGGGCTGACCCGTATGTCCTGGAGCATTTCCGGGTATTCGTGCGGGATCTGGCCTCCGCCCATCGCTGCGCGTACATCATAGTGAGCGATCCACACTTCATCGCCGACCTGGCCTGGGCGAGAGAAGTCAACGGTTATGACGTTACTCGACTCGTCAGCGGCCGCAATGATCCTGTCACGAGCGGTGCTCGATAACCCTTTGACCTTCGAAAGCATCTGCTTTATCTGGTCAGCCGCTGTCTGTACGGATACCTCGCCTAAGTGAGCGCCTGTGGTCGGTTCTTCGTCTGGTGATACGGAGTCAAACCAACCTCTAGGTAGCCCCTCGATCGACTCGATTCTCCGCGCTACGTCGTCCCCCAAATTCTTCGCCGTCTTGTCCGACAAAATCTGACTCAGGTGCGCAGGCGCCATTCCCCAGCGCTCGGCGCACGCGCCTTTTCGCTGGCTGCCTATAAGGCTGATCAGTTGCTGTTTACGAATCGCATAAATATCCATGCGGGCAAGAATGCCAGCGTTTAGCTCAATGCTAAATGTGCTCAAAGCTAAATATTCCTTGCTACGACATTAGCCGTAAGCTAAATTTCTCCCATGTTTAAGGAGAGATCCCATGAATGACCACCTGCGTGACTGGCTCGCCAGCGCTTCAAACGAACGGCGCCAGTCAGTGGCTGCCGCTGCCAAGACAACTGTAGGGCACCTGTGGCAGCTGGCAGGCGGTCACCGAAAAGCCTCGGCTGACCTGGCAGAGCGCCTTCAGGACGCATCAGGTGGAGAGATCACCATCGCAGGTTTGCGACCGGATCTTCTCGACCTGGCGCACAAAGTGCTACGCGGCGCCGCCTGACATCCCTGTCCGCCGTTCCATTAAAGCCAGATTAGAAGAGAACAGTCCCCATGCAAACGTCCAGTTCCAGACACACCGTACAAACCCGTGATCAGGTGCTGGTCGCCCACGCTGCAAACCAGATTGCGCGCACCAGCCTGAGCCAGGACGACTTCGCCCAGGCGTTGAGCCGCGAGCTGCATCTGTCGTGCCCGCAGAAAGCTATCGCCAAAGAGGTGCCGGACTTCGCCGCGCTTACCTTGCAGAACGACGTGTCCGACTTTGTGAGGGCGACCGGGCGCTGGCTCAAGCGTGTTCAGCGCTGGCTGTCCGGCGATCAGGAAATGCCGTCCTGGCTAGAAGAATCGTGGGTGAACGCTCTTGAGCCTGAATTCCGCGACCACTGCTTGAACGAGCTGGCGAGCCGCCACGGCTTGACTGGCGCCCGCCAGATGACCAGCGACCAATGCGCGAACAAGAGCTTCGGCGCACTGATCCGCGCCTTGGGGGACGTGATCGACACCGGCAGCGAGGTGTTTGACGACCAGGTGATGTGCGAGCAGGACCTGCCGCACTTACCGGCGTTCGTTGAACAGTGCCGCCAGGTTGAGGCGAAAGCGGGGGAGTTGGGGCGAAAGGCTGAGCAGTTGATCAAGGACGCACGGCCAAGTCTGAAATCCATCGCTTGAAATTTTTTTGGTGTGCGCGGGTTTTTATGCCGCGATTTGGGGGCTCGGTGCCTGCACTAGTAAAAGAAGCCCCCGAAAACTCCAGGCACCAAAAAGCCACCGGACGAGGGTGGCTAATTCGATAACACTTTGTGAGGCCGATTATATGCAAACCCAGTCACATATCAATACCCCTACAAATCTCGCGCCACGTTTTCCGCAATCTGAAAACGTGGCGCGATTTCGCGAAGGAAAGGTTTACGCGGTCTTGTTCTCTGATGGCTGGCTTAAGGTTGGCCGGGGCCGGGACGCGCAGTCACGAATCAATTCTCACATCGGCACCTCGTCAATGCGATGTGCAACGTATGACCGGTCAGTAATTTCCGGGGTGCTGGCCGATTCTGGTGCAGCCGAGAATGCACTCATCGCGTACTGCTCTGAGCGTGGAACCAGCGTTCACGGGCGCGAATGGTTCACTGGTGTCGATTTTGAAGGTGTATCCGAGCTGTTCGGCACTCACTTCATGGGCGACACAGCGGATTACCTTACCGCAGCGCGGGAGGCTCAATCGCGGCGCGTGGAAACCATGCTGCATACGGTGTTTGCTCGCCCAGGGCCAAATCCGCCATCAGCCACTAAAGATGCGGATGATCTGGCCCGGTGGGTTTCCTCGGTGACGCACGCCCGAATACTGGATCGTCTTTACCGCGATGATTTGTACGGCGGCTGGCTCTTCGAGACCAGCGCTTCAGGCATGACCAACTTCTTCAACTATGCCTCCCTCGCCATAAACACGCTCGATGAAGGTCAGATTGCAGGCCTTTTCTATAGCGCATCAACGAATCCTGGCGAAGCACTCGAGCAAATCGCATGCACTGCTCAGGCACTGATTGCTGCTTACGCCGCCGAGGTGAATCAATAATGGCCCGCGCACGCAACATTAAACCGGGCCTGTTCAGCAATGAGCTGCTTGTCGAGCTTCCAGCATTTGACCGGCTGGCTTTCATTGGCCTGTGGTGCCTGGCGGATCGGGAAGGGCGCCTCGAGGATCGCGTGAAGCGAATCAAGATCGAGTTGTTCCCGTGCGATGACTACGACGTGGAGGAAGGCCTGGCACGCCTTGCCGCCGCCGGGTTCATTTCCCGCTACCAGGTGGCAGGATTCTCGGTTATTGAAATCATCAACTTCCAGAAACACCAGAGCCCGCATGGTTCGGAAAAGGACAGCACTCTCCCGGACGTTAACGGTTATCTCACTGTTTACGAACGTAAAAAGAACGTTGTAGTCGCAGGCTCTCAACGTAAGGTTCTCGTTGGTGAACAGGTTTTTAACGTTAAAGAACCGTTAGAGCCTGTTAACCCACCGTTCGATAACGCCCTGATACCTGATTGTGGAATCCTGATTCCTGATACCGGATTCTCTGATTCTCCGAATCAAGATCAACACCACTCTCTCACCGCGGGCGAAGAAATTCCGGGCTCAAGCTTCGAAGGCTTCGATGATCTAGAAGACCTTCCACCGGAAGACGCTAAGCAGCCTGTAGACCCAAAGGCTCCTGTCGAGATGACCCTGGATTGGATGCCTGACGCCAATCTGCTGAAGACCTACTGCGCTCACTTCGGCGTCTCGACTGACCTGTTCACCAAGGACGCCGTGGCCCCGTTCACCGCGCACCATGAGACAACTGGCCTCCTGCAAACCCAATCCAAATGGGTGTCACTGCTGGTCAAATGGGTGAAGGACGACAAGAACAGAGCGAGCAATATCCGCCCATTCCCGAAACCCCAAGCCATTGCAAGGCATACCCTGACCGGTAGCCGCGATTACAAAGCAGGCACCAAGGAGAACGCCAATGGCACGTTCCGTCTCTGACCTTGGCCCGCACCTGGATCGCAAGTTCGGCGTCATTGGCCGTCAGCCGGCGCGATGTGACACTCACGGCGAATACTCGGCGGTGATGCTCAGGGCTGGCGGTGTTTCTGGTTGCCCGATCTGTGCCAGCGACAAGCGCGACATGGAAGAGCTTGAGCTCAAGCGTTTTCAGTTCCGGATGGTGCAACACGACGCAGCAAAAATCCCAAAGCGTTTCGCTGATAAGTCGTTCGCCGACTTCGTGGTGTCATTGCCTGCCCAGCAGGTAGCTCTGGACGCCTGCATGGAGTACGCCGACAACTTCTCGAAACACAAGCGGGAAGGGCGGTGCATGCTGCTCCTTGGCAAGGTCGGCACCGGAAAGACGCACCTAGCCACATCCGTAGCGAGCGTTCTGATCAACGAGCACATGGTCAAGGCGATCTACCGCACTGTCGGCTCGGTCATCGGCGATATCAAGGCGACCTTCAGCGACAAGTCTGGCGAAACCGAGGCCCACATCATGCGTGAGCTGATCGGCGCTGACTTGCTGGTATTGGACGAAGTGGGGGCTACCAAGCAAAGCGAGTTCGAGCTGGCCACGCTTTTCAGCATCATCAACGGCCGGTATGAGCAGGGGCGCCCGATGATTATCGTCAGCAACCTTTCGCCCGGTGAACTGAATGATGCCCTGGGCGTGCGCTGTGTCGACCGTATCCGCGAAAACGGCTGCATAGGCGTGGCGTTCGAGTGGGAATCTCATCGCGGCAAGGAGGGCTTCTGATGGCTAATCCACAAGCAAAACTCGCATCCACCGAAGATCTTGTGCGTCTGCGCGATGAGATCGCCATAAACGCCATGAACGCGATGGTCATCGCCAAGGGCTGGGGCTACACCGACGGTGATGGAAAACGCCACAGCTGGACGACGATGCGTGAGTACTCAAACGCCGCCTATCACTTCGCTGATGAAATGCTGGCTGCAAGGGAGCGCAAGTGATGGATATCGACAAGGAAAAGTTGAAGGGATTGCTCTGGGCCGAAGCCACGTCATATCGGGCTGACTGTGCAGGTTGGAAAGGCAACACCGAGGCTCTGGATGAGTTCCTGGGTGATAAGACCGTGGTGGAGGTCGCGCTGGAGCTGCTCGCCGAGAACGTGCGGCTATGTGAAGGCGCGCACATGCGGGCCATCCGTTCGCTGCGTGGCGACTGCGCTGACCTGATTGCAGAGCGTGACCAGCTAAAGGCCGAGAACGAGGCTCTACTTTCAGCCCTGAAGGGCATGACCTCGATGTACGGGCACTGCTGGGATCTTGTTGATGGTGGCCTGCTATGCATGCAGGACAATGTTCAGCGCTTCGAAGACGCCCATGAGGTAGCACAGAAAGTGATTGCCATCACGGGCAAGGGAGATCAATGCCATGGCTGAGCTCGCCCTTATCCGTACCGTCCAAGGCCTTGTGCCGGCGACCGAGGCCGACCGCGAATTAACCCAAAAATGGAAGCTGGGCCAGGTGGTCCACGGCAAGTTCACAAAAATGCGCAACGCAAAGTTCCACGGCAAATTCTTCTCGATGCTGGATCTGGCGTGGGAGTACTGGGAGCCGGTAGGCGGCTTGGTTCCTCGCCAAGAGATGCGTGGTATCCGTGGTCTGGCCAAGTTCTTCGAGGCGCAGAGCGGAAAGCCTGGGCAGTTGTCGCATGCAGTTGATGCGTACATCGTCGGTCTGGAGTTGGCCAGGGCCGAGCGCTTTCCGGCGGTGGACAAGTCCCGCGAGGCATTCCGTGAATGGGTGACGATCGAGGCCGGTCACTTCCACCTGGTGCGAACTCCCGACGGCGTGCGCAAGGAGGCCAAGTCAATTAGCTGGGCCTCCATGGATGACACGGCCTTCGAGCCGTTATATCGCGACGTATTCAACGCCTGCTGGCGCCTGGTCCTGTCCGCCCACTTTGAATCGGAAGAGGCGGCATTGAACGCTGCTGACCAAATCGGGAGCTTCGCATGAAGCGCACCCCATTACAGCGCAAAACCCCGCTTAAGTCCGGCGGCGCACGCCGCAAGCGCTGCCCAGTGTGCCGGGTGATGTTCACGCCGGCCCGCGCTGGGCAATCGGTTTGCGGGGCTATCGAGTGTGCCATCGCACACGGTAAGTCCGAGAAAGGGCAGGCGAGCGCCAAGAAGGCCCTGGCGGATGTCGGTCGCCGCGAGATCAAGGTGCGCAAAGAGGCGCTGAAGACCCGGGCGGACCACATGAAGGACGCAGAGAAGGCCGTGCGCGACTACCGGCGCACCTACGAGTTGAGCATTGGTAGCGGCTGCATCAGTTGCGGCGAGTCGCAGGAATCAATCCTCAGCGCCCAGGGTTGGAAGACCGGCGGTGCTTTCGATGCAGGCCACTTCCTCGGTAAGGGCGCCCGGCCAGAGTTAAGGCTGGTGCCCAGCAATATCTGGCTCCAGTGCAAGAGCTGTAACGCAGGGTCGTCCAAGTTCGCCCGCAAAGGCGAGACGGTTTCCCAGGGTTTCCGCACCGGCCTTATCGCCCGAATCGGCCTGGAGGCTGTCGAGGCGATGGAAGCCGACCACACGCCACGCAAAGAAACAGTAGAGCAATTGAAAGCCATCACCGCCGAATACCGGGCAAAGACCAAAGAACTTAAGAAGGGGCTCGCAGCATGAAATTGATCAACGCAAGGCAGGTATGGACTGAGGCTCAGCACGAATCGAACGCGTCGATCAGCGCTGTGGCCATCGACAAAGCGCAGTCGGCACCGATCAAGAAGGGCCAGCGCATGCGCCGCGCCGAAGCGGTGTTCGCTGCGCTGGGGGATGACAAGGAGGAGCGCATTCAGGTTGTGCGCCAGAAGATCAGCATCAGCGAGACGCGCGGCACCCCCGCAGGCAGGTCCACCGCCCGGGCTGCACACCTGGCCACCATCGGCAAAGTGTTGCGCGCCATCGACACGCTGCCGTTCCAGGTGCAGCAGTTCGGGCACTACCTGTACCACCCGGCGATGAACATGAAGCACCTGTTGAACGCGGTGCTGCTGATCACCGCTAAAGCGGCGCTGCCTGACCTGACATCGGCCAAGCGCGTGAAGGCGCAGTACCTGGTTACCCTGGCCCTGCAATCGTATAAAGGGGAGGTCGCCGGATCGGCAGAGTGGGGCCCGGCGCGGATAGCCGCCGAGATGAACACGTTCTTCGGCGTGACCATCGACCCGAAGAACTGGACGCGTGACTGGCTCGACCTGTGGGAGTCCCTGAAAAAAATGATCGAGGAAGTGGATATTCAGGCTCAACAACCACTATGGCAGGTGATCCACGCGGAAAAAGATCAAGATGCGGCATAATAATATTGACATGACGGGGTTTCGCGCGTACTTTTCCCATAGTGCACAAGTAACGCGAAACGCACAGAGCTAAAGAAAGTCCGGTTTCTGCCGGGCTTTTTTATTTCCACAAAACAGTATTAGCTCTCTCTTTTTAGCATTTTGGAATAGAAAGCTTTATGAGTCTTAGTGGTATTGCTGACCAGATGAGCGCGCTTGGTGCGCAGTTTCCGATGACAATGGTAGTCGCGGGCGTTTTAACCTATGCATTGTTGGCAGGCTACAAGCGCAGCTACGCCAGTGACGGAAAGTGGATAGTAGCTTTGCTGGTTTTGTTAGCCCTATGGGCCTTTTTTCCGCATGGCTACAACGCTTTATTTGCATCGAGCATGCCTGAGCGGCTTTTTGAAGAGTCAATCAAGGCGCCTTCGCAGAAGGCTCTTTTCTTTGCCGATATCTTCTGGACGGTGTTAGGTGCGCTTATCGGTTGGTTCGGATCCAGTAAATTTGACCATCATTGATGTTCATTGCCGTCAGCATCACCAATTGAGGCTGTCGTAATGGTCCAAAAAAAGCCCCGCCTAGAGCGGGGTTTTTTGTTGCCCACGGAAAGGGCGATTCAGCAAAAGGAATTTGCAGATGTTGAAAGAATTCAGATGCGGTAACTGCAAAAGACTTCTCGCCCGTACGGGTGGGTTTACAGAGCTCCAGATCAAATGTTCCCGATGCGGGACGTTGAATCATGTGAAGGCCGCGAGCCTCGAGCAATCGCCTTTGAGCGACATGAAAGCGGAATTCTCCGCGAACAATCATTCAATTCAAAGGTGAAAAATATGAACGCAGTAAAAGTTGGTAAACACTTCGGCAATCTGTTTCCGAAGGGTGTTGTTCAGATCGTCTCGCCAGCCGAAAACGTGAACGGTCTGACCATCCAGACAGCCTCCATCGACCCAACCAGCGGGTACGTCAATCTGTACGCCTCGGAGACAGCGCCTAGCATTACCGGTGACGCCAGTACTCGCATGATTTTCAATGGCAATGGCCCGGCTGTTGCGAACAGCCATTCCCAAGTTCTCCTTCCGGCTCCACTTTTCGTACCTGCTGGTATGGGGCTTTGGGTGACCGCTGGCTCCTGGATCCCAGGTATTACCGCTACTGGATCTCTGGCCATCACCTGGGACCTGGTTGCATAAAGGCTATCTGTAGCCACTGACCCGGCCATGTGCCGGGTCTTCTATCTAGTGATTTTTATCTTAGGGCTTCGCCCAGACCGGCAAAAGCCTTTTTGATCATGCCCAGGGAGTCGAGCGCATGGAGTATCTACAGCGCCTGCTCGACAAGATCGACAGGTTCGAATTGCTGATCGCGGGCCTTGTTGGAGCTGTGATCGCCAGTTGGTGGCACAAGGACGACTTGAACGACTGGCGTGCCTGGATGATCTTCCTCATCACCGGCATGGCCTGCTCGATCTACCTCACGAGCATGGTTAGCACCTATCTGGGTGTGACCGAGCCGAAGATCGTCGCTGGCATCGGCTTTCTGCTGGGGGCATTTGGCGGTTCGCTCCTGGCGGCCATTAATCGAGCCATTAAATCCGCTGATCTCTGGGCGCTCATTCGCCAGCGGTTCGGGGGAGGCAATCCACCATGAATCTTGAACTGATCAACTCCATCGCCTGCGGCCTGATCGCCGCCTGGGCGACCTGGTGCGTACTGAGCGGGAAGGTGAGGGACGGCATCCTCGGGAAGCTGATCTACACCACGATCGCCATCACTGGTTTCGTCGTGTCGGTGCGTAGTCAGAACATCTTCTTCGGTCCGACCACGGCTGGCCTGACGCTGCATGTCGCCCTGGCCCTTGCCGGTGCCCGGCACATCTTCATGGTCACTTACTGGCAGCGGGTGAAGGTCTGGTTATGCCGGACGCTGAACTGCGAGCACTGCATGAGCTGTGACAAGGCGCCAGGTGGTGTCGAGCGCCGAGGCAAGTAACAGACGCGCTTCACCCACAATCAGCCTGTGCGCAGGCCGGAGGCTTTATGAGTACTGAATACCAAGTTCGCCCGGTGACCCGATACATCGTCACTTGCTACACCCAGGAGTCGCCAAGCGACAGCGGAGGGTGTGGCGCCTCGTCGATCACAGTCGGTGAGTTCAGCAATTCTCAGCAGGCTGACATCGTCGCGGATGCAATGGTCGCCAAGGATTCTGCGGCGGGCATCAAATCTCACCGTAGCCGGCATGGACTGACGCTCGGCGAGGTGATCTCCGGTCAGCGCGTCGGGTAACGGTAATCCGCGCCACGTTTTCGAATGCGCCAAATCGTGGCGCGAGGTTTTGCAGATGAGCAACGTCACCCGCCTGTACCACGCGCTCCCGATGAGCCCGGAAATCAACTGCGCGGTGAGCGCTATCGACAAGGCCATTGCCGATGCCGTAGACGCCGCCAAGGCCGCCGGACTTCCCCAGGGCCTGATCGTTGGATTGCTCCACGGCCACGCCCATGCACAGACACACCAGATGGTGACGCAATGACCGCGACCATCCACGACATCGCCGACCAGCGCCCGCACCTGATGGTGGTAGCCAGTGATGCCGTCCACGTAGTCCCGCACGCTTTGGTTCAATCGGTGATCGCCGGCGACAAGCCTTCCTCGATCCTGACTGAGCCCGTGGTGCAGCGGATCATTGAAGAGTGGCTGCAGCAGGTGACCAAATGACCATCAAGGTTCTGGAGTTCAAGCGGGAGGACTGGCGCGATGCTGCCAAGACCCTGCGCAAGATCGCCGATGACCTGGATGCCGGTGAGCATCCAGAGTGCACCGTAGGTGCCTTGACGCTGATCGGTGCGAAGGGAGAGGTAACCGTGTTCGGCCTCGGTCCAAAGTGCGATGACCTGCAATGCCTGGGTGCGATGCGCCTCGGTGAGCAGAAGCTGATTGATGTACTGCTGGACATCGGGGAAGGGTAGGTGTGCCGCGCGGGAATGCGGCACTCATTAATTTATCAGCCGACGAGTCGGAACGCCTTTGCGAGAGCTTGACTCAATTCGGAGCGCTCCCAGATTCCGGGTTCAAATTGGGTTGAGTGCATCTTGATTGTGCCTGTATCAATTTCGGACTGACTCCCGGATCTTTCTGCAACGATCTTAGAGAAGTGCTCCCTTCCTCTTATGACATCCTGGTTCGCCGGAAGCTGTACTTTTGATCCGGTCTCAGTGATGGCAAAAACGGCTATCGCGTGTTTCTTTAGGACATCCCCGCAATTAGCTGCCAGCTCTCTCGCTAGCGGTAGGTCGCGATTATTAGGGGCTGTCATCCCTTCTTCCATAGAGAGGCACGCTGCAGACAAAACCTGCGCTATGAGCCAAAGGGCACCGTCGTTATCCATTACTTTTTCTCCTGTGATTGAAAACATCGTTTGCCGGGCTAGGTCTCACTATGCCATTCCACAGATGATACTTGCACCAAAGAGAATCCACACTCATGACAACCAAGCAACCCGACTGGGAGGCAATCGAACGTGCCTACCGGGCCGGTTCGCTTTCCATCAGGACTATCGCAGAGCGCCAAGGCGTGAGCGACACCGCAATCAGGAAGAAAGCCAAAGTCCAAGGATGGGCGAGAGACCTTTCTGACCAGGTGCGCAAAGAGGTTCGCAGCAAGCTGGTTCGCGGAGAGGTTCGCAACGACCAAGGCGCGAACTGCGAACTTGACGCTGAGATCATCGAGGAGGCCGCAGAAGAAGGGGCTCGGGTGGTTCGCAGCCACCGTCGGGACATTCGCAAGGCCACGAACCTTGCGAACCTGCTGATGGATGACCTGCTCAATACCATCCAGCGCCGCGAAGAGATCGAAGACGCGATCATCGACGAGACTGACGAGGACAACAACGGTATGCGCCGGGCCTCGATGCTCGCTGCTGTTGCGCTGCCCAGCAACTCCAAGACCTTGTTTCAGCTTTCCTCTGCAATGAAGAACCTGCAAGTCCTTGAGCGGCAGGCATTCAGCCTGGACGAGAAGGAGAAGACGGACGACGCCGACGAGATCTCGAAGATGATGGACGAATTATCACAGGACGCCTGATATGAAACCCGAGCACATGAAACTGCTTCGGGACCGATTCTGGCGACTGAACAACCTTTACTTCATCACCGACAAGCAGGGGAAGAAGGTTCGCTTCCGCATGACGCAGGAGCAGATTGATTACTTCCAGGGGATGCATACCCGGAACATCATCCTGAAAGCCCGCCAGCTGGGCTTTACGACGCTGGTGTGCATCGTCCAGTTGGATGCAGCGTTGTTCGAGGCTGCCAAGTGCGCCCTGATCGCTCACACACTGAACGACGCGAAGCGCCTGTTTCGTGAAAAGGTCAAGTACGCCTACGACAACTTGCCGAAGGAGCTGCGCGCTGCCAACCCAGCGAGAAACGACGCTGCCGGTGAACTGGTTTTCAGTAAGGGCGGCTCGCTTTACGTCTCTACCTCGTTCCGGGGCGGGACGCTGCGCTACCTGCACGTATCTGAGTTCGGGAAGATCTGCGCCAAGTTCCCACACAAGGCACGTGAGATCGTCACTGGTGCTTTCGAGGCTGTCGCTGCTGAGTGTTTCGTCACCATCGAGTCGACGGCCGAGGGCCGGGCAGGGTATTTCTTCGATTACAGCCAGTCAGCAGAGCGACAACAGCTTTCTGGTGTGCCGCTGGGCCTGCTCGACTGGAAGTTCTTTTTCTTCAGTTGGTGGAACAACAAGGCCTACAGCCTGTATTCCACCGACGTAGTGCTGCCGCAGCGTCTGACCGACTATTTCAACGACCTGCACGCCAAGCACGGGATTGTCACCAATGACGGCCAGCGCGCTTGGTACGCGGCCAAGGAAAAGACGCTCGGCGACGACATGAAGCGGGAATACCCGTCTATCCCTGTCGAAGCCTTCCAGCAGTCGGTCGAGGGTGCCTACTACGCCAAGCAGTTCACCAAACTGTATGCAGCTCAGCGTATCGGCGCGCTGCCGGACAACAGCCACCTTCCTGTTCACACGATTTGGGATATCGGCGTTGGCGACTCGACGGCCATCTGGTTTGTTCGGATCGTTGGCGAGGAATATCACGTCATCGACTTCTACGAGAACAGCGGTGAAGGCCTTCGGCACTACATGAAGGTGCTCAAGGATCGCAAATACACGTACGGCGATCACTGGGGCCCCCACGACATCGATAACCGCGAATTCGGCAGCGATGGCAAGACCCGCCGTGAACTGGCCCGTGAGGGCTACGAGATCGACGGGCAAAAATACAGCCTCAAGTTTAGCGTTGTTCCGAAGCTCGGCATCGACGAAGGCATTGAGCAGGTGCGGGAGATCCTTCCGGCCTGCGCCTTCGATGAGTCCAAGTGCGAACTGGGCATTTCCTGCCTGGAGAACTACCGCAAGGAGTGGGACGACAAGCGCGGCTGCTGGAAAGACAAACCACTTCACGACTGGTCATCGCACGGCGCGGATGCCTTCCGCTACTTCGCCGTATCGATGGGCCGACGCAAACGCACAGGCGGAACACGCCGAATTGGAGGCTTGGCCTGATGCCAGTGCAATCGACAAACCCCGACTACGACGCTCACATCGCCGAGTGGGAGATGATGGACGACGCGCTCGAGGGTGAGTGCGCCGTGAAGCGCAACGAGCGCAACCTGCCCAAGCCGAGCGGTATGGTTGAGGCTGAAAAGCTGGATGGCGCGGGTAACAAGTACCTCTACGAGAACTACACGAACAGAGCGCAGTACGAGCACTGGGTGCGCGACTCGCTGCGTTCGATGATGGGCCTGGTCTCCCGACTGATCCCGGAGATCGAGCTGCCCACAGGCCTTAAAGGGCTGGAGGACAACGCCACGGCCGACGGCTTCGGCCTGAAGCAGCTTTTCTTCCGCATGGTGCGCCAAGCGATCTCCCACGGCCGGGTGCCGCTAGTGGTGAACATCGATGACCGCGGCGAGCCGTACTTCTCGACGTACGCCACACGCAACGCCATCAACTGGGACACCGCTGATCAAGGCGGTCGGCAAGACCTGGTCCTTTCGGTATTCCGGGAATTCCGCAAAAAGGGCGGGGACCGATACAGCCATGACTGCGACACGGTGTTCCGTGAGTTCTTTATGCTCAACGAGGTCTGCTACACCGCCGTGAGGAATGAAGGCGGTGAGCTGGTCGAGGACGAACGCCCGCTGGGCACCACCGGTACCGACAACCGTCTCGTCAAAGGCCTGGCCTATTTGCCCGTCATCTACTGCGGCTCGACCGACAACTCGCCGGACGTCGACGAGGTGCCACTGCTAACCATGGCGCGGGCCGCGCTGAAGTCCTACCAGTTGAGCGCTGACTACTTCACTTCACTGCACCAGACCAGCCACCCGCAACCCTGGGTGTCTGGGATGGATGAATCGGTAGAGTTGAGCGTCACGGGTCCATCAGCGGCTTGGGATCTTGGGCCTAGCGGGTCCTGTGGCTACCTGGAGTTCCAGGGCGCCGGTATTGAAGCTGTCCGCAAGGCCATGGATGACCAGAAGAACGCCGCGCTTGAGGCCGGTGCCAAGGTCATGGACGTGGGTGGCACGGAGTCGGGTGAGGCGCGCAAAACACGCCAGAACGACCAGCATGCCACTCTACACAGCATCGTAATCACTGTGGCCGAGGCGGTGGAGCAGGGCCTGCGATACGCCGCCGAGTGGAAGGGCTATGACCCCAAACAGGTCAAGTTCAAGGTGAAACCTGAGTTCGTGACCCCGGTGGTCGACGCCCAGGTGCTCGCCGAACTGCTCAAGGGTGTGATGGCCGGCACGCTCAGCGCCGACACCTACTGGCAGTATCTCACCACCGGCAAGCTGCCGGACCGCCCATATGACGAAGAGGCCGACCTGATCAGCGATGAGCGCGAGTCGGCCGGCATCAACCTGGACAACGACGATGTCATCGACAAACCTGGTGCAGGCGGACAGCCAGCTGCTGGAGCAGACGACCCGCCACTCGGTAATGCTGGAGCGGCTTAAGGCCGGCGAGGTCAAAAAGTTCGAGAAATACCTGCGCCAGATAGACACACTTGTGCGGGAGCAACTGACACGCAAGGAACTGACGACCTACAGCCGGAGCCGGCTCGAGCAGTTCCTGGCCCGGGTGGACGGTAAGCTGCTGGAGATCTACAAGGCCTATGGCGACCTGGTGCAGGCCGACTTAGTCGACATCGCTCTGTATGAGTCAACATTCGAGGCGAACAGCCTGAGCAATGCGCTCTCCATCGACGCGGTGGTACCGACAAATACGGTGATCCGTGCGGCGGTGCTCTCCTATCCGCTTCAGGTAAAGGGCATCGACGGCGGCAAGCTGCTGAAGAGCTTCGTCAGCGGCTGGACGCGTACCGAGACGATGCGTGTCACGAACACGATCCGGCTCGGCTTCGGCCAGGGCCATACCAATGCCCAGATCACCCAGGCGATTCGCGGCACCGCGGCGCAGAACTTCACGGACGGCGTCCTGGCGGTGAGCAACCGCAATGCTGCCGCCGTTTTGCAGACGGCAATCCAGCATGTGGCCACCACGGCGCGAATGGAGACGCTGAAGGCCAACAGCGATGTGGTGCAGGGCTATCGCTGGGTATCGACGCTCGACCGCAAGACCTCGCAGCAATGCAAAGGCCTGGATGGCATGCGCTTCGACCTGGGCAAAGGCCCGCTGCCTCCGGCGCACATCAACTGTCGGTCAACAACGGTGCCGACCACCAGGCTTACGGAGATGTTCGCCAAGGACGCCACTCGCGCCTCGGTGGGCGACAACGGCGGGGCCCAGGTCGATGCGGAGTTGAACTACTACGAATGGCTGGCTACACAGCCGGCGACTTTCCAGGATCATGCCCTCGGGCCAGTCCGAGGCAAGTTGTTCCGCGATGGAGGGCTAACGCCGGAGAAATTCGCCAAGTTGCAACTTGATAAATCGTTCAAGCCGTTGACCCTGGCGCAACTGAGGGCTGCCGAGCCAGACATGTTCATCCGCGCGAATCTATAGGCGTCAGCCTAAGATGCTACCTGGCCAATCACGCGATACGTTATTGAGCATGGGAGGTTCTTTCCCGATAAAAATTCGTAGGGATCCGACTTTGTAATCTCCGGGAATGTCAGAGCGCATCAGTACGTGCGGGTCTTTTCCTTCTTGGAACTCGTAAGTAGCAATTCCAACCTCGCACTGTGCCTCATTCAGAATGAGCGGCAAACACTCTTCAGTAAGCTGAACCACTACAGGGGCGCTTGACTGTGTCAAGACGCCTTGGAATCCGATGAGAGTTTTCAGGCCGGATTTGTGGCGTATGCAGAAAAGAAGTGCGCCATCTTCACAGCCTTTTGTGGGGTAAAGTTCGCTTAAGACAAAGCGGTACATTTTTCTTCCTTAATTGAGTATTTTGGCGAGATGCTTATATCTGAACGAGTGCTGGTAGTCGAGCATGGTCAGGGGAGTAGGTTTTCCAATAGCTTCGTTGCGCTGGAGAAGCTGACCTTCTACCGCGACTACTACGGGTTCCGGATACCTGAAGCTGAGGCTGAGCAGGTCGAACTGCTCCTGCGCGCCGCTGCTGACATCAACGGTCGTCAGTGGAAGGGCCGAAAAGCCAAGCCTGAACAGGCAATGGCCTGGCCCCGGCGTGACTGCAAGATCGAATACCAGACGCTGTCCGAGACGTTCGTGCCCTTTGAGCTTGAATGGGGTCAGGTGCGGCTGGCGGTCGAGCTATACGCTGACGAGCAGGGCTTCCAGATCGAGGAGCCGACGCATTGCACTGAGCCAAATGGCCGGCGCACGCGGCTCCAGCGAGACACTCCTGGCCTGCGCATGCGCCCGCCGCCATATGCGCCAAGCAGGACACAGTTCGCTGACTTTCTCGTAATGCGAGGCCTTCTATTGGTTCACGGAAGGGGCGCGCTTAATTAATCCAGAAATATTGGTTAATTTTGTTGAACAGCGGGAGTTTCCGGCCGCGCATGAATTCGTCCCCCTGATCTGCAATGAAATCCAGTGCAAGGACCGGACGGTAATAACCTGGAAAGTCGCGCTTAGAGCGACGGAAAATGCCTGTTTGCTCAAGCGCATCAATCACATCGGACGTTGCTTGCATCGTGTTTTTGTATGGCGAATCTTCTTGTAGAAACTGTGTGCGCAACAAATATTCAAGGGAGCCCTTTTGTTTGTCTTCAAATTTATCCAAGGCTTGCTGTCGAGCATTTATCGACATGCTGAACATGGAGCACCGACGGCAATAATCGACCAAACGGATAAGATCGATTTCGGCGCCTGGACCGCCGTATGGAAGACGAATTTTGAGTCCGTCAGAGCTGATCAGGCTAGAAGCAACGGTCAACTCAGCAGGAATATCTTTGTCCTTTATTAGGTCAAGGTATGCCTGGTAGGGAAGCACAGCAAAAACCGGTTTTTCCTGATCGTTCAGTATGAATTGGATATTTTTTGCTCATTGGGATTTCCTTTATTTGGTTTATTGAAATAATATAAATCAAATAAATTAAATTGGCCATAGGTATGGCTAAATGTTTTTCTTCCGTCTTCAAACCTCGGCCGTGCCGGGGTTTTTTTTATGCCTGCAAAGCGGGCCGACCAAACCCAAGGGGTGCACCAAGTGGCAGACGAAAACCAGATTGATCTTGAAGACCCGGCAGTTCAGACAGCCATTGCTGCCGCCGTTGAGGCTGCAACCCTGGGCCTCAAGAACAAAAACACCGAGCTACTTGGCTCGCTCCGGGCCACCAAGACCGAGTTGGACGGCTTCAAGACCCAGTTCGAAGGCCTGGACATCGCAGCCGTGAAGGGCCTGCTGACCAAGGTTGGCCAGGATGAGGAGACCAAGCTGATTGCCGAGGGCAAGCTGGACGAGGTCATCACTCGCCGTACCGAGCGCTTGCGCACCGACTACGACACCAAGTTGGCCGCTGAGAAAGCTCGCGCCGACAAGGCCGAGCAATTCGCAGCCAAGTACAGCGATAAGGTGCTGGCCGATTCCATTCGCGCTGCCGCCATCAAGGCTGGCGCGCTGCCTGAGGCTGCCGAGGACATCATCTTGCGCGCCCGGGGCACTTTCAAACTCAGTGAAGACGGCGAGGCGATCGCCACCGACCGTGACGGCGAGGTCGTTTACGGGAAGGACGGGAAGACCCCGCTGTCGCCGCTCGAATGGGCGGAATCTCTGCGTGAAACAGCAACACACCTGTGGCCAAGGGCTCAGGGTGCCGGGCAGACCGGCGACAACGGTGGCAAGGCCACGAAAAAGTGGGGTGAGTACGCGGAAACCGAGCGCGCAGCGATCGCCCGTGACAACCCCGAGCTCTTCAAGAAAATCCAGGCCACCAAAGGAACCTAACTCATGCCAACTACCCAACTGACCGACATTTTCGTCGGTGACTACTACGCCTCCCTGGCACCGGTTAACAGCCCGGAAAAGACCGCTGTGTACGAGTCCGGCATCGTGACTCGCTCCCCTGTGCTGGACGCCATCGCCTCCGGCAGCCAGGGCACCGCCGAGATCAGCTACTGGCAGGATCTCAACGCTGATGAAGCTCCGAACATCAGCAACGATGACCCGAACGACCAAGGCGAAGTCGGCAAAGTCACCCAGGACAGCATGCGTGCCCGCGTCCTGTACCTCAACAAAGGCTACGGCGTCACCGATCTGACCGCTGAGCTTGCGAACAGTGAGCCTCAACAGCAGATCCGCAACCGTTTCGGCACCTACTGGACTCGCCAGTGGCAGCGCTACACCCTGGGCGCGTCTCGCGGCATCATCGCCTCGAACATCGCGAACAACGGCGGTGACATGGTCATCGACGCGGGCGCAACCATCAGTGCGAACGCCTTCCAGGATGCCGCGTTTACCGCCGGTGACGCAGCCGACCAGTTTGGCGCGATCGGTGTGCATTCGGTGGTGATGAACCAGATGGTCAAGCAGGATCTCATCGAGTATCTGCGTGACTCCGACGGCAAGATCATCCTGGCCACCTACCTCGGCAAGCCAGTGTTCATGGACGATGCCCTGGTGTATGGCGCGGGCAAGTACCTGTCCGTGTTCTTCGGCCAGGGCGCTTTCGGTTACGGCGAAGGCACGCCGAAGGTGCCGGTAGAGCTGGAGCGTAAGCCTGGCGGCGGTAACGGTGGTGGTGCCGAAGTGCTGTGGGAGCGGAAGACCTACATCCTCCAGCCTGCCGGCTTCAGTTGGAAGGGTTCCGAAGCTCAGAACCTCAGCCCAACCGCGACTCAGTACGCCTCCGCAGGCAACTGGAAGCGTGTGTTCAGCCGCAAGCAAGTCCCGTTCGCCGCTGTCATCAGCGGTACCACCACGCCGTAATCCGGCCCACACAAACTGGCGTCTTTATGGGCGCCGGGGTGCTTTTGAGGTGACTCATGAAAGTGATCTACACGGACAAGCCGGGCAAAGAGCGCGGCGTGTGCTACCGCCTGCTGAGCGAATTCTTCGGTGTCATCGGCGCCGCTACCGAGGTGGTGGTCGATGGCGATGCCCCGGACATCTACGACGCCTACCAAGCGGCCGGCATTAAGGTGTCCGACGGCAAGGAGCCAGAGAGCAAAGAAACCGACCCTCTGAAAATGAAGGTCCCCGAGCTGAAAGAATGGCTGACCGCCAAGGGCATTGCCTTCGACGCAACCGCCAAGAAAGAAGACCTGCAGGCCCTGGTGCCGGCAGAATAAGGACAAGCACATGACCGACTTCATCACCGTTGCCGATGTTGACGCCCAGCTCGGTCCTGACTGGGCCGGCACCGGTGATCCGGTCCTTGCTGTGGCCATGGCCAATGCCTGGCTCACAGCCAAGATTAAGCGGGCTGTTCCCGATCCGGTCCCGGCCGAGATCAAAACAGCCGGCGCCCAGGTCGCCAAAGAGGCAGCGGCGGGCAAGCTGTACACTGCTACGCAGAGGGAAGTGCAGAGCAAGACGGTATCGGCTCAGTCCGGCACGTCTGTGAGCAAGACCTACGTGGCAGGCTCTACCGATCAGTCGGCGGGCGTGAACTTCGCCCTTGCGCTGCTTACGCCGTGGATCACGCGCTCCGGCGTGATCATGCTGAAGAGGGTCTGACCGTGGGCATGCGTGAAGAGATCCAGGCCGAACTGGCCGAAGCGTTCGACGATCCTGATGGCTTGGCCGACGCAGTCAAGTCGGTCACAGGTGTGCGCAAGGTTACGGGCGAGTATGACCCCGACCTGGGTGGCGAAACGCCTGAGACCACCGTGACGTACTCGGGCCGCGGCGTTCTTGGCAGCTACCTGTCCAAAGAAATCGACGGCTCCCTCATCCAGACCAGCGACAAGAAGCTGCTGGTGCTGCAAAACGAGCTGTTCGTGTCGGAGGCCGGCGTTCCGACGGCGGTACCGGCTGCCCCGGCCATTGGCGATATCGTCAACGGGCTGCGGGTGATGAATGTGTCTGCGGACCCTGCTGATGCAACGTGGACAGCGCAACTGAGGAAATGACATGGCGACCCAATCCGGCAGCTTCGCCCTGAGCCTGGCCGAGTTCGCCGCCCAGACCAGCGAAGCCATTGACGCCAGTGTGCGCGAAATCATTATCGAAGTCGGCAGCAGCCTGATTCGCATGTCTCCCGTGGGTAACCCGGAGATCTGGGCACAGAACGCTGTGGCGACCCAGTACAACAAGGCCGTCGACGATCACAACAGCGCACTGCGCAGTGCTCCGGCCAACCTCACGAAGGCCGGAAGGCTCAAGAAAGGCCGCAAGCTCAACGACGGCATGGACATCAAGGCGCCCGAAGGCTACGTCGGCGGCCGGTTCCGCGCGAACTGGCACATCTCGCTGGGCGTGGTCGAGAGCGTTACCTTCGACGAGGTGGATCCGAGCGGTGCCGAGACTACCGCGGCGCTGGTCGCAGCAATGAGCGACTTCACCGCCGGCCAGATGGCCTACATCGTAAACAACTTGCCCTACGCGATCCCGTTGGAGTTCGGCCATTCCACCCAGGCCCCCGGCGGTATGGTCCGGGTAACCGTGGCTCGCTTTCAGCAGATCGTGCTGGAGGCCATCAGGAACAACCAGGTATGAGTCACGCAATCATCGCTTCGATCTACGAGGCCAAGCTCATCGCTTGGAGCGCTGCCAGGTCGGAGAAGCTGAAGATCGTCTTCGAGAACACGGCCTACACGCCGGCGGCGGGCGAGACCTACCTGCGAGCCTTCACGATCCCGGGCGACACCGCGAGCAACACGCTTGGCGGTGATCACCGGCTGTTCACCGGTGTGTTCCAAGTGAGCATCATCGCGCCGGCGGGCACCGGCAAGACCAAGACGAACCCGATAGCAGCTGAACTGACAGATCTGTTCCCGCTGTACGCCAGGGACACCAAGGGCCCGGTCACCGTGGTGACGATGTCGCCGGTCGACCAGGGCCCCGGTATTACCGGCGATTCCACCTATACCGTCCCGGTCTCGTTCTTGTACCGAGCCGACACGAACTGATCCCGCCCATTGGGCAAACCCACGAGCCCGCCATTGAGCGGGTTTTTTCATATCTGCAAAGAGGAAATACCCATGGGCTACAAAATCCCGAATGGCGGCACCTTCCAGCACGCTGCAACCTATGCAGCTGCTCTGGCGTTTGCCACCATCACCAACGCCGCTGAGGCCGTGGCCACCGTTGTCGGCGGCACCCTGGCTGCGGGCGACATCGTCCTGCTCACTTCTGGCTGGAGCAAGCTGGATAGCAAGGTCGTGCGCGTGAAGGCGGCGACTGCTACTGCAATCACCCTGGAAAGTATCGACACTACCGACACCCAGGCCTTCCCTGTCGGTGGTGGTGCCGGGACCATGCGCAAGGTGCTGACCTGGGTTCAGATCCCGCAAATCTCCGATGTGGCCTTCTCCGGTGGCGATCAGAACTACCTCGACGTGGTTTTCCTCGAAGACGACCAGGGCAAGCAGATTCCCACCGATAAGTCGGCTGCCAGCATGGTACTTACCCTCGCCGACGATCCGATTCAAGACTTCAACAAGGTGTTGATGAAGGCCGATGCGGGCAAACAGGTCGAGGCCGCACGTTTGAACCTGCCGGGCAATGACACGCTGCTGTACGGCGCCTACACGTCGTTCTCCAAACAGCCGGCGGTGTCCCGTAACAACCTGCTGACCCGTACCGTCAACCTGGCACTGCAGGCCGAGCCGACTCGCTACCTGACTGCGGTGGTGTAACCCATGGCCAAGATCCGTATCGCGCAGAACGCCACTTTCGCTGCGCCAGTGCTGATTCCAATCGTCGGCAGCGCGCCTGAGAAGGTTGAGTTCACTTTTAAGTATCGGGATCGCGCCGAGCTTGCTGCTCTGTTCGATGAATGGAACGAGAAACGGAAGAAGGCGCAGGCCGCATTGGGCGATAAACCGTCATGGTCAGAAATTGTGGCCGTGGATACCGAGCAGCAAACCCAGCAGATCAAGGATCTGGTAGTAGGCTGGGGCTTCGACGACGAATACAACGACGACAACATCGTTGCCTTCGTGAAGTCCTGCCAGGGCGCTGCCGAGGCGGTCGTTAAAGCCCATGAAGGCGCATACAACCAGGCCCGCCTGGGAAACTGACTGACGCCGCCCGTGCGATGTACTCGCCGAGCGTGCCCGACGCGATTATCGGCATGTTCGGCCTTGCCCCGGGAGATCTGGTTGAGGAGGTGGAGGTCTGGCCCTGTAACTGGCCGGCCTTCCTCCTTTTCAACCGCATGTCCACCCAGTGGCGAGCAGGCGCCGGCGGCGCGATCGGTCTCGACTACAGCTGCATCCGCGACGTGGCCGGGTTCCTCGGCATCAAGAAAAAGAAGCTCCCTGAAATCTTCCCTGACCTTCAAGTCCTGGAAGGCGAAGCCCTGCGCGTCATGGCGGAGGAAAGGGAAAACAGCCCGTAACCACGGGCACTTATTCAAGGTGAGTCGATGAACATTGCAGAACTCGGCGTCAAGATCGACTCGGCCGATGCGATCCAGGCAAAAACGAGCCTGGATGAAATGGCGAAGGCCGGCGGCCGGGCCGAGCAGTCCGCCGTTTCGCTGATGAACGAAATGCAGGCGCTGGAGAAATCGCTTTCCACCAGTGCCAAGACCACACAGGACCTGGCAAAGCAGCGTGAGGCACTCGCCAAGCTGACCAAGAATGGCGTCTATGGCGAGGCCGAGGCGGCGAAGATCTCCGCGCAGCTCGACAAGCAGCAGGTGGCTCTGGCCAAGTCTGCCCTGGATGAGCAGAAGGCCCTGAACAGCCTTCTGGGTGCCATCGACCCGGCCCGCGCTGCTCTGGCGAAGCTGGATACTCAGGTCGAGCAGCTTGGTAAGCATCTGGACGAGGGGCGCCTGAGCCAGGAGGACTACAACAAGGCCCTGGGCAAGATCGACAAGGATTACGCCAAGCTCGAAAAGACGGCTACCGGTTTCGACAAGCTGCGGCTCGGCACGCGCCAGGCGCAGGAAAACGTTGTTCAGCTGGGCAACGCGCTGTCGTCTGGCGACTGGGGTAGCGGCGTACGCGCCGTGGCTCAGTTGGGCGCGGGCGCCGGGGCGGGTGCAGCGGGGTTGCTTGCCATTCTGGGGCCGCTGGCCCTGGCCACAGCAGCCGTTGGCGGCCTAGCTGTTGCCTACTACAAAGGTAGTGAGGAGCAGGACCGCTACAACAAATCACTGATCCTCACCGGTAACTACGCCGGCATCAGTGCTGGGCAGCTTGGCGATATGGCCCGGCAGGTGAGTGCCACTGTCGGCACGACCGGGCAGGCCGCCGAAGTTTTGGCCCTGCTGGCTGGTAACGGAAAGATCGCCGGCGAGAGCTTCACCGGCATCACCCAGGCTGCCGTTTCGATGCAGGAAGCCACCGGCAAGGCGGTGAGCGAGACGGTCGCCGAGTTCTCCAAGCTGGCAGACGACCCGGTAAAGGCATCTGCTGCACTAAACGAGCAGTATCACTACCTGACGGCCTCGGTTTACTCGCAGATTGCCGCACTGGAAGAGCAAGGTGATCACGCCGGCGCGGTGAAGCTGGCCACAGAGCAGTACGCCGATGCCATCAATGAGCGCACACCGAAGATCCTGGAGAACCTCAGTTTTTGGGAGAGGGCTTATAACGCGGTTGCTCAGGCAGCCGATGGCCTCAAAAATGCCGGCCGCCGAGATATCAACGCGGACATCGAAAATGCCCGCGCTGGCTTGGCTGAAGCCCAGGGCATGGATGGCCTATTCCAAAACCAAAAGTCCAAGGATGCATTGATCGAGTTCCGGCAAAACCGCCTGAACATGCTGGAAGATGAGAAAGCCGCCCAGGAAGATATCGCCAAGTGGGAGGGCGAGCAGGCCAAGGCACAGGGTGCGGCCGTTACTGCCATGACCAAAGTTGACGCGCTGACCAAGTCGTCGTTAACCAATGAGCAAAAGCGGACCAAAGAGCTTGAGGACTACAAGCAGCAACTGGCTGATATCCGAAAGGTTTCGCCAAACGATCCGCGCCTACAGCAGGACGCTGTCGATAAGAACATAGCGAACATCAACGCCAAGTTCAAAGACCCCAAAGCGCCCGGCACCCAGGTCGACCTGACCAGCTTCAACAGCGCCAAGAACGACCTGGCTGCCATCACCGACACCTACAAAAAACTACCAGAAGGAACTGGACGCGGCGCAGAAGGCCGGCCTGCTTTCAGAGGCTGATTACCTGCTGCGGCGCCAGGCGCTGATCGGCAATCAGCTCGACCAGACCACGGCAGCGTACGAGGCCGAGATTGCGGCGTTGGAAGCCGCCAAGGGCAAGAAGACCACATCGGCAGCGCAAAGCATCCAACTCGACCAGAAGATAGCCGACGCGCGCGCAGGGATGGTAAAGGCGCAGAAGGACGCCGACAGCCAGCTAGAGGTGTTGGCTACCAATGAGACCGGGCGACTCGCTAAGCAGGAGCGGGCGATCAGCTCGTACGTGCAGGCGCTAGGGCAGCAGCAGCGGGCCCTGGAGCTTGCGGGGCAGCGGGCGGTGCTCGGCGTTGGCCAGGGAGATCGCCAGAACGCGCTCAACGCGCAGTTGAACAGCCAGCAAGACCGGTTTGCTCAGCAATCGCTGGAACTGGAAAACCAGCGCTCCGATCCGTCGCGCAAGATGTCGGACGAAGAGTTCACCCGCAAATCGCAGGCGCTCGCCGACGCGAACAAGAAGGCGACCGACCAGATCCGGCAAAACTACGCGGATGTGGAGGCCGCTCAGGGCGATTGGACGAAGGGCGCGACAGCGGCCTGGGAAAACTATCTGGATTCGGCGCAAAACATCGCAGGGCAGACCAAGAGCCTGTTCGGCAACGCGTTCAGCTCGATGGAGGATTCAATCGTCAACTTCGCCATGACCGGGAAGCTCTCGTTTGCTGACTTCACCAAGTCGATTTTGGCGGATATGGCTCGCATCGCGACACGACAAGCAGCCTCTGGCCTTCTCGGGTCCCTCGTGGGCATGGGGGTCTCTGCTGCTGGTTCGTACTTTGGCGGCGGCGCCGCGACATCAGCAGGGTCGACAGCGGCCGGGTATAGCCCTGAAGTATTGGCTGGCTGGTCCGGTGTGACCCAGGCAAAGGGTGGCGCCTGGTCTGGCGGCATTCAGATGTTCGCCGACGGCGGTGCGTTCACCAACTCCATTGTCAGCAAGCCGACGGCCTTTGGTATGGCCAACGGTAAGACAGGGGTAATGGGTGAGGCAGGAGAAGAGGCAATTATGCCGCTGACCAGAACCTCCAGCGGCAAGTTGGGTGTAATGGCAATGGGCGGCGGCGGGTCGGGCGTTACCCAGATCAATGTCGAGGTGCACATCGATGGCGATGGCAACGCGTCGTCCTCTTCCGACGACCCTGGCTACGACCTGTTCGGCAAAGAGCTGGCAACGTTCGTCGAGCAGAAGTACCTGGAGCTGCGGACGAAGGACATGCGCCAAGGCGGCGTCATCAACAAAGCAATCAAGGGGCGCTGATGGCCATCGAACGATTCATCTGGGAGACGGAGAAGGGCGCGGAAGGGGATGTCGCCCAGCGCGTCCGCACCAAGCAGTTCGGGGACGGGTACGAGCAGTCGGTCGAGGACGGCCTCAACAACCAGTCCCAGTCCTGGCCGCTCACCTTCACCGGTGCCAAGCCCCGGGTTCTGTTAATCAAGGCGTTCCTTGATCGGCACAAGGGGGCAAAGGCGTTCCTCTGGACGCCGCCCCTAGGTGAGCTTGGCCTCTACAAGTGTAACGGCTACAAGCCTGTGCACCGCGGCGGCCAGGTCTATGCCATCACCGCCACCTTTCAGCAAACCTTTCACCCCTGAGATAACCGCCCATGGCACTGATCACGGACATCCAAAAACTGGAGCCTGGCGGCGAGATTCGCCTGTTTGAAATTGACGGGACCGAGTATGGCGCGGATTACCTGCGCTTTCACGGGCACGCTATTCCGCACACGCCCGAAGAGCTGGTGGCCTACGAGCATTCTGGTGAGGATCTGCCGGCCAAGTCGATTTGGTGGCAGGGCGAGGAGTACGCGGCCTGGCCGGTACAGATTGAGGGTGTTTCCTCGAGCAGCGATGGCACAGCCTCTCGACCGACTTTCGCCGCTGGCAACGTGAATGGGCGGGTCACCGCGCTATGCCTCGCCTTCGAGGACCTGCTCAAGTTCAAGCTGACGGTTCGCGAGACGCTGGCCAAGTACCTGGATTCAACGAACTTCCCAGAGGGAAACCCGACAGCCGATCCGACCCAGGAAGCGCTGGAGATCTGGTACATCGACCAGAAAACCAGTGAGGACGGCGAGGCCGTGGTCTGGGAGCTGTCTTCCCCTGGCGAGATCGACAACCACGGTCTGCCCGGGCGCCAAATGACGACGTTCTGCCACTGGGCCATGACCAATGGTTACCGGGGGCCAGACTGTGGCTACACCGGTGCGGCGATGTTCGACGACGAGGACAACCCCACGGACGACCCGGCCCTGGACCAGTGCAAGGGCTGCTTGTCGTCTTGCAAGTTGCGCTTCGGCGAGAACAACGAACTGTCCTTCGGTGGATTCCCCGCCGTTTCCCTGATTGCCCGGAGCTGACCATGCGCAAGCACATCATTGCGGCTATCCAGGCGCACGCGGCGGCGGAATATCCGAAAGAGTGCTGTGGCCTGCTGCTCGCCATCGGGCGCAAGCAGAAGTACTTCCCGTGCCGAAACATCTCCACGGAACCGAGCGAGGAGTTCAGGCTCGACCCCGAGGACTACGCTGCGGCGGAAGACCTGGGTGAGGTTATCGGCATCGTTCACTCGCACCCGGACGCAACCAGCAGGCCGTCACCTCATGACTTGGCAATGTGCGAGGCCACAGCCTTGCCCTGGCACATCCTGAGTTGGCCTGAGGGCGACCTACGCACGATCACGCCGACCGGTCATACACCATTACTCAATCGTCCGTTCGTACACTGCGCCTGGGACTGTTGGCAGGTCTGCGCTGACTGGTACCAGCGCGAATGGGGTTTGGCGTTCGACACCTTCCAGCGCGCCGATGGATGGTGGGAGGGCGCCGACAACACCAGCTTGTACGAGGCGAACTACGAGGAGGCAGGCTTCGTGCGCGTAGACAGCCCTCAGCGCGGCGACATGATCGTTATGCAGGTCGGGCGCACGGTTCACCCGAACCATGCCGGCATTTACCTGGGTACCGATCCGGCGCTACCAGAGGAAGAGTCGGGCACCTTCGGGCCTGGCCCCTTTTTGCTGCACCATCTGTACGGCAGGCCGTCCGAGATCATTGTCTACGGCGGCCCATGGCATGACCGGACACGCCTGATCCTCAGGCACAAAGATGCGAGATGCCGCGCAGAGTCTTAAGAGGATGATTCAAGTGAACGAAGAAAAATCACCATGTACTCAGCAAGAGTTCGATGATTCGCTTCATCCGGCGCGCGATGGTAGACGGTTATCAGATGTTGCGGCTCGTTTCCACGGAGTGAAAATGTGCGAGTTTCCCATACCGAATGTTCACGAAGAGATTTGGCAAAGCCTGGGTGTTTCGCGTCCACCTCGTTTTGCCAATCCAGCCAGCGAGAGTAAATTGACTCAAGCTCATTCTGGTTTATCGCAAGTGAATGGTCTCGAAGTGTGAACTCGACATACGAGTCATAACTTCCATCCAATCCCGATGCGCAGCCGAGAGACATGAGTCTTCCATCAGGCTTGTTCAGCTCAACGAGTAGAGGGCGAAGTCCGTTTTCTTCGGTTGCCTCGTGGATGAGCGCAATGTTATCTGGGTTTTCGATTAGATCTATGCCGCCATTGTTTCGGTCTCCGTCATCGCGTAGCTCTGGAATATATGGCCAGCGATTGAAGTGGTTCGAATCAATATCTTGTTTCATGCTCAGTCCCTTGAGAGGTTATTGACGGGCGAGCCTACTATCGCGAGCCGTAGCACTGCCACTGGCATTCCATCCACACTGGATGCCTGGACAGGATCAAGCTACTCTCGGTTTTTTCGTGGCGAGCAATGAGATGGTCAAGACAATAACTTCGAACACTTTTTCAGAAGAGCTGAAAGCCAGTATTTCCATGACTGGAAGCCTGAAGCCCTCAGGATCCATTAAAATTGATGATTTGGTTGGTGCCAAGTACCTAATCCTATGCGAAAAACAAGAGCCGAAACTGGTAGCTAAGATCCGCGAGGTGGTAATAGATCCAGACGGTGATGGATCAGTGATTGTTAGACTTCAAAGCGCGAAGTCACTGGACTGCATAAGCCAGGAGTATGAAGCCGCTTACAAGGCTTATGAGAGTGTACGACGGGAAGGGAGCTGGCCGTTCGTACATGAGTTTGAAAGTGACGATTTTTTTGAAGTCGGCAACCCTGTACGCATAAGGCCTCAGAGTGAAATTGATGGCTTATTCTCTATGGAGAAAGCAATCGATGAGCTCGCTAAGGCTTATCGCGTGGATGCTGATCAGATTGAGGTGATCATCAAGTCTAAGCCTCGAAAATCATCAGTAAAGAACACCGAAAGTTAAGTGTGTAGAGCCCATCCCAACGCTACGCTTTTTGCATCTGGTCTCCCAGTGCTACAGTCCCGCCAAACCAAAGAGGGAACGACATGCGGATTTTGATAGCGGCGGTAGCGGTGGCGATGTTGGCGGGGTGTGCCAGCGTTGGCGATACCAGAAGCAACCCGCCACTTTTGTCCCTGAAATCAAGCAAGCCAGCGAAGGCGGTTGCTGAGTGCATTCGAGATGGATGGCAGGGCACCACGGTGCTTGGCGCGGGGATCGGTGGAACTTTGCAAACATCAGGTGATAACTACACGATCCTGGCCCCGGATGCGCAGGCGCCGCTGCATCTGGTTGATGTGACTCCCAGCAAAAACGGATCAACCGTGCGCTACCACTTCTATAGAACCTGGCAATCTCCGCTCGAGAGAGTCACCGATGTAGTGAGGTCTTGCGCTAGATAGGCAAGGCATACCAACAAACCACCTACGGGTGGTTTTTTTACAGCTGGAGAAAGGTAATGGCCGCATTAGCTATCGAATATCAACCGATGACCACGATTTTGCTTTACGGACAACTTCGGCAGTTTGGCCGTTCGTTCAGGCTATCTGTGCGCTCGCCAGCAGAGGCTATCAAGGCACTCTGCGTGCAGATCCCTGGATTCGAGCGATTCCTGTCGAACGCAAAGTCTAGAGGTATCGAGTTCGCGGTTTTCAGGGGAAGTAAAAACCTTGAAGAGAAAGAGCTCGGCTACAGCGGCTCCGGCGACATTCGTATAGCTCCAGTGATTTGTGGCAGCAAGCGCGCTGGGCTTCTTCAAACCATCATTGGTGTTGTGATTGTGGCGCTGGCGTGGTGGAACCCGCTTGGGTGGTCAGCCGCTACGGCGCTCGCGGTCGGCATGGGAGGCGGCTCAATGGCTATTGGGGGCGCGATTCAAATGCTCAGCCCTCAGGCCGGCGGCCTCAAGACCAGCGCAGCCCCAGAGAACACCCCTGGCTACGCATTCGGCAGTGCCAAGAACACCACTGCATCTGGCAACCCGGTACCGCTCTGCTACGGCAAGCGTCGGGTGGGCGGGGCGATCATCAGCGCCGCAATCTATGCCGAAGACCAGATGTAGCCAGAAACTGAAGCACCGCAGCCGCCCATGAGGCGGCTTTTCATTACCTGGAGGAAAGCATGGGCGCAGCACGCAAGATTGATATCCACGGCGCCAAAGGCGGCGAAGATAAGCCGAAAACGCCAACTGAAGCTCCGGATAGCCTGCGCTCTGTCGCAATTGCCAAGATGCTGATCGCTGTGGGCGAGGGTGAGTTTGAAGGCACGCCAACGGCGCGAGACATCTTCCTCGACAACACACCACTGCAAGACCCGCAGGGGAACATGAACTTTCCCAACGTGAAGTGGGAGTGGCGCACCGGTGCGGTGGATCAGATCTATATCCAGGGCATTCCATCTGTTGAGAACGAAACCACCATCAGCACCGAGCTGCGTAGCGGTACGCCGTGGGTTCGGGCAATCAGCAACACTCAGCTTTCAGCGGTGCGCGTTCGTTTTGCTTGGCCGATGCTTCAGTCCATTGACGCTGGTGGCAACATCAACGGATATCGGATCGCCTACAAAGTTGAGGTGGCCACTGACGGCGGCGCGTATCAGGAAGTCCTGAGCGAGGCTGTCGACGGCAAAACCACCAGCACCTACGAGCGTACCCGACGAATCAATTTACCGAAGGCGACTACGGGCTGGCTGCTAAAAGTTACTCGGCTGACCGCCAATCAGAACAACAACAAAATCGCCGACACCATGCAGATTACTGGTTTCACGGAAGTGATCGACGCAAAGATTCGGTACCCGAACACTGCGCTGCTCTATATCGAGTTTTCGGCTGAGCAGTTCCGTAGCATCCCGGCGGTGACCGTTGAGACCAAGCTGAAGAAGATGCAGGTCCCGAGCAACTACGACCCTGTGGCTCGATCGTACACGGGGATTTGGGACGGCACATTCAAGCAAGCTTGGACCGATAACGCGGTTTGGATGACCTACGACATCACCACCGCTGACCGCTTCGGTCTCGGCCGCCGTATCAAGCCGTGGATGGTGGACAAGTGGGAGCTCTACCGAATTTCCCAGTACTGCGACCAACTGGTGCCGGACGGGAAGGGCGGCCAGGAGCCGCGCTTTATCTGCAACCTGAACCTGCAGAGCAAGGCCGATGCCTGGTCGCTGTTGCGCGATATCTCGGCAATCTACCGAGGCATGACCTATTGGGCCCAAGGCCAGGTGTTTACCCTCTCGGATATGCCACGCGCCACTGACTTTGACTTCGCCTACACCCGGGCGAACGTCATCGACGGCAAGTTCACTTACTCCAGCGCGTCGGAGCGCACCCGCTACAGCCGCGTGCTGATCAGCTACGACAATCCGGCGAATAACTACGACACAGACGTCACCGCGGTTACTGACCAGAAGCTTCAGCGACGCTACGGCGATAACCCGCTGGAGATCAGTGCAATCGGGTGTACCCGCGAGTCGGAGGCCCAGCGCCGCGGTAAATGGGCGCTGCTCACAAACTCCAAGGATCGGGCGGTCACCTTCAAGGTCGGCCTCGACGGGCGCATTCCGCTGCCTGGCTACGTGATCCCGATCGCGGACGAACTGCTGGCCGGTCGGCCGGTGGGCGGGCGCATCTCGGCGGTGAACGGCAAGGTCATCAAGTTGGACCGCGACACCCAGGCCAAGCCCGGTGACCGATTGATCCTCAACCTGCCCGACGGTAAGTGTGAGGGGCGCACCGTGCAGTTAGTCAGCGGCCGGCAGGTCACCGTGACTGTTGCTTACTCCGTGGTGCCGGAACCTGAGCTGGTGTGGGCGCTGGATGCCGATGACCTCGCAATCCCGCTGTACAGGGTGGTGAGCGTGGCCCGGCCGGAGCCCGGCGTCTTTGAAATCTCGGCCGTGCAGTACGACCCGAGCAAGTTCGCGCACATCGACACCGGCGCGCGCCTAGAAGAACGGCCGATAAGCGTTGTGCCAATCACCGTGGTTCCGGCGCCGGCGAGCGTCAACATCACGTCGAACGTCGCGATCGACCAGGGCCTGGCCATCAACACCATGAACATCTCGTGGCCCGCCGTTGCTGGCGCTGTCGCCTATGACGTGGAGTGGCGCAAGGACAGCGGCAACTGGATCAAGCTGCAGCGCACTGGCTCGACGAGCGTGGACGTTACGGGCATCTACTCGGGCGCCTATCTGGCCCGGGTACGTTCAGTGAGCGCATTTGAGATCTCTTCGATTTGGAAGAGCTCAAACCTGACCAACCTGGAAGGCAAGGTTGGCCTACCGCCGGCGGTCGCGTTCCTGACCACCACCAGCCTGGTCTACGGCATCGGCATCCAGTGGGGTTTTCCACCAGGTGCAGAGGACACCCAGCGCACGGAGCTCTGGTATAGCGAGTCGCCGGACCTGACTACGGCGATCAAGCTGAGCGACTTCAGCTACCCGCAGGCCACGCACGAAATGCACAGCCTGCTGGCGGGGGCGAGTCTGTTCTTCTGGGCGCGGCTGGTGGACCGTACCGGCAACGTCGGGCCGTTCTTCCCGATCCCTGGTGCGGTCAATGGCCAGGCCAGTTCGGACCAGACTGAATACGACAAGTATTTCGCGGAGAAGATCGGTAAGGGGGCGCTGTACCAAAGCCTGCGCGAAGAGATCGACCTGATCACTGGTGATGGGCCTGGGTCTGTGAATGACCGTCTGGAGCAGGCCAAGCAGGAGCTGGAAGACCTGATCTCGGAAGTAGTCGATGCCCTGGAGTATGTGTCCACAAAGACCTACGCCAAGGGCGACATGGTGCGAGCAGGGCAGCAACTGTTCCAGGCAACTACGGCGGTACCGGTCGACACCTCGCCGCCGAACGCCAACTACTGGTTCAACTTGGGCACCATCGCCGAAACCAACGCGGCCATGGCTCTGGAGATCAGTAAGAACAAGGCCTCTATCGAGGAAGTGGATGGCAAGGTCACGGCTACCGCTGAGAAGCTGGACGGGGTTTATGCGTTGGTGAAGTCTGACTCTGCGGGTTCGGAGGAGGGCAGCGCAGGCGACAGCACTTCATCTGCCGGAGCCTGGTCTTTGATGTCTGCTATTGCCGAGCGCGACTTTGCACAGTCCGTCAGATCCGACGTGCTGGAGGCCAAAATAGGGCAAAACGCCGCGAGCATTCTCGACGTGTCCACGGCCTCTGCAACAGCCACCTCGGCCTTGGCTGAAAGGGTTACGACGATGGGGGCCAAGGTTGCAAGCAATGAAGCGGCCTTCAAGTCTGAAACGACTGCGCTGGCCAATGCGGATAAAGCTTTGGCTGAAAAGGTTGAAACTGTTCAGGCGGTCTCGGGCGAAAACACGGCGGCGATCCAGGAGACAAACCGAGTCCTGACCGAGACCGACGGAAAGGTCTCGGCCATGAAGACGCTGAAGGTCGAAACCATCTCCAACGGCAAGAAGGTTATGGCTGGGCTTTCTATGGGCTCCGACGGCGACACATCGGAGATCATCGCGTTCGCTCAACGCTTCGCCATTGTCGATGAGGCCAGCGGGCAGTTGATCCTGCCGTTTGTGGTTTCCGGGGGGCAGGTGTTTATCAATTCTGCCGTAATTCAGACAGGCATGATTACCAACGCAATGATCGGTAACTACATCCAGTCGAACAACTACGTGGCCGGCGTTTCTGGTTGGAGGTTGTCTTTTGATGGGACATTTGAAATGAACGGAAATATTGCAGGGCTCGGAACAATGAGGCTTACGAATACATTCCTGAAGTTTATTTACTCCAACGGTGTCGTTGGCATCGACCTGAGTCTTTGACATGGTGGGACTAGTAATAAGGGATAAAGAGACTGGCCTAATAAAGGTAGATATGACCAGCTTCATCAGTCAGGAGATAGGCAGCGTTGATACTGGCGGGCAGAATGGGTCTATTCAGATCCCGGATGCGCCGCTAGGTCGGCACTTGTTCTTTTCCGTTCGCCCGCTCGTTGATTTGCAGGTGGAAAAAGGGAAGAGGCCCGGCGTTACTCTTGTTGGAACCACTCTGTCTTGGGCCTATTCATATAACACGGCTGGCTGGGGATTCTTCTCGGCCAATTGCCGTATCTCTTACGGGTACTATTAGATATGGCAGGTCTTGTCGTTGGGCTAAGTGATTCCAGTCTTCTTTATGACACAAATAAAATTAGTTTCGGGTTGGTAAAAGCTGGGTACTTGTCATATGTAGAGAACTGGCGTCGGTTGAGGTTGAGAGGAGTAAACGTCGATCCAAATATTGGTAGTAGCTGGGTCGAGCAAGGTATTCCGGGTGACGACCAGTTTGGGTTTTCAATTGTCAGTCCGGTCGCTCCGATAGTTTTCTTGAGTGGTCGAGGAGTGGTTACTGGTTTAAAGGTCAACGGGAATACCTGGACCTACCTGTTCGCCGGAGCCAGCGCATCGACCAAATACTACTGTTTTGATTTGATGAGGGATGATGGTCTGCCGGGCCCTTATTTAAAAACTAGGGAGGCGAGCAATGTCTTTACCTTTAACTCCAACCAAATACCGCTGAACATTGTTTCTTCGATCGTTGCTCCAGATCGTGGTCCTCTGGACAGGCACGGCCGGCCTTTCACCACTTATCTCGGCGGAAGAAATGAGCGGATTTCCTACCAGTCCACATCGCGCTCGGCCTCTGTGCACAGCCTTGTCGACATCAATATCGAAAGCGGCACTGAGTACGCGGCTTTCCTCTCGTGGAGCAGATCGTGCGGCATCGTTGATCCGGACACAATCCCGGGTGCCTATACAACAACTTACGGTATGGCTGAAGGGGCTTTCGGGAGGTCTGGTGGTATCTCATTTATGTTTGCCCCGCCGGGCAGAACTACGAGTCAGGATTGGCCGCCCGATGGTACTGCGTCTATTGGCTATCACTCTCTTCCTGTTGATCGGCGACCGTCTGCACTTGTTATAAAAACTGGCGGCCTCCCATTTCCGTTTAATTGATTTTCTTGAACGTTCACGACCCGCTAAGTGCGGGTGTTTTTTTGCTTGGAGAAATGTATGGCAAGACAAGAAATTATTCTGGGTACGCCGCCTCAGGGCCTTGGCGGTGATCCGCCGCGAACGGCAAGCATGAAGATCAATGCGATGATGGCTGAGCTTTATGCTGCGATAGGGGAGTTGGTTAAAGTTGACTCAGCCACTGACACCAATCCTGACCGGCTTGTGACACCGGGGTGGATGGGGTTGGGAGCATCACCTATAGTAATGACAAATTCCGCAAGCGCAGACACCCTACCCGCAATAAACGCTCGTTTCGTGTTTGGTAACGGCGGTGGCAACCTTCCAGATTCTTATGTCTATATTGATCAGTTTACTAGTGGTTCTGGAACTTGGACTCGCCAACTTGCGTACTCCATTAACTCGGATGGAATGTGGGAGCGTTTTTTTGTATCGGGGTCGGCTGCCGGGAAGGCGTGGGTCCCAGTGTATAACGGGGTTAACGCGCTTGTAGATCCAGCTAGCGGCGGGCTAATGTCTTACACCACTATTGGTGGGGCTAATATTTTCAAATACGCAAACGGCCTTATGGTGGTCATGCAGCCATGGGGGTTGAGTGGTATTTTGCCGGCCAATTCCACCAACTACTACAACGTTACTATTCCTAGCGTAGGATTTATTACCACCAACTATTTATTTGCCTCTGCTAACGTTGTGCCGCAGAGTGCATTCAATTTACCTGGCGCTCCAGAGTGCATGATGACCTCCCTTACAAACTTTCGACTGTGCATTAGACTGGGTCCAGTCGCGCAGGATACTTACACCACCCTAAAAATCGAAGGGCGATGGAAATGAAAATAAAACTTTGGCCGGACCTTATGGCTGATTTTTTGGTCGCGACGGTTGATAAAGACAAGATTACAATCAACGGTGAAACTATTGATCTATCTGGGATTCTAGATGGGTATCGACTACCCGGTGCTGCCATTGGTAACAAATTTTTTGTGGAGTCTGAATATGTTGAGCGCGTGAACGGCGTTCTGCATATCACTCTGAGGTTGCCCGTTGATTGGGATAGTCCAGAGGAGTACCGCAATCCGCCCGAGCCAATCATCCTTGATGTGGGTGCCGGACAGGTCAACTTCCCGAACACTACCCCGCCAGCACCTCCGGTGTTTGAGTTGCCAATAATCGAGGAAGCTATTCAGGAGGAACCAGAACATGGTTGATTGGAGTCAGCTTGAAAAGATCCAAACGCCCCAGGATCTGACCGATCAGATTAGCTTGGACCAAGCCCGCGCATATCTGAAGGAAACCGACTGGTACGCCTTTGCTCTGCTGGAAGACGAGACGCCCATCCCCTCGGACGTCAAGGTAGCGCGTACCGCCGCACGGGCAACTATCAACCAACTGGCCCCGTCGCCCGCATCCTGAGTTCTTCCCGAACACCGACACCCGCCTTGAGCGGGTTTATTTTTGCCTGGAGAAAAGCATGACCACTTCCGATAAAGACCGGGACATCCTGGCGCGCACGCTGTGGGGGGAGGCCCGTGGCGAGGGGCTGGCCGGCCAGATCGCCGTGGCCTGGACTATCCGCAACCGCGTGTTCGACGGCAAGGCCAAGTCCTGGTGGGGGGAAGGCTACGCCGGCGTGTGCCTGAAGCCCTGGCAGTTCAGTTGCTGGAACCAGAACGACCCCAACTACGCCTACCTCAGCGGTGCGAAGCCGATCCCGGCCGCGCAGTTCGCCCAGGCCCAGCGCGCTGCTGACCAGGTGATGGCCGGTGCGGTACCGGATCCAACCGGCGGCGCCACGCACTACTACGCAACCACGATGCCCAAGGCCCCGGCCTGGGCGGCGAAGGCCAAGCAAACGCTGCGCCTCGGGCATCACGTCTTTTTCAAGGATGTGCCGTGATGACGCCCGTGCAGAAGCTGGCCGGGCTGGTGGCGCTAATCCTGGCGCTGCTGGTCAGCGCTGCCGGCTTCACCTGGCAGGTTCAGGAGTGGCGCATGGGCAACATGCTGGCCGAGCAGGACGGCCTGCACCAGGGCGAGCTGGACAGGATCAGCGCGGTGGCCATCAAGCAAGTGCGCGACGAGCAGGACAGGCGCCTGGGCCTGGAGAAGACGCTGGCCACCTCCGATCAACAACACACCCGAGAACTTTCCGATGCTCAACGCAACCAGGCACTGCTGCGTGACCGCCTTGCTACTGCTGATGTGCGGCTGTCAGTCCTTCTCGACGCCACGGATTCAGCCAGTGGCTGCAACGTGCCTGCCGCCTCCGGCTCCGTCGGCGTGGTTCATGCAGCCCGTCGAGCCCAACTTGACCCAGCGCATGCTCAACGAATTATCGCCATCACAGATGCCGGCGACCAAGGACTGATCGCGCTGCGGGCGTGTCAGGCCTACGTAAAAGAGGTTTCTACACCGAAGTAAAAGGAGCGGCCGGGCAGGATGCGTCAACATCCACCCTGCCACCTTCCCCGCAGCAGGTCCCTGCAAGTCCAGCCAAGGTCCCTACTTCGTGCGCAAGGCGGATCGAGCCTAGCACTGTTTATCCATTAGGCTTTATTGAGATAAGTGTTTTTTTTAGCAAGAGATTGATATTCGTTGACATTGTTCTTAGTCATATTAAATGTTGCAACTATCAGATTATTATCTGATAGCATATATAGCTGCATATTCAATATATCAGTATCGAGCGCCTTTGATGTAAATGTTATAATCCATGCTTTATAGCCCCCAACCTCGACCTGTGATGCTTGAGGTGCTACGTTGTACCGCTCAAGCCGTGCCTCACCCACTGAGTTTGCCAGGGCGTTGGGCATGCTCAGTACCGCAACGAAGTCATGAATTCCGCTGTACTGTGAAAGTCTTCCGCACATCGGCAAGCCCTCGGTAGAAACGTCAGCTTAGATCGCTCGGCAGAATCTTCATGGGGGTGCTTCCCCAGGCCCCGTTTGTAGCCCGCGCAAGCGCCCATTCAAGTGAATTGAGCTTGCTTGTGACAAAACCCAGGTCTGTATTGCAGCTAGAAAGAGCGCTATCGGACGCCTTGAGCTCTGCCCGAAGCTTGTCGCGTTCGATAGATAGCTCAGCGTGCATTCGCACTAGGCCGTAGATGTCCTCTCGGGCCTTGCGAAGCTGCAGGTGCAGTTCTTGAATCTCGTTCTCCAAGAGCAGCGCGTGTTGCTTGTGCATTTCTAGAGGCGTAGGGCATCCAAGCCACTCGCAGGTGTCTTCATCGATGTTCATGGTTGGGGAATCCGAAACTGTATATACATACAGTAATCGAGATTCGTGCGGACTGAGGTTGCGAGGCGACGAGCTGCAGGTGTTCCCGACGATCAGTTAGGGAGCATTGAGAACGGCTAGGGTTAGCTTGATGAACTCTTCGTTGCGGTCGATGGTGTCTAACGCGCCGCGAACGTTGTCGGCTACTTCGGTGCCGCCCTGCTGCTCAACCCAGTTCGTAAGCTCCATGATGGCCGCTTCAAGGGCGAGTTGGTTTTCGTTGATTTTGGACAGTAGGGAAGGGAGCAGGTCAGAGTTCGGCATCGGTGTTTCTCCTTGGAGTGAACAGCGTAGCAGTTGGGTTGCTTGGTGGTGGATTGTGAGCGGTCGGCAGGACGCCGGGGGAGGGGCAAATCATTTCCGCAACCTGATGCGCACCCCTTGAGTTATGGGTCTTTCAGCGCGTCGAAAAATGGAGTGGTGCGGAAATGATAGAAGGTTAACTTGCTGTATTTAAAGGAAAAATCGCCAGTCTTGAAAACCGGCGAACGTTAATAGCGTTCCCAGGGTTCGAATCCCTGGTTTCCCGCCAAGATTCATACGAAAGCCCCGCTTATGCGGGGCTTTTGTGTTTCTGGGGTTTGAGAAGGTTTCTCCTGCTTTTGGCTGGAGTTCCGAAACTTTCGGGTAGGAGTTCCGAAACTCTGCCTATTTGGAGGGTTTCGCGGTGGCGCCAATCCTCCTGTAAACCCGCTTTGTGATCTCCTGTTTGCTGTGTCCCAGCAGCAGGCTGGCATCCCCGATATCGATGATTTCCGACGCGGCCTTCGGCCGGATGTCGCGGAACTGAAACCCTCCAATCTTGGCAGCGAGCAGCGGGTCGCCTTGTTCGATGGCGTTCTGCTTGGCTTTTTTCCCGCGCCTTGTCCCAGCGCAAGCGCAACATCCCCTTCGTCATCCGCTTTCCGTGTCTGTTGATCAACAGGTACTTGGACGAATGACCGACATTCCTTTCGCTGATCTCCCTAACCAATCTCCCTAAGCTGTTTTCCCCGGCTTCCGTACGCATCAGGATTCTGAGCTTCTGACCTGTCTTGCCCTGCGTTACCAAGAAGTAGTCACCCTCGGTATGGCGTGCAGTCTGTGAGCCGTCCAATTCGAATTCAGGGCTTTGGTTTACAGTGGTCATGACTTCGTCCTTGCCGCTATAGCGGCTGACTTTGAAGGGGGAGGGGTTACAGGTTGCGCGGGTGGAGTACGGATGTGCTCCTATTGAGGTTTGGTTGATCAGTCAATCGGTGGAGGCCTGTCGATGTGATCAACTCAGCGCTGCTCTAGGTAGGTGATGCCGTTCGTGGTGCTTTATCTCTGATCGATTCCGCAAGAGGCGTCATGAGCGCGCCAACTCGTGATGGCTTTTTGCTTTTTGTTGGTGTCTTATATCGCCCGCATATCACGCACATGCATAGCGGAGGGAGAGGGAATGAGTTGGTTTGAACTGCGAGCAGCTGATCTTGACTATAGAAATCTCATGGGTTCATGGCGTTATGGAGAACTCACGCCCTACGGATGGCTTGGGTTTTCTTTTTCAGATATACCTTGGTTTTTTTATGCTCTATTTTTCGGATTTAGCCTGTTTTGTGCAAAGTTATTATACGCGCGAGCCAGTATGTCGGAGGACCGGATAGCGGGTTATTGTAGAGTCGCTATAGTGTTGTTTTCTGTCCTTTTTTTATATGGTTGTTATTTGGTTGGGTTGTTATGGGATACTCCATTTGTAAGTGTTCCTGGGCAGGTGCGAGAGGGTGTTTTTGGAGACAGTTTTGGCACACTTAATGCCTTGTTTTCAGGCTTGGCGTTCTCTGGTGTGCTAATAACCCTTTTGTTTCAACGCAAAGATCTTTCTGAAACGCGGAGCCAAATTGCAAGGCAGCAAATTGAATCTCAGTTTTATAACATGCTAAATCAGCAGCAAGAAATCGTTAGAAACCTAGACTTGCAGAAAATAGATACTGATGAGGTTTTCGCTCGCGGCCGAGATTGTTTTCGGGAATGGGCAGCCATGTTGGACGAGATACATAAAAATTGTGTTAAAAAATAAAGTGGACAATCCAAAGAGGATGGCTTATCAGGCAATCTATCATATCGGCAGGACGGATCTAGGATTGTACTTCCGAAGTTTGTACTCCGTGTTTCGCTTTGTTGATGAGTCAAAACACCAAGATTCAGATAAATTCGGCGTGGTGGTTCGATCTCTAATTTCAGACTATGAGTTGGTTCTGATATTTTATAATTGTCTTTCGGAAAAAGGGGGTGGGTTTTAGTAAGTATGTCTATCGCTTTGGTCTGTTTGATAATTTGGATGACAGTCTTCTTTTGAGTTCTGAGGATATAAATCTTTTTACTTACGAAGCTTATGGGAGTAATCAATATATAATTGGAAGGTTAAAAAGTGGGCCGCCCGATAGAAACGAATAATTACCTTGGCGGAAAGAAACACATCGTTAAGCATGGAGATAGGCCGGCGATTAACACTGTTCCGTGTACCAGCCGCGCAGCGTTTTCGTGCGAGCATCCCACGGCTGATCATGCAGATCCCGGTCTTCGTCCGACCGCATGATGTGGTGCACGCGGAACGACCACAGGTGCCACCACAGCACTGGCTTGAACGTGTCTTGGGAGTAGGGGTTGAACAGCCACCAGCGACCCATGTTGTACATCTCGGCGCCGTCGGCGGACATGATGTGTTGGTACGGGGTGCGCTGGGCGCGGCTGATGAGCCAAGCGTCAACCGCCGGGCAAGCAAGCGGCTTAGCGACTATGCGCCAGAAGAGATTTATTATGTTGGCTCCTTGTCATGCCCTGGGCAGCCGCCGCCGGCAAAGTCGAGTCCCTCAAACGGCGCCCCGAATGGAAGCATCTCTTTTTGCCCTTGGCCAGCGCTTCGAGCAGATGATCCTTCGCCTCGTCAGCGGTGCATTCAGGTCCATCAACTCGGAACATGCCTTTGAGCTGGCGCCTGCGAAATCGCGAATTGCACCGCGTACGCTCAGATGAATGTGAAAGGTTCGACCGTTCGGGCCGGTTTTGTTTTTTGTAGACAGCAAGAGTACTTGCCGGGCCATGTCCGGGCGTGGGGCGATAGTTGCGTGATGAAATTGTCGCTTGATATCAGTGTTGATCAATGATATTTAGCGTGCCGTAACGCTTTGTTTTCAAACGTAATGCTAAATTTAAGCAATGTAGGAAAGGAATAGTAATGTCTTCTAAACTTCGTCAGTCATTAATGAGGTTCGATGGGTATCAGGAAATTGAACAGGAATGTAATAAAGAGAAGGATGAAATAATAAAGTCAAGTGGGGCAGGTGTTGAGGAAGTTGAATTTAAATTAGGGGCGGCGATATTTCATAGTCTGCAAATTAGCACGGCTGTTCTTACTGTTAATAATATAAGTGTGTCATTTCGATTTCCTACAGCGAAAAAGCCAGAGCGTTCAAAGTTATATGCCATGATTAATTCTTACAATAAGTCCAGGATTGCGCTTAAGGCGGTACTTGGTGACGTGCAAAAGGACTATTTTGAGGCTAAGTTTAGCTTGGAGTTTATTTGTCCAGATGCATTGTTGAGTGATGAAATTATTCATCCTGCAATAAAGGTGCTTAAAACTAGCGGGAGACTGCTTGTCGGGAGTTTAGGGGGGCATGGTATAACGATAAAAGACGCCAAGTATAATGACTAAAATCCTTCTGATAGTATATACGCTGGTTACGTCTGTAGCTTATACATCACTAGTTGTATATTTTAGTACTCAGGCTTCAGGCTTGAGTATGAGCTACATAGGCGCAATTTTACTCGCCGCCACAGCGCTGGTAGCTGTAGGGCGTGAAAAAAATATCCGGTGTTGATACTAATAAAAAAAATTAAAGAAAAAAACAGATGAGATAGACGCTTTAAAGGAATTATTAAAGCAAAATCAGGCGATGTTGCATTCTGTAAAGCCAAACGTGATTCATAATGTGATTAATGTGAGTGGCGCGGACGAGTTTTTTAAGCACTATGAAAGGTCTCGCGACTTTTCATAACGAAAGCCTAGTCATCAATAATATTGATCTTGGTAGTGATCTGGATGGCGGCGAGTACCTCGATATCCTAAAAGTTAAGGTTAAAGCTAAGTGAGGGATGTAGATTAGTCTGGCAGTTAAATTTTAACTCGGTATGCCAAGATATGCCGCTCATACAACTTTGAGTTTTTCGATTTCCGCCCCCTCCGCGCAAAACCGGAGAGGCTGAAAACTGCTGTAAGGGTCTCGGATCCTCGCCGGCTCGCGTGATATCGTTGATATAGGATATTACGGGTGACCGGCATGGAGCCGGACCAAGGAGAGGGAAATGTTTCCAAATGCATGCTGCGAAAAATCAATGCACTCTTATGATGGCGAGGATGATCTCGGACTTTTCTTAGTAATCGGTGGTCGTGATGCGGTTGATGAGGAACTGCTCATTAAATGTAAGGACTGCGAAGACGAATGGACCAGGAAGTATCAGAAGGGCGGAACGCTGATCTGGATGAAAACAAAACATGTTTCTCTGCCTTCAGAGCCCGCCGATCCAAACTGATTTAGGCCGTAGCGCGCTTGAGCTGTTCCGTGAGCTGGGTTGGTAACCCGCGCATCGTCAGTGTGCCGTCGGCCGGATTGAACTTGATCTTGTCACCCAGTAGGTGCGCTTCGAAGCTGATCGATAGACCCTCGGCCCGGCCGGTGAATCGCCGGAATTTGTTGAGGGTCTTCTTATCTGGCGGCAGAGTCTCGGAAAGCCCGTAGTCCTTCGCCTTGATGAAGTCATAAAAGCTCTTTGGGCGGTCTTCGTCGATCAGTCCTGACAGCTCGTCGAGGGTGATCGGCTCGCCCAGCTTGGCCTGGGCCATGGAATAGCTGACCAGCGCGTGTGTTTTCTCGCGTGCTGACTCTTCTGGCAGATCCTCGCTTTCAACAAAGTCGCTGAACGCCTTGAGCAAGGTCCGGGTTTCGCTTGGGCCGTCGATCCCTTCCTGGGAACCGATGAAGTCGCGGAAGTACTCATTGATCCTGCGGCCCTGTTTGCCCTTGATGTACGAGATGTATTGCTTCGACTGCGGATTGCCTTTCCATTCACTGAGGTTGATGCGCGCGGCCAGGCGGATGTGGTCCAAGTCGAGGCGCTTGATCGTCAGTAGGCTTAGCTCCTCGGTCATGGTCACTGCTTCGGTTTCCTGCACCAGGGCGATGATCAGGTATTCGGTCAGGCCTTGCTGATAGTGGCAGAAGAGGGCGTGCCCGCCGGTGGTCAGGTTCGACTCTTCCATCAGCCTAACCAGGTGCTCGACAGCGATGGTGCTGAATTTGAGGAAGTCACCGACTCCAGCCAGGTACTTACCGAGCCAGCCGCTGAGTGGGAAGGCCCCTGATTCAGCATGAAAGAACCCCCAGCCCTTGCCGGCGGTACCGTTGTAGCTTTCATTGAACTGGTGCATCAGGTCGTCGCGGGCTTGGCTTTCGACTTGCTCGGCGCCGCCAAGGAACAGAACGGCCGGGGTGCCGTCGGGCTTCTTGTCGATCTTGTGGATTGCGCTGTGAAGTACGGGCATTGCGTTTACCTCAGGTAGGCGCCGCCCTCCGGTAACGGTGGTGGCAATTTGGTTTGGGTTGGGGTATTACGGGTGACCGGCATGGACCCGGATCAAGGAGACGTTCGAAAATGCCAATAAAAATAGATCGCCGCGGACTCGACCAATTAATCAAGAATGCAAAGGAATTGGACGGCAAGCATCAGGTGAAGATGGTCGACATGCTGAGCCCCCAATTCGTATCGGCCCATAGCGAGTTTGACGACCTCGCGTCCCTTTTTGCTGCTTCCGGGTTCAAGATCGACGGTCCTGATGACTTCGCGGCAATACCCTACGATCAATGGGATGCGTTCATCGCAGCAAATACCGATTTCGAAAATTGGGCAGAGATGCAGAAGGCGGGTCACCTGCATTACGTGAAGGGCAGGCTTAATAAGGGGCTTTAGCGAACACTGTCCGGCTCGATGATCTCGTCGCCAGGGTCTTTCTGGATGGCGAGCAGGCTTTTATTGCGGAATTCCCGCGCCACGTTTTGCGATATCACGATTTCGTGGCGCGGAGGATTCAGCAGTGGCTGGCACTTTGCTGAGCCCATGGCGTGCAGGTGATGAATCACAGCGTCATTGCCTCGCCCTGCTCAGTAATGCCTGACTACTCCATCAGATCGACTAGGGTCTAGCGTATTCCAAGTCTCGGCATCGATGATGCAAAGTGCCACTGCTTATTCTTCCTTAAGACAGTAGGTGGGAGGCTGATCTTGGGGAGTGATTATGAACGAAGGGAAATCGGTAATTTTTACCGTCTTGTATAGCCTGAGATCGCTTCCAGTAGGAGGGAGAATACTGCGCATTTTGTTCGCCACAATGGACTCGCTGGCTGGATTTGCAGGGCTGAATGAGACAGTTAGGCTATCTGGGTCAATCTCAATTAACTCACCGTCATCTTCCATGGTTGCCCGCGACTGGTAATTCACGGTCATTGTGGTGGTTGCTGATCCCAGCGGGATAAACGTTACGCTCACATCAGTACGGGTTAGGTTCCCCGTTCTTTCTTTGATGTGTGCGCGAGTTTTCAGGAGCGTTGGCAATAAATTCTTCCCGTTTCCCTCAAGCTGCGTCTCACAGCTAACAATGCTACCGGGCGGGTAGGCGGCATTGAGCTTGAGCATCTCGTCCCGCGTTATCGCTTCGACATTCATCGAACACAACACCCCAATACCGATACCCGTAGGTAGTAGAAACGTTTTGTAGAAGTGCTTCATATCCCTATCCTTCGATATTGATGTTCTGGTGCTTAAATCCAGAAAAAGGAAATACGCGTCCGTGCCTTTCTGATTCAGAGCGAGCAGCGTCGGCGATGCAGTTTACCCGGACAGCAACTCTGCAGTTCTATAGAGGGCTCAGATTTCAGTTTGCGCCTTACCTTTCCCCTCTCTGCAATGATCATTTCCAGGGAAAGATCGCCCTCAAGATGCCGCGAGGAGGGTGGGTTATTCGCCGCCGTCGTCGTCGGCGTTCATCTGTAGCGATTCGGCAAAACCTGCCTGCCGTAATTTGCGCGCCACGGTTTCGGATATCTCGTAACCGTGGCGCTTAATTTTGAAGAGGGCTGCGGATTTCTTGGCGCCCAGAGATTGGGCGTGAGAGATAAGTCTCCAGATGGTTGCACGGTCTTTCGTCTCGCCCAGTTCATCGGTGAGCGCTTCCAGCCGGTCACGCATTCCCTGCCGGAAGTAGTGGCGGATAATGTCGGATGGCCCTTTGACTCTCGGCGGCGCCGGCGGCAGATCCTCGGCCCGGCCGTTGAGCACCAGCAGTTGCACCGCCTCACTGACTTCCTCTATCTCATGCCAGCGCATCAGCTCGTCGAGCATCCGCCGGGTGCCGTACGGTACCGTGTGTCGGAACTCCTGTTCGCCCAGCTCCTGCCGTTTCTCGGCAAGCTTTACCGTGCGCTCCTTCTGTTCGGCTGCCACGGCCTACCTCTTCTATTCCACTGGCCGGCAGTGCAAGCCAGGTCTACCGGTGATTCGGATGTTGATTCGGCGCTGGCAGTAAGACCCACCCCTGCCAGCGCGCAATGGATCACTAGGCCGTGGGTCTGACCCGGAAGGCCAGGAACACTGGGCCGAATGGGAAGGTACTGACTTCCAACTCATCTAGCGGGTTTAGCGTGCGCGTGCGACTCCCAGCATTGCTGTAGATCACATGGCTGCTTGATACGGCGATGTTGACCTTGCCGGCGGCCGCCTGGATCAGATTCACCTTGAACCCTTCAGTCACGTCATCATCAATGGTGAGCGTGACATCCGTATCGCTGATGACCAGGATCGACTTACCTGAGTCCGCCATAGTCAGTGGTCTGCTGCCGGTGATGGAGACGTTGGTGTGTACGTGGCCCCCAGCGTGGTAGCTGACCATTCGTGGGTCTGCGAAGACGCGGGCGAAGGCGCCGACATAATTGACACTGGCGCGCATGTCATCGAATTGCTCGACCACGTAGGTGCCGATGCTGCCTGATACTTCAGCGTTGGGATCCAGAACCCATTTGCGTCCTACCATCAGCCCGATCTGGGTGTTGGCGCGTACCCCGGCACGCATCTCTTCGAGAAACAACTGACTGATCTTGCCACCGCCTTTGCCCTGGACATAGGTGAATCGGGCGATGGAGTGGCTGTCTCCAGTAGGGCTGCCCTGGGAGGTGTCGACCTTGTAATCGACAAAGTCTGCAGAGACGGTGGTGGTCGTTGTGTTGGCGTTTGGCGCCCAGGTGAAATCCAATACCCTGCCGGTTTTAACCTGCTCTAACGAGGTGGTAGTTTGCGAGGTGGTAGTAGAGCCAGACTGCTTCAAATCATCGTTCATGATACTCATCCTTAAGTGAAGTGCGTATGAGTGCAGGTCGAATTGACCCGAAGTGCATGACCGCCGTCATAACGCCACTTTTTCTACAAAATCATGGTGTCTTACTTGATCCGTATGGAGCTGTCACCGCGCTCGAGGTGTGCCCAGATGGGCTCTTCGAGCAGTTCGTGCTCAGCATCTTCACCGGCGGCCATGCGTTTTCGTACGGCTACGTTCTGCTCTCGGATTTCCTTGAGCTTGGCCGCGATGGCGCGCTTGTCGGGAGAGAACACGGTTTTGGTGTCGATGAAGTCGTCCGGGATATCGTCCTCTTTATCGACGATGACCTTTTCGGGCGCTAGAGCCAAAGTGATCGTGAACAAGGGCCGCCTGATCGTTTTTATATCGGCGGCCTCCATGTTATTGCGCAGGTAGCCTCCTGCTTCCATGAGTGGATTGCTAATTGGCTTGCTGATCAATCCCGGCCTGTAACGCCTGGCTATCACTGTGCCCGCCGACCCTCAGCGGTCCAAGGTTGAAGGCTTGATCCTTACGTATGGCGTCGTCCTGTTTCTGGGTCAATTCGTCCTTGGCGCCCAGCACCAGGTTGACCGGTGACTTCGACAGGTTCAGCCCGACATCCGCTCGGTAATCGCTGCCGGCCAACGTCGTTGCCGTTACCTTGGAGCCACCCAGGTCGACCTTGCCCTGGTCCGCGCTGATCCGGGCGCCAGTCAGGTGGGTTTGGCCACTCACCTGCAGGTTGACGCCTTGCGTGCGGATGCCCGACGCTTGAGTGACGCTGTCTTTCACCACATGGCTGACGTCCAGGTTCAACGTCGGTGTGTAGGACGTGTTGCCGCTCTTGTCGCCGAACAGCACGTTTTCGGTGGTATTGGCCACCGAATTGCCGGTGGTGTTTTTGCCGTTGACGGCGTAGCTGTCAGTGGTTTTTGGCCAGACCTTTTCCTTGAGATCGGACAGGCGAGTGCCCACGGCATCCTTCTTGTCCGCCAGGTAAGCCTTGGCTTTGTCCACGTTCGTACCGAAGGCGCCGCGGGGCTCGGGGTTCACGTCGTAGCTACCGCTGCGAGTGAGTTTTTCGCCCAGGCGTTCCTTGGCGTTACCAACGCTGTTGACCACGCTGTCCTTGGCCGAGGCCAGGTGCTCGGTGCCCTTGTCCACGGCGTTCTCAAGCTTTTCGCGGTGCTTGTCAAACGCGCCCTCGGCCTTGGCTTGCACCTTGTCCTTGAGCGGGCCGCTGGCCTTGGCCAGTTTGTTGACCACGCCGGGCTGGTTTTTCTCGACATCAAGCTTGGCGTCGACGTTGACTTGGGTGCTGCTGACTTGATCCTTGCGGCTCTCAACGACGAGGTCGCCGCCGACATTGCCACTGACCTGCTCGGCTTCAATCCGCGCGCCGGCCAGATGGGTGTCACCGGCACTGTTGATCACCACCTTATTCGCCTTGATCAGGCTGTCGTGCTGGGTGGTGCCTTGCAGGTGATCAACGTCGACCTTGGCCCGCGCATTGATGCCGTGCTGGGTCTTGGGGGTGTCGTGTTCACCGGCGTCGGCCAGGGTGGTTTTGCCGCCGCTGCCGCCCGCGCCCAGGGTCACGCCCCAGCTGTTATGTGCCTGGGTCGATTGCGCCGACTCTTGCAGGATGCCGCCGTTTTGCGCATCCAGATTGACGCTGTCAGCCACCACCTGAGTGCCTTGCAGGTGGATGGCATCCGCCGCGTTGGCGCCGCTGGTGAGGCTCACCTTACCGTTGCTGTGCAACTGCCCGACGCTAACGCCTTGGTCGTTTTCGGCGACTTTGCCGATGTTGAAGTTGGCGCTCAGGCTGCCGGTGGTGCCGCTGCTTTCGGCGCTGCTGGTCTTGCCGGCACCGACCGTCAGGCCGCCGCCCAGGTTGCTGCCACTGCTCACGTGAGTATCGGTGGCTGCTTGCAGGTTCAGCTTGCCGCCAGCGTTGAGGCTGATGTCACCGGTCTTCGCGGTGCTGCTGCCGACCTGAGTGCCTTGCAGGGTCATGTCGCCACCGCTGCTGAGCTGGATCGGGCCGTTGCCCTGCAGCGTCGCGACACGCGCCTGGCTGTCCTGGGTGTTAAGGCGCTTGTCGTCCAGTTGCACACCGGCGCCGAGGTTGACGTTCGTACCGTTGCTGCCCGGCGCCGTGCCCACGGTCAATGAACCGCTGCCACGCAGGCTGTTATTGGTGTTGCTCTGGGTATCGCTGGCCCGGTTCAGCGCCAATTCGCCACCGCCTTTGAGGTTGACGCCCGCCTGGCCGCCGCTGAACTGGCTACCTTCATAACGCGCGTCGCCTTGGGTCTCGATGTTCACACCCTGGGCCCCGGCGTAGCTGCCGACCACCGCCGTGCTGCTGGATTCGCGCACATCGCTGCTGCCGCCTGCGCCATTGCCGCGCACGTTCAAGTCTTCACCGGTGGTGGTGTAGACGCGCACGCCCACTTTGGCGTCAACGCCTTGCTCGCTGCTGGTGTGGGTGTTGGCGGCGGCCGTGGCGAGGTGCTCGCCGGCATTGATCTTCAGCCCGCCCTCACTGGCGCGGTACTGGGTGCCTTCATCTTTCACGGTGTTGGCGACATTGACCTGCACCGTGCCACCGCTGAACTGGCTGACCACGGCGGTACTGTCCTGCTGTGTGCGGGTCTTGTTGGTATGGCCGACTTCCACATCGAGCCCGACATTCGGTTGCTCGAAGGCATCCAGCAGGCCGGGCTGATGGAATTTGGCCTGGGCCACGCCGTCGACGGCTTTTTCGATCGGCCGGGTGATGCCTTTGTATTCAACATTGGCGCCGACGTCGGCGGTCCAACCATTCTCTTTGTGGTTGCTGGTCTTGGTGTTATGCGCCGCCTGGTTATCGACCTGCGCCGCGTTGACCTGCAACTCAGAACCGGCCTTCACCTGCGCGCCCTGGCTGGTCAGGGTGTTGCCGGCGTTGATCGTCAGCGTGCCTGCCGACGCAATGCTGCTGGTTTGCGCGGTGGTTTTGAGGCTGGTGTCATTGCTGCTCTGGTGGCTGAACTGCGCACCATTGCCGGCTCGATCCAGGCCGCCGGTGTAATAGACGCCGCCAGCGGTGGTGGTGGTGTCGGTTTGGCTACGGGTGCTGTCATCGGTCGCCAACAGCTCGACGTTTTTGCCGCTCACGGTCGCATCGCCCTGGGCCGCCTTCAGCTCGGAACCCTTGATGCTCACGTCGCCACCGGCCGTGACGGCCAGGCTGCCGCCGCTGAGGCTGGAAGCTTGCTGCTGGGTAGTGTCGGTCTTGCTGGCGTGCTGCTGGTCTGCATAGTTCACACCCGCGCGGTACTGACGCGTGCCGTCGGCGGTTTCCCTTGGCGTAGCTATCGAAACCCCGCGTGTGAGTGCTGGTAGTGGTGTGAGAGGTGTTTTCAGCCGACGCGACGTTGATGTCACCCTTGGCATTCGCTTGCAGTTCGCCTGCCGCAGAGACCTTGGAGCCGCTGACGCTGATGTCTTTGGCGCTTTGCAGTTTGAGGTTGCTGTCCGAGCGCAGGTTGCTGGCGACGACGGTGCTGTCCTTGAGGTTCTTGCGGCTTTCATCCTTGGTGATACCAAAGAACTTGCTGTCATTGCTGTAGCTATTGTCGTGGGAGGTGTCTTGCACGCCGTCGATCACCAGCGAGCCTTTGTCGCTGATGACGCTGGCCTGTTGGCCGCCACGCGCCTGGCTGCCGCTGATGCGCACATCGTCCGCCTTGACGATCAGCTTGCCATCGGCGTTGACCTTGCTGCCGGTGTTCAGGGTCTTGCCCTTATCGCCATCGCCGTTCTTGCCGAAGAAACTGCCGCCAGTCAGGTCGCCGGAGTAAGCGTTGTCGCTGCTGCTCTGGGTACGGCTGGCGCTGGTGATGTCGACTTGCCGAGCGGCCAATTGAATATCGCCCGCAGATTTCAGTTCGGCGCCTTGCAGTTGCAGTTTTTGCTGGCTAGTCAACTCCAGGGCTTTGCCGGCCTTGAGGCTGCTGGTGACGCTGCGCTGTTCGCTGCTGGAATTGTCCCAGTTGGCTTTCCACAGGTGCTTGCGGTGGTTGCCCTGGTCGCGGGTTTCGTGGGTTTCGGTGGCGGCGCTCAGTTGCAGGTCGGCGCCGCTGTTGACGCGTAATGCGTCGCCTGCTTCGACCTTGCTGGCCTTGATCTCGGTGTTGGCGCCGGACAACAGCGTGGCAAGTTGTTGTGCGACGACGTTGTTGCCGTGCTGACGCGAGTCCTTGTCGGTGGTGGTGCGGTCATAGGTTTCGTAGGTGAACAGGAAGTTGCTGTTGTTCCACTGCTCACGTTTTTCCTGAAGTTTTTTGCTTTCCAGGCTGCTGAGGGTGAGGTTGCGGCCGGCGTCTAGCTTGACGTTGCGCCCGCCGACGTCGGTGGCGGCGAGGTTCAAGTCTTTGGCACTGTGCAAGTCGACATCGCCCTGGCGGCTCTGCACACCGGCGCGGGTGGCGTCGAGGCTGTTGGCGTAGACCTGGCCGCTGATATCGAGGTCGCCGGCCGAGCTGACCTTCACCCCATCACGACCCTCGACTTGCACCGCGCCCACGCGCACCCCGGCACCTTCGGCGGTGCTGATGATGTTGATACGGCCGGCCTGCATTGCTCCGAACAGTCGGGCGTCGATACGCTGGTCCTGGGTTTTGCTCGCCGGGTCGACCTGGCGCACCTGGCCGCTGGCGTAGTCGACCTGATTGCGGCCGACCGTGAGGTTCAATTGGTCACGCGCACTGAGGCGCCCATCGCTGTCAATACGCGGCGCGATCAGGTTGATCGAACCCGCGCCGTTTTGCAGGCCCTGGCCTTGCACCGTCAGTTGGCCGCTTGCATCGCGAGTGTTCAAGCCTTGCAGCTTGCCGTCGTTCAGTTCAGGGCGGCCCACTACCAGGTTGGCATTTGGGGTGTTGATGAAACTGGCGCCGTTGACGGAAATGCCATTGGGGTTGGCCAGCACATAATCGGCAGCCCGGCCAAAAATCTCCTGAGCGCCGTTGATGGCCGAGGCGTTGCGGCTCACCACTTCGTTGAGGATCACGCTCGCCGCCTGGCCCTGGAACTGCGGGTTGGCCGCCAGCTGCCCGGCGAGTTGCGATTGACCTGCCTGCAAGGCGTTGTTCAACACCACGCCCTGGCGGTCGACGTTGTAGTCCAGGAACTGGTTATGGGACAGGCCGCCGGCATTCGGCGCGACGATGTTGACGATGGGCACGCCGCCCTGGTTTTGCAGCTGCGGCGTACCGCCAGGCCCTTCGACGACGGTTAAGCCACCGGCCAGTACCAGCTGCGGCAGCAGGAACAGGCTGGCGATGGCCCAGCGCAGTTTGCCCTGGGGTGAAAGGTGAAACGTATGGGTGTCAGTCGGCATAAATAAATTCGCTCTGTGTTGGCTGATCCGCGACGTGCGTTGTTCGTTGCAACGCTGCTGTGGTGGTCAGGTACGGCGGTTAACTCAGGCTAAACAGGTGTTGCTCAAATCTGCACGCTAAGGCGCGTCAGCCAGACCTCCCGCTCCTGGCTAAACCCTGTGGGCGTGTTGAGGTTGCGTTGGTAATCGAGGTCCAGTTGCACGTTTTTCCAGCTCAGGTTGAGCCCTGCACTGGCACCGCTCAGGCGCTGGCTTTGAGCGCCGTGTTCGCGCTTGATCCAGCCGTTGTCCAGGCCCAGGCGCGGGGTGATTTTTACCGGCAGGTCGCTGGTGAGCGGCAGGCGCAAGGTGTTGCGCCATACCGCGCCGATGGCCCCGGACGCGATGTTGTCGCGGTAGCCACGCACCGCCGAATCGTCGGTGCCCAGCAGTTGTTCGATGGCAGGCAACGCATCCGGGCTGTATTGCGCCGACAGCTGGCTCTGCCACTGCCACGGTTGCCCCAGCCATTGGCCGTTGCGCCATTGGGTGAGGTTGGCGCGGTACTTATGGAATTGCGCCTGGGGCAGGTTTTTTTGCGTTTGGTCAGCATCACGGTCGGCGCCAAACCATGTCAGGCCTTGGGCGTAATTGACGTCGAGGTTCCACACTGCGCTGTTGAGCCAGAACAGATTCAGGCCAGCCTCGGCCACTGTCAGCGTCGGGCTCTGGATGCCTAAGCGAACCTTTTGCAGGTAGCTGTCGACGTCCTTGTAGGCCAGTTGCAGGTTGGCGCTGAGTTGATGGCCCTGGTCGCGCCACAGCACGCGGTCGGTGCGCAAACTGACCTGGTCGGTACGGCCGCTGTTGTAAAGCGTGGCGCGGCTGAGCTTGAACGGCGTGCGGTATTCGTTGTGGCTGGCGAACAGGCTGTAGGTCCAGTACCCGTAAGGGATGGAATAAAACAGGCTGTTGCTGCGGCTGTAGCGCGGCCCGTGGTTGAGCGTGTCGCTGAAGCTCAGGTTGAGCGAATCGTTGAGCTCCAGCGGGCTGTCCAGGCTCAGGTTGATGGCATTGCGATCACGCCCCGTGCCGGCACTGCCGAGGTTATCCACTCCAAGCCCCAGCCCCCAGCGTGACGCCGTGCTGCGCGAGCGCAGGATGATGCGCGAGGCGCCAGCTTCACTGCCAGGGGCGATGTCGGCGGTGAGGTCCACCGAACGCAGGCGGTTGAGCTGGTCCAGGCCTTGCTCCAAGTCGCGCAGGTTCAGCGGCTTGCCGAGCATCCCGGGGAACGCGCCGCCTAACGACACCGGCAGGCTCTGGTCGGCCAGTTCGATGGCTTCGAGGTAGCCCTCTTCGACGTGAATATCCAGCGACTGCCCGGCCGCCGGCGGGCTGATCAGGTACGGGCGGCTGGCGATATAGCCGGCTTGCACATACAGCTGGGTGATCTCGGCCAGCAGGCGGTTGATCTGGGTGACGCCCATGCACGGCGCCACGTAGGGTTCGATGCGTTTGTTCAGCTCAGCCTTGCTGAACAGCGTGACCCCGGCCAGGCGCGTGCCACTTAGCGGCCAGCAGCGTTCATCTTTGGCGATGTCTGTTGGCAAGGCCGGCGTGGCCGCTTGTGTACCGAAACTACCGCGTTGCAGCTGTCGTTGGCGTTGTTCCAGGTGTAATTGCTGCAAGTCGCGCTGCTGTTGTTGCTGCAAGCGCAGCGCTTCCTGGCCCGCTTGCCGCCCATCGGCGGCGGCCGGCAGCGCGCACAGGCAGAGCAGGGCGACGCCCAGGCTCTGGATACAACACAAGCGTTGGGTTGAGGGCTGATTCGGCACTCGACATCCTTAACGTAGAAATACGCACAATCCATACCCCTTGGCCAAAGGGTGAACTCAGGGACTTTGCACAGTTGAGCCATCATTAAACGGTTTGTTCATCAGTGGCAGGATTTTTTACGTAAAACGTGGGGAATGCCGCGTTATTCACAAAATAAATGCATAGAGGTGGTGCGGGAGGGCCAGGCGATAACTCCTTGGGCGTTTCATGAGGCGATTTCTGCCCTCATTCTGCTGACTCACCGATCAACCCTGCCTTTCAGACGTATTTACCCCTTTGCCTTTTACAAATGCGGCTGGGGGGGCATAGGACAAACGCCACGAATCGTGGGCTATTTGGTAGCTTGTGTGCGGTCGGCAGGCCGCCGGGGCGGGGAGTAATCATTTCTGCAACCTGATGTGCACCCCTTGAGTTATGGGGCTTTCAGCGCGTCGATATAAGGAGTGATGCAGAAATGGTAAAAAGGTTAACTTGCTGTATTTAAAGAAAAAATCGCCAGTCTTGAAAGCCGGTGAACGTTAATAGCGTTCTCAGGGTTCGAATCCCCGGTTTCCCGCCAAGATTCACACTAAAGCCCCGCGATTGCGGGGCTTTAGTGTTTCTGGGGTTTGGCTGCGGCGGGCTTGTACTTGCTCGGAGTTCCATAACTATTATGGAATCGTTCCAGAACTTTTCTATTTTTACGGCACCGCAGTGGCGCCGAGACTTCTGTAAACGCGCTTTGTGATCTGCTGATTGCTATGCCCCAGCAGCAGGCTCGCGTGGCCGATATCCACGATTTCCGACGCCGCCTTGGGTCGAATATCTCGGAACTGAAACCCACTGATCTTTGCAGGGAGTGTCGGCCCTTGTGGTACCAGTAGGTAGTCGCCTTCAACGTCATCAGTGCGCATGACAAAGCTCAGGTCAGTTTTGCAACTAGCAAGAGCGTTATCGGAGGCCTTGAGCCCTGTCCGAAGCTTGTCGCGTTCGATAGACAACTCAGCGTGCATTCTCACCAGGCCGTAGATGTCCTCTCGGGCTTTGTGAAGCTGCAGCTGCAGTTCCTGAATCTCACTCTCCAGGAGCTGCGTGTGTTGCTTGTGCATTTCAAGCGGCACAGGGCATCCAAGTCACTCCACCGCCGGCTCTCTTCTTTAAATGGATCTCTGCGTTACTTTCCTTAAAGCGAAAATCTTGCCACCAGTGTGCTCATGTCAACAGATAGGCGTAAAAGCTCAGAACTCGCAGCCGCAGTTTGGCGGGCCCCCGTTGCGCTCTGGATAGAAAGGTCGCGAATACTCATTAGGTTTCCGTCCACCGAACGGGCTACTTGGGCCTGCTGCTCGGAGGCAGTCGCTATCATCATGTTCATTTCGTTCATTTCGTTTATTTCGTTTATAGCTTTCGATATCAGGGTCAGCGCCGCGCCGGCTTCGTGAGCAATCGTCAGGGTTCCTTCCGCCTGTCCGCAGCTTTCACTCATAGCTTTCGTCGCCTGTGCTGTACCCTTGAGAATGCCGCCGATCATCTGCTCAATTTCTTGGGTGGATGTCTGAGTTCGATGTGCGAGAGCCCTGACTTCGTCGGCAACTACCGCAAAACCGCGTCCTTGCTCTCCGGCTCGCGCAGCTTCAATTGCTGCGTTCAAGGCCAGTAGATTGGTCTGCTCTGCAATCGTGCGGATAACTTCCAGTACCTTGCTTATGTCCTTGGACTGGACCGCCAAGCGCTCTACGTCGGCGCTGGTGTTCTGTATCGTCTCGCTAAGGCTTTCGATGGCGTGGACGGTGCTTGTCACCCTGGCGGCGCCAGTGCGTGTCGATTGGTCAGATGACTTAGCGGCATCGGATGCGGAGGCGGCATTACGAGCGACCTCATCAACCGCAGCGGTCATTTGGTTCACAGCAGTGGCCGCCTGATCGATTTCGTTGTTCTGACGCAGCAAACCTCGGCTGGACTCTTCAGTAGCGGCGCTCATCTCTTCAGAAGCTGATGCCAGTTGAGTTGATGAGTCGCCAATGAGCTTGATCGTATCGCGCAGATTACTCTGCATGATCTGTGTTGAGCGCAATAGGTCTGAAAATTCGTCATTGCCCGTCACCTTGATAGTGCTGCGGAGATCACCCTTGGCGATGGTCTCATTAATCAGCAACATTTCGCGCAATGGGGTGATAATGCTTTTGGTGAATAGCACAGCCAACACAATAGTCGCCAGTGCCGCTGTCAAGATGATAAAAACTACAAACTTCAAGCCGCTTTGATAGGTATCCTCGGAGACACGGCCAGCATTACCGGCCTCGTCTATATTCATTTTGACAAGCCCATCTGCTGCTTCTGAGAGACGCCTAGTGATAGGCGTAATATTTTCATTCGTAAATGTTTGTGCTTCCGAAAGAGCGTTGCGGTTGACGAGTGCGTTAACTTGATCAAGCGCTACAAAAAAATCTTCACCATTATCTGAAACGGCCTTGAACAATTGACCCTCTTTCTCGCTGGCGACAAAGTGTGCATAGGCTTGGATCTCGTTTTTTAAGTTGTCGCGCGCAGCTCTGATGGTTTTTAGTGTGTTGGTCAGGTCTTGCGGGTCAGTCTGATATATCAACCGCCGGTTTTCTAAGCGTAGCTGTAACGTGGCCACATTGATTTTTTCTGCAACGAGAATGCTTGCCAATGAGTCCTCTTCCAGACTCTTGGCGGTCTCTCGGATCTGCCCCATTTTCCAGACGGAAACACCGCCTAGCGTGACCAATAATAGAGCAATGAACGCAAAGCTGAGTATTGCGCGCACAGATACTCTTAAGTTTCTCATTTCACCACTCCAAAAATTAGCTTTCAATTAAGTATCGGCTTACGCAAGCGAAGCATGAGTGTGTGAGCAGTAAATGCCCGAATAAATTTCTGGACGAGCTTGGTGGCTATGGCTGAGTACAACGTTGGCAGTCCAATGCTAGGCCTGTATAAGTTCTCACTTAGGTTTGAGTGAATGCCTCGTCTTGAATTTACGGGGTTTGAAATATTTCTTTTCGGCTTTTTGACTAGATATCAAAATTGGTGCGCAAAAAATACTTAAAACTTAAGGTTTTCAAAAAAAACATTCATTTGGCCGCTTTTTTTCTATTTTTTTTAAAGTGGCACGCGAATGGATTGGCCTATAGGTATTTTAAGTTATATCTAAGTTTGCGGGTTGCGAGATTTGAGCAACGAACTACAGATATCAGGGCGCTCAATCAGGCTTATTGAGCACGGCTAAGGCTAGCTTGATGAGCTCTTCGTTCCGGTCGATGCTCAAGGTCCAGCAGGGAAATATAGGCCTCGATCACCCGAACCAAATGGTCTTCGGGAATGAGCTCGTCTGGTGAAACTGGAAATAGAGTGCCCATCACCAATGCCGGCGATAGAGAATTGATCGCGTTGCGGGCGTGCCAGGCGTATGTCAGGGCTCTCAACCGTTGCGGTCGTGAAAATTGGTACGGGCCAAAAAAGCCCCGAATTGGCCTATGATTCGGGGCTCCAGATTATACTTATGATATATAGGTTTTATTTGTAGGGTTTACTTGTTTTTTCGGGCGATTTCTATCATACTTTCCGTGGCTTTGTATGGTCAAGTAGGCCCTGATAGTGAGTAGTGCAAGGCAGAAAATCATGCCAAAGATAAATTGAAAAGTGGTCATGTGATTCCTCCAGAGCAACCAACCTTTGATTGTCTATTAAATGCGTAGTTTTTTTCTATTTATATAGTGTCTCTTATTGTTGCTAGTTGGCGATTTAATTTTTTTCGGTTGTGCTCGGCCGGCAGAACGCAGGGGTAGTGTTTTTTGCTGTCTAATTTTACCTAGTCGTACCGCGCATTCATTGGGCTTAAACGCGTTTAAATGTAGATAGAGTTTTAGGCGGAAAACTTATACGAGTCACGCAATGCGTGGATTATATACTGCTGCAGTAGCAGGCCTTTTCATGATGGTATTTGATGGGTATTGCATAACTTACTTCTGATGCATCTGATAGATCACTGCGCTCCAGTAGCGGTTTGCGTTACGCATCTGGCGAGTCCAGCCGCTAGCCTCTAGCTGCTTACCAATCATTCGATTCATGAAGCCATGGCCGAGCAACAAGACCGGCCCGGTGCTGGAAAGATCTTGAAGCTGTTGCGCGGCCTTGCTGGCCCGTAGCCTGGCCTGGCGGGCTGATTCGACCGTTCCTGAAAAACCACACAGCCATGAGATACGAAGGATAAATGCCCAGGTAAAGGGAGAGAGCCGCGGTAGTCTCCAGCGGCCATGGGGCAGTTGTGCTTCACAGAATACAGCGTCTACCACACTAGGCTGAAGGCACAGCGCCCTTACGGATGTCAGCGCTCGCGGGGCACTACTCGATACGATCACCTGAGCGCTCGCCGCCAGTTGCACGCTAGCCTGCGGCGCGGGCTGGTTGATGATTTCGGATAAGTTGTAATGCTCGATCCAGTGTTTCATTTCGGCTAATGAAACCTTGCCGCTCATTGTCAGTTTCGGCTGGCCATGGCGCATCAGGATGATCTCCCTGTTCACTGTGTTTACGTCCTTGTCTTGCGGATTTGTGCAGATGCAGGATGGGTTTTTTGGGTATTAGATACCAGGTGACTACTGAGTAGATAGCACATTGAGTCGAAAGGGTACCCTCTAGGCAATAGGCGCGGGAGCGGCATCTAAAAAAATAACCAGGGTGTTTTATAATAGGCAATGAGCCACTAGCCCATCTGTGCTAGTTCTCTCGTGAAGGGATAAGTGCTAACTTTTTGACTTTATTTTTGTAGTGAAAGAGGGTTCTGTGTTTAGTGCCTCCTTTAAGAGTCTATTGGTCGCGATAATTAATAAGCGCCCATTTCCCCATCGGAGCCAAAGTTAGGGCGCGCTTAACCATATTGGAACTCAGGAGAGTGATCATGAATTACCGATGCCTGCTGCCCATGCTTCTACTGGCTGGTTGTATTTCGCAACCCAATCATCAGGTTGTCAATTGGGGGGATGGGGCCTGTCCAAAGCCCGCCCCAGGGAGCATTTCGGCCACCAATCATCTGGTGATTGAAGATGGCAAGACGCTGAAATGCCAAATTCGCCCTTATGTCTGGAACATGGCTTGCCAAGGGATCGTCGACGGAGAAACGCAAGGCGTTATTTGTCAGGATAATGGTGGGGGGCAGATGATTTTCTTGTTTGACGACAAAGGAGTGTTGACTAACCATCGCAGTTTGAAGGCCGGCTAGGGATATTCAGGGCTGCTGCGCCTGGACCTCATCCCGCCAACGAGCATGAATGACCGATGCAGCGAGTAGCGTTGTGGCAATGTGGATTGCAATGGGTTATTAAAGCTGCCGACTATTCGCTGGGAAGCTATCAATGCGTTATTTACTGGGATGTATGGTTTTGCTGGCGTGCGCAACTGCGGTCGGGGATGACGCGCAACTGAAACAGTGGGAAAAGATGGACCGCTGCTCGACTGCCGCGTTTATCGCGGTGTCTATCCTTGAAGAAAGCGAGGACACCTACAAACAGGCAATCGCTCTACATGGGGCGATTAATGGGCTCAAGAACAATACAAAGCTGGAAGAGACAAACCCGACTGAGAACGAAATGACGGGCGCCTACAACATGGCGCTACGGATCTCCCACACGATGCCACGTCCCTTCGGCAACCGCGGTCATGATTGGCTCGTCGCCCAAGCTGCAACCGCATGCACCTTGTGGGTTCCTGAAGTCAAACCGCAGTAAGTGCTGCCGATGGCGCTGGGGCCCCGGGCTTACATGCCCAGGGTAGGAATGGTCACCTGGCCACATTCGATGAGTTGGCCTGCGGTTACTTGAAGCACATCATTGGGTTTTGCGGCGTACCCGGCAGAAAAGCCGATGGTCAGCAGCGCGATATAGAGCAGGGATCTTCTTAAAGTCATCGGGAATTCGCTGAGTCATGGGTATGAAAACATGCAGCACTGATTCCCGATTGTACAAAAGGTTCCTGGCGTGCGGGTTCTGCTAGGCGCGACCTACGAAAGCAGCACCACACGGGCGCTCTCGAATAGCACGGGCCGTACAAGAATTTTGTAGCTGTCAGCATCGAACGCCTGCGGTGGCAGGGCCGGCGCCAACCGGGCTTCGGTCTCCGAGGTGTAAGTCCCGATGTACCGCCAGTTGTCCACGACGTGGTATTGCTCCATCTGGCCATGGCGTTCATGCAGCGCAATGGCGGCGGGGTAAGGCCAGCGATGGACGGCCCAGTGCGCCAACGCCAGCAGCAAACGCTCGGTGTGGGCTGCATGGGTTTCATCGCCCCGGCATGCTCCGGCGCATTTACGGATCTGCGCGCGGAAACAGCCCTTTGCGCTGGGTGGTTCTATACCCAGCAGGCCATGGCAGAGACGGTGCTCGTCGGCGAGCAGCATCAACGCTTCGATTGCCATGCGTCGGCTGCGAAACAGCCCGTACAACTGTGGCCCCTCAGCCAGCGCGGTGGTGTCGATGATCTCGAGTTTGCCGTTGTGCAGGCGCAGCGAGCACAGGCGCCGCTGCCTGCGCAGGCGTTTGTTCTTCAGGGGCTGCATCTCTTTGATCAGGCGCGACTCCAGCAACAATGCACCGATTTCCCCTGCGGTCTGCTGGTACTCGATCCGCTGTGCCTGGCGCAACATGCGCGCTTCTTCTGGGTTGCGCAGGTGCGCCAGCAGGCGGCTGCGAAGATCGACACTTTTACCAATGTACAACGGCATCGACTCGCCTTGCGCGTAGAAGAAATACACGCCAGGTGCGCGCGGTGCCGCCTCGGCCTGGGCGCGAAGGTGGGCAGGGTACTCGAAGGGTGGGGCGGGGGAGAGTCGGGCGTAGAGGCATGCCCGATATAGTGCGGCATCATCTGGCGCAAAGGGTAGCCGCCGGTCGGTCCAGTCTCGCGGCAGTCAATAGGATTGCGGCGTCGGGGCCGCTTGCATTGTGCTGATCGCCAGTGCGAGAGGGGGCGTGATACCTTTGCGCGCAATGTGGCTAATCGGCATCAGGGAGTGATGGAATGGGAAACGTATACAACACGGCACTGCTGGTCGCTGCCGGGCTTAACCTGCTGGTGGCGCTGATGCATATCGGGGTCATCATCAAAGGGCCGTCCTGGTATCACCTGTTTGGTGCGGGTGAGCGTTTTGTACGTGCGGCCAAGGCCGGTCGCCGCTTCCCGGCCGTGGTGACGGCGGGGATTGCCCTCGTGCTCGCCGCGTGGTCGGCCTATGCGCTGTCCGGCGCTGGCGTGATCGATCCCTTGCCCCTGCTGCGCCCTGCGTTGTGCGTAATCACCCTGGTCTACCTGTTGCGTGGGCTGTTGGGCCCATTCGTGTTGGCCGGCACAGGCCGTAGTACGCGCTTTATTATGATTAGTTCGGGGATTTGCGTGGTGTATGGGCTGGTGCACCTGGTGGGGCTGGTGCAGGTGTGGAATACCCTGGCCTAGCGCTGGCAGTGCCTGGGCTATCGCAGCCTCGAGCTGCCACACGGTTCTTCAGACCCTGCAAGGTTACTGATCCAATTCCCTCCCCATCGATGCGCCTAAGGCCGGGATGACGACTTCCGATTCCAATGATCCGCCACATCCCCCATGGTCAAGGGCGCGCCACTCTTGATCCAGGCCATGAACGCCCGATCGAACTTGAACGACTCCCCGCACTCGCCGACGAGGAATCGGCGGACCTTCTGCGTATTCCTGTAGTGCGGGTCCAGTGGGGTGTCTCGGGTGATGGGCCCCGAGTGCCAGTCGAAGGTCATTGCCATTCCTTGGGTGATGGAGTTTTTTGATTCAACAATTGAAGACCGGAGCATAGCGCTCTTCACGTTTTTTGAAGTGAATCGGCGCCATCGGCACTTTTTCACCGTTTACGAATATAGCCGGGAAGGTGAGGGTGAAGTCATCCATATCACCCTTGCCCAACGCCGTCCCCTTGCGGCTGCTGCTGGATTGTTCCTTGGGGTCAAAACCGGTTTCCAATTGCTCGATACTGACTTGATAGGTTTCACCCGTCGCCAGCGTTACGGTGACTAGGGGTGAGGCGGCGCTGACCCACAGTGGCGGGTCGGTCTGTTGATAGGCCGCCCGGCGTTCATCCGGGGTGTTCAGGTTGCGCAGGCGCGGGGGGGTGTAAAGCCGACCAAACAGACGCAGTTCGGTATCGGTTGAGCGCAGCTTGTCTGGCCAGCTGGATGTTCCTGGCGGTGCTACATAGACCAATACGTGAACCCAATCGAGCGCTTCCGAGCGTGGGGCAAAGCTCATTGCGGCTTTCGGGCCGGGGCAGGTGCGTTCGAGTAGAGCCTGTGTACCCAGTGTCGATTGCGGATGCAGATACGGCCCGGTGCTGCATCCTGCAAGCAGCGCCAGGAGGAGATAGAAGATGTATTGCTTCATTGGGGCCAACTCCATTTGTCGTAAGCGCAACTATGTCATCTGCGCGATGAATTCTCATCAGCACTGTGCAGTATTCTCTGGCGAGAAAGATTATCGATTGCCAGGCTCTGAGATAAACTTCCCAGATTATTGAAAGGGACCATTGCGGCAATGGAACTGAAATCGTCGAGCAGAAGTATCCACGTTCTGGGCTACGGCATCCTGGCTGCCGGCCTGGTGTGCCTTATTCTTGCGCTGTTCAGCACACAAGGGCGCAAGTGAGCGGATGCGTAAATTTATGAAGTATCTCTCGACCTTGAATCTCGCAATGGAACGCTTTCTGAGTCGGTTTACCCGCACGCAGTTCCTGTGCGCCGCCATTGCGTTTACCGCGCTCAACTTCGGATTGGACTGCACCGTTGCTTCGTATAACGCTATCTACCTGTCCATGCTCAGCGGTTGGCTTTTTGCCATGGGTTTTGTGAGGTTCAGGTCTAGACCGTGATGGGTATGTTTGATCACTACTTGAAGCGATGGGACCTGGTTGTCGACGGTGACGCATTCGCCTCGCGCAACGGCATTCTACTGCCCGTTCGCCAGCACGGCATGCCTGCCATGCTCAAAATCTCTCAAATAGCCGAAGAGCAGGCCGGCAGTGTGCTGATGGCCTGGTGGGACGGCGAAGGTGCAGCCCCCGTACTGGCCCAGGACGGCGAGGCTTTGCTCATGGCGCGTGCGTTGGGCTCGGCCTCGCTTCTACAGATGGTCAATGACGGCCGGGATGAGCAGGCCACTCGCATCCTGTGTGGCGTAGCCGCGCGCCTGCATGCACCACGGGCCAAGCCGACTCCCGCATTGGTTGCACTGGAGCAGTGGTTCGCGGCGCTATGGCCTGCGGCGGCGAGGCACGGCGGCATTCTTGAGCATTGTGCGAGCACTGCACGCGAACTCCTGGCGGCCCCCCAGGATGTCACGGTACTGCATGGCGATATTCACCATGGCAATGTGCTGGATTTTGCCGCGTCCGGCTGGCTCGCGATTGATCCCAAGGGCCTCTACGGCGAGCGGGGCTTTGATTATGCCAATCTGTTCTGCAACCCCGATGAACGCGCCCTGGCCCCGGAGTGCTTTGCGCGGCGGACCGAAGTGGTCGCCAGTGTTTCGGGTATCGAGCGGCGCAGGCTCCTGCAATGGGTGCTTGCCTGGGCAGGGTTGTCATCAACCTGGATGCTTGAAGAGGGGGATGAGCCGGGAATCACCCTCGGCGTGGCGCAACTGGCGGCGGCGGCGCTGCGGTGATCAGTAAGCTGTCGCAATCGCCATCACACCCCCTGTTGGAGCTGGCTTGCCAGCGATAGCGCCGGACCGGTCGCCGACAAAGTGACTGACCCACCACCATCGCTGGCAAGCCAGCCCCTACATTTTTTGCGGCCCAGCAAAGCGCGCTGCCTGATCGAGATCCCTTTTGGGAGCGGATCAGTCGATCCGCGGATGCTGTTGCGCCAGGTTCTGGCGCTTGGCTTCCAGTTCGGCGATCTGCTCGTCGAGGTCTTCGATCTTTTGCTCGATATTGTCGTGATGCTCCTGCAGCAGTTCCCGCGCCTCTTCGATGTCCGACGCCGCCGGGGCCGCGCCGCGCAGGGGTTTGTTGGCGGTTTCCTTCATGGTCAGCCCGGTGACCAGACCTACCAAGGCAATCACCATCAAGTAATACGCCGGCATGTACAGGTCGTTGGTGCTTTCCACCAGCCAGGCAACGGCGGTCGGGGTCAGGCCGGCGATCAGCACCGAGATGTTGAACGCACTGGCCAAGGCGCTGTAGCGGATGTGGGTGGGGAACATTGCCGGCAGGGTGGACGCCATCACGCCGATAAAGAAGTTCAGCACCACCGCCAGCATCAGCAACCCGGCGAAGATCAACCCGAGCTTGCCGCTGTTGATCAGCATAAACGCCGGAATCGCCAGCGCCAGCAGGCCGATGCTGCCGGCGATGATGAAAGGCCGGCGCCCGACTTTGTCGCTGATAAAACCGATCATGGGTTGCACGAACAGCATGCCGACCATGATCGCGATGATGATCAGCACGCCATGGTTTTCGCTGTAGTGCAGGTTGTGCGTCAGGTAGCTGGGCATGTAGGTGAGCAGCATGTAATAGGTGACATTCGTCACGGCCACCACGCCGACGCAGGTCAGCAGGCTGCGCCAATGCTTGGTGGCGACTTCCTTGAACGACACGCGCGGGCCGCGGGCCAGGCCTTCGCGGTCCCCTTGTTCGAGTTTCTCGACATGTTGTTGGAAGGCCGGAGTCTCTTCCAGGGCGTGGCGCAGGTACAGGCCGATCATGCCCAGGGGCAGGGCGAGGAAGAACGGCAGGCGCCAGCCCCACTCCTGGAATTGCTCTTCGCCCAGCACGCTGGAGATCACCACCACCACCCCCGCACCGAGCACGAAGCCTGCGATGGAGCCAAAGTCCAGCCAACTGCCAAGGAAGCCGCGCTTGCGGTCGGGGGCGTATTCGGCGACAAAAATCGAGGCCCCGGTGTATTCACCGCCCACCGAGAAACCCTGGGCCATCTTGGCCAACAACAACAGGATCGGCGCCCAAATGCCTATCGAGGCATAGGAGGGAATCAGGCCGATGGCAAAGGTGCTGATGGACATGATCACGATGGTGGCCGCAAGGACTTTCTGCCGCCCGTACTTATCCCCCAGCGCACCAAAGAACAGGCCACCCAGGGGGCGGATCAGGAAGGGCACGGAAAAGGTCGCCAGCGCCGCGATCATCTGCACGCCGGGGTCGGCGCCGGGAAAGAACACCTTGCCCAGCACATAGGCCACGAAGCCATACACCCCGAAGTCAAACCACTCCATGGCATTGCCCAGCGCTGCTGCGGTGATCGCCTTGCGCATCTTGGCGTCGTCGACAATGGTGATGTCTTTCAACCCGATAGGGCTGACACTTTTCTTGCGCGATTTCATACAGGTCACTCTGTTGCTGATCGGTGTCGATGCCATTGTTTTAATGGCATGGTCTACTGGGTCAGATACATGAGGACACTAAATAATTCACCGCTTTATATTTTTTTTGCTAGGCCCCTGCAAGGGGCTGTCAGAAACGGTCCAGTCGATAGCGCTCCAGCGCGGGCAATCCCGCAGGTTGGGGCATGTAGACCGGTGAGAGCAGTTGCGCGATCAGCTCGGCAGTGACGGCCGCTTGCGTCAACCCCAGGTGTTGATGGCCGAAAGCAAGCAACACCTTGCCGCCGCACACTCGGTCGATGATCGGCAGCGAGTCTGGCAACGAGGGCCGAAAGCCCATCCACGGCGTGGCGTCCTCAGCGCTCAACTCATGACGCAACAGGCCGTGGCTCAGCCGATGCAACTGCCAGGCGCGCTGCATGTTCGGCGGCCGGTCGAGGCCGGCGAATTCCACGGTGCCAGCCAGCCGCAGGCCATCGGCCATGGGCGTCATGATGAACTTGCGTTCCAGTGAGGTGACGGCGAAGGGCAAGCGCTCTTGCTCATGGGGCAGCATCAGGTGGTAACCGCGCTCGGTGTCCAGGGGCACCTTTTTGCCGGTCAGCGCCTGGGTGAGCCTGGCCGAGTGGGCGCCGCAGGCGATCAACACCTGGCGGGCGGCCAAGCGGCCCAGGTCGGTGATCAATGTAACGCCCTGTGCCTGCAACTGGCCGTCCTGGACCTGTCGCTTGAGGAATGTCACGCCGCAGGCCTTGGCGGCCTCGACCAGTTCGCAAACCACGCGATATGGATCGAGGAAATGCCCGGTCCGGGGAAAGAACAATCCGCCCTGGATTCGTTCGCTCAATTGCGGTGCGGCCTTTCGCACGGCGTCCGCCGACCAGTAGTCCACCGGCACCTGTTGCTGGGTCATGCGCGCTTGCAAACCTTCAATCGCTTGGCGCGACTCGGCGCGCTCGAACACCAATAGCGAACCGTCCTCACGGAGCAATTCAGGTCGGGCCAAGGTTGCCAGCAAGCGCTGCCACGCACTCAGGCTGCTTTCATTGAGGGCACGGATGCCGGCAACCGAACGCTGGTAGGCGGTGGGGCGCAGGTTCAGCAGCAGGCGGGTAAACCAGGGCAGGGCCCGGGGCAGGTATTTCCAGTCCAGGCGCAGTGGGCCCATGGGGTCCATGAGCATGGCGGGCAGGCGCATCAGGATCGACAGGTCGGCGATGGGGAACACCTGTTCGGTCGCCAAATGCCCGGCATTGCCGAACGAAGCGCCCATGCCCGGTTCCTGCTGATCGATGACCACTACTCGGCGGCCCTGGCGCGCCAGTTGTAGCGCGCAGGCGACGCCGATAATGCCGGCGCCGACCACCGCAATGTCGATCTCGGGTTGAGGGTTTTCGAGCATGTTCAGGCTTCTCTCTGGCCGTCGAGCAAGCGCCGCAACGCGAGCGGATTGTCTTGTTTGAGGGCTTCGGGCAGCAGGCTGTCGGGGAAGTCCTGGTAGCACACCGGGCGCAGGAAACGCAGGATCGCGGCCGTGCCCACCGAGGTCGAGCGTGAGTCCGAAGTCGCGGGGAACGGCCCGCCATGCACCATGGCATCACACACCTCGACTCCGGTCGGCCAGCCATTGACCAGCAATCGGCCCGCCTTGCGCTCAAGGGTCGGCAGCAATCCCTGTGCTTGTTCAAGATCGCCCTCATCCAGGTGCAGGGTGGCGGTCAGTTGGCCTTCGAGGTGTTCGGTCACCCGGCGCATTTCCCCATCGTCGACACATTGCACCAGCAACGCGGCGGCGCCGAAGACTTCACCTTGCAAATGCGGGTTGGCGAGGAAGTCTTGCGCGTGGGTGCTAAACAACTGCGCCTGGCATTGGTTCGAGCCTTGCGCTGGCAACCCGCTGGCCACGGGGTGGGCATGCTCGGCCAGTGCGCCGACGCCTGCTTCATAGGCCTGGAAGATGCCAGGGGTGAGCATGGTCTGCGCCGGACTGCGTTGCAGCAGGCTGCTGGCAACGCTGACAAACTGCTCCAGCTGCGCGCCCTGGACCGCAATCACCAGCCCTGGGTTGGTGCAGAACTGCCCGGCACCCTGGGTCAGTGAGGTGACGAAGCCTTGCGCCAGCGCCTCGCCGCGTGCCTTGAGGGCGGCAGGGAACAGATACACCGGATTGATCGAACTCATTTCCGCATACACCGGGATCGGCTCCGGGCGTGCCTGGGCCGCCTGGCATAAAGCGATGCCACCACTTTGCGAGCCGGTAAAGCCTACCGCCTTGATCCGTGGGTCGGTGACCAGGGCAATCCCCACTTCACGGCCAGAGCCGTATAGCAGGGAGAATACGCCTTCGGGCAGGCCACACTGCTTCACGGCACGGGCCAGCGCGCGGCCTACCAGTTCGCTGGTGCCGGGGTGGGCACCGTGTGCCTTGACGATCACCGGGCAACCGGCGGCGAGGGCTGAAGCGGTGTCACCACCGGCCACCGAGAACGCCAGCGGGAAGTTGCTGGCGCCAAATACGGCCACCGGCCCCAACGGCACCTGGCGTTGGCGTAGGTCGGCACGGGGCAGGGGCTGGCGGCCTGGTTGCGCAGTATCGATTCGCACGTCCAGCCATTCGCCGGCGCGTACGGTCCGGGCGAAGGTGCGCAGTTGCTGGCAGGTGCGCCCCCGTTCGCCCTGGATCCGCGCGTGGGGCAAGCCGGTTTCAGCCACGGCGCGCTCGATCAACTCATCGCCCAGGGCCTCGATTTCGTTGGCGATGGTTTCGAGGAATTCAGCGCGGGCCAGCAGCGATGTCTCGCGGTAGCTGTCGAAGGCTGACCACGCCAGCGCGCAAGCCTGGGCCACGTGTTCGGCCGAGCCGCCGGGATAGGCCGGCTCCAGCGCAGCGTTGGTGGCCGGGTTGAGGGCGCGCAGGGCAGCGCCGGTGCCGGGAATGGAGTGCTGACCGATCAGCATATTGCCTGTCAGAGTCATGGCCTGTTCCTGAAAAAAGAAGAAACGCCGCTGTGCACCAGCGGCGTACGAGCAGTCAGTCGACGTTCTGTTCTGCCGACCAGTTGGCGTACCACTGGCGGAACAGCGCGTACTGGTTCTCGGCATAGCGGCGCTGGGCATCGCTGAGCACATCGCTTGGGTTGAAGTGCAGGCTGTATTCCAGATCGCCATTGAGCACCATCAAGTGCTTGTAATAGAGCACCAGGTCGCAGCCTTCATCGAAGGACGACAGCACCGCCAGCGCGGCTTCCAGTTCACGGGCCTGGCGCCGCGCCTTGGCATCGCCCTTGGCGGCTTTCTTGCTCAGGGCCACCAGTTGCAGGACTTCCCGTGGCAGGGCGTTGCCGATACCAGTGATGGCGCCGGTGGCGTTGCAGTTGACGAAACCGTGCACCACTTGGGTATCCACACCCACCATCAGGGTCACGTCATCGTCCTTGGAGGTGATGTGTTCAGCGGCGTAACGCAGGTCTGCGCCGCCACCGAATTCTTTGAAACCGATCAGGTTCGGGTACTCGCGGCGCAGTTCAAAGAACAGGTCGGCGCGGGTGGCAAAGCCGTAGTAGGGGCTGTTGTAAATCACTGACGGCAGGTTCGGCGCGGCGCTGAGGATCGCCGCGAAGTGGGCCTTTTGCGCGGTGGCCGAGGCGCCACGGGACAGCACGCGCGGGATGACCATCAAGCCATGGGCGCCGACCTTGGCCGCGTGGGCCGCATGGGCGACGGCCTCACGGCTGTTGACCGCACCGGTGCCGACGATGGTCGGGATACCCGCCGCCACCAGGCGCGCCACGCCTTCCTGGCGCTGGGCTTCGGTGAGCAACGGCCAGTCGCCCATGGAGCCGCAATACACCACGGCGCTCATGCCGATATCGATCAGCTCGCGGCCCTTGGCGACCAGGGCGTCGAAGTCCGGCTGGCGCTCGGCGGTGCAGGGGGTCATCAGGGCTGGGATGCAGCCGGTGAAGATGTTATCGCTCATGGTTTTATCTCCTTGGAAGGGTCTGTTTAGAAGGTGCCGGGTGCTCAAATGCCCCAGGCGAAGGGATCCTGTTCGTCGATCAGCAAGGTGCTGTCGGCGGTCATGTAGGCGCGGCCGGTGATGAACGGGCGGATGCGTTCGCCCTCCCATTCAAAACGGCCTTCGAATTGGCTGGCGGTGATGCTGGCTTGTACCCATGGCTCGCCGGCCTGAAGCTTGCCATCGGCGGCCAGGCACGCCAGCTTGGCGCTGGTGCCGGTGCCGCAGGGCGAGCGGTCGTAGGCTTTGCCGGGGCACATGACGAAGTTGCGGCTGTCGGCCTGGTCGTCATCGGCGAACAGTTCGATATGGTCGATCAACGCGCCGTCTTCGCCATGGATGCCTTGGGCTTCGAGGGCCTTGAGCATGGCCCAGGTGAAGTCGGTGAGGGCATCGACATTGGCCATGTGCAAATCCTGGCCGTGCTCGGACACCAGGAAAAACCAGTTGCCGCCCCAGGCAATATCACCGTAGACACGGCCATACCCCGCCACATCCACCGGCACCTGCCGGCGATAGCGATAGGCGGGCACATTGCGCAAGGTCACGGCGCCATCCGCATGCAAGGTGGCGCTGACCGGGCCCACCGGCGTGTCGATGCTGTGTACCCCCGGCGCGATGTGCCCCAGGTAGTGCAACGAGGCGACCAGGCCGATGGTGCCGTGGCCACACATGCCGAGGTAGCCGGCATTGTTGAAGAAAATCACCCCGCAGGTGGCTCCCGCAGAGACCGGCTCGCAGTACAGCGCGCCGACCAGTACATCGTTGCCACGGGGTTCCAGCAGGCAGGCGCGGCGCCAGTGGTCGTGTTCGCTGCGCAGGTTTTCGAGCTTGTCGGCGATGCTCTGGCCGGCAAGCTGCGGGAAGCCATTGAGGATCAGGCGCGTCGGTTCGCCGCCGGTATGGGAGTCAATCACGTGCAATCGTTTCATCCAGATACTCCTTGGTGATTGGCCCGTTATGCGTTCGCCGGATGCATAACGGTAGCGGGCAGCACGGCTTCGCTTTCATCGTCTTCGTGTTCCAGTTCCACCAGGTGCGCCGGCACGCCGGTGGCGGCGCCCCAGTAGTAGATGCCCAGCGCGCAGGCGGCGACGACCAGGGTGTCGAAGGGATGGCTGAGCACGCCCAGGCCACCAAAACTGCCGAGCTTGGATAGCACCATGGTTACCGCGTAGAAGCCGATCAGCCACGCGCTGGAACGCACTTGCTGGGCGAGGTTCAGGTGCTGGGTCGGTACCAGGCGGCGGCACAGCAGGTACACCACAAACATCACGATTTGCAGGCCCAGCAGCCATGACACGGTGTTCCAGCCTGACCAGTAGACGATCAGCGCGGCGATGATGAACGACAGCGGGCCCAGCACATTCATCCACTTGACCCGGAACGGGCGCGGCATGTCGGGGGCATTGCGTCGCAGTGCGGCGACGCACACCGGGGCCACCGCGTAGCTCAACACCAGGGCGGCGGAGACCACGTTGATCAGCGCTTCCCAGGACGGGAACGGCAAGGTCCAGAACACTGACAAGCCAAAGGTCAGCCACAGCGCCGGGCGTGGGATACCGGACTTCTCATCAATGCGCGTAAAGATCTTGAAGAAGGTGCCAGTCTGCGCCCAGCCGTAGATCACCCGTGGCGTGGCGTTCATGTAGATGTTGCCGCAGCCGCTGGGGGAGATCACCGCGTCGGCCACCACCAGATAGGCCAGCCAACCCACACCCAATGCCAGGGCGATATCGCGATAGGGCAGCGCCAGTTCCTTGCTGATCCCGGCCCAGCCGTTGGCAAGCATTTCGGTGGGCACGCCGCCGAGGAAGGCCACTTGCAACAGCACATAAATCGCTGTGGACAGCAGCACCGAAAGAATCAAGGCAATGGGAATGGTGCGTTGCGGGTTTTTCACTTCGCTGGCCACCGAGATGATCGGCGTCAGCCCCAGATAAGCAAAAAATCACCCCGCCGGCGGACACCGCCATTTCAATCCCCGACAGGCCGAAAGGCGCAAAGCCCTGGGAGTGAAAGTTGGCCGGTTTGAAGAAGGTGAACAGCACGCCGATCACCAGCAGCGGCACGATGAACTTGAATACGCTGACCAGGTTATTGGCGATGGCGAACGTCTTGACGCTGCGGTAATTGAGCACGAAAAACAGGCAGAGCAGGCCGAACTGCACCAGCCAGCCGAGGGTGGTGGGGGTCGCTGGAGCCGGCCTTGGTCAACTCGGGAAACCAGGCGGCGGCATATTGCCTTGAGGCGACCACCTCAATCGCCACCAGGCTGGAAAACGCGATCAGTGTGATAAAGCCCATCAGGTAGCCCAGCAGCGGGCCGTGGGAATACACCGGGTAGCGCACCACGCCACCGGCACGGGGCAGGGCCGCGCCTAATTCGCAATACACAATGCCCAGCAGCAGCACGGCAAAACCGCCGAGTAACCAGGAAAAAATCCCGGCAGGACCTGCGATGGACGACACGTGACTGGCGGCAAACAACCAACCGGAACCGAAGATGGCTCCCAGTCCGATAAAGGTGAGGTCGATCAGAGACAGCTGTTTCTTGAACTTGCCTTGGGCTGACATAGCGGCGCCTTCTTGTGGGTTATTGGATAGGCATGCAGTGGCGCTACAGTGAACCCATCAGCCCGCTGGCGATTGATGTTTTGCGCGGCTATCAATGACGAATTCAGCACAATTTCCGCAGGCGCAGCCGCACTCGACAGGGCCCTGGCCATCGGGCAATCTGCGGGCTCAGCGAGGCGATAAACGAGGCAGTGAACGGCATGATGCACAACGCGTTTGCAACCCTGTGCCAGGGCGGCGAGCAGCGCCCACACAGCCTCGAACAGATGCTGGCGGGCGTGGCCATGCTGTTGCCGATGCTCGACGTGATTCCCAATGCGACGATGTTTATCAAGGACGTGCAGGCGCGCTACGTCATGGCCAACCGCACCCTGGTGCAGCGCTGCGGCTTGAAAGATCGGCGCCCGTTACTGGGCAAGACCAGCGCCGAGGTGTTTCCCGCGCAGTTGGGGCCGGGTTACACCGAGCAGGATCGGCGCGTGCTGGAGCAGGGCCTGGTGCTGGAGGATCAACTGGAGTTGCACCTGTATGGCAGCCGCGAACCCGGTTGGTGCCTGACCCACAAATGGCCGTTGCACAACCACGAAGGCGCGATCATCGGCCTGGCTGGGATTTCGGTCGACCTGCAATCCGCCAGTGAGACCCACCCGGCCTATCAGCGCCTGGCGGCCGTGGACGAACACATCCGCGCCCACTTCAACCAGCGCGTGACCCTCGGAGAACTGACACGCATCGCCGGCATCTCGGTGGCGCAACTGGAGCGCTACTGCAAGCGCGTATTCCACCTGACGCCCCGGCAGATGATCCAGAAAGTGCGCCTGGAACATGCCCATCGCCTATTGCACACCGACCTGCCGATCACCGATGTGGCGTTGCAATGCGGCTACACCGACCACAGTGCATTCACCCGCCAGTTCAAGGCGTTGACCGGCTTTACGCCGCGTCAGTATCGCCAGGCCACCAGCTAATGAGTGGGCGCTGTGTGCCACCCCAAAACTCCGTGCCCGCTGCCACTCACTTGTGGGAGCGGGCTTGCCCGCGAAGGCGATGGTTCAGCCAGGTAGGTATCGACTGACCCACCGCCATCGCAGCGGTGCGGCGATCCGACAAGCCAGCTCCCACATCTGATCTTCATTGCTGCAACTGAAGGGCCTCCCGTTTGAAAAAACGCTTCTGCGCAAACGGTATCTCTTCACGGTCGCCATAGGGCGCGCTGTACCAGTTGCCGTAGGTTGGATTCGGTAGCAGGAACCAGCGCTGGCCAAACCAGCCCACATAAGGCTCCACCGCCTGGCGTTGGGCGGCCAGGGTGTTGTGTTCGGCCTGGACGAAATCCCCCAGGGAATCACCAGCCATCAACAGCACCCGCGCCTGGCTGGCGACCCATTGGCGTCGGCAGTTCTTGCCGTAGCCCGCCTGTTCACAGTGGCCGGTCGGGGTAGCGGCTGCCAGCACCTGCTCATTGCTTTCTACCGGGAAACCGCGCAAGCGCAGGTTGTCGACGGTGGCCTGGACCTGGCTGTGCTCACGGTTGGTCAGGTAATACACCTTGATCCCCCGTTGCTTGGCTGCCTGTAAAAACGCCACGGCACCGGGCAGGGCCTGGGCCTTGGCCTGGTCGACCCAGGTGTTCCAGCGGTCATAGGAGTAGACCTGGTTGCTGACGATGTCCCGGGCATTGAGCGGCACGTTGTCCAGGAGGGTTTCATCGATATCGACGATCACCGCCGGCGGCAAGCCGCTCAGGTTGCGCGGGGCAAAGGGCAGGGCGTCCCAGTCCTTGGTGGCCAGGGCCACGTCGAGTTGGCGGGTGGCGTCGGCGAACACCTGGCGATAGATCAACTCATGCTCGATGGAGGTTTGGGTCCAGAGCACCGCATCCAGTTGGTCGTTGGCCGGTGGGTGTTGTTGGCAACCGACCAATAGTGAAGAGAACAGGCAGATGCTGGCGAAGGTGAGATTGCGCATGAAAGGCTCGGCCTCAAGGGTTAAGGGGCGCTCAGGGCCAGCACATTAGCCTAATCGACGAGGTTTGTGCGTGACCTGCGTATGATCCGCGGCTTCCAACCGCAGACCTCTTCAAGGATTCGGCCCATGCGCCTGCGACAACCTTTGCTTGTTCTTTCCCCGCGCTCGCTCGGCTTGGCGGTTGCCCTGACATTTAGCCACCTGGCACAGGCCCAGGAGGCGCTGCAGTTGGCGCCGCTGCAAGTCACCAGCACAGAACTGAGCGAAGGCGAAGCGGCCCAGGCGCAACTCAAGCAGGTGCCCGGTGGGACCAACTACGTTGATATGGCGAGCGTCGGGCAGGGCCGGGTCAGCAGCAATGAAGATGTGCTCAAGTACCAGGCCGGCATCTACGCTAAGGCTGCGAACAACGAAGGGGTGAAAATCTCCATTCGCGGCTCGGGCATCAACCGGGGTCCCGGCAGTCATGCGTCCGGCCTGTATGAAACCATCGACGGCCTGCCACTTACCGGCCCCGGCGGTACGCCTTACGAACTCAAGGATCCGTTGTGGCTTAGCCGGGTTGAAGTGCTGCGCGGCGCCAACGGGTTTGATCGGGGCGCCTTGGCCCTGGGCGGGGCGGTCAACTATGTGACCCGCACGGGCTACGATGCCCCCAAGTTGCGCGTGCGCTATGAGGCCGGCAGCCATGGTTATGCCCAGCGGGAAATCAGTTCGGGGCAAGTGCTGGGCGATGCCGACTATTACATCAGCCTGACCGATGTCGAGTACGACGGCTTCCAGCAACAGAGCGCCGGCAGTGGCAAGGGTGTGGCGGCCAACTTCGGTTACCGGTTCAACCCGGACCTGGAAACGCGCTTCTATTTCCGCTACCGCGAAACTGCCAACGACAGCCCCGGCAAACTCACGCGCCAGCAGATCGAACACGGCCCGCGCGCGGCCAACGCCGTCAACCTGGCGCGCGACTCCAAGCGCTTGCAGCCGGGCTCGACGTGGATCGCCAACAAGACCACCCTGCAGTTGGACGATAACGCGCGCATCGAAGCGGGCCTGGTGTATCACGATTACCCGATGGACCTGCGCGAGGGCACCAACCGGTTGAAAGTGGCGTACACCGACATCAGCGGCACCTTGAACTACATCCGCCAGGACACGCTGCTGGGGCGCGACAGCAAGACCACGGTCGGCCTGCGCACTACCCAGGGGATGCCCAATAACGGCGTGTCGGAATACGTGCGCGTGCCCGCCGGCACCACGGCCACATTCGCTCCGGGTACCAAGACCCGTGACTACAGCTACCTGGGGTCGGATACGGTGTTGCATGTGAGCAACGACCTGGAACTGCTGCCCGACCTGTGGCTGACCACCGGGCTGGCAGCGATCTACACCCGCCGCGAAACCGAAGTCACTTACCCCGAGACCCATGCCCCCTTGAGCACCCACGACTGGGACTATGCGCCGCGCGTGGGGCTGCGCTATGACTTCAATCCGCAGTTGCAGGTGTATGGCAACCTGAGCCGCTCGGTGGAGCCGCCGCATGCCTGGTCGATGATCTGGGGTTCCAACAAGTTCTTCGCGAAAGACTCGGGCAGGCCGGAGGCGGGCTTGACCCGCGAAGGCGTGGAGCTGCAAAACCAGACCGCCACCACCCTGGAAGTGGGCGGGCGCGGCGAAGCCTGGTTTGGCCAGTGGGACCTGGCGTTGTACCACTCGCTGGTGCGCCATGAACTGCTCAGTGTCGAGACCCAGGCAGCTACGCCCAACACCTCGCAGGTGGTCGCTGAATCCAACGCCAGCCCGACCATCCACCAAGGCCTGGAACTGAGCCTCACCAGCCCGCTGTGGGACGGTGGCAATGCAGGCCGCCTGGCCCTGCGCCAGGCCTACACCTACAGCAACTTCCACTACCGCGACGACCCGCGTTTTGGTGACAACACGCTGCCCGGCATCCCCAAGCACTATTACCAGGCGCAGGTGCGCTACAGCCATCCCAGCGGCTTTTTCAGCAGCCTCAATGGCGAGTACTCCTCGCGGGTGGCGGTGGACTATGCCAACTCCTACTACGCATCAGCCTATGGCTTGTTGGGCGCCACCGTCGGCTATGACGCGCCGAAACAGGACTGGCAAGCCTGGATCGACCTGCGCAACCTGACCAACCAGCGCTACGCCAATACCGTGACACCGGGTTATGACGACCATGGCAACGATATGGCGCGCTCGACACCGGGCGACGGCATGGGTGTATATGCCGGGGTTTCCTGGAGCTTGCGTTAAGGCCCCTGTAGGAGCCGGCTTGCCAGCGATGAGCCCCCCAGGGATCAGTGGTAAACGCCGGCAGTTGATGAGGGTTTTTCCTACAACGGCCTTTTACCAGGGCCGTTGACTCTTTATCATCCGCCCCCAGCACCTCCGGCCATGGAGACGCTCCATCAACTAAGGAAGTCGTAATGCACATTGGAAAAATGCTGGGGTTGGCCCTGATGATGTTGGCAGTGAGTGGCTGCGCCAGCTTCACCAAGGACGAAGTCGCGCCAGTCACCCTGCCATCGAAGGCGAGTTTCGCCAACAAGCCGAACGTCTATGTCGACTTTGATTTTTATCAAGGCGAACCGACCAACGCTGCCGCTGCCGAAGTACCCCAGGCGCGGGATATGCTGCGTCCGCAACTGCAAAAAATCCTCACCGATTCCGGTCTGTTCGGCCGCGTGACCCTCGATGAGTTCCAGAAGCAGCCAGGCGACTACAGCCTGCGCCTGAAGGTCTACAACCATCCGCCAGGTGGTGGTCAGATGGTATTGGCCTTTATCAGCGGCTTCACCTTCACCATTATTCCGGCGCTGGGTACCGACCAGTACACCATGAGCCTGGAAGCCCTGGACCCACAGGGCCAGGCGCTGAGCAAAGGCAGCAATCATGATGCGATCAACACCTGGTTGGGTATCTGGTTTATCCCGATGATGGCCTACACGCCAAAAGAAGCGGTGACCGATACCTTCACGCGCCAAGTCAATGCGTTGCTCAAGCAGATGGTCGAGAGCAATAACCTCAAGTACTCGGCACTGGATGCCGGTGTGCCGCGGGCCTGATTCAGGCTGCAAAAAAAAGGGAGCCGGCTGACCGGCTCCCTTTTTTTTGGTTCTTCACGGATTACCGGGAAAGACGCTCTTGATCTTCATGAAAAAGAATTCGCTGTCCCGGTAGCCGTACGCCATGCGCTTGATGACCTTTATTCGGTTGTTTATTCCTTCCAACTGCCCCGTGTGCATCGGCCAGCGAACTCGGCTTATGACGCCTCTCCAGTAGTTTTTCAGCCTTTTGGCGAACTGGATCAGAGCAGGTATCTCGCTTTCATGGGCGTGACGCAACCATTGCTTCCAGGCCGATCTCCAGTCCCAGGCAGTACTCGGCGACCACAGCGTTTTGAGTTCAGCCTTCATCAAGTAGACCGTCATCAACGATTGATTGGCCGCCAGCAAATCATGCAAGTGAACCTGCTGCTCCGGCTTTTTCAGGTTCTCCGGGTTGCGTAGCAACAGCCATCGCGCTTGTTTGATGACCTTTCGAGCGGGCTTGTCATGACGTAGCCGGTTAGCTTCATCGACACGGACTCGATCAATCACCTCTCGGCCATATTTGGCCACCACGTGGAACAGGTCATAGATCACTCGCGCTTTTGGACAATGTTGGCGAACTTCCAGATCAAAGGCCGTGTTCATGTCCATCGCCACCGCTTCGATTCGAACACAACCCTCTGGCCCCAGTTCTTCGAAAAAGGGTCTGACCGCCGCCCGGCTGCGGCCTTCGCCGATCCACAGCACCCGCCGCGTATCCGCATCCAGCACCACACTCGCGTAACGATGACCTTTGAACAGCGCGAACTCATCCATCACCAGACGTCGCGGTTGCGCCTTCGGCAGGGCACTTAATGCCGCTTGCAAGGCTCGACGCTCTAGCAACCGAACGGTGTCCCAATGCAGTCCGAACATCTGCGCCACGTGTAGCGTGGGAAGACGCTCACAGGCTTGAATGACCGCCTCTGCCAGACGCCGCGTCATGCGGGCATAGCGATCCAACCAACTGACAGCTTCCATGCGTTTGCCACAGTCGCGACAACCAACGCGCCGGAGCAAAACGTTCAGGCGAACTGCGTGACCGAGAATGGGCAAATCGCGAATGACTCGCTTGCAATACTCATGCGTGGCTGAACAGGGTTTCTGGCACACGCCACAGGACGGGAATCGGTTGGCGTTGGGTGTCAGATCGATCTGGAGGTCGTCACCATCAGGCTTGATCGTGACGATAGAAAAGCCCTCCCAAAAGGGAAGGAAAGTATTAATATCGCGCATAAGAACGCCGGTTTGTTAGATGTGTTTGCTCGCACGAACATCATCAATCAAATCGGCGTTCTTGTTTCTGTGTTTCCCGGGATTCCGTGAAGAACCTTTTTTTTGCCTGGGTTTTTACTTGAGTGCCTGAATGAACAGCGGGTCGCTGTACAAGGCCTTGAGCAAGTCACGCACCAGCGGGTTATAGGCGTTCGCCGCATTCGGAATCGCAATCGGGCCGAAGAATGAACTGGACCACACGCTAGTCACTTCCTTGGTGGCGTCGTACACCGCTGCGTCGTCCTTGAACACGGTAAAGCGCGCGGCCAGTATGCCGTGGCCGGAGCCCACGCCAGCGGTCAGCTCGTTCTTCACCAGCAGTACGTCAAGGCGCTGAGGCGCGCTTTGATTCAGCAGGCCGGCCAGGGACAGTTCCTGAGTGAGTGCCGCCTGCACGTGGGCCGGGATACTGCCGGTGGGCGAGCTGATCGGATTGGCCCGGACCATCAACGAACCCTGGCCCGAGGCGGCAGTGACCTTGGCCTGGCTGATGGGTTGCAACGGCGGCGTCTGCTTGAGGCGCTGGACGTTGTCGAAATTGGGTTCGTATTGCGTCATGGTCACGCCGCAACCTTGCAGCAGCAGTAATACCAACGGGGCCAACATAAGAAACTTCTTCACGGCATTTCCTTGCGTGAGGGGGATAGGGGCGCGCGATTATGGTCAGGCGCGGGTAGGGCGGCAACCGTGGCGGTGAGGGAAGAACGTCAGGAAGGCATTTTGCTGGCCCCCATCTGTCGGAAGTTTCGCCAAAATCACTTTTATTTTCAGGTGGTTAGGTGGGATGCCAATGCGCAATGTAAAAATCACGCTGCTAGCCTTGGCCCTGGCCAGCGGGGCGGCCGCGGCCCAGGGCAAGGCGCTGCGTGAAGGGGATCGATACATGTGCAGTTGGGGTGCGGGCACGGCGGCCAGGGCCCAGGAGCTGAAGTTGGCTGGCGTTTCATTGTATGCGGCGAGGCAGAAGATCCAGCGCTACAAGTTCGACAAGTCCTGGATGCGCATGATGGCCATGGGCATCACCGAGCAGACCTATGACAGCCCGTCGCGTCTCAAACCGGCGGCAGTCCGTTCGAGCTTTTATGAAGAGTGCATGCGCTACAAGTTGGCGCGCAAATAGAAGGTCGCAAGACCTACCGCAGGAGCGGGCTTGCCAGCGAAAAGCGTCAACGATGACGCGGGGTGTCTGGCCCCCCGCGGTGCTCTCAGGTGCTTGGCCGGCAAGCCGGTTCCTACAAAAAACATCAGCTATGTTCAGCGATGTTTATTAACCTGATAGTTATTAAGGTTTTATTCCCGCAAGTTTTGAAGTTGCACCAAAAAGTGGCACTGAAAGTGTCGTGCTCCATAAAAAAATGTGTGGTTATTGAATGACTTAGCGCTGTTTCAATCCGACGAAAGGCTATTAATCAACTTGTTACAAGTTGTCTCAGTGGTTATTATTGCCGGGCGTTCACCTCCCACGGTTTATGCATTTTTAAATCCCAAGTTTCCATCAGCTACTTGGGATTTTTTTTGCCCGCGATTTGGCCTTCATACCGTGAACCCGGATGAACGTGCGTGGTTTTTCTGACGTCATTGCACCAGCGCTGTCGCGCAAAAATGTGGGGTAGCTAACACTTTCGTAGGATTGGCCACACGGGTTGCACAACCTGATCTACCCTGCATGAATCACGTCCATCGCGTCATGTGCGAGCAAGGGTGCCCAGGATGATTTCCATCGTTGATTTGAGCCGCATCATGGCGTCCGGTTTCGCCCCGCTGTCGTGTGACTGTCGCGTCAACTCCGAGGGTTTATTGACCATCCGCGTCTTCGAGCCCGAGTCCGGTCGCGTGGACCTGCTATTGACCGGCGTATCGCCCCAGGGCCTGAATAGTATCCGTGCCATCTCCAACCTGATCGGCGAGCTGCGCACCGAACTCAAAGCCGGGCGCCGTGGGTTTGCGGCATTCGGCTAGGTATCAGAGTCTGCGCAGAAACGAACGGACAATGCGCTTGGTAGCGTCGGTAGCGTCCAACTGCTCCAGTGCGCTGTAGGCATGCCATTGGCAATCGATGATTTCATTGCAGGGCCGGGCCTGGTCGATGTTCACCACCGAGGCTTCAAACACGTGATGCAGCGTGTCACTGGCCTTTAACTCCTGCAGATACAACAAACCATCTACGTTCAGCCCGGTTTCCTCTTGCAGCTCACGCTCGGCCGCGCCGACCGGGCGCTCATCGCGCTCGACCTTGCCGCCGGGCAACGCCCATTTCGACCTGGCCTTGCGCACGAACAGAATGTGCCCTTTGTGTTCGCAAATCACCGTTGCGCGTATTTTCATGGTCTGTGCCCCCGCAGCCAGATGATCGTCATAAAAGTGTAATGCAATTGTCATGCTTGGTCTTTATGGGGGGAGGCTGGAGACCGTGCAGGAAAACGCCGATACTGCCCAACTGAAAAAATACCGGTGAAGGAAAGTCAGATGAGCACCATCCGCTGGGGCATGATCGGTTGTGGCAGTGTTACTGAAGTAAAGAGTGGACCCGCTTTCTACAAAGCGCCAGGTTCGGCCCTGGTGGCTGTGATGGGGCGTCGTGAGGAAGCGGTGCGCGATTATGCGGCACGCCACGGGATTGCCCGGTTTTACACCGATGCCCAGGCGCTGATCGATGATCCCGAAGTGGATGCGGTGTACATCGCCACGCCACCGGCCAGCCACCTGGAATACAGCCTGCTGGTGGCGGCGGCGGGCAAGCATTGCTGCGTCGAGAAGCCGATGTCGCTGAATGCCGAGCAGAGCGCATTGATGCAGCGCACTTTCGAGCGGGCCGGGCTGCATCTGTTTGTCTCCTATTACCGGCGCTCTCTGCCGCGCTTCCAGCAGGTGCGTGCCTGGCTGCAAGAAGGGCGCATCGGCGAGTTGCGCCACCTGACCTGGACGTTGTGCAAGCCGCCAGCGCCGACGGATACCCATGCCAGCAACTGGCGCACGGATCCGGCGATTGCCGGGGGTGGTTATTTTGCCGACCTGGCCAGCCATGGTTTCGACCTGTTCCAGTACCTGGCGGGGGATATCGTCGAGGTCACGGGTTACACCGCGCGCCAGGCTGGGCGCTATGCGGCGGAAGACGCGGTCACCGCCTGCTGGAGCTTCAGCTCGGGCGCGCTGGGCATGGGCTGCTGGAACTTTGTGGCTGACCGGCGCGAGGATCGGGTCGAGTTGATCGGCAGCACAGGGCGTATCACGTTTTCAGTATTCGACGAGCAGCCGTTGCAGCTGCAAGCCGAAGTCAGCGAGACCCTGCATATTGCCCATCACCCCCATATCCAGTGGCACCACGTGCTGGGCATGAACGCCCATATTCGCGGCGAGAGTGTGCACCCGGCACTGGCGATCGAGGCCTTGAAGACCGACCGGATCATGGATCGGGTGTTGCAGCGCAAGCCCTGACTCTCACAGCTGTTGAGCTTTCGGCGGTGCGGCGGTGCGTTACCTGACTGCGTGACGGGGCGGTCGTTCATAACAATGGCCGCTCACTTTAATGAAGGATTGACTCGATGAAATGGAGAACCTCCTGGATCGCCCTGTGCCTGGTATTGACCGCCCTGGCTGATGCTGCCCCCCGCAATCAGGGACAGGCCGGCGACTTTGATTTTTATGTGTTGTCACTGTCCTGGTCGCCGACTTTTTGCCTGACCCACCCGCAGGACCAACAATGCACGGGCAAGGGCTACGGCTTTGTGCTGCACGGCCTGTGGCCACAATATGCGCGAGGCGGTTGGCCGGCATCTTGCCTGCCGCAGTCGCAGTTGTCGGCCGAGGAACTGACCAAGGGCATGTCACTGTTCGTCACCGAAAAACTGCTCAAGCATGAGTGGGCCAAGCACGGCACATGCAGCGGCGTGGAAGCATCCGAGTATCTGGACAAGACTGATACAGCATTGGGCGTGGTGCAGATTCCGCAGGCGTTCGAGCCCTTCAATGTGCCGGGCCCACTCGCAGCCAGGGACATTGAAGCTTTGTTTCGCGAGAGCAACCCCGGCATGGGGCGCCACGGCATGGCCGTGATCTGCAAGGGCAAGGTGTTGTCGGAGGTGCGGGTCTGCTTGAACAAGGAACTGCGCTTTGCCGGCTGCCCGAAGAGCATCAAGACGCAATGCCGGGGTGGCGAGATCCGCATTCCAGCCCAGCGATAGGTGGGCCGGCTTCTGACTAGCGGCTATTGTCAGAAATTTCCCACAGGAGTACAAATGTACTCCATGACGACTCTTACTCCCCCGCCGTTCCGCCATCCTGAACTTCATCCGCGAGCGTATCGCGCAGCAAGGTCAGCCGCCCAGCCTCGCCGAGATCGCCGAGGCCTTTGGGTTTGCCTCACGCAGTGTGGCGCGCAAACACGTGTTGGCGCTGACCGAGGCCGGTTTTATCGAGGTCAACCCGAACCAGGCCCGGGGCATTCGCCTGCTCAATCAACCAGTACGCCCCCGAATGGCTGGATGTCCCGGTGCTGGGCCGCGTCGCCGCCGGCCTGCCCATCGGCGCCGATGCCGAAGTGCACGCACGGCTGATGCTCGACCCTGCGACCTTTGCCCGGGTCCCGGATTACCTGCTGCGGGTCCAAGGTGACTCGATGATCGAAGACGGCATTCTCGATGGCGATCTGGTGGGCGTGCGACGCAGTGCCGAGGCGTTGAACGGGCAGATTGTGGTGGCGCGCCTGGATGGCGAAGTCACCATCAAGCGTTTTGAGCGAGTGGGCCACAGCGTCCGTCTGTTGCCGCGCAACCCCGCCTATCAACCGATCGTGGTCCGTCCCGACCAGGACCTGGCCATCGAAGGTGTGTTCTGTGGCCTGGTGAGGCCAGGCTGATGGGCGCCGTGGTTGCACTGGACTCGCTGTTCAATGGCGGGCGGGTCTGGAAGGGGCGGCCGGCCGCACCGCCGGCCAGTGTGCATCCCACCGGGCTTGCGGCCCTGGATGCGGTGTTGCCCAGCGGTGGCTGGCCGGAGGCGGCCTTGAGTGAAATCCTCGTGGCCCAGCAGGGCGTGGGCGAATTGCAACTGGTCTGGCCGACCCTGGCGCGGCTGTCGGCGGCCGGCGAGCGCATTGTGCTGGTGGCGCCGCCGTATACCCCATACCCCCACGCCTGGCAGAACGCCGGCGTAGACCTGCGCCAGCTCTCGGTGATCCAGGCCGATGAGCGCGATGCCTTGTGGGCGGCGGAGCAATGCCTGCGTTCCGGTAGTTGCGGCGCTGTGCTGTGCTGGCCGCGCAAGGCGGATGATCGGGCCTTGCGCCGCTTGCAGGTGGCCGCCGAGACCGGCCAGACCCTGGCGTTTGCCTGGCGGGCCCTGGGCGAGGCGATCAACCCGTCACCGGCCGCCCTGCGCCTGGCCGTCGAGCCGAGCCAGGTGCGGGTGCTCAAGTGCCGGGGCGGCCTGGCCCATCCCGCGCCGATTGCCCTGGCCCGCGGGCACTGAGGTTGATATGCGCTGGGTGTGTATTGTCTTCCCGCAATTGGCGTTGGACGGGGTCTTGCGTCAGCGCCCCGAGCCCGAGCAACCCCTGGCGTTGTTGGCCGGCCCGCCACAGCGCCGGGTGCTGCAAACCGTCAATGCCGCCGCCCGAGCCTTGGGCCTGCGCCCCGGCCAATCCCTGACGGCGGCCCATGCCCTGACCAAGGCCTTTGCCTGCGTCGAATACGATCCGGTGGATATCGACCGTTGCCAACAACTGCTCGCTGCCTGGGCCTATGGTTTCAGCTCCCAGGTCAGCGTGTTCTATCCGCGGGCCTTGCTGTTTGAAATTGAATCGAGCCTGGGCCTGTTCGGGCCGTGGCCGCTGCTGGAAGCACGCTTGCGCGAGGAACTGACCGACCTGGGCTTTCGCCACCGTATCGTCGCCGCCCCCAACCCGGCCGCCGCGCGCGTATTGGCCAATGCCTACGATGGCCTGGCCGTGGCCGATGCCGAGGGCCTCCAGCAAGCCCTTGGGCCGATGCCCATCGATCGCGTCGGCATCGACCCGCAAGCCGCCACGGCCTTGTCGCGCATGGGCCTGCGGACCCTGGCCCAGGTGCAGGCGTTGCCCCGGCATACCTTGGCCCGGCGGTTTGACGCAGGGTTGCTCAAGCACCTGGATGCCTTGATCGGGCAACGGGCGCTGGCCCTGGATTTCTATCAGCCTCCGGATCGTTTCGACCTGCGCATCGAATTGAATTTCGATGTGCAGTCTCACCAGGCCCTGCTGTTTCCCTTGCGGCGTCTGACCGGCGACCTGGCGGCGTTCCTCTGTGGCCGCGACAGTGGCGTGCAGCGTTTTGCCCTGCACCTGGAGCATGCCGAGGCGCCGGACAGCGTAATCACGGTTGGCCTGTTGAGTGCCGAGCGCGAACCGTCGATGCTGTTTGAACTGGCCCGTGGTCGCCTGGAACAGGTGCTAGTAGCCGCGCCAGTGCGTGGCCTGCGCCTGCTGGCCGAGGACCTGCCGGTGTTTGTGCCCCAGCGCCAGGACCTGTTCGACGAGCGCCCGCAGCAAACCCTGCCCTGGGCACAATTGCGCGAGCGTCTGCGGGCGCGTCTGGGGGATGAGGCGGTGCAGGGCTTGCGCTTTCATGCTGACCATCGCCCCGAGTGTGCCTGGCTGCCGGGCAGCGACAGCCGCGTCTGCCCGCCCTTGAACCCGGTGCAACGCCCTGGCTGGTTGCTCAAGGAGCCGACCTTGTTGGCCGAGCAGGGCATCCAGATCCTGCTGGGCCCGGAGCGCATCGAGTCCGGTTGGTGGGATGGCGCGGATATCCGCCGCGACTACTACCTGGTGCGCACCCGTGCCGGGCAGCAAGGCTGGGCTTATCGCACCGTGGGTGACAGCGCCGGGTTGTGGCTGCAGGGTTGGTTTGCATGATGCAGGGCTACGCCGAGTTGCATTGCCTGTCCAACTTCAGCTTCCAGCGCGGCGCGTCCAGTGCCCGCGAGTTGTGCGAACGCGCCAAACAGCAGGGTTATCACGCCCTGGCAATCACCGACGAATGCACCCTGGCCGGCATCGTGCGTGCCTGGCAGGCGGCCAAGGAGGTCGGGCTGGCGTTGATCGTCGGCAGTGAGGTGCGCCTGGAGAACGGCCCGAAACTGGTGTTGCTGGTGGAGAACCTACAGGGCTACCAGCACCTGTGCCGGCTGATCACCCAGGCCCGGCGTCGTGCCGAAAAAGGCCAGTACCGCCTGTTGCGCGAAGACTTCGCCGACCCGGTGCCGGGGTTGCTGGTGCTGTGGCTGGCCGAGGAGGGCGATACGCCTGCCGAGGGCCAATGGCTGTGCGAAACCTTCAATCAGCAGCTATGGCTGGCGGTAGAGCTGCATTGCGCCCAGGACGATGCCCATCGTCTGGCGCAGCGCCTGCAACTGGCCGCCAGCCTGGGGCTGCCGGCTGTGGCCTGTGGTGATGTGCATATGCATGTGCGCAGCCGGCGCGCCTTGCAGGACACCATGACCGCCATCCGTCACCATCTGCCGGTGGCACAAACCGGCCACCGCCTGCACCCCAATGGCGAGCGGCACTTGCGTAGCCTGGAGGCGATCGGTGCGCTGTATCCGGCGCACTTGCTCGAGGCGTCACTGCAGATCGCCCGCCGTTGCACCTTCGACCTGGGGCAGTTGCGCTATCAATACCCCAGGGAGTTGGTGCCGCAAGGGCACAGCGCAAAATCCTGGCTGCGCGCCTTGACCGAAGAGGGCATTGCCCGGCGCTGGCCCGAGGGGGTGTCAGCCAAGACCCTGGAGCAGATCGGTAATGAACTGGAGTTGATCAGCGACCTGGGCTACGAAAGCTATTTCCTTACCGTGCACGACATCGTGCGCTTCGCCCGCAGCCGTTCGATCCTCTGTCAGGGCCGTGGCTCGGCGGCCAACTCGGCGGTGTGCTTTGCCCTGGGCATCACTGAAATCGATCCCAGCCGGATGAACATGTTGTTCGAGCGCTTCCTGTCCCGGGAACGCAACGAGCCGCCGGATATCGATGTGGACTTCGAGCACGAACGCCGCGAAGAGGTATTGCAATACGTGTTCCAGCGCTATGGCCGGCGCCGCGCAGCCTTGACCGCAGTGGTCAGCAGCTACCACGGTGCCGGCGCGGTGCGTGATGTGGCCAAGGCCCTGGGCCTGCCACCGGATCAGGTCAACGCCCTGGCCGATTGTTGCGGGCGCTGGAGCGATGAAGCGCCGCCCCTGGAGCGCTTGCGCGAGGGTGGTTTTGACCCCGAGAGCCCGGTCTTGCGACGGGTCCTGGGCTTGACCCAGCAACTGATCGGCTTCCCGCGCCACCTGTCCCAGCACCCCGGTGGCTTCGTGATTTCCGAGCAACCGCTGGACACCTTGGTGCCGGTGGAAAACGCCGCCATGGCCGAACGTACCATCATCCAGTGGGACAAGGATGACCTGGACGCCGTGGGCCTGCTCAAGGTCGATATCCTCGCCCTCGGCATGCTCAGCGCGATCCGCCGCTGCTTCGACCTGCTGCGCCGCCATCGTCACCGCGACCTGACACTGGCGACGGTGCCCTCGGAAGATCCGGCAACCTACGCGATGATCAGCCGCGCCGACACCATCGGCGTATTCCAGATCGAGTCACGGGCGCAGATGTCCATGCTGCCCCGGCTCAAGCCCAAGACGTTCTATGACCTGGTGATCGAGGTGGCCATCGTGCGCCCCGGGCCGATCCAGGGCGGCATGGTGCATCCGTATCTGCGCAGGCGGAACCAGGAAGAGCCCGAGACCTATCCGTCGCCCAAGCTGGAAGCGGTACTCAAGCGCACGTTGGGTATTCCGCTGTTCCAGGAGCAAGTGATGCAGATCGCCATTGTCGCGGCGGACTATACCCCTGGCGAAGCTGACCAGTTGCGCCGTTCGATGGCGGCCTGGAAGCGCCATGGTGGCCTGGAGCCCCATCGCCAGCGGCTGCGCGCCGGTATGCTCAACAACGGCTACAGCGAGGCCTTCGCCGCCCAGGTGTTCGAGCAGATCAAGGGCTTTGGCAGCTACGGTTTTCCTGAGTCCCATGCGGCCAGTTTTGCCTTGCTGACCTATGCCAGTTGCTGGCTCAAATGCCATGAGCCGGCGGCGTTCGCCTGTGCTCTGATCAACAGCTGGCCCATGGGCTTCTACAGCCCGGACCAGATCCTGCAGGATGCGCGCCGCCATCACTTGCAGGTTCGCCCGGTGGACGTGACCGCCAGTGACTGGGATTGCAGCCTGGAACCCATCGACGGCGAGCAACCGGCGATTCGCATGGGTTTGCGCATGATCAGCGGCTTTCGCGAAGACGAGGGCCGGCGTATCGAAAAAGTCCGCCAGGCCGCTGGGTTTTGCGATATCGCCGACCTGGGCGAGCGCGCCCGACTGGACAGCCGGGCCCAGGAACTGCTGGCGGATGCCGGGGCCTTGCGTCAGTTGACCGGGCACCGGCATCAAGCGCGCTGGGACGTGGCCGGGGTGGAGACGCAACTGGGATTATTTGCCGGGGCGTCGAGCCCCCAGGAAGAGGCGGTGCAACTGCCGGCCCCCAGCGTCGGCGAAGACCTGTACGCCGACTATGCCAGCGTGGGCACGACCCTGGGGCCCCATCCCTTGGTGCTGTTGCGTGATCAATTGCGCGCGCGGCGCTGCCGCAGTTCACAGGAACTGCAGGCGGTGGAGCATGGGCGCAATGTCAGCGTTGCCGGCCTAGTCACCGGGCGCCAGCGCCCGGGCACCGCCAGCGGCGTGACCTTCGTGACCCTGGAAGACGAGTTTGGCAACATCAACGTGGTGGTCTGGCGCGACCTGGCCGAGCGTCAGCGCCAGGTGCTGGTGAACTCACGGCTGCTCAAGGTGGAGGGGCGCTGGGAAGCGGTGGGCGAAGTCCGCCATTTGATCGCGGGCCGCTTGAGCGACCTGACGCCACTGTTGGCGGGGATCAGCGTGCGTAGCCGGGATTTTCGCTGACGGGTACAACGCTCTTTTTTCAAAAAACACCCCTGTGGCGAAGGAGGCCTTGTTGTGGCGAGCTCGCCCCGCGCTACCACCAGACACACCGAGGTGGTAGGTTTTGGGGCTGCTGCGCAACCCAACGGGGGCGATACGGCGTTCCGGCAAGCCCCCTAGCCACAGGGAACTTGCAGCATCCTCGAACCTACTATGGACCACTAGCTTTATGTGGCGAGCGGGCTTGCCCCGCGCTGGGTGGCAAAGCCACCCCAATCGCCTCACCATGCTCCACCAGACACACCGAGGTGGCAGGTTTTGGGGCTGCTGCGCAGCCCACCGGGGGACAAGCCCCCTCGCCACAGGGAACTTGCAGCACCCTCGAACCTACTGTGGACCACTGGCTTTATGTGGCGAGCGGGCTTGCCCCGCGCTGGGTGGCAAAGCCACCCCAATCGCCTCACCATGCTCCACCAGACACACCGAGGTGGTAGGTTTTGGGGCTGCTGCGCAGCCCACCGGGGGACAAGCCCCCTAGCCACAGGGAACTTGCAGCACCCTCGAACCTACTATGGACCACTGGCTTTATGTGGCGAGCGGGCTTGCCCCGCGCTGGGTGGCGAAGCCACCCCAACCGCCTCACCATGCTCCACCAGACACACCGAGGTGGTAGGTTTTGGGGCTGCTGCGCAACCCAACGGGGGCGATACGGCGTTCCGGCAAGCCCCCTAGCCACAGGGAACTTGCAGCACCCTCGAACCTACTATGAACTACTGGCTTTATGTGGCGAGCGGGCTTGCCCCGCGCTGGGTGGCAAAGCCACCCCAACCGCCTCACCATGCTCCGCCAGATACACCGAGGTGGCAGGTTTTGGGGCTGCTGCGCAACCCAACGGGGGCGATACGGCGTTCCGGCAAGCCCCCTAGCCACAGGGAACTTGCAGCACCCTCGAACTTACTGTGGACCACTGGCTTTATGTGGCGAGCGGGCTTGCCCCGCGCTGGGCGGCGAAGCCACCCCAGCCGCCTCACCATGCTCCGCCAGACACACCGAGGTGGCAGGTTTTGGGGCTGCTGCGCAACCCAACGGGGGCGATACGGCGTTCCGGCAAGCCCCCTAGCCACAGGGAACTTGTAGCCCCCTCGAACCTACTATGGACCACTAGCTTTATGTGGCGAGCGGGCTTGCCCCGCGCTGGGTGGCGAAGCCACCCCAACCGCCTCACCATGCTCCACCAGACACACCGAGGTGGTAGGTTTTGGGGCTGCTGCGCAACCCAACGGGGGCGATACGGCGTTCCGGCAAGCCCCCTAGCCACAGGGAACTTGTAGCACCCTCGAACCTACTATGGACCACTAGCTTTATGTGGCGAGCGGGCTTGCCCCGCGCTGGGTGGCGAAGCCACCCCAACCGCCTCACCATGCTCCACCAGACACACCGAGGTGGTAGGTTTTGGGGCTGCTGCGCAACCCAACGGGGGGCGATACGGCGTTCCGGCAAGCCCCCCTAGCCACAGGGGAACTTGCAGCACCCTCGAACCTACTATGGACCACTGGCTTTATGTGGCGAGCGGGCTTGCCCTCGCGCTGGGTGGCAAAGCCACCCCAATCGCCTCACCATGCTCCACCAGACACACCGAGGTGGTAGGTTTTGGGGCTGCTGCGCAGCCCAGCGGGGGACAAGCCTCCTAGCCACAGTGATACAGAGTGAAACCATCTAGCACCGCTATGCTCCAACCTTGGCGAATGTCTTCTCTTTGTATGAGCAGGGTCCATGCAATTCTTATCCAATACCCATGGTTGTGACGGCTGGGGCGGTGAAATGGCCCAAAGGATTCGTGCCTTTGACTGGTCGACCACGGACCTGGGCTCGATTGACAGTTGGTCCACCAGCCTGGCCTGTGCCGTGCAGATGCTCCTTGCCTCGCCGGTGCCGATGGTGATGCTCTGGGGGCGCGCCGGGTACATGATCTACAACGACAGTTACTCGGTGTTTGCCGGCGGCCGGCATCCGTTCCTGTTGGGCGTGCCGGTGGAGCAGGGCTGGCCGGAAGTGGCCGACTTCAACCGTCATGTCATGAACACCTGCCTGGCCGGTGGCACCTTGTCCTATCGCAACAAGGCCTTGACGCTGCTGCGCAATGGTCAGCCCGAAGACTTGTGGCTGGACCTCTATTACAGCCCGGTGGCCGGTGACGACCAGCAGCCGGCCGGGGTGCTGGCGATTGTCGTGGAAACCACCGCGCATGTGCTGTCCGAGCGCTTGCGCCAGGAAGCCGAGGGGGCCTACCGCGTGGCGGACGAGCGCTTGCAGCTGGCGCTCAATGCCGGGGCGTTGATGGGCTCGTTTGTCTGGGATGTGCTGCCGGATCGCCTATCGGGTGACGCGCGTTTCGCCCGCACCCTGGGCCTGTCCATGGAAGATGTCGAGCAGGGCCTGCCCATCGCCGCCGCCACCGAGGTCATCCATCCCGACGATCTGGCGCGGGTCAATCGCCAGATTGCCCGTACCGTGGAAGCCGGCGGGCCGTTTAACGCCGAGTTTCGCGTGCGGCGCCCTGACGCCAGCTATCTGTGGGTACTGGCCAGCGGGCGTTGCGAGTTGGACGCGGACGGTCAGCCGCTGCGCTTTCCCGGGGTGATCATAGATATCCATGTGCGCAAGATCGCGGAAGAGTCCCTGCTCAAGCTCACCCACACCCTGGAACAACGCGTCGCCGCCGAAGTCCAGGCGCGCTCGGCCGCCGAGGACCAGTTGCGCCAGTCGCAAAAGCTCGAGGCCATTGGCGGGCTGACGGGGGGCGTGGCCCATGACTTCAATAATCTGCTGCAGGTGATTGCCGGCAACCTGCACTTGCTGGCCCGCCATGAACGGGACAACCCCCAGGTACAACGGCGCGTCGGTGCTGCCTTGGCTGCGGTCGAGCGTGGCGCCAAGCTGTCTTCGCAACTGCTGGCGTTTGCCCGGCGCCAGCCCCTTTCACCGGCGGTGTTCAACCCCCGGCGCATTTATGAAGGCCTGGGTGAGTTACTGCAGCGGGCCCTAGGGGAAACCATCCAGATCGATGTGCAATTGCCGCAAGACCCGTGGTGTATTCATGTCGATCGCAATCAGTTGGAAAACGCCGTGCTCAACCTGGCGATCAATGCCCGGGATGCCATGAAGGGCGAGGGGGTGATCTGTATCACCGGTGAAAACATCACGCTGTCGCCCGAGGATGGCAGCCGCAACGGGATTGCCCCCGGTGAATATGTGCGCCTGTCGGTCAGCGACACCGGGGCCGGCATGCCGCCGGCGGTGCTGCGGCGGGTCTTCGAGCCGTTCTTTACCACCAAGCCGGACGGTCACGGCACCGGCCTTGGCTTGAGTATGGTGTTTGGTTTCGTCAAGCAAAGTGGCGGGCATGTGCAGGTCAGCAGCGAGCCAGGCCAGGGCACCGTAGTGCAGATGTACTTCCCCCACAGCCTTGAGCCGGAAAGCGAGGAAGCGCCTGCCCAGGTGGTGTTGCAGGAAGGCGGCCGCGAAACCATCCTGGTCGTGGAGGACAACCAAGGTGTACGTGCCGCGGCGGTGGAGCTGCTGCAACAGGCCGGCTACACGGTAATCACTGCCGAGGACGGCGATGACGCCATGTTGATGCTACGCACCGGTTTGCGGCCGGATCTGATCTTTACCGATGTGGTCATGCCCGGGCGGATGAAAAGCACGGACCTGGCCGAATGGGCCAAGGTACAACAGCCGCCCGTTGCTGTGTTGTTTACCTCCGGGCATACCCGCGACGTGCTTTCCAGCAATCACCAGTTGGGAGCCGATATTCACCTGCTGGGTAAACCCTACAGCCCTGATGCCCTCGCGCAGCGGGTACGCTCAGTACTCAATGCACGTAATTGAACGTTTGCCCCGGTTCCTGGCTCCACCGCAGGACCTGCCACCCTCAACAAGGTTGACCATGACTTCAGCGCGCCACTTGCCGCCAGGCACCAATCTTCTTGCCGCGCGCCCCGGTTTTGTCCGGGTGCGGGGCGCCCGTGAACATAACCTGCGCAATGTCGATGTGGACATCCCACGGGATGCCCTGGTGGTGTTCACCGGGGTGTCGGGGTCGGGCAAGTCGTCCCTGGCGTTTTCCACCCTGTATGCCGAGGCGCAACGGCGCTACTTCGAGTCGGTGGCACCCTATGCCCGGCGCCTGATCGACCAGGTGGGCGTGCCGGATGTGGACTCCATCGAAGGCCTGCCGCCCGCCGTGGCGTTGCAACAGCAGCGGGGTGCGCCGAGCACGCGCTCATCGGTGGGCAGCGTGACCACCCTGTCCAGCCTGATCCGCATGCTCTATTCCCGTGCCGGCAGCTATCCGCCGGGGCAGCCGATGCTGTACGCCGAGGACTTCTCGCCCAACCTGCCCCAGGGCGCCTGCCCGCAGTGCCACGGCCTGGGCCGCGTGTATGAAGTGACCGAGGCGCTGATGGTGCCCGATCCCTCCCTGACCATTCGCCAGCGTGCAGTCGCCTCCTGGCCACTGGCCTGGCAGGGGCAAAACCTGCGGGATATTCTCGTGACGCTGGGTTACGACGTCGATATCCCTTGGCGCGAGCTGCCGAAAAAACAGCGCGACTGGATCCTCTTCACCGAGGAAACACCCACGGTGCCGGTGTACGCCGGCTTGACCCCGGCGCAAACCCGCGACGCCCTCAAGCGCAAGCTCGAACCCAGTTACCAGGGCACCTTCAGCGGCGCCCGGCGTTACATCCTGCATACCTTCACCCACACCCAGAGCGCGCTGATGAAAAAGCGTGTCGCGCAATTCATGCAAGGCAGCCCTTGCCCCCTGTGCGAGGGCAAGCGCTTGAACAAGGCGGCGCTGTCGGTGAAGTTTGCCGGGGTGGATATTGGCGAGTTGTCACAGCTGTCGCTGTTGCAACTGGCGCAGCTCCTGCGCCCGGTGGCCGAGGGTAAGGGGCGGGTAACACTGTCGGTGGAAAAACGCCTGGCCGCCCAACGCATCGCCCAGGATTTGCTGGAGCGGGTCAGCACTCTGACCGACCTTGGCCTGGGCTACCTGTCCCTGGAGCGCAGTACGCCGACCCTGTCCTCCGGGGAGTTGCAGCGCCTGCGCCTGGCGACACAATTGGGCTCGCAGTTGTTCGGGGTGATCTACGTGCTGGATGAACCGTCGGCCGGCTTGCATCCGGCGGATGGCGAAGCCTTGTTCACCGCCCTTGAGCGCCTGAAAGCCGCCGGCAACTCGCTGTTTGTGGTGGAACATGATCTGGAAACCATGCGCCGCGCCGACTGGCTGATCGACGTCGGCCCGGCAGCCGGCGAGCAGGGCGGCCAGGTACTGTACAGCGGCCCACCGGCAGGCCTGGCACAGGTTGAAGCGTCACAGACCCGCGAATACCTGTTTGCCGAGCCGCGTGCGCTGAACTCTTCGCGTCGTGCGCCGAACGGCTGGCTCAGTCTGGAAGGGGTCAGCCGCAATAATCTTGACGCGGTGAGCGTGGACTTCCCCCTGGGCTGTTTTACGGCGGTGACGGGGATTTCCGGCTCGGGTAAATCCAGCCTGGTCAGCCAGGCCCTGCTGGACCTGGTCGGTGAGGGGCTGGGGCGGGTGGTGGTCAGCGAAGATGAGCCCGACCTCCAAGACCCGACACCGCAAACCAGTGGCGGGCGCATCCGTGCGGGCCTGGAGCAGATCCGCCGCCTGGTACAGGTGGACCAGAAGCCCATCGGCCGCACCCCGCGCTCCAACCTCGCGACCTATACCGGCTTGTTCGATAACGTGCGCAAGCTGTTCGCCGCCACCCCAGCGGCGAAAAAACACCACTACGATGCCGGGCAGTTCTCCTTCAACGTGGCCAAGGGCCGCTGCCCGAACTGCGAGGGCGAAGGTTTTGTCAGCGTCGAATTGCTGTTTATGCCCAGCGTTTACGCTCCATGCCCGACCTGCCACGGGGCGCGCTACAACCCCCAGACCCTGGCGATTACCTGGCAGGGCCTGAACATTGCCCAGGTGCTGGCTTTGACGGTCGAACAGGCGGTGGACGTGTTCGCCGAACAGCCGGGCGTAGTGCGCGCGTTGCAGGTCCTGCGCGACATTGGCCTGGGCTACCTGCGCCTGGGCCAGCCGGCCACCGAATTGTCCGGCGGTGAGGCCCAGCGCATCAAACTGGCCACCGAACTGCAACGCACCGCTCGGGGCGCGACCCTGTACGTCCTCGACGAGCCCACCACCGGCCTGCACCCCCGTGACGTCGACCGCCTGCTGCTGCAACTCAACCATCTGGTGGACGCCGGTCACACAGTGATTGTGGTCGAACACGAAATGCGCGTGGTGGCCCAGAGCGACTGGGTCATCGACATCGGCCCAGGCGCCGGCGACCAGGGCGGCCAAGTCGTCGCCAGCGGCACGCCCCAACACGTCGCCCAAAGCAAAACCAGCCGCACCGCACCGTTCCTCGCACGCGAGCTGGGCCCGGGGAATTGACCTTGGGCATGACAAGAGGCCCATGGATGGGCTAGCTTCAAGGTGTACCAGTCATTGATTAACTTGCGGAGGTACTTCATGCCAGTGAAACATGATCTTTATCAGGATTTGGGGTTGAGCAAGGAAGATGTTCAGCAGCGTCGGGCAAGCCACCATCGGTTGGATGTATTGCTCACTCAGTATGACGTCGCCGACAAGGAGGTACTGGAAGCTGAATCCGCAAGTGCCAATGACGATGATGTGGAGAACCTGAAGAAGAAACGCCTGTTGATCAAAGATAAAATCGTCGAACAACTGGAGCAGACCAAAGGGCATTAGCCAACGCTTGGGGAGGCGCCATATTTGTTCAGAATTGACCAAAAGACAGCCACCCCGGCACTGCCTATTATCCCAACCGTTCGCCCGACCCTGGGGCACGTTGACTGCGCATGGATTGCGTTGTGGTGTCGGGCGAACTCTATTTTCTAGGTGCGCAGCGCCTGCAGGCAGGCGTCGATCGAGCGCTGCTGGGTGTCGGCATACAGCTGCAACTCATCAATGGTCTGGCGGCCCAGGGCCTGTTCAAATTCGGCCTGGTTGGCGTTGGCCGCGTAGTGACTCTGCGCCGCATCGCCCAGGTTCGACTGGAAAATCCCCGCCGCGCTGACCGGCAGAAAATCCTCATACACCAACGGTTCGATTGCCACGTGACCTGCCTCAAGCAGTGCGTCCAGATTGGGTAGCCGGCTCTTGTCGGCTGCGCGGCCCTTGTCGGTCAGGAAGTAGCGAAAGAACGCCAACCCCTGCTCGCGCATCGCCCGGTGATTATCCGGGAAGGCCTGGAAGTGCTGCTCCATCAGTTCGGTGTAGCGCTGGGCGTTGGCCTCGTTGGGGAAGGCGCCCAGTTCATCCCGGGCGGCATTGAGCAGCTGGTCGTAGAGTGCCCGGCCTTTGGGCGTCAGGGCCACGCCACGTTGTTCGATTTCACCAAACCTTGCGCTGTGGCTGCCCTTGGCATCGCTAAAAGCGATGGCTTCGTCGAGGGCCTTGAAGCTGGTTTGGCGTAGCAGGATTGGGCATTGGCGCCGGGGTGGGCCTTCGATCACGGCTTTGGGGGTGATGCCCTTGCCGGGCATGTCCGCTTGTACGCGGTCGATGTCCAGGGTGCGTGGGGTCAGGTGATTGATGTGCGGGCCCTTGAAGGCCACCACGTCGGCAATCAGCCGGTGCTGGTCGCTGAGTTGCTGGTACTGGGCTGCGCTGACCGTCGCGGTGTGGTGCCAGCGAAAGGTTTCCAGGGCTTGTTGGATAAATACCTGGGCATCGCTGGCATTCAGGCCACCGTCGGCTTCGGCTTGTTCGATCAGGGCCAGCGCCTGTGGGGTGAAGATCGAGCGCTTGCCCAGGGCGGCTTCGGCAAAGGCTCGTAGTTCAAGGTTTTCGATCAGTTCCAGGCGCAGCAGCGAGGTAAAGACCCGGAACGGACTGGTCTGCAAGGCGTTTTCATGCACTGCGCGAAAGGCCGTGGAATGCACCGGTACGCCGGCCGGGGTGAGGTCGTAGTAACCCACCGGCTGCATGCCCATCACCGCAAACAGGCGGCTAATGGTTGCCAGTTCAAGGGCGGTGCCCAGGCGGATGGCGCCGTGGCGTTCCATGTCCAGGCGTTGGATTTCACCGGTGCGCTGCAGTTGCCGCGCCAGGTCTGGATCGCTCGCCAGCACCCGTGCATTGGTCTCGGCCACCAACTCCAGCAACGCGCCATACAGCGGCACTTCCTCGCGGTACATGTCGGACATGGCCTTGGAGAAGTCTTTGCGGATGTCGTCGGGGCTGATATGGCGCGGGGTAGGCATAGAAAAAATCCTGGCTGCGATAACGGTGGTAGGGGCCGTGAGCCAGATTTTGTTGGGCGTTGCCCGTGGGCGCAAATGAAGATTCCTCTGGACTTCATTCTGCAAATGAATGAGCGCCAGAGGCACAAACAAAAATCCCGCCTGGGTAGGCGGGATTGGTCAACCCAGGTTGCCCTGGATCAGGCCGGGAACAGTTCGCTCAGCTTCATCGCCAGCATCATGTCGCCTTCGGTGCGCAGCTTGCCGCCCATGAAGGCCTGCATGCCGTCGGTGGAACCGTCGACGATACCTTTCATGGTGTCGCCGTCCATGACCAGGGTCACTTGGGCGTCAGGGTTTTCGCCTTCCAGCAGTTCGCAGGTGTTGTTCTTAACCACCAGCGAGAAGTTCTGGGTGTCGTCGATACGGAAACCGAACACCAGGTCCAGGCCGTCGGCGGCGCCTGGGTTGAATTTGGCTTTCATTGCTTCTACGGCTTTAGCTACGTCAGTCATGGTTCGATCCTTTTATGGGTGGTGCCAGTGACCTTGGGGTCACGGTTGGCCGCAATTCATCGGAAAGTGATGAGCTGCGGCGCCTTCAACAGCTGCAAGTGGGTATGGCTGTTGAAGGAAGCCAGTGCCACTTCGCGACCACGGAACTTCAAGTGGTTGAGCGAAGTGTTGACAATCTGCCAGTTCAGCTCGAAAGCCTGGGCGGCAGGTATGCGGGTAATCAGGTGGAGCAGGGCGGTGATGGTGCCGCCAGAGGTAAATACCGCGATCTTGTGGGAGTTGTCGGCTGCCTCAAGCAGGCGCTGCAAGCCACCCCGCACCCGCTCGACAAACCCCAGCCAGCTTTCCAGGCCGGGCGTGTCATAGGTCCCGCTCAGCCAGCGCTCGATGATCAGGGCGAAGATACGTTGGAACTCGCTACGGTTGTGCGGGGCGTTGCGCAGGATCTCCAGGGCTTCGGGCTCGCTGTCGAGCAGGTCTGGAAGCAGGGCGCGGATGATTGCGTCGGCATCGAATTCGTTGAAGGCGCTGTCGATTTCCAGGGGCGGCACCGGCAAGCCTTGGGCGCCGATGGACTCGAAGGCGGCGTTGGCGGTGTGCTGCTGGCGCCGCAGGTCGCCCGACACGCAGCGGTCGAACGTCAGGCCCAGATCCGCCAGGTGGCTGCCCAGGACCTGTGCCTGCTGCACACCGACGGGCGACAGGACGTCATAGTCGTCTGCACCGAAGGAGGCTTGGCCATGTCGAATCAAATAGATGCTGCCCACGTCCGTTCACCCGGTACGTTGAAAGTCTGGCGAGGTTATGAGGATGCCGGGAAGCTGTCAATGAAAAAACATACGCTTGTTTTAAAAGCTCGTTAGAGGCCCGTTTCAAGGGGTTTCAGCTCTGGCTCAGCGGCAGTCCCATCGGTATGCTGGGGCAATCCGCGCCTGGCGCACCGTTTCTGTAAGGAGTCCCATGGAGTTTTTGGCTGAGTATGCAAGTTTTCTGGCTAAAACCGTCACGTTGGTCGTCGCCATTCTGGTGGTGCTGATCAGTTTTGCGGCGTTGCGCAGCAAGGGTCGGCGCAAGAATGCCGGGCAGTTGCAGGTCAGCAAGCTCAATGACTTCTACAAAGGCCTGCGCGAGCGCCTGGAGCAGACCCTGCTCGACAAGGATCAGCTCAAGGCCCTGCGCAAGTCCCAGGGCAAGGCCGAGAAAAAACACAAGAAAAGCCCCGAGGCCAAGCCACGGGTGTTTGTCCTGGATTTTGATGGCGACATCAAGGCTTCGGCCACCGAGAGCCTGCGTCATGAAATCACCGCACTGCTGAGCCTGGCGACGCCCAAGGACGAAGTGGTCCTGCGCCTGGAAAGTGGCGGTGGCATGGTCCATAGCTATGGCCTGGCCTCGTCGCAATTGGCGCGGATCCGCGAGGCGGGCGTGCCGTTGACGGTGTGCATCGATAAAGTCGCGGCCAGCGGCGGCTACATGATGGCGTGCATCGGCGAGAAGATCATCAGCGCGCCGTTTGCCATCCTCGGCTCGATTGGCGTGGTAGCCCAGTTGCCCAACGTCAACCGCCTGCTGAAGAAGCACGATATCGACTTCGAAGTGCTCACCGCTGGCGAGTACAAGCGCACCCTGACGGTGTTCGGCGAGAACACCGAGAAGGGCCGGGAGAAGTTCCAGGAAGACCTGGATATCACCCATCAACTGTTCAAGAACTTCGTGTCGCGCTATCGCCCTCAGTTGGCGATTGATGAAGTGGCTACCGGCGAAGTCTGGCTGGGCGTCGCGGCGCTGGACAAGCAACTGGTGGACGCGCTGCAGACCAGCGACGAATACCTGGCGACCAAGGCCAAGACCGCCGAACTGTTCCACCTGCACTATGCCGAGCGCAAAAGCCTGCAGGAGCGGGTGGGCCTGGCGGCCAGCGGCTCGGTGGACCGGGTACTGCTGACCTGGTGGAGCCGCCTGACCCAACAGCGCTTCTGGTAACACGGCCCGCTTGGAGCCGGGCCCGCCTCTGTAGGAGCGAGCTTGCTCGCGAAAAACTCAAGACCAGCGCGGTCATCCAACAGACCCGCGTTATCGTTGACGACCTTCGCGAGCAAGCTCGCTCCTACCAGGTGTTGGAATCGGATGCCTCATCAGCAGGCCCACCACCAGCGCCCCCCAGCAGGCTCAACAGCCCCGCCACCCACAATACCCGGCCAAACCCACCGACAAACGCCTGCCATGCCAACGGTAGCACCAGGCCCTGCGCCGATTGCGGCAGCAGCGCCATGGCCGCTGGCATGTCGCCGGCCACTACCCGCGAGGCAATCCCTGGTACCTCGGCCTGCCATTGTGTGCCCAGGCTGGCGTGCAGCAGATGCTCGCTATGGCTGGCCAGCAGCGCCCCGTATACCCCGATGGCCAACATGATTGCGCTAAAGCGCATGGTGGTACTCATGCCCGAGGCCATGCCCGCACGGTCCCTCGGTACGCAGGCCATGATGTTTTTCTGGGTATCGCCATTAAGCAGGCCGGCACCGGCGCCGGTCACTGCAATGGCCAAGGCAAACGGTAGATAACCGCCGACACTCACGGCCCAGGCGCTGAGCAGGTTGCCGCTGCCCACCAGGGCCAGCCCGGTGGCCATCAGGGTCGCGGGGGCGAAGCGGCTGGCCAGGCGTGCGCCGATACGCGGGCAAATCAGCATGGTCAGGGCAAACGGCAGCATGCCCAAACCTGAAGCAATCGCAGAAAATCCCAGGCCGTTTTGCAGGTAGAACGGCAGCAGCGTCATCATCACCTGGGCACACCCGGCATAGGCAAACATCCCCAGCAAAGCGCCGATAAACCGTGGGTACTGGAACAGTTGCAGGTCCACCATCGGTCGGTGTTGCAAGCGCTCCACCCACACAAACAGGCCCAACAGGAACGCGCCGCCGAGCAATCGCGCATAGGTCAACGGGTTGTCCCAGCCGATCCGGTTGGCTTCGATCAGGCCCCAGATCAGGCACAGCAGGCTGGCGCTGAAGGTCAGGCTGCCCCAAGGGTCGAGACGGGCCGATTGGCTGTCGCGTGATTCCGGGATGGCGTGCAGGACCAGCGCCAGCAATGCCAGGCCCACCGGCAGGTTGAGGTAGAAAATCCAGCGCCAACCCATGTAGTGGGTGATCAGGCCGCCAAGGGTCGGGGCGGCGGTCATCGCCACGCCCATGCAAGCGCCCCAGAACGCCCAGGCCTTGGCCCGTTCCAGTTCATCGTGAAAGGCATGGCCGATGGACGCCAGGGCCGAGGTCAGCAGCAACGCTGCACCGACCCCCTTCACGGCGCGGGCGATATCCAGCAGCAGCACGCTGGGCGCGGCGCCACAGCCCAGGGAGGCGAGGATAAAAATACCCAGGCCCCACACCAGGGTCTTCTTGCGGCCGAAGCGATCGGCGATGCTCCCGGCCGGCAATAGCAGGGCGGCGAACGCCAGCATATAGGCGCTGACCACCCATTCGATATCGACGAAATTGGCCCCCAGGTCGCGGGCGATAGTCGGCAGGGTCACGGCGACGATATTGGTATCGAGGACAATCAGCGAGCAGACCCCAGAAGCGGTCAACAGCGTAAGGCGTGGGCTGACCGGGTTCATGGGGTGATTACCTTGAAGGCAATAGGCAATGTGGGTTTGACGGGCATCGCAAGGACTCTCTACTGTGGGCGTCCTGTCAGCTTATCGCCGGCGCGCAGTGGTTCTGTTAGCCGAAGACAAGCACATCATTACCTTTGAGCTAATCCTGCAATGGAAATACGTCATTTCCGCTACTTCCTGGCCGTTGCCCGGCACCGCAACTTCACGCGTGCCGCCGAACAGCTGGACATTGCCCCGCCCACCTTGAGTCGGCAGATCCAGGATATGGAACGCACCCCTGGGCACCCGCCTGTTTATCCGGCGCCAGCGTGACGTCAGCCTGACAGAGGCGGGCAGCGCGCTGCAGGCCGAAGCCGAGGCCACCGTGCGCCAGTTCGAGTTTGCCCAGCGCAATGCCCAGCGTGCCGGGCGTGGCGAAATCGGCCATATCGAATTGGGCTACGTCGCGTCGGCGGTGTATTCGGGCGTGTTGCAACGCCAGGTGCAGGCATTTTGCGCGGAGTTTGCCGATGTCAGCCTCAGCGTGCGGGAAAGCCCCATGGCCCTGTTGCCGGGGCTGGTGGCCGAGGGGCGCTACGACATTGGCTATATTCGCTCACCGATGACCTTGCCCGACGGTGTGGAGGCGCTACGCCTGGGCAGCGAAGGTTTTGTCCTGGCGTTGCCCCAGGGTTCGTGGCTGTTGGGCTTGAAGGCAATCACCTGTGAGCATTTACAGAACGAGACCTTCATCCTGCCCGAGCAAATCAGCGGCACCTTGCAGGTGGCCGCGCAAGGTGGTTATGCCCCGCGCCTGGGGGCCCCAGCCGGGAGGCCTGGTGGCGGTGATCGCCCTAGTGTCGCTGGGGCAGGGGGGTGGCGGTGGTACCGGAATCGGTGGTGGGGCATGTCAGCCTGCCGGGTGTGCAATATCGCCACATCCAGGGCAACGACGCGTCGTCGTGGCTGTCGCTGATTTACCGGCGCTTTGAAAAAAGCCCCGGCGGTGGCGCGGTATATCCAGCACATCAAACACAACCCCACCCGGTAAGGGTTCCCCCTTGGTTGAGCGTTATTAGCTAAAAGCTATGTTTTCAAGAACTTTGAAAGGGCAGGGTCTTGAAGTGGACTTGGCTTTCAAGGGCCTCATCGCCGGCAAGCCCACTCCTACAGGGTCAGACGGGGTTGGATCGAGTCCGCCAGTTGCGTGAGGATCAGGCAGCAGGACACCGCCCCGGCGTCCAGCACCCCCAGCGACCGTTCGCCCAGGCGGCTGGCCCGGCCGATCTTGGCCACTAGGTCCTTGGTCGAGTCGCGCCCTTGTGAGGCTGCACTTTTCATCGCGTCCAGGGCATCAGCGAAGGATGCGCCGCCTGCCTGCGCCCGTTCAAACGCCTCAACCGCCGGAATCAAGGTATCCATCAAACACTTGTCGCCCACGCCGGCTTCGGTGATGTCCTGCAACGAGGTCAGGCCGCCGCGCAGTAAATGGGCGAAGGTGGCGGCATCAATGTTTTCGCTGCTGCGCACTTCGTCGGCCATGCCGATAAACAGGCTGCCATACAGCGGGCCCATGGAGCCGCCGATGCCTTCCATCAGGCTCAAGGTCAGTTCATCCAGGGCTTCGGCCAGGGTCAGCTGTCGGCCCTCAAGGGTGCGGCCGCAATGGGCGAAGCCCTTGGCCATGTTGACGCCGTGGTCGCCATCGCCAATCGCGCCGTCGACTTCGCTGAGGTATTCACGGTTGGCGACGATCACGCTCACCAGGTCAGTGACAATCGCGCTGCCGTCGTGGGTAGAGAAATGCTGGCTCATGGTTTATTCCGCCTGGGTCATGCCGATGGAGCGGCAAGGTTGGTCGATCAGGGTTTTCAGCTCGGCATCCAGGCCCAGCAGGGTCAGGGTCACGCCCATCATTTCCAGGGAGGTGAAGTAGTTGCCGACGTAGCAGCGATGGATCTTCAGGCCCTTGGCCTTGAGCTGGCTTTCGACTTCGGCGTAGAAAATGTACAGCTCCATCACCGGCGTCGCGCCCAGCCCCGAGACCAGCACCACCACGCTGTCATCCTGGCTGAAATCCCGGTCGGCGAGGATCGGTGCCAGCATGCGCGCGGCCATGGCGGCGGCGGACTCGATCGGAATCACTTCGATGCCGGGTTCGCCGTGGTGGCCGATACCCAGCTCCATCTGGCCGTCCGGGATCTGGAAGTTCGGCTTGCCCACCGCCGCGATGGTGCAGGGCGTCAGGCCGATACCGATGGAGCGACAGTGATCGACGGCCTTCTGCGCGACGCGAATCACCCCATCCAGGTCATAGTGTTGGGCGGCGGCGGCACCGCCGATTTTCCACATGAAGATTTCCCCGGCCACCCCGCGCCGCTTGGCGATATCGGCCTTGGGCGCCGACGCCACGTCATCGTTGGCCACCACGGTGCGTATCTGCATATCCTTGCTGGCGGCCATTTTCATCGCCAGCTTCACGTTCATGTTGTCGCCGGCATAGTTGCCGTACAGGCAGGCCACGCCCGCGCCGTGATCGGCGGCGCGGAAGGCATCGAAAAAGCTTTTGGCGGTGGGCGAAGAGAAGATTTCGCCGACGGCCACGGCGTCCACCAGGCCGGGGCCCACATAACCCAGAAACGCCGGCTCATGGCCGGAGCCACCGCCGGTGACGATGCCCACGCGGCCTGGGCCCGAGGGCTTGGCCTTGCTGATCACGCGGGGGTTGGTGTCGCTTTGGCGCAGTTCGGGATGGGCGACCAGAATGCCGCGCAGCATGTCCTCGACCACTTGGTCCGGATCGTTGATGACTCGATTCATAACGCGGGTTCCTGTTCTTGTTGTCTTGGGCGCAGTCGGTTAAATGTGGGAGCGGGCTTGCTCGCGAAAGCGGTGGGTCAGCCAACTGATGTGTCTTCTGACACACCGCCTTCGCGAGCAAGCCCGCTCCCACATTTGGGATGTGTGTTGGGGTCAGGGTTCGAGTACAACCTTCAAGGACTTGTCCCCGCGCTCCATCACCGCAAACGCTTCCTTGAAATCCGCCAACGCAAACTTGTGGGTCACTACGTCGCGCATGTCGATCTTGCGCTTGCCGATAAAGTCGATGGCCCGTGGGTACATGTAGGGCCCCAGGTGTGAACCGAGCACGTCCAGTTCCTTGCGGTCGCCAATGATCGACCAATCTACCGTGGCCTCGTCGTTGAATACGCTGAATTCGACAAAGCGCCCCAGCTTGCGCAGCATCGCCAGGCCCTGGTTCACCGCCTTGTGGTGCCCGGTGGCTTCGATGTAAATGTCGCAGCCATAACCGTCGGTGATTTCGCGGATTTTCGCCAGTACATCGACCTCGGCCGGGTTCCAGACCTCATCGGCGCCCATGCGCAGGGCCAGTTCGGCGCGTTCGGGTTTCATGTCGAGCACGATCAGGCGTTTGGGGTTGCGCATGCGCACCGCGCCGATGATCCCCAGGCCCAGGGTGCCGGCGCCGGCCACGACCACCACATCGTCGAAATCCACATTGGCCCGTTCCGCCGCGTGCAGCGAGCAGGCGAGGGGTTCGATCAGGATCGCCTCGTCCGGTGCGATGGAGTCCGGCACCTGGTGGATGATGCCTTCCTTGGTGAAAATCATGTACTGGGCCATGGCGCCCTGGACGTTGTTCTGGAACCCGTAGAGGTCGTGTTTCTGGCACATCCAGTACTGGCCGTGGTTGCAGAAGCGGCAGCCCCAGCACGGCACGATCTGCTCGGAAATCACCCGGTCGCCGACTTTCACTCCACGCTTTTCGGCACCCGGGCCCAGGGCGACTACGCGACAGACAAACTCATGCCCGGGAATCATCGGCGGCTTGACGTAGCGCGGCTGCTCGGCGTCGCCCCAGAACGATGGTGCGCCGCGATAGGTCTTGATATCGCCCATGCAGATGCCACACAGCTCGACCTTGGTCAGAATCTCGTCGGGGCCGGGTGTGGGCACGTCGACGGTTTCCAGGCGATAGTCTTCCGGACCATGGCAGACCACGGCCTGCATGGTCTTGGGGATCACCGGGTGGAGTTGTTCGGCGGTACGTTCGGTAGCGGTGGACATGACAAACCTCACGACGAATAGATGGGTTACTGAATGCTGTAGCCGCCGTCGATCACCATATTGGCGCCGGTGATCATCTGGGCGGCATCGCTGAGCAGGTACAACGCCAGCCCGGCGATTTCATCGGGCTGGGCAAAACGGCCTGCCGGGATCTGCAATTTGGCCCGTTCGCCCACTTCGCCCGCCCAGGCTTTCTTGCCCAGGGCGGTCTCGACGATGGTGGGGGAGATGGCATTTACAGTGATGTGCGGTGCCCATTCCATGGCCAGGACCTTGGTCATGCCGACAATCGCAGCCTTGCTCGCGCAATACGCCACGTGTCGGTCCAGGCCGATCACCGCGGCCTGGGACGCCAGGTTGACTATGCGCCCGCTGCCCTGGGCGAGCATGTGTCGGGCGCAGGCCTGGGCCACGAAGAAGCTGGCCTTGAGGTTGATATCCAGGGTGGTGTCCCAGGCGTTTTCGCTGACGTCGATGGCCTTGTCCAGCATCACCACGCCGGCGCTGTTGACCAGATAGTCCAGGCGTTTGAAGTGCGCGAACACGTAGTCGATGCTGCTCTGCACCTGGTCGAGTTGGCGCAGGTCGACGGCAAGGCCGATATGCCCGTTGCCCAGGCTGGCGGCCACTTCAACCACGGCCGGATCGCGGTCAAGCAAGGCCACGCGGGCACCACGCTCCACCAGCAGGCTGGCGCACGCCAGACCAATCCCCGCGGCCCCGCCGGTGATCACGGCGCAACGGCCGCTGAGGTCGAAGGCTTGGTTCCAGAATCCAGACATTGGTTTAACTCCATTTTCTCAGTCGCTGGAGATTCAAATGTGGGAGCAGGGCTTGCTCGCGAAGGCGGTGGGTCAGCCAACTGATGTGTCTTCTGACACACCGCCTTCGCGAGCAAGCCCGCTCCCACATTTGGATAGTATTTACGGGTCGGAACCGCTATTTAGTACCGCTCACCTGCTGGTACAGCGCATCCGCATTCGCATTGGTCACCGGCACCCACGGCAGGATGTAGTTCTTCGCGGTGCCGTCGGCCCATTTCACGTCCTTGGCATAGCGCTCCCAAATCACTGACTTGGGTTTGTAGTCTTCGCCCGCCAGTTGCCGCAGGGCCACATCCAGTGCGCCCTGGGATTGAGCCTGGGCGTCTTGCAGGAAGGTGGTGACTTCATCTCTTTTGGCTGCCTGGATCGCATCGGGCATGCCGTCGATGGAGGTGACGGGCACGTCCTTGGACGTCAGTCCATGGGACTTGAGGGCTTGCACGGCGCCGAGGGCCATGTCGTCGTTTTGCGCGATCACCCCGTTGATGCCTTTGGGGTGGGCGTTCAGCCAATCTTCAGTCAGGGTCAGGGCCTGGGCGCGGTCCCAGTTGGCGGTCTTTTTCTCGATGATCTTGATCCCGGGGTGTTTGCCCAGCACTTCCAGCTCGCCTTTTTCCCGGTCGATCTGCGCCGACTGGCCAATCGGGCCCTGGATGATCACCACATTGCCCTTGCCCTGGAGTTTGTCGACCATGGCCTGGGCCTGCAGGCGCCCGCCCTCGACATCATCGTTGCCCACGTACGGCACGCTGGCATCGGCGACCTTGGTGTTGGAGGCAATCACCACCACATCATTGGACATCGCCTGCTTCACGGTGCCAACGCCGGCCTTGGTGTCGATGGGCACGAAGAGGATCGCGTCGTAGCGCTGGGTCACCATGTTTTCGATCTGGTTGTTCTGGGTCAGCGCGTCATAGTTGCCGTCGAAGACGGTCAACTGCACGGTGCCGTCCTTGACCGCCGGGTGTTCTTTGAGCTCGCGTACCCAGTTCTGCATGAACTGGCCCTTGAGGCCGTACACGGCAGCGCCGACTTTGTAGGTCTTGCCATCGGCGGCCAGGGTGATGCTGCTGGCGAGCAGGCTGAGGGCCGCAACGGCGGCAAATGATGTAGCGACTTTCATGATGAGAACTCCGTTTATTGTTGTGGTCGTTCAGTTCGTTCAGAGGAAAAGCGACTAGCGTTTTTTCTTGCGCCACACGTCAATCAACACCGCGAGCACGATGATCAGGCCCTTGGCGACCTGCTGGTAATAGGAGGACACGCCGAGCAGGTTCAGGCCGTTGTTGATCACCCCGATCAGCAGGGCGCCGAACAGCGTGCCGACGATGGTGCCGACGCCGCCCGACAGGCTGGTGCCGCCGATCACCACCGCGGCAATCGCATCCAGCTCATAAGACATGCCGGCCTGGGGCAGGGCGGAGGTGGTGCGCGCAGACAGCACCACGCCTGCCAGGCCGGCGAGCAGCCCTGAGACGACGTACACCGAGAACGTCACCTTGCGCACGCCGATCCCTGAGGTGCGCGCGCTTTTTTCATTGCCGCCCACCGCGTACACGTAGCGCCCGTAAGTGGTGTAGCGCAGCACCATCCAGAAAATCAGCGCGACCACCGCAAAGATGATGATCGGCACGCCAATCGGCCCCAGCTTGCCGATGCCCAGGGCCAGGTAGGCGTCCGGCAGGTCGGTGACCGGGCTGCCGTCGTTGAGGATGAAGGTCATGCCTCGGGCAATGCTGAGCATGCCCAGGGTGGCGACAAAGGGCGGGATCGACAGGTTGGCCACCATAAAGCCGTTGACCACCCCCAGCATCGCCCCGGCGAACATCCCGGCGCTGACGGCGGCGAGCAGGCCGTAGCCCTGGGTCGCGACCAGTGCGCTGCACAGGCCGGCGAAGGCGAGGATCGAGCCCACCGAGAGGTCGATGCCCTTGGTCAGGATCACATAGGTCATGCCCACCGCAAGGATGCCGTTGATCGAGGTCTGGCGCAGGATGTCCATCCAGTTGCGCCAGGTCATGAAGTATTCGCTGGAGAACGCCATGACCACGCACAGCAGGATAAACACCAGCGGCAGGCCAAAGCGGTCGAGGGAAAGCCGCAGGCGGCTGCGCGCGGGGGTGGTGAGCGGGGCGGTAATGGTTTTGGCATTCATGAGGCAAGACTCAACAAGGCTTCCTGGGAAAGGGCGGTGTCGCTGCTGATCGTCACCAGCCGGCCACCCTTGAAGACGGCGATACGGTCACTCAGGTGCAGCAGCTCCGGGGCCTCCGACGACACCACGATGGCCGCGCCACCGGCGCGCACGAACTGGTCCAGCAAGTGATAGATCTCCTGCTTGGCGCCTTCATCGATGCCCCGGGTCGGCTCATCGCACAGTAGGCACACCGGTTGGGTCGACAGGCATTTGGCAAGCACCACCTTCTGTTGATTGCCGCCGCTCATGGACGCCACTGGCAGGTCCAGGGAGGTGGTCTTGATCTGCAGGCGCTTGACCATGTCCTCGGCCAATTGGTGTTCCTTGCGCGCATTGATCAGCGACCAGCTCGACAGCTGCTTGTATGCCGATAACGCGATGTTCGAGAGGATGCTGGAACTGAGCACCAGACCGCTTTCCTTGCGGTCTTCGGTGACCAGGGACATGCCGGCGCGGATGGTCGCCTTGGGCAGGCCGATGGGCATGGGTTTGCCTTGCAGGGTTACGCTGCCGGCATCCGGGGTGGTCAGGCCGTAAATGCAATTGAGGAACTCGCTGCGCCCCGAGCCCATCAGGCCATAGATGCCGAGGATTTCGCCCTGGCGCAATTGCAGGCTGATGTCCTGGAACTCGCCGCTGCGGCTCAGGCCCTGGACGTCCAGGCAGCACTCGGCGGCGCTTTCGCGGCCGACCTTGTGGTCGATGCGCGTCAATTCCTGGCCGACAATGCCGCGCACCAGATGGGCGCGGTCGATATCGGCCATGCGCCCGCTTTCGACGAAGGCGCCATCGCGGAAGATGCTGTAGTCGTCGGCAATCTGCGCCAGTTCGCTGAGGCGATGGGACACATACACGATCCCCGCGCCCCGCGCGGTGAGGCGGCGTATGGCCTTGAACAGGGTTTCGGCTTCGCGCTCGCCAATGGCGGAGGTGGGCTCGTCCATGATCATCACCTGGCAGTCATGGCTGAACGCCTTGGCGATCTCTACCAACTGGATCTGCGCCACGCTCAAGCGATGCATGGGCGCGGTAGCCTCGACGTCGAACTCCAGGCTTTCCAGCAGTTCGCGGGTGCGTCGGTTCAGGGCCTTGCTGTCGACAATGCAGCCGGCGCGCCGTGGTTCGCGGCCCAGCCAGATGTTTTCGGCGACGGTCATGTAGGGGATCGGTTCCAGCTCCTGGGTGATCATCGCGACACCCGCCGCCAGCGCTTCACTGGGGCGATGGAAATGCACAGGGGCGCCATTGAGCAGGATGCTGCCGGCGTCACGCTGGGTGATGCCCATCAAAATACTGAGGAACGTGGATTTGCCGGCGCCGTTGCCGCCGCACAGGGCATGCACACTGCCGGCCCGCAGCGAGAGACGGCCGTCACGCAGGGCAGGGATGCCGGCGTAAGCCTTGGCGACGTGTTCAGCCTGGAGCAGTAATGGCGTAGCCATCGGCGTGTCCTCGTGCTGTGAATTCTTATTAGGTACACAGTCGTGTTGCTGCGTGAGCATATGTGTATCAAATGAAATTCTGATCAGTCAATCTCTTTCATTGAAAACTTGTAATTGCCTGCTCTTTCTTAATTATTGGCGTTTTAGAGGGGTTTGACTGGGAGGTCAGTTAAATCGTGCTTGACAGTTGCCAGTGAATATCCGAGAAATGACTGATCTAAATTTCACTGAGTGATCATATGATCAGTCTTAAATTTCACCACGGCAGCGGAGCCTAATGCCATGAACACACCTTTCCCGGTGGCTATCGGATGTGACGAAGCGGGTTTTGAGCTCAAGGAGCTGTTGAAGCGCCATATCGAGGCGCTGGGGTATCCGGTGACCGACTTTGGCACCCACTCCACGGCGCCGGTGCTCTACCCGGATATTGCGCTAGCGGTGGCCACGGCCATCAACGCCGGGCAGCAGCGCCTGGGTGTGCTGGTGTGTGGCACGGGCATCGGCATGGCCATCTCGGCCAATAAGGTGTTGGGGATTCGCGCAGCCCAGGCCCATGACACCTATTCGGCAGAACGGGCGCGCAAGAGCAACGATGCGCAGATCCTGTCCATCGGTGCGCGGGTGGTGGGAGCGGAGCTGGCCAAGAGCATCGTCACCGCGTTTCTGGCCTCGGAGTTCGAGGCGGCGCGGTCCGGGGCCAAGGTCGAGCGCATCAATGCCATTGAGCGTGATGGGCATCAGTAGTGGACGTAGCGGGGCAAGAGTCGGGAGAATGCGCCTTTGACGCCGAAACGGAAGCCCGTCCCCATGAGTGACAGCACCCTGCGCACCGCCAGCGATATCGATCTGATGACCGAAGTGGCGATGCTCTATTACCTTGAGAACGTCACTCAGGAAGCCATCGCCAAGCGGTTTGACCTGTCCCGGGCCAAAGTCAGCCGGCTGCTCAAGCGTGCGCGTGATGAAGGGATTGTCGAAGTGCGGGTGTTGCAGCATCCGGCAATGAACAATGAACTGGAGCAGGCGCTGGTGGAGCGCTTCCAGTTGGACCGCGCGTTGATCGCGGTCGATCACAGCGACGCCGACACCCAGCGCTCCGCCGTGGCCAGCCTGGTGGCCAACTACCTGAACAAGACCCTGGGCGACGGCATGATTGTCGCCGTGGGCATGGGTCGCAATGTGGGGGCGGTAGCCGATAACGTGTTTTTGCCGGTGACGCGCAACTGCACGTTTGTCTGCGCCATCGGCGGTTCGCTCAAGGCCGGCGAATACATGAACCCTGACCATATCTGCCGACGCCTGGCCCTGCGCTTTGGTGGTGAGAGCGAAAGCCTGTACGCCCCAGCGCTGGTGGCCAACCCGGAACTGCGCAGCGTGCTGATCAGCAACGACACCGTACGCTCCACCCTCGACCGCGCACGGCGGGCCGACATGGCGCTGATCGGCATTGGTGACATGAGCGAGAACAGCAACATGGTGCGCATGGGCTGGTTCTCGCCCCAGGAAATCGCCCAGGCGCGCTTGTCCGGCACCGTGGGCGACATGATGGGCTACGACTTTATCGACATCCATGGCCAGCCGGCGGTCAACGCCATTCAAGGGCGAGTGATCGGCTTGACGGTACAGGAGTTGTTCCGCATTCCCGATGTGGTGGCAATCGCCAGTGAAAATACCAAGGCGGCGGCGACGCTGGGGGCGTTGCGCTCGGGGGTGATCAATACCCTGGCGACCACGGTGACCAATGCCCACACCATCCTGGCGCTGGACGACGCAACCCGCAAAACCTGACACACCATGGGGCAAAATGTGGGAGCGGCGGTGCGACGATTCGACTTGCTCGCTCCCACATGGGAATGTGTGTCGCTGGGTTACAGATCTTGTAATAGTTTTAAATTGTGGGAAATTTGTATTTCGACTGTAGGATTAAAGTCCTTTTCTCACAGCAGGACTTGCATGAACACCCTCTCGGAGCCCCCCAGTCGTCTTTCCCCAAGACCGCAACTGTCGCTGTTCCCGCTGAAACATCCCGAATTTAGACTGCTAACCTACTCCCGGTCATCTGACCGCACTTTGCTGTGCCCGGCATTCTGAACATCAATAAAGAGACAGAGACTTCTATATGGAATGGTTAGCGGATCCAACGGCCTGGCTCGGCCTGTTGACCTTGATTGTGCTGGAACTGGTATTGGGCATCGACAACCTGGTGTTTATCGCGATCCTGGCGGACAAGCTGCCACCGGAGCAGCGTGACCGTGCGCGGTTGATTGGTCTGTCCCTGGCGCTGATCATGCGCCTGGGCTTGTTGGCGAGTATTTCCTGGTTGGTCACCTTGACCCAGCCGTTGTTCGAGGTGTTCGACAAGAGCTTCTCCGGACGTGACCTGATCATGTTGTTTGGTGGTGTGTTCCTGTTGTTCAAGGCCACCATGGAATTGCATGAGCGGCTCGAAGGGCATGTCACCGAACGCACCGGCAATGCGGCCTACGCGATGTTCTGGCCGATCGTGGCGCAGATCGTGGTGCTGGACGCGGTGTTCTCCCTCGACGCGGTGATTACTGCGGTCGGCATGGTGGATGAACTGGCGGTGATGATGATCGCGGTGATCGTGTCCATCGGCGTAATGATCGTGGCCAGCAAGCCGCTGACCCGCTTCGTCAACGCGCACCCGACGGTGATCATGCTGTGCCTGGGCTTCTTGATGATGATCGGTTTTGCCCTGACTGCCGAAGGCCTGGGCTTCCATATCCCCAAAGGCTACCTGTACGCGGCCATCGGTTTCTCGATCCTGATCGAGGTGTTTAACCAGATCGCCCGGGCGCGCCGCAAGAAGTCGGCGCAAGGCCTGCGGCCGATCCGTGAGCGTACGGCCCATGCGGTCATGCGCCTGCTGGGTGGTCGCAGCCTGGCGGTGGAAGAAGTGGGTGAAGACGTTACCGACCTGCTCGATGGCGGCGATAACCCTCAAGGCCCGCTGTTCGACCGTCGCGAACGGATCATGATCAGCGGCGTGTTGCAGTTGGCCGAACGGCCGATCCGCACCTTGATGACCCCGCGGGCGAATGTCGACTACATCGACTTGGCCGACGACGCGGAGACGATTCGCCTGAAGCTGATGCACTCGTCCTACTCGCGCTTACCGCTGATTCGCAACGGTGCGGTGGATGAGCCTTTGGGCTTCGTGCATAAGAAGGAGCTGCTCAAGGAGTACCTGGCCGGCAATGAGCCGAACCTGGAACACCTGGCGCGACGAGCGATCAACCTGCTCGACAGCTTCTCGATCCTCAACGCTCTGGAACAGATGCGCCAGGAGTCGACGCACATTGCCTTCGTGATCAACGAGTTCGGCGACTTCATGGGGGTGTTGAGCATGACCGACATTCTTGAGTCCATCGCCGGTGAGTTGCCGGATGCCAGTGAAGTGGAAGGTCCGGATATCGTCGAAGAGCAGGGCGGTTACCGCGCCAATGGCGCGTTGAACCTGAACCTGATCCGCCAGCGCACCGGTTTCCAGGCGATGGCCACCGAGGATTACCAGACCCTCGCCGGCCTGGTCATGAGCCTGTTGGATCGCCTGCCGGTGGTGGGCGACAGCCTGGAGTACGCAGGCTGGCGCCTGACCGTGGCAGCGGTGGAGGAGCGGCGGGTGACGCAGGTGTTGCTGACTCCTGTCGCCGTGGGTTAACGGGGCCTGGCCCTTTTGGTCGGCACACCACGGGTGTGCCGCTCGAAGGTTTTCTTCAGGGTCTGCTCCTGGGTTTCCCAGGGGCCGAACCCTTTGAGTGTTTCGACCAGCCTGCCGTTTTTCAGTATCAGCAGCGTCGGTGTGCCGGTGACGTCGGGATGCCGAGGCGTCTGGGTGGTATCGAGCACATAAAGGGCTGCCTGGCGGCGATAGCGGCTGGCCACTTTACTGAACAGTGGCTTGGCCGCACCGCATGCCGGGCACTGGGGCGATACAAAGAGCATGAACACCGTGCGCTGTGTCTGCAGCGCTCGTCTATACGCATCCGCGTCATCGATCACTGTGTTGATCAGTCCCATGACAATCTCCTTCAGGTCCGTGGCCAAACCCTAAGCCGGGTGGGGCGGGCGGTCTACTGTCAGAATTCACAGGTAGCGCACCCCAATGTGTCGGATCGCAACGGATTGGGGCTCACGGTAGCAGTGCGCGAGTCGTCGTGGGCGGGGTGTCGGTGGCTTGGCGATTTCTTATGTGCATGATTTAAAACGACTTTAACGCTTGAATATTTTTCTGGAGCTGGCTGTGGCACACTTTCTGCTGCTTATTCCGTTGTTACATACCGCATTCCGTTATAGCGGAATAATCGGCTTCCGCGACGCCTGGCGCAATTCCTGAAAAATATCCGTTTTAAATCAAGGAGCAATTTTATGAGCATTACTCGTTACGGCGCCGGCAGCACCGCCGGCGGTGGCCAGCCCCGCCCATTCGCCCGTGCAGTGGAGGCGGATGGCTGGCTGTACGTGTCGGGGGCAGGTGCCGGCGGTGGACGGTGAGATCATCAATGGCGGGATTGTCGAGCAGACCCACCAGACCATGAAGAACGTGGTGGCAATCCTTGAAGAGGCCGGTTACGAGCTTAAAGACGTGGTCCGGGTGGGCGTATGGCTGGAAGACCCACGGGATTTCTGGAGTTTCAACAAAGTCTTCGGTGAATACTTCACTCCTGAACACGCCCCGGCACGGGCCTGTGTGCAGGCGAATATGATGGTTGATTGCAAGGTCGAGATCGATTGCGTGGCCTACAAAAAAAAAGGCTGAATGCCTGATCTCCCGACCGCATGCAATTCAAAATGTGGGAGCGGGCTTGCTCGCGAAAACGGTGGGTCAGTCAATTATTTAGCGACTGATACTGCGCTTTCGCGAGCAAGCCCGCTCCCACAGGGGATTGTGCGCAAGTCCTATGATTTCCCGGACCGAAGACCACCATGACCGAAGACACCATCAAGCGCCGTGCAAAAGGCCTGGACCGGGCGTTCGATATCCTCGATTTTCTCAAGGAAGTCGGCCAGCCCCTGCGCCCCAACGATATTGCCAGTGGCATCGGCAGCCCCAAATCCACAGTCTACGAACTGGTTGCCTCCCTGCTGGAGCGGCGGATTCTCGAAACTGTGGGCCAGGACGGCCACGTCTACCTGGGGCGCCAGCTGTACTTCCTCGGCCAGGCGCACTTGCGCCATTTTGACCTGACTCGCGAGGCCGATCACGCGTTGCAGGCGATCGTCAGCCAAACCCGCGAGACCGCGCAGATGTGCCTGCTCAACGGGCGCAAGTACACGGTGGCGCTGATGCGCGAGGGCGAGCGGCATTTCCGGATTTCTTCGGATATCGGTGAAAACGCACCGATCCCCTGGACCGCCTCCGGGCGCTTGCTGCTGGGGCATTTGAGCGACCAGCAGATCATCGACCTGATCGACCACGATGACTTCATCCTGCCGGATGGCCAGCGCCTGCCCCTGGACACCTTCCTCGGGCAGATCCGCCAGGCCAGCCTCGATGGTTTCTTTTCCTTCGACAGTGTTGCCGACACCTTTACCCACTGCTTTGCCGCCCCGGTGCGCGATGCCCAGGGCATCGCCATTGCGACCCTGTGCATCGTCGCCCCACGGGCCGACGCCCAGAACCATTACAACGACTACCGCCGGGTGCTGATCGACAGCGCCAACCACCTGGCCCGTCGTATCAATGAATAGCCAAACGGAGTAATCCCATGCCGGTCTTCAATGCCGTTGAAAAGGGTGCTGCCACCAGCGGTGCCCACCTGGTACGCGACGTCAGCCTGCCCGCCCTGGTGCTGCATCGCGCTGCACTGGAACACAATATTCAGTGGATGCAGGACTTCGTCAGCAAAAGCGGCGCGCAACTGGCGCCCCATGGCAAGACCAGCATGATGCCGGCGCTGTTCCAGCGTCAGTTGGCGCAAGGCGCCTGGGGCATCACCCTGGCCACCGCCGTGCAGACCCGCGCAGCCTATGCCGGTGGCGTGCGCCGGGTGTTGATGGCCAACCAGTTGGTGGGCGCGCCGAACATGGCGTTGATTGCCGAGCTGTTGGCCGATCCTGATTTTGATTTCCATTGCATGGTCGACCACCCGGACAACGTGGCTGACCTGGGCGCGTTCTTCGCCGCCCGTGGCCTGCGCCTGAACGTGATGATCGAATACGGCGTGCTCGGCGGCCGTTGCGGTTGCCGCAGCGAGCAGGAGGTGTTGGACCTGGCGCGGGCGATCAAGGCCCAGCCGGCCCTGGCGCTCACCGGTATCGAAGGCTACGAAGGGGTGATCCACGGCGAGCATGCCATCAGCGGCATCCGCGCATTTGCCGCGTCCCTGGTGCGCCTGGCGGTGGATATGCAGAACAGCGGTGCTTTCGACCTTGGCCAGCCGATCATCACCGCCTCGGGTTCGGCGTGGTATGACCTGATCGCCGAATCCTTTGCCGCGCAAAATGCCGAGGGGCGCTTCCTCAGCGTACTGCGGCCCGGCAGCTATGTGGCCCACGACCACGGCATCTACAAGGACGCGCAATGCTGCGTGCTGGAGCGGCGCAGCGACCTCAGCGAAGGCCTGCGTCCGGCCCTGGAAGTATGGGCCCATGTGCAGTCATTGCCGGAGCCTGGGTTTGCGGTCATCGCCCTGGGCAAGCGTGACGTGGCCTACGACGCCGGCTTGCCGGTGCCGCTCAAGCGCTACAAGGCCGGCGTGCTGCCGGCGGTGGGCGATGACGTGAGGGGTTGCAAGGTCACGGCGGTGATGGACCAGCATGCGTTCATGAGCGTGCCGGCGGGGGTTGAGTTGCGCATTGGCGACATCATCTCGTTTGGCACCTCGCACCCGTGCCTGACCTTTGATAAGTGGCAGGTGGGGTGCCTGGTGGATGAGCAGTTGCAGGTGATCGAGTCGCTGCGTACCTGCTTCTAGGCTGCGGCCACGGTAGGAGCGAGCTTGCTCGCGAAAATCGTCAACGATAACGCTGGTCGTCTGACACCCCGTGGCGATCTTGCGTTTTTCGCGAGCAAGCTCGCTCCTACAGTGGAGGTGTATTTGGAGAACTGTGAAATGAAGCCAATCCCGCGCATCGCCCTGATCGGCGAATGCATGATCGAACTGCAACACCGCGCCGACGGCAGCCTGCATCAGAGCTTCGGTGGCGATACCCTGAACACCGCCGTCTACTTGCGCCGTGAACTTGGCGCGAACAGCACGGTGGACTACGTTACCGCCCTGGGCGATGACAGCTTCAGCGATGCCATGTGCGCGCAATGGGCCGAGGAAGGCCTTGGCCTGGAACGGGTCCAGCGCTTGCCGGGCCGCCTGCCGGGGTTGTACTGCATCCAGACCGACGCCAATGGCGAGCGCAAATTCCTCTACTGGCGCAACGAAGCAGCGGTGCGCGATTGCTTTACCACGCCAGGGGCTGAGCCGGTCCTGGCCGCCTTGCCGACCTACGATGTGCTGTATTTCAGCGGGATCACCCTGGCTGTATTGGGCGCGGTGGGGCGTGCACGTCTGCTGGACGTGTTGACGCAAGCCCGCCAGCGTGGCGCCCGGGTGGTGTTCGACAACAACTACCGCCCGCGTCTGTGGGCCAGTGTCGAAGCCGCCCGCGAGGCCTATCAGCAGGTGCTGGAACAGGTGGATATGGCCTTGCTCACCGAGGATGACGAGCGCGCCTTGTTTGGCTATGCCGACAGCGAGCAGGTATTCGCGGCCTATCCGCAGATCGGCGAAGTGGTGCTCAAGCGCGGGGCGCACGACTGTCTGATTCGCCAGGGCGGCGAGCGTTTTGCAGTGCCGGCGGTAGTGGTCGAAAAGGTGGTGGACACCACGGCGGCGGGGGGATTCGTTTAGTGCGGCGTATCTGGCCAGCAGGCTCAGGGGTGGTTCGCCGCAAGAGGCGGCCTTGGCTGCGCATTGGCTGGCGAGCCGGGTTATTCAGGTGGCGGGCGCGCTGATTCCCCTGAACGTGTCGTGCTGATGGGGCTTGCTGTGGCGAGGGGGCTTGTCCCCCGGTGGGCTGCGAAGCAGCCCTAAAACCGGTCACCTCGGTGTGTCTGAAAGGCCGAGGTGAGGCTGACTGGGGCTGCTGCGCAGCCCAACGGGGGACGAGCCCCCTCGCCACAATGGTTGCTTGCCACTGAGTTCGTCAATCGCGGTAGAACACCTGCACCAGGTGATAACCAAACTTGCTCTTGATCGGCCCGTGCACCACCCGCAGGGGTTTCTTGAAAATCACCGCATCGATCACTCCAACCATTTGCCCCGGGCGCACTTCCCCGAGGTCGCCGCCGCGCTTGCCGGACGGGCAGGTGGAGAATTTCTTGGCCAGCACATCAAAGGCTTCGCCCTTGGCAATACGCTGCTTGAGCTGTTCGGCTTCCTCGCTGGTCTTGACCAGGATATGGCGGGCTTGGGCTTTCATCGGGCAGTTACCTTGCAACGGTCGGGCTTGAAGGCGCGGGATTATGCATCAACTTGGCCTTTGACGCCGATCATGCTGCGGATTTTTGTGGCCAGTAGATCGATGGAAAAAGGCTTGGCCACCATGTCCATACCGTCCTCCAGAAAGCCTTGGCGTTCGGTGGCCGTTTCCGCATAACCGGTCATGAACAGCACTTTGAGCTCGGGGCGATGCTGGCGGGCGATTTCCGCCAGTTGCCGACCGTTCATGCCCGGCAGGCCGACATCGGTGATCAGCAAGTCCACCCGCAGGTCAGATTCGAGTAACGGCAGCGCCGTGCGTGCGTCAGCAGCCTGGTGCGCGGTGTAGCCCAATTCATCGAGCAGATTGACCACCAGCATGCGCACCGCCGCATCGTCCTCGACCACCACCACGGCTTCGCCATCGCGCGCCACCGGAGCTTCCATCGGGCTCTGGGGCTGGGGTTTTTCCAGTGCGGTGCCGTGCAGGCGCGGCAGGTACAGGCGCACGCAGGTGCCTCGGCCCGGCTCGCTGTGGATGGTGACGTGGCCGCCGGATTGCTGGGCAAAACCATAAATCATCGACAACCCAAGGCCGGTGCCCTGGCCGATGGGTTTGGTGGTGAAGAACGGATCGAAGGCCTTGGCCAGGATCTTCGGGGTCATGCCGGCGCCGTTGTCGCATACGCCGAGCATCACGTAGTCGCCGGCCTTGACCGGTTCCAGGGTGGTGATGTCGGTGCCGTCGAGGTAGCTGTTGGCCGTCTCGATGCTCAGTTGCCCGCCATCGGGCATGGCGTCGCGGGCGTTGATCACCAGGTTGAGCAGGGCGTTTTCCAGTTGGCTGGCGTCGGTGTTCACCGGCCAGATATCGTTGCCCAACTGCACCTTGAGCTCGATATGGGCACCTTTGGTACGCCGGAACAGCTCTTCCAGGGACGTGACCAACTGGTTCGGGTCCAGGGGCCGGCGGTCCAGGGACTGGCGGCGGGAGAAGGCCAGCAGGCGATGGGTCAGGGCGGCCGCACGATGGGCCGAGGACACGGCGGCATCGGTGAAGCGCCCGATCTCATCGCTGCGCCCGGCCGCGATGTAGCGTTGCATCAGGTCCAGGCTGCCGATGATGCCGGTGAGCATATTGTTGAAGTCATGGGCGATACCGCCGGTAAGCTGGCCGACCGCTTCCATTTTTTGTGCATGACGCAGCGCATCTTCGGCGCGCTCGCGCTCGAACATCTCGTTTTGCAGGCGCTGGTTGGCCTCGGCCAGGGCCTGGGTGCGTTGGGCCACACGCTCTTCGAGGTTATCGTTGAGGTGGCGCAGGGCTTCTTCAGTGAGTTTGCGTTCGGTTTCATCGATCACAAAAATGTAGAAGCCATTGACCGAGCCATCGGCACTGAAGCGCGGCAGGTACTTCATCAGCGCATGCCGGGGCCGGCCATCGTGATGGGGAGAGATGGTGACGAAGCTGCAGGCCTTGCCCTTGAGCGCGGCGGCGATTTTATCGGCGCGCCCGGCATACACCTCGTTGCCGATCACTTCGCGGATGGTCTTGCCATACAGCTCTTGCGGGGTCAGGCCATACCAGTCGAGGTAGGCGCTGTTGTTCAGGCGAAAGCGCTCTTCGTGGTCGACATAGCCGATCAGCACCGGCATGGCGTTGATGATCAGTTGCAGCTCGGTCTGGCTCTGGCGCAGGGCTTGCTCGGTGTGCTTGCGCTCGGTCAGGTCCAGGGCCGCGCCGAGGAATCGCGTCGGTCGGCCATGGTGATCCTTGTAGCAGCGGCCACGGGCAAACACCCAGCGCAGCTGGCCGTCGGCCTGGAGCAGGCGATATTCCTCGGCGTATTCGCTGCCATGGGTAATGCAATGCTTGATGCTGCGGGCCACCATGCCACGGTCTTCCGGGTGCACGCCTTGCAGGTAATCGCTGATGGGCAGTTGGTGGGCGTGAACCGGATCGACCCCGTGCAACAGGGCAAAATGGCTGTCGGCGATAAAGCGGTCTTCGCTGATATCCCAGTCCCAGGTGCCCACCGCGTCGGTAGCGGCCAAGGCCAGTTGCAAGCGTTGCTCGGTGTTGTGCTGGGCCTTGAGGCTGGCTTCGGAACGTTGCTGCAGCTCCTGGGCCAGTTGCCGGCGTTCGTTGGTTTCAATGGCGGTCACCAGGATTCCGGCAACTCGGCCACGCTCGTCGCGGATCGGGCTGTAGGTCAGGTCCAGCCAGATTTCCGTATCGCGGTGGTTGCGCTGCAGGACAAAACGCTGCTCGCTGAAGGTGCGCACCTGGCCGGTCAATACGGCGCTGTAGATCGGCGCGGTGAAGTGTTGCAGCTCCGGCCAGACCGCGTGTGTCGGCTGGCCGAAGGCCTGGGGATGCTTGTTGCCAGTCAGCAGGGCGAAGCCATCGTTATAGATTTGCGTGAGTTCGTCACCCCACAGCAACAGCATCGGCATCGGTGAGTGGATGACGATATCGATTGCCGTGCGCAGGCTTTGCGGCCAGTGGCTGGCATCACCGAGGGGGCTTGTGGCCCAGTCCAGCCGCGCGATGAGCGCCGCGGCCTCGCTGCCGGTGGATGATCCGTTCATGTAAGTGTCCTGCGTGTAACGCTTGAAGAATGCCTTGAACCGAATATTCCGTGGTGCGGAAACGGCTGACTACCCCTCGAAAAATAGCATGCTTGAGGGGTTTATCTTCAAATGAGTGCAATGACGCTGAAACCTTTCATCTTTTACGCCAGCTCCGGGCGGTTGCGAAACTGCTCCAGGGCTTCGGGGTTGGCCAGGGCATCGGTGTTTTTCACTGGTTCCCCGTGCACGACGTTTCTTACCGCAAGCTCGACGATCTTGCCGCTGATGGTGCGCGGAATATCACTGACACTGAGGATTTTTGCCGGCACGTGGCGTGGCGTGGTGTTGGCACGGATCACTTCGCGGATCTGCTGTTCAAGGGCGGCGTCCAGCTGTTCGCCGTCATTGAGGCGCACAAACAGCACCACGCGCACATCGTCCTGCCAGCGTTGGCCGATGGCCAGGCTTTCCAGGACCTGCGGGACCTTTTCCACCTGGCGGTAGATCTCCGCCGTGCCGATGCGTACGCCACCCGGGTTGAGCACCGCGTCCGAACGCCCATGGATCAGCAGGCTGCCATTGGGCCGTTGTTCGGCATAGTCACCCTGGGCCCAGACGCCGGGGAACTGGCTGAAATACGAGGCGCGCAGCTTGTCCCCTTGTGGGTCATTCCATAGGCCGATGGGCATGGCCGGAAAGTGCCGGGTGCACACCAGTTCGCCTTTGTCGCCAATCAGCGGCCGGCCCTGGTCGTCCCATACTTCGATCGCCATCGCCAGGCTCTTGCATTGCATTTCGCCGCGCCGTACCGGCAACACCGGGTTGCCGATCACGAAGCAGGAGACGATATCGGTACCCCCCGACATCGACGACAGGCACAGCTCCTGCTTGATCTGGCGGTACACGTAGTCGTAGCTCTGGGGCGAGAGCGGCGAGCCGGTGGAGATCAGGCCCTTGAGGCTGCCCAGGTCATGGCTGAGGCGTGGTTGCAGGCCGGCCTTTTCCAGGGTGGCGAGGAATTTCGGGCTGGTGCCGAACACGCTGATGCGCTCCTGATCGATCAGGTCAATCAGCCGCTCTGGCCCGGGATGAAACGGCGAGCCGTCATACAGCACCGCCGTGGCGCCGATGGCCAATACCGAGACCAGCCAGTTCCACATCATCCAGCCGCAGGTGGTGTAGTAGAACAGGCAGTCGTCGCGCGACAGGTCGGCGTGCAGGCCATGTTCCTTGAGGTGAGTCAGCAGCACGCCGCCGGTACCGTGGATGATGCATTTGGGCACGCCGGTGGTGCCGCTGGAGTAGAGGATGTACAGCGGATGGTCGAAGGGCACCGCGACAAACTGCGGTTCGCCGCCTGGGCGGTAGAAGTCATCCCATAGGGTTACTTCGGCTTGGGTCTGGTAGTCGTCGACACGCGCTTCGGGCCGCGCGTAGGGCACGATGATCAACTGTTGCAGGGACGGCAGGCGGTCGAGGATTTCATTGAGCTTGGTGCTCTGGTCGCTCAGCTTGCCAGCGTAGCGATAACCGGCGCAGGTGATCAGCACCTTGGGTTCGATCTGGCCGAAGCGGTCGATCACCCCTTGGGTGCCGAAATCCGGCGAGGAGCAAGACCAGATCGCCCCCAGGCTGGTGGTGGCGAGCATGCCCACCAGGGTTTGCCAGGTATTGGGCATGCACGCCGCCACCCGATCGCCCAGGCCCACGCCGGCCGCTTGCAGGCTGCGCTGCAGGCCGGCGACGTGGCGGGCCAGCTCAGCATAGGTCAATTGTTCGCGCTGGCCGTCTTCGCCGATGGCGACTACGGCAGGATGGTCGTCGCGGCGTCGCAGCAGGTGCTCGGCAAAGTTCAGGGTAGCGCCGGGGAACCACTGGGCACTGGGCATCTGCGCGCCTTCCACCAGCACGGTGCTGGGTGGCGTACGGAACTGCACCTCGAAGAACTCGACAATCGCCGCCCAGAAGGCCGGGCGCTGGTCGATGCTCCATTGGTGCAGGGTGGGGTAGTCGTTGATCTGCAAGGCGTGGCGATCATTGATAAAACGCCGGAACTGGTCCATTCGGGTGCTGTGGATGCGTTCCGGGCTGGGTTGCCAGAGGATGTCGGACATAGGCTCGTCTCTTGTTCTTGTCGCAGATGTTTGACACTGCAAAGATCCCAAGGTGGGAGCGGGCTTGCTCGCGAAAGCGCTGGTTCAGCAATGAATAGGTTGACTGACACCCTGCTTTCGCGAGCAAGCCCGCTCCCACATTTGGTTCTGCGTTGTTCGCAGGGTGGAGTTATTGGGCCAGCCAACCTCCATCGATATTCCACGCCGCGCCACGCACCTGGCTGCCGGCTTCGCTGCAGAGGAACAGGACCAGCTCGCCCAGTTGGGGTGGGGTCACGAACTCCAGGGACGGCTGCTTTTCAGCCAGCAGATCATGCTGGGCCTGTTGCGGGTCAACGCCTGCGGCGATGCGATCATCGATTTGCTTTTGCACCAGCGGCGTCAGCACCCAACCGGGGCAAATGGCGTTGCAGGTCACGTTGCTGGTGGCGGTTTCCAGGCCGACCACTTTGGTCAGGCCGATCACCCCATGCTTGGCCGCCACATAGGCCGCCTTGCCCACCGAGCCGACCTGGCCGTGCACCGAGGCGATATTGACGATCCGCCCCCAGCCCTTGGCCTTCATGCCCGGCAGGCTCAGGCGCGTGCTGTGGAACACCGATGAAAGGTTGATCGCGATGATCGAGTCCCAGCGCTCCACCGGGAAGTCCTCCACCGCCGCCACATGTTGGATGCCCGCGTTGTTCACCAGGATGTCGATGCCGCCGAACTCGCGCTCGGCGTAGGCGACCATCTCGGCGATCTGCGCCGGGTCGCTGACATCGGCCGGGTGATGGCCGACCTTGCCGCCAAACGCCTGCACTTGGGCGATCACCGCGCTGGCATCGCCGAAACCGTTGAGGATCAGATTGGCGCCGGCCTTGGCTAGGCTCAGGGCGATGCCCAGGCCGATGCCGCTGGTGGAGCCGGTGACCAGGGCGGTCTTGCCATTCAATGTCGTCATGAAAACCTCACACAATGCCGGTGGCGTAGAAAGTACCGATCACCACGAACACCGCGAGGGTCTTGATGATCGTGATGCCGAAAATATCTTTGTAGGCTTCGCGGTGGGTCAGTCCGGTGACCGCCAGCAGCGTGATGACCGCGCCGTTGTGCGGCAGGGTATCCATGCCGCCGCTGGCCATGGCTGCGACTCGGTGCAGCACTTCCAGGGGGATATTGGCTGCATGGGCTGCCGAAAGAAAGCTCTCGGACATGGCCGCCAGGGCGATGCTCATGCCGCCGGAAGCAGAGCCGGTGATACCGGCCAGCAGGGTTACGGTAATCGCTTCGTTGACCAGCGGGTTGGGGATGCCCTTGAGCCAGTCGGCCAATACCAGGAACCCCGGCAGCGAGGCGATGACCGCACCGAAGCCGTATTCCGACGCGGTGTTCATCGCCGCCAGCAGGGCGCCGCTGACCGCGCTCTTACTGCCTTCGGCCAGCTTGCTCTTGATCGCCGAAAAGCCGAACACCAGGACCATGATGATCCCCACCAGCAACGCGGCCTGCACCGCCCAGATGGCGGTGAGCTTGGCGATTTCTGTGGTGACCGGCGCGCTCATGCCCGGCAGCGCGAGGCTGTGGGTCTTGCCGTACCACTGTGGGATCCAGTGGGTGAACAGCAGGTTCATCACCCCCACCAGAATCAGCGGCGACAGGGCGATCCACGGGTTGGGCAGGCTCAGGTTTTCGGCGGTTTCCGGTTCGTTGCGCAAGTCGGTGCCGTAGCCTTCACCGGCACGCTGGGCCTTGTTGCGCTGGCGTGCCAGGTACAGCATGCCGGCGCAGAACACAAAGATCGTGCCGATCAAGCCCAGCCAGGGCGCGGCCCAGGCGGTGGTGTTGAAGAACGTGCTGGGGATGATGTTCTGGATCTGCGGCGTGCCGGGCAGGGCGTCCATGGTGAACGAGAACGCACCCAGGGCGATGGTCGCCGGGATCAAGCGCTTGGGGATATTGCTCTGGCGGAACATCTCGGCAGCGAACGGGTACACCGCAAACACCACCACAAACAACGACACGCCGCCGTAGGTCAACAGGGCGCAGACCAGCACGATCACCAGCATCGCCTGGCGGGTGCCGAGCAAGCGGATGGCTGCCGCGACGATGGAGCGCGAAAAGCCCGACAGCTCGATCAGCTTGCCGAACACCGCGCCGAGCAGGAACACCGGGAAATACAGTTTGATAAAGCCGACCATTTTTTCCATGAACACCCCGGTAAAGGCAGGGGCGACCGCGGAAGGGTCGGTGAGCAGCACGGCGCCAAGGGCGGCGATGGGGGCAAACAGGATGACGCTGTAGCCACGGTAGGCAGCTAGCATCAGCAGCGCGAGCGCCGCCAGGGCAATGATCACACTCATGGTGTGTCTCCATCGGATTGTTATTGTTGTGGGGGTAGAGCTGTAGGAAGGGGCTATAGCGGGAATTGTGCCAAGTTTGTAAGTTGTTGATATGTATAGATATTTAAAGATTCTAGTGATTGGTTTTCGAGTCTTGTCTCTATATCAAGACAAACGAAGTTCCAATGTGGGAGCGGGCTTGCTCGCGAAAGCGGTGTGTCAGCCAATGATTTTGTTGCTGATAGGCCGTTTCGCGAGCAAGCCCGCTCCCACAAGGGGGTTGTCTTTTGTTTGAGATATTTGTCTCTTTATTGAGATTGTTCGATGCCCAGCGCCACCATCTTCTTGTACAGCGTCGAGCGTCCGAGCCCCAGCCGCTTGGCCGCCTCGATCACGTTGCCCTCACACTGGCGCAACGCTGCAGCAATCAACTGCCGATCAAACCGCTCCCGTGCCGCGCTGAAGGTTTCGACCTCAATGGGCGCCACGGCGCTGCACTGCACCGGGCTGAACGTACCAATCGCCGCGCGAATCTCTTGCGCATCCAGCACCAGGTCATCACTGAGCAAGGCGGCCCGCTCCAGCACGTTGCGCAATTCGCGGATGTTCCCCGGCCAGGCATGCCGGGCCAGCAACGCCAGGGCTTCGCGGTCCAGTTCATGCTGGCTGCGCAGTTCTTCAAGGATCGCTTCACTCAACGCCGGAATATCATCCAGGCGTTCGCGCAGGGGCGGGACCTGGATCGGCAACACGTTGAGGCGGTAGTACAAGTCGGCGCGAAATTCGCCGCGCTTGATCGCGGCTTCCAGGTCGGTGGAGGTCGCGGCGATCACGCGCACGTCGCTGGTGATCATCTCGTTGGAGCCCACCGGCTCAAACTCTTTTTCCTGCAACACCCGCAGCAGTTTGCTTTGCAGGGGCAGGGGCATGTCGCCGATTTCATCGAGAAACAACGTCCCGCCCTGGGCGATTTGCAGTTTGCCGGGGCGGCCCTTGCGGTCGGCGCCGGTGAATGCGCCGGGTGCGGTGCCGAAGAACTCGGCTTCCAAAAGGTCGTGGGGGATGGCGGCGCTGTTGATGCTGACAAAGGCTTTATTGGCACGCGGCGAGGCACCATGGATAGCCTGGGCCAGCAGCTCCTTGCCGGTGCCGGTCTCGCCCAGCAGCAACACCGGTGAATCGGCGCTCGCACTGCGCCTAGCGCGGCGCTTGACCTCCAGGCTGGCGGCGCTGGTGCCGATAAAGTGCGCAAAGTTGTATTTGCTCTGGCGTGAGCGCAGCAGCGAACGGGTCGAGGCCAGTTCCTGTTGCATGCTCAGGTAGCGCTCGATCATCGGCGAGAGGTTGCGTAACTCATCGAACAGGGCAAAGCCGATGGCGCCGATCACCTTGCCGGCATCGTCGTGGATCGGCAGGCGCATCACCACCAGCGGGCCTTTGGGCGTGTCCTGGATATCCAGGAGGATCGGTTGGTCACTGCGTACCACTTGGCGCAGCAGGCTGTTGGAGATGACCTGTTCGCATGGTTGGCCGATGGCCTGATCGGCGCTTTTCAGGCCAAAGCGCTTGGCGTAGCGCTCGTTCATCCACACGATATTGGCGTCGCGGTCGACAATCACAGTGCCTTCGCTGGACTGCTCGATGATTTCGAACAGGGACTGGATCGCCAGGCCGCGAACGTGCTGGTAGTCCTTGAGGCTTTCGCTGGTGTTCATGCTGGCGCCGCCACTAAAAAGGTGAATAGGATCACGCCGCCCCTTGTAGGAGCGAGCTTGCTCGCGAAAAACCTGAGGACGCCTCGGGGTGGCAGGCTTTTCGCGTTATCGTTAACGATCTTCGCGAGCAAGCTCGCTCCTACAAGGGCAGTTGTGTGGCTGCGAGCAGTTCTTGGGTGTAGGGATGTTGCGGTGAGTCGAACAGCGCCTGGCTCGGGCCGCGTTCGACCACCTTGCCGTCCTTGATCACGATCATGTCGTGGGCCATGGCCCGCACCACGGCCAGGTCATGGCTGATAAACAGGTAGGTCAGGCCGTACTTTTCCTGCAGTTCACGCAGCAGCGCCACCACTTGTTTTTGCACGGTGCGGTCCAGGGCCGAGGTGGGCTCGTCCAGCAGTATCAATGCCGGGCGCAGCACCAGCGCGCGGGCAATGGCGATGCGTTGGCGCTGGCCGCCGGAGAATTCGTGGGGGTAGCGATGGCGGCTGGCCGGGTCGAGTCCCACATCCTGCAGCACCTTGATCACCTGCGCGTCACGCTCCTGCAGGCTGCAGGGCGCGTGCACTTCCAACCCTTCGCTGATGATCTGTTGTACAGACATGCGCGGGCTGAGGCTGCCGTAGGGGTCCTGGAACACCACCTGCATCTGCTTGCGCCAGGGCTGCATCTGCTTCTGGCTCAGGCCATCAAGGGCCTCGCCCTGGAAGCGGATGCTGCCGCTGGAGTCCAGCAGGCGCAGGATCGCCTGGCCCAGTGTGGACTTGCCGGAGCCGGACTCGCCGACGATACCCAAGGTCTTGCCCCGTTGCAGGTCCAGGCTGATGCCGTCCACCGCCTGCAGGTACTGCTTGCGCCGGAACAGCCCGCCCCCGATGGGGAAGCGCACACTCAAACCGTCGACTTGTAATACGTTATCGCGTTGATCCTGGCACAGCGCCGTGCCGACCGGTTCGGCATCCAGCAGCAGGCGGCTGTAGGGATGTTGCGGGGCATTGAACAGGGTTTGGCAGTCGACCTGCTCGACAATTTCCCCGGCCTGCATCACGCACACGCGCTGGGCAATGCTGCGCACCAGGTTGAGGTCATGGCTGATCAGCAGCAACGACATGCCCAAGCGTTGCTGCAAGGATTTGAGCAGTTGCAGGATCTTGCGCTGCACCGTCACATCCAGCGCGGTGGTTGGTTCGTCGGCGATCAGCAACTCCGGTTCGCAGGCCAGGGCCATGGCAATCATCACCCGCTGGCGCTGCCCGCCCGACAACTGATGGGGGGTAGGACTTGAGGCGCTCTTGCGGGTTACGGATGCCCACCAAATCCAGCAGTTCGAGGATGCGTGCCTGGGCCGCCTTGCCGCCGAGGCCCTTGTGCAGCAGCAGGGTTTCGCCGATCTGCTTTTCGATGCTGTGCAAGGGGTTGAGGGAGGTCATCGGCTCCTGGAAGATCATCGCGATGCGGTTGCCGCGCAGTTTTTGCAGGGCGCTGGGTCCGGCGCCGATCAGCTCCTGACCCCGATAACGCACCGAGCCGCTGCTCGCGGTGCCGGCCTGGGGTAGCAATTGCAGGATCGAATGGGCGGTTACCGACTTGCCCGAACCGGATTCACCCACCAGCGCCAGGCACTCGCCGGGGCGGATATCCAGGCACAGGTTGCGCACCACGGTCTGGCCGCTGAAGGCCACGCACAGGTTGCGGATCTCGATCAGGTTGTCGCTCATACGGATTCACTCATGAACGTGGGTCGAAGGCATCGCGCAACGCCTCGCCGATAAATACCAGCAGCGACAGAATCAGTGCCAGGGTGAAAAACGCCGTCAATCCGAGCCACGGCGCCTGCAGGTTCTGCTTGCCCTGGGCGATCAATTCACCGAGGGACGCGCTGCCTGCCGGCATGCCGAAACCGAGGAAGTCCAGGGCGCTGAGGGTGGAAATCGCCCCGGTCAGGATAAAGGGCAGGTAGCTCAAGGTGGCCGTCATTGCGTTCGGCAGGATATGCCGGCGAATGATCTTGCCGTCACCCAGGCCCAGGGCTCGCGCGGCTTTGACGTATTCCAGGTTGCGCCCGCGCAGGAACTCGGCGCGCACCACGTCCACCAGGGCCAGCCAGGAAAACAACGCCATGATCCCCAGCAGCCACCAGAAGTTGGGCTCGACAAACCCCGAGAGAATGATCAGCAGGTACAAGACCGGCAGCCCTGACCACACTTCGAGGATACGTTGGCCGAGCAGGTCGACCCAACCGCCGTAATAGCCCTGCAAGGCGCCGGCGGCAATGCCGATGGTGGCGCTGATCGCAGTCAGCGCCAGGGCGAACAGGATCGACACCCGCGCACCGAAGATCACCCGTGCCAGCACGTCCCGGGACTGGTCATCGGTGCCCAGCCAGTTCACCGTGGACGGCGGACTGGGGGGCAGGGCGGGTCAGCTCGTAGTTGGGCGTGTCATCGCTGAAGGGGGATTGGCGGGAACAGCATCCAGCCGCCATCCTTCTTGATCAGGTGCTGCACGTAGTCACTGCGGTAGTCGGCCTGGAACGGCAGTTGCCCGCCGAACTGCTGCTCGGTGTAGCGCTTGAACACGGGGAAGTACAGTTCGTCCTGGTAGCTGAGCACCAGTGGTTTGTCGTTGGCGATCAGCTCGCCACCCAGGGTCAGGATAAACAGGCCGATAAACAGCCACAGCGACCACCAGCCCCGGCGGTTTTGCTTGAAGCGTTCAAAGCGTCGTCGAGCGACGGGAGACAGATTGAGCATCAGGCGTTCCTCGCGGCGAAGTCGATACGCGGGTCCACCAGGGTGTAGCAGAGGTCGCCGATCAGTTTTATCAAGAGGCCGAACAGAGTGAAGATAAACAGCGAGCCGAAGACCACTGGATAGTCCCGCGACACGGCGGCCTCGTAGCTCATGCGGCCCAGGCCGTCGAGGGAGAAGATCACCTCGATCAGCAGGGAGCCGGCGAAGAACACACTGATGAATGCCTGGGGGATCCCGGAGATCACCAGCAGCATGGCGTTGCGAAACACATGGCCGTAGAGCACGCGCCGTTCGCTCAGGCCCTTGGCCCGTGCCGTGACCACGTACTGGCGCGTGATTTCATTGAGGAACGAGTTTTTGGTGAGGATGGTCAAGGTGGCGAACCCGCCGATCACCAGGGCGCTGACCGGCAGCACCAAGTGCCAGAAATAATCGGCGATCTTGCCGATGGTACTCAATTGCTCGAAGTTCTCCGACACCAGGCCGCGCACCGGGAACCAGTTCAAGGTAGTGCCGCCGGCAAAGACCACGATCAAAAACATCGCAAACAGGAAGGCCGGCATCGCGTAGCCAATGACGATGGCGGTGCTGCTCCACACATCGAAACTGCTGCCGTGGCGCACGGCCTTGCGGATCCCCAGGGGGATCGATACCAGGTAGGTAATCAGGGTTGCCCAGAGGCCGAGGGATATGGTCACCGGCATCTTTTCCAGGATCAGGTCGGTCACCGTGGCGCCGCGAAAAAAGCTGTTGCCGAAATCCAGTTGGGCATAGCTCTTGAGCATCAGCCACAAGCGTTCGTGGGCTGGCTTGTCGAAGCCGTATTGCTTTTCGATGTCCTTGATCAGCTTGGGGTCCAGGCCTCGACTGGCGCGTGATCCACTGCTGACGCCGTCGCCGGAGGCCCCGCCGACACTGGCACCGCCAATGCCCTGCAAGTGGGCGATGGCTTGCTCCACCGGCCCGCCGGGTGCGGCCTGGACGATCACAAAGTTCACCAGCAGGATGATCACCAGGGTCGGGATGATCAGCAGCAGGCGCCGCACGATATAGGCAAACATCAGTGGGCACCTCGCGACTTGCTCAGTTGGGCTTTCATCTGCTCATTGGTCAGGGGGGTCGGACTGACTTCCCACCACGACTCCAGCGCCTCGTCGTTGCTGGCTTCGATGGCCGGGCGGCCGAAGCGGTTCCACCAGGCGGCCGAGGTGCCGGGCGGGTAGTAATTGGGGATCCAGTAGTAATTCCATTGCAGCACCCGGTCCAAGGCATGGGCGTAGCTGAGCATTTGCGTCTGGGTGGTGGCGCGCACCAGGCCGGTGATCAGGGTATCGACCGCCGGGTTCTGCAGGACGAAATAGTTGTTGGCGCCTCGGTCGAACGCGGCGGCTGAGCCGAAGTAGTTGTACAACTCAAGGCCCGGCGAGGTGGTGACGGGGAAGCCGGTGACGATCATGTCGTAGTCGCGGCTCATCAGCCGGTTGACGTACTGTGAGGAGTCGATGCGCCGGATGTTGAGGGTGATGCCGATCTGCGCCAGGTTGCGTTTATAGGGCAGCAGCAGGCGTTCGAGGCCGTTTTGCACATTGAGGAAAGTGAACTCCAGGGGCTCGCCGGCGGCATTCACCAGTTTGTCGCCCTTGGGCGTCCAGCCGGCTTCTTCGAGTAGGGCCAGGGCTTGCAACTGCTTGTCGCGGATCATGCCGCTGCCGTCGGTGGTGGGCGCCTTGAACACTTGGGTGAAGACTTCGTCGGGGATTTGCCCGCGCAAGGGTTCGAGAATCGCCAGCTCCTCGGCGTCTGGCAGTTGGGTTGCGGCCAGCGGGCTGTTGGAAAAGTAGCTTTGCTGGCGGATGTACAGGTTGCGCATCATCTGCCGGTTGGCCCACTCGAAATCCCAGAGCATGGCCAGGGCCTGGCGCACGCGGCGGTCCTGGAACATCGGTTTTTGCAGATTGAACACGTAGCCCTGGGAGTTTTGCGGCGCATCCTTGGCCAAGTGCGCCCGTTGCAGGCGGCCATCATCCAGGGCCGGGCCGTTGTAGCCGATGGAATAGCCGGTGGCGGAAAATTCACGGTTGAAATCGTAGGCGCCGCCACGCAGGACCTGGCGAGCGACTTCGGTATCGCCGAAGTATTCCAGGCTCAGGCGATCGAAGTTGTACAGGCCGCGGCTGACGGGCAGGTCCTTGCCCCACCAATCAGGATCACGTTGGAAGGTGATGGTGCTGCCGGAATTGATCTTGCTGACCTTGTACGGGCCGCTGCCCAACGGTGCTTCATAACCGCCGCCATTGGCGAAGTCGCGGCTCTTCCACCAATGTTCGGGGAACACCGGCAGGGTCGCGACATCCAGGGGCAGGGTGCGGTTTTGATTGCTGGAGAAGTCAAAGCGCACTTGCAAGGGGCCTTCGACCTCGACGTGCTTGACGTCGGCAAACAGCGTGCGAAAGCGCAGGCTGCCCTGGGTCATCAGCAGGTTGAAGCTGTAGCGTACGTCTTCGGCGGTGATCGGCTTGCCGTCGGCAAACCGTGCCTTGGGGTTGAGGAAAAACCGCAGGTACAGGCCGTCCTCGGCGCGTTCCATCTTTTCCGCCACCAGGCCGTAGACGGTATAGGGCTCATCTAGCGAGCGGTAGGCCAGGGGCGAATACACCCAGCCGTCCAGTTGGCTGACGCCGATGCCTTTGTCGATATACGGCAGGACATGGTCGAAGCGGCCGACTTCCAGGGCCGAGCGTTTGAGGCTGCCGCCCTTGGGCGCATCGGGGTTTACGTAGTCAAAGTGACTGAACCCGGCAGGGTACTTGGCGGGCTCGCCGTAGACGGTCAGTGCATGTTGAGGGGCTGCGAACGAGACAGTACTCGCCAGCAGCAAGGCCAGGGTGGAGCTAACCAACGTGAGGAAGTCCAGTCGCATTATCAGCCTTGAACGCCGGGTGAAGAAGGAAGGGGACTTGTACCCTAACCGCGTGCGGGTCGCCAGTCACCCTGCTGCCACACAAACGCAACGGCCCACCAAAAGGCGGGCCGTTGTGTTTTGCAAAGACGTGGATCAGTCCTGGCGGCTGGTCACTTCCAGCAGGTGATAACCGAACTGGGTTTTCACTGGGCCTTGCACGGTGTTGACCGGGGCGCTGAATACGACAGTGTCGAATTCCTTGACCATTTGGCCTGGGCCGAACGAACCCAGGTTGCCACCGTCACGGCTCGATGGGCAGCTTGAGTTGGCTTTGGCGATTTCTGCGAAATCAGCGCCGCCTTCGATCTGGGCTTTGAGTTCGTTGCACTTGTCTTCGGTGGCAACCAGGATGTGACGGGCGGTAGCTTTAGCCATGGTGGGTAACTCCTTGAATAAAAAAGGTGAGCGTACCGGATTCAGGCGGTTATTTCCTGGCAAAGTTCCACTGAATTATCGGGCCGGGTTCATTGTGGCGAGCGGGCTTGCCCCGCGCTGAGCTGCGCAGCGGACCCAGTAAGTCCGCTGCGTTTTTTTCAGATAAACCTGGGCAGTATGTTTTAGGGCTGCTGCGCAGCCCAGCGCGGGGCAAGCCCGCTCGCCACAACAAGCCTGCTTGTCAGAATAAGGCAGTTACCGTTCAACGGGATGGCCAGTTCGCTTACGCATGCCCCAGCGTTTTCTGAGCGCGCAGGCGTGCGGCCGCTTCACGTAGCAATTGCTCGGTGCCGTCCCAGCCCAGGCAGCCGTCGGTCACCGAAACGCCGTAGCGCATTGACGGGCTGAGTGGTTGGCAGCCGTCGAACAGATGACTTTCCAGCATCATCCCGATCAATGAAGTGTCGCCTTGCAGGCGTTGCTCCAGCACATCATTGAACACTGCCGGTTGGCGCATCGGGTCCTTGCCGCTGTTGGCGTGGCTGCAATCGATCATGATCCGCGTGGTCACCTTGCTTTTGGCCAGGTCGGTCTTGACCTGGGCCACGCTCTGGCGGTCGTAGTTCGGGCCACGGTGCCCGCCACGCAACACCAGGTGGGTATCGGCGTTGCCTGGGGTCTGGATGATCGCCGGGTGCCCCTGGCTGTCGACGCCGAAGTGGCGGTGCGGGTGAGCCGCAGAACGCATGGCGTCACAGGCGATGGCCACGCCGCCGTCGGTGCCGTTCTTGAAGCCCACGGGCATGCCCAGACCGCTGGCCATTTCCCGGTGGATCTGCGATTCGGTGGTACGGGCGCCGATGGCGACCCAACTCAGCACGTCATCGAAGTAGCCAGCGGCCATCGGTTGCAGCAGCTCGGTGGCAACCGGCAAGCCAAGGCGCAGCATTTCGCGCATCAACTCCCGCGACAGCGTGAGGCCGGCGGCCATGTCATCGCTGCCATCGAGGTGCGGGTCGTAGGCCAGGCCTTTCCAGCCGATGGTGGTGCGCGGTTTTTCGACGTAGGCGCGGATCACCAGGAGCATCTGGTCGCTGACGTCATTGGCCAATTTCTTCAGATTGCGCGCGTATTCCATGGCGGATTCGGGATCATGGATCGAGCAGGGGCCGACGATGATCAGCAGACGGGAGTCTTCGCCATTGAGAATCGCGCGGATAGCCTGGCGATGCGCGTTGACTTGCTCGGTCAGGAACGGGCTCAGGGGCAACTGATGCTTGAGCTCAAGGGCGCTGGGCAAACGCTGGGTCAGCGCTTCATTGGCGCTGGCAAGGGTGGTGACGGGCAGGGCGGCGATGGATGAGTTCATATTTTCTGCTTCCTGGGCAAGCGGCGGGCCATTCCCGCACGCTCTGCCCTACTGGGGTGTTCGACAATTGGCCGTATTGGCTACGTGTGTTGGCTTGCCACCAATAGGTGACCGATCGGAGGCGGCAGGCTGTCCCGAACGGAGCTTGCTAAATCGCCAGGCGGTGCAGGTGTCGTAACGGTAATAAGTGGAGTAGTTCATGGTGTGATTTCCTTTAAGTTCGGTGTGTAGCAAAAATTGTTCAGGGCTGAAAAAACAAAACCCCCGGTCGGGGAGCCGACCGGGGGTTAGATTTCTCTGGCAGGCGACCCCTTGAGTAGTGGGCGCCGATTTCAGGTATCAGGCGCGCCAGTGGCTAAACCAATACCCAAAATAAAAGCTGACCAGTGCGCTCAAACCGTTCACGCGGGTAGCCACGACCGAACGCGGTGCGTTGGCAGTAGGGCAAGCCTGGGTGAGGGTGAGTTGCAACATGGTGTTTCTCCAAATGATGGGGTGGAGCTTAACTGAGGCATGGCGGTGGATTCAATCAGTAATTTCTATTGCGATGAGGGGCTTACCACTATGGCGGATGTCCCGATATGCTGAATGGATACTCACAATGATAGCCAGGACGCGACCATGACCACCTTGACCCTTGCCAGTGCCCAAACCTGTTCCATTGCTGGCGACCTGGCGGCCAATATCCAGCGTCACATGGCATTTATGGTCGCGGCCGCCGAGCAGGGTGTGCAACTGCTGGTATTTGCGGAGTTGTCCCTGACCGGCTACGAGCCTGCGCTGGCGGCGGGGTTGGCGATTGCGCCGGACAATGCAGTGCTGGCGCCCCTGCGGGACCTGGCGCGTGAGCTGCACATGACGGTGGTGGTCGGCATGCCGATTCGCTTGCCGTCGAGCAGCGGGGTGTTGATTGGTGCCCTGGTGTTGGCGGCGGATGGTTCAATGGCGGTCTATAGCAAACAGCATCTACATCCTGGCGAAGAGGCGGCATTTGCGCCAGGTTCGGGTGGCGAGGCGTTGGTGTGGGGTGAGGACCGGATCGCGCTGGCGGTATGCGCCGACTTTTCCCACGCCAGCCATCCACAGGATGCGGCGACGCTCGGGGCTACGGTCTATGCGGCGGGTGTATTGATCAGCGAGGGTGGTTACGCCGCAGACAGTGCGTTGCTTCAGGGATACGCCGCCGAACACTCGATGGTGGTGTTGATGGCCAATCATGGCGGGCCATCCGGTGGTTGGGCGTGTGCCGGGCGCAGTGCTATCTGGGGGCCGGATGGCGAGTTGATTGCGGCTACGCCAGGTGTGGGCGATGCCCTGGTAATGGCACGCAGGGAGGCTGGCAGTTGGACCGGCTGGCAGGTCATGCTGTGACGTAATGGAGGCCACCGCGATGGCATTCACGCTCAAGGCTGCATCGGACCACCACCTGGCCTTTGCGCGCAGCCTGACCCATCAGGCTATGGACCATTACTATGGGCACTACGGTCTGACGTGGTCCGACAAAGGCTTTGATACCGCCTGGGCGGGACGGGAAAACTGGTTGATTTGCCAGGACGACAGGCAGATAGGCTTCGTCAGTCTGAGTCGGGATGACAACGCGCTGTATATTCGTGAGCTGCACATTCTCGACACTTTTCGCCGCCAGGGCGCAGGCAGTTGGGTGCTGGACCAGATGATTGCCAAGGCGTGTGCCGAAAACCGGGGGTATTTGCGATTGACGGTATTCAAGACCAATCCGGCAAAAAGGCTGTATCAGCGCCAGGGCCTGAGTATTGTTGGTGAAGAAGGTTGTTTCTGGCGCATGGAGTCCGTGTGTCTGTCGGCGCACTCGTCCCGGTAAACCTCGCGCTCGACTTGAATCGGTGCATACTGCCCTTTAGGAGTCGATCTCCTGATCATTGCCCAGGCTTTTTGCTTCGTTAACGATGATCCCGTCTTTCATGCCCAAAAGGACCGCGACCTTATGGGCTTCCCCACGCCGCCCCTTTTTGCGCCCAGCGAGCACTTGATAGGTGGTCGCCGGGTCCACGCCATGTTCCCTGGCGAATGCCTGGACCGATTTTCCTTGATGTTCCAGCCAGGCTTTGGCTTGTGCAGCGGTACGGATTCCGGGCATAGTTCAAAACCGTTCAAGTTTGTGCAAAACGAGATGACATCGTCACCTCTTGGGGTGTGCCATAAAGGATATTACATCCAAATGAGTGGAATAGGTTCGCGCTTAAGGCAAGAAAGAGAGCGGCTGGGTTTGTCGCAAAAGGTTTTTGGTGAAATAGGAGGCGTGGAGGCTAACGCCCAAGGTCGATACGAAAGTGGCGGTCGCGCGCCAAAGGCTGATTATTTATCCCGCGTTGCAGAGAAAGGTGTTGATATCCTATTTGTTTTGACAGGTAGCCCCACGCCTATCCAACTGGAAAACCTGAGCCAGGTCGAAGAAAAGGTTTTGGGTAACTATCGCGCGATGTTTAAAGAGGATCAGGATGCAATCCGCCGGCTGACCAGCACCTTGGCAGAGCATTCCTCGGTGGTGAATGGAAAATCCCCGCCGATCCCCAAGGAATCCTGACCTTTTACCCAGGAAACACCCCCGCCTGCCGCTCGGCAGGCGTTCGTAGTGTATTGAAACTCTATATATATGACGCGTTCAGCTAGGTCTGTGCCGTGGTTTTTTGCTAAGGTGTCCGGCAACCTATAAGACCATTTCGCGAGGTGTCTGCTTGATTAGGGTGCTAGTAGTCGATGACCATGATCTCGTTCGTACAGGCATTACACGAATGCTGGCTGACATCGATGGCCTGCAAGTAGTCGGTCAGGCCGAGTCGGGGGAGGAATCCCTGATCAAAGCGCGTGAATTGAAGCCCGATGTAGTCTTGATGGACGTCAAGATGCCGGGGATTGGTGGTCTTGGCGCTACCTGCAAGTTGTTGCGCAGCCATCCGGATATCAAAGTCGTCGTGGTGACGGTCTGTGAAGAAGATCCTTTTCCTACAAGGCTTCTTCAGGCGGGCGCAGCGGGCTACCTGACAAAAGGCGCAGGGCTCGCGGAAATGGTCCAGGCCATCCGCCTGGTATTCGCCGGCCAGCGTTACATCAGCCCGCAGATTGCCCAACAGCTGGCAATCAAGTCGTTTCAGCCGGTCAGTGACTCGCCTTTTGATGCCTTGTCCGAGCGCGAGATTCAGATCGCCTTGATGATTGTGGGTTGCCAGAAGGTCCAGTCGATTTCCGACAAGCTCTGCCTGTCGCCGAAAACCGTGAACACCTACCGTTATCGAATTTTCGAGAAGCTATCCATCAGCAGTGATGTGGAACTGACCTTGCTCGCGGTTCGCCACGGCATGGTGGACGCCAGCGCCTGAAATGCTAGCCACTGAAATAACCGCCGCGTTTGATCCGAGTGCATTTCTTGCGACCTGCAGTGGCCGGCCTGGCGTGTATCGCATGTTCGACGGCGAGGCGCGCCTGCTGTACGTCGGCAAGGCCAAGAACCTCAAGAAACGCCTGGCCAGCTACTTTCGCAAGACCGGCCTGGCGCCGAAGACGGCTGCGCTGGTAGGGCGTATCGCCCAGGTCGAAACCACCATCACCGCCAATGAAACCGAGGCGCTGCTGCTAGAGCAGACGCTGATCAAGGAATGGCGGCCGCCCTACAATATTCTGCTGCGTGACGATAAGTCCTACCCGTACGTGTTTCTGTCGGACGGTGACTTCCCACGCCTGAGCATCCATCGCGGGGCAAAGAAGCACAAGGGCAAGTATTTCGGTCCTTACCCTAGCGCCGGGGCGATCCGCGAGAGCCTGAGCCTGCTGCAAAAGACCTTTTTCGTGCGCCAGTGCGAAGACAGCTTTTACAAGAACCGTACCCGCCCGTGCCTGCAATACCAGATCAAGCGCTGCAAGGCGCCGTGTGTCGGGCTGGTCGAGCCCCAGGAATATGCCGAAGACGTGCGGCACTCGGTGATGTTCCTTGAAGGGCGCAGCAATGCCCTGGCGGACGAACTGTCCGGCGCCATGGAACAGGCGGCCAGTGTCCTGGACTTCGAGCGGGCTGCCGAACTGCGCGACCAGGTGTCATTGCTGCGGCGGGTGCAGGATCAGCAAAGCATGGAAGGCGGTACCGGTGACGTTGACGTGATTGCAGCCTTCGTCAATCCAGGTGGCGCCTGCGTACACCTGATCAGCGTGCGTGGCGGCCGTGTACTGGGCAGCAAGAACTTCTTTCCCCAGACGGGAATCGAGGAGGAGGTGGCCGAAGTCATGGCTGCGTTCCTCGGCCAGTACTACGTCAGCAGCCCCGAGCGCGACCTGCCGGGCGAACTGATCGTCAACGTGGTGCATGAGGATTTCCCCGCACTGATCGACGCGATCCATGCATTGCGTGGCCGCGAGCTGGACATCAGCCACCGGGTGCGCGGCACCCGGGCGCGCTGGCAGCAACTGGCGGTGACCAACGCCGAGCAGGCCCTGAGTGCTCGCCTGGCGAACCGCCAGCATGTGGCCGCGCGTTTTGAGGCACTGGCTGACGTGCTTAAGCTCGACGAGCCACCGCAACGCCTGGAGTGCTACGACATCAGCCACTCCAGCGGCGAGGCGACGGTGGCGTCCTGCGTGGTCTTTGGTCCGGAAGGGCCAATCAAGTCCGATTATCGCCGCTATAACATCGAAGGCGTCACCCCGGGCGACGACTATGCCGCCATGCACCAGGCCTTGACCCGACGCTTCAGTAAACTCAAGGACGGCGAGGGCAAGCTGCCGGATATCCTGCTGGTGGACGGTGGCAAGGGCCAGTTGTCCATGGCCCGTGACGTGCTTAACGAACTGGCGGTGCCTGACCTGATCCTGCTCGGCGTGGCCAAGGGCACGACGCGCAAGGCCGGTTTCGAAACGTTGTACTTGAATGATGCGGCCCATGAGTTCACCTTGAAGGGCGATTCACCGGCACTGCACCTGATTCAGCAGATCCGCGACGAAGCCCACCGCTTTGCCATTACCGGCCACCGCGCCCGACGTGGCAAGACTCGGCGTACTTCAACTCTTGAAGGGGTTGCAGGGGTAGGGCCAAAGCGGCGGCGTGAACTGTTGAAACATTTTGGTGGATTGCAGGAATTGTCCCGTGCCAGCATTGAAGAAATAGCCAAAGCCCCCGGTATCAGTAAAAAGCTCGCTGAGTTGATTTATGCAAACCTACACAGCGAGTAGAATGCCTTCTCACCTCGTAGCCAGTTGTGCCGATGAATATCCCTAATCTGATCACCGTTCTACGCGTCCTGCTCATTCCGATTTTCATTTTGCTGTTTTACCTGCCTTATGAATGGAGCTACATGGCCTCCAGTTCCGTCTTTGCCTTCGCGGCCGCGACCGACTGGCTGGACGGCTACCTGGCACGACGCCTGGAGCAGAGCACGCCGTTTGGCGCGTTCCTCGACCCTGTGGCTGACAAGCTGATGGTCGCCGTGGCATTGGTGCTGCTCGTCCAAGAGCACGGCAATCTGTGGCTGACCCTGCCTGCCGCCGTGATCATCGGTCGCGAGATCGTCGTCTCGGCCTTGCGCGAATGGATGGCCGAAATTGGTGCCCGCGCCCACGTAGCCGTGTCCAATATGGGCAAATGGAAAACTGCCGCACAAATGCTGGCGCTGGTGATCCTGCTGGCCAACCCGTCGAACTTCACCTTCTGGGTGCTGTTGGGCTACGCCTTGCTGCTGATCGCCGCCGGCCTGACCCTGTGGTCCATGCTGCAATACCTGCGCGCCGCGTGGCCGCATCTGCGCACGACCGTGGAAAAGAAATAAAACTTTTTTGAATCAAGGGGTTGACGGGTGGTGAGGATTCTATAGAATGCGCATCACCAAGACGCGGGAATAGCTCAGTTGGTAGAGCACGACCTTGCCAAGGTCGGGGTCGCGAGTTCGAGTCTCGTTTCCCGCTCCAAAATTTGATCCACAGATGTACACTGTCCACTGTACGCTGGGATCCACGAAATAGACGCTTAGGCGTCTTTTTTCGTTTCTGCGGGAAACTACTGGGATCCAGGGTGATCCGGTATATTTAAGTAGTCTGGTAAGTAGTTTTTACGGAACGACTAGAAAATGTATTTGGGCTGGGTCACTTCAGGGTACCGGACGAGCATCGGGTGCTGACTCTTTAACAGGAGCTCACCATGCACTCTCGGAATTCACTATTCGGCACGCCCAGCCTACGGGTAAACGATACATGCTCGGCGGCTTTGACGGCTTGTCACTCTGGGTGACTGCAGCTGGCAGCAAATGCTGGTTGTTCCGCTACTATTGGGCCGGCCGACAAGTATGCATGTCCTTTGGCATGTATCCCGCCGTCAGCTTGAAAGAAGCGCTTACCCGCCACGATCTGCTGGCCATCCTCAGCACCATCGAACAACGCAAAGCCTTCACCATGGCTGAAAATTGCCGAACCTGGTTCAACCAGCTGTTTCGCTATGTCCTGTTAAAAGTCGAAGGTATGGAACTCAATCCTGCTTCAGACCTGGACGTTGTCGCGCTGCCCAAGGGAGGAAGGTGGTGCCCGCCATCGCTGAGGCGATGACTGTTCGCGCTAGGGGCACGGGGCGAACGAGGGGGTAACGCAGCAGGGCTGCGCAGCGGCCTTGAAATCTCCGACCGCCTGGCATGATTTACAGGCCTATAGTCATTTGCGCGGACTATTCGATGTGGGCTTAATCCGGCACTCGCCATCTCCGCGTTGTTTGTCTTAGGTTCAAAGGCAAGGCCTGAACCTATCTTGGGTAGAGCGGTGCTTATGCTAATGTGCCACTACGGATTGTATGGCGAATATGGAGATTAGGTATGGGATGGAAAGGGACTGTTCGTTCGTTGAAGGCATCAGCCAGAAGATCGGAGCGTAATGCCCATCGCCGCCAACGTGACCTTGAGCGTCAAAGTAAAGAGTACGCTCGGATGGAGGCGCTTGAACAAGCAGCCTATGAGGTTGATGTCTACGAAAATCACCTTGAAGTCCTTCTGTCCATGCATAAAGAGTGTGGCGAGACCATCAACTGGGGCCGTTTGCTTTCGAAGCTCGAACCCAAATCTCCACAGAAAAATGATCGCTTTGAGCAAGAGGCCGTACAGGATGTCAGGGATTACCGACCTGGTTTCTGGAGCCGATTGTTCAAGCTGGATGCTCGCCAACGAGCGGTCCTGCAACTAAAGGTTGAGGCTGGCCAGGCAGAGGACCGCAATCGTTACCAAGCAGCGCTGACTGAGTGGGAAAACACTCATTCGGAATGGATGCAAGAGCGCGACTTGGCCAAGCGCATTCTCGATGGCGATCGTCAGGCAAAGCTCGATGCCATCGAGGTGTTTGAGCCTTTTACGGAGATATCGCTGCTCGGTTCAGCCATTCAGATGACGGTGCATGAACACGCTATCCTCGAGTCCCGGCTCTCGATTCATGGTTCTGATGTCATCCCGACAGAGATCAAGTCACTTCTGAAAAGCGGTAAGTTGTCGGCCAAGGCCATGCCGATCGGACGCTTCAATGACCTTCATCAGGACTACGTTTGCAGCTGCGCCTTGCGAGTAGGGCGGGAGCTGCTGGCGGTCCTGCCGGATGATCTTGTGATCGTCACGGCAATGGATAATGTACTCAATGGCGCAACGGGCCATATGCAAGAGCTGCCGATCCTCAGCGTCGCGTTTTCCCGATCGACCATGGACGCGCTCAACCTCGATGCAATTGATCCATCTGACGCCATGAAGAATTTTGTTCACAACATGAGCTTCAAGAAGACCCTCGGTTTCGCGCCGGTGGCGGTACTTGACGCAGCACGGTTCTCTGTCGGTGCTTGACTGACTTGAAGAGGGGGGCGTTATGAGATGCATCGGAATGGTTTTAATCGTATGTCTTGGCGTTTCGCTGTCCTCAACAGTCAATGCTGAGTGCTTCGGCGAGGACGAATACATGGTCTGCTCGGACGTTTAACCGGACGCAGATGGCGATATCCACGCCCAGTCCTGGGATACCGAAGGGAATACCTATCACCTGGATACCGAGACGCGGCCCTATGCAAATGGTCACGTGGTCGAGTCGAGCGACAGCGAAGGGAATAGCTATTCAATCAAGTCTTGGAGTGATAGCAGCGGCGCTCACACCGAAGACAGCGAGGGGAACGTCTGTACGATCACCCCTACTGGCCAGATGATTGGTTGCGGGCAGTAAAAAGGTCCCTATGCCGCTCGATTCATCGCTCAACATGCCATGCAGCTCACCACCAAAAAACGGGATGAACTTCGATGATTTATCAGTGCAACGGATGCAACAGGACCACCTTCGAAACGGCATGCCCGTGGTGTACGAACTCTGAGTTGTCGCCCTCGTCTGAATTGAGTACTCGACATCTCACTCCTTTAGATCCTTCGTTTTACCCAGACTTCCAATACCGGTCGAAAGGTTTGATCAAAGACTTTCTGGGCAAAAAGAAGGAACAGGCCCAACTCAACGATTTACTGAATAACGTGTTGAGAAAATACGCAGAGCTGAAGCAGCCGTATTTCACCAATTTTATTCACACCACGCGTGAGGGCACGAGCGGTCGTGATGACGCCGAAGCGCTTGGGCCGAGGATGGATGGTGTTTATACGGAGAGGGAACTGTTCCGGGAGGTCTTGATTCGCAAAGGCTTTGATGAGCTGGAACAGCTTCCTTCGCTCTTGGATAAGCTGCTTCTGACAACATCGTTCAACTCGGTTTATTTGGGCTTTTCCAGAGAGCTTAGCCGGCATATCAAAGCCAACCTCTCTGACACTTTGAGGTCATGGATCGAGGAAGCAGGCACCACATTTCGAGCGGATCTGGCGCTGTTTTACTACTACCTGTGGGAGAACCAGGTCGATTATTCCGGTATTCAATTCAATCCGCTGGCGACTTCCGCGGCCGGTACGCCGTTGCTACCGATGCAGGCGTTCCGACAAGGTCTTAGCCTGTGCGAGACGATTTACTTCGATATCTTGGTGGAGCGACTGGCAAGTCAGCTCGAGCACTTCAACCCCAATCGCTTCATTACGATGTATCTCGTCGACGGAATGGATGGTTTCCAGTTTGAAGCGTTTTTGGTTGAGATCTTTCAAACCATTGGCTACGACGTCAAGGAAACCAAAAAAACAGCGGATCAAGGTGCTGACCTATTTGTGAGTCGCTTCGGCAAGAACATGGTTATTCAAGCGAAAAACTACACCGGTTCTGTGGGCAACTCCGCCGTTCAGCAGGCGATTTCCGCCAAGGCGTTCTATGGCTGTGATGAGGCGATGGTGGTTACAAATTCCTATTTCACCCGATCTGCCAAGGAGTTAGCCAGCACGGCGGCCGTGCGGCTGGTTGATCGCGAGGGTCTTCAACATTATTTGGATGACTATAACCAGAAGCTGATTGAGATGTTTCAGGCTGAAGAAGCTGGATATTGAAGGGGCTTAGGCATGGGGGGCTGGGCTGTTCGCAGGACGCATCTGGATGATTTCCGCTTTGAGGCGCTCCTCCGCGTACATCTTCTTAAAGCGCCGGTTTTCCTCCTCAAACTCGCGCAATCGAGCCACCAGTGACGCATCCATGCCGCCGAACTTGGTTCGCCACTTGTAAAAGGTGGCAGAGCTGATGCCGTGTTCGCGACACAGCTAGGGGCCGGACTACCAGCTTCGGCTTGCTTGAGGATGGCGATGATTTGGCTGTCTGAAAAACGTGATGTTTTCACGCAAAATTTTCTTGATCCGGTTAGGAAAAAATTCTACTTCTGGTGAGTGCTTTTTTCAGGGGGGATTACCTTTGGAATAGGCTAAGGTTGACGAAGCGACTAAGCGCCCATAGAAATTTTACGAAAAAATTACGGGTGGAGACGTTTTGGCGCCGCGATACTGCGCGGCGCTAACTTGCCAGGTTATTGTTTATGTCCCACGCGGCAATACGACTCATCGGCTTTGTCTTAGGTCTGTTTCTGATTACGTTGGCCATCAGCATGGTTATCCCCATGATCACCTTGGTGGTCTATGAGCGCAGCGACGATTTGTCCGCCTTTCTTTGGTCCAGTTTGATTACACTCATCTGCGGCCTCTCGCTGGTCATGCGAGGGCGCCCAGAGACCGCTCAACTTCGCCCAAGGGACATGTACCTGCTGACGACCGCCAGTTGGCTGGTGGTGTGTATCTTCGCGGCGTTGCCAATGGAGTTTATCAGTCACATCAGTTACACCGACGCCTTTTTTGAAACGATGTCTGGCATCACAACCACCGGCTCAACGGTGTTGAGTGGTTTGGACACAGCCTCGCCGGGGCTTTTGATCTGGCGATCGATGCTTCACTGGTTGGGAGGGATCGGTTTTATCGGCATGGCCGTGGCGATTCTTCCGCTGCTGCGAGTAGGGGGCATGCGGCTGTTCCAGACAGAGTCTTCAGACTGGTCTGAAAAAGTGACGCCGCGCTCGCATGTGGCAGCCAAATACATTCTTTTTCTCTATTTGGGGCTCACGGGCGTCGGCACGCTCGCGCTCTGGGTTGCCGGGATGACGCCATTTGATGCCGTCAATCACGCCATGTCGTTGATTTCTACCGGTGGTTTCTCGACGTCGGACGCCTCGCTTGGGCATTGGACACAGCCTGCTATTCACTGGGTGGCAGTTGCCATCATGATTCTGGGTAGCCTGCCTTTTACGTTATACGTCGCGACATTACGCGGCCATCGGCGCGCGCTGCTGAAGGATCACCAGGTTCGTGGATTTATTGGGTTCTTGGTCTTCGCGTGGCTGGCGGTAGGTACTTGGCTTTGTCTTCACAGCGATTACGGATGGTGGGATGCATTTCGTATCGTGGCGGTGAATGTGACATCGGTTGTCACCACCACCGGCGTCGCCGTCGGCGATTACACCGTATGGGGCAGTTTCTCCGTGTTGCTTTTTTTCTATTTGACCTTTGTAGGGGGCTGCTCAGGTTCCACGGCGGGGGGTCTTAAAATCTTCCGTTTTCAAGTAGCGGCAACTTTACTGGTGAGCAGTTTGAAGCAACTGATCCACCCACGCGCCGTGATTCAGAAAAAGTACAATGGCCACCCCATCGACGAAGAGATCTTACGTTCGCTTTTGACGTTCTCATTCTTTTTCACCATCACGATTGCTGTGATTGCCTTGGGCTTGAGTCTGATTGGGCTGGATTGGACAACGGCGTTGAGCGGTGCCGCTACGGCGGTGTGTAACGTCGGGCCTGGGCTTGGCACAATCATTGGGCCGGCCGGTAACTTTTCATCACTGCCGGATGCCGCCAAATGGCTATTGACCATAGGCATGCTACTTGGACGGCTGGAAATCCTGACAGTGTTAGTGCTCATAACGCCGGTATTCTGGAGATATTGAGTGTTCACTGTTGATAGGCTGGAGCCAAGATAGAGGGTCAGCACTCAGGGCCGTCGCGATGCTAAGCGCCGATGCATGTGCGACCCAAAGGCTACTCGGTGATCCCATTTTAGCGTGCAGTAATCCTTCCATGCCATCTCAACCATCTCTGAAATTTCCCGATGGAACGCCAGGGTCACGCGTTTCAGCTCTTGGGGAGACTGCGAAATCATTGTCAGCGTCAGCTCCCACACTTCTACCCCAAGCCTTGCGGCCTCTTGTTCAAAGGCCGATTCGATACACATTTTCTTTTCAGCCTGACTCAGTCCCTGTACAGCGTCATTGAGGGATGAATCGCCTTCGAAGAATTTTGAAAGCGCGAGTTCTTTGCGTAGATCATCGGAGTTCATGACCTTCTCCTCACTACTCACGTTACCTGGACCTCATCGAACCAACTGCGGACCGTCCGGGTAAAAAACAAATGCACGGTATCCCACCAGCGTCGCCACCAATGACCTTGCTCTGCGTCCACCAGGACCACCAATGGGCGACTCCCCAGTTTATGCTCGGCATCGAACAGATCGAGCCTTCCGATGACCGTGCCTGCCGTGATAGGGGCCTCGATGGGACCATCAAACGCCAGGCGCATCTCGACGTCCCGATTTTTATTCTTGGGCAGCGTGAGGGTCATGTCTTCAAGCAAGCCCACATTCACGTAGGGTTGTATGCCTTTCCAGAGCGCGACCTGCGAGAGTACTTCGCCACCTCTCTTATAGGTTTGGGTGTCGTAGAAGCGAAAGCCGTACCCCATCAGCTTTTCTGTTTCTGTCGTACGCTTGTGGGCGCTACTGGCGCCCAGAACTGCGCTGATTAAACGTTGCCCATCTCGCTGTGCGGAGGCTACCAAGCAGTAGCCCGCGGCCTTTGTGTGCCCGGTCTTCAAGCCGTCGTACGTGGTATTACGCCACAAAAGCGTATTGCGGTTGGATTGCTGAATGCCGTTCCAGGTGAAGGTTTTCTTGGCGTAAAGAGGGTAGTAGGTGGTCCCTTCGTTGATGACTTTTCGAGCCAGGGTCGCCATGTCACGCGCGGAGGAATAGTGCTCCGGGTCCGGTAGGCCGGTGGAGTTCATAAAGTGGGTGTTGAGCATTCCCAGTGTTGAAGCGGTTGAGTTCATCATCCCGACAAACCCGGCTTCGCTTCCAGCGATATGTTCGGCCAGCGCCACGCTCGCGTCATTGCCGGAGTCGATGATCACGCCGCTTAGCAAATCGTGAACCGAAGCAGAGCTGCCGGGCTTGAGAAACATCCGTGAGCCAACTGTACGCCAGGCATTTTCGCTCACGACGACCTCATCATTTGCGCTTATCAGGCCAGACTCAAGCTCATGCGTCGTGATGTACGCAGTCATTAACTTGGTCAGGCTGGCCGGTGGTAGGCGTGCATCACTGTTGTGGCTGGTAATGACCCTGTTCGTTTCCGCGTCTATGAGTATCCAGGCTTCGGCGCCCAGCTTCGGCGCAGCGGGGATCATTGTCCCCAGGGTTGCGTTGGCAGCCAGAGCTGCATTCGCCCAAAGAAGCGGTGGTGTTACACAGAGCACGGTTAACACACGCAGGAACAACAGATATTTCACAAGCAAAAGGCCTTGGGTCAGCAATATGTGCTGCCAAGCTAGGCCTGGGTGCCGAGGCGCTCAAATTAACCAGTATTAAGTTAAATTTAATGTTCAGGTACAGATCGATCCGTGGCTTGACCGCTGAACATCGGGCATTGAACCAATACGCGCGTTCCCCTGCCCGAGGCACCGGGGTGGATATCCAGTGTGTATCCGTGCAATTTCACGATGGCGGCGACTAACGACAGGCCTAAGCCATGGCCTGGGTTTATCTGGCTTCCCTCGCCGCGATAGAGCCGGCGAATGACATGCGTACGGTCCGCTTCAGGGATGCCGGTACCATCGTCGACGACTTCAATAATGACGGCTGAGTCCTTGATGCTCCCCCGTAATTCGATATGGCCGCCCTCCGGGGTAAATTTAATGGCGTTATCGAGCAGATTGACCAGCGCTTCGAACAGTAACGATGAGTCGCCATACACTTGGGGACAATCGCTGGGAATGTCCAGCGAAAGCGTTTGGGCGCGGTCCAGTGCCATCGGCTCGTAAAACTCATGCGCCTGTTTCAACAACGTCATGATCGGGAAGGGTGCAAAGGCAGAGCGGCGACGAATATCCTCAAGCTCAGCGACCCGCAGCAGTCCCTGAAAGCGCACCATGATCGACTCGCTCTCCTCAAACGCCTGATTCAAGGTCTGCTTATGTTCTAGGGCCAGCGGCAACTGCTGGAGCTGATAGAGCCGTGCGCGTAAGCGTGTCAAGGGTGTGCGCAAATCATGGGCAATACCGTCGCAGACGCTTTTCACCTCATGCATCAACTGCTCTATGTGATCAAGCATCGTATTGACGGCGTTGGCCAGCATATCCAGTTCATCGCGGCGTGCTGACAACGGCAAACGCTCAGCCAAGTTGCCCGAAACGATACTTTCGGTACACAGCTGCAGGCGTTTGACACGGCGCAATGGGCGACGTCGCAGCAAGCGCCAGCCAATCAAACCGGGGATAAGGGTTAATGACAACCCCCACATCAGGGCCTGCTCAATAATGCCACCCACGGCGGAAATCGACCCGCCGTCACGTGCCAGAATCAGGATATGTCCGTCAGGGCGCCGTGCCAGCAAGGCATAGCTGCTTCGGGTTTCGGTGCTGGGTAACGCAATGCTCAGGCCGCGCTCAAGGTAGTGAACCTGGCCGTCGTCGGGTAGGTTGGAGCGCAGTTTCAGCAGGTCGCCGGCGACATGGGTGCCATCGGGTGCAAATAAACCGTAGGCGTCGATCCCGGGGGTCGAGTAAGCCTCACTCGCCGCCAGCTCGTCGAGCAGTTTCGAGTCGTCGATCTTTTGATAATAGTGGGCGCGTTGCAGCAACGTACGCTCGGCAACTGTGCCCAGATAGTGGGAGATTTCCCAGTAAAGCACGCCGGTAAAGAGCGCTCCCCAGGCCACGAAAAACACCGCGTAAAACCCGATCAACCGACTACCGGACGAGCGCCATTCCTCATTTTTTGGTTGCGAGGACATAACCAGCACCGCGTATTGTATGGATCACAGGTGAGTTTTCGTCGCTTTCCAGCTTCTTGCGCAGCCGACCGATGTGCACATCAATGATGTTTGTTCCGGGGTCAAAGTGATAGCCCCAGACGCCTTCAAACAGCATGGTGCGAGTGACCAGTTGGCCGGCACTGCGCATCAGGTAGTTGAGCAGTTTGAACTCGGTGGGCAGCAACTGGATGTCCTCATCATTGCGCGTCAGCTTGTGCTCCACTAAGTCCAGTCGCAGGTTGCCACAACTGAGGTGCGGGTTACTCAGATCTGCGGCAGTGCGTCTTAGCAATGCGTCAAGGCGTGCGACCATCTCGACCGCCGAAAAGGGCTTGGTCAGGTAGTCATCGCCGCCCGCACGAAGTCCCAGGACGCGCTCATCCACGTCCGAAAGAGCGCTGATCATCAGGACCGGCGTCTGAATCCCAAGACTGCGCAAGGTGCTGACAATCGTCAGCCCGTCAAAGTCCGGCAGCATGCGATCCAGCGTAATGGCGTCGTAGCCGCCTGCAATCGCCAAGGCCAATCCCTCGCGTCCAGTGGCGGCCCACTTTGAGCTGAAACCGTGGCGTTGGAGTTCAGCGACGATGATTTCGGCCGTCACCTGATCGTCTTCAATGACCAACGCATTACTCATGACTTCCTCCATTTGTACTTATTTTTCGGCGCTCCCGACTCAATGCCGACACCCAGTGCAAGCGAACCTTATTGTTCCAAGTTGCGCGCGAATACTAACTATTTCTTAACCCACCTTAACCCGGTCATTTCGCCTGCACGGATATATTCGCAATAACAGCCGAACGCGTTGACAGACATGAGGGTAAATAATGACAACCTATCTGGCTTTCTTCTTGCTGACATTCGCTTTGGTAGGCGCTCACACAAATTGGCTTACCCACAAAATAAAGTCGACGTGATGGGGCCACTGAGCCGGGAGTGAATAGCTATAGTTATCTGGTCACTGCCGGTTGGACGTGACCGTTTAACCCGTTAATCTTGTTTTTGCATGTTATTGAACCTCAACAACGGGAATCCGCTCGGGTGATCAAACCGATATTGCTGATACGTCGTCGCTTTGCCTCGATCCGATGGCGTACTCGGGTGACACTCTGGGTCGCTGCTACCCTCGCAGGATTGCTGGTAGTGATGTTCGCCCGGTTGGCTGACCTGGCGCTGATGCAGTTCGCCCAACAGGCCGCCGCCCGGCCATGGCTGCCGTTTATCTACACGCCGCTGATCGGCATGTTTGTGGTGTGGATGACCTCGCGTTTTTTTACAGGGGCTCAAGGTAGCGGTATTCCCCAGGTGATCGCGGCTACGCGGTTGGCCCACCAAGGCAAGTCCGTGAATAAGTTGGTGTCGTTGCGTCTGGCCTTCGCCAAGATAGGCCTCGGTACCCTGGCCCTGACCGGAGGTTTTTCAGCGGGGCGAGAAGGGCCTTCGGTGCAAGTCGCCGCCTCGATCATGCATTTCTTTCATCGTTACCTGCCCAACGCACGCATCATTCGCCCTGAAGACCTTATCCTGGCCGGTGGCGCGGCGGGTATTGCCGCCGCCTTCAACACGCCCTTGGCCGGTGTGGCCTTTGCGGTAGAGGAGCTGGGGCGCAAGTTGGAAACCCGCACCAGCGGGGTGTTGCTCAGCACGATCATTTTGTCGGGGATGGTCGCAATTGCCTTGCAGGGCAACTACAACTATTTCGGGCACTTCGACGTACAAGAGGCCAATCTCGATATCGTTGTTCCGGTACTGGCGATTGGTATTGGCTGTGGCGTTATGGGGGGGTTGTTCAGTCGGATGCTCCTGTGGCCACAGCGGTATCGCAGTTTTGTCGTCTGGGAATGGCGCCGCCTGCATCCAGTCTGGTTCGCAGGTGGCTGCGGCATGATCGTGGCGATTCTCGGTTGGCTCAGCGGTGGGATGTCCTTTGGCAGCGGTTACGGGATCACCTCCCAGATCATCGTGTCCGATGTTGGTTTGCCGTGGCACGCTCCGATTACGCGTTTTCTTGCGACCGTCGTGACTTATTTTTCCGGCATACCGGGCGGTATTTTTGCCCCCTCTTTGGCGGTAGGCGCCGCTGTCGGTGCCAATGTCGCTGAATACTTCGCCTTGGCGGCACAGCCCATCATTGCACTGTGCATGGTGGGGTTTCTGGCAGCAGTCACGCAATCGCCGATCACCTCTGCAATCATCGTGATGGAGATGATCGACAGCCATGGCATGGTCATCAGTCTGATGGCTGTTGCACTGATTGCCAAAGCAGTCAGTGCCAGGATGGGCCCCGAGCTCTATCAGCAGTTGGCGCGTGGCTTTCTGCAATCGGACGGCAGTGGCGCCGCCGCGCAAAAAGTCAACACGTAGATTGGGTCAGTGCAGCAGCGGTCGCGCGGCTGCTCTGAGCTTGTGCCGGTCCTCTTCGAGTACAAGCGCAGTGTTCGCGTGCTTGAGCAGCAGTTCTGCGTGCTGGGTACATGCCCCCCTGAACATCGCCGGGTTTATCTGTGCCAGGCTTACAAGGGCCTTCATCATGCGCAGGTCGACTTCCACTAGACCCGCGCCATCTCTGGCAATCGGTGCGAAGAAGTCATCGAACAGGTCATCCACGGTCAAACCGCGCAGGTAAACGTGCTGGCAGTCAGCGTCGATTTTCGCGGCGGGTTCTTTAGGTGTACCCCAACATGTCAGGCTTCTGACGCCGCGCCCAATGACGTCAATGGCGGTGCCGGGGTCATTGACGGCCGGCGACAAGGCGCGGGAGGCGATCTCCGACAATACTGACAAGCCGAACCGGGGGTCGTGTTCGAACGTTCGACGCACGCCGATAGCCAGGGTAGCGATGATTTTTTCGTTGCTCGACGCCAGTTCCTCCCCGCGTGCCTTGCTCAAGCTAACGGTTCTTGCGAGCGGCATGCCGACATGCACAAAGCTTCCCGGCAGGACGTCCATGAATATCTGTATCTCGTCTGCTTTGGCTATCGCGCCTAACGCCTGAACGTCAATGTGCTGGACGTACCCCGTGTGGAGGCTTGTGATGATCAGCGCAGAACTGGGGATCACTGACTCGTTAGGGTAGGCGGCTGCCCCCAAATGCGGCCATTGGACCCGATGGTTAATGGCATCAATGGCTGCTTGCTCGACACGGTCAATAGTTTCTCCCACCCGCCCAAGCTTGGACAAATGATCGATCCAGCGCAGCAGCGTGTAGACAATCAGAATGACCACGGCGATGGTTACCGCGAATAGCAAAACCCTCCCTTGTGTACCGTAGGCGCCGGTACTCAGCGCAATGATCCCCACCAGGCTGAACAGGAATGAGCCGATAAAGGTGGCCAGGGCATTTTGTGTCGTGGTGTCTTCCATCACCAGGGTGGTTGCACGGGGCGTCACGCCGCTGCTCGCTGCACTGTAAGCGCTGACCATGGTACTTAACGAAAAGGTCGTCACCGCGAGCATGCTTGAGGCAATGATGCCCAATATCTTATCGACGGCGTCGGCACCGATGCGGGCGGGCAACGACTCGGGAATGTAGTCCTTGAAGACAACGGCGAGTAACGCGGTCGCAATACCCAGCAAGGAAAACAGACTCGCCCTGAACCACAGCCGTTTGGTCAATTGGTGTAGCACCCAGCGCCAGCGTGCGAGCATTTTTTATACCTTTTGCAAATAACACGATGGGACCCACCGCACGGATTCAGGGAAACGAAGGCGGTGAGTTAATTATCCTTAATGGAGTCTGTCGTCTGGCCAAGGGTTCATCCAGCGTCTTTGTTTGCAGCACACGGAATGACTCTCTTGACCAATTTACCGATAGACATGCCTTGGATCAGGATAGAAAAAACGACCACTAGATACGTCAGGGAAACCACGATATCGCGAGCCGCGCCTGGGGGCAGCGACAACGCCAATGCCACCGATATCCCGCCCCGCAGGCCGCCCCAGGTCATCACACTCCAGGCACCTTCCGGTAGGCGGAAGCGTTTGCCCAATACCGCAATGGGAACCCCTACAGTCAACAATCGTGATAACAACGTCAGCAATATGACCAGCAGGCCAGTGGTGAGCAATGGGTTGGAGAACTGGATCAAAACGACTTCCAACCCGATCAATACAAATAGCACTGCGTTGAGTATTTCATCGATCAGTTCCCAGAACATGTCCAGGTTTTTTTCAGTCTGCTCGGACATGGCATGGGAGCGCCCTTGGTTACCCACAATCAGTCCCATCACCACCATCGCCAATGGGCCGGAAACATGGAACTGAGTGGCGAGTGCATAGGCGCCGAGAACAGCGGCCAGGGTGATGAGCACTTCCTCCTGATAGCTGTCGATACTTTTGAGCATTCTGTAAGTGATATAGCCCACGCAGGCGCCTAACAGAGCACCGCCTCCGGCTTCCGTCAGCAACAGCTGCGATGCGCCGATAACCGAGGGTGTCTCCCCGCTGGCAATCATTGCGACGATCAGCGAAAACAGCACGACACTCACACCGTCGTTGAACAGTGACTCACCGGAAATGACCAGTTCCACGCTATGGGGCGCGCCGGCGGATTTCAGAATGCCCATCACTGCGATGGGGTCGGTGGGGGAGATCAGCGCGCCAAACACCAGGCAATAAGAGAGCGGTAGCTGCATTTCTGTAAGAGACAACAGCGCCCAGAGCCCAAAGCCGATGATCAATGTTGAGAGCGTTGTCCCTACCACTGCCAAGGATGCAACCTGCCATTTGTAGGCCCGCAGTTCCGACAGATCCACATGCAGCGCGCCAGCAAAGAGCAGCAGTGACAGCATGCCTTGCATCAGCAGTTCGGAAAAGTCGATGGACTCCACCAGCGATTGCTCAAGGGTATGCAAGGCGTGAAAACCCAGCGCATCGGATGCCATATTCAACAGTGACAGGCCCAAGGCAATGCCCATCACACCGATGGCGGATGGCAGGCCTACGTAACGCCGATTGAGATAGGCGAGTACTGCTGTGATGCAAAGGAAGATCGCAATAATGTCCAGCATTGACCGGCTCCAAAAGCGCAGGATGAGGAAAGAACCCTCGGCAATGCTGATCGCAAATACCTTTGAGCGTTCAGAAATAACCGCCGCCTGTGCTGTGCATTCAGTGAATGCCGCGCCTGCCGGTATTGCAAATATGACGGCCAGCCGTTGCGCAGCAGTTGTTGCCACTCATAGCGTAGATCAGACGTGGCGCTTGATCCTCGTATCGGGATGTGATGTGGTGGGCCACACAGAAAGACGACTGCCCTTTGCCATGCGGGGCGCTCGCAACTTTAATTCTTTTCAGCATTTCGAGGTTTCATGCAAATCGAGTTACAGGAGATTAGCGACCACCTCTATCGTTTCGCTCCATTTGATACGCTGCCAAAGGAATCGGTAGACGCCATCGCTCGGCGGGTAGAAGTGAGTTATTTCAAGGCCGGCAGTGACATCCTTGAAGCGGGTGCGATCATTCATGACTTGCACTATGTACGTAGCGGTGCGGTGGAGATTTACCGGCGCAATGGCGAACTCTACAACCGACTTGTCGAAGGCGACCTCTTCGGTCAGGCCGGTTTGTTGCGCAGTAACAAGGTGCGCTTTCCCGCCAGAGCCTTAGAAGATAGCCTGATTTATTACATACCCGCCGACGTCTTCGCCGACCTGTGCGCGCAGCATGATGCGTTCGCCGACTTCGTTGAAGCGGAGGGGCACTCCAGGCTCAAGACCGCCGTTGAGGCGCAGGGGCGTGCCAGTGAGCTTATTCAGCTCAAATGCCGAGGCCTTATCTCTCGGCCCTTGGTATGGGTCACGTCGGATACCTGCGTCGGCGACGCGGCAAAAATCATGACAGAACAAAGCGTTTCTTGCGTTCTAGTGATGTCATCAGCGGGCTTGCAGGCGGCTGAAATCCAAGGGATCGTGACGGATCGGGACCTTCGCACACGCGTTGTCGCGGTCGGCCGAAACGCTGACGAAACGGCTGCCCGAGACATCATGACGGCCGAGCCGGTAACGATAGGCGCAGACGACTCAGTGTTTGAAGCGATGCTGGTGATGTTACGCCGTAATATTCACCATCTGCCGGTGGTCCATCATGGCCATCCGATTGGGCTGATCAACCTGTCGGATATCATCCGCTACGAGTCACACAGCAGTTTGTACCTGGTAAACAGAATTTCTAACCAGACTTCGGTCGACGGCCTTAAATCGCTTTTGCGTGACCTGCGCGGAACCTACATCCGCATGGTGCGTGACGGCGCGACGGCGCACATGATTGGTAGCGCGATTTCCGGTATTGGCCGGGCCTTTACCCAACGTTTGCTGGAGCTCGCAGAGAAAAAACTGGGGCCGCCTCCGGTGCCTTACTGCTTTATGGTGTTGGGTTCCATGGCGCGTGATGAGCAGTTATTGGTGACTGATCAGGATAATGCCCTGGTGCTCGACGACCGCTTCGATCCGATCCAGCACGATGCTTACTTCCGAGCGTTGGCGACGTTCGTGAGTGATGGCCTGGCCGCGTGCGGTTACAGCTATTGCAAGGGCGGGATCATGGCGACGAACGACCAGTGGCGTCAGCCGTTGAAGGTATGGCGAAGTTATTTTGATCAGTGGATCGAAAAGCCTAACCCGACGACGTTGCTCAATAGTTGTATTTTTTTCGATCTGGATGGTGTGTTTGGCGAGCTCGAGCTTGTTCAGGAACTGAAGGTGCTGTGTGCTCGAAAATCCAGCGCACATCCTGTTTTTCTAAGTGCCATGGCTCGAATTGCCCTTAACCGGACACCACCATTGGGCTTTTTCCGGACCTTTGTGGTGGAGACAGACGGGCAGCACAAACGGATCATCAACCTGAAGGGGCGAGGTACCGCACCGCTGACAGACCTGATCCGCATCCATGCGCTCGCGTGTGGCAGCACCGCGCAGAATTCATTTGATCGTATGGACGCCATCGCAAACAGCAACGTCATTCCGCCTGAAGCATTAAAGCAACTGCGATACGCGCTGGAGTTCCTGTCGATGGTGCGAATTCGACATCAGGTTGACGCACTGGAGCAGGGAGCGGCGCTCAATAATTACGTCGAGCCGGAACGCTTTTCCAACAGTGAACGACATAATCTCAAAGAGGCGTTTCAGGTCTTGAGTAATGGCCAGAATTTCTTGCGCTTCCGTTATCCGTCAAAGGGTCGCCTGTCGTCATGAAACACGTGAAAGCGCAGCCCAATCATAAAGTGCTGGAGTGGTCTTCCAGGTTCGAGACCCTGGCAGACAATGCCGTTAACAGCCGCCTGCGACAGTTCTATCAAGCCGGTGCGGTCTCGGCACAGGCATCCATTGACAGCGTGCAACTGCTGGCCATGGACGTGGAAACCACCGGCCTTGATGCACAGGCTGACAGCATTGTGAGCATCGGGCTAATGCCGTTCACGCTGCAGCGCATTTATTGTGGGAGCTCGCTTTACTGGGTAATAAAACCAGCGTCCGAGCTGAATGAAAAGTCAGTGACGTTTCATCACATAACCCATGCTGAAATTTCAGATGCGCCCACCTTTGAGCAGGTGCTGGCCCCGTTGCTGGAGGCCATGGCAGGCAAGGTGATGGTCGTCCATTATCGGAATATTGAGCGGGCCTTTTTGGATCAGGCAGTGCGTAGGCATTTAGGGGAGGGGTTTGAGTTCCCGGTCATCGATACGATGCAGTTAGAAGCCCGACTACACCGGCAAAAGCGCGGGTGGTTCGCCCGACTGATGGGGCGCTCACAACAGTCCATAAGGCTGGCGGATAGCCGAGCGCGCCTTGGCCTTCCGGCTTATCACGCGCACCATGCGTTAACCGATGCCCTGGCAACCGCAGAACTGTTGCAGGCGCAGGTAGCGACTCATTACTCGACGTCCACGCCTGTTGGTGAGTTATGGAACTGAGTCACCGCTAGATAGTGAAACGCTTGCGGCTGTCTGACGGACATGCCTGAGGCCTACGCTTAGCCCGATGGATCTCGCTCTTGAGATGCATTCGGGGGTTGGGTCTGCCGTCACCCTGCGCCTTGAGCAAATGGGCATTGACTCGCTAGCGGTACTCAGGCTGACGCCATCTGCGCAGGCGATGGCGTCACGGGTGTGTTTGCTGTGCGCCGACAGCGCCAGCCCTATTTGCTAACGAGGCTCAGACATCAGTCCTTTCACGAGGGATATGCATCCGAGCATTAGAACGATTGCGAAAGGCAACCCTGTGGACACTGCCATTGCCTGCAGTGCTACAAGACCGCCGCCCAACAGGAGAGCAATAGCAATCACCCCCTCGATCACCGCCCAGAACACACGTTGAGGCACCGGCGCATCCACCTTGCCACCGGCGGTGATCGTGTCGATTACCAAAGAGCCTGAGTCCGAGGAGGTAATAAAAAACACAATGACCAGAACGATGCCCAGGAATGAGGTGATCTCTTTAAGCGGCAACTCCCCCAGCATGGCGAACAACTTCAGTTCCAGCACAGCATCCTTGACGCCCGTCAGGCCCTGTAAGGTCGCTTGGTCAATGGCCGTTCCGCCGAACGTTGTCATCCACAGCACAGACACCACTGAGGGGACGAGCAAGACCGAGATCAGAAACTCTCTGACCGTTCGACCACGACTGACGCGCGCGATAAACATCCCTACAAACGGCGACCAACTGATCCACCACGCCCAGTAGAAGGCCGTCCAGCCTTGGGTGAATTGGGTGTCAGTGCGGCCGAATGGATTTGACAGCGCCGGCAGGTATTCAACATACGTCACCAGGTTCTTGAAGAACCCTGTGAAGATGGCCAGGGTCGGCCCCACTACGATGATAAACACCAATAAGAGCAATGCGAGTCCCATATTGATCTGGGAAAGCATTTTGACGCCCTTGTCCAAACCGGAAAGGACGGACCACAGCGCGATCAAGGTAATGCCAACGATCAGCACGACTTTACTGAGATTCGTCGATTGTATCCCGAAGAGATATTCAATCCCCGCGGCAGCCTGTTCTGCACCAATGCCCAGAGAGGTTGCCAACCCGAATAGCGTGGCGAATACCGCGAGGATATCGATGATATGCCCCGGCCAGCCCCAAACGCGTTCACCCAAGAGTGGATAGAAAATTGAGCGTATCGAAAGCGGTAAGCCCTTGTTATAAGAAAATAATGCCAGGGACAACGCCACAATCGCATAGATCGCCCAGGGATGAAGTCCCCAGTGAAAGATCGTAGCGGCCATTGCCAAGTCGGCGGATGCTTTCATATCGCCTGCTGCACCGCCCAACGGCGCCCAGTCCGTACGCACTCCGCTCGCATCGACGGTCACGCCTCCCATGGACGCCGCGTAATGCGACATGGGTTCGGCTACGCCATAAAACATCAACCCAATGCCCATGCCCGCGGCAAACAGCATTGAAAACCATCCGACGTAGGAGTGGTCTGGTTTGGCATCTCTGCCGCCCAAACGCACCTTTCCCAGCGGGGAGAAAATCAGCGCAATGCACAGCACCACAAAAACATTCGCAATGCTCATGAAGAGCCAGGCGAGGTGGCTGGTTAACCAGTTCCGGATAGCGCTGAAGAGGGGTTCTACTTCATTCTGCAGTGCCAATGTCAAAATCACGAACAGTAAAATTGTGGCGGCTGAAATGATGAATACTTTGCCGTGGATATCGAGCGAGAACGAAAACTCTCCCTTGATATTGTCTTGACCGATGACATAGTCAGTGTCGATCAGATTGGCAGCCCCACTAGGAGCAGGAATACCGTCCTCACTGGGGACGTGAGGGGTGTTAGGCCGATCATCCGTAGGCTTTTCAACCATGAGAATCTCCTTGTTGTTGGCACGTCTTAACGTGCGGTTGTCATTTTCCCCGCTGTTCCTATGGTAAAACGAGATGTAAGCGCCTTTATCCTAACAAGCTTTGAGGGCAAAACCGGCAAAACCTGCTTATTGCAACGCCGCGCGGTCGAAAATGTCACCGCTATATGCTTGTTGAGGTCATCCGCTCGGCTGTTCGATAGCTAAAAGGCGTTGATCGTTCCAAGCATTTATTCAACCATGGCGGGCATCATGTAGAATGTGACAAGGGGGTGTCACCGCAAAACGCGGGAGGGCAGGTTTAATTCAGCGCAGGTCGGGCCGCCGCGCGGAGTGACTGTGCCTATGAGCTTGAAATCTTCACGTCCGGATAAACCCCACGGCCATCGGGAATCACCCGCCACGCGTGCTTTTTTCTCCCGATTCCTGGCCGCGGAATCAGCGGGTGGCCTGATACTCATGGCCGTTGCTTTGATAGCACTCCTCGTCGCCAACTCCCCGTTGGCAGGCATTTACTTCTCGTCACTGCACGTAAAAGTCGTTGGCCTCTCGATTGAGCACTGGATCAATGATGGTCTGATGGCGGTGTTTTTCATGCTGGTGGGGTTGGAGATCAAGCGTGAAATGTTGGTCGGCCAGTTATCGAACTGGAGCCAGCGCGCTCTTCCAGGGTTCGCCGCGCTAGGCGGTATGCTGGTACCTGCTTTGATCTATATTGCGGTCAACTGGGGTAATGGCGAAACCTTGGGGGGATGGGCTATTCCGGCTGCGACCGATATTGCGTTTGCCTTGGGCGTACTGTCGCTGCTCGGTAAACGTGTGCCCATCTCGTTGAAAATCTTTCTGTCTGCGCTGGCGATTCTTGATGACCTGGGTGCCGTGCTCATCATCGCGCTGTTTTACACCAGCGGCTTGTCCGTCAGCATGCTACTGGCCTCACTGGCCGTTATTGTGTTCCTGGTCATGCTTAACCGATGCGGTGTGACCAGGCTTTCGCCTTACCTGATAGCGGGCGGTCTGCTGTGGTTCTTTATGCTTCAGTCGGGTATCCACGCGACCTTGGCCGGTGTCATTCTCGCACTGTGCATTCCGATGCGGGCGGCGAGCAGCGAGCGCAAATCGCCGCTCATCTACCTGGAAGGAAAGCTGCACCCGTGGGTCGCTTTCGCCGTTGTGCCCATCTTCGGTTTTGCCAATGCGGGTGTGTCTCTTGCTGGTATCTCGCCCAATAACCTGATCGACCCGGTACCTCTGGGGGTAACGCTTGGGCTATTGCTAGGCAAGCAAATTGGTGTGTTTGGTTTGGCTGCGCTGGCGATTCGCGCAGGGCTGGCCAAGCTGCCTGAGCAATGTAATTGGTCTCAGCTGTACGGTGTAGCGCTGCTGTGCGGCATTGGTTTCACTATGAGTCTGTTCATCGGGGCGCTCGCCTTCCCGGATAACCCGCATTTGGTCGATGAGGTGAAAGTTGGAGTGCTTATGGGTTCTATTCTTTCCGCTGTCCTCGGTGTTGCTGTTCTTTTGAAGGTTAAACATTAATCCTGAGCTCATCTGTCCGTTGATAGCTGCATGGGGGGATGAGCATCCAGTAGCGCCTACGGCTTCAGGCATCATGAATGCCGCTGTTCGATCAATTTTTTGGCCTTGAGATGCTACGAAAAAAGTCCAGAATTAAGTACTTTCCTGCTTGGGAAAGAAATGAAACCCCTTAGATTTCAATGGGTCGGACGCCAGATACGAGTCTCGTTTCCCGCTCCAAACATTAAAAAAGCCACTCAATCGCAGACTGTGTGAAAACCTAGCAATCTGCTGGCAGGTTAAAGAAAATGCCCGTATCGCAAGATACGGGCATTTTGCTTATGCGCTATATCCAAGGTGAAGACCGCTCCCAGAGCGCGCTGTTTCCACTTTCGCTGGACGAACTTATCCCCCGATGACCATCTGGTTCGGGTGATCGAGGCCTACATTTCCCTGCTGGACCTTGAGCAGTTGGGTTTCGACAAAGCCAGACCCAAGGCCACGGGACGCCCTTCATACGATCCTGCCGATCTGCTCAAACTCTACTTGTACGGCTATTTCCAGCGTATTCGCTCGTCGCGACGACTCGAGGCCGAGTGTCAGCGCAACGTTGAAGTCATGTGGCTGCTGGGCCGACTGGCCCCTGACTTCAAAACCATCGCTGATTTTCGCCGCGACAACAGTGCGGCGTTCAGCGCCACCTGCCGCGCCTTTGTTCAGTTTTGCCGACACGCGGGCCTGATTGCTGGCGAGCTGGTGGCCATCGATGGCAGCAAGTTTCAGGCAGTGGCTTCGAATCGAAAGCACATGACGCCGAAAAAGCTCAAACACCAGGAAGCGGCGCTCGAGAAGCGCATTGCACGCTATTTGGCGCAGCTCGATGAGGCGGATCATGGCGAGGAAGGGGAGTCCATTGACCGCTCAGCGGTGCAGGCGGCGCTTCGGGAGTTGCAGGTAAAAAAGGCCAATAACCAGACCTGCCAGGTGCTAATGGAAGCTCAAGGTCTGGTTCAACACATTGTGGGCGAGTCCGATGCGCAAAAAATGCGTACGCCTTCTGGCAAGTTCGTGGCGTACAACATCCAAAGCGCCGTGGACGCTGAACACTGTCTGATTCTGCACTATGAGGTGACTCAAGATGGCGCAGATCGGCAGCAGCTTGAGCCGATGGCAAAAGCCGCTAAAGCCCAATTACAGCAATCGCAATTAAGCGTCACTGCCGACGCCGGCTACTCCAATGGCGAACAGTTTCAGGCCTGTGAAGACGCCAGTATCACGCCGTTCGTGCCCCCTAATCGGTCAGTCAACAATCAAGGTGGCGGTACTGAGTTTTTCGATCGCACGGACTTCAAATACGAAGAGCAAAGCGACGCTTATCAATGCCCTACCGGCAAGATGCTAACGCTCAAGCAGATGAGCAAGGGCGACCGGATTTATCAGGCGACTATCGCCGATTGCAGCGTTTGCCCGTTAAAAAGCCGCTGCACCAAAGCGAGCCGCCGTTATCTCACACGCCATGCTCATGAAGCCGCTTTTGAACGGATGAAGCTGCGAATGCAGGCCCACCCCGAGATGATGGTCAGCCGACGATCCATCGTCGAACACCCCTTCGGCAATCTCAAGCAATGGCTATTTGGCAATGGCCGGTTCTTGCTGCGACAACTGAAAGGCGCCAGAGCCGAAATGGCACTGGCAGTGCAGGCCTATAACCTGAAAAGAGCGATCAAGGTGATGGGCGCCCATCAGTTGATGGCATTGATGGGCTGAAAGGCCCTTTTTTCGTTCCGCCTGTTAGAAAAACAAATGCCCCGACAAGTCGGGGCATTTGTTTTTGACATTGGCAGGTTGTGTTTTCACACAGTCTGCAATCGAGTGGCTTTTTTTTTTTGCATTTATAGGCGGTGGAGTTTGTGAGTGTGGCGCCGCTCATGAACAGACGGCGACTCCTGCAGTAAATGTTCATTTCCATCTTCACGGCGGGGTTGGCCGCATGTGACCAACCCCTAAGCTTCCTGCCTTGACCTCTCAAGTAGCGGTTTGCTCTTGGCCCTGTCGCAAGCGCGTGCTGACCAGCGCCGCAACGACCAGTAAGCCAGCAATTACCCACAACCCATTGCGCGTGGTACCTGTCGTCTGTTCGATCAGCCCCATCACTGATGGGCCGACAAAGCCACCCAACAAACCGCACGTTGTGACGAACGCCAGGCCACCCGCCAGGGCGGTTCCACTCAAGCGACTGGAGGGGAAAACAAAGATGATCGACTGCACGACGAACAGCATCAGTGCCGTCAGTGAAAAACCGATCAGGCCAATATAGGAATTGGAAAACGAAGCCACCAGCAGTCCGGCCGACATGGTTAGCAGGCCAAAGAATAGAATGCGTCGGCACCGCTGCGGTGAGGTGGCCAGACGTGGAAAAGTGGCGGCACCCAGGGCGGCGGCGATCCACGGTACGGAGGTCAGCAGGCCGATTTGCAGCGGTGTCAATGAACCGTAATTGCCGATAATGCCGGGCAAGAAGAAGATCACGGTGTAGATGGTGATCTGGTGCACGAAGTAGACGGCGATCGCTAGCCAGATTTGCTTATCGCGCAACATCTGACTGAGGCGGGTTTGTTGTGGGGCGTCGTCGCTCTCGGCATCCAAGCGCGCTTGGATTTCCCGAGCGTCAGCCGCCGACAACCAGGACGCGGAGGCGGGGCCGTCGGGCAGTTTCTTCCATACTACATAGGCCAGCGCCACGGCTGGCAAACCTTCCAGTACGAACAACCACTGCCAGCCATGCCAGCCGAGCCAACCGTCGAGCTGCAACAGGGCGCCGCCCAGCGGGCCACTGAGAATATTGGCGATGCAAACACCGAGCAGAAAATACCCCGTGGCGCGGGCGCGTTGTTCGCGGTTGAACCAGTAGGTCAGGTAAAGCATGACACCTGGAAACAGGCCCGCTTCAGCGACGCCCAGCAGCAGGCGCATGACATAGAACGAGGTTTCACCCTGGACGAATGCCATGCCCGTCGAGAGCAGGCCCCAGGTGATCATGATGCGAGTAATCCAGAATCGCGCGCCGACCTTTTGCATGATCAGATTGCTGGGCACTTCGAACAGCGCGTAGGTCAGGAAGAACAACCCTGCGCCCAAGCCATACGCCGCGGCGGAAAGCCCAAGGTCGATGCCCATGCTGGCTTTGGCCAGGGCAATGTTGGTACGGTCCAGAAAGCTCATGACATAGACCACGACCAGCAGCGGCATCAGTCTGCGCAACAGCAGGTTGGTCAAGCGCTGCTCGTTACAGGCAGCAGGGGCCTGGGTCACGGCGATGGGGCTTAGGATTGTCATTTTTATAGTCCTAATAGAGTTGGGTGCACGTGTCATGGCGCCCAGTGTAAGGGGCGCCACTGTGCCGTTGTAAGAACGGATGCTGCTGCTTAGCGGTCAGGATTGGGCAAGATCAATCCAAACCGGGCCATTGGGATACTGGTAGCGTTCCAGCGTTTCGGCAGTCATTTCGATGCTGTAGCCGGGCCGTTGCGGGGGCATGTAGCGGCCGTTGCGAATCACCACGGGTTCCAGGAAGTGCTCGTGCAAGTGATCGACGTATTCCAGAACACGATTTTGCAGCGAGCCGGATACCGCGATGTAATCGAACAGCGAGATGTTCTGCACGTATTCGCACAAACCGACGCCGCCGCCATGGGGGCATACCGGCACGTCAAACTTGGCGGCCATCAGCAACACGATCAACACTTCATTGAGACCGCCCAGGCGCGCGGCGTCCAACTGGCAGAAATCCAGGGCCTGGGCCTGGAACATCTGTTTGAACATTACCCGGTTATGGCAGTGTTCACCGGTAGCGACGCCAATCGGTGCAATGCGCTGGCGGATGGTTGCGTGTCCGAGGATATCGTCCGGGCTGGTCGGTTCTTCGATCCACCACGGATCGAAAGCGGCCAGGCGACGCATGTTTGCCACCGACTCATCAACGCTCCAGACTTGGTTGGCGTCCATCATCAAGGTGCGTTCCCAGCCAATTTCTTCGCGCAGGATCGCGGCGCGGCGCATGTCGTCTTCCAGGTTGGCGCCGATTTTCTGTTTGAAGTGAGTCCAGCCATCGGCTACGGCTTCTCGGGCCAGCCGGCGCATTTTCTCTTCAGAGTATCCCAGCCAGCCCGGGGCGGTGGTGTAGCCGGGATAGCCTTCGCGCAGCATCTGAGCTTCACGCGTGGCTTTGCCGGGCGCCTGACGACGAAGCAGGGCGATGGCTTCTTCAGGCGTGATTGCGTCAGTCACATAGCTGAAGTCCAGACAGGCGACGAGTTGCTCGGGTGTCATGTCTGCCAGCAGTTTCCACACCGGCTTTGCTTCGGTCTTGGCCCACAGGTCCCACACTGCGTTGACGATGGCGGCAGTGGCAAGGTGTATCACGCCCTTTTCCGGCCCCAGCCAGCGCAACTGACTGTCACCTACGGTGATGTTGTGCCAGAAGCGGCCCATGTCGGCGGTGATCTCTTCCAGTGTCAAGCCGACGATCAGTGGCGCCAGCGATTGCACGGCGGCCACACAGATTTCATTGCCGCGGCCGATGGTGAAGGTCAGGCCATGGCCTTCCATGCCTTCTGGGGAATCGGTGTGTAATACCACGTAGGACGCCGAATAGTCTGGCGCGCTGTTCATGGCGTCAGAGCCATCGAGTGACCGGGAAGTGGGGAAACGAATGTCGCGAACGCTCAGGTGGGTGATTCGAATGCTCATGGAGAACTCTTTTTATAGGTGACCACTTGGAAGTTCGACTGTAGGTTGGTCGGCGATATAGGCATAATCGTCTATTCGTATAGATGGATATTAAAATTGATATGTCAGAGCCGTCGAAAGTCCCAACGCTCGCCAGCCTGGCGCCAGCGAAAACCTTCAGCCCGCTGAAAATTTCCAGTCGCCAGATTGCACTGCTCAATGCCCTGGGCGAGTTCAGGAACCTGCGTCGCGCGGCGGCTGCGATGCACACTACGCAGCCGGCCGCGAGCCTGTTATTGCAGCAGTTGGAAGAACGCCTCGGCGCCAAGTTGTTCGAGCGCCTGCCACGGGGCATGGAGCCGACGCTCTATGGCGAAGTGATGATTCATTACGCCCACGGGGCCATTCATGAGTTCGAACATGCCGAAGCGCAGTTGGCGGAGCTGGCACGCGGTGCTTCGGGGCTGGTGCGCATCGGCACAGTGATGGGCCCGGTGCCGACCTTGTTGACCCGGGGCGTATTGGCATTCAAGGCGGATAACCCGAAGGTGCGTATCTGTATTGAAGTCGGGACCAGCGACACGCTGCTGCCGGCGCTGATTCGCGGCGATTTTGATGTGGTGCTGGGGCGGCTCCCGGACCAGATCGACAGCCAGGGCCTGGATATTCAACTGTTCGAAAAGGGCGAGCAGATGCGCGTCATTGCACGTCCCGGGCACGCACTGGCCACGGCGGCAAAACTGAGCCTGGCTGACTTGGTGACGCAGACCTGGATTCTGCATCCGATCGGCAGCCCGATGCGTCGTCATGTGGAAAGCGCGCTGAAGGCAGGGGGTATGGTGCAGACGCTGGACATCGTTGAAACCGCGTCGATCTTGGCCACCACCTCAATGATCGAGGCGTCGGACATGATCGCCGTGGTGCCCAACGACGTCGCGGAGCACTACCTGCGCTATGGCATGGTAGCGATCCTCCCGGTGGAGTTGCCCATCACCATGGTCAACATCGGCCTGCTGACGCGCGAATCTCGGCCATTGTCCGCCGCCGTCAGCAAGCTGTTGGGTTACCTCAAGGAGCATGGGAAGGGGTAGAGGTTTACTGGCTGTCGCGGCTGCTCACCCCATTTACCAAGCGCGTGATACCCAGAGGGTTGGCATCTTTCAAGGCATCGGGCAGCAAGGTGTCCGGGAAGTTCTGGAAGCATACCGGGCGCAGGAAGCGGTCAATAGCCAGCGTGCCCACTGACGTGCCGCGGGCATCCGATGTCGCCGGATACGGGCCGCCATGGACCATCGAATCGCAGACTTCCACACCCGTCGGATAGCCGTTGAGCAGAATTCGCCCGACTTTCTGCTCCAGTAGCGCGGTCAGTTCGCCGAACTGTTCGAAGTCCGCCGGTTCGCCAATGATGGTCGCCGTCAGTTGCCCGTGCAGGCCACGCAACGCGGCACTGAGCTGCGCCTGATCCGCCACTTCGACGAACACCGTGGTCGGGCCGAACACTTCCTCCTGCAAGACTTCATCGCCATCGATCAAAAGGCTGACATCAGCTTTGAACAGTTGCGGCTGGGCCTGATTACCCTGTTGCGCGTTGCCGGCCAAGTGCTCTATGCCAGGGTGCGCGAGGAGTTTTTGCAAGCCTTGGCCATAGCTGCGTAACGTACCGGCGTTGAGCATGGTTTGCGCCGGTTGATCACCGATCAAGCGCGCCACTTGCTGCACGAACGCGCTGAACTGCGGCGAACGAATACCGATCACCAGACCCGGATTGGTGCAGAACTGACCACAGCCCTGAACCACCGAAGCGGTCAGGTCGCGGGCGACGCTTTCGGCCCGCGCTTGCAGCGCCTGGGGCAAGACGATCACCGGATTGATGCTCGACATCTCGGCGAACACCGGAATCGGCTGTGGACGTGCTGCCGCCATGTCGCACAGCGCGCGGCCACCCTTGAGTGATCCGGTGAAGCCCACTGCCTGAATCGACGGATGCGTGACCAGCGCTTCACCAACCCCGGCGCCGTAGATCATGTTGAACACACCGGTCGGCATGCCGGTTTTTTCGGCGGCGCGAATCAACGCACCCGCGACGAGCTCGGCGGTGGCCATGTGGCCGCTGTGCGCCTTGAACACCACCGGGCAACCGGCGGCCAACGCCGAAGCTGTGTCGCCGCCGGCAGTCGAGAACGCCAGGGGAAAGTTACTCGCACCAAACACCGCCACCGGTCCGAGGCCAATGCGGTACTGACGCAGATCCGGGCGCGGTAGCGGTTTACGTTCCGGCAGTGCGTGATCAATCCGCGCCCCCATAGAAATCCCCACGACGCAGTACCTTGGCGAACAGGCGCATCTGGCCGCTGGTGCGGCCGCGCTCGCCTTGAATGCGGGCAGCAGGCAATGCGGTTTCGCGGCAGACCAGCGCCACAAAATCATCATCGAGGCTGTCCAGTTCATCGGCGATCGCGTCGAGGAATTCGGCACGTTTGGCGGCGCTCAGGCTGCGGTAGGCGGGATACGCGATGGCCGCAGCGTTGGCGGCACGGTCAACTTCTTCAACGGTGGCCTGGTGGAAACTGTAAGGCAACTGCTCGCCTGTGCTGGCATCAATGCTTTTGACGATGACAGTGCCGGCAGCGCTGCGCTGGCCGCCGATGTAGTTGTGGCCGGTGATCGTAGACATTTCTGGCTCCAGAAGGGTGGGGTCGCATCCCCTTTAGGGGATGCCGGGGGAGGTGAGCAGGGACCGTCGATTCAGGTGACGGCGCCGATCTGCCAGGGCACGAATTCGTTCTGGCCATAACCGTGCTGTTCGCTCATGCTGCGTTCGCCCGAAGCGATGCGCAGCATGAGATTGAAGATGGCTTCACCGCAGGCTTCGATGGTCATGGTGTCTTCGGCGATTTCTCCGCAGTTGATGTCCATGTCCTCGCGTTGGCGATTCCACAAGGCGGTATTGGTCGCCAATTTGATCGAGGGGGAAGGGGCACAACCGTAAGCAGAGCCACGTCCCGTGGTGAAGGCAATCAGGTTGGCGCCACCGGCCACTTGGCCTGTTGCCGACACCGGGTCGTAGCCTGGGGTGTCCATGAACACCAGACCCTTCGCGCCGACCTGCTGGGCATACTCATACACATCGACCAGGTTGCTGGAGCCTGCCTTGGCGACCGCCCCCAGCGACTTTTCCAGGATCGTGGTCAAGCCACCAACCTTGTTGCCGGCGGACGGGTTGTTGTTCAGTTCGGCGCCATTGCGTTCGCAATACGCCTCCCACCAGTGAATCCGTGCGACAAGTTTTTCGCCGACGGCGCGGTTGACGGCACGGCGAGTCAACAGGTGCTCGGCGCCATAGATTTCTGGGGTTTCGGAAAGGATCGCCGTACCGCCGCAAGCGACCAGGCGGTCCACGGCATTACCCAGCGCAGGGTTGGCGGTGATCCCGGAATAGCCATCCGAACCGCCGCACTGCAGGCCAACGACCAGATGCTTGGCACTCACCGGTTCGCGCTTGACCTGGTTTGCCTCCTCCAGCAACGACTTGACCTGGGCGATGCCGCTGGCGATCGCCTTGGAGGTGCCGCCGCTGTCCTGAATACTGAACGTGCGCAGGGTATTGCTGCGGCTCAGTCCTTGGCTGCTGAGCAGCCCTTCGATCTGGTTGGTTTCGCAGCCCAGGCCGATCACCAGCACCGCGGCAAAGTTGGCGTGGGTGGCGTAGCCGGCCAATGTCCGGCGCAGCAGGGCCAGGCCTTCTCCGGCGGGGTCCACGGCGCAACCAGCGGAATGGGTCAGGGCGACGACGCCATCGACTTGAGGGTACGCCAACAGCGCAGCCGGATTAATGTCGCGGCGAAAATGGTCGGCGATGGCGCGGGCCACGGTGGCCGAGCAATTCACCGACGTCAGGATGCCGATGTAATTACGTGTCGCCACACGGCCATCCGGGCGCACGATTCCCATGAATACAGGCGCATCGTTCAGCGTCTGCTCGGGTTTCACATCGTGGCTGAAAGCGTAGTCGCGGGCGAAGTCGCCCATGGCCAGGTTGTGCACATGCACATGGTCACCGGCCTGGATTACTTCGGTGGCAAACCCGATGATCTGCCCGTAACGACGCAGCGGTTGGCCTGCCTCGACTCGGTGCGAGGCGATCTTATGGCCGGCGGGGACGGGCTGGCGAACCACCACACCTTGCGGTTCGAGGACTTCACCCGACAATAAGGGCCGGCGGGCGATCAGCACATCGTCCAGAGGATTGAGGCGCAGCACGGCGGCTGCACCGGTTTTCATAATCAATTCCATCGCAGACTCTCTGGCTATCAAGCGTGGGAGGTCGCTGGCACATGGGCCGCGCCATACCTTTGTCGCCCCACTATAAGAGCCCCCGGACACCGCTGCCTAATGAGACCTTTGGATTGATTGATAACTTTCTCTCATCGGTTGGGCGTTCTGGCCATGCAATGGAGATTCAATGTTTGGTGGCTTCGCGGCGCAACCTGGCGAGCTCCAGCAAGGTATCGGCAAACTCACGGGCCGCTTCGCTCAGCGGTTCGTTCTTGCGTGTGATGATGCCGTAGTCCTGCGGCTCGACCTTGAACGATGTGTTGAGCACTTTGAGCAAGCCAATCTGAATCTGCGACTGGACCATGGACTCGGGCAGAAACGCGAGCATCGGTCCCGACTGTAGGAGCTGCAGGAAAGTGGGCATCGAGATGGTTTCAACGGTGTTGGTCGGCGTGCGCATGTTGAATTCGATGAAGGCGCTTTCCATCTGGCGACGTATGGGCGCATTGAAGGGGTACATGACCCACGGCCAGTCACTCAGTTGTTCGGTCGCCACCTCGTCGAGCTGCGCGAGGGGGTGACGGCTATTGACCACCAGGCAAAAAGGCTCGGGCCCTAGCGTCCGAAATTCGAACGGTTGCTGATAACGCTCATCGGTGAAGCGGGCAATGATCAAATCCAGCTTCTTATGCTCGAGCATTTCCAGAAGTTGATTGCTGGTTTGCTCGATCACTTCGATGGACAGCATAGGGCGGTCTAGTTTGATTCGGGTAATGGCTTCGGGCAGCACCACCGACGTCGCGGCGAAGATCGCGCCGACTCTCAAGTGACCATGGCCACCTTTGCGCACTTTATTGAGCTGATCGACGAAGGACTGTGTGTCGTCCAGCGTCATCCGCGCATACCGGACGACAAACTCACCCAGTTCAGTGAGCGCCATGCTGCGCGTCTGCCGTTCGAACAAGGCGAATCCAAATAACAGTTCGATGTCGCGCAGCATCTTGCTGATGGCGGGCTGGGTCAGATTCATCAGCTCGGCGGTGGTGTGCATGTTGCGGGTCCGGGCCAGCGTATCGAGCAGCATCAGATGCTTGATCTTCAGCCACTTGCTGACACTGGCGAATGAAATCTCGTCGTTTTCCATAGGGTACTCAACCTGATTGATAACAAAACGATATCAAATGCTGAAAATATGTCATTGGGATTTATCAATCAAGTCCACTAGTTTTTGCCCGGACGACATCCAATTGATAGGGATTGCCTTATGCCCACTGCGAAATTGACCTGTGAAAACACCCTCCCGATTGATGGCTTGCACGGGACACTTATCGGGCGAGCCTGGGTGCCGGGGAAGACAGCAGGCCCATCGCCAGTCGTACTGCGCGCCGATGGCGTATTTGATTTGTCCGAAGCGTTCGCAACGTTGAGTGATCTACTGGAAAGTGCATCGCCGCTTGAGGCGGTTCGCAACACTCGCGGTCGATACATCTGCACCACAGCAGCACTGTTGGCCAACACCGGATCGGGCTCAGACCCTGCCCAGGCGTACCTGCTGCCACCGGTTGACCTGCAAGTGATCAAGGCCGCTGGCGTGACTTTCGCTTCGAGCATGATCGAGCGGGTGATTGAAGAGCAGGCCGGGGGCGATGCGGTCAAGGCCGAAACCGTACGTAGCCTAGTCAAGTCAGCCATCGGCGATAACCTGAGCTCGATCAAACCCGGTTCGGCCCAAGCGGCGCGCCTCAAGGATATGTTGATCGAGCAGGGGTTGTGGTCGCAGTATCTGGAGGTGGGCATCGGCCCTGATGCCGAGATATTTACCAAGGCCCCGGTTCTTGCGTCCGTCGGCAGCGGCAACGACGTCGGTATTCATCCCAAGTCGAAATGGAACAACCCTGAGCCGGAAATCGTTCTGGCGGTGAGCAGCCGTGGGCAAATTCACGGCGCAACCTTGGGCAATGACGTTAATCTACGCGACTTCGAAGGCCGTAGCGCCTTGCTGCTGAGCAAGGCCAAGGACAACAACGCATCGTGTTCGATCGGCCCGTTTATTCGCCTGTTCGATGAAAGCTTTTCCCTGGATGATGTGCGCTGCTGCGTGGTCGAGCTGGACGTCGAAGGCGATGACGGTTTCATCCTGCGCGGCAGCAGCTCGATGGAGAAGATCAGCCGCGATCCGTTGGAATTGGTGGCCCAGACCGTGGGTAGCGATCACCAGTATCCAGACGGTTTCATGCTATTTCTCGGCACCCTGTTCGCCCCGACGCAAGATCGTGAAGAGCCGGGCAGTGGCTTCACCCACAAACAGGGCGATAGCGTGCGCATCGCCAGTCCCCTGCTGGGCGCTCTGCACAACCGCGTCACCTACAGCAATGAGGCGACACCCTGGACGTTTGGCCTGCGTGCATTGATGGGCAACCTGGCCGCTCGCGGTCTGGTGGCAGGTAAATCGCTGTACTGAAAACACAGTGGTGGTGATGCCAAACAACCAAGCACAAATGCCGCCCCTGAGATTAGGGGCGGTCTTGTCTCTCTGCTCGGTAGAAGCTCAATTCCCTCTGTAGGTCGAGAAACCGTAGGGGCTGAGCAGCAATGGGATGTGGTAGTGCGCAACGGTCCCGTCTACCTCGAAAATAACCGGCACCTCTGGAAAGAAACTCGAGATTTTGTGAGCCTTGAACCACTCACCGGTTTTGAAGGTGACACGGTAGGTGCCTTTCTCCAGGGCCTGGCCATCGGGATACAGCCCGGGAATACGACCTTGCTCGTTTGTCGTTGCGCTGTTGAGCATGTTCCAGCTCTTGCCGTCCTGTTTTTCCAGCGTGACATTGACGCCAGGGGACGGCAAACCATCTTGTAAGTTGAGTACATGCACGCTGAGCGGGTTTCCTGCCGCTAATGCCCATGACGATACGACGCTCAATACAACGCCCGCGAAAAAAGTTTTTATTACATTCATGGTGACGTCCTTAGTTTTTAACGGCAGGTAAAATTTTGTTGATAGCGACTAATGCGCAACCTTCATCGAATGTTGCCCCACCGGCACCGGCCACTCCGATAGCGCCAATGACTTGCCCTTCAAATAACAGTGGCACTCCACCGCCCAGTAGCAATAGCTCATTCAGGGTGTTGAGGTTTTCAGCATCGGGTGTACTGCGAGCACGCTCTGCCAATAGTCGTGTTGGCGTCTTGGTCGATAGGGCGGTATAGGCCTTACGTTGGGCTGCTAATGTGTTGTGTGGGCCAACGTTATCGTCGCGCTGCAGGGCGACTAAATTGCCTCCACGGTCGACAATTGCAGCAACACTTGTACGGCCATCGGCATGACACGCTGCCAGCGCGGCATTTAGCAAATCATTGGCCATTGCCAGTGATACATCGTTACGCGGCACAACTTGATCCGGGGCGGCGACGGCGAGCGCAGAGCTCATTGCGAGTGACGTCAGCAATGAAGTCCATAGGCTTATACGCATGCTTTTTCCTTTTGTTTTGTCTGGGTGAGTCATAGCCAGACATGATGAGCAGTGCATGGCGTCAGAATGATTGCCCGATGATTACCAAGATGTAATGTGCCAAAAACGGTGAGGCGCGCTAGCCTATGCTCCAGCTTTGGAGGAAGAGATGCGTATCCTGGTCGTTGAAGATGAAGCGAAAACAGCGGACTACCTCCACAAAGCCCTGACTGAATCGGGCTACGTGGTTGAGGTCGCCTTGGATGGCCTGGAGGGCCAGTATCTGGCGCAGGAAAGTGAGTTCGACCTGATCATTCTGGATGTCATGCTACCGGGCCTGGACGGATGGCAATTGCTTCAGATTATTCGGCGCAAGTGGCAAACCCCGGTGCTTTTTCTTACCGCCAGGGACTCTGTGGAGGATCGGGTCAAGGGGCTTGAATCAGGGGCAGATGATTACCTGGTCAAACCTTTTTCCTATGCCGAGTTGTTGGCACGCGTACGTACTCTGCTACGCAGGGGACCGCCCCGTGAGGTCGAGCAGTTCTTGGTTGCCGACCTGAGCCTGGATCTGTTGCGACGTAAGGTTACGCGCGGGGGGCGGCGCCTGACCTTAACCAACAAGGAGTTTGCTCTATTGCACCTGCTGGTCAGTCGTGAAGGGGAGGTGCTGTCGCGCTCGTTGATCGCCTCACAGGTCTGGCAGATGAACTTTGACAGTGATACCAATGTGGTCGATGTCGCCATCCGGCGACTGCGCGCCAAGGTTGATGATCCTTACCCACTAAAGTTGATACACACAGTGCGTGGCATCGGCTACATGCTTGAGGTGCAATCCTGAACCTGTTTGCGCGTGCCCTGAGCTTGCGCCTGGCGGTCATGTTCGCGTTAGTCAGTGCGCTGCTGCTGGGCTCCATTGGTTTTTATCTTTATCAGTCGTTACAGCGAGAAATCGCGTGGCGCGATGACCAGGCCCTGCTTGGGCGCCTGGAGCGCATGCAGGCGCTGATCAATGACAGTGACAGCATCGAGCAACTACGAAACCGGCCCAAACTTTACGAAAACATGCTGGGCAATCGCGACAACTTGCTTTGGATTGTCGATGACACTGGCCAGGTGCTGATCGAAATCAACCCCGTAAGCATGAGCTTGCCCAAGTTACCTGCTGCAGCCCAGGCTCAGCTCGGTGATGACCACTCTTCAGTATCAGTGCGGCTTGCCTGGCAGCATGTCATGCAGGGTGATCGCGGGCTGACCCTGATTGCTGGCAAGTTGTTAAGTGAGCGCGAGCAGATGCTGGGGATTTACCGACTCAAGCTCTGGCTCGCGATGTCAGTTGGTTCGCTGTTGGCTTTTGTGCTCGGCGGGTGGGTCAGTCAGCGAGGCTTAAGACCTGTGCGTTTGCTGGCTAAGCGCGCTGCCGCAATCGATGTACACCATCTGTATCTGCGCCTGGATGAGTTCAACGAACTGAGTGAACTACAAGCGCTCAGCCAGGCGCTTAATAAAATGCTTGCACGCCTCGAAGAGGGGTTCGCCCAGCTATCACGATTCTCAGAGGATCTCGCCCATGAAATGCGGACCCCGCTCACCAACCTGATGGGGCATACCCAACAAGCCCTGAGGCATGGTCGTTCAATCGAGGACTATCAGAACCTGCTGGTTTCCAATCAGGAAGAGTATGAGCGTCTGGCGCGAATGATCGAAAGCATGCTGTTTCTCGCGCGTACCGAGCAGTCGCATGCATCTGTAAGTGATGAGCTCATCAACCTGCACGATCTTGTAGAGCAACTGTGTGAGTATTTTGAAGGTGTGGCACAAGAGCGTGATGTCACGCTGATCAATCAAGCCCATGATCAGTTGCGTGGTGATCCTGCCTTGATCCGCAGAGCATTGGCTAACTTGCTGGCCAACGCGCTGCGTTATGGCTCTCCTGCTACAGCAGTGACTATTAGTAGTGTGGTGTGGGAGGACAGGATTGAAGTCACGGTGCACAACCAAGGCCAGCCGATTTCAGCGCAACATCTACCTCGACTGTTTGATCGGTTCTACCGTTGCGACCCCTCACGCAATCAGCCAGACGATTCCGGTGGCCTGGGGCTAGCAATCGTTCGCTCAATTATGCAACTGCATGGTGGTCGTGTGGCCGTAGATAGCAGTCAACTAGGAACTAGCTTTCGATTGGAGTTTCCTGTTCGAGACGCCTGAATTGTTTTCCTTAAATGATAGCGTCCGCTGACCAAATTTAATCCGCACACACGAGCCACACTGGCTGGCACAAGATTGATCTCGATCATCTACCCCCTCTGATACACCCTCTACTCTTGCGTTTCCATAAAAGGCCAAGGATGGCTCAAGGAGCCTGCGGCCATGCATTCTCAAGGAAGAGTCAGTCATGCAGTCATTGAAGATCATTTTGTTGTCGTCGGCGTTCAACGGGTTGACCCAACGGGCCTGGCTGGATTTGCGCCAGTCGGGGCACGAGCCCAGCGTGGTGCTGTTCACCGATGAAGCCACGGTATGCCGACAGATCGAGGAATCGGCGGCGGATCTGGTGATCTGCCCGTTTCTCAAGGACCGCGTACCGCAGCAACTCTGGAGCAATGCGGATCGTCCGGTGGTGATCATCCACCCGGGGATTGTCGGCGACCGCGGCGCCAGCGCATTGGACTGGGCCATTACCCAGCAGGTCCGGCGCTGGGGCGTTACGGCCCTGCAGGCGGTGGAGGAAATGGACGCTGGTCCGATCTGGTCGACCTGCGAATTCGACATGCCTGCCGATGTACGTAAATCCGAGCTGTACAACGGCCTGGTGAGTGACGCTGCGCTCTATTGCATCCGTGATGTGGTGGGGAAATTCGCCAGCGGTTTCGTGCCGACACCCCTCGACTACACGCAACCCGACGTCATTGGGCGTTTGCAGCCGAACATGAAGCAGGCCGATCGCACCTTCAGTTGGCACGATTGCGCCCGATTCATCAAACGCACTATCGACGCCGCCGACGGCCAGCCCGGTGTGTTGGCGAGCCTCGCCGGCGGCCAGTATTACCTGTATGACGCGCACCTGGATTCGCGCCGCGGTACGCCAGGGGAAATCCTCGCGGTGCAGGATGACGCGGTATTGGTCGCGACCGGCGATCACAGCCTGTGGATCGGCTCACTCAAGCGCAAGGCCCAGCCCGGCGAGGAAACCTTCAAGTTGCCGGCCCGTCACGTACTTGCTGGGCAGTTGGCGGGTGTACCGGTGCTGGACGGTTCGATTGCCAGCCAAGGGTTCGACGAGATGGCGTATCAACCGATTCGTTATCAAGAGTCCGGTCACGTTGGCGAACTGACCTTCGAGTTCTACAACGGTGCCATGAGCACCGAGCAGTGTCAGCGGCTGGTCGCAGCGCTGCGTTGGGCCAAGGCCCGGGACACCCAGGTGCTGCTGATCAGGGGCGGGCGCGGGAGTTTTTCCAATGGTGTGCACCTCAACGTGATTCAGGCGGCCCAGGTGCCGGGGCTGGAGGCCTGGGCCAATATCCAGGCTATCGACGATGTCTGCCAGGAGCTGCTGACGGCCCGGCAACTGGTGGTCAGTGGACTGACGGGCAGTGCCGGAGCCGGCGGGGTGATGCTGGCGCTGGCGGCCGACATCGTGTTCGCCCGGGCGGGCGTGGTACTCAATCCGCATTACAAAACCATGGGCTTGTATGGCTCTGAATACTGGACCTATAGCCTGCCGCGTGCAGTCGGCAGTGAAGTGGCGCATAAACTTGTCGAAGAGTGCCTGCCGATCAGCACCTTCCAGGCCCGACAGTGGGGGATGGTCCAGGACATCGGTCCACGCTGCCCGCGGGCATTTGGCCTATGGTTGCTGGAGCAGGCCAGCGCTGCGTTGACCGATGAAAAGTACGCCCTGCATCGCGCGCGTAAAGCTCAGATGGACCTTGAGCAGATTGAACGTTGTCGCGAAAACGAACTGGCGCAGATGCGCTTGGACATGGTGGAAAACCGCCAACAGTTCGCCGAGAAGTGCCGCAACTTCGTGTTCAAGCGCAAGACCTGCCAGACCCCCGCAGCGCTTGATGGCGCCGTGGGCATTGGCGCCCAAGGCCACGCTGGTTGACTGAGAGGAAAACGCCGCCTCTACTCTTTTGCCGCCAGGGCGGAATTTCCGTTCTACCCTGGCGGTCCATAATGCCAATGGAAAAAGACACAAAAGGGTGAATTGATGCGGCGAATGTATAGGGGCGTCATCTGCCAGGCCTTGCTGGCCATGGTTTTGGCTATCAGCCTGCCGGGATGGGTAAATGCTGCCACAACCCCGGCGCCAGTCGAAGTCGTCGACAGTTTGCCGCTGTTGCCCGAACACGCCGACCTCAAGCAGCTCAGCCAGCAGCTTGAGCTGATTCGCCAGAGCGTGCCTATCAGTACCAGTGACGAAAAGCTGGCGGAGTTTCGACAGGGCGCATTGCAGGTCCAGCAACGCGCCGCCATGTTGCTCACTGAGCGCGCCACCGAGATGGAGCGCCTTGACGATCAACTCAAGGTATTGGGCGCGGCCCAGCCTGGGGAGGCGCAGAGCCTCACCGACCAGCGCAATGCCCTGACGCGCCAAAAGAACCGCCTGCTTGATGATGAGCAGCAGGCCAAACAACTGAGCCAGACGAGCCGCGAGCTCGCTGCGCAGATCGTCAACCTGCGGCGCAACCTGTTCAATTCCCAGGTCACTTCACGTACCGATACTCCCTTTAGCCCGACGTTCTGGTCGACCTTGATCCGCCCGACCCCGGAAGACCTGCAACGCCTGGACAATCTCAAGGCCGAAGGCATTGTCGCCCTCAAGAGTGCGATCAGCCCCGAGCGCCGCTGGGCGTTCTTCAGCACGCTGTTGGCGGCGGTGCTGATCTGGAGCTTCGGCAGGCGACTGCTTGAGCATCTGCTGACCTGGGCGATGATCCGCTGGCTGCCTGAGGGGCGTTTGCGGCGCAGCACATTGGCGGTGGCGGTGGGGCTATCGTCGATCCTGACGATCATGGGCGCCGTCTCGCTGATGCGCTGGGGGTTGGAAAGCAATGCCGTCTTGAGCGAGAACCTGGCCCGGCTTTCCGATCATCTGGTCACCCTGGCCACGTTCTGTGCATTCATTGCAGGCCTTGGACGCGCCTTGCTGATGCTGCCGCGACCGTCCTGGCGGTTGCCGGCCATTGCCGATGAGATTGCCAGTGCCCTTGGGCCTTTCCCGGCGATTCTGGCGGTGGCGTTGATGCTGGTGGCTACCGAGGAGCGGATCAACAATGTCACGGGCGCGAGCCTGGCGTTGACCGTGGCGCTCAATGGCCTGACGGCGCTGACCACGTCGCTGATCTTTATCGCCGCGTTGCTGCGCGTGCGCCACGTGCGCAAAAAACTTGCGCTGGAGCGCCCTGGCGGGCTCGCCGGTATGCTGCCTTTTGTCGCGTCGATCTGGGTGGCGGTGATTGTCCTGGCGTTGTTCACGGGCTATCTGTCCCTGGCTTACTTCCTGACCGTCAAGCTGCTGTGGGTCAGCGTCGTGGCGGCGACGGCCTACTTGCTGATCGCCTTTTACGGCGACGTTTGTGAAACCCTGCTGTCGCCCAAGCAACCCAGCGGCCTGGCACTGGCCAACGCATTGGGGCTGTCGCCACGGCACCAGGCCCAGGCTTGTACGGTGCTGGCCGGGGTTGGCCGCACGTTGCTGCTGCTTACCGCAGTGATGGCGGCCTTCCTGCCGGCGGGCTCCAGCCCCAGCGAGTTGCTCCAGGGCTTCAGCCAGTTGGGAGAGTCCAGCAAGACCCTGGGCAACCTGCATATTGTTCCCCAGGACATCCTCGTTGCGCTGCTGATGTTTGTCATTGGCTTGTTCGCCGTGCGTACCTTGAAGCGCTGGCTCAGCGAGCGACTGCTGCCGGAAACCAACATGGACGCCGGCATGCGCGCGTCCCTGGTCACCCTGGTGGGCTACCTGGGCTTTGTGCTGTTGAGTCTGTTGGTGATGTCGACCCTGCGGATCAACCTGACCAGCCTGACCTGGGTCGTCAGTGCCTTGTCGGTGGGCATCGGCTTCGGCCTGCAGGCCATTGTGCAGAACTTCATCTCCGGGCTGATCCTGCTGACCGAACGGCCGGTGAAAGTCGGCGATTGGGTCAGCCTGGGCGGGGTCGAGGGCGATATTCGGCGAATCAACGTCAGGGCGACCGAGATCCAGATGTCCGACCGCTCGACGGTGATCGTGCCCAACTCACAGTTCATCTCGCAGAACGTGCGCAACGTCACCATGGGCAACGCGCTCGGCGTGGTGAGTATCACCCTCACATTGCCCCTGGACACCGATGTGTTGAAAGTTCGCGAACTGCTCATGCAGTCGTTTACCGAGCATGAGGCGATTCTGGCTACCCCCGCACCTTCGGTTACCTTCAAGGACCTGACCAGGGACGGCCTGGTCATTGGTGTCAGCGGCTACGTCAACAGCCCGCGCTCGGTATCCGGTACCCGCAGTGATTTGCTGTTTATCCTGCTTGCCCGCCTTCAGGAAATGGGTATTACATTGTCTTCGCCCCAGAGCATGGTATTGATTCCGGGAGAGGGAAGTGCAGCAAGTGGCGAAGTTCCTGTAGGGCAATGACGAGGTGGCGGTGCGTGAAAATAAAAAGCCTGATGACAGTGATTGTTGCTGTCTTGTCCTGTTTTTCCTTAACGGCTTGCCAGAGTAAAGACGTGGCTGAAACTTACAGCTGGTCGGGAACGGTATCTGCACCACAGGAATACCCTATGGAGGTTTACCTGGGCGCCATCATCGCTGAGGATTTTACCTACGGTTTTGATGCGATCTGGGGCACGCAAAATACCGGGTGGGGGGCTCAGGGTGGAACGATGACCACCGGGATCGAAAAAAAGCGCGTGCCCTATCAACTGGAGTTCACCTGGTACTCACTGGTGGAGAGAAAGTTCTACAGCGGTAAATGGGCTTTGGACAAAGAGAAGATAAAGCGCCTCTTGGATGAAGGCTTTATCGACCAGGACACCCATAAAAAAGACACCTACAGCACCTTTATCATCGGGTTGGCACCGCAGGGCCGGGTGGTCCTTTGGCTGAGCGGGGCGGGAAACCAGAAGGAAGTCGGAGTCTTTCAGGCGCAGGCCACAACCATTACCAAGGAAAGCGCCTACAGCAACGCCCAATACATGTTCAAAGACGGCTATGCAGATCGGATGTTGAATGATCCATCCTATAAAACGTTCAGTGCGCAAGTCCGGCAAAAAATACAAACGCAAGGTTATCCTTCGCCGCAAACCTATAGCGTCTACCGGGAAAAATATAGCTGGAGACCTGTGGTTGTCCTGCAGGAGGGCGAGTGGCTGGATTTTGGATTCAGCGCCTACAACGGTGAGCAGGAAAATATATTCGCCAAGGCTCTATTGGATAATCGTTATGAAAAAAGGGCCATTCCTAAGTTTTGCGGCTTCTATTGGCGCAATGGAAACAGTCGGTACGGCGTCTGGATTGACTCTTTCGATGAAAAAGAAATCTTTGATGTTTTCCAGAAGCTGGGCCAACAAAAAGACATAGACCTGCTGGTGAAGGTTGACGCGCAAAACACCCGGGTTTCCCTGGCATTGAGGTCGGGAGCGCAAGAGTTTCCCATCGGCAAAGCAAAAGTCAGGCTGTCTCGTAAAATCGAATAGGCTCCCCCTGCCGATGGGGGGAGCCACACGTGAGGGCTCAAACTAGCAGGGCTGGGCCGCGAGGCTGTTGCTGACATTGCGTCCCAGCACCAACACCGTCACAAAACCAAAGCCCACCAGCACCGTGGCGAGGCTCAGGAGCACCGAGCTGCCCAACTGGTCGACGATCCGTCCACCGAAGAATGAGCCCAGGGCAATAATCACCTGGAACAGCGCGACGAAGAGCGGCATGCCGCGTTCGACATCCTTGGGCGCCACGACAAACATCCAGATACTGGCGCAGGCCGGGAAGGCGCCGAAGGCAAAACCCCAGAGCCCAATCAGCATGGCTGCGCCGGTCATGCCGGTGGCGAAGTGGGGGAACAGGGCGGTGCTGGTGCCGATCATCAGCGCCACCAGCAACAGGGTCAGACGTACGCTGCGGTTGGCGGCAAAGCCGGCAAAAATATTCCCCGCCACCCCAGCCACGCCGAACAGCAGGAGCAACGAGCCGATTGTCGGCCCGTCGAAGCCGGCACTGTGTTTGAAGAACGGCGCGACATAGGTGTACGCGGCAAAGTGCGCCAGGCCGATCAGCAACACCGCGATCAACCCGACCCGCGCTTGGGGGTTGATAAACAAGGCGGGCAGGTCGCTGATGCGGATGGCTTTCTCCGGGTTGAGTCGCGGCAGCAGGAAGATCTGCGCCAGGAGTACCGGGATGCCCATCAGTGCGGTGATCAGGAAGGTCATGCGCCAGCCCATCAGACCGCTAAGCCAGGTGCCTACCGGCACGCCCAGGACGGTGGCGAGGGTCACGCCGACCATGATGATCGAGGTGGCCTGGGCGACGCCCACGCCCTTGGGCGCCAGCCGGCCGCTGAGAGCGATGGCCGTGGCCCAGAAACCGCCAATGCTGATGCCCAGTAGCACGCGGCCCAACAGCAGCAGGCCAAAGTCGCTGGCAAAAGCCACCACCGAGTTGGCGATGATCATGATCAGCGTCAGGCCGATCAACAGATAGCGACGGTCCATGGTGCCAATGCACACCGACAGCAAGGGCGCGGCGAGGGCGGCCATGATGCCGGGCAGGGTCACCATCAACCCGGCGTGACCGGCACTGATGCCCAGGTCACTGGCGACATCATTGAGCACACCTACCGGCAGAAACTCACTGGTCACCAGGGCGAAGGCGCCCACGGCCACCGAGAGAATCGCCAGCCACTGCTGTTTGACACTCTGTTGATTATGTTCGGGAAGACTGCGAGGGGCCGGGCTGGCGCTTGGCATGGTGTTGAGATCCGGGGGGGAATGCAGCCTGAAGCCAGGCCGGGGGAGAATGTGGAGGCGATTATAGGAAGCAGCGTTGGCAATTAAACAGGCCGGTCGGTTTGATAGTCATCATCAATGCAATCAATGCAGCGTCTTGTAGGAGCCGGCTTGCCAGCGAAAATCGTCAATGATAACGCGGGCAACCGGACGAAACGTGGCGTGTTTGAGTTTTTCGCTGGCAAGCCAGCTCCTACAAAACCGTTGGGCGGCAGGGGTTGCTCAATCGTCCATGCTTCATCTGCAGCCCAAGCACGCCCATGGCTACTAACGCCGCACCGGCCCCCGCAATGGGTATATAGGCCAGCCCGAACTGGCTGATCACCCAGCCTGCCCCGATGCCACCCAGCGCAGTGCCGAGGTTGAACGCGGCAATATTGAGCCCCGAAGCCACTGCACTGGATTGGGGGATATGCTGGTGTGCCAGGCGCAGCAAGCGCAGGGTCGACAGGGTCACAATGGCAAAGAACACCACCCCCAACAGCCCCACCAGCATCAAGGTGGCGATGATCGAGTCGCCCCACACATACAAACCCAAGAGGTTGAGCATCAATGCGCTCAACCCGCCGAGCAGGCATCGGTCGGCGTCGAATGCATCCGCGAGGTAACCGCCCAGCACGTTGCCAAGGATGGAGCAGACACCGAACACCAGCATCGCAAAACTCAGCATCTGTGGTTGGACGCGGGTGATATCCAGCAGGAACGGCGACACAAAGGTAAAAAATGAGAACGTCGCCACGCTCACCAGCATTGCGATGCTGGCAGCCATCAACAGTTCGCGTTGCAGCAGGGCGGCGAGGCTTTGTTTCAGGCCGTGCTCTTTGTGCAGTGCGCCGGCGAGTGGCTGGCGCATCAGCAGTATCAGGCCCAAGGCGCTGATCAAGCCCAGGCCGCCAATTGCCAGGAATACCATGCGCCATGACCAGTAGCTGCCGAAGAAGGTACCGATCGGCACGCCAAAGGCGATCGACAGGGTCAGGCCAATCCACACCAGCGATAGCGCCCGCCCGGCCCGTAGCGGGTCAACCAGCTTGACCGCGGCGTTGGAGGCCACGGCCATGAATACACCGTGCGCCAGGCCGATAACGAAGCGCACGCCATGCAGGGTCACGATATCTGCTGCCAGGCTGATGACTACGCTGCCGGTGGCCAGCACGGCCACGGTCAGGAGCAATACGGTTTTGTCGCGCCAAGTGGCCAGCATGGCGGTGATGACCGGGGCACCGATGGCCGCACCCAGGGCGTAGGCCGCGATGGCCGAGCCCACTTGCGAGATGGACTCGTGCAGGTCGATGGCGATTGCCGAAACCAGGCCGGCGACGACGAATTCGGACAAGCCGAATGTGAAGGTACACAGTGAAAAAATGTAGATGACGGCAGGCATAAGAACTCAGTGACGGGAGGAGGGCGAGCGAGGCTTTAGGGGATGATGGGGCGCCGCTCGCCCGCTGGGAAATACTATAAAAGTCTCTGCCTGATACCTTTGACGACGACTAACCCCAGGTCGATGCCACCGAGGCAGGATTGAAATCGAGCATGGCGATAAAACTGTCCAGCAACGGTGATGGGTTGTCGGTGTTCCAGCTCATATACAGGCCGATTGCCGGGTTGGGGGTTGCGCTTACGGGGCCGATCCGCCGAAACACCACCTTGTCGCGCATGATTGACTGGGCAATCGACTCCGGTACCAACGCGACCCCGAAGCCACAGGCCACGAGGCCGATCAAGGTGTGGATCTGCGCGGCCTCCTGCACCACCCTGGGGTAAAACCCGGCGGTTTCACACAGGGCGATAAGCTGGCTGTGATAGCCGGTGCCCAGGGCTTGGGGGGTGAACACGAAGTCTTCGCCAGCGAAGTGCCGCAAATCGATCTGACCAGCAACCGCCTTAGGGTGATCGGCGGGCAGCGCCATCACGATCTCTTCATCCAGCAATAGGCGCGACTCGACGTTTTGCGCCGAAATCGGCAACTTGCGCATGAAGGCAATGTCCGCTTCTCCCGCCACAATCGCCTTGGCCTGACTGGAGGAGGGCATCTCCTTGATGATCAATTGCACCTTGGGGAAGTGTTCACGAAATCGGCGCAGGCTACTGAGCAGCGACTCGTAGTAGCTGATCGACACGGCAGTCACGGTCAACGTGCCCGCGATCCCTTCGGACACCTGGCGAGCGTGTTCGATGCCCAGCTCCAGTTCCTTGAGGGTGCTATAGGCGGCGTGCAGGAACGCGTCACCGGCCGGGGTCAGTTTTACCCCGCGTTTGCTGCGGTTGAACAGGCTGAACCCCAGCTTGCCCTCCAGGCGGTTGATGGCCTGGCTCAGCGGCGGTTGAGCCATGTGCAGGCGGATCGCCGCCTTATGAAAGTGCAGCTCTTCAGCCACGGCAATGAACTGGCGCAGCAGGCGGGTTTCGATCATGTCTTCTGTTCCTTCATTTGAACCGATCAGTGGGCCAGGCGCGGCAATGGTAGCGCTTATTCGCCCGCGTCGAGCCCCGACCTCTTGTCACTGCCCGTCCGCCCACCCCGGCTGGCGCCCGAACTCCTCGAACAGCTCAAGAATGGTGGCCTTGACCTTCTGTACCGCGTTGCTCTCGACCACCGTGTCATGCCAGCACAGTGAAAGGTCGCGCTTGAACAGCCGATGATCGATCCTGGCCAGCTTGAGCCGGTGCTGAGGCAACTCGGCATGGGCCGCAGCCCACGGCAGGATCGTGACACCCAACTGCGCCTTGACGGCTGAGAACAACAGGTCGGTGGAGTTGGCTTCAAACTCAACCTCGCATTTGAGGCCGGCCTCCTGCAGGGCAAACTCGACCCGATTGCGAATGGTATTGGGCGCACAGGGCAGCACCAGCGGCATCTTTGCCAAGGCCTCGATGGATACCGGTTCATCGGGCAATTCAAATGCCGGCCACGCCACCAGGTACAGGGTTTCGGTCAACAGGCGCTGGAACGCCATGCCACGGGTTTCGACCACGTCTACGTTGACTGCCAGTGCCACCCGTCCCACGGTGATCAGGCGCCCGAGTTCGGCGCTGGGAGCATCGATCAACTCCAGCTTGATGCCGGGATAACGCCGGCCAATCGCGCGCGCCAGAGGAATGGCCAGCATGCGCGCGGTGCTCGATGGCATGCCGACCGAGACTTTACCTTGCGGGAAGTCGGCGTCCTGGCGCAGCAGTTCCTGGGTGCCATCAGCTTGGCGCAGCAGCTCGACGGCATGCCGGTAAAGGGTCTGCCCGGCCGCCGTGGCGACCACTCCGTGCACGCTGCGTTCAAGCAACGGCATGCCCATATCCAGTTCCAGATTGCGCATCTGCTGACTGATTGCGGGCTGTGCAATATGCAGCGCTTCACTGGCGCGGGTAATGTTGCCGCACTCAATGACCTTGATGAAGTAGCGCAGTTGGCGCAGGTCCATGGGTACCTCTTGAGCCATATGATTTTCCGATGAGATCAGAGGAATATCATATTTTTAGTTTATGAGATACGGCGCCTAGACTCGGACCACAACCCACCAAGCGTTCTTCACTGGAGAACCCTATGCAAGCTTTGCAAGGCGTGAAAATCGTCGACCTGAGTCGCGCGCTGTCGGGGCCGTTCTGCACCATGGTCCTGGCAGACCTGGGCGCCGATGTGATCAAGATCGAGCCCGGCCCGACGGGCGACATGAGCCGTACCTGGGGCCCCTTCGACCGAGGGGTGAGCACCTACTACCTATCCTGCAACCGCAACAAGCGCGGCATGTGCATTGACCTGCGCAACCCCAAGGGGCTGGCCACCGTCCAGCGCTTGATCGATGACGCCGACGTTGTCATCGAGAACTTCAAACCCGGCACCCTGCACAGCATGGGCCTGGGCTATGACGTGCTCAGCGCCCGCAATCCACGGCTGGTGATGGGCAGCATCAATGCCTTTGGCAGCGACGGGCCGATGAGCAGTTGGCCGGGCTTCGACCAAATCGCCCAGGGCTACTCGGGCCTGATGAGCCTGACCGGTTTCGGCGATGGCGACCCGACGCGCACGGGCACCGCCATCGGCGACCTGACCTCGGGCATGTGGCTGGTGACCGCGGTGTTGGCCGCGCTGCTGGAGCGTGAACGCACCGGCTGCGGCCAACATGTCAGCACCTCGCTGCTGGCCAGCCTGGTGGGGTTGTTGAGTGTGCACGGCCAGCGTTATCTCAGCCTGGGGGATGTGCCGCGTCGCACCGGCAACGCCCATTCGGTGATTGCGCCTTACGGCGTATTCCAGACCCAGGATGGCCCGCTTAATCTGGCGCCGATTACCTCCGCCATGTGGGTGCGCCTGTGTGTACTGCTGGATTTGCCCGGGCTGCCGGACGATCCACGCTTCGCCACCAATGAGGCGCGGGTCGAACGGCGTGACGAATTGCGTGGCATTCTGGAGAGCCGCTTGAAAACCCGCAGCAAGCGCGAATGGACGGCCATGTTCGTCGACGCCGGCTTACCCGCTGGCCCCATCAATACCCTCGATGAGGTTTTCGCCGACCCCCAGGTATTGCACAGCCAACTGACCGAGACCCTCACGCACCCCACACTCGGCGCACTGCGCCAGGTCGTGACCCCGGTGTTTGGCGCCAATGCCGGCGCTGCCAGTCGCCCGCCGCCACTGCTGGGCGAGCACACCGTCGAAGTGCTGCGTGAAGCCGGTTTCGACACTGCATCGATCAACGCACTGCTCGCCGCGCAAGTAGTGTTCCAAGACTGTGCCCCATCAACAGGAACCGCACCATGAATCCAACGTCTTGCGCAACCGTGACCGTCAACCAGCTCGACCCGCGCATCGCGCGGCTGGTCTTCAGCAATCCCACCCACCGCAATGCGCTCAGCGCACAATTGCTGCAGTCACTCGACGAGAGCCTCACGGCCCTAGCGGCACAACGCATTCCGGTAGTGATCCTGGGCAGCGAAGTCGGCCAGTCGGTGTGGAGCGCCGGCCATGACATTCGTGAACTGCAACACGACCGCGACCCGATTGCCTACGGCAAACCGCTCGAGCGCGTATTGCGCAGCATCCGCGCCTATCCCGGGGTGGTGATTGCCCTGGTGTCCGGCTCGGTATGGGGCGGTGCAGTGGACCTGGTGATGAGCTGCGACATGGTCGTGGCAGATCACAGCGCGAGCTTCGCCATGACCCCCGTGAACATTGGCTTGCCGTACACCACCAGCGGTCTGCTGCGCTTTTTCCACAACTTGCCGATTCATGTGCTCAAGGAACTGTTCTTCACGGCAAACAAGCTTGATGTGCAACGTGCCGAACGCTATGGCCTGGTCAACCGCCTGGTCGACAGCGATGTGCTGGAAGCCACCGCTCTGGAACTGGCCCAAGGCATCGCCAGCAAAGCGCCGCTGGCCGTCGCGGCGGTCAAGGAGCAACTGCGCATCCTCGAAGACCTGCAGCCGATGCCGGTGCAGGCCATGGAACAGATCGCCGAATTGCGCCGCCAGGCCTGCGCAAGCGCCGATTTTGGCGAAGGCCTGGCAGCCTTTGCCGAGCGCCGGCCGGCGGTGTTCAGCGGCAACTAATTGAACACCGCCCTTGTGGCGAGGGGGCTCGTCCCCCGCTGGGCTGCGCAGCAGCCCCAATAAGGGCTACCGAGTAGGCCGAGGCGCAAGGTTTTGGGGCTGCTATGCAGCCCAGCGGGGGACAAGCCCCCGCGCCACATCCCGAAAAAACAATAACAAGGGCGGTACCTGCGGGACCGTCCGACTGCGGGGAGTCAGATTGCAATGAACAATGAAATTCTGTCGATTGTGGTGCTGGTGGTCATCTTCGGCATCGCCAGCGTGTTGCCCATCAATATGGGCGCGCTGGCCTTTGCGGCGGCCTTTGTGGTCGGCTCGGTGATCCTGGAAATGACCCCGGCGACGATCTTTGCCGGCTTTCCCAGTGACCTGTTCCTGACACTGGTCGGGGTCACATACCTGTTCGGCATCGCGCAGAACAATGGCACCATCGACTGGCTGATCGAGCGCGCCGTGTTGATGGTGCGTGGACACGTTGCCTGGATCCCCTGGGTGATGTTCGTGGTGGCGGCATTGCTCACCGGATTCGGCGCGCTGAGCCCGGCAGTGGCGGCGATTCTTGCGCCGATTGCACTGAACTTCGCGGTGCAGTACCGCATTAATCCGGTGCTGATGGGGCTCATGGTGATCCACGGTGCCCAGGGCGGCAGCTTCTCGCCGGTGAGTATTTTCGGCGGTATCACCAATCAGATCGTGGCCTCCTCTGGACTGCCTTATGCGCCGTTCACGCTGTTTATCACCAGCCTGCTGTTCAACCTGGGGATTGCCATGGTGGTCTTCGTCGTCTTCGGTGGTTTGCGCAGCGCGCGCCTGTCGTTGGCACCGGTCGCGTTCGGCCCCACCTTGCATACGGCGGGCGCCTCCCTGGCGATTCTCGGGCATGGCGGCACGCCGGCGTCCCCGGCCTATCACCGCACCGACCTGACGGGCGCCGGCGCACCGCTGCAGGCCGTCAGTGGCCTGGACGGGGCCAAGCTGTCGACACTGATCGGGCTGTTGGCCCTGGCGATTTCGGCCCTGGTGTTCAAGTTCAATATCGGCCTGGTGGCGATGACGGTCGCGGTGGTGCTGGCCATGTTCGCGCCCACGGCGCAGAAGGCGGCCATCGATAAGGTCAGTTGGTCGACGGTGTTGCTGATCACCGGGATCATCACCTACATCGGCGTGATGCAGACCATCGGCACCATCGACTATGTCGCCCATGGCATCTCCGGCCTGGGAGAACCGTTGCTAGTGGCGCTGCTGCTGTGCTTCACCGCCGCGATCATCTCATCCTTCGCCTCGTCCACTGCATTGCTGGGGGTGATTATTCCCCTGGCCGTGCCATTCTTGAGCCAGGGCCATATCAGTGCAGTCGGCGTGGTCGCGGCCATCGCCATTTCCACCACCATCGTCGACACCAGCCCGTTCTCCACCAATGGCGCACTGGTGGTTGCCAATACACCGGCGCCGGAGCGCGAAAAGGTGTTACGCAGCCTGTTGATCTACAGCGCGGTCATTGCCCTTGTGGGGCCGTGTGTTGCGTGGTTGACCCTGGTGGTGCCCGGAGTGCTTTGACGAGCGGGTTGAACAGTGGCTCCAGGGCCAGTCGCGCACGACTCTCCTGGAGCGCCGCCTCGACTGCCTCTGCACCGAATACCAACCCCTGGAGGTAGGTGAAGTGCGGGTCGAGCAACCCGAGCGTGCCCAGGACCTGACGTAGGTAGGGCGTCAGAAAGTCCGGTTGCCGTGCCTTCTCGCCCTGATGAAAACCGCCGGAGCCGACCAGTTCGAGCCTTGGGTGGTGCTGGCGCAGGGTTTTCACTAACTCCAATGCCAATTGGTTCGCATGGGAAACCTGGCCATTGGGGCTGGCGTTGATCAATAGAACACTATTCATGCGTGATTCTCTGTCTGAAGGCTCTGGGTGAAGTGCATGCCGTGGGCCAGCAGCCCTTGGCGAAAGTAGAAACGTTGGGCCAGCGGCGTATGCAGCCCGGTGTCCAGTACGAAATGGGTGCTACCGCGCTGCACGGCTTCAACGCGAACAGCGCCCAGGCCGCTGCGCTGCAGGTCTGGGTGCACCACCAGATCATCGACGTAGATAAAGCGCCCGTAGAGAGGTTTTCCAACTCGCGATAACCGGCCAGGCCGACCATTTGCCCAGCGTCCCACGCGGCCAGTAAACGGTAGCCTCGCGCGGTTTGGCGCAGCAGTTGCGCCACATAGTTGGCCGGGGCGGCGACATGGGGACGCAGTACGCGCACAAGGTTGAAACTGGCCTCGAAGGCCTGCGCGACGGCAATGATGTTGAACTGGCCCAAAGCCCCTTGTAGGAGCGAGCTTGCTCGCGAAGGTCGTCAACGATAACGCGGGGAACCTGACCCCCCGCGTTGCTCTCAGGTTTTTTCGCGAGCAAGCTCGCTCCTACAGTGGGCGGGGTTGGAACGTCTGTCGGTATTCACCTAGTGTCGCCCAGGCCCAAAGCCCCTTGTAGGAGCGAGCTTGCTCGCGAAGGTCGTTAACGATAACGCGGGGAACCTGACCCCCCCCCCGCGTTGCTCTCAGGTTTTTCGCGAGCAAGCTCGCTCCTACAGTGGGCGGGGTTGGAACGTCTGTCGGTATTCACCTAGTGTCGCCCAGGCCCAAAGCCCCTTGTAGGAGCGAGCTTGCTCGCGAAGGTCGTTAACGATAACGCGGGGAACCTGACCCCCCGCGTTGCTCTCAGGTTTTTCGCGAGCAAGCTCGCTCCTACAGTGGGCGGGGTTGGAACGTCTGTCGGTATTCACCTAGTGTCGCCCAGGCCCAAAGCCCCTTGTAGGAGCGAGCTTGCTCGCGAAGGTCGTTAACGATAACGCGGGGAACCTGACTCCCCGCGTTGCCCTCAGGCTTTTCGCGAGCAAGCTCGCTCCTACAGTGGGTGGGGTTGGAACGTCTGTCGGTATTCACCCTGCATCGCCCTGGCCCAAATTATTTCACCGCAGGCTGGCCCACCGGCACGCGTCTTTCTTCGCTCGTCAGCAGGCGGATCAGGGGCGAGGCGATAAAGGTGCTGATAATGGCCATGATCACCAGCATGGTGAAGTACTCCTTGGGCAACACGCCCAGGTCATAGCCCACGTTAAGCACCACCAATTCCATCAGCGCCCGGGTGTTCATGCACACGCCGATCAGCGCGCTGTTGCGCGGTGTCTCGCCCAGCCAGCGGCTGGCGCCATAGGCCCCGAAGAATTTGCTGGCGAACGCCACCAGGCACACCAAAAAGCAATTGAGCAGCGCTGTGTCGCCGTTGAGCGAACCGATGTCGGTGCGCAGGCCGGTGTAGGCAAAGAACACCGGCAGGAAAAACGCATTCACCAGCCCACTGACCTTGGCATTCCACTGTGTGACAAAGGGCCGGTGGGTGTGCAGGGCGACGCCGATGATAAAGCCGCCGATGATCGAAAATACGCCGATCAGGTTGGTAATCACCGCACTGCCAAACAGCACGATCAGCATCAGCGATATGCCCTGGGCCGACAGCGGTTTGCGCTCCAGGTCGCCGATGATCCAGCGCAGCACCAGGGGCCGCACCACCCACAGTACCAACACGATAAACACGGCCAGCGCGAGGATTCTGCCCAGGGAGGCCCACACGCTGAAGTTGGACGCGATGATCGAAGTCACCCCGCCAAGGATCAGCCAACCGCACACATCATCGATGGCCGCCGCGCCAATCGTCAGGGTGGCCACGCGGGAGCGGGACAGCCCCAGTTCCATGAAAATCCGCCCGAGGATCGGCAGGGCGGTGATCGACAGCGCCGTGGCAAAAAACAGTTGGAAGGCCAGCAGCGGTGGCTTGTCGCCGACGATCTGTTGCCAAAAGTACTCGGCTACCAGGAAACCACTGGCAAACGGCACCAGCAGTCCACCCAGGCTGATGGCCATGATCGAGCGCTTACGCCCCTTGAGGTGGGCACCGAATTCAAATTCCAGGCCCACCTGGAACATCAGCAGAATCAGGCCGACCTGGGCCGTGGCGACAAAGGCGGTGGAGGTTTGCGGCACAAAGATACTGCTCAGCAGTTCCGGGAAAAAATAACCCAGCAGGCTCGGGCCCAGGACCAGCCCGGCGAGAATCTCCCCGGCCACCGGGGTTTGCCCCAGGCAGCGGGTGCTGAGCCAGGAGATCAAGCGGCTGGCGCTGAAAATCACGATCAGTTGGATCAGGAACAACAAGGTCAAGTGCTCGGCCTGGGAACCTACGGCCGATTGCCCGCCCGCAGGCGCAGGGGGTTGTAGCGTGATAGCGCTGGTGTTGGTTTGCATGGGGTGTCCTAGTGCTTGAAGGGTTAGAGCGGGGGCTTGCGCCAGCCGCCGAATTCCATTTCCAGAAAGCGCGCCGCTTCCAGTAACAACCCGTCCTGGCCCAGCCCGGCCACCAGTTGCACGGCCACCGGGCAGCCCTGGTCGAGGCGCCCGGTGGGCACGCAAAGGGCCGGAAAACCGAGAACATTGAACAGCGCGCAATAGCCGATATCGAACGGGCGCTTCAGGGCACTGCCATGGGCCGGCGCCACGGTTGGGGTGGCCGGCAATACCAGAATGCTCTGGCCGTCGAACAGCCCGGCCAGGGTCTGCTGCAGGTGATCGCGCTGCTTGAGGAACCGCGAGAGCCCCGGGTTACCCAGTCGATCGCCGCAGCTGTCCATAAGGCTGGCGAGCAGTGGCCCCCTTGAAAATTGCGGCTTGCCGGCCAGGGCGGCATACAACGCCCGTGGATAGTTCAGTGGCTGCCCATCCCCGAGGTAGTCGGCCAGGTGAATGCGGGTCTCGCACTTGAGGACGGCCAGCCAGATAAAAAAGGCGTTGGTCAAACAGCCCTCATTCCAGGCGTGCACCGCCACGCCCTGGTCGGCATAACGCTGGCCGGTCTCGATCACCCCGGCAGTCACGGCGGGCGAGACTGGCGTACCCCATTTGAGAGGGGCTGGCAGGCAGACGAATACGCGCTTGAGCGTCGTGGCCTGGGGCGGTTGCTGATAGCCCGAGTGGATATTGCGGTCGATGCCGTCGCTGCCGGCGATGACCTCCAGTACTGCGCCCAGGTCCTCTGCATACCGGCACAAGGGGCCGGCGGCGAAGTGGCTGGCAACGGCTTGGGACACCGGCAGTGACACCCGCTGCTCATCCAGCGGCAGATGTCCGCTCAGCGGCACCAGCCCCCCGCGACGGCTTCAAACCAAAGATCCCATTGAACGCCGCCGGGATGCGGATCGAGCCGCCGCCGTCGGTGCCCAGGGCAAAGGGCACGCATCCGCTGGCGACCATCACTGAGTCACCGCCGCTGCTGCCGCCGGCGGTGCGTGAGGGGTCGTAGGGGTTGAGTGTGCGGCCATACACCAGGTTGTCCGTTTCGGGCCACAGCGCCATCTCTGCCTGATTGCCCAGGGCCAGCGGGATGGCGCCGGCTGCCATCAGCCGCGTGGCGACCGTGGCGGTGCTGCGGGCGCGGGTGTTGCTGCGCAGGCGTGAACCGCAGGTCTTGGGCTGCCCCGCAAGACCCAGGCCTTCCTTCATGGAGAAGGGCACACCGTGCAAGCGCCCCAATGGCCGACCCTTGAGCACATCCTCTTCGGCTCGGCGGGCGGCGTCGCGGGCAGACTCGAACAGGTCGACCGCCATGGCATTGCATAGCGGCTGGACCTGCTCCAGGCGCGCAATGCATTGCTCGATCAGCTCCACCGGCGATATCTGCTTGCCGCGGATCAACCACGCCAGTTGCACGGCACTCAGTTCCAGCAAGTCTGCCCGGACCTGCGCCATGCCATTCATCCGCGACGTACCAGATCGAGGAAGCCACCTTCCTTGCCGAACGGCGACTTGAGCAGCTCTGGCGACTCGCCATATTTGTAGAACAGAGAAGGGCGCAGACGCAGGACCGCAGCCCGAGCCAGGTCCTGCACGGCGCCACAGCCATGGCGCAGCAACAACGTGAGGTGACGCGCGGACAGCGACCACTTGACCATTTTCATCAGCCGCACCCTTAGCAAGGCCGAACGCAAGTAGTAGTTGGACGCGTAGATCGGTCGTGCGCGGTTTTCCGCCTTGTACAGGTCGAAGTTGATGGTGCGCGAGTAGAGGTTGGGCATCATCGTCGGGCTCAAGCCCGGGTTGGAGCGGCGGATCTCTTGCAGCAGGCAGGCAAACGGCAGGGGCGAGGGTTGCATCTCGCGGGTGTAGCGCGGCAGTAGGTCAGCAAACTGCTGGGCCTGATGACCATCGAGAAAATCCCCGGTCATGTACATCGGTAGCACCACATGGAAGTACGCCATGTTGGCGAACAGCAGGGTCCAGCCCATCATGAACGGGTCGTCCATCACCTCGTACCACTTGCTCCAGGTGTCCTGCAGGGCCAGTTGCGCCTGGATGTGCGACTCCAGGCAATTGACGTAGGCGGGCGTCAGGCTGCCGTGGATATCCTTCTCGATCATTGCCGCGACTTGTGGGATCTGCTGCGCCACATAGGCCAGCCCGGCGCTGTTGGCCGGGTCGAAGGTAAACGCCGCGTCGCCCAGCAGGAACCAGCCTTCGGTCGAGTAGTATTGCCGCGCCTCGTACATGTAGTTGTGCATGGCCTGGGTATCGACCAGTTGGCCCGACTCGATCAACTCGGTAATCACCGGATGGTCGGCCATGACCTTTTCCTTGAAGGCCTCCAGGGTGCTGATTTTCTGCTCGATCATGTCCGGCCGGTAGGTGATGCCGATGCTGATCATCTCGTTGCCGTCATCGCTGCGCATCGGGATCATCCAGATCCAGTAGCCCTTGCCATAAAAATGGTGAGTCACGTAGTACGGGTCGTAGCAGTGATGCTTGTCCTTGTGCGCGGTGATGCTGGACAAGATGCTGCGGTCAAAGTCCTTGAGCCTGAGCCAGAAGGTACTGCGCTGGTAAGTCGCCTCTTTGTGCAGCTTGAGTTTTTTTGCCATGAAGCGATTACGGCCAGTGGCGTCCACCACCCAATCGGCGGTCAGTTGCTGTTGCTCATCGGCGGCGCTGCGCAGGGTCAGCAGGTGGGTGGCGTGCTCACCGGCATTGAGGTCGACGGCGGTGACATCGGCCTCAATCATGTGTACCTGGTGATCACCGACAATCTGGCGCAGGTCCTTGTCGAAGCTGAAGCGGTTGAGGTTGTAGGCCGGCATGCGGATCACGCCCGGCGCCTCGTGCACCACGTAGTTGCGGCACTCGGGGTTGTTGCGCAGCTTCAGGTAATAGGTCAGGCCGTACTTGTGGTAGTGCTTTTCTTCCAGCAGGCGCCCCAGCCCCAGGCCCTTGAAGAAGTGGGTGGTCAACTCGACCGTGGACTCGCCGACGATCGGGCGCTTGCGGTCCGGGCGCCCGATCAGGATGACTTCGACACCCGGTAGCCTTTTTTTGAAGTACAGCGCGGCCAGGTGACCGGCTACACCGGCCCCCATGATTGCGATTCGTTTCATGTCGTCAGTCCCTGAACAAGTGGGTTCGCCAAAGGCGTGGCTGCCTTCGGCGAGGGTTGCCGTTTATGCGCGGCTGGCGGCCGTGATCAATTGCTCTGGCTCTACCCGTTGCGAGTAGTCCACGTTGACGAAGGCGGCGCGGATCAGCCCGTCCTGGCCGATCACAAAGGCGCTGGCCATGGGCAAGGTCAGGGCGTCGGAGCCGTTGAACAGCTCGAGGTCGGCGCCCAGGGAGCGGTAGACCTCAGCCAGTTCGTCTTCGAGCTTGAATACGATGCCGTACTGGCGCGCCAGTTGGTTGTCGGCATCGCTGAGCAACAGGTATTTGATGCCGAGGGCCTCGCGGGTCTTGCGCGAGAACTCAGGCGTTTGTGGCGACACCGCCACCAAGGTGGCGCCCGAGGCGGCCAGGTCCGCGACCATCTGCTGGTAGGCGGTCAACGCCTGGCCGCAGAAGGGGCACCACAGGCCTCGGTAGAACACCAGCACCAATGGGCCTTTATCCAGCAACTGGCGCAGGTCTACCGCCTGTTCGTCAGCGTCCTTGAGCACCGCCAGGGGCGCCTTGTCGCTGGCCTTCAGGGCCTTGTCGCCCAAATGGCTGTCGAGCAGCGTCTGTAGCGATGCCTGGAACTTGTGCAGGACTTCGGTAGGCAGCTGGGCCATCTGGTCCTTGACGGTTTGTAGCTTGTCCTTGAGCGACATGGGTGACTCCTGTTCACGTCTATTGAGAAAGGCTGCGGGTAGCCCGGGTAAAAATCCTGGTGGCGGCCTTGCCGCTGGGTGGGTGACGCTCGAACAACTGCTGCACCCATTCCGGGCGGGTCTTGCTGGCGTCGTTGATCCAGTTGGCCACCGAGTCCTGGGCGTATTTGTCGGTTTCATCGAGCATGGCAATCAGCAACGGTTCGGCCATCTGCGGTTCGGTTTTGAGCGAAGCGATGTGTTCACACCAGACCCCACGCGGGCGCAGGATTTCAACGCAGAAACGGCGGATCAGCGGGTCATCGCTGCGGGCATGGCGGCGGAGCAGTTCCAGCGCGCCCGTCAGGTCCTGGACCAGCAGCGGTCGCAAGGCAATCCAGGCCCATTCGCGCACGCCAAAATGTGGGTCGGTGGCGAACCGGAACTGGCTCAGCAAAGCCTGTTCCAGTTCGCTGTTGCGTTGGCAATAGGCATTGGCAAAGGCCGCCCAACTGCGCACGGTGTCCGACGGATGCTCCAGCAGCAGGCCCCAGGTCTGCTCGCGTAGGGGCAGGGCGGCGCTTTCCAGCCATTGCCCCAGTGCAAGGCCCAGGGCGGCGACTTTCTTGGAAATGCCCAGGGCCTGGCCGGCCTGGGCTGCGCTGTAAAGTGTTTGCGCCAGGGACGGCTCCAACTGTGCGCCAAGGGCCGTTGCCAGTGCTACCTGGTCAACGGCCAGGCATTCGCCCAGATTGCGAGTGGCCAGGCGGCCCTGGTCAATCAGGTCTTTGCGTTCTTCACTCATATCGATACCACCGACGCGGTCATGGCCTGGTCAGGCGTTGGGTTTGCGGCGCAGTAGCGCCCCGGTGAAAGCAGGTTGTCCGGATCCAGTGCGGTCTTGATCCGCGCCCCAAGCTGCCAGGCAGGCCCCTGGGAGTCGGTCAACAAGTGCATGAAGCGGGTGGGCACGCGATACGGCAATACGCCCTGAACCTTGCCGTGGGCGAACAGCTGGCGATAGCACTCATGGGCGCGGTTCGATGCCTGGGTATCGGCACGGTCGAACAGCAGTGGCACAGTGCAGTCGATGGCACGGCTCGACAGGCTGGTCAGCGTCACCGGGCAAGGCATTTGCTGCTGGCGGCACCGACGTTCCATGGCGCGCACAAAGTCGGCGACTTCTTGGATCTTCAGCGGCAGGATCGGGGCGTACCAGATCAGCCCGCAGTTATCTCGCGCAGGGTTCAAGGGCGCATCGGGCAGCGGCTTGGCGCCGGCGGTGTAGGCCAACGGCAGGGCCACTTCGCTGGGTTGGCCTTCCATCAGGTCGATGCCTTGCAGCATTTTGTCCAGGGTCCGCTGCCAGCGCCGCGACCAGCCGCCGGGCAGATGGCCCAGCAGGCGTCGTGCCGCAGTCAATTGACCCCGGGTCTTGAACAGCGATTTGCTGGCGAAAGCCTCAAGTTCATGGCTGATCATGCGTTTGAGCGGGGCGTGCTGGGCCTTCTGGCAATAGATCGAACCCACGCCCATCCACGCGGGCAGGCCCAGGGCATCGGCGGCGGCCCGTTGCTGCGCTTCACTCAGGCCCACCACCTGGGCGTCCTCACTGGCCATGGTCAACAGCCGCGTACGGTTCATCAGGTTGATGCCGCCGATCTGCCCGGGGGCCAGGTCCAGCATGCGCTTGATACCTGCCAAGGCTGCTTCCAGCCCTTGTTCTTCATCCACCCAGAAGTAGAACGGCTGGATAACTTCTGGCTTGCGCACCAGGGCAATCGACATTTGCGTCACCACGCCCAGCCCGCTTTGGCTGAACAGGCCGTCCAGGTACGGCCCCACACCCCATTTGAAGCAGGGCGCGGTGACCCCCAGGGCCATTGGCGAGCGGTACAGCGTCCCGTCGGCCAGCACCGCTTCGATGCCGAGTACCGCCTGAAAGTGATCGGTATGGGGGGTGATGCCAAAACCGCGCTCCAGTGCATTGCCCAGCACGCTGCAGGTCGGGCCCGCGCCGGTGACGGGTGTCAGCCACGGCAGGTTGTGTTCCTGTAGATAGCGGGCGAGGTCGCCCTGGGTCACCCCTGGCTCGAGGGTCACTACCGACAGTTCTTCATCGAACCCCAGAATCCGGTCCATCCCGGACAAGTCCATCAACACACAGTGGGCGTCGGTGGTCGAGGCGCTGCCGTAGCCCCAGTTGTGTCCGGTGCTGATCGGATGCACGGCAACCCCATAGCGCCGCGCGATCTCCATGCACGCCGACACTTGCTCGGTGGAGCGTGGCGCAATCACTACCCTGGCATACGCGGGGGAGCACATGGTGTCTTGCCCGAAGCGCTCAAGGCTGGCGGGGTCGATGCGCACCCCCGCGTCACCGAGTACCTCGCGCCACTGCTGCTGGGCAAGTGCCAGGTGGGCGGGTTCAAAAGGCACTGGCCAGGCCTCCCAGGCGCAGGAACAGGCGCAACTGGTTCACATCCGCCTGGCGACTGGCGGGCAGCGCGCTGTAGCGGCGGCGGAACTCAGGCTTCATTACTTTCACGCAGCGCCGCTTGGGCGTGCGAATCACCATCATCAACGGGCTGAACGCGGTGCTGTAGACCTTGGCACACGGGCCCAGGTAACTGGCGGCCAGGGTCTGGAACTCTTCCAGCGAGAATGCCGCGAGCAGTGAGTTGCGATAGTCCAGCAGGGTATCCGCGTCCGCGCCGTCGCTGGCACGCTGGACAAAGTAGTCGACGGACTCGATGCTTTTCAGGCGCCCGAAGTCATTCAGGTAAATCGCCCGGTCATTGCGCAGTACCCGGGAGATATTGCGAAAAGTGCCTTCCAGCTGGCCGAGGTTTTCCAGGTGATGCAGGGCCATCGACGAGATCACCACATCCACGCTGCGGTCAGCGATCATGCTGAGCCGGGTCATGTCATCTTCAATCAGCTGTACGTTGTCGATGCCTTGTTGGTGACACGCTTCACGCGCCACCTCGAGCATATTCTGCGACAGGTCCATTCCGATGAATTCGGCCCGTGGGTTGAGCCGTGCGACTTGCAGCAACAGGGCTGCCGGGCCGCAGCCGATGTCCAGCACCACGTCGCCGGGCTTGATCAGCGCGCACATCTGCGCACAGTGATAAAGGTGGGTGCCGGACAACGCCTGGCCCTGGGCGGCACTGTCGGCATAAGACGCCACACTCTGCTGTTCTTCCATGACCAAGGCCGGTTCGGGAATGCGCTCGAACGGTTGCTTGATCGTTATTTCCCTGAATATCGCGCGCAGCAATCCGCTGTCCATACTGCTTCCTCCATGAAATGACGTTTGAACGTGCTTACGCCAGGGCCAGTGCTCGCTGGACCCGTGGCGACAGGTTTCGGCCATGCACGCCACAGCGGGCCATATGGGTCAGCACTTCTTGTGCGTCCCAGCGGCGTACGCTGCCGGTGGCGGGCAGGCGGATATGGGCGTAGTCACTGCGGCAGAAAAAATCGAAGAAATGCGTGCGCTGGCCTTCGACGGCAAACCCTAGGGCAGGTCGCTGATAGGCCTGCTGGAAAATTGCCGGCGCGTTGCCCAGATCCAAACACAAGGGCAGCGACAGGGCGTTGTTTAGCTTGGTGTAGGGCTGCACCCGGCCCATGGGGGAGAAGAACAATACATTGCGATAAAACGCACCCGCCCGTGGATGCACGGCGATCAGCAGCCGCTGTACCCCGCGAAAATGCATGGCCCAGCGAAACATCGCGTTGTAGAGCATCAAGGGCACCCCTTTGCCCCGGTAACCTGCGGCCACCGCCAGGGTGCCGACCTCTGCCAGCCGGCCGCCGGCCAGGCGTTGCATGACGACCTCGTTGCCATGGACTTCTTCCAGGGGCAAACCGAGCATGGAATCTTCGATCAACGAGACGGTGCCGACGATCTGTTGATCCTTGATCGCCACAAAGGTGGTGGTGCCCGGCAACAAGTGGAACGCCGAAAAGCGCATGCCGGCCCGGCACACCGTGGAGATACCGCGCCGTGCATAGCTGTCGTTGACCAGGCGCAAGGCCTCTTCCAGTTCGAACAGGCTTTGCACCGGGCGAAACTCAAAGCCTTCGATGGCCAGGGGATGACGGGCGATACGCTTGATAAACAAGCGCCGGTAAAGCGTGGGTGGGATGTAGCGTTCCAGGGAAACCACGCTGTGGCGGATGACATCGACGCCGCTGTGAATACGTGGCTTCCTGCCGAAATTGGTCATCACTCGTTGACTGTGCAGCATCAAACACCTCCTTGTGTGACTACCGCGATTGAAGCAATTGAACCCCGGGCCTAATGCTCATCCGGCAGTTGCTGGGACAGCGCGTGGCTGGCCGAGATGCAATAGATCGACTCGGACAACGCCTGGCGCTGCTCAAGGCTCAAGCCCTGGATGATGGCGCTGATCCAATCGGTGTGTTCGGCAAACACCTCATCGACCACGCGCTTGCCGTCGGCAGTTAGCGTGATGATCAGCTTGCGTCGGTCGGTCGGGTCGGTCTTGCGCTTGATAAACCCGTCGCCCTGCAAGCCATCGAGCAAGCCGGTGACGGTGCCGGTGGTAATCGACAGACGTGTCGCCAACTCCAGGGGCGACAGCTTCCCGCCGGCGCTCTTGAGGGTGAGCATGATGACGAAGCGGCCCTCCGACAGGTTGTAGCGGGCCAGGCGGATGGCACACACACGATTGATCGCGGCCGCGGCCGACAGCAGCTCGAAGCACAGCTTGACACTGTCCCTGACCTCGGCTGGCACCCCATCAAGCTCGCGCAGCATGATGTGGTGTTTGTTCTCTAAAATATTCATAAGGCGCAGTTTATCTTGGCGCCTTACTAAGTCAACATTTTGTTTATTTGGCGAGGCGCGCCGCTGTCAGTGCGCCCTGGGGGACAGCGTAATCAGCCCGCCGTATCAGGCTCCGGCGCCTCTGTGCGCGGCTTGCTCACGGACCGGCTGGCCAACAACCCAAGCTCAAACAGAATCCACATCGGCACCGCCAGCATGGTTTGCGAAAACACGTCCGGTGGGGTCAGCAGCATGCCCACCACAAAGCAGCCGACGATCACATACGGCCGGCTTTTTTGCAGGGTCTGCACGTCCGTGATCCCGGCCCAGATCACCAGAAAGGTGGCCACCGGGATTTCGAACGCCAGGCCGAATGCCAGCAACAGCGCGAGGATGAAATCCAGGTACAGGGCGATATCGGTCATCATCGCCACGCCGTCTGGAGTCACGCTGGTAAAGAAGCCGAACATCATCGGGAACACCAGGAAAAACGCAAACGCCATGCCCGCGTAAAACAGCACCACACTGGCGGCCAGCAACCAGGCGGCGGTGCGGCGTTCCTGGCGGTACACTGCCGGCGCAATCATGCCCCAGGCCTGGTGCAGCAACAGCGGCATGCTGATGAACAGGGCGATCATCATGGTCAACTTGAGCGGCGCCAGAAACGGCGAGGTCACTCCGGTGGCGATCATGGTTGCGCCGCTGGGCAAAAAATCGCGCAGGGGTTGGGAGACGAAGCTGTAGAGCTGCTGGGCAAAGGGGAACAGCGCGCAAAACACCACGAGGATCGCCAGAACGCAGCGCACCAGGCGCGAGCGCAACCGGGTCAGGTGGCCGGTCACCGACAGGCGCGGGGCAGGCAAGGGCAGGTCGCTCATGGGGGCAGGTTGTCCTGGGGAAGGGGTGGTTTCTGGCGGCGGTGCAGCGTCCAGGCGGATGCCGTCGCGCAGTTGCTGTTCCAGTTGCCGCAAGGGTTGCTGATCGATGCTCTGCAACAGGTGTTCGTGGTCCAGTTCCTGAGTGACCTGGGCCTTGAGCGTATTCATCGCCCGCTTGGCCCGGCCCAGCCACAGCCCGGCATTGCGCGCGGCAATCGGCAGGCGCTCGGGGCCCAACACCAGCAGGGCCACCAGGCCCACCAGCAGCAGTTCGCTAAAACCGATATCGAACATCAGTGTTTGCTGTCTGCAGATCGCTGAGGCTCGGCTTGCACCTCAAGGCTGGTCTTTTCTGCCGCCTGGGCGCCGGGTTCGTTGCCCATGGATGAACGAAAGCCCTTGATGGCCTCACCCACATCGCTGCCCAGGCCCTTGAGGCGCCGGGTACCGAACAGCATCACCACGATCAGCAGCACGATGACCAGTTGCCAAATCCCTATACCACCCATATCGACACTCCAAGCCATTGATTTGAAATATGAAGGCGCAGTTTGCCGAGGCTTTATGACGCTGCGGTGACGTTTTTGCGGGAATTGTGTGAGCCTGCCACCTGGTTGAAACATCCGGTGTGTTGACTGTCGCCAGGTTCTACATAAAAGGCGGCGGGGCAATGGACAAGAAGCGGCAGCAGGGTGCGGCGTTGTTGATGGTGCTGGTGGCCCTGGCCATGCTCGCGGGCGGTATGGCCTGGATGGTCGAACAGGGGCGCCAGCAGGTCGATAGCGTGCGTTTGGTGCAGCAGCGCGTACAGGCGCGGGCGATCGAACGGGCGGCACTGGCCTTTACCGAACAGGCCCTGCAAGACCCGTTGTGGCGCGCCAGCCCATTATTCTGGCAGGCCATGCGCGGGCAACCGTTGGCTTATGACTTCAAGGGTGGCAAGGCAAGCATCCAGATTCGCGACCTGCACACCTGCTTCAACGTCAACGCCCTGATCGGCCCCGAAGCCGAACGTGCCCAGCGCCAACTGGTGCATTTGCTGGGAGCCGATATGGCCGCCGAGCGCTTGGTCCAGACCCTGGCCGACTGGCTTGACGCGGACCAGCAGACCCGCCTGCAAGGTGCCGAAAGCAACGAATACCTGCGTCAATCACCCCCGCGCCTGGCGGCCAATCAACGCATGCGCGATATCAGCGAGCTGAACCTGCTGGCGGTGCCCGACGCGCTCCGTGCTGTGCGCTATCCGCAGTTATGCAGCCTGGACGAGACTGCAGGCTGGCGGCTGAACGCCAATGCGCTGAATCTGGAGATGCTGCCGCTGCTGGATGCGTTGTACGAGGGCGAGGTATCGCGTTCGGTGCTGACCCGGCTGATCAGCGCGCGCCCGGCTGGGGGCTATCGTGATGCGGGCGAACTGCGCCAGGCCCTGGGAGCGATGGATGATGCGATGTTCGAGCAACTGAGCGAAGGATTGCAGCTCAACGGTGACCACTTCCTGTTGCAACTGGAGGTTGACCTGGATGGCCAGCGCTTTCGCAGCCAGTACCGTGTCGAAGCCCTGGGCGTGGTGAAATGGCATGCGCGGGTGCCGGCGCAGGGCATGCTGTTGCGCTCGCGGGAGCCGTTGCCGTAGCGGTAAACAATGTGGGCGGGCTTGCCCGCGATGGCGGTGGCTAGATTCCATAGAACTCTTTGATGGTTTTTGGGGTTGTGTACATATCCGTTGCTGCGGTCATGGCCACTTAAGGTTCCGCTCTTACAGCGGCTCACTTTTGTAGAGCGCAAAAGTAAGCAAAACGCTCTTGCCCCACCACTCGGTGCCTCGCCTAGGCTCGGCATGCCCGCAGTCAGGCATTGCTCCGTGGGCCCGCCGCGATCGGCCATCCATGGCCGTGTCGCGGCTACCCCGGCATCCTGCCGGGGTGCCCACTGCGCAATACCTGCCTGCGGCCATCGTGGTTTGACGGGGCGCCCAAGATCAAAAGCAGAGCAACAGCAACAACAAAGCCAGAGCGCGGAGCTGCATTCCCCTGTGGGAGCAGGCAAGCCAGTCCCACAGGTATACGCGTAAGCCTCACCGATCAGGTCGGCTGTCAGGCCGCCTCGCTCTGCTTGTGATTTTGATCTTAGGCGCCCCGTTAAACCACGCTGGCCGTAATCCGATATTGATTTGGGGGGTAAACCGGCAGGACGCCGGTTTAGCCGCGCTGGGCCATGGATGGCCCATCGCGGCGGCCCCCCAAAACAATGTCGGATTACGGGCACACCGAGCCTAGGCGAGGTGCCGAGTGGTGGGGCAAGAGCGCTTTGGTTACTTTCGCGCTCTTCGAAAGTGACCCGCCGTCAGGGCGGAACCCTAGGCGGCCATAACCGCAGCAACGGATATGTACACACCCCCAAGAACCATCAAAGAGCTAAGCCAGCTCCCACATTTAAATGGGGGGCGCCCAAAACGCTCTCCCGCATGCAGTGTTGCCCGTTGCGGGGTTTGCCTGCACCACAAAACAAATGTGGGAGCTGTCGAGCCCCGGCGAGGCTGCGAAAGCGGTAGGTCAGTCAGCATCAATGCTGGCAATTACCGCGTCATCGCAGCCTCACCGGGGCTCGAAAGCTCCCACCAGAACAGTGAAGCAGGAACCAGGTCGGCTCCTGCACTCTGATCAGATCGCCAATTCCCCCCCATCGGCCCGCTGGATCACCACCGTGGATGCACGTGGACGCACAGTCCCAACCGTGACGTCCGTGGCAACCGTGGTCGACGGCCAGTTTTCCGGGTGCTGGATGTTGACGAACACCGTCTTGTTGTCTGGTGTGAAAGTCACCCCAGTCACTTCCGAACCATTAGGCCCGACGAAGAAGCGGCGCAGGTCGGTCTGGTTCTGGGCGTTGACCGGTACTTGCTTGCCCTGGGCGTCGACCATGTTGGTGGGGATCACCACCAGCATCTGGTCGTTGGTGTAGTCGGTCAGGGTTTTTTCGCCGTTGTCGGTCTGGATCCACATCACGCCACGGCTGTCGAAGGTCATGCCGTCCGGGCTGGCGAACTGGTTCAGGGTGGTCAGGCCGGAGCGGTTGAGGTCCGGGCTGCCAGCAGCGTTGGCGCCAAACACAAAGATGTCCCAGGTGAACGACACCTGGTTATCGGCGTCATGCCAGCGAATGATGTGCCCGTGTTTGTTGTTCACCCGTGGGTTGGCGGGGTTGGCCACCGTGCGGCTGGTGTTGTTGGTGAGCGTCAGGTAGACGTCGCCATTGAGTGGGTTGACCGAGGTCCACTCCGGGCGGTCCATCGGCGTGGCGCCCAGGGCGTCGGCCGCGCCACGGGTGTTGAGGATGATCCCCGGCAGGTCGGTGAACTTCGCGCCCAGGGTGCTGCCATCGGTGGTGCTGGTGGCCACGTCCAGCAGCAGCCAGTTGCCGCTGCCATCGGCGTTGAAGCGCGCCACGTAGAGTTTGCCGCTGTCCATGTACTTGGCGCCGGTGGCCAGGCGATCGCTGGGGTTGGCGTCTGCCGGGTCCCACAACGCGGTGGAGACGAATTTGTAGAGGTACTCGTTTTGCGAGTCGTCGCCGCTGTAGAACACCACTGGCTTGCCAGCGGTGGTCAGGCCCGGCCAGCAACCTTCGTGGCGGAAGCGCCCGAGTGCGGTGCGTTTCACCGCACGGGTCGAGGCGTTGTACGGGTCGATCTCGACGATGTAGCCGTAGGTGCTGGCTTCGTTGCGGTAATCGTCGGTCGCGGTGGCGCCGCTTGGGGTCACGTTGAAGCGGCTGAACTCGCCGTTCACTTCGCTCGGGTCACCCGCGACACTTTCCCAGCGATAGTTGCCGTTGCCGGTACCCACGCCGATGCGCACCTGGTCTGCCGGGCGGGCGCCACTTTTATTGACGAAAATCCCTGGCCAGTTTTCTTCGCAGGTCAGGTAGGTGCCCCACGGGGTGTAGCCGTTACCACAGTTATTGTTGGTGCCGCGGGTCTGGGTGCCGGTCGGTGAGAATTTGGTTTTTACGTGATCGGTCCCTTTCATCGGGCCCGCCAGGTCCATGACGGTGGCGGTGGTGAAACGACGGTTCAGCGGGTCGTTTTCCATCACCTGCCAACGGCCATTGACCTTGGTGATGCGCATCACACCGGCGCCGTGGGCGTTGATCTCTTTGCGCACTTCTTCAACCGGACGCACACCACCAACCAGGGTTGGGCCAGCCGGGTGCAAGGCTTGCGCGTCGATGTATTCGTGGTTGATGGCCAGCAAGCCATCAGTGGAGCTGCCATTGATGGGGAAGAAGTGCATGCCGTCATGGTGCATGCCCACCGAGTTGGCCTGGTCGGTGGCGGTGTTGCTGCCGTCGCTTTTCCACGGGGCCGCGTTGCTGTTCAGCGGCGTGCCCCACGGGGCCAGCACGTGGGCGGTGTAGCCGGCGGCCACGGTGCAGGCATCGGTGAGTGAGCCTGGGATCGAGTTGAAGCCTAGCTTCAGCGCAGGTTTTGGCGGCTGGGTAGGCGTGTCGTTGTCTGAACCGCCGCCGCTGTCAAAGCAGCCCGTCAGGCCGGTGCCGGCAATCATGGCGATCGCGGCGCCGAGCCCGCCCCGTACCACACTGCGGCGGCTCAGGTAGGCAGTGAGTACCGATTCCATCGGCTCATTGAGGCTCAGGTTGCGATTCTGGTTGTCGCCAGTCTCTCGACTCATTTCATCAGGTCCTTTGTAGATCACGATTTTTGAAAGGAGCCCGAACTCTAAGAGTCGAATGTGATGATTCGCGGTCGGTTTTGTTAAAAAATGTATTTAATTGTATTTCTTTTTATTTCCTTTTGTTACAAGGAAGCATATTTCACTCCTGTTAAAAAAACTGACATTAAACCGTCATTAATTGACCCCCACTATGCCGCCCTTAAAGCAGAGTTAGCCCTAGGGTGAGAGAACAATGGCTTCAATGGTGCGGCGCGATGTATTGGGATGGATGACGCTGGGCGCCTGTGCGCCGTGGCTGGCCGGCTGCTCTAGCCTGGGGGCTGCGGCGGGTCCTGCGGACAGCCAGCCGGTCGACCTGCTGTATATCGCCGACACCCTTGATGCACGCCTGCCAGGTCGCCCGGTGGTACCCGCCACACGCCTGGGGCCGGCGACACGGATCGGCCAAGCGCCGTGGATCACCGGGCCCAATGCGCGTTTTCGCCAAGCCGATGGCAGCCAGTTGGACGGCCTGCTGGATGCCTCCTTAAGTGACAGCGTACAAACCGGCGGCTATGCGGTACTCGGCGCGGTGCTGCAACGCCTGCGTGATGAAGCCGGGCATGAGAGTAGCCTGACCCTGGAAAACGGCCAGTGCTGGAACGGCAGCGGCCTGGCTTACCTGACCCGTGGCCTGTCCGGGGTCCAGGGCAGTCAGTTGCTTGGCAGTGAGGTACGGGTCAGCAGCGATGAGCGGGTGCTATGGCCCGAACAATGCCAGGGCCTCTATCAGCAATTCGGTCATCCGGTGCTGGGCGCCGGCTTGGCCAACGCCAGTGCGCAACGCCTGGCCACCCCGGGGATGCAGGTGTTCCGCCGTGGCGGTGTGCGGATTGCCGTGGTTGGCATCACCGACCCTTATGCGCGGGACCAGCAAGCCTCCTTGAAACAATGGTTGCACAGCCTGCAACCGGTGCTCACCCAAGCCCGTGAAGAAGCCGACCTGGTGGTGGCCCTGGCTGATGTCGGCACCGGGCCGGGGTTCTGGCTGGCGGAGCGCCTGAGCCAGGTGGACTTGATGCTGTGCGCCCGTGGCCAGGACCTGTGGCCGCAGCCGGTGGAGATCCTGCAGAGTTCCGGCAAACGTGTACCGGTGGTGCTGGGTGGGACCCGGGCCAGCGGCGCGTTTCGCATCCGTTGCCAGGCGCAGGCGGGGCAATGGCGGTTTGATGCACGCTTTTTTCCGGCCCAGGCCAGTGCGTTGGACGCTAGCGCCCAGGCCCACGCCCAGCGTCTGCAACCGCGCCTGCAACAACAGCGCGCAGCCCACGCGGCCTGGCTCGACCAACCCCTGGCCAAAGCCCCGGAAAACCTCTGGCGCCGCGATGTGCGCGGCGGCAGTTGGGATCGCCTGTTGCACCAGGCCCTGGCCCGCGAGCCCAAGAGCGCGGTGCTGCTGCCGGGGCTGCGCTATGACAGCCCCTTGGCGCGCGGCCAGATGATTACCCGCGAACACTTGATCAGCCTCAGCGCGAGCTACCCGGCGCCGGTGGTCGATGTACCGGCGCAGCAGGTGCGCCAGGTCCTGGAAAACGGCGCCGAGCAACTGTTTGGCGAGCCGCTGCTGTTGGATAACAGCCAGGACCTGCCGCGCTGGCTCGGCCAGCCCTGGCAGGTCACCTATAGCCCTGGCGGCAAAAGGGTCAGTGAGTTTGCCGAACCGGTGGGCACCTGCCGCACCTTTGGCTTGGGCTTTGCCGCCGATGCCGGGCAACCGTTGTGGCAACACCTTGAAGGTTGGTTGCGCGAGCAGCCGGCGGATTGGCAACTGGCGCCATTGCAATTGCCCGAAGTGCGCTACGTGCAGGGGCACCCAGGATGGCATCCACGGAGCCAGGTCAGTTGAACCGGGCAGGCAGCCTGTTCAACGTGCTGCTGGTTACGTTGGTGGCCTGGCTCGCGGCGCAATGCGTGCTGCAACTGTGGCACGGGATCGCGCAGCCGATCGCGTCCAACCCGACCCCGGCGCCAGTCGCCGACCTATTGAGTAGCCATTGGACACCCCGCCAAGCGCCCAGCGACGACCTGCCGTTGACCACGCTCAAGGTCGATTACCTGGGCAGCCTCAAGGCCACGCCGTTGCGCGCCACGGTGCTGGTCCTGCGCTTTGCGCAGCAAGAACGCACGCTGACCCTGGGTCAGCGCCTGGCCCCGGGCATCGTCTTGCAGGACATCGATGAACGCGGGCTGATTTTCGACAATCAAGGGCAGCGCGAGCGCTTGCCATGGCCGACTGAGCGCCCGGTGATCGGCCTCAAGCGCAAGGAATGAACCGACGATGCATATGATCAATAAATGCCTGGGCCTGAGCGCATTGTGCCTGGCCTTGAGCGTGAACCCGGTCCGCGCCGAAGAAGCGCCGGCCTTGTATGAAGTGAACTTCATCGATACCGAACTCACGGACTTTATCGACAGCGTGTCGCGCATCACCAACACCACCTTCATCATCGACCCACGGGTCAAGGGCAAGGTCACGGTGCGCAGCCTGGACATGCTCGGTAGCGAGGCCATCTACGACATCTTCCTCGCCCAGTTGCGCGCCCAGGGGTTTGCCGCCGTCAACCTGCCCAATGGCAGCGTGAAGATCGTGCCGGACCAGGCCGCACGCCTGGAGCCGGTGCCGGTGGAGTCGGCGCGCCAGGTTGCGCAAGCCAACGACGGCATGGCCACCCGGGTATTCAGCGTGCGCAACGCCGCCAGTGAACAAATGCTCAATATCCTCAAGCCGCTGATCGACCCTCGCGTCGGGGTGATCAGCCCATACCCGTCGGCCAACTTGCTGGTGATCACCGACTGGCGCAGCAACCTCGACCGTATCGACGCGCTGTTGCAGCAACTCGACCAGGTCAGCCAGGAGCCCCTGGAAGTAATGCCCCTGGTCAACGCCAGCGCCAACGACACCGCGCAATTGATGACCCGCCTGCTGGCCCGCGAGCAGGGCGCCGATGGCGCGCAGGTGGTGGCCGACCCGCGCAGCAACGCCTTGTTGGTACGCGGCAGTGCCGACAGCCGCCAACGTGTACGCGCGCTGCTCAAGCAATTGGACCAGCCACAAAATGCCTTGCGCCCGTCGAACACCGTGGTGATGTACCTGCGCCACGCCAATGCCGCCGAAGTGGTCAAGGTGCTGCGCGGCTTGAGCCAGGACACCCCCGGCGCCGGCGCCGGTGGCGAGGGCGTGGCCGGGGAAGGCGCGCCCAAGCAGATGGCGGCCAGCGCCTCGGGGATTCGCATGGAGTCGGAGGAGGGCACCAATGCCGTGGTGATGGTCGGCCCGGACAGCGAAATCGCCGCCTACCGCACCATCGTCGAACAGCTGGATATCCGCCGTGCCCAGGTAGTAGTGGAGGCGATCATTGCCGAAGTCTCCGACACCCGCGCCCAGGAACTGGGGGTGCAATGGTTGTTTTTGGGTGACTCGTTTGGCGGCGGCGCGGTGAACTTTACCAATGGCGGGACGAGCATCGCCGGCCTGGCGGGGGCCGCTGCCAGTGGTGACACGGCTGGCCTGGGCAAGCTGTTGGCCAATGTGCCCGGCGCGACCGCAGGTTTTGGCAAGCTCAACGGCGGTGGGCTGAACTTCCTTGCGCTGCTCAACGCACTGAAGAGCGAAAGCGGCTTCAACCTGCTCTCGACCCCGACCCTGCTGACTCTGGACAACGCCGAGGCGTCGATCCTGGTGGGCCAGGAAGTGCCCTTTGTGACGGGCTCGGTAACGCAGAACAACACCAACCCCTACCAGACCATCGAGCGCAAGGAAGTGGGGATCAAGCTGCGGATCAAGCCGCAGATCAATATCGACAACACTGTGCGCCTGGACATCGTGCAAGAGGTCTCGTCGATTGCCGAAAGCACCGGTGCCAGCGATGTAATCACCAACAAGCGCGAGATCAAGACCAAGGTCATGGTCGAAGACAACGGCCTGGTGGTGCTCGGTGGGCTGATCGGCGACGAGGCCAAGAACAGTGACCAGCGTGTGCCGTGGCTCGGTGACATCCCGGGGATAGGACGGCTGTTTCGCTCCAACGCCAGCCAGCGCACCAAGCAGAACCTGATGGTATTTATCCGCCCGCGAATCATGCGCGACGGCGAGACCCTGGCCCAACTGAGCAGCGAGAAGTACCGCAACCTCAAGGTCAACTCCAACCTGGCATTGCCCGCAATCTCCGATAACAACGCCTTGCTGCGCTTGTTCCCGGCCAGCCGCGAACGCCTGGACGAGGGCGTGTGGTGAGTACGTTGTTACCTTACCGACTGGCGCGCCAGGCGGGGTTGGCGCGGGCGCCGGGCGCGCAGGGCTGGACCTTGTGCCTGCGCGAGGATGTGGACACCGACGCCTTGCAGGAAGTGTTGCGCGTGCATGGCTTGCCGACACTGGTCGAGCACCTTGACCCGGCCCAGTACGAACTGCGCCTGGGCGCTTTGTACCAGGCTGGCGAGTCAGCCACGGCGGCGTTGATCGAAGGCATCGGCGAGCAGGTCGACCTCGACAGCCTGATCAACGAACTGCCGCGTATCGAAGACTTGCTGGAGAGCGACAACGAGGCGCCGGTGATTCGCCTGATCAACGGCCTGTTCGCCGAAGGCCTGCGCCTGCGGGCCTCGGATATTCATATCGAAACCTTCGAGCAGAGCCTGGTGGTGCGCCTGCGGGTCGATGGCCATCTGCGCGAGATCCTGCGCCCGCCACGGGCCTTGTCGGCCATGTTGGTATCGCGGATCAAGGTCATGGCGCGCCTGGATATCGCCGAAAAACGCCAGCCTCAGGACGGCCGTATCACCCTGCGCTCCGGGGGGCGCGAGGTGGATATCCGTGTCTCGACCTTGCCCGGCATCCACGGCGAGCGCGTGGTGATGCGTGTGTTGGATAAACAGGCCAATCTGCTGGACCTGAATAATCTGGGGATGCCCGCCGAGGTGGAGCAGGCCCTGCGTGCGTGCCTGTCGCGACCCAACGGGATTTTGTTGAGCACCGGGCCTACCGGTTCGGGCAAGACCACCACGCTGTATGCCAGCCTCAATGCGCTGAACGATGGCTCGTGCAACATCCTCACCGTCGAAGACCCGGTGGAATACGCGATCACCGGCATCGGCCAGACCGCGATCAACCCCCGCGCCGGCATGACCTTCGCCAGCGGCCTGCGGGCGATCCTGCGCCAGGATCCGGACGTGATCATGCTCGGTGAAATCCGCGACCAGGAAACCGCGCAGATCGCCGTGCAAGCCAGCCTCACCGGGCACTTGGTACTGTCGACGCTGCACACCAATAGCGCGGTGGGCGCGGTCACCCGCTTGCGCGACATGGGCATCGAACCGTTCCTGATCGCCTCCAGCCTCAAGGGCGTGATGGCCCAGCGCCTAGTACGGCGCCTGTGCCATTGCGCAACGCCTGCGCCATTGCAGGCCGCCGAGCGCCAGCTGTGGCCGGAACTGGCAACCCTCGAACAGAGCTTTCACCCCCAGGGCTGCGACGACTGCCAGGGCAGTGGCTACAACGGGCGGATCGGCCTCTACGAATTCATCACCCTGGATGCCGGCTTGATCAGCCTGCTGTACGACGGCGCCAGCGAAGCGGCCATGCACGAATACCTGGCCGACAAGCGCCAGAGCCTGACCGCCATGGCCACCGACTGCCTGCGCCGTGGCGATACCAGCCTGGAGCAGGTCCTGCGTGCGGTGCGCGACTGATGCCGACCTATCGCTACCAGGCGCTGGACCTGCGCGGCAATCGCCGCAAAGCCAGTATCCAGGCAGAAAGCGAGCGCCATGCCCGGCAACTGCTGCGCGAGCAGGGCCTGTTTGCCCGGGAGCTGCAGGTGCAGGGCGCGAGCCTGTCGAGCCCGCGTGGGCAACGTTTGAACCATGGGCAACTGTGCGAATTGACCCGTCAGTTGGCCACGCTCTTGAGTGCCGGCATCCCCTTGGTGGATGCCCTGGGCACCCTGGAACGCCAATTGGCAGAGCCGGCGATCCGCAACTTGCTGGTGGCGGTGCGCGGCGCCCTCGGCGAAGGCTTGAGCCTGGCCCAGAGCCTGCGCCGCCAGGGCGGGCAGTTCAACACGCTGTACTGCGCACTGGTCGAGGCCGGCGAGCGCTCGGGCAAATTGGCGCCGGTCCTCGAGCGCCTGGCCGAGCACTTGGAGCAAGTGCAAAAACAACGACACAAGGCGCGCACGGCGTTGATCTACCCGGCGGTGTTGATCCTCGTGTCATTGGCGGTGGTGATCGGCCTGATGACCTTTGTGGTGCCCAAACTCACCGAGCAGTTCAGCCATACCGGGCAAAGCCTGCCGCTGATTACCCGGGTGCTGATCGGCGCCAGCGAAGGGCTGGTGATGCTTGGCCCGTGGTTGCTGGGGCTGGGCTCGCTGCTGGCGCTGGGGGCGCGGGTTTTACTGCGCCGGCCGCTGTGGCGCTTGCGCCGTGACGGCCTGGCCCTGCGCCTGCCACGTATCGGCGTGCTGTTGTCGGTGCTGGAAAGCGCGCGGGTGTCGCGCAGCCTGGCGATTTTGCTGGGCAGTGGCGTGCCGTTGCTTGAGTCCCTGGAGGTGGCCACCGCCACGGTCGGCAACCGGCAGATTCATCAATCCCTGGAAACCGTGCGTGAGCAGGTCGAAGGCGGCGTGACCCTGTACCGCGCGCTCAGTGCCAGCGGGCACTTTCCGCCGATGCTATTGAACATGGTCGCCAGCGGCGAGGCCAGCGGCACCTTGCCCGACATGCTGGAGCGGGTCGCCGACAACCAGGAGCGTGGGTTTGCGCGCCAGGTCGACCTGCTGCTGGCGTTATTCGAACCCCTGATGATTCTGCTGATGGGCGCGGTGGTGCTGTTCATCGTGCTGGCGGTGTTGCTGCCGATCATGCAGCTCAATCAGGGCCTTAGCCTTTGAAAATAGAGAACTTGAAAATGGAGAGCCAAGCCATGCCAGGCAATCGTGCAGTCAAACGCCGCGAACGCGGTTTCACCCTGATGGAAATCATGGTGGTGATTTTTATCATCGGCCTGCTGATCGCGGTGGTCGCCCCCAGCGTGCTCGGCAGCCAGGACAAGGCCATGCGCCAGAAGGCCCTGGCTGACCTGGCGACCCTGGAGCAGGCGCTGGATATGTACCGCCTCGACAACCTGCGGTTCCCTACCTCCGAGCAGGGTTTGCAGGCCCTGGTCAGCAAACCATCCCTGGAGCCGTTGCCGCGCAGCTGGCGCGCCGACGGCTATATCCGCCGGCTACCCGAGGACCCGTGGGGCAACGCCTATGGCTACCGCACGCCAGGCCAACATGGCCGGGTAGACTTGTTTTCCCTGGGCGCCGACGGCCAGGAAGGCGGCGAAGGCACCGATGCCGATATCGGTAACTGGAACCTCTAGGCATGCAGCGCAGTCGCGGGTTTTCGCTCCTGGAAATGCTGGTGGTGTTGCTGATCGTCGGCTTGTTCAGCGCCCTGGGGGGTGGCGTTCCTCGATGCCGGCCAGGCGCCGATGCGCCAGGCCCTGGCCCAACTGGCCAACGAGGCCCGCAGCCAGGCCGCCCAGGCCCGGCATGCCGGGCAGTTGCTGGGCTTGCGCTGGAATGGCCGCAGCCCCGAGTTCGTGCGCTGGCAGGTCGGGCGGGGTGCGCCTGGGTGGCGGGTCGAACCGTCGCGCAGCGCGCCCTGGCCGACTGGCCTGCAACCTGACTGGCCGGTGAGCAGCGAGCCCCAAGTGATGTTCACCCCATCGGGGGCTGGCCCGCCCGGTGTCATTGACCTGGCGTTGGGCCGAGGGCCGCCAGCGCTGGCAATGGCAAGCGGACAACACCCTGCATATCGCGACCCTGCCATGAAGCGCCAACGAGGTTTTACCTTGCTCGAAGTCATGGTCGCCCTGGGGATTGCCGCGCTGATGGCGGTGATGGTCAGCCAGTTGTTGCGCCAGCGCATCGCAACCCACCAGGCCGTCGCGCAACATCGCCTGGGCAGTTTGTGCGCGCGGGAACTGGAGACGCGGTTCGGCGTGGAGCAGTACTGGCCGCAGATCAAGGCGGTGAGCGGCGAGCTGCGCCAGGGGCACGCCACCTGTCACTGGCAACTGACCTTGGGCAATACCGGGGTCAATCGCTTGCGCCGAGGTGAGTTGACGCTGTTTGCCGACCCTGGGCAGCGCCAGCCCCTGGGCCAGTTCAGCCTGTTTCTGGTGCGCCCATGAAGGCCGCGCAGCGTGGCTTGACCCTGGTCGAGCTGTTGGTGGCGATGGCGCTCACGGCGGTGGTCGGGGTGTTGTTGGCCGCCCTGGTCAATGGCTGGGTCAAGGTGCGTGAGCGTTTGGAAGAGCCCGGCGGCGAGCCCCAGGTATTGGAATGGTGCATGGCCCTGGAGCGCCGTTTCGATGGCCTGGTGTTGCGCCAGTTGTACGAGCAGCGCTTGCCCCTGGACTTGGCGTGGCTGGAGTGGCAGCCGAGTCTGGGGCAATTGCAGTGGGTGGCCCTGGCCGCCTGGCCGCCCGCCGACGGCGCATCACGCGTGCAACGCCAGCGCCTGTTGTTCGATGCGCGCCAGCAGCGCCTGGAGCTGTGGGTCTCGGCCGACCTGTACGCCGCCGACAAGCCACGCTGGGCACTCAAAGAGTCATTGGCGCCGGTCGAGCGCGCCACCTTCAGTTTTTATCAGGGCACGCGTTGGCTGGCCTTTCCTTCTACTGCTGCCGCCCAGCCCAATCGCGGCGTGCGGATCGAGTTCGAGCATCATGGAGCCCCTTATGTCTGTACCTTCGCCTTGCCCGATACCCAGCCGTGAGGGGGAGCACCGGTATGTTTGAGCGTCTGCGGGCCAAACCGCGGGAATGGTTGCTGGTGCGCCCGCCAGCCACCGCCGAGGGACCTTGGCAGTGGCTGCACTACAGCGCGCAACAGGCTTGCGCAAGCGGCGTCTGGCCGCCACCGCCCGCTCTGCTGCAACTGCCGGGCGCCTTGATTATTCCGGCACTGGATTGCAGCCATTTCTGCCTGCCGGCGCCGCCGGGGCTCAAGCGCCATGAGTGGCCGCAATTGTTTGAAGAGTATGCGCAGCAGCCCGCCGAAGCGTTGCTGGTCAGTTGCCTGTCCCGCGAAGCCGGGCAGTTGGAGTTGTTGGTCATGCAGCGTGAGCAGGTGCAGCACTGGCTGGCCGAGTGTGCCGCACTTGGCGTGCAGATCACCCACGGTTGGGCAGAGGTGCAGTTGTTGCCGAACGCCGAGCCGGGGCACGCGGTGCGTTGGCAGCGCGAACAACTGCTGTGCCTGAAGGCCCACTCCCGGCAATGGTTGGTGTGGCCATCGGTATTGGGTGAGCGCTTGCCCCAGGCCTGGCGCGATCTGCCTGGCGAGACGCTTGCGGGCGACTGGCCGTCGCGCCTGGCGCGCCTGGAGCAACTGCCCAGTGTGCTGGAAGGCTCGCGGCCGACGCGTGTCCGTGCACAGCGGGCCCCTCTGATGAACCGCTTACAGCGGCACTTGCTGTTGGGGTGTGTGGTGTTGGCGACCTGTTGGAGTGCGGTGTATCTGTTGCAGAGCTTGCGCCAGATCGACGTTTGGAAAACCCAGGTCCGGGCGGTGGCCGGGCCCGCCAGCAATCCGCAACAGGCCCGTACGGCGTTGGCGCGGGTGCAAGGCGAGGCGACCGAATGGCAGGTGCGCCAGCAAAAAATCGTGGCCCTGGAGCAGGGACTCTCGGCCTGGTTGCAACAGCAGCCGGGGTGGTCGGTGATGAGTATGGCGTTCGACGGCAAGCATTGGCGCCTCGGCCTGCGCGGTAATGGTCCCCGGCCGGAGCCGGCGCAATGGCAGGCCATTGCCCAACTCGCGGGCGCCCAATGGACCGATGAGGTGCAAGGGGTCGGCGTGCAACTGCACCTGAGTTTTGATCTGGGAGAACAACCATGAAAGCCCGGATGCACGCGTACCTGGCCCATTTCAACCAACTGCCGGCCAAGCGCCGCTATAGCCTGCTGGCCGGCTGGTCCACCGTTGCGCTGTTGCTGCTGGTGTTGCTGACTCGGCCGCTGTTGGCAGCCTGGCAGGATGCGCGCCAGTGGCAGGCACTGGCGCAACAGGCCGGTGCGCTGATCCCGCCGGCAGCATTTTCCAACGAGCAATGGCAGGCGCTGGCGGTGTCGCGCCAATGGGTGTTGACCCGTGTCGAGCAGCAAGGCGATCGCTGGCAATTGCAAGGCGAACTGCCCGGGCCCCAAGCCTTGCAGCAACTGCTGCGCACCGTGCAGGAACAGGGGGCGCGGCCGCTGCAATGGAGCCTTGAGCAGGCTGGCGGCCAGAGGTATGCCTTTAGCCTGGAAGTGGCGGCGCGGCCATGAGTCGCGGGGTCATCACATGGGCCATTCTGGTGTTTGCCCTGACCTTGCTGTTGGAGCTGCCAGCCACCTTTGTCGCCCGCCAAGTGCCATGGCCGGCTGGCTGGCAACCTATCGGTGTCGCGGGCAGTGTGTGGAATGGCCACGCGACGCGGGTTGGCGCCCTGGGCCCGGTGGCGTGGAACCTGCGGCCGTGGAAGGCGCAGGTGGGCCTGGGCTTTCAACAACGCTTCTGGGCATTGTCGATTCAGGGCTGGCCGTGGAATTGGCAGGCGCAGTTGGCGCCGCGTGCGGTCAACGCCTTGCCGGCGCCGATGTTCGTGCTGGACGGCCATTGGGAAGGGCGATTGCAGGTCGATGGCGCCGGAACGGGGTGCCGTAAAACGCAAGGGGAGTTGGTGGGGCAGGACCTTGCCGTGTTGAGTCCATGGCTGGTCAAACTGGGAAACGCTCGGATAGCGCTACAGTGCCGCGATGGGCTGCGGCTATTGGCCGACCTGCAACTGCCTGCCGAGCACCACTTCAAGATCGAAGCGGACCCGCGGCGCTTGCAGGTGGACGGGCAGATTGAGCCAGGTGCCGCTGTGACCCCACTACTGGTCCAGGCACGCTGGTTGCAGCCGGCGGCGCAAAGCTTCAGCAAGGTGTTGGGCAGGCCCTGACCCCTGTGGGAGCGTCGGTATCTACACAACTTTCAGACACTGCCGCCCCCCCCCTGTGGCGAGCGGGCTTGCCCCGCGTTGGGCTGCGAAGCAGCCCCAGTAAGCCGAGTGCGGTATATCAGATACTCCGTAACGGCTGGTTTTGGGGCTGCTTCGCAGCCCAGCGCGGGCGATGCGGCGTTCCGACAAGCCCGCTCGCCACACGACCACCGTGGGCGTTGGCGATGATCGCGTCCACCGCCTGCTGGGCAATGGGTGAGAGTGTGCGTCCGGCCTGGCACTAGTGACCCACTGGAGTTGTTCAAAACCGTGGTCTACGCTGGGGCCATGGATCTGGCCGCGCAACTGAGCAGCGAGCAGAAGGGGTTGCTGGATCCGGGGCTGCTGCGTTTTACCGAGCAGTGCCAGTACACGACGCTGGCGCATTTGCCAGCCCCCATCCCCTGGCGCCCTTTGTAAAAACCACGGAAGAACAATAAACCCATGAACAGTCCTGTTTCCCTTGCCCGGTTGAGCGATATCCAAGCCCTGGAGCAACACTATCCCTTGGCCCAGCGTGACTTGCCGGGCAGTACCTATGAGTTGCTGCAGCGTGCCGCCGAACGCTTTGCCGATCTGCCGGCCTTGTGTTTCCTGCCGACGGGCAGCATCGAGGATCAGCCTTGGCGCATCAGTTATGCCGAGCTTTTTGCCAAGGTCACGCAAACCGCCAACGCCTTGCATCGTCTAGGGTTGCGCCCCGGCCAGGCCGTTTCTTTCCTGTTGCCTAACCTGCCGCAGACGCACTTTGTGATTTGGGGCGGTGAGGCGGCGGGGATCGTCAATGCGATCAATCCGTTGCTCGAACCTGAGCACATTGCAGAGCTGATCCGGGCTTCCAATACCTCGGTGCTGGTCACACTGGCACCGTTCCCCGGTACCGAGCTGTGGCAGAAAGTGGCGGCCCTGGCAGACTTTTTGCCACAGATGCCCACGATTGTGACGGTCGACCTCGCCAACCGGTTGCCGGAGCCGCAACGCAGCGCCGTAAGAGCCCAGCGGCCAGCGATGCCGGCAGGCGTCCTGGACTTCGATGAAGTACTTGCAGCCGCCCCGGCCGATTATCTGGAAAGCGGGCGGGTTATCCAGCCTGACGATATCGCCTCCTACTTTCACACCGGCGGCACCACGGGCACCCCGAAACTGGCCCCTCACACCCACTTCAACGAAGTGGCGATGGCCGAGATCATTGGCCTGCATGGGCGATATGTACCGGACGATGTGCTGCTCTGCGGGTTACCGCTGTTTCACGTCAACGGGGTGATGGTCACCGGGCTTGCCGCGTTTCATAACGGCGCGCAGGTGCTGCTCGCCGGGCCCCAGGGTTACCGCAACCCGGCCTTGATCAAGGACTTCTGGAGGCTGGTGGAGCGCTACCGAGTCAGCAGTTTCAGTGGGGTGCCTACCATCTATGCGGCACTGCTGCAGATCCCCAATGACGGTATCGACGTCTCCAGTCTGCGCTTTGCGCTCTGCGGTGCAGCGCCGATGCCGGTGGAACTCATCCGCCAGTTCGAAGCCCGCACGGGGCTGCGCATCATCGAAGGTTATGGCTTGACCGAAGGCACCTGCGCCACCGCCTGCAATCCCTATGAGGGCGAGCGTCGTCCCGGTTCCATCGGCCTGCGCCTGCCGTATTGCGAGGTCAAGATCGCGGTGCTCGACAGCGATGGCAATTACTTGCGTGATGCCGCCACGGACGAGCCTGGCTCCCTGTGCCTGCGTGGTCCGACGGTGTTCAAGGGGTATCTGCAAGCGGACAAGAACGCCGGCATCTGGCTTGATGGTGACTGGTTCAATACCGGCGACCTGGGGCGCATCGATGCCGATGGCTACATCTGGCTGACCGGTCGCAGCAAGGATCTGATTATTCGCGGTGGCCATAATATCGACCCGCAGATGATCGAAGAGGCGTTGCATCGTCATCCGTGCGTAGCGTTGGCCGCCGCAGTGGGCAAGCCGGATACCAGGGCCGGGGAACTGCCGGTGGTGTACGTGCAGCTCAAGACCGGCGAACATGCCAGCGAGGCCCAGTTGCTGGAGCACGCCATGCAGCACATCCACGAACGTGCGGCGGTGCCCAAGAACATCTGGTTGGTAGAGCAGATTCCGTTGACCGCTGTGGGCAAGACCTTCAAGCCCGCCTTGCGCCTGGATGCGATCCGCCGGGTGTTCGAGGAGGAGGTGTGGCAGGTCGCGGCGGCAAGCCGGGTGGAGGTCCACAGTGACGAGCGCCACGGGCAGCGCGTGGATATTCATGTGCCGCAGCTTAGCGCGGTCCACCGTGAGCAATTGGATCAGCGCCTGAGCGGGTTTGCCGTGCGTTATGTGGTGCATTGCGCATAAGGCGGTTTTCGGGCTGTTCGAAGCGTAAAAGTTGTCTATCGTCTATGGGCAGGCAGTCGCGCAGCTGTGTGTGCGTGGTGTGATTTTCGGTGCGGGTGGTTAGGGCGCCTGGCGCCTGGAGCACTATGGAAAAGCTCAAGGTTGATCCAAAGTCGTCGCCGGAAGGCAAAGTCTCCAATCTCTCTACCGCAAGGGCTTATCTGCTTGCCTGTTCGTTGCTGTTACTGGCCATGTTTCTGTTGGTCGGGGTGCTGCTGGTTTCGATTGCCGATCACCTGAATCACGACGCCGGCGAGCACAGTCGGATCGATATCGAAAACGCCTTACTGTCTGTGGAGCGTGTCGCTGGCTCTACGGTCAAGGACTATGCGTTTTGGGGCGATGCCTACGTTCACCTGCATCAGCAGGTGGATGTGGACTGGGCGTTTGGCCGGCAAAACCTGGGCTCGACGCTATTTGCCGATCTGGGCTTCGAAGGGGTCTTTGTTGTCGATCCCACAGGCCGTACGGTGTATTCGGTGATTGATGGCCAGTTGCAGACCGTTGCCGTACAGGACTGGCTGCACATCCCGATCGAGCCACTGCTGGCCCAGGCCCGGGAGGCCGCCGTCAACAGCCAATCGGTGAGCCGCCTGGTACAGGCCGACGGGGCGCCGGCGGTGCTGGCCGCTGCGGCGCTGACGCCGGGCACTGACCCGAGTGTGAAGGCTGACAGCGGGCCCGCCTCGGTGTTGATCTTCATTGCCAAGCTTGCGCCGCAACGACTGGCTGCGTTGGGCGCGGACTTTGGTGTGCAAGGCCTGCGGGTCGCGCCGCCTGGCGGGACCGCGGCGGACGTCCCGAGCCTGCGCCTCAGGGACAATGCCGGCGTGGTGCAATGGGATTCCGATGACCCGGGGCACCAGTTGCTGGTGCTGGTCGTGCCCCTGGTCACGGTCGCCGGGCTGATCTTCGCCCTGATGGCCTGGGTGATCCAGCGCCGCAGCACCGCCGCTGCGCGGATCATGGACAGCAACTACGCCACCCTGCAAGCCAGTCGCGCCGCGCTGCTGGTCAGCGAGGCGCGTTTTCGTGATGTGGCCGAGGCGGCATCCGATTGGATCTGGGAGGTGGATAGCCAACTGCGCTTCACCTACCTGTCGGAGCGTTTCGATGTGATCACCGGCCTCAAGGGCGCCAACTGCCTGGGGCTGGCGGCGGATGACCTGCTGGCCTCGGACCAGGGCCTGTTGTCCAACTGGTTCAAGGACCATGCCCATCGCCCGAATGCCATCGTGCAATGCAACTACCTCTCGGGTGACGGCGAACCAAGGATCTGCCGGTTGTCGGTGCGCGAGATACCGGGGCAGGGTTATCGGGGTACCGCCAGTGACATCACTGAAGAGGTACAGGCCCGGCGACGTATTGAGTACCTATCGCAACACGATGCCTTGACTGGGCTGGCCAACCGTTCGCGCATGCAGGAGTTCCTCGAAGGCAAGCTCAAGGCGGTGCCGACCCTGGAACAGCCGTTGGTGATGCTCAGCATCGATCTTGATCGCTTCAAACCGGTCAATGACCTGCTGGGGCACGCCGCCGGCGATGACGTACTCAACCAGGTGTCGCGGCGCTTGCAGGGCTGCCTGCGCGGTGACGACCTGGTCGCACGCATTGGCGGCGACGAGTTTATGTTGGTGGTGGCGGGCATGAGTTCGCCGTTGGAAGTGGAAGGCCTGTGTCGGCGGCTAATCGATTTTATCGAGCAGCCGTTTTACATCACTGAGCATGAAGTGTTCATCAGCGCCAGCATCGGTATTGCCATGGCGCCGGCGGATGCGACCCTGGCCGAAGAGTTGCTGCGCTATGCCGATATTGCGCTCTACGAAGCCAAGGAAAGCGGGCGCAATACCTGGCGTTTTTATGCGGGCGATATGAACGCGCGGATCATTGAGCGGCGCCAGCTTGAAGCCGATTTGCGCCACGCGATCAAGAACGGTGAGCTGCGCCTGGATTTCCAGCCGCGCTACCGCATCGAAGGCAAGCGCCTGGCCGGCGCCGAGGCCTTGGTGCGTTGGGAACATCCGCGGCGCGGGCTGCTGGGTCCTGACGTGTTTATCCCCATTGCCGAAGAAACCGGGTTGATCCTGCCGCTGAGCAATTGGGTGCTGCACGCGGCTTGCCAGGAGGCCGCTGGCTGGCCTGACGACGTGATGATTTCGGTCAATTTGTCCTCTACCGAGTTCCAGCGTGGGCATCTGGTGGCGCGGGTCAAAGCAGTGCTGGTCGAGACGGGTTTGAACCCGGCGCGACTGGAGCTGGAGTTGACCGAAAGTGTGATGCTCAACGACGAGAAAGTCGCCTTGGACACCATGCAAGGCCTCAAGGCCCTGGGCGTGCGCTTGCTGATGGATGACTTTGGCACCGGCTATTCATCGTTGAGTTATCTGCGCTCATTCCCCTTCGACGGGCTGAAGATCGACCGCAGTTTTGTCGGTGGGCTGACCGCCAGCGGCGGCGATCAGTCGATCATCCAGGCGATTGTCGGCCTGGGTCGCGCGCTCTCGCTGACGGTGACTGCCGAAGGCGTGGAAACCCTTGACCAGCTCAAGGCGCTGAAGGATGTGCAGTGCGATGAGGCGCAGGGCTTCTACCTCAGCGTGCCGGTGAATGCCCAGGCGATCAGTGCGTTGATCACGGGCCGGACTGATTAGCGGCTCCATACCACGCTTGCGCTGACCCTATATAGATAATATGTTAACAATATAACTATAAATGGTCTGTGGGAGGGGGTATGCCTGCCTTGTTGAACCCTTGCGTTGAGTTCGCCAATTGGAATCGTGATTTGCGTGCGGTGTGCGGCAATTTCAGCACCGCGCGCTCAGATCGACACAGCCTGTTTATCGGCAGCGTCCATGGCCAGGATGTGTGTGGCCTGGAGTTGGCCCATATCCGCACCAATGCCGGGCTGATCAGCCGCCACCACACCCACGGCGATGGCGACGATGACCGCCACTGCTTTCTGATCCTGCAGGGCAGCGGCCATCAGCGCATCCGCCAGCAGCACCGGGTGATCGATCTGGGGCCGGACGATATCGCCCTGGTGGACTCGGCCCAGGCCTTCGAGATCGAGCCCCAGGGGCTGGTGCAGAACACCTCGGTGCACCTGTCACGCGCCGAGGTTACCCGCCAGTTCGGCCAGCAGCGCTTGTTTGGGAAGCTGGCGCGCAACAGCGTCGCCACCCATATGATTCGTGCACTGGTGCGCTCCCTGGAGGAGGCGCAACTGAGTGACGGCTATGGCGGCGAGAACGATGGCCCGGCCGTGGAGCAAGCCATGATCGGCCTGGCGGCTGCGGGCCTGGACGCGCGTGCCGAGGGCCAGCCGGGTTTCGCCTGCGTGGGGCAGGACGATATTTACGGCCTGGCCACGCGCCTGGTGGAAGCTTCCTTGCAAGAAGCCGACCTTGGCCCCGAGTACCTGGCGCGGCACCTGAATGTCTCAGTGCGCCAGCTATACCGGCTGTTCGAGCAACGTCATGAAAGCATCGCGCGTTATATCCAGCAACGCCGCCTGGAGCGGGTGGCGCAGGACCTGCGCGCCCGCGATTTGCGGCATGAGTCGATCACCCAGATCGCCTTCAAGTGGGGCTTTGTCGACGCTGCGCATTTCAGTCGGGCCTTCAAGCGGCATTTTCAACATGCGCCCCGGGACTTTCGCCAGCAGCCGGTTTAGCCAGCGCTTTGGCAGGGAATGCCAAGGGCTTTGGCAGCCTCAGTCAAGTGGTCGCGCGTGGCAGGCCCTCTAATAGCGTGGCCAGAACCGATTAATGTTGGAGAACAATAACAATGAATACACGGAGCCTGCTGTTGGGCACGCCTCTGCTATTGACCGCGTTTGCCACGCTGGCCTTGGCCGGGCCCGCCCAGGTCGATGGGGCGCGCATCATCGCCGCCGACCAGGAGCCCGGTAACTGGATGAGCCACGGCCGTACCTACGATGAACAACGCTACAGCCCCCTGGACCATGTGAATGCCGGCAACGTCGGCCAGTTGGGCATGGCCTGGACTACCAAGCTGGATATCGACAGCGGCACCGAGGCCACGCCGCTGGTGGTCGACGGGGTGATGTACACCACGGGCGCCTTCAGCATCGTCTATGCGATCAATGCGGCCACCGGCGAGTTGCTGTGGAAATACGACCCGAAAGTGCCCGCCGAAAACCTCAGTCAGGGCTGCTGCGGCCCGGTCAATCGGGGCGTGGCGGTGTGGCAGGGCAAAGTCTACGTGGGCAGTTTTGATGGGCGCCTGATTGCGCTGGATGCGGGCACTGGCCAGCCGGTGTGGAGCGTCGACACCATCATTGATCGCAGCAAAAGCTACTCCATCACTGGTGCGCCGCGCATCGTCAAGGGCAAGGTGTTGATCGGCAACGGCGGCGCCGAATTCGGAGTGCGCGGTTACGTCACCGCCTATGACGCCGACACCGGCAAGCAAGTGTGGCGCTTCTACACTGTGCCGGGCGACCCCAAGCTGCCAGCGGAAAACGCCGCGATGGCCAAAGCCATGAAAACCTGGGATGGCGACGGCTGGGTCAAGTGGGGCGGCGGTGGCACCGTGTGGGACTCGATGGCCTACGACCCGCAACTGGACCTGCTCTACGTGGGCACCGGCAACGGCTCGCCGTGGAATTACCGGTTCCGCAGCAATGGCAAGGGCGACAACCTGTATGTGTCGTCGATCCTCGCGCTGCGCCCGGACACCGGCGAATACGTCTGGCACTACCAGGTCACGCCACAGGACCAGTGGGACTTCACCGCGACCCAGCACATGATCCTCGCCGATATCAAGATTGATGGCAGCGTGCGCAAGGTGATCATGCAGGCGCCGAAAAACGGCTTCTTCTACGTCCTTGATCGCACCAACGGCAAACTGCTGTCAGCGAACAACTTCGTGCCAGTGAACTGGGCCAGTGGCATCGACCTGCAGACCGGGCGGCCGATCCTCACCGGCGCGGCGGACTATTCCAAGGAGCCGAAGGTGGTGCAGCCGAGTTTCCTCGGTGGGCACAATTGGCACCCCATGTCCTACAGCCCGAAGACCGGCTACGTGTACATACCGGCGCAGTACACCCTGGCCGAGTTGAAGGCGGCCAAGGCCCCGCAGTTCCTGGCGAACAAATCAGTGGTCAACTTCGGCCTGGATGTGCCGGACCTGCCGGAAGACCCGAAAGTGCTTAACCAGATCCGTGATGCCTGGAGCGGTGAGTTGATCGCTTGGGACCCGGTGACGCAGAAAGCCGCCTGGAAACAACCCTACGTCAGTGCCGGCAACGGCGGCACCCTCGCCACCGCCGGCAATCTGGTGTTCCAGGGCACCGCCGACGGGCGGGTGGTGGCCTACCGTGCCGATACCGGCAAGCCACTGTGGGAGCACCGGGCCAATTCCGGCGTGATGGCGGGGGCCGGTCACTTATACGGTCAACGGCGAGCAGTACGTGGCGTTTTCGGTGGGGTGGGGCGGGATCCTGCCGCTGTTGACGGGCCCGCTGACCAATAAGGGCAAGGTGCGGGCCGAGTCGCGGGTGATTGCCTTCAAGCTCGGTGCTACAGGCGAGCTGCCACCGCCCAAGGCCGCGCCGGTGTTGCCGACGACCCGCCAGGTACTCTCGGCGACACCCGAGCAACTGGCCCAGGCGCGTGACATGTTCAATGGCCTGTGCGCCGGTTGCCATGGCCTGAATGCGATCAGCGGCGGGGTGGTGCCAGATCTTCGCTATCTGGATGACAACAAGCACGCGGCATTTCCAGCCTATGTCAGTGGGGCGTTGATCAATAAAGGCATGCCTAACTTCTCCGACATTTTGCAGCGCGAGGACATGGAGTTGCTGCGCCAATACCTGGTCAAGCGGACCCAGGACTTGCAGGCCGATCTCAAGACGCTCCACTGACCCCTCGTTGAAACCTACGCCTGGCGACTCTCCGTGGAGTCGTCACGGCGAAGCTTTGCCTCCAATAACAATAAGATGGACTCGCCATGAAAACACTTAGCACGTTGACCCTCAGTACACTTTTCGCAAGCCTGGCGCCATTGGCCCATGCCGACGTCAAGCCCGATCCCGGCGACTACACGGCCTTGCCCCAGGGCACTGATGTGGTGGTGCTGTACCAGCAGAACCCGCGGGGCGACAAGGTCTACTCCGGCGGCAAGAAAGTCGCCGACAACCTTGACCTGGACATGACCGTTGGCGTGTTGCGCCTGATCCACTTCACCGAGTTTTTCAACACCGGCCTGACCTGGGACCCGCAGATCGTCATTCCTTTCGGCTACCAGAAGATCGGTGCCAGCGACACCAAGAACTCGGGGTTGGGCGACATTACGTTTGGCGGCACGGTGTGGACCATCGCGGACCTGGCCAACAACCAGCATCTGGGTTGGTCGGCGTTTGTCACCGCGCCCACGGGCAGCGACAAAAACCAGGGGTTTGCCCTGAGCAGCAACCGCTGGGCCCTGGATTTCCAGGTGGGCTATATCAAGGGGCTGACCGACAAAATCACCTGGGATGTGATTGCCGAGACCGAGTTCTACGGCGAACAGCGCGCCACCGATGCCAAGAAAGATCCGCTGCTGCAACTGCACAACCACCTGCGCTACAACTTCACCCCAGAGACTTACGCGGCGGTCTCCTATCGCCACAATTGGGGCGCACGGGAGACGCTCGACCATGAAACCCTGGCCACCAGCCGCAGCAACGGCACGCTGGGCTTTACCGTGGCCACGATGCTGGGCAAACAGGTGCAGGTATTGGGGCAGTTGATGCATGACACATCGGTGCGCGAAGGGGTGAAGATCGATAATTCGCTGCAGTTTCGCCTGGCGTATTTCTACTGACGAAATGTAGGAGCTATCTCAATGTTGAGCAAGGATGCACTCGAGCAACCCCGGAAATCGCTCGGCCAACACATCGGCCCGTAACGAGTTCATATGGGTCGTGCCAACGCTGCGCGTATGCACCAGCCCGGCATCACGTAAAACCCGGAAGTGGTGGGACATGCTGGACTTCGGACGCCCGCCGTCCAGCTCGCCACAACTGGCTTCTTCCACCCCGGCCAGGCAACGCACGATGTCCAGGCGCACCGGGTCACTCAACGCATAGAGCAGGCGTTCGAGGGTCAGGTCTTCGGGGGAGGGGTGTTTGAAGGCTCGCATGGCGTGAATGATAACAGGGCTGGCATTGATTACCATAGTTCGATTAAGATCGAACTATCGAATCAGACGTAACCCTCGTTTCAGGAGCATTACCATGGCTGCATTGTTCGAACCCTTTACGCTCAAAGACGTTACGTTGCGCAATCGCATCGCTATCCCGCCGATGTGCCAGTACATGGCCGAAGACGGCATGGTCAATGACTGGCATCACGTCCATCTCGCCAGCCTGGCCCGTGGTGGCGCCGGTCTGGTGGTGGTAGAAGCGACCGCCGTGGCCCCTGAAGGCCGGATCACCCCCGGTTGTACCGGCATCTGGAGCGATGCCCATGCGCAAGCCTTCGTACCCATGGTGCAAGCGATCAAGGCAGCAGGCTCGGTGCCCGGTATCCAGATCGCCCACGCCGGGCGCAAGGCCAGCGCCAACCGTCCGTGGGAAGGCGATGACCATATCCCCGCCGACGACGCCCGAGGCTGGCAAACCCTTGCACCTTCGGCGATTGCGTTTGGTGCGAACCTGCCGAAAGTCCCCCAGGCCATGACCCTGGAAGACATCGCCCGTGTGCAGCAGGATTTCGTTGATGCCGCGCGCCGCGCCGCGACGCGGGCTTTGAGTGGATCGAACTGCATTTCGCCCACGGTTACCTGGGCCAGAGCTTTTTCTCCGAGCACTCCAACCAGCGCACCGATGCCTACGGTGGCAGCTTCGACAACCGCAGCCGTTTCCTCCTGGAAACCCTCGCCGCCGTGCGTGAAGTCTGGCCGGAAAACCTACCGTTGACCGCGCGTTTCGGCGTTATCGAATATGACGGGCGCGACGAACAGACTCTGGAGGAATCCATTCAATTAGCCCGTCGCTTCAAGGACGGCGGTTTGGATTTGTTGAGCGTGAGCGTTGGCTTCACCATCCCCGATACCAATATCCCTTGGGGCCCGGCGTTCATGGGCCCGATTGCCGAGCGTGTGCGTCGTGAAACCGGTCTGCCGGTCACGTCGGCCTGGGGTTTCGGCACGCCGCAACTGGCTGAAGGCGCACTGCAGGCCGGTCATCTGGACCTGGTTTCCGTGGGACGTGCACACCTGGCCGACCCACACTGGGCGTACTTCGCCGCCAAGGAGCTGGGCGTAGACAAGGCCTCCTGGACCCTGCCGGCACCTTACGCGCATTGGCTTGAGCGCTATCGCTGAGGCACACGACGCTATCGCAGGCAAGCCAGCTCCCACAGTGATTCCGTTCCAACCCGGTCAAGTGTGGGAGCGGGCTTGCCCGCGATAGCGGTGGTTCAGGCGCTACTTTTCCGCCAGGTACACACAGCTATCGCAGGCAAGCAGCGCCCATTGGATCTTGTTCCACCTCGGCCAAGCCGTCGCAGTCTCTGCGACGGCTTTTTTGTGGGCCATGAAAAGTACAATCTTCCATTTGGAACGTGCATTTTGCGCTGCGACCAAGCGCCACATACTGGTCGCGTCATTACGAACGTTCCCGGTTTTTTTAAGTCTGCTGCCGATTGAACAGGGCACAGCCAGGCCAGGAATGGGGATATCCAATAATAAAGAGACAACCCATGAAAAAGCCAAACCCGCTGCTGGAAGACCTCAAGTCAGTCCTGCCGATCATTGCTGCCAATGCCTTCGCCGCCGAGCAAGACCGTAGCGTGCCAGCCGAGAACATCGCGCTGCTCAAGGGCATCGGCATGCACCGGGCGTTTCTGCCGAAAAAGTACGGCGGCATGGAAATCTCCCTACCGCAATTTGCCCAATGCATCGCCCTGTTGGCGGGCGCTTGCGCAAGTACCGCCTGGGCCATGAGCCTGCTGTGTACCCACAGCCATCAAATGGCAATGTTCCCGTCAAAGTTGCAGGACGAGGTCTGGGGCACTGATCCCGACGCCACCGCCAGCAGCAGCATCGCGCCGTTCGGTCGCACCGAAGAGGTGCCGGGTGGCGTGACCTTCAGCGGCGAGATGGGCTGGAGCTCAGGCTGCGATCATGCCGAATGGGCGATCATGGGCTTTCGCCGCAAAAACGCCGAAGGCACCCAGGATTATTGCTTCGCCGTGCTGCCGCGCAGTGACTACGCGATTCGTGACGACTGGTTTGCCGTGGGCATGCGCGGCAGTGGCAGCAAGACCTTGATCGTTGACCAGGCCTTCGTCCCCGAGCACCGCATCCAGAAGGCCAAGGACATGATGGAAGGCAAGTCGGCGGGCTTTGGCTTGTACCCCGACAGCAAGATCTTCTTCGCGCCGTACCGTCCGTATTTTGCCAGCGGCTTCTCCACCGTCAGCCTGGGGATTGCCGAGCGCATGCTCGACGTCTTCCGCGAAAAAAACCAAAAACCGCGTACGGGCCTACACCGGTGCGGCAGTCGGCGCTGCGACGCCAGCGCTGATGCGCCTGGCCGAGTCCACCCACCAAGTGGCTGCCGCACGGGCTTTGCTGGAAAAGAGCTGGGATGAGATCGCCGAGCACAGCGAGCGCCATGAATACCCCAGTCGCGGCACTCTGGCGTTCTGGCGGACCAACCAGGGCTACGCCACCAAAATGTGCATCCAGGCGGTGGATCGCTTGATGGAGGCGGCGGGCGGTGGCGCCTGGTTTGAAACCAACGAGCTGCAACGTCTGTTCCGCGACGCTCACCTTACCGGGGCGCATGCCTACACCGATTACGATGTTTGCGCACAGATCCTGGGGCGTGAACTGATGGGCCTGGAGCCGGACCCGGCAATGGTCTGACCCACTACTCTTTACCTATAAGAACAATCAGGGCAGGGCCATCGGCCTGCCCGGGAGTCTTGCATGTCTACTGAAAATCCAAGCAGCGTATTCGATACCCGCGCATTTCGCCGCGCCTTGGGCAATTTCGCCACCGGTGTCACGGTGGTGACCGCGGCTGATGCCAATGGGCGCAAAGTCGGGGTGACCGCCAATAGCTTCAACTCGGTGTCCCTCGACCCACCGCTGATCTTGTGGAGCATCGACAAACGCTCGACCAGCCACGAAGTGTTCGAGACGGCCAGCCACTTTGCGGTGAACGTTTTGGCCGCCGATCAGATCGACCTGTCCAACAACTTTGCCCGGCCCAAGGAGGACCGGTTTGCCGAAGTCGAGTACCAGGCCGGCGAAGGCGGGGCACCGATTCTGGCAGACTGCTCGGCACGTTTTGAGTGTGAGAAGTTCCAGCAGGTCGACGGGGGTGACCACTGGATCATGATTGGCAAAGTGGTCGCCTTCGACGACTGCGGCCGTTCGCCGTTGCTGTATCACCAGGGCGCCTATTCCATGGTGCTGCCGCACACCCGCATGACCCAGCGCGAGGAAGGCCAGCCACCGAGCAGCCATTTCCAGGGCCGCCTGAGCCATAACCTTTATTACCTGATGACCCAGGCGCTGCGTGCTTATCAGTCCAGCTACCAGCCCCGCCAGCTGTCCACCGGCCTGCGCACCAGTGAGGCGCGGATGCTGATGGTGCTGGAGAACGACGCTGGCCTGAGCCTGGCCGAGCTGCAGCGCGAAGTAGCAATGCCCGCGCGGGAGATCGAAGAGGCGGTGAACAACCTCAAGCGCAAGGCCTTGGTACGCGACGATCAGGAGCGGGTCAAACTCACCACCAAGGGCGTCGATGAAACCGAGTCGTTGTGGACCATCGCCCGTGAGCAGCAAGACAAGGTCTTCAGCCAATTCAGCGATGAGCAGTTGGAGACCTTCAAGACCGTGCTCAAGGCGGTGATCCAGCATTGATAATGACAATAAAGTCGTAGCCTATCCCCTGTAGGAGCGGGCTTGCCAGCGATAGCCATCGGTATCTACACAACTTTCAGACACTCACGACCTCCCTGTGGCGAGCCCGCTCGCCACAACTGCCCTCTCTGCCAGGATTTATGCGCTTGGCCGGCTAGTTGCCGCCGCGATCAGATAAAGTCGAACAGAACCTGGGCAGGCAACCGGGATTTTGCCAGGCGCGCGTTGAAGTCTTCGGTGCTGCGATATCCCAGGCTCACCACGACTGAACTGGTAAACCCGCGTTCACGCAAACCCAGTTCGATATCCAACACCTTGCTGTCGAAACCTTCCATGGGCGTTGCATCAAGGTCCAGCGCTGCAGCCCCCAGCAACAGGGTGCCCAGGGCCAGATAAGTTTGTTTCTCCATCCAGTGCTGGACGTCCTTGAGGTCATAGCGATGCAAGTTGACAAAATTGTGCCGCCCTCTGTCCTGGCCTGCCTTGGCTTGCTCGTCGTGAAAGCGTCCATCGCTGGCCTCTTGGCTGAGCAGGGCCTGCAGGTACTCCTCGGTCATCTGGGTTCGGGTACACAGCACCAGCACATGGGAGGCGTCGAGGATTTTTGCCTGGTTGAAGCCAAAGGCACCTTCCGCACTTTTGGCAATGCGTGCTTTGGCATGCTCACTTTCAGCGACCACAAAGTGCCAGGGTTGCGAGTTGACCGACGAGGGGCTGTTGCGCAGTTGTTCCAGCAACGGCTCCAGGGTGGTTTTGGGAATCTTGCGTGAAGCATCGAAGAGTTTGGCGGTGTAACGGCGTTTGGAAAGTGTGACCATGTCCATCATTGAGTCCCCGTTCTTGGTGAGTTGAAGCCTTTGGAACGTTGCCGCAGTTGCTCGGCGCGGATGTCCCGTCCAGCCCTTTGGCGCGGGGATGGACGGGGGCTGCGTTTAGGCAATAGCCTTGTAGAAGTTCACCTGCGCCTCATCCAGGTAGGCGAGGATCTTCGCCGGTAGGCGCTCAGTAGGTTTGGCCGGGCCGAAAGCCTTGTAGAGGGTTTCAAAATGCGCGTGCAGATCTTCGACGCTTTCCCACTGCTCATTGAGGAAAAACCTGTTGGGGTTCTCTTCGTCCTGGTGCCACTGATAAACCACAGCCTTGTCATGCTGGCGTGTAAGTTTTTGCGAAACGGCGGCGACATCTCGAAAGAATTCGGCCTGTTTGCCTGCTTTGATGGTGCCGCTGAACACTAGATAAAGCATGGTGGTTTCCTCATTGGTGGATCATTGCAGAAAGCCTGCAATGCCAAGTTATCTCCATGGACAAAGGCTTGTAGCCAGCCCGTGGCGATTTCAGCATTCGTCAAATACGTTTAAAGACACGCCTGTTCAGGCCAGTGGCGCCAACCAGTCACGCAAGGTTTGAGGGTGCCTTGCCAGCCAGTCGCTCGCGGCTTCGTCAGCCGACTGTTCGCCGCGATTGAAGGCATCGTCGAGCTCGGCAACGATGGCGTTCGACAGGCGAATGTTGTCCAGCACCTGGATCTCGGCGGTGGTCAGCAGCGCCAGGCGATCCTCGCGAGCCAGCAGCACGGCGCGGTCGATGCTGCCGAGCAAACCCTTGGGGTCGTTGAGGTCGCGGATGCGATAGCGGTGATGCAGGAACTGTGGATGCCATAGCGGGACGATGCCCCATTGCTGCTGGCCATACAGGGCTTCAAAGGCCTCAATGCAGTCATCCTGGGTGCCCGTGCGGAACTGGTACCCGGCGCGGGTCAAGCCGTACTCGTCCATGATCTTCAGCGAAAACCGAGTAATCCCGGCCCCCGGCCCAATGCCCTGGATCAGCGGGTTCATCCGGGCGCGCACGGCGGGTTTGAGCAGGTCCTCGATGGAGGCCACCTCATGCTCGTTCACGTAGTCAGGCACACCCCACAATGCATAGGGCTGGTAATGCAGACCCAGCTCACGGGTGGGCGTCACCGCGTCGATCGTCTGCTTGTAGATCCCGTGGCTGAACGGAATCCAGGCCGAGGCAATCATGTCGATCGTGCCTTCGCGCAGTCGCCTGAAGTTGTCCTCGTGCAGGGCATATTGGCGCTCCACGGTCAGGCCCATGTGTTGCATGACCTGGGCGACTACCGCAGCGGTGGCGCGGTGGAACGACAGGTCGGTGACACCCAGCCGTACCAGCCGTGAGCCGTTGGCGATGTTGGCCCGGGCGAAGTCTTGATGGGTCACAGGCAGTTTTTTACCCGGACGCCTTGGTGTGGTTTTACCCATGGTTGTTCCTTCACGGTGATTGAGCGGCGTGGGACGCATGAACAGAACTGCGGCCTAGCGTGTGGGCGCCGGCGCGGCATCAATCTTCACCCGCAGCAGGCTGTAGGGTTTCTGGCGCAGATCCTTGCCTGCGTGAAAGATGCCCTGGCGATGCAGTTGGTTGGCCATGAAGTACAGGTAGCCATCCGGTCCGATAGACAGGGTGTCAGGCCAAAGCACGCGTGGGTCGTGGACGATGGTTTGCCACTGCCCATCTGCCAGGCGTTTGCGCACGCTGTTGTGTTCGTAGTCGCCGGCGTACAGGGCGCCGGCGGCGTCGGCTTCGAGGCCATCGGAGGCGCCTTTTTCCCCAAGGTCCTTGACCGCCATATCGAGCCGCGCTTCGCTGACCGAGGGATCACGCAGCAGCGCGGTCGGTACCGAGTACAGATGGCGGCTGGACAGCGGGCAGAAGTACAACGTCTGGCCGTCTGCCGACAGGGCGATGCCATCGGACGCAACCGCAAACGGCCGGGTGCTGCCGTCGGCGTTGCGCACCTGCAAGACCTGGCCTTCGACCTTGGGCACGAAGCTTGGGTCTACCGAGGTCGACGTGGCGCCACTGAGTCGGCGTATGGCGGTACCGCTGGCAATGTCCATGACAATGATCGCCCCGGGGCCGCTGAGGGAGGAGTCGGTGATGTAGATCACCCCCTCATCGCCCACCCGAAAGTCAAAGCGCATATCGTTGACGTAGGTGCTGGGCAGCATCACGTTTTTCGGGAATACCAGGGTCTTGACCACCTTATTGGTGGCCAGATCCACGGCCATCAGCTTGGCACCGCCCGGCGTTGGAGATGCGAAGCCGGGGGCGGCGGTATCCAATATCCAGATACGCCCGCGACCATCGGCGACCACACTTTGCACGCTGATAAAACCCTTGGCCGGGTCCTTCGGATCGGCCTGGTTCATCGCCATGTCAGGGTAGGGCACAACCTTGCCGTCGCGCAGTTCAGCGACGGTAAACGGCACGGCATCGCCCCAGCGTGGAAAGTTGACAAAAATCCGCCCGTTTTCGGTAACGCTGACGCCGGTGGGCATGGCGTCGTGGAAGGCGAACACCTGCTCGATCGCGCCAACGGTTTGCTCACTGGGCAGCGGCTGGCTCTGGGCGGCATGGCTGTTGCTGGCAATCGTCAAGGCAAGGATCGACCAGATAAAGGGATGCTTGAGGTGCATGAAGAACTCCGGAAATAAGCAGGCAAAGGCGCGTTGCGACTTATGTTGTGCGTTCCCGGTGTATGGAAAAACCCACTAATGGCGCTAACAGTTTCATCGCAATCGAGAAAGTGCAGGGTGTTTGAGCCTTGATTTGCAGCGGTTCACTGTAAATCTGCGGTTGCACGCACTAATGTTGGCCAGCCAACAGTCAATAAACAGTTTGCTGATTAACCGTGTGTGGCATGCCTATTGGTCTGTCGCAAAGTGAGGACCCATGGGGGGTTCAATCTTGGCGTAACTCGTGCAACGGAGCGCGCCTGGCTTTATAAATAGCGCATCCACATCGCGCAGAACGCGGCTTGACGCCGGCGCAGGCGATGGGCATGAGCATTATTCGGGCAACCAATAAGGGCGTATTTTCATGAGTGAAACCGAACGCGGACAGGCGACAAAGGCCATCCGCAACGCCGATGTGCTGATCATCGGCGGGGGCCTGAGCGGCACCATGCTGGCTGTGCAGTTGCTGCGCTTGCCTGGCACACGGCAGATCCTGGTGATTGAGCCGCGCGCGGAGCTGGGGCGGGGCGAAGCCTATAGCGCGGTGGAGCTGGGGCACACCCTTAATGGCAATGCCGCGCGCATGAGTGTGGACCCGGACAACCCCGATGACTTGACCCACTGGTTGACCGACTACATCGCTGCTGGCGGTTGGCCGGAATCGGACCAGCAACATGTGCCTGTCAGCGAGCTGTTCCCACCCCGAGGGATCTTTGGCCTGTACGCGCAACAGCGCCTGGCGCAGGCCCGGGCGCGGTCGACGTCGACGCTGGAACATGTTCGCGCCGAAGTGATCGACCTGCAGGTGGCCCCGAGCGGTGTACACCTGACCCTGGATGACGGCCAACAGTTGCAGGGTGCCCAGGCGGTATTGGCCACCGGCATGTTCCCGGCGGCGCGCACACCACAAACCCAATCCAGCGGTTTGAATGCGGCGGCGGTCGACCCGTGGGATGTGCACGCCATGACGCAACTGGACCCACAATCCACGGTGCTGATCATCGGCTCCGGCTTGACCATGGTCGATGCGGTGGTGTCCCTGGAGCAGGCCGGTCATCGTGGGCCGATCGAGATTTTTTCGCGCCATGGCCTGTTGCCTCATGTGCGTCGGCAACCACCGGCCTGGGCGGACTTTCTCGCTGAAGATCACAGCCTGCGCAGCCCGCTGCAGTTAATGCGTGCAGTGCGCCGCCAATGCCAGAGCGCCCTGGCACTGGGTATCGACTGGCAAGCACCACTGGATACTGTGCGCTGCCATATCGGCCGTTTGTGGAGCCAGGCCAGCGAACGCCAGAAACGCCAGTTCGTGCGCCATGTTCGGCCCTGGTGGGAGAGCCATCACCATCGCTCGCCGCCGCTGAGCGCCGAGTTGGTGGCGCGGCTGCATGGGGAAGGGCGCTTGCGTATCCAGGCAGCATCGTTCCAGGGCGTGGAACCGACAGTGAACGGCGAAGTGACTCTGCGCCTGCGCCGTCGGGGTGAACAGCACACCACCCAGGTCAGTGGGGCGGCGTTGATCAACTCTAGCGGGATCGAATACGACTGGCGCCGCGTGGCCCGCCCGTTGCCCCAGCAACTGTTGGCGCGAGGCTTGATCCAGCCCGGGCCGCTGGCGCTGGGGATTGCGGCGGATGCATCGGGTGCGGTGCTGGACGCACAGGGCGTGGCCAGTGAGCGACTGTTCGCCATGGGCCCACCGCTGCGCGGCATGTGGTGGGAAAGCACGGCGGTGACGGATGTGGCGCTGCAAGCTAAGGCGTTGGCATCAACGTTAACGCAACTCTAAATGTGGGAGCTGGCTCTGTGTTTAATTTGGGGTCGCATCCATTTTTACGAAACCGGGCTTGAGTCCGAACACTTCCACGCCCTGCGCGGTGGACTGGCCGGTGGTGACCCTTACCCGTTCCACCGGCTTGTCCATCGCCGCCCGGTATTCCACGCTCATGGCATCGGCATCCTGCCTGATCGCCTGGGCCGGGACGACAATCGCCTGCTCATTGTTATAGGTCACGATGGTCAGGCGCGCGCTCATGCCCAGGCGGACCCGTTGCAGCTGTTTCTCGGTCAATTTTGGAATGGCCAGGGTCACCGGGAATTGCGCGCTGCCCTGGCTGTCATTGGTGATTGCCAGGCCGCTGACCACGCTGACGGAGCCGCTCAGGCGCTCGCCATCAAAACCGTCGCCCATGACTTCCACCGGCTGGCCCTGATGCAGTTGGTTGATATCCAGTTCAGAGACTTTGGCCACGATTTTCAGGCGTTCGATATTGGCCAGCCCGAACAGCACCTGGCCCTGGCCGACCTTGCTTCCCGCCTGCACCGGTGCGTTGCTGCTTGCGCCGCCCTGCGGGGTGTTGCTGCCCGGTGGGGGCACGACAATCCCGGAAAACGGGGCCTTGACCTCCTGGCCTTCGAGCAGCTTGCGCAGGGCCTCGTACTTGACCGTGGCGTTGGTCAACTCCATATCCGCAATCTGTCGGTACTCACCCTTGCCCTGGTCCAGGGCTTGTTGCAGTTCACTGCGCGCGGCAGCCAGATCCAACTGTTGCTGCTGAGCCTGTTGCTTGAGGTCGTCCAATTCGTTGCGCGGGATGATGCCGCGCTTGAACAGGTTCTCGCTTTCAAGCAGTTTGCGCTGGGTGTTGTCGGCGCTCATTTGCGAGGTGCGCAGGCTGCGACGGGCGCGGCTGACGGTTGGGCTGGCGTCCCAGTCCTGCATTTCCTGCACGGTACGCCGGGCCTTGAGTTGTGTGGAGAGCGCTTCGCGCAGTTGCACTTCAAGGGTGGCGGGGTCCATGCGCAACAGGACCTGGCCGGCTTCGACCCGCTGGCCCTGTTCCACCAGGTTGGCTTGCACGTTGCCGTCGAAGGGGGCGGTGAGGGTAATGGTGGTGTCGGGTTCGATCCTGCCGACCAGGCCGATCTGGTGTACCAGGGCGTCATTTTTTACCTCCAGCCATTGCTCGGCGGTGCCGGCCTGGTCGGCGGCAGGTGTTGGGCGGCTGAGCAGCGCAAATCCGCCAGCGCCCAGCAGTATCAGCAGTCCTGCGCCCAGTAGGGCTTTTTTAGTAGTCATTGAGGGCGATTTCCCAACTTTCCAAGGTCATGCCCAGCGTCAGGTCGAGCTGGGTCTGGGCATTCAAATAAGCAATCAGGGCATTGAGGCGCGAGTTTTCGGCACTGCGCAGGTCTGCTTCGAAACTCAACACCTGGAAGTTGGTGGAGCGCCCGGCGCCAAGTTTGTCCCGCTCGATCTCGATCTTGCGCCGCGACAGTTCCACGGCGCGCTGGGCAATTTCATACTGGCGCCAGCGGGTGCCGAGGTCGCGCACCACGTTATTGACGCTGCGCTCCAGCTCCTGGCGTGCGTCGGTGATCAAGATGGCCTGGTTCTCCACATCGACCCGCGCGCGGACTTCGGCCTGCCGGGTGCTGATATCACCGATGGGAATGCGCACCTGGACACCGGCATAACTGTCCCAGCGCCGATTGCTGGTACTGCCCGCATCGTTATCGGTGTTGGCGCGGATCTGATTGGCGCCGCCCACCAGGTCCACTTGCCAGCGCCCGGAATCCTTGGCCAGCACCAGATTGAGGTCGGCCTGTTGGCTGCCCAGCAGGGCCGATAGGTATTCGGGCTGCTGGCTCTGCGCCAGGTTGAAGGCTTCGCGTTTGTCGATGTCCATGGGCGATGCTTCGAGGGCTTCAGTGGCACGGATCGGTGTGGCCAGGTCCAGGGCCAGCAGGCGCAGCAACGACAGGCGACTCATATCCAACTGGTTCTGGGCTTCCTCGACCCCCAGTTGCTGCGAGGCAATGTCGGCTTCGGTCTGGACGATTTCGAATTCGGCCATGCGCCCGGCATTGATCAAGGCCTTGTTGACCTCCAGCAGGGTATTGGAACGCTTGAGCGCTTCCTGAGCGATGTTCAGTTGCTCCTGGGCACGTAGCAATTCGCGGTAGGTGGCGATGATCTGGCTGATGGTCTGCGCGACGTTGGCCTTGAGGTTCAAGCGGTTGGCCTGTTCGGAAAGACGCGACAAGCGCAGTGGTGCGGTGGTGGCGTCCCAACCGGCACCGCGCATCAGCGGTTGGATGATGGCCAGGTCCAGGCCGTCGCTGCGGTAGCGCCCGGCGCGGTTGGCGTTGTTCAGTTGCTGGGTCCAGCCCATGCTCAGCCGAGTGCCGTATTCGCCAAGCAAGCTGGTGGTGGGCGCCAGGTTGGCGTTACGGGCGCGGTCGTCGCTGCCTTGGGTGGTGCGGTAGGCACTGTTGAGCACCAGCTTGGGGTTGAAGGCATCTTCGGCCACCCGCAGGTCGAATTTCTGCGCCACCCGTTGCAGGTACGCGCTGCGAATCGCCGGGTTGTTGCGCAGGCCCAGGTACACCGCGTCGCCCAGGGTCAGGCTGGTGAGTTGGGCATTGAGCGAGACACTGCGCTCATAGCCACTGCGTGTGGTGGTCGGCGCCGAAGGGCGGATCACGATATCGGCGGCCACACAGGGCACGCTTGCCAGGGCGAGCAGCAACAGCAGGGGTTTATTCATCGCGCAGGGCCTCCACCGGCTGCAGGCGTGACGCCGAAACGGCCGGGTAAAGGCCGAAAAACAACCCCACCAGCAACGTACTGCCCACTCCCAGGGGCAGGGCCGACATGGCCAGAGAAAACTGCCAGCCCGACAGCCAGGCGTAGAGATAGGCTGCACTCATGCCCAGTACCGCGCCACACAGCGCGCCGACGGCAGTGAGGGTGACGGCTTCGAGCAGGAACAGGTTGCGGATGTCCCGCTGGCGAGCGCCCAGGGCCATGCGGATCCCGATTTCCCGGCGGCGCTCCGAGACATTCATCAGCATCACATTCATCACGCCGACCCCTCCGCCTACCAGAGAGATGGCGCCCAGGGCCAGCAATAGATAGGCGAACGTGCGACTTTGGCGGGTCATGCCATCGATCATTTGCTGCGGAATCTGGATCTCTACCGTGTGGTCAGTAAGTTGCGCGCTCAAGGCGTTGGTGGCATCGGCGGCGATGCGCTCCATGTCCTGGCCGGCAGCTGCGCGCAGGATCACGCTGCCAATCTGCGGCGCAGAATAGATACGGCGCATGCCAGGCGCCGGGATAAACAGTGATTCGTTGGTTTGCACTGGAATCAGCATCGATCGCGGCTGGCTTTGCAGGATGCCGATGATCAGGAACAGATAGTCGTTGACCCGCACCCGGTCGCCCAGGCGCAGCGGGTCGCCGGGTGTACTTAACGCCTGGGCGATCTGGTCGCCGACCACTGCGTAGGTTTCGCCGTTATCGAACTCGGACAGGAAGCGGCCTTCGCGCAGTGCCAGACGCATGGCGTCCTTCAGGCCCGGAGTGCTGCCAATCAGGCCGGCGTTGGTGGTGCGACCATGAAACACGACCGGCCCGCTGAACGAGGTAATCGCGCCGATATGGACGATGCCCGGCACCGCCTGGCGCACGGCATGCAGGTTTAGGCTGGTGGGCATGTGCGCAGTGCTGTTGCCCTTGGGCGGGAACTGCGCCACCAGGGTGTCGGTGCCCATGTCCTTGAAAATCATCGCCGCATCTTCGGCGGCGTTATGCCCGATATTGATCAGCGCGACCACCGATGAACTGCCGATGACGATCCCCAACAAGGCCAGGATGGAGCGCTTGCCCAGGGTTCGCAGGCTGACAAATGCTTCATGCAGCAACTGGCTCAGGCTCTGTTCGACCCGCAGGCTCATACGCACTCTGCCTCATGGACCACGCCGTTGCGTACCAGGATCTGGCGATTCAGGCGTTCGGCGATATGCGCATCATGGGTGACGATGATCAACGTCACGCCTTGCTCGCGGTTCAGGGCCAGCAGCAGATCCATGATCTCCTGGGCGGTGTGGCTGTCGAGGTTGCCGGTGGGTTCGTCGGCCAGAATCACCGCCGGCGCGCCCACCAGCGCCCGGGCAATCGCCACCCGCTGGCGCTGGCCGCCGGAGAGGTCGGCGGGGCGATGATGGGCCCGTTCGGCCAGGCCTACCTGTTCCAGCATATGCAGGGCCCGCGCTACCGATTCCTGGCGCGATACGCCGCGATAACCCAGGGGCAGGGCGACATTGTCCAGGGCGCTGAGGCGCGGTAGCAGGTTGAAACTCTGGAATACAAAGCCGATCTGCTGGTTGCGGATCGCGGCCAGTTGGTCCGGTGTCGCGTTGAAAATGTCATGGCCGGCGAAGCGATAGGCGCCGCAGTCCGGTAGGTCCAGCAGGCCGAGGATATTGAGCAGGGTACTTTTGCCGGAGCCGGATGCGCCGAGGATGCCGCAGCTGTCGCCACGGGCGATGGACAGGCTGACGTCGTTGAGAATGGCCAGGTGCTGCCCAGCCAATTGATAGCTTTTACCGATGCCTTGCAGGGAAATAAAGCCTGGGAGCGTTGGGGTATCTGTCATCATGACTACGCCTTGCGCTTCGGCAATCCTGCTTGCCCCCCTGAAAATACTTGTAACATGTTCAGGGCCTGCTTTGCGGCTGCCAACAGCTGGTTTTTTATTCTTTTTTTTTAAAACATTGTTTGAATAGTAACTGCGATCCGGCGGGTTCGCCAGCCACAGAGATAGAGCCGTTTTTCTGGGAATAGAGCTGATGCCGGCGTCTGGAAAACGCCCGGGCCAACCCTTGGGGGAACGTTTACGGCGAGGCCCACCACGCGTTTGGATAGTATTGCGCACTGTCACTACTTGCTTTCGTGCACCTGCCCCGGTATAAAAAATCAAATTTTTTTTAAAACATATTTCCTCCGTGGAACTTATATGGTCGCGAAGAAACTCAGCGCTCCAAATGTAACCAAGACTCGACTGCTGGATGCGACAGAGGCTCTCTTCATCAAATACGGCTACGACGCCGTGTTGTTGCGGCAAATCACCGAGAAGGCTCAGGTCAATCTCGCCGCGGTCAATTATCACTTCGGGGACAAGGACTCCCTGATGAAGACGCTATTGATGCAACGCCTGGAGCCGCTCAACGAGCAGCGCCTGGAACTGCTCGCCCGCTGCGAAGCAGAGTCTGACGGCCCGCTCGATTGCGATACCTTGCTCGGCGTATTGTTCGCCCCGGCCATGGGCCTGGAACGCAGCGATCCGGCCAGCGGCGAAGGGCGCTCGTTCATCCGCTTCCTGGGTCGGGTCTACAGCGACACGTCGCCGTTTATCCAGGAGTACCTCAAGGTTCATTACCAGCCGGTGTTCCAGCGTTTCTTCGAAGCCTTTGCCCTGGCGTTGCCCGACCTGCCGCGCAATGAGCTGGGAGTGCGTCTGCAATTTGCCCTCAAGGCGATTTCAGGGGTGATGGCCGGCACCGAATTGCGCCTTTTGATGAACTCCATGAGCCTGGGACGCCCGGCCACCGACGCGGAAGTCATGGCCAAGCTGATCACCCTGGTCTCGGCGGCCATTCGTGTGCCGCAGCAAAGCCCGGAAGCGGAAACCGCGCTGGCGCGGGTACTTGATACCCAGCGGGCGATTCGTGGACAGTCTGCGCTGCCGGCAACGGGTAAAGTCAGCACGCTGATCAAATGACTGCAAAAAAGGAATAGAAAAACATGGCCGATTGTTCAAGTGAACCGGCCATGTTTTTTCTAACTTACCCTATGGTTGTCGTGTATTCGGCTTTTTGACTGCGGGTTAGCTATCTAGCGTTCCCTTATCCAGATGTTATCTATCGCGAAGTCATTGCCTCCCTGGGCACCGATGTGATTAAAAAGCCCAAGAGTGACACTTCCTGTCGTTGAGGCGGTAAAAACTCCGCTGCCGGTTCGCCAGACTACTTGGTTGTGTGTGTTTACGGAGTCCCCTATACCAGCCCCATTGACGACAAGTTGTAGAATTGTTCCATTGGCACCTGTGTTAGATATGGCTGTTACTGAAAAACCTACGTCATAGGTACTGCCGGCGAAGACTGAAATAACACGAGTCATGACTAACCCGTAAAAATTATGACCTCCGCCAGTGTAGGTACTCACAGTCCCATCACCAACTGCTAGCTGCCCTTGGGCATAACCTCCTTGGGGTACCCACCCTTGAAAGGTGTTGTCATTAAAGTCCCAATAGAGTGACAACTTAGGGCGTTGTGCCACTGCGTAAGTGGTCGTCGGAAAAAGTACCGCGTTCGCCTCATCCGTGCTGCCATCAAGCGTCACTTTGAACGTCACGGCAATTTGCCTTCCTGTTGGCAACGCCGCCAACCAACTACGCAACACCGGCTTATTCACCAACCCATTCGCCGCTTCCGTTGCACTGATCTCAACCCCCTTAAGCACATCCAGATTAGCCACACCCGCACTGCTGCACGTCAACCACACCAGCTGTTTGGCCGCACTCAAGGGCCACTTGACGACAGAGGCGGTGGCATTGCCGCTAAAGTTATTGAGGTTAATCGTTCCGCCGTTGGCAATATTATTGATCAATGGCCGAGGCAGGTTCGCAGCCGCAATGGTCCCGAAGGTGACCGTCTGCACGCTTGATGGAATAGTCTGGCCATTACGCAATACGCTGTATCGCAAGCAGACGATGCTGTTCACGCAACGTGCCAGGATGGCGTTGCTCAGGGAGAACACCACCGTGCCACCGGCCTGGCCATCCAGGCTCACGGTATAAGGTGTGCCGTGCTGGAAAATCATCTCCAGGGTGATTCGGTCAGTCGTTGCTATGGCGTAGGCCACGCTGACGCGCATATTGTTCTCGATGCTCAGCGGGTCGGCGATGGTTACGTTGGGGCCGGTGCCCGAAGCTCCGTCGATGAAGGGATGAGGCAAGACCCCGGGCAACGCCTGGATCGTGTGTTCACGAATCCGGAACAGCACGGCACTGGATTTATCGGAGGTACGACTGAAGCTGACCCAAAACTGAATACTCAGCCGTGAGCCATCCTTGAGCAGGCGCAGTTCATCCACCGGGGTTGGTGGCAGGATGCCTTGGGAGACACCGTCGTCAGTCACCAGGTTGGCGGTATAGGTGGCTTCGAAGTACGGCGTGCCGTCGGCATATTCACCGTGATACTCCATCCACATACGTTGGGCCGCGTGGATAAAGTGCCAGGCGTTGAGCATTGTGCGTTCGTGGCCGGCGAGGCGGGAAAGTTCAAGTATCGGGCTTTCGCCGATGCCTTCGATGGTGGGAATCGATAGCGTGGTGAGTGGCAGCAGCAGTAACGACAGCACCGGCGACGGGATTTCCCGAGTGCCGCGCCGCAGGAAATACTGCACTTGGATAATGCGTCCGCCTGGCTGGATGCTGCTGCCGACCACTTCGGGAGGCACCGTGAAAAACAGCGTCTTGAAGGTGTTGCCGTCCTTGGTCTCGCAATGGCTGCCGATACCGTCCACCCCTTTCCAGCAGGCTCGTACCCTGTCGCTGGTCTGCATCTGGGCAAAGGTGACCTTGATGGTCGCGCCTGCCGTCAGGGCCTCCGGGGTCACTTGGTCGGGATGCCTTGAGGCTTCTTCGACTTCTGGTCGGAGCAGGTCGCCCAAGGCTGCGCCCACGCTGATGATCAGCACCTCTGAGCTCAGCACGGGGCCACCGTCGGCCGGAACCAACGAGTAGCGGATACGAATCTCACCGTTGTAATTGGGGTCGATAAACGACTTGCTGACAGGAAACGCCACGGGACGACCGGCGCTGGCGTTGTTGAGTTCGATTTCGCCGCTTGTGCTGCCGCCGATGCCGGTGCCTGTCCAGCTCCAGATGAATGTATCCCCGGAGAAGGTGCGCAGATAAGGGAGGGTGAGAATGGCCTGACCAATCACATTCGCAGGGTCGAGGTTGTCATGTTCATCAACCCCTTGCAGTTGGGGGGGCGGCATGGACGCCACGCGCGTGCCAAACTGGACCGTCAGTCGTTCGGACTCGCGTACCGTCAGCAGGTTGGCGCCGAAGACGCCGACTTTGCCATCGTCTACCCGGTAGTAAACCACCACATTCTTGATATTTTCAAAACGCTGGAAGTCACTGTTGAACACGATCCGAAAGCGCGTCGGCGGTGGCGGGTCACCGGCCAGCAGCACTTGTTCATAAAACTCCACGGAGCCATCGGGACGCACCGCTTCCATGCGCAGGGTGACCGCGTAGTTGCGGTCGTAGGGGATGTATTCCGGGAATTCGACGGTGATATAGGGAAGTGTCGGGTCGATCAACCCAGCCTCTGCTTCGACGATGCGCACTGGCGGCATGGTCGAGAGGGTACCGTAAATCGTAACGGTAAGGCGGCGCGAGGTGCCCAGCACAGTGCCCAGGGGAAACTGCAGCTCATAGGCGATTTGCAGCGTGCCGTTGATCAATTGTTTGAGGAAGCTGTTAGGCACATCGGCAAAGGCCGACCGGTTGATCCGGGCCGCAAAGGGTGGCAACTGCATGGTGATGGGGTTGCCGACGGCGTCAATGCCGCTCAACGTCACGACGATCTGCGTGCCGACAGGTGTCAATGAGTTGTCGGGAAGGCGGGTGGGGACAAACACCTCAACCTGAAAGTGGCCTTCACTGTGGGTGTCGAAATCTACATCGGTGATGTCGAGGTCGTCCAGCAGGAAGTAGGGCCGTTCCAGCAAGGAGGGATCCAGGTCGCTTTCCAGGTGGATCGATTGGGACCACTGCTGCTGGAATTGCTCGGGGTTCATCCAGGGCCCACCTGAGTAGTTCAATACCTCATCGACAACCCTGAAACGGATGATCAACAAGCCACTGCCTTGGGGGCGGTAGAGCACTTCGGGTTCAACCGTTAATTCGATGGGTTTGGCTCCGGAAACATGGTCCTCATCCAGGAGCAGGCGCACCTCGTGACCATTCCAGTACAGCTCGATGGTGTCGCGCACCCGAATATTGGGATATCGCTTGATCGTAAGCACCACACCCAAATTGGCGCGCTCGGGGACCAGGGTTGCGCCGGGTCCCTGCAAGTCGGCCGGGAGAGACACCACCAATTCCGAGTGGTAGGGCTCTCCCGGGTCTTTATCCACGCCGCCCGGGCGCGTTTTTTTAACGAGCCAGGTCTGTTTGGGTGAAGTGCTTTCGGTGCTGCTGCCGGCGCGCAGCACGCTGCCATAGCAGGGGTATACCAAGCCGATGGGGACGTCGTCATAAGAAATCGCCAACTGGTAGCGAGGTTCATTCTCCTTGCCTGTCGTGATCTCAGCCAAGGTCGTGAAGTTGCCCATCTGGAACTTGAACGAATCACCGACGTTGAGGTTGAACCAGCGTTCGAAGGTGATGTACAGGACGTTTTCCAGATGACGAATACCGAGCCCGATATCGGCATCCACGACCGGTTGCACGGCATTGGCGACGTAAGGCGTGTCGAGGTCTTCGACATAGCGGGGGTCCCCCGCCGCCCTCGTGGGGGGCACTGCAGGGGAAAGGGGACGGGGGAAAGAATCGTGGGTAATCAGTTCGTTAGACATGTCAGCAGTCCCTGAAAGGGCGACGCCGCCTGACGTCGCGAAACAAGGAAAATCAAACACCCGCAGGGGCGGGGGTGGCTAGCTGTCAGAATTGACAGTGCCGACGAGTGGTTGGAATGAATGGTTTGTAGGCAAACCCGCTGGCGCGTCCAATGGTGTGAAAGCGGAATAGGTCTTTTTAAGAGATCTGTCCCGTTTTTATTCAAAAAAAAGCCCGCTGGGGCGGCGGGCTTGATGTGCAACGTTTGTAACGGATGAGGCTTCACAGTACGGCCGCGGATGTGAATAAAACGTGAAAAAAATGTGGATCCAATATTAATTCACGACATCTTTTCAGATGTTCCACGCCTTGGCGCTTTTCGCCAGTCGCGCGTGCATCGCATCGACATTCGCCACCAATTGCGCAGTCAACAGCCGATAACCATCCAGCGCACTGTGCACTGGCGTTTGCAGCGGTGCCTGGTTGACGGGTATCTGGCTGGCCCGTTCAAGGCGCTGTGCTGCGCCGGTCTGCAGGGCCCGCGCCATCCCGATCAACTGCACGCGAATCTGCCGATGCTCAGCCTTGAGCGCCAGTTGCATACGGGCCAGTGCCTGCTTGTCCCGTGGATCAGGTCGTGTGTTACCGAGAATTTCCAGGGTGCTGATGCACATCCGCAGATGCCGCTGGATCGCATCCAGTTCGGTCATGGAAATCCGCACTTCCTTGGACACCGACGGCATCAGCGAGCGCAGTTGCAGCATCGCTGCATTCAAGCGATTGAGCAGTTTGAGATGCTCATCATCGGTGACCGACTGGCCACTGATGATCCGGCTATAGATGGCGGCGCAATCACGCAGCGCACTGGCCAGGTTGTAGCGCCAGGAATACACCGCATACAGCGGCAGGGCGAAGGAAAACGCCAGGGCCAGGGCGATGCCGATCAGGATATCCACGGTGCGCCACAGGCCATCGGACAACGGGTTAGCCCCATGGCCTGCAACGATAAACACGGTGATCGCCGACAGCAGCGCGGTGTATCCACCCTTGCCGATGGCGTGATAGGAAAAGAACCCACACACCACTGACATCAGCAGATAGGTGAGCAGCGGCTGGCCCATATACGCCTCTTGCACCACCAGCAACAGGCCGACGCTGGCACCGATCAGCGTGCCATAGGCCCGTTCCACGGCTTTCTTGCCGATATTGCCGTGGTGCTGCAAGCCGCCGATGACCACCAGCATGGTCACCGAGGCCCATTCGCCATGGGGCAGGTTCAGACCGGTGGTGAGCAGGATGGTGGCCAGCAGACCGATGGACACACGCACGGCGTGGATCAGTTTGGCGTTGCGATAGCGGCGATAGGGATCGAGCAGGGGCCGCAACAGGCGGCGGGCGAAGGGCGGCAGGTTCATCGGGATTAAGAGGGCCTCATCGATAGATGTCATGCAGTCCAATGTGGGAGTGGGCTTGCCCGCTCCCACACTGGAGCAATGTCGAATCTAGAAAATATAGTCGGTGGTCAGGAAGCTCGACGCCCGCTCACGAATGATATCGCTGATCAGCTCTTTGTTGCTGTCCTGGAACTTGGTGGCCACCAGGGTGCGGATCGAGAATACCCGCAGCGCGTCATGCACCGACAGCGTGCCCTCGGCCGAGTTCTTGCGACCATTGAATGGGAACGTGTCCGGGCCGCGCTGGCACTGGGCGTTGATATTGATCCGGCCCACCTGATTGGCAAAGGTGTCCACCAGGCGCCCGACTTGCGCCGGGTCGGTGCCGAAAATGCTCAACTGTTGGCCGAAATCCGACTCCAGTACGTAGTCGATCACCGTGTCCAGGTCGCGATAGGGCACGATGGGCACCACCGGGCCGAACTGCTCCTCGTGGTACACACGCATTTGCGGGTTCACCGGGTACAGCACCGCCGGGTAGAAGAACGAGCCACGGCTGGCACCACCATTGGCGTTCACCACCTTGGCCCCGTGTTGCGCGGCATCGGCCACCAGCCCATTGAGGTAATCCACCTTGCCTACCTCCGGCAACGGTGTCAGCGACACACCGTCTTCCCAGGGCATGCCCGGCTTGAGGGTGGCGAGTTTCTGGTTGAATTTTTCGATGAAACGGTCGACCACGGCTTCATGCACAAACAGGATTTTCAACGCGGTGCAACGCTGGCCGTTGAACGACAGCGAACCGGTGACAGCCTCATTGACCGCATTCTCCAGATCGACCTCGGGCAGCACGATGCCGGGGTTTTTCGCATCCAGCCCCAGGGCCGCGCGCAGGCGATGGGGGCGAGGGTGCAGCTTCTTCAAATCACTGGCTGCCTTGTTGGTGCCGATAAACGCAAAGATATCCACCTTGCCGCTGGCCATCAGCGCACTGACGGTTTCGCGGCCGCTGCCATAGATCACATTGATGACCCCGGCCGGGAAGCTGTCGCGAAAGGCCTCCAGCAACGGACGGATCAACAGCACGCCGAGCTTGGCCGGCTTGAACACCACGGTGTTACCCATGATCAGTGCCGGAATCAGCGTGGTGAAGGTTTCGTTGAGCGGGTAGTTATAGGGGCCCATGCACAGCGCCACGCCCATGGGCACGCGGCGGATTTGCCCCAGGGTGTCCTGTTCCAGCTCGAAGCGGCTGGAGCGGCGGTCCAGTTCCTTGAGGGCATTGATGGTGTCGGTGATGTAGTCACAGGTGCGGTCGAATTCTTTCTGGGAATCCTTGAGGTTCTTGCCGATTTCCCACATCAGCAGTTTCACCACGGCATCGCGCTGTTCGCGCATGCGCCGCAAAAATGCCTCGACGTGCTGGATGCGCTCGACCACGCGCATGGTTGGCCATTGGCCCTGGCCACGATCATAGGCCCGTACCGCTGCGTCGAGGGCGAGCAGGGCGGTTTCGGCATCCAGCAGGGGCGTGCTGCCAATAATCACTGGCGTGTCGCCGTCAGCGCCGGCCAACTGGACCGGGCTGCGCACTTGGGCCAAGGGGCCGTTCCAGGTGCGCAACTGGCCGTCGACCAGATAATCGCGCTGTTCGATCGGGGCGGCGAGGCGAAAATGTTCGGGAATGTCGTTGGCGGTGGGAAACAGATTGGCAAGCAGGTGATTTGTGGTCATGTCGCTACCCCTGGAGTGGTTGCACAGCTTGAGTCAGAGATTCCCCCATCCGAGGGCTCTGTTGCAAGGCTTACGCGCATTTCCCTACGCACAGTGGGGCTGTGCCGGGTAAACTGCGCGGCTTTCTTGAAGGAGTTCATATGAGTCAGTACCAGCCCGGCATTCTTGCCGCACCGGTGCCGTTGCAGGCACGTCATCTGTTTTTTGCCATCGAGGCCATTGACGCCGTGCCGGCAGCGCTCGACGCGCTGGTGCAGTTGGCCGACTCGGCAGTGGTGGTGGGGTTGGGTGAGCCACTGGTCAAGGCACTCGGCGCGCGCGTCGAAGGCTTGCGCAGCTTCCCGCCGATCTCGGGGCCCGGCGCCAACAACCCAGCGACCCAACAGGCGTTGTGGTGCTGGCTGCATGGCGAAGACCGTGGTGAGTTGCTGCTGCGTAGCCGGGCTTTTGAAAAAGCCCTGGCGCCGGCGTTTCGCCTGGTACAGATGACTGAAGGCTTCCGCTACAAGACCGGTTTTGACTTGACCGACTACGAAGACGGCACCGAAAACCCCCCACGACGACGCCGCAGTCGAAGCCGCCGTCGCCGGCAGCGGCGCCAGCTTTGCCGCGATCCAGCAATGGCAGCACGACCTGGATGGTTTCGCCGCCTTGCCGGCCCAGGAGCGCGACCACATCATCGGGCGTCGCCATGGCGATAACGAAGAACTGGACGACGCCCCCCGAGTCCGCCCACGTCAAGCGCACCGCCCAGGAGAGCTTCACCCCCGAAGCCTTTGTGGTGCGCCGCTCCATGCCCTGGGCCGAAAATGGCCAGGCGGGGTTGATGTTCCTCGCGTTCGGCCACTCCTTCGATGCCTTTGAGGCCCAGTTACGCCGCATGAGCGGCCTGGAAGACGGGATTGTCGATGGCCTGTACCGCATCAGCACGCCGTTGACCGGTGGCTACTACTGGTGCCCGCCGCTCAAGGACGGGCATCTGGACCTTGGCGCGATCTTCCCCGTCTGACCCCATGCAGGCGCCGGCTTGTGGGCGGTAGCGGTTTGAGAATCGCCATCGCTTGCAAGCCGGCTCCAAAGTCAGTTGTCCTTCATGGCCTTCAACCACGCCGGATCCAGGCGCGTTTGCTCGGTCTTGATTCCCAGCGCCTTCATCTGCGCCTTATGCTTTTCGATCTCGCCGACCAGTTGCGCCTGTGCGCTGGAATTGGCGTCCAGCTCGTGCATCTGCGTCAGCCCCAAGTGATAGAACCGCAGCAATTTGAGCGCCTTCGGATCGTTGGCCTGTGCCCGCTCGGTCACCTTGTGCATCACGTTGGTCACCCGCATCAGGTTGCGCTTGAGCTGCCAGCCATAGACCGCCGGCGCCAGCCACGCCTGTGACCAGAGCGGGCCGCGTACCAGGGCAATGGTCAGCACTACCCCAGCCACTACACCACCGATATTGAAGCGGAAGTTGTCGCCGCCGGGCTCGCCAAACACCATCACGGCCAGGCTCGACAGCAGCATGGCCAGGGCGACGAAGATCACCGCGACGATCAACGTGCTGCGGCGGGTCTGCTGGCGATAGGTTTGCGGATCGACGGGTTTGATCTCAAACATGCGGGGTGCAGTCTCCATGAGCTAAGTAGGGGTATTGCGCGGCGCGGCATCTTCTCACGGTTTATGGGTGGGCGTGAGAAAGTTGAACGATGGCGGCCAGGGTTTTCTCTAAGAAGTGTATGCATCGTGAGCAACGCGAAGGAGATGGCCGTGACTGAACAATCGAAAAAGCCTGGTGGCCCGCACTCGTCGGAACACGCCACTGATCAGCCTGATTTGGGTTTTGACCCGGACTCCCCGGATGTGGCAGACCCACAGGTAGACCCCGTCGGCCCAGCCATAGCCCCGTTGGACAAGAAGCACAAAGCCGGCAAGCAGCCGGCTTATGATCCTTTGGGCAATCTAAAACCCAGATAACGGTGTTAATCCTTGACGCGCATCATCGCTGGGACCCAGCGACTACAAGTGCTTGGGTGCGACCCAGGTAACCTCGGTGATGCCGTATTTCTCCGCCCATGGCCGGGTGGTTTTCTTCGTGCGCTCATGGCCATGACGGCCAATGCGCCCAACGTGAGCCACCCCCGCATCACAACTGGCCCAATGCCATGCCTCGGCGTTGTTCATCACCTCTGCCCGCACCACAAAGGACTTGGGTTCGCCGTGAAGCCTGTAATGGATGGTGTAGATCGTTGCCGTGCCCATATTGCCTCCCTGTTTTGATATGGAGTTGATGCAATTAGGTTCAGAAAGGTTCAGAAAGTTTGTGGTGTAACAGGTCGACCTATTGCTACAGATCAGTATTGGCAGCGGCACCGGTTACAGGTATTAGTGAAACCTTCGCCCCACGCCCAAGGAATGCGCCATGCCCCAGGATTCACCGAGCCTGACTCACAGCCGTCTGTACCTGCAACGGCTGGGGTATGACACACCGCCAGCGCCCACGCTCGAGACCTTGGCCCAGTTGCAATTGCGCCATGTCAGTCGCTTCGTTTTCGAAAGCCTCTCGACCCTGCTGCAGGTGCCGGTCCCCATTGATCTGGCCAGCGTCGAACAAAAAGTCCTGCTGGACGGGCGAGGCGGCTATTGCTACGAGCTCAACCAGATGTTCCTGACGTTGCTGCAAGAGCTGGGCTTCGACGCGCGGGGCATTACTGGCCGCGTGGTGATGGGCGGTCCCCCCGATGCGCTGACCGCCCGCACCCATCGCCTGAGCCTGGTGACAATAAACGGCGAACGCTACATCACCGATGTCGGCTTTGGTGGCATGGTGCCCACCAGCCCCCTGCGCCTGAACACTCAGGCGCCCCAGGCCACCACACATGAACCGTATCGACTGACCTTGAACGCCGACAGCTACACCTTGTGGGCCCAGGTTGGCGAGGAATGGCGCGGGCTATACGTGTTCGACCTACAGCCGCAGTCGCACTTCGACTACGAAATCGGTAACTGGTATGTCTCGACTCACCCCAACTCGCCGTTCCTGGGGCAGTTGAAAGTGGCCCTGATCGGACCAGGGTTGCGTCGCACCTTGAACAATGGCAACTACGCCGTCCATCACCTGGGCCGGGACAGTGAGAAACGCCAGATCACCGACGTCGACGAACTGCTGGCGCTGCTGCAAGAGGCGTTTGGTTTGCGTCTGCCCGAACATCCACAGCTGCGGCCCAAACTCGCGCAGTTATTGGCCGATACTTAATAGCTGCGCCCAGGAGGCTTGATCCAGAGCCTTCGCTGAAGCGTTTTACCTCCAAATCAAGGCAAATTAATTCGAACCTTTCGCGCAGCAGGGGGTTCGAACCGGTTCCTGAATAATTTGCCCACCCTAAAATGGAGATGTGAAACGATGTCCAAACTATTCGGAAAAATCCTCAAGAATTCTTCGGTCCTGGCCTTGGTAGCCGCACCGGCCGTGGTCTTCGCTGCACCGTCCACCGACCCGATTTCCACCTTCGGTATCCTGGGCAGCTACAACGACTTCAAGCTTGAAGGCGGCAGTGAAAGCGACAAGGACCATATGCCCGAAGCCGGCCTGTTCTATAACTTCGGCAACAAGCTGACCGCTGAATCCGGCTTTATCTACCAGGCCGGTGTGGACGCCAAGTTTGGCAAGAAAAGCGACAACAAACTCAAGGAAGGCCAGGCAGACCTCGACCTGGGTTGGCGCGCCGCGCTGGATGCGCGCAACTTTGTCGATGTGCTGGTCGGTGGTGGTTATAGCTGGACTCGCTATGAACCAGACTCCGGCGACTACGACATGAAACTCACCAGCAAGTCGCCGTTTGCCAAGGCTGCGCTGGGGTACAACCATCAGTTCGACAGCATGACCATGCGCGTCGAAGTAGGTGCCCGCCACACCCTCGACGGCCGCGCCAAGCTCAAGGTCGACGGCATTGGCAGCGATACCGTGGACCTCAAGGACCGCACTAACCCCTACGCCGAAGTCAGCCTGCTGATGAACCAGAACGGCGACCTGCCGGTGATGGCTGGCCTGTACTACACCCGCACTGAGTACAAGCTCGACGCGGATTCCGAAGTGGCCGATAACACCAAGCTCAAACGCGATGAGTACGGCTTCAAGGTCGGCCTGGCTTTCTAAGCCGGCTGTCACGGGCGCCGGCCTTCTGTCATGGATCGCCGGTCGCCCGACCCTGTCCGCCCAAGCCCCCTTTATGTCCGCCAATACCCTCAACACCGCGCCGCCACTGACTTAGTGTGAACCCAGTTGTTCATACCTAATAAAGAGGGTGGCTATGTGGTCTACGACCTCCTGTCGCATCGGTTTGCTGCTGGCCTTGGTTGGCCTGCTGTCAGCCTGTGACGACACACCGCAACCTGCCACGGCGAGCACCGCCGTCCCCACCGATCCGGCCCTGGCCCGGATTTATGACAGCAGTTGCAAACTCTGCCACGCCAACCCGGCATCCGGCGCGCCACTGACCGGCGATAGCCAGGCCTGGAGCCCGCGTGTCGCCCAAGGCCCGGACACCCTGCTGGACCATACCCTCAACGGCTACCACGGCATGCCGCCGATGGGCCTGTGCATGCAGTGCTCCGAGGAGCAGTTCCTCGGGCTGATCGGTTTCATGGCCGGTGTTCATATCCAATAACAACAATGGGGTAGGTGATGGTGCTTTCACGCAGGCAACTGTTGCAGCGCTCGGCGGTGGCCGGTGCATTCCTGGCAATGAGCAGTAACCCGGCGCTGGCCCAATTGGCCCGGGCACCGCGCTTGATCCCCTGGCGCAATTGGTCGGGTGCACAAAGCTGCCTGCCCCTTGAGCGCCTGGCGCCCAAGGATCTGGAGGAGTTGGTGCAGGTCATTCGCCAGGCCCCGGGCAAGATCCGCCCGGTGGGTTCGGGTCATTCGTTCAGTGCCTTGGTGCCGACAGATGGTACGTTGCTGTCGCTGAGTTTTTTCAATGGCTTACTCGATCACGACGCCAGTACCCTGCAAGCCACCTTCGCCGCCGGCACACCCATGTCACGCATGGGGCCTGCGCTCAAGGCGATCGGCCAGGCGTTGCCGAACATGGCGGACATCGACTACCAGACGCTGGCGGGTGCCATCTCCACCTCGACCCACGGCACGGGCGTCGGGTTTACCTCGTATTCCGCCGGTGTCACCGGTCTGCAACTGGTGACGGCCCAGGGCGAAGTGCTGGACTGCGACGCCACCCGTGAACCCGAGGTGTTCAATGCTGCGCGAGTGTCACTGGGCGCGCTCGGCGTGACTACCCGCGTGCGCCTGCAAAACCGCGAACCCTACCGTTTGCGCGAACGCCAATGGATCGCCAAGACCGAAGAACTGCTGGAGGACGTGGCGAAAAACACCCAGCAAAACCAGCACTGGGAGATGTTGGTGGTGACGCATTCCGACTACGCGTTGTCCATCGCCCTCAACGAAACCGCCGACGCCCCAACCCCGCCAATTGATCCGGCAGAGGCGGGTGGCAATGAGTTTGTGTCGATCATCGAAAACCTCGACAAATACACCAGCGACTTTCCCGAAATGCGCCGCACGCTGCTCAACAGTCTGCGCTACTTCGCCAGTTTCCAGGAGCGGGTAGCGCAATCGTTCGAGGTCTACGCCAACGTGCGCAATGTGCGTTTCAACGAGATGGAATATTCGGTGCCCGCCGAACACGGCCCGGCCTGCCTGCGGGAAATCCTCAAGCTGATCCGCGACAAGGACCTGCGCACCTGGTTTCCCATCGAGTACCGCTACGTCAAGGCTGACGATATTCCCCTGAGCATGTTTGAAGGCCGCGACAGCTGTTCGATCTCGGTGCACCAGCACTACACCATGGACCACCACAACTTCTTCGCCGCCGTCGAGCCGATCTTCTGGAAATACGCCGGGCGGCCGCATTGGGGCAAATTGCACACCCTCAATGCCCGTACCCTGCAGGCCCTGTATCCGCGCTGGGACGAGTTCGCGCGGGTGCGTCAGGCCCTCGACCCTGGCGGCAAGTTCCTCAATGCACACCTGTCTTCAATCCTGGGAGTTGCCTGATGAATCGCAGACACTTCATGGCCGGTACCCTGGGCGCCGGCGCCTTGCTAGTGGCGGGTGCGGCACTGCTGCGTCCGACTGACCGAGGGTCGCCGTACAGCGAGTATTTTCGCCAGTTGAACCAGCAGCTCAAGGCTCACGGGCCAATGCGCCCGGTGCTACTGATTGACCTGGATCGCCTGGATCACAACATCGACATCGTTATGCAATCGGTGCAGCGTGGTGGCAAGCACCTGCGGCTGGTGGAGAAATCCCTGCCTGCACCAGGCCTGTTGGCCTACATTGCCAAGCGCGCGGGGACCCGGCGCTTGATGTCGTTTCACCAACCCTTTCTCAACCACGACGCGCAAGTGTTTCCCGACGCCGATATCCTGCTGGGCAAGCCGTTGCCGGTACGTTCGGCCGAGCTGTTCTATCAACATCATCAAGGGGCATTCGATCCCGCCCGGCAATTGCAGTGGTTGCTGGACACGCCGCAGCGCCTGCAACAATACCTGGCGCTGGCCCAGGGCCTGGGCACACGGCTGCGGATCAATATCGAACTGGACGTGGGCCTGCATCGCGGCGGTATCAGCGACAACGCAGTGCTGGGGCAAATGCTGGGATTGATCCGTGCGCATCCGCAGCACCTGGAGTTTGCCGGCTTCATGGGCTACGACCCATTTGTCGGCATGGGCGTGCCGGGCATTCTCGGATCGCCCCAGGCGCTGTTCGAAAAGGTCATGCAACGTTACAACGGTTTTGTCGACTTCAGCCGCCAGCAGTTTGCGACGCTGTGGCGTGACGATCTGACACTCAATACCGCTGGCAGCCCCAGCTACCGGATGCATGAGCAGGAACAATTGAGCAGCGAGGTCTCGGTGGGCACGGCGATGCTCAAGCCCACGCATTACGATCTGCCGTCCTTGAGTGAGCATGTTCCTGCGGCCTACATCGCCACGCCCGTCCTCAAAAGCACCGGTGCGGTCAACATCCCGGCGCTGGACGACAAGTCCCGGCTACTGTCGTGGTGGGATCGCAACCAACGCGCCACGTTCTTTATCTATGGTGGCAACTGGATGGCCGACTTCGAGTCGCCTGCGGGCCTGCAAAGCAATGGCTTGTATGGCCGTAGCTCCAACCAGGAGATGGTCAATGGCTCACCGAATGTTGGCTTGAGTGTCGACGACCAGGTGTTCCTGCGCCCGGCGCAGACCGAGTCGGTGCTCTTGCAGTTTGGCGATCTGCTGGCGGTGCGCGGCGGCAAAATCGTCGAGAGCTGGCCGGTTTACACCGGGTGAAATGATGCATCCCAATGTAGGAACCACCTGTGGTCGGGGATGGGTGAGGGGACAAGTCCCCTCACCACAGAAGGTTCCTACAAGGCAAACGGAATCGTCAGCTTGGCCCACAACATATCGCCTTGCGGCCGGTTCTCGACATCAAACTCCTTGGCCCAACGGATCTCCGCGCTGGCGTACTTGAGAAAGGTGAAGTACACCGCCGGCCCAATCGCAAACACCTGGCCCCGTACCCCATCGTCGACGTCTTCGCCGTAGATATTGGTGACCGTGCGCCCGTACTGCTTATCGTCAGTCGTCTGCTTGAGGTAGTAGCCATTGATACCCAGGCTCAGGTTGTCGGTCACTTTGTAGCTGGCCGAGTAATCGAAGTGGAAAATCTGCCCCGAGCGGTAGTCCGTCGCGTGGTTTTCCTGGTTGAAACTGTAGGTGGTCTTGATCGACAGCTCAGTGCGCTCGTCAGGCAGCCATGTCACTGACACCAGCGGCTTGTAGGTGTAGAAATTGTTGCTGGTGTTGGCCAGGCGCGAAGCGTCGTATTCACCGGTAGGCACGGTGATTTCCACCGCGGCGCCCAGTGTCAGGTTTTTGCCCAGGTCCCACAGGATGATCGGTGCGATGGTGGTGTCACCCATGCTTTCGCGCTGGTCAGACATGCCAAACAGCGCCACTTGTTGCTTGAGGTACGGCTGGGCGATGTAGCCACCGAGCCGCCCGCCAAACACCCGCAACGGGCTCAGATAGTCCAGGCGCGGGATAATTGCATCCGAGCGGATCTTCACCTGTGGCACCTTGCCCCCGAGGGAGCTGATATCCAGCTTCGTGGCTTCATAGTGGTTGTAGTAGAGGTTGAAGGCGAACATGTGGTCCGGCAGGTGATCCACATCCAGTGGCAGGATGTAAAAGCCATCGGTACCAGGACCGATATTGTCCACGCCGCCCTCTGTGGCCAGGGTCGGCAGGCTGACAAGGGCCAGGGCAAGGGGGCAGGGGGGCAAGCACGCGGGTCGGGTTCATGTCTGGGCTCATTATTATTGTTGGATGAATGCACCGTCGGCCCTCATCGGAGCCTTGCCCATAGAAATAAGCCCTCGACGCCCCGCAGGGCAGGGTATTGGCGGCCACATAGGGGGGCTTTGCCGGACAGCGTTCATTCAGAGTGCGGCGAGCCTTGCAAGCACCTATGATTGTCAGAATGTTTCTAAAACAATAACCGGGCATAGAGTCGGGAATCGCAGATCCATGCACAGCAAAACCGTTGATCCACACTACGAATTGGCGCTGGTTTCGCCTTTTCTCCTGCAAACCCTGGGGCAGGTCGTGGCGCAAAAGGGCGCCAATGCCGAGCATCTGTGCCGTGGCCTGGGGTTTACCCTGACAGACCTGGACGACCCGGCGTTGCGCATCTCCTACCGCCAGGCCGTGGCGATGATCCAGCGTGCCCTCAAGGTCTTGCCGGATCAGGGCCTGGGCCTGTGTGTCGGCAATCAGAACGTGCTGGGCACCCTGGGCCTGCTCGGGCATGTCATCTCACTGTGCAAGACCCTGCGCGATGCCTTTGCCGTGGGCGAGCGCCACCAACACACCTCCGGCGGCATCGCCACCTCACGCATTCACGAAGGTGCGCAGCAGGTCATGGTCGATGTGGAATGCCTGTTGCCCTTTGCCGAGGTCCAGGTATTTGCCGCCGAGGAGTTCTTCGCCAGCCTCATGATCTACGGGCGGACTCTGGTGGGCAGTGAGTTCAAGCCACTGCGCATGGAGTTCATGCACGCGCCACCGGCGTATGCCGCCGAGTACCAGCGTTTGTTCGGTGACGATGTGCACTTTGGCTGCCTGCACAACCGCATGGTTCTGGAGGCCCGGTGGCTCGACGTGCCATTGCCTAATCACCACCCTCTGGCACTGCGCCAGGCCCTTGGCCTGCTGGAGCTGGAAAGTGCCCAACTACACCGGAAAATGGACCTTATCCAAGCGGTGGAACGTGCTATTTCCCGCGACTTGCAGGGCAGCCAGCTGGAAAAGGTCGCCAGTGACCTGAACATGAGCGGCCGCACCCTGCGCCGTCGCCTGACCGACCACGGGCTGACCTTCGAAGTCTTGCTGGAACAGGTGCGTCGCGCCCGGTGCATGGGTTTGCTGGGCAACCCGAGCCTGTCCATCGAGCGCATCACCCAAGAGGTGGGCTACAGCGATGTACGCAGCTTTCGCCGGGCATTCAAGCGCTGGACGGGGCTCAGTCCCAGCGCATTCCGCAGCGTAGGATGAGGGCGCCGCCGGGCCATGCAATTGCATTGAACCCTATTGCCCGGTCAGTGCCACATTAGAGGAACACACATTTATCTGGAGGTTGGCATGCGCACCATCGATCTGGCGGGTACCCCGGTCCCGGTTATCGGCCAAGGCACCTGGCGTATGGGTGAAGATCCGGGACTGCGTACAGCGCAAGTTGCTGCGCTGCAATTGGGCATCGACGAAGGCATGACCCTGATCGATACCGCGGAGATGTACGGCGAGGGTGGTGCCGAAGAAGTGGTCGGGCAGGCGATCCAAGGGCGCCGGGACCAGGTGTTTCTGGTCAGCAAGGTCTACCCGCATAACGCCAGCAAAGCGGGTGTGCCCCGTGCCTGTGAGGCCAGCCTCAAACGCTTGGGCACCGACCATATCGATCTGTATCTCCTGCACTGGCGCGGGCAATACCCGCTTGCCGAAACGGTTGAAGCCTTTGAGCGGCTGCGCGAAGCCGGCAAGATCGGGCGCTGGGGCGTGTCCAATTTCGACGTAGCCGACCTGCAGGAACTGGCATCACCCGCCTGCGCCACCAACCAGGTGCTCTACAACATCGAACAGCGCGGCATTGAATTCGACCTGTTGCCCTGGTGGCAACAACATAACCTGCCGTTGATGGCTTACTGCCCAATCGCCCAGGGTGGGGAGCTGCTGGCCAGCCCCACCCTCAAGCAGATTGCCCGTCGGCATCAAGTCACACCGGCCCAGGTTGCCCTGGCGTGGGTCTTGCGCCAGGACGGTGTCATCGCCATCCCCAAGGCCGTCACCCCCGAACACGTGCGCCTCAATGCTGCAGCGGCCAAGTTGGTTCTCGACGAACATGACCTTGACGCCATCGACCGTGTATTTGGTGCGCCGATACGCAAGCATCCGCTGGCGATGGTGTGATGCGCCTGGGTGAAACGGTTGTGCCTGCCGCTATACCGTTTCACCGTGGCCGGGTTCAACCCGCTACCGGGCTGCGCCAGTCGTCAGAGCCTGAGGTACCCGAAACCTCATGGGTCCAGATGATTTTGCGGTAGGTGAAGTGCACATCTTCAAGGTGAGTGAAGTGCGCATTTCCCGGGTCCTGGCAGTTGGGCATCCGAGACTGGATATCCACGATGATCGCGTCCTCCAACTCGATGGTGAAGTAATGCTCCTGGGTACCGGCTGAGGATGTGCGATACCACTCCAGGCGGCACTTGACCATTTCCCCTGACGTCAGCGCGCTGAACAGCAACGGTGAAGATTTATCGAATACCTTGCTGATCATCAGCGGCTTGTGCACACGCTGGCCGGTGGGCTGGCCCGACTGCGGATCACGGGGAATGATGACCTGATGCTGGAAGGCCTCGACCAGGATCTGGTCCTCGTGGCCTTCCTGATAGATATTGCCTACCGAATCCTGGGTGAACGTGCCTGCCGTGATCAAACCTTGCTTGGTGCCGGTGATCGAGAGGTATGCGGGTGTTGGCATGATTGGTTTCCTTGCCTGATAGATAAGTTAGCGCCACAGGGCGCGATTACCCGCTAACAAGAAGTGTGCCGGATAATAGTTGGTCTAATGAAATAAGGGTGTTTCTTGGAAAAGCGCGGGTAATGGTAAGTGGGCGGTATGGTTTGCGGTTTATAAGTTGAGCTTTTTTTGCGCAATAGTGCGCAGATAATTGCCTACTGCGCGTGTCTCGGTATTGAAGGGTGACTATTTAGTTTAAGTGCGATGTGATTGAAAAGAATGCGCAAGTTTTTGCGCATGTCTGGACGTTGTCTTTGCTCCTTGAAAACAGGCAGCCTGCCTGTGTGGCGCTGGCGTTGAGTGCGCGCGCCTACAAAATTGCGAACTTTCATTATCTTCGTAGGAATCTACTTAACTGTGCCTGAGTGGCTTGCCCAATAAGATTTGGCTGTTATTGTTTGCACTTATCGCAACACGAAAATGGAATTCAGCAAGTATGGGGTCGGCGTTTTTATAGCTGTTTGCCATGCTTTAATTCAGCATTGATCAGCACAGTGCGGCCCATCATGATTTATTCAGACAAACTTTCTGCGCATTACTTGGAAGTTGCCCGATCGCCGGTCTCGCTTGCCTGTTTTGCAGGGGCGGACGTCCGTTATTCGTCAGCGTATGAAACGTTGGAAAACGAATTGGACACGGCCCGGTTGATCCATGGCAACAACCAGCCCGATTGGCAACTGGTGGTGGACCAATGCGAGGCCTTTTTGCGCCACAAGTCCAAGGATCTGCGGGTGGTTGCCTGGCTGACCTGGGCCCTTTATCAGCGTGAGTCCTTTTCCGGCCTGTTGGCCGGGCTTGGCATGTTGCGTTACCTCTGTGAGCACCACTGGGCGACGCTACATCCCATCAAGCTGCGTACCCGCATTGCGGCCTTTGGCTGGCTGATGCAGCGCATTGAGCCGGTACTGGCGCAGAACTTTGCACTCGGAGAGCAGCGTTCTCTGTTCCAGTGCATGGCTGGGCATTTGGCGTGCCTTGACGAACTATGGGTTGGGCACCTGGGGGACGATGCTCCGTTGCTGCTGGCAGCCCGCAGACAGCTCGCGGACAAGCTACAGCAAAGCGCTTCGCCACCGTCCGGGGTGAGCGCGGTGGTGGCCCAGGTCAAGCAGGCGGCGACTCAACTGCTGGCGCCCGAGTCGGTGGTGAACAACGAAAAAGACGTGCACAAGCTCCTGCGCACGCTGCAGGACAACGCTCGACCCCTGTGTGCCTGGTGGCTGCGCCAGAACGCCACCGACCTGCGGGCCTTACGCCTGAACCGCACCCTGGCCTGGCTGGGCATTAACGGTCTTCCCGATAGCAACAGCGATCAGATAACACCCTTGCGCGGGCTGGTGCCCGACAAGCTCAAGCGCTATCAGGAGCGCTTTGCCCAAGGGCATTACGCCGACCTGCTGCTGGAGCTTGAAGCCAGCCTGGCGAGTGCGCCTTTTTGGTTTGACGGTGTGCGCATGGTCTGGGAGTGCCTGCAGGCGCTGCAGGCCGAACTGGCGATGGTCGAGACAGAGATTCAATTTGCCCTGTTGTTGCAACGGTTACCCGGAGTCGCCCAGTTGCGCTTCCACGATGGCGCGCCCTTTGCCGATGCCGCTACCCGCGGGTGGATCGACACCCAGGTCAGCCGCCACCTGCAAGTACCGGTGCCGGTCAGAAGTATTGGCAGCGCCGGTCCGGCGCCATGGGAGGAAGCCTTGCAGGCGGTTGCCCCGCTGCTGCGCAAGGAGGGGCTGAAAGTTGCGGTCCAGTCCTACAAAAGTGCCATGCAGGCTGCGCGGGGTGATCGCGCGCGCTGTTACTGGCGCCTTGGCCTGGCTCGGTTGTGTATCCAGGGTGCCAAACATGACTTGGCCAGGATCCAGCTTGAACAACTCGAGCAGGAGTTGCAGCACGCCGGCCTGTATCGCTGGGAGCCCGATCTGACCCTTGAGGTGTTGCAACTGCTGTACGCCTGTTACGACGTATTGCCCCAGGGCCATGGCCTGCGCGAGCGCAGGGAGGATGTCCATCGCAAGCTGTGCCAGATCGATCTTGAAGCTGTACTCCAATAGGTTTTCCCGTCATCAAGCAAAGGAGAAACAACATGGCCAAAGAAGGTTCGGTCGCCCCCAAGGAACGTATCAATATCACGTTCAAGCCGGCCATAGGCGGTGCCCAGGAAGAAGTAGAGCTGCCCCTGAAACTGTTGGTCCTCGGTGATTTCACCCAGCGTGAAGACACGCGCAAGGTTGAGGACCGCAAGCCCATCAGTATCGATAAGAACACCCTGGATGAGGTGTTGGCCAAGCAAGCCTTGAGCCTGACGTTGAGTGTGCCCAATCGGTTGCAGGAAACAGACGAAGCCGACGAGTTGGCCGTCCAGGTCCGTATCAACGCCATGAAGGACTTCAATCCGGCCCAGCTGGTCGAGCAGGTTCCGCAATTGCAAAAGCTGATGGCCTTGCGTGAGGCACTGGTTGCGCTCAAAGGCCCCCTGGGCAACACACCGAGTTTTCGCAAGGCCATAGAAAATGCCCTGGCCGATGACCAGGCCCGTGCGCGGGTGCTGGCCGAACTGGGGCTGAACAGCCCTGCCGCATGACCCACTCAGTAAAAAGGACACTGACAACATGACCCCCAGCCCTAACGCCCATGCGGCCCCTTTAGATACCGGATACAGCATTCTCGATGACATCATCGCCCAGACCCGCCTCACAGCCGATGATGAAACCTACGACATCGCCAAGCGCGGCGTCGCGGCGTTTATCGAGGAGTTGGTCAAGCCACAGAACCGTGGGGAGCCGGTCAAGAAGCAACTGGTAGACCGGATGATTGCCGAGATCGACACCAAGCTCAGCCGGCAAATGGATGAAATCCTCCACCACCCCGAGTTCCAGGCGCTGGAGTCGGCCTGGCGCGGCTTGCAGTTGCTGGTGGATCGCACCGACTTCCGGGAAAACATCAAGATTGAGCTGCTCAACGTCTCGCGCCAAGACTTGCTGGATGATTTCGAAGACTCACCGGAGGTTGTTCAGTCGGGGCTCTACAAGCATACCTACAGCGCCGAATACGGTCAGTTCGGTGGGCAACCCGTGGGTGCGATCATCGCCAACTACTTCCTTTCACCCAGCGCGCCCGACGTCAGGCTGATGCAGTATGTTTCCAGCGTCGCTTGCATGGCCCATGCGCCATTCATAGCCGCCGCCGGGCCTGGTTTTTTCGGCCTGGAGAGCTTTACCGGCCTGCCAGACCTGAAGGACCTGCAGGACCACTTCGAAGGGCCACAATTCGCCAAGTGGCAGAGCTTCCGCCAGAGCGAGGATGCCCGTTACGTCGCCTTGACGGTGCCACGTTTTCTCCTGCGAACGCCCTACGACCCGGTGGATTCTCCGGTCAAGACCTTCGCCTATAACGAACATGTCGTCAGCAGCCATGAGCATTATCTCTGGGGCAATACTGCCTATGCCTTCGCCACGCGCTTGACTGACAGCTTTGCCCGTTTCCGCTGGTGCCCCAACATCATCGGCCCGCAAAGCGGGGGCACGGTGGAAGACCTGCCGCTGCATCATTTCCAGAGCATGGGCGAAATCGAAACCAAGATTCCTACAGAAGTACTGGTCTCCGACCGTCGCGAATACGAGCTGGCGCAGGAGGGCTTCATTGCCCTGACGATGCGCAAGGGCAGCGACAACGCCGCATTCTTTTCCGCCAGTTCCGTGCAGAAGCCCAAGTACTTCGGGATCAGTGCCGAGGGCAAGGCAGCCGAACTGAACTACAGGCTCGGCACCCAACTGCCGTACATGATGATCGTCAACCGCCTGGCGCACTATTTGAAAGTGCTGCAACGCGAGCAGTTGGGTTCGTGGAAGGAACGTACCGACCTGGAATTGGAACTCAACAAGTGGATTCGCCAGTACGTGGCGGACCAGGAAAACCCCAGCGCCGAGGTCCGGGGGCGCCGTCCATTGCGGGCGGCGCGGGTTGTTGTCAGTGATGTGGAGGGCGAGCCAGGCTGGTATCGCATCAACCTCAGCGTACGCCCGCACTTCAAGTACATGGGGGCGGATTTCACCCTGTTTCTGGTTGGCAAGCTCGATAAAGAATGAACCAGGGGCTTGAGATGAGTCAGTACAGCGGTTTTCTTGAGCGCCTTGCAGGCACTGCGCCTGCGTTGGCGGGGCGCACGCCATTCGCCTGCGTCGCGTCCTCGGTGGCCATCCACCTGGGCAATATGCTCAGCACTCGGGCGGGCAGTGTGCAGACGCTGCCTGACTATGGCTTGCCGGATCTCAATGACATGCGCCTGAGCCTGCACGAGTCCCTCAGCCAGGCACGCTTTCTGATCGAGCGTTTCATCGCGGCTTACGAGCCGCGCTTGAGTCATGTGCGGGTCGTCCCATTGCCCCAGGGACGCGACCCGTTGGCACTGGCATTTGATATCCAGGGTGCACTGAATATCGACGGGGTCATGCAAGACGTGGTGTTCAGCGCGAGCCTGGCAGGCAATGGGCGCGTGGAGGTCTCCCCCGGTGTCTGTTAACCACTATTACCAAAGTGAACTCAATGCCTTGCGGCATTTGGGGCGACGCTTCTGCGAACGTAACCCGGCACTTGCCCCGTTCCTTGGGGACAGTGGCCGGGACCCGGATGTAGAACGTCTACTTGAGGGTTTTGCGTTCCTGACGGGCCGCCTGCGGCAGAAACTCGATGATCAGTTGCCGGAGCTTAGCCATTCGCTGATGCACCTGTTGTGGCCCAATTACATGCGGCCCTTACCGGCGTTCAGCATGCTGCAGTTCGCGCCGCTGCTGCGTGCCGGGCCCGCGATCACGGTGGAGCGGGATACACCGGTGGAGAGTGTGGCAATCGATGGTGAGCGTTGCCGCTTTCGCACCTGTTATGCAACGGATGTGCTGCCCCTGCAACTCAATGCGCTGGATTACTCGGCGCAAGGCGAGGGGGCTTTGCTGAACCTGCGCCTGGAGATGACCGCCGACGGGCATCTGGGTGAACTGGCGCTTGAGCACTTGCGCTTGCATTTTGCCGGGGAACGGTATGTCAGCCAGATGCTGTACGTGAGCCTGTTGCGTCATCTGCAAGACATTGAACTGCTGCTGCTCGATAGCGCGGGTAAGCCGCTGCTTGCGGGCAACGGGCAAGTCCTGTCATTGCCATTACCGGCCACAGGGGTTCGGCCAGCAGGTTTTTCGCAAGAGCAAGCGTTGTTGCCCTATCCGTCGAATGCATTCACCGGGTATCGGCACCTACAGGAATATTTCGCGTTCCCCGACAAGTACCTGTTTGTCGACGTCGGCGGCCTGGATGTGCTGCAAACCTTGCCGGATGACTTGCTCAAGCAGGCCCGGGGTTTTGAATTGCGCTTCAAGCTGCGCCAGCGCAATCCCGAACAGGTACTCCCCACACGGGACAACGTGAAGCTGTTTTGTACGCCGGTGGTCAACCTGTTCAAGCACGATGGGGTGCCGATCCGACTGGATGGCAAGCAAGACGAGTATCTGCTGCTGGGTGCCGACTATGCGCCAGGCCACTGTGGGGTGTTCTCCGTAGACCAGGTCACGGGATGGCGTCCGGGTGGTTTGGGCTACCAGACCTATGTGCCGTTCGAGTCGTTCGAGCACGACCAGCAGACGGCGAGCTACAGCATTCGCCAGCGGCCTTCGGTGCAACACACCGGCCTGGATACTTACCTGAGCTTCGGCATCCGCCAGTCCCAGGATCAAGAAACCCTGTCCGTCGAACTGACCTGTACCAACCATGACTTGCCGCGCAAATTGCGGATCGGTGACATCAATCAAGCCTGCGAGCAAACACCCGAGCTCCTGTCCTTTCGCAACATCACTGCCGCCACCCCTGGCATTGCGCCGCCGCTGGACAGCGGTTTTCTGTGGAAGCTGATCAGCAACATGTCGCTCAACTACTTGTCCTTGAGCGACATCAATGCGTTGAAAGTAGTACTCGAAACCTATGACTTGCCACGCTACCACGACCGCCAGGCCGAAAAAGTCAGCATCCGTCGTTTGGGCGGATTGCGTTCGATAAGTCAGCGTCCCATCGACCGGTTGCACGGTGGTTTGCCGATTCGAGGTGTGGCAATCGACCTGATTGTCGACCTCCAGCATTTTCTCGGAGAGGGCGACCTCTTTGTGTTTGCCTCGGTCCTCAACGAGTTTTTTGCGCTGTACGCGAGCCTTAACTCGTATCACGAACTGCGTGTTACCAGCACACAAGGAGAGGTGTACCTATGGCCGTCCCGGATGGGCCAGCAAGCCCTGCTTTAACCGAACTGTCCCGCACTATTCGCGAGTATTCGCTGTTCCAGGCGGTCTCGCAGGTCATTGAGCGTTTGCGCGATGCCCACCCATCCCTTGACGATGAGGCGCTTTATGAACACCTGGAGTTCCAGGCCAATCCGGGGCTGGGATTTCCCGGCAACGACATTGACCGAGTGACGTTCTTTGTCGAACGCGGGCAACTGCGGGCACGCTTGCGCCTTAACGTATTGGGGCTGGTGGGGGCGAACTCGCCACTGCCGGCATTTTATGCCGAACACGCATTGACCGAGCGCGCGGGCGGTAATCCTGTCGCGGACTTTCTCGACATATTTCACCACCGCTTGCATCGGCTGATGTTGCCTCTGTGGCGCAAGTACCGCTACCGGGCGTGTTTTCGAGCGGGGGCCAGCGACCCGTTTTCCGAGCAGATGTTCGCCCTGATAGGCCTGGGCGGTCGGGCCATTCGCAGCGCGACACCACTGGATTGGAATCGCTTGCTGCCCTACCTGGGCTTGCTGGGTATGCGCGCCCATTCGGCGGCGCTTATCGAAACGGTGCTGCGTTACTACTTCAAGCACTCACAGGTGCTGATCGAGCAATGCGTCAAGCGCAAGGTGGTGATTGCCCGCAGGCAATGCAACCAATTGGCGCGTGGCAGCAGCCGTCTGGGGCAGGACCTGGTCCTTGGGCGGCAGGTGGCCGACCGTGCCGGTAAGTTCAGGGTGCATATCCAGGACCTCGACTGGCAGCGTTTTCATTATTTTTTACCCGGCGGCGCGAGCTACTCGCCGCTCCGCGCGCTGATTCGCTTTGCCGTACGCGATCCTCTGGACTACGACCTGCGCCTGATCCTGCGCCGTGGGGAGGTGCAGGCACTACGCATAGGCCAACGCAATGTGTGTCGGCTGGGATGGACCACATGGATGGGGCAGGCGCGCGCGGATGGCGTGCTGACGCTGACCACTAAACCCGGGACGGATGGATGAATATGATGAATGTGGACTTGCAGCAACTGATTCGCGTGCTGGCGACTGAAACTCGCCATGACCTGGAGCGCGCCTCCGCACGCTGCGTGGCCCGAGGCGGCGCGCAAGTGCTGGTGGAAGACGTACTGCTAGCGCTGCTGGAGCATCCAGAAGGGCTGATGGCCCGTGCGCTGCGAGATGCCGGCATCGAACTGGGCGAACTGCAAGCGGCGCTTGAGCCCCGGATGGGGCAGGGGACTTCGCGTAATCCGGTGTTTGCACCGTTGCTGGTGCAATGGTTGCAGCAAGCGCTGGTTGTGGCCCAGCTGGAGTTGGCGCAATCCCATGTCAGTGACGCGGCCTTGATCCTCGCCTTGCTGCGTAACCCGTTGCATCACGCGGGCAGTCGCTATCAGGTGCTGTTGGCGCGCCTCGACGCGCAGCGCCTGCTTGAGTTCGCCTTGAACGACCATGCCCAGGTAAGCGCGGCGAGCGCTTGTGGCCACCATGAGTCGCTGTTGCAGCGTTTCACCCATGACCTGACCCAGCAGGCCCGTGAAGGCCGGATCGACCCGGTATTGTGCCGAGACACACAGATCCGGGAGTTGATCGATATCCTGGCGCGCCGGCGCAAGAACAACCCGATCATTGTGGGGGGAGGCCGGTGTCGGCAAGACCGCGCTTGTTGAGGGCCTGGCCAGGCAAATTGTCCAGGGTGAGGTGCCGCAGGCCCTCAAGGATACGCGCCTGCTCACCCTCGATATGGGGCTGCTGCAGGCGGGCGCCGGCATCAAGGGCGAATTCGAGCGCCGACTCAAGGGCGTTATCGAGGAAGTGAATACCTCATCGGTGCCGGTGATTCTGTTCATTGACGAGGCACACACCTTGATCGGTGCCGGTAACTCGTCGGGCAGCGGCGACGCGGCGAATCTGCTCAAGCCGGCGCTGGCCCGTGGCGAGCTGCGCACCATCGCTGCCACCACCTGGTCGGAGTACAAGAAGTACTTCGAAAAGGATCCGGCGCTGGCTCGGCGCTTTCAACCGGTGCATGTACTGGAGCCTAGTGTCGATGATGCGGTGACGATCCTGCGCGGTCTCACCTCGGTGTATGAAGCCAGTCATGGCGTGTACGTGCGCGATGACGCCGTGGTTGCCGCCGCGCAACTGTCGGCACGCTACCTGGCAGGGCGCCAGTTGCCCGACAAAGCTGTGGATGTGCTCGATACGGCCTGCGCCCGTGTGCGCATCGGCCTGGCGACTGCCCCACCGGAGTTGCAGGCCGTGGCTGCCCAACTGGCGCAAATTAGCGGCCAGCATCAGGCGCTTTGCCGCGACCGGGACGCCGGGTTGCCCATTGACCCTGGTGCGCTGCAGGTCCTGGCTGCGCGCCTGGAAACCGTCCACGGCGAACATGAGCGCCTCAAGCAGTGCTGGACGCGCCAGCGCGAGATGGCCGAGCGGGTACTGGCCCTGCGCATACAGTTGAGCCAGGCCCGTCAGGCAGGGCAGGCCATCGACGTGCTTGAGCAGCAACTGTGCGAAGCCCACAGCTGCTTGCTGGCGGAGCAAACGCCGCAGCGCCTGGTCAGTTTCGAAGTATGCCCACGATTGGTGGCGCAAGTGATCAGCGCCTGGACCGGGATTCCGCTTAGCCAAGTGGCCTGCGAACACAGCGTCAAGGTTCTCGACTTTGCCACCGATCTGCGCACGCGCATTCTCGGCCAGGAACAGGCCGTCCAGATGCTGGATCGCTCGATGCGTGCGGTTGCCGCCGGCGTGAACCGTCCCGATGCCCCCGTGGGCGTCTTTCTGCTGGTTGGCCCCAGTGGCGTTGGCAAGACGCAAACGGCGCTGGCGTTAGCCGAGCTGTTGTATGGCGGTGAGCGGTTCATGACCACCATCAACATGTCCGAGTATCAGGAGAAACACTCGCTGTCGCGCCTGATTGGTGCTCCGCCCGGTTATGTCGGTTACGGCGAAGGCGGGGTGCTGACCGAAGCGGTCAGGCAAAAGCCCTATTCGGTGGTGCTGCTTGATGAGGTCGAGAAGGCGCACCTGGGCGTCATGAACCTGTTCTACCAGATATTCGACAAAGGGCGGGCCAATGATGGCGAGGGGCGCGAGATCGACTTTCGCAACACGCTGATTCTGATGACCTCCAACCTTGGCAGCGACTGCATCATCGACTTGTGCGGCGCTACGCAGCGGCCCACCCCGCAAGTACTGCAGGACGCACTTGCGCCCCTGCTCAACCAGCATTTCAGGCCGGCGCTGCTGGCGCGCATGGGCGTAGTGCCGTACTACCCGCTTGACGATGCGGTGATACATGAGTTGGTAGAAAGCAAATTGCAGCGCCTGGGCCAACGCTTACTGCAGCGGCACCTGGCATTCAGCTACTGCCCACGCTTGGTCGATTATCTGGCAAAACGTTGCATCCGCAGCGACAGCGGCGCGCGGTATGTCGATCAATGGATCGACGGCAATCTATTGCCCCTGGTCGTCGATCGCCTGCTTGAGGCCATGGCCAGGGATGAGCATGTGCAGCGTGCCCACGGCACGCTGGATGGCGACGGTCACCTCATCTGTGAGTTTGCGTGATGAGGGACAACCCGTTGTCACCGCCGCTGGACGCTGCCGAACAACTGGTGCAATGGCTCTTGCGCCTGGGCATCGATAGTGATCGGGCAAGTGTGCCTGGCGATCTTGTCCATGCCGCCGTGCAGTTGAGCCAGTGCTCGCTCAGCCAGGTGTACCTGTCAGATGAGGCTGGCCACGGCTTGGTCCTGGCTGCCGAACACCGGCGAGAAGAAGGGCCTTGGCCTATCGGCGCAGGCGCAGAGGTCGACCAACAGGGCCAGCAACTACTGCGCTTTGCCCTGGAACATAAGCGCCCCCTGAGCATCTGCGGCCTGCAAGGCAGCATTTATGACACGGCTTTCATTCCATCCGGTCGGGAGCCCTGGCAGTCGCTGCTGTGCGTGCCGATCACCCATCGAGACCTTCCCATGAGGGGCGTGCTGTTATGCGTGACGCAACGCTTCCAGGACCTGCAGGGGTGCGCCGCAGCACTGGGGCAGTTGGGGGCTTTTGCGCTGCGTCAGCGGGCGCTTCTGCTGGCACTCAACCCGCCGGCGCCGGTCCGCCCGGCGCTCGACAGCGTGCTGCGTCCCGCAGGTCTTGGCCTGATAGGCAACAGCCCGGCGATGGATGATACCTGCCGGTTGATTGGCAAGGTGCTGGACAGCACCTACACCGTGCTGCTGCACGGTGAGACCGGTACCGGCAAGGAGGTGGTTGCCAGGGCGATCCATGTCATGGGCCCGCGCCGATCCAAGGCCTTTGTCGTACAGAACTGCGCGGCATTCCCCGAGGGATTGCTGGAAAGCGAACTGTTCGGCTACCGCAAGGGCGCCTTTACCGGTGCCGACCGGGATCGTCCTGGCCTGTTCGATACCGCCGACGGCGGTACGTTGCTGCTCGATGAAATCGGCGACATGCCAATGTCGCTGCAAGCCAAATTATTGCGGGTATTACAGGAGGGTGAAATACGCCCACTGGGTGCCAGCACCGCCCACAAAGTGGATGTGCGGATCATTGCCGCCACCCACCGTGACCTGCGGGCGATGGTGACCCAGGGCAGTTTTCGTGAGGATCTCTACTACCGATTGGCTCAGTTTCCGATCGAACTGCCGGCTCTGCGCCAACGCGAAGGCGATGTGCGGGAGTTGGCTCGGCATTTCGCCGCCAAGGCCTGCGCCACCCAGCGGCGATCCCCGGTGTCCTGGTCGAACCAGGCCCTGGATCAGCTATCGAGCCACAGCTTCCCCGGCAACGTGCGCGAACTTAAATGCCTGGTGGAGCGAGCCGTGCTGTTGTGCGATGACGGGGTCATCCTGGCGCAACATCTCTTGCTGCCAATGGACTCACCCGCACCGGCCAGGGATGCAACGCTGCGCCAACGCCTTGAGCGCGTCGAGCGGGGCTTACTGATTGATTGCCTGCACAAGAACCGTGGCAATCGCACCCGCACCGCCCGGGAGCTGGGGGTTGCGCGGCGCACCCTGCTGTATCGCCTGGCGCGGCTGAATATCCCCTTCGGTGACGTCAAGGAAGGGGGCTGAATGTTGCGCTCGGTCGAATTCAATTCAATGGGAGAGGCTTGATGGTTGTTTCTCGATGGCAGCTATTGCGGCTTGGTCTACTGGTGCTGGCGCTAAATGGGTGCACGGCAAATTACGTGTTTGACGACGATGACTACCGGCCGCTGGGTGACCCGCGCTCCGGCCAGCGCGGGCAATAAGCCAGGAGACCTTGTATGCAGTTGGTATTTGAAATTTGTGGCAATGGGCAAGGCATGCCCGACTCGACCCGCAACAAAATATTTGATGGCACCGGAGGGGTGATCGGCCGTGGCACCGATTGCGATTGGGTCATCCCCGATCCCAGCCGCCAGTTGTCCAGTCATCATGCTTTGGTCAGCTTTCGCGACGATCAGTATTTTCTGACGGACATCAGCAGCAATGGCATTTGTCTGGGGGACAGCGCCGTGCGATTGCGCAAGGGCCAGGCCCGGCCTATCGACCACGGCACCGTATTTCGCATGGGCCCGTTTGATATTCGCACGCAGTTTGTGAAGACCGCTGGCATACCGATTCCTAGCGACAAGCTGATTCCGGATGACGCGTTCCTGCAGTTGGATCCCGTGGGTGCCACCGATAGCCAGGCTCCGGCGAGTGTGTCACCGCGCTGGACGGATACCAGCGCTGTGGAGCGGCACCACGTGACTGTGCCGACCCTGGTCGAGCCTGCGCCGACGATTTCGTCACCCGTAGGCAGTGCACCGGCTGCCGATGACCACGGGCTGTTCTGGCGTGCTTTTTCCCAAGCGCTGGGTGTGTGCCTGGACCCTCTCGACGAGCCCGGGCGGCAAGCGCTGGCAATCCAGGTCGCAGGCTTGCTCAAGCAGGCCATCGACGGGCTGCAACAGAACCTGCACACCCATGAAGAGCTGAAAAGTGAACTGAGCATGGCGGTCGGTCGCGGGCCAATCTGTGCCCAGAGTCCGTTGACGGCGGGCGCCCAAGCATTGGAGGCCATGCTGAAGGCCGATCAGCAGGGGCAACTGCCCGCCGGGCTGCTGGTTACCCAGGCTTATCGTGATTTGCAGGTTCATCAGGTCGCGGTGCTCGCAGGCTGTCGAGCGGCAGTGCGCGGAGCCCTGGCCGCGTTTGCGCCAGGGCAGCTGCTAGTTCGTTTCGAGCAGCAGGGCAACACGCCGCGGATCCCCACAAGCGGCGCCTACTGGCGGGCCTACCTGCGCCATTATCAACGCCTGATCGAGGATGACGGTTGGAGTGAGCGCCTACTCAACGAGGATTTTGCCAACGCCTACACGGAACAGGTACGCCTGGTTTCCACCCTTCACAGTACTTGTTCTGGATGAGCCTCATGTCACGCACTCCCTCCGTTCTGCTCATCGCTGTGCTGGGGCTGTTGCCCGGTTGCAGCAATCTGTCTCCCTATTCAACGCTGACCAAGCTCGACCTGACGCTGACCGCCAGTGATCTGGTCAACCCGGACCTGCATGGCCGGCCCTCACCGATCGTGGTGCGCCTGCTGGAGCTCAGAAATCCTGTGGCCTTCGAGAACGCGGATTTTTTCAGCCTGTATGGCCGTGCCGAAAACACTTTGCCAAAGGACCTGATAAGCAGCGAAGAGTGGGAACTGCGCCCGGGTGAGCAGGTGGCACTCAAGCTCAGTGCAACGCCGGGCAGTCGCTACATCGGTGTGTTGGCAGCCTACCGTGATTTGCCCCAGGCGCGATGGCGCCATGTCGTGCCGTTGGCCGCCGAGTCACGGACCCGTGTCGATCTGCTACTTGATGAAGCAGGCGTGCACGGAACGGATATGCAATCCGCCAAGGCAGGTGGCTGACATGCTGATTGATAAAGTCATCTGGCAGGAAGGCATGCTGTTGCGCCCTCAACATTTGCAGCACAACGACCGCTATTACCACCAGCAACTGACCCGCCGCAGTCAACTGTCCCAGGGTTACGCCTGGGGGTTCCTGACGCTGGAAATCGACCCGCAATATCTCGACATGGGCAAGGTGGTGGTTAACCAGGCCAGTGGTGTGCTGCCGGACGGAACCCTGTTTGACATGGCGTCGCCGCTGGTGATGCAAATCCCAGCCAACAGCCCCAGCCAGGCGGTATACCTGGCCTTGCCAATGCTCACCGGCAATGCGGCCGAGGTACGCGACCCAGCGCAAACAGACGTATTGGCCCGCTACACCACGTACGAAGTGGAAGTGGCAGACGCCAATGCCGGCGAAGACACGCGCTGTGCCATAAGCTGTGCACGCGCGGACTTTCGCTTGCTGCTGGGCGATGATCATGAGATCCAGACCTACGTCAGGCTCAAAGTCGCACAGGTCCTGGATTGCAATGCCCAAGGCGTTGTGCAACTCGATAGCACGTTCTCCCCGACATTCATGCACCTGCATGGCTCGCCCTTTTTGTTGTCTTGCCTCAAGGAGGTGGTCAGCCTATTGGCATTTCGCGGTGATGCGATTGCCGCACGCTTGCGCAGCGCAGGCCAGGCAGCCGGGGCCGAGATGGGGGATTTTCTGATGTTGCAGTTGATCAACCGTACGGAGTTGACGCTGCGACACTGCCTGGACCAACCACGCTTTGGCCCCGACGCGCTGTATCAGGCGTTGCTTGGATTGCTGGGAGAGCTTTCGACATTTTCCAACGCGACAAAGCGCACCTGTTTTGAAGGGCGCTACCGACATAGCGACCAGGGGCCGAGCTTTGGTGAACTGATGGCCGAGATTCGTTCGGTCCTGTCGATGGTGCTGGAGCAACACGCCATCGAACTGGTACTGCAGCCCCGTCAGTACGGCGTGCTGGTGTGCCCGGTCAATGACCTGAACCTGCTGGGCTCGGCAACCTTCATCCTGGCTGTCAGTGCTCAGTGCGATTCGGAGGTATTGCGGCTGCGGCTGCCGGCACACCTGAAAGTCGGGCCGGTGGAGCGGATTCGCGAGTTGGTCAACCTGCACCTGGCGGGCATTCACGTCAAACCGATGGCCGTGGCCCCACGGCAGATCCCGTTCCATGCCGAGAAAACCTATTTCATGCTCGAACTCAGTGCCCGTGACCTGGAGCAGTTGGAGCATTCAGGTGGATTCGCCTTCCATGTCAGTGGTGAGTTTGCCGATCTTGAATTGAAATTCTGGGCTATCAGGAACTGAACCGATGACGACGGAAAATGCATACCCGCAGGATGACAGGACGGTCCTGCTGGATCGTCAGGGATTCGGCCCGGCGCAGGGCGCCATGACCGATTTCGAGGCGCCGCCACGCTTTGAACAGCTTGAGGACCGAATGATCTATGCCGCTCACTTGCACGGCGCACAGCACTTCAGGCTTGGCCTCAACCCGCTGGTGACGTTGGCCTGGGAGCTGTTGTCGGAAGTGGTTCGACTCAAGGGCAGCCCAGCCCGTGAAGGCCTGCATGCCCTTAATGAGCGGTTGTCTGCGGGCATTACGCGCTTCGAAAACCAGGCCCGCCACGAGGCAATCCTCGATAGCCAGATCATGGCGGCGCGCTATGTGTTGTGCAGCGTAATAGACGAGGCGGTGGTCACCACGGCATGGGGCAGCCAGAGCGACTGGTCGCAAATAAGCCTGTTGAGCCGCTTCCACAACGAAACCTTTGGCGGCGAAAAATTCTTCGAGCTGCTTGAGCGACTGTCCAGGGATCCGATCAAGCACCTGGCGATGCTGGAGTTGATGTACTTGTGCCTGGCGCTGGGCTTTGAAGGCAAATACCGGGTGATGGAGCGTGGCCTGCTGCAATTGGACGGCATTCGTGACGCCTTGTACCGACAGATCAACCATGTGCGCGGGGACGCGCCACTGGCCTCTGGGGCTCGGCAATCGCCCACACGCAAACCTCGGAAGGCGATGCGCATTGTTTCGGCGACCTGGGTCTGGGGCTTTGTCGTGATGGGCCTGGTCATTCTGTACGCGGGGTTCGCCTGGGTGCTTGGAGAGCAGCGCGAGAGCGTGCTCCAGCCCTATCTGCCGAACACCACGGACATCATCCGGACACCGCTGTAACGCAGGGAGCAATCAATGAAAAGTCTATTCAAAAAGCTGGCGGCTACCCTGGGTCTGACCTGGGTTTGGAGCCTGCTGCTGGTGTTGTTGCTGGCGTGCATCGTGTGGTGGGCGGGGCCGTTGCTGGCGGTCGCTGACAAGCGTTTCTGGCTGGGCGCGACTTCGCGCTTGCTGACCATCAGTGGATTGTTCCTGGCCTGGGGGTTACTGATGGTCTTTGTCAGGCGGCACGACCCTGGGCAACAGCCTGTCGATGCCGGCCCGGGCGAGGCACCGGCCAAACAGCGCAAGGGGCTTATGGAGCATGAACACAATAACGTGCGTGGCCGTTTCAAGGAGGCGCTGCACGCCCTCAAGACCTCGCGTCGCTATGGCAAGCGCAGCGAACGCTGGCGCAGTGAGCTGCCCTGGCATTTAGTGATGGGATGCAGCGCCAGCGGCAAGACACGGCTGCTAGAGGCCAGCGGGCTACAACTGCCATTGGATCGTGCTGACTCCGGTGCCCCCCATGTGGCGGGCGGGATACGTCATTGCGAGTGGTACTTGGCCGAGGAGGGGGTATTGATCGAAACCCCGGCGCGCTACCTGACACATGCTGACAGTGAGGTTGATAGCGGTGGTTGGGCAACCCTGTTGAACCTGTTGAAAGCCCGACGTCGTGCGCGCCCGCTCAGTGGCGTGCTGCTGACGCTATCGATCGATAGCCTGCTCAATGGCAGCGAGCAGGAACTGAGTGTTGCTGCGCGCCAATTCAACAGTCGCCTTCACGATCTGCAGCAGACCTTGCATGTAGAGTTGCCGGTGTATCTGGTGCTGACGCAGGCGGATCATTTGCCCGGCTTTGCCGAGTTCTTCGAGCAGGCGCAAGGGCATGCCAGTGATGACCTGTGGGGCGAGCACATCGTACCCGCCAAGGCCGGGACTGATGTTGCCGAAGTGCGCCAGGCCTTTGAGGCCCTGCTGCAGCGCCTGAGCGCGGACCTTATCCGGCGCCTGCACCTGGAGCGCAATGGCGAGCGCCGGGGCCTTATGTTGGACTTTCCCCGGCAGGTGGCGCAGATCGGTGAACGGCTGTGCCTGTTTATCGAACTGGCGTTTTCTGCTCATCGCTACCAGCGCGTCAATGCATTGCGCGGGTTCTACTTGACCAGCTCCGGCAACGCGGTACACAGCCGTCCACGGTTTATTCAGGGACTGTTCAGGCAGGTGGTGTTCGGTGAAGTCGACCTGGCCGGCCTGGACCACCGGGAGCGGGTGCACATCCGTCGGCGCCAGCGAGGCTTGGCGCTGGCCGCATTACTGGTGCTTGGCGGCATGGGTTCATTGTGGATGTACAGCTATTCGCAGAACCATCATCGGCTGGAGCAACTGCGCGAGTTGGCGCGGTCGCCCGTTCCCGCGCAAGCGGCAGAAGACCGGACCCTGGAGATGGTTGCGCTACTGGACAGTCGAATGGCCGCCACCCAGGTTTTTGCTGCGCCGCGAGGCACGGGTTGGTGGCAGTTCGCGGGTCTGTACCAGGGCGATATGAGTCGCCCGGTGCTGGAGACGGCCTACCAGCAGATATTGCTGCAACACCTGCTGGCACAGGTCAGCGAAATGCTGGAGGACCAAGTACGCAGCAGCGTGCATGACCGCCAGCAACTACTCCTCAGCCTGCGGGCGTACCTGATGCTCAACTTGCCCGAGCACCGCGACAACTCCTGGTTGATGGATCGAGTTGCCGGGCTGTGGTCGGCGCGCTACCCGGCGGACCCCGGGTTGCAGAAGCGGTTGAACGCACATTTCGCGCAATTGCTCGAACAACCCTTTGTGCGGCCGCTTGACGAAACACTGGTCGCCGATGCCCGCCAAGTCTTGAAAACGCAACCCCTGGCTGGCGTGGTCTACCGCCTGCTGCGTGAGCAGGGCGCCGAGCTTGAGCCTTATCGTTTCACCCAGCATCTGGACCCGCATGAGCAAGTATTCTCCGGCATCGACCAGCCGATCCCGGGCTTCTTCACTCAGCACGGCTACCGTCAGTTCTTTGCGGTACAGGGTAGCCGGATGGTCGATACCATCGTGCGCGACAACTGGGTACTGGGGGAGGGCACGCAACTGAGTGCAACGGGCTTGCGCCAGTTGATGGTCGAGTTGGAGCAACACTATTTCAGCGACTACGCCCAAGCCTGGAGCGCCGCATTGGCCCAGGTACGCTTGCAGCAAAACGATAGCTCCCGACAGGTTGCCGGGCAGTTGGCGAGCCTGACGTCAGCGCGTTCGCCGTTATTGCAGTTACTGCAGCAAGTCAGAGAAAACACACGCTTTGCCAGCCCGCTCGAGCGCCTGGAAGCGCTCCAAACGGGCTCGCCAGTGGCCCAGGCCGCCATGGACAGTGTTGCGCAACGGGTGCCCGACAGCGCACAGCGCGCACTGCAGCGACGCTTTGAAGCGCTGCATCACTTGCTCGATGAGCAGGACAATCCGGGGCCTGCGTTGTCCCAGATGCTGCAAACCCTCAACCAGCTGCAGTTGCAGTTGGCCGCCCTTGGGCGGGAAAGCCAGCCCGAGCGGGCGGCCTTTGAGATGGTCAAGCGGCGTATGCAGGGGCAACAGGACGCGCTGGGCAACCTGCGCAATGCCACCGAACGCCTGCCCGCACCCCTCAACAGCTGGCTGGCCGACATGGCCGACGACAGTTGGCGCCTGGTGCTCGACGATGCCTATCGTCATCTCAATCGGCGTTATCAGAGTGAGGTGTATGGGTTCTATTCGTCGGCGATCAAACAGCGCTATCCGTTCAGTGCCCACGCCAGCAGCGACGTGGCGCTCAATGATTTCCGCGAATTTTTCAAGCCTCAGGGGTTGATGGCGCGGTTCCTGGATGAGGATCTGCGGCCTTTTGTGATTGGCGATGGCCAGCGCTATCGACTGCGTAGTCTGGATGGCCGCAGCTTGCCGATGTCACGGGCGTTGTTGGAGCAACTGGCAAAGGCGCGCACCATCCGCCAGGCATTCTTTGCCGATGACCCGAGTGAACCAGGGGTGCGCTTTACCCTGGCGCCCTACAGCCTGGATCCCACGGTCAGCCGAGCGATCCTGCGCTTTGGTGACCAGCAGATGGAGTACCGCCACGGGCCGATCGTACCGATGCTGTTCCAGTGGCCGAGCGCCATCGAGGATGGTCGCAGCAGCCTGGTGCTCGAAGGCATGGCGCAACGGCCAATGGGCATCGAAAAAAACACCGGGCCATGGTCCCTGTTCCGCCTGTTCGACGTGCTGCAAGGGGAGGCGTCAAGTGGACGTGATGCGCGGTTGCTCAAGGCCGATATCGGCGGCCTGCGCGCCAATTACCTGCTGACCAGCCAGCGCACGCCGAACCCATTTGAAATGGCCGCGTGGCGCACCTTTCGTATACCGGAGCAACTGTGAGCGCGTGGCTAGGTACCTGTCGCAGTGCAGGGCGTACCGATCGTGGCAAGCTCAGGTCGCGTAACGAGGATGCGTTTCTCGATCAACCGCAGATGGGCTGTTGGGCGGTGGCCGATGGCATGGGTGGCCATCGCGCCGGGGATGTTGCCAGCCGGTGGGTGGTTGATAGCCTGGCTTCGCTACCCTGTGGCGGCGGCCTCGACGTTCGGATCAAGCGGGTCAGGCGTTGCCTGCAATGGCTTGACCGACGCTTGCGCCAGGAGATCACCGTAACCAGCCCGAATGTGGATTGCACCATGGGCAGTACGGTGGTGGTGCTGTTGCTGGAGGGGGACCGTGCAGTCTGCATCTGGGCCGGGGACAGCCGCTGCTACCTATGGCGCGAACGCACGTTGTACCAATTGTCGCGCGACCATTCGCTGCAAGAGCAACTGAGGGTCGAGCAGCAGTTGAGCCCTGCACAGGCCCGCGCCCATCCGGCGGCGAACGCCTTGACCCGCGCCATCGGTGCCGATGAGCCGGTGGCGCTGGAGGTGTTGGAACTCACCCGTAACCCAGGCGATGTATTCCTGCTGTGCAGTGACGGTTTGTACCAGGCGCTAAGCCATGCCGAACTGGGGCAGGCATTGAGCCTGGCAACCCCTGAGTCAATGCTGGATCGTTTGTTTGATGGGGTCCTGCGCGGTGAAGCTCGGGATAATCTGACGGCTGTGGTTGTAAAGCCATGATCGCAAGACAACCCCTGTCCAGCGATCCGTCCGGCGCCAGAACCTCAATGCCTGCGTTACTGGCCGGTCGCTATCGTCTTGAGCGGGTGCTCGGGGGTTGGCGGCATGGGCATCGTGTACCGCGCCCGCGACTTGCTCCATGAGCAATTCGGTGAGCCGAGGTCCCGGGTGGCGCTCAAGGTCCTCGGTGAAAACCTTGCCCAGTCACAGGACGCTCACCTGCTGCTCTACAGCGAATTTTCCCTGACCCGCTACCTACGACACGAGCACGTGGTGCGGGTGTTTGCCTTTGATGTGGACTCTGTTGGTGAGGTGGCGTTCTTCACCATGGAGTTGATGAGTGGCATGACCCTGGACCAGTTGTTGCTCGACTGTCCGCGCGGGGTGCCCTGGCAGCAATTGCGGCCTATTGCAGGGGGGCTGCTGGGTGCGCTGGGTCATATCCATCGACAAGGGGTGCTGCACGGCGATGTGAAGCCAAGCAATGTCATGTTGGTGGATGACGGGGTGCGCCTGTTTGACTTCGGCCTGGCCCAAGCGATGGCACCGCCGTTGACCGAGCTGGCCGCCTTGAATCCGCGGCGTTTCAGTGCCTGGACGCCGGCCTACGCCGCACCGGAACTGCTGGACGGAGCGCCGCTGTCAGCCAGTACTGAGCTCTATGGCGCAGCGTGCTTGCTGTACGACCTGGCGCGGGGCGGACGTGGTGCGCCAGGGGAGCGATTGGAGCCTCCTCGACAACTGCCACGGCGTTGCTGGCCGGCGTTGAGGATGGCGCTCAGTGTCGACCCACAGCATCGAACCATCACCACCGACGAGTTGCAGGCAGCCATGCAGTGTGAACACTCGGTGGTGGGCCGCTGGTTCGCTGCCCGTGCCCGTTAAGGGGAACGCTCAGCCAGGCCATGCAACTGACAATACTCAGTCCACTCCAGGCCCGCCATCTGGGCCACTTCCCGGTGCACCTCCAGGCGCCTGGCTTCGAACTCCTGGGGCGAAGGGCTGATCAGTTGCAGCGTCAGTTCCCAGGCAAACAGGTTGCGCGCCTCTGCCTCGGCTTCAAAGGCTTCGTGCAGGCGCTCGGCACGGTATTGCGCCATGGTTTCGCGCTTGGCCTGGGCGGCCAGAGGGTTCAGGGTGTCCAGTTCGGCGCGCAACTGGGGATGCTGGCTCAAAAAGATATCCAGGGCCAGCCGATGGTTTTCGCCAGGTTCAGACACGGGGTTACTCCAGGCGTACAGGTTGCAGGATGTCAGGACGAAGCTTGTTCGTAGCGGCTCTTGCGGCGGGCGCGTTTGCGCAGGCGATTGGCCGTCCACTGTTGCAGTGGGTCCAGCATGAAAAAGAACAGGTAGGCGGCGAGTACGAGTGTCAAATCGACCCAGGTTTTGCTGATAGGCCCTTCGACGGCTTCGACGGCGGCCTTGATCAAAAACAGTACGGCGACCCCACACAACCAGAGCACTACAGTGAAAGCCAGAGGTCGTGCGCGATTTGAGATCCTGCGTTGCATGTTCAATACATCTCCCTGAGAGTGCTGGGTCTGTCGGTGTACCGACACCCGCGCCTGTGAAAGTGGTCTGCGGATCGAGTCATTCGATACGGGCTTGTGGGTCGATAGACCTGTTCAGCTCAAGACCTGTGTGGGTGACCATTGGTTCCGACAATCGCTGGCGCGCCCACGGGCAGTACTGCCCTTAAGCCGGCTATTGTTTCAAAAAGCGTAAGAAATTTCACCCTTGCCAGTGCTCCTTTAGGTACTGCTGGACGATTTATCGTGGCCAGGCGGGGCAAAAACCTTTCATTCTCGGTGCCTGGACGTGTAGCGTTAAGCCACGTTGAACACTCCGATTGAGGCGCTGCCCCCGGTCAAGCGGCCTCAAGGCCAGGAAGGGTGCAAGGAGACAGTCATGGCGCAAACGCTGTTCAAGCTCTTTTTCACCCAACGCCTGGCGGCCCTGGCGAGCACGGAGTCGCTACGGGCCATCCGTGAGGGCCTGTTATGGATCCTGCCGTGCCTGCTGGTTTCGGCAGGTTTTCTGCTGTTGTCCGAATGTGCCCGAATCCTTGATTTCCCACCGCCGGTGGTGGCATTCCTGGCGGGTCTGCATGCCAAGATCAGCTCCGTGATCCCGCTGCTGGTCGCGGCTTCCATCGGCTATATGTTGGCGATCCAGCACCGTTTACCCCAGTTGCCAGTGGCCTTCCTGTGCCTGGCGCATGTAGTCATCGCCACCTTTGTCCTGCGCGACTACCCCCGTGCGTCGGCGACTTTTATCTTGTTCATAGCCATTGCCTCGCCGCTGATCAATGTCCCGATGATTGCCTGGCTACATCGTTACCGATGGACCCGCCTGGTCAATCAGGACCTGGTGGGGCACAACCTCAAGGGCACCATCAACATGGTGGTACCGGGGGCAATCACCGCGTCGCTGCTGGTGGTGACGTTGTCGTTGCTGTTGCAGGTTCCCCATGTGGTGCAGTTCCAGGGCCCGGAGATGCTCGATGCGTTGCAGTCGCCATATGGCAGCGGGATATTTGTCACTGCGATCAATTCGCTGCTGTGGTTTTTTGGCATCCATGGCGTGTATGCGATCCAACCGCTGTTTGACGCATTGGATCAGGCGGTGGTGCTCAATGGCGCGGCGCTGACGGCGGGAGAGCCCATCCGATACGCGTTGAATGGCGGCCTGCTGGGGTGCTTTGCCTTTATTGGCGGATCTGGAGGTTCGCTGTGTCTGTTGCTGGCGATTCTGCTGTTTTCCAGGAGCCAATCCATGCGCCTGCTGGCCGTGGCCAGCCTGCCGCTGTCGCTGTTCAATGTCAGTGAAGTGTTGCTGTTTGGCTTGCCCATCATCCTCAATCCTCGCCTGTTTATTCCCTTTTTAGCCGTGCCGGTGATCAACACCCTGCTGGCGTTGTTTGTGGTGCAGGCCGGTTGGGTCTCGCCGGCGGTGGCCAGCGTGCCGTTTACCGCGCCGGTGCTGCTCAACGCCTACCTGAGCACCCAGGGCGATTTGGCCGCGGTGGCGCTGCAACTGGTGCTGCTGGGGGTGGGGACGCTGATCTATGGGCCTTACATTCGGGCCATCCACCGGCAGACCTTGGAGGGCGCGACCGTATACCTCAAGTCATTCGACACGACCTTTCGCGGGCTTGAAGAAAAAGGCCGTCTGCTGGAGTTGGACCCGGTGCTGGCGTCGCACAAGGCGTTGGCACGCCAGGCCCTTGATTTGAGCAGGATCCAGCAGATCAGCGACTACGAGTTTTATCTGGAATACCAACCCCAGGTGTCCTCCCTGACGGGCTTGTGCACCGGCTGCGAAGCCCTGATGCGTGCCAGGGACGGCGCAGGCAAGGTGCATTCGCCCTGGGAGTTCCTCCAGTGGCTGGCCCAGGCCCGCTTGATGCCGGACGTCGACTTGTGGGTCGCTTCCCAGGCGGTGCGCCAGTACCAGAAGTGGCAGAGAGTCGGGTTTGCGCTGCCCATCACCATCAATATCTCCAGCGCCACCCTGATGACCCCGGCGTACGGCAGGCAACTGGTGCAGATCCTGTCCCAGGCCAACGGCCAGGTGTCGGTGGAAATCACCGAGGATGCACTGGTGGGCGATACCCAGGTCACCCGGCAGATGATCGAAAAACTGCAGACCATAGGTGCCAAGGTCTATATCGACGACTTCGGCACAGGGTATTCCGCGCTGAGTTACCTGCACCAGTTCCCGGTCGACTTCATCAAGATCGACCGCAGTTTTGTGGTGGCCCAGCAAGACCCCAAGGGCGCGCAGGTGTTGACCGGCATGTTGCGCTTTTGTGAAGCACTGAACCTGGGCGTGGTGGTGGAGGGCGTGGAAACGGCCGAGCAGTTGGCGTTTCTACAGTCGGGCAGGGGGGACGTCGGGGCGGAGTTGATTATCCAGGGCTGGTATTTCAGCAAAGCGCTGCCTGGTGATGCTGTGCCAGGATTTGTGCGCGAGCGTGCGGTCAAGGTCAGCGATGAGGCGGGTGCATAGCCCGGCTGTGTGTGGCGAGCGGGCTTGCCCCGCGCTGGGCTGCGAAGCAGCCCCATTCAAGAACAATGAGGTGTGTCAGGCATTGCTCGTTGCCTGGTTTTGGGGCTGCTTCGCAGCCCAGCGCGGGAGCAAGCCCGCTCGCCACAACAAGCCCCACTCACCACAACAAGCCCCGCTCGCCACAACAGCCCCGATCGCCACAGGTTAATGGGAAGTGCCTTCGGCAAACTCAATCTTGTTACCCACGTTGTACTTGCCCGATGGCTTGTTCATGGGCAGGCGCTTGACCTCCTGCAAAGTCTGGCTGTCGTACACGATCAACGCACCCTCGCGATCCCAGATGCTCAGTAGCAGATAGCGGCCATCCCGAGTGAACTCCACGTGCGCCGCGGTCTTGCCCGGCATGGGCCGCAGGGTGTGGGCGATTTCCAGGGTCTGTTTGTCGATCAAGTGGATCGCGTCATTGTCCGGGCCAAAAAACACATCACTCCATACATAGCGCGAGTTGGCGTGGCTGCGCATAAAGAACCCCGGCCCCAGGGTGGGAATCTGTTTGATCAGTTTCCAGGTCTTGAGGTCCAGCACCGAAATCTGCCCCTTGCTGATATTCGGCGTGGCAAACACCCATTGTCCGTTGCGTTGCCAGTAAGTGCCCGAGCCCAGGTGCGGCATGCCCGCCAGTGCAATGTCGGTCACTACCTGCCCGGTATCCAGGTCAATCACTTGCCCGCCGCCGGCCTTGCGTGAGGTGGCGAGCAGTTGGCGGTAGTCGGGGGAAAAGGAAAAGTCATCGAGCACGTCCTGGGCCTGGATGCGCCGGGGCTCGAAGTCCGGTTTGGCCGCCCCATAGGACAACTCCCAGACTTCATTCACATCCTTGAGGGCAACCACAAAACTGTTGCGCGGCGGGGCGGTGTACACCGCGCTGACCCGTGAGCCCGTAGGCAGCGTCTTGACCAGTGACAGGTCACGCGCATCCAGCACCACCAGGTTGCCGGGCAGGTAATTGCCCACCAGCACCCAGCGGCCATCCTTGCTCACCGCGAGGTTGCGGGTATTGAGGCCGGCGCGGATCTCGGCGATCAGCTTGAGGTTGTGCAGGTCATAGAGGCTGATCCAGCCGTCGCGCGAAGCAAAGTACACAAAGCGCCCGTCGGGGGAGAACTTCGGCCCACCGTGTACGGCAAAGTGCGAGGCAAAACGGTCGAGCACTTCAAAGCGATCACCGTCGAGAATGTCGATGTGATGATCGCCCGACTCCACCACCACAAACAGGTTCAGCGGATCGGCGTGATGCTGCGGCGTGCTGGGCAGTTGACTGAGGTCGGCCAATTGGCGGTGGCTGCTGCGTACATCCTGCTCGCTCCAGGTCGCGGGGGGTGGCGGGCGGCTGTTGCAGGAAGCTCACCAGGCCGTCGATCTGCTGCGCCGTCAGCAGTGGGGCGAATGCCGCCATCTGGCTGGCCGGGCGGCCTTGTTCGATCACTTGGCGAATCTCGGCCGGCTTGATCCGCCCCAGGCTCTCCGGCAGTAACGCCGGGCCGCTGCTGCCGACCCGGTTGAGGCCGTGGCAGCTTTGGCAATGCTGCTGGTAATCGGTGGCGGCATCGGTTGCGCCGTGGGCGGCACTGCCCCAAAGCAGCGGCACCAGCCACAGGCGTTTCATACCGCCACCTCGGACACTGCGCGGTGTGCGGGCGCCAGGCTGGCGGGGGTAGTGCAGGGCCGCATCGGCAAACAGGTCGACCACATGCCCGATCACCGTCAAGGTCGGCACCCCGGGCTCGCACATCAAGGCCAGGGCTGGCAGCAGGCGCAGGGTGCCGCGATGCACCTGCTGGTCGGCGCGGGCGCCGTTACAGATCAACGCTGCCGGCGTGTCGGCGGGCAGTCCGGCATCGATCAGGCGTTCGGCGATCATCGCCAGGTTCGACAGGCCCATGTAGAACACCAGGGTCTGGGTGCTGTCGGCGAGGCTGTCCCAGGGCAATTTCAATTCGCCGTCGCGCTGCAAATGCCCGGTGACGAAGCGGCACGAATTGACCACGTCACGGTGGGTCAGTGGGATGCCCGCATAGGCGCTGCAACCGGAGGCCGCCGTGATGCCTGGCACCACCTGGCACGACACGCCTTGCGCCAGCAGGTATTCCAGTTCTTCGGCACCGCGGCCAAACACGAACGGGTCGCCGCCCTTGAGCCGCACCACCCGCTGCCCCTGCAGGGCCAGTTCGGCCAGCAGTTCGTTGATCTGCGACTGGGGCAGGCTGTGATTACCGCTAGCCTTGCCCACATAGTGCCGGGCACAGGTCAGCGGGATCAGGGTCAGCAGTTCGGCGCTGATCAGGCGGTCGAACACCACGGCATCGGCCTGCATCAACAAACTCCAGGCGCGCAGGGTCAACAGGCGCGGGTCGCCGGGACCGGCGCCGACCAGGGCGACTTCGCCGGGGGGGGAAGGGGCTGTGCAGCACGGGGGGTAACGCGTGGGATGAGTGCATGAGACTTCCTTGGTTCATCATCAGGTTGCCGGCCCCCGGTTGTTTCACCAGGTAGCCGGCCAGTGGTTCAGCGTGCCGAGCAAGGAATCAAGGTGGGCGGCGTACGGGCGATTTCAGCGTCGCTGAGGTAGCAACCGGGGTCCGGGCCCCAGAGGTCGCCGCCAGCCCAGGCGCGGGTGCGCGTGTTGCCATTGCAGATGGCCAGCCAGCGGCAGTCGGTGCAACGGCCACCGATCTCGCGGGGGTATTGGCGCAGGCGCAGCAGCAGCGGGTCGGGGCGCTCCAGCCATATCTCGCGAAACGAGGTGTGGCGCACATTGCCCACCGAGTGTTGCCACCAGTAAGTGTCCGGGTGCACTTCGCCGGTGTTGTCGATATTGGCGATGCCACTGCCCGACGCATTGCCGCCCCAGGCATGCAGCAGGTGTTCGAGTTGCGGGTAGTGTTCCGGCAGGTGCTGGTGTACCCATTGCAGCAACAGCACGGCGTCGGCGTCGTTGTTGCCGCTGACAAAGTCGCTGGCCACGCCATTCTGGATGTCGTCCCAGGCTTGCTGGAAAAGCAACAGCATGGCGTCGCGGCTCATCTGCTGGTGGGCGTCCAGTTGCCGACTGCGTTTGCCGCGCCCGCTGTAGTTGAGGTGCGAGAGGTAGAACTTCTGCACATCGTATTCACGCATCAAGGCCAGCAGTTGTGGGAGCTGCGCGTGATTTTCCTGGGTCAGGGTAGTGCGCAGGCCGACGCGAATCCCCGCCTGGCGGCACAGGTTGATGGCGTGCATCGAACGCTCGAAACTGCCCTCGCACTGGCGGAAGGCGTCGTGGGTGGCCTTCAAGCCATCGATGCTGATGCCCACGTAGTCAAAGCGTGCCGCGGCAATCTGTTGGATATTGCCTTCATCGATCAGCGTGCCATTGCTCGACAGCGCCACGAAAAAGCCCTTGGTGCGGGCATAGGCGCTGAGTTGGAACAGGTCCTCGCGCAGCAGTGGCTCGCCGCCCGAGAGAATCAACACCTTGACCCCGGCCTCGTGCAGATCATCGATCACCTTCAACGCCGCCTCGGTGTCCAGTTCATCACGAAACACACTGTCGGCGCTGGTGGCATAGCAATGCTTGCAGGTCAGGTTGCAACGGCGCAGCAGGTTCCAGATCACCACCGGTGCGCGCGGGCTGCCCGGTTTGGCGCTGCGCGGTGGTGGGCATTGGCCGGCCAGGGTGCGCAGGTAATGACTGATCCTAAGCATAAGAGGTTCCTTGTTGTAGGAGCGAGCGTGCTCGCGAAAAACGCCCCGGCGACACGTTCATCCAGGATGCCCGCGTTATCGTTCACGCCCTTCGCTGGCCAGCCAGCTCCTACAGGCGCGAGGAGAGGCCAAGCGCAGGCCGGTTTTTTTCAGGATGCGACTGCTCACCAGCATCTCGTCCGCCCGGCTGGCATCGCCCAGCAGAAAGCGCAGGTGTTCACGGTAGCTGTCGATTTCCTCACGGCTGCGCCCATGCACCATGGCGAACAGGTTGTAGGGCCAGTCGGCGCGCCGAGGCCTGCGATAACAGTGGCTGACAAAGGGTTGGGCGCCGATCAGTGCGCCCAGGCGCGGCATCTGTTCATCGCACACATCCCACACGGTCATGCCGTTGTGGCGGTAGCCCAGGCGATAGTGATTGGGCACGGCGGCGATCCGGCGGATGGCGCCTTCCGCCTGCAGGCGCTTGAGCAGGTCGAGGGTGGATTCGACGCTGATGCCCAGTTGCTCGGCGAGCCAGGTCCAGGGGTCTTCAATCAGGGGCAGGCCGGCTTCGGTCAAATGGATCAAGCGTTGGGCCAGGGTTTCGTCAAACCGGGAAGTACAGACCGACATGGTAGGTTTGCTCCTTGGGCAGGTTAAGCACCTCAAGCCCGGTGACGGTGTGAATATGGGCCAAGGTCTGGGCGAGGTCGTCGCAGGTAGGGCAGGCCAGCACGAACCACATGTTCCAGGGATGCTCGCGCCGGTAGTTGTGGGCCACTTGCGGCAGGTCGTTGAGTTGCGCCGCCACTTGTTCAAAGCGTGATTCGGGCACCGCCAGGGCGGCGAGGGTGAACGCGCCGCCCAGGCGTTCGATATCGAACATCGGCCCGAAGCGCGTCAGTACGCCGTCTTCGAGCAACAAGTGCAGGCGGTCGAGCAACTCGTCGGGCGTGCTGTGCAGCTCTGCCGCCACGGCCTGCCAGGGGTGACGCACCAGGGGCAGGCCCCGTTGCAGACGGTTGATCAACTGCCGGTCGAGTTCATCCATGGGCCCATACCTGTGACGGTGGCGGTGCAAAACGCCCGCCGCATTGTTTGAACATGCGCGTGCTGAACAGTAGGTGGTGGGGCAGGTCGCCGAGCATGTGCTGGTCCAGCAGTGCCTGGATCTGCGCCTGCACCGCTGCGCGCTCACGGCCGTGGACCATGCAAAACAGGTTGTAGCGCCAGTGCGGCAAGCGTCGTGGCCGCTGGTAGCACAGGGTGATGCCCGGTGCGCGGCCCAGGCGCTGGCCGACCTCGTCGATCAGCGCATCGGGCACGTCGAGCACCAGCATCGCATTGGCCGCAAAGCCCAGGGCGCGATGGTTGAGCACCAGGCCGACGCGGCGGAACAGGCCCTGGTCCTGCCATTGCTGCATCTGCTTCAACACCTGCGAATGATGGGCGCCGATCTGCTCGGCGAGGTCTTCATAGGGCCGCGAAACGCGCGGCAGCCCACGCTCCAGGCACTGGCGCAGGTCGAGCAATTGTTCATGGTTCAGCGGGGCGATCACGGGCGGCCTCCCAGGGCAAAACCCAGGTCGATGCGGTAGGAAGTGAGCATTGGCAGGTCCAGGGGGACCAGGCCGGTGTCCTTTTCCAGCTCCTCCAGAATCTGTTCCAGATGGCGGCGATTGGGCCCGGTCAGCACAAACCACAGGTTGTAGTGATGTTCGCGGGCGTAGTTGTGATTGACCTCCGGGTAGCGGCTGATGCGCGCCGCCACCTGCTCCAGGCGCTCGGCGGGCACCGCCAGGGCGGCGAGGGTACTGGCGCCGGCGCGGCTGTGATCGAATACCGGCCCGACCCGCGACAGCGCGCCCGCCAGTTCCAGGCGTTGCAGGCAGGCCATCAACTCTTTTTCGCTGCAGCCCAGGGTGCCTGCCATCTCCAGGTAAGGCTCGGCGCACAGAGGCATGCCGTGTTGATAACGGTCGATCAGGCGTTCGGTCAGTTCATCCAGTTCCATCTCAATACCCCATTTTTTGCGCGCGGCTGCTGAAGAAGATGCCGCTGGGGCTGTCGGCCGGCAGGGTCTTGAGCAAGGTCAAACGATAAGGATCCCAGACCTGCACCTGTTGGCCGTCGCGAACCGACAACCACAGCTGCTCACCGCGCCCGGTGAATTCCATGTGCAACACCCCGGGGCCGGGACGCAGGTCCGCGACCACCTGATGGGTTTCTGTGTCGAGTACCTGCACCCGGTCGTTGTCCGGGTAGGCGAAGTTGACCCACAACTGGCGCCCGTCGGGCCGCGCGGTGACAAAAATCGGTTGGCCGGCCACGGCGATGGCGGCGGTCTGTTGCCAGGTGCGGGCGTCCATCACCAGCACTTGGTGGCGACCTACGGCGGGCACGAAGGCTTGGTTGTCGGCTACGGCCCAGCCTTCCAGGTGCGGCATCTTGTACACCGGCAGTTTTTCCTGGCCGCGGCCGTAGTCGGCGAGCACGCGCTTGACCCCGTGCTCGGGGTGCCACAGATCGAGCTGGGCCATGCCATCCTCGCCAAACAACCCGGCCATGTAGTAACGGCCATCGGCGGTGATCAACGCGTCATAGGGCTGGCGGCCAATACCGCTGAAGCGGGTGATGGCCGGGGTGTTGCCCTGGCTGAAATCGGCGCTCCAGATCTCATCGGTGTCGAACAGGCTGAACACAAAGCGCTGCCCTGGCGCATCCACCAGGCCCACCACCCGCGAGCGCTTGCCATCGGCCAGGGGCGTGGCGGGGATATCGGCCACCTGCTTGAGGGTTTGCGCGTCGAATACCTTGACCCCGCCCGGCTGGTAGTTGGAGACCGCAATCAGGCGCCCGTCCTGGCTGATCGCACCGCCGATGCTGTTGCCGCCCTGGATCAGGCGTTGGTCGATGCGCATGGTCAGCAGGTCAACCTTGGTCAACCCGCCGTCGCGGCCAAACAGGTAGGCGTAGCGCTGGTCCCGGGAAAACACCGCCGAGGCATGGGACAGGTCGCCCAGCCCCTCGACCCGCGCCAGGCGCGCCTGATTGCTGCTGTCGATAATCAGCAGGCTGCCGCTGGCACGTTCCACCACCAGGCCCAGGTCGCCGGTGCCGCGCAGCGGTGGTTGGGCACAGGCGGTGAGCAACAGGCCGGCAAAGCAGGCAAGCAGGGGACGGATCATGGCGCAGGGGTTCCTTGCAGGAGGCGGTCCACCAGCCAGGCAATCTCGCCGGCATTGAGCAACGGAGCCCAGCCGGGCATCGCCAGGGCAGGGCGGCCATAAGTCACGGTGGCAATCAGGGTGTCGCGGGTCTGCCCGGCCAGGGCTTGGGGCGTCAGCGCCGGGCCCAGGCCGCCGGTCAGGTGCAGGCCGTGGCAGGCCCCACAGTCCTGGATCAGCAGGTGTTCCAGCTGGACCTGGCGTGCAGGCGCCGGTGCTCCATGCACCGGCGCGGGAATGAGGAAGAGCAGCGCCATGGCCGAACCGATCATCGAGACTTGCATGGCGTGCTCCTTGTGCTTATTTCAGACTCAAGACCCATTGGGCGAGGGTCAGGGCTTCGGCATCGGTGACTTGGTTTGGCGGCATCGGAATCGGTCCCCAGTTACCCTGGGTGCCGTTCTTGATACGGCCGGCCAGGGTCTTGTCTGCGTCCTTGACCCCGGCATTTTTTGCCGCGACGTCCTTGAGCGCCGGCCCCACCATCTTGCTGTCGACGGTGTGGCAGGCGGCGCAGGGTTTGCTCTTGAACAGCGCCGCACCATCCTCGGCAAGGGCCGTGGACAGGCTCAAGGCTGCGCCCAGGGCCGCAAGTGCAAGCAGGATATTTTTCATTGGGTTGCCTCTTGTTGATGAAGCTCAATAGATATCGAATTGGGTGTTGTAAACGTTGAACTTGCCGGTCGGGGTAATCAGGCGTTTGTCCCTGATCACGTTCTTGAGCTTGAGGGTCTTGTCATCGACCACGACCAGCGCCGATTCCTCTTCCTGGCCGTTCCACACCGAGAACCACACTTCATCACCCGTCTTGTTGTATTCCGGCTGCACCACGCGCAGGGCGCCTTGCTTGATGCCGGACCATTCGGCAATCGGCAGCACGGTGTAGCCGGCGTCGAGCTTGTCGATGTTGAACACGGCTACCGACTGGCTGAGCTTGGTGTCGGGGTTGAGGGTGGTGTCGACGTAGAGGTTTCGCGAGTTGGGGTGGGTCTTGATAAACAGCGAGCCACCGCCCTGGCCGTTGAGCGATGTCACCTGCTTCCAGGCGTACTGCGGGTGCTTGACCGGGTCGGTACCAATCACCGAAACACCGCCGTCACCCAAGTGGCTGGTGGCCCACACCGGACCATATTGCGGGTGCACAAAGTTGGCGCCACGACCGGGGTGCGGGGTCTTGCCCACATCCACCAGGGCGGTGAGCTTGCGCTCCTTGGAATCGATGACCGCGACCTTGTTGGAGTTGTTCGCCGCCGTCATGAAATAGCGGTGGGTGCTGTCCCAACCGCCGTCATGCAGGAACGGCGCGGCGTCGATGGTGGTGATGGTGAGGTTCTTGATGTCCTGGTAGTTGACCAGCATCACCTTGCCGGTTTCCTTGACGTTGACGATGAACTCCGGCCATTCGTGGGAGGCGATGATCGCCGCTACACGCGGTTCTGGGTGGTACTCCTGCTTGTCTACGGTCATGCCACGGGTGGAGACGATCTGCTTGGGCTCCAGGGTCTCGCCGTCCATGATGGTGAACTGCGGCGGCCAGTAGGAACCGGCGATCGCGTACTTGTCTTCGTAGCCCTTGAACTTGGAGGTCTCCACCGAGCGGGCCTCGATGCCCACCTTGATCTCGGCGACTTTGGTCGGCTCGACGGGCCACAGGTCGATCATGTCGATCTTGGCGTCACGGCCGATCACCAGCAGGTAGCGCCCCGAAGCGGAAATCCGCGAGATATGCACGGCGTAGCCGGTGTCGATGAGCTTGACGATTTTCTTGCTGTCGCCGTCGATCAGGGCGATTTTGCCGTCGTCACGCAGGGTGACGGAGAACAGGTTTTCCAGGTTGAGTTTGTTGAGTTGCTTCTTCGGGCGGTCTTCGGGTTTGACCAGCACCTTCCAGGTCTTGAGGGTTTCGGCCATGCCCCATTCCGGCGGCGTCGGCGCGGTGTGCTGGATGAAGGTGGCCATGCTGGTGATCTGCGTCTTGGTCAGCGCATTGGAGGTGCCCCAATTCGGCATGCCGGCGGGGGAGCCATAGGTGATCAAGGCCTCCAGGTACGCCTGGCCCCGGGCCTGGGTGATGTCCGGGGTCAGCGGCTTTCCGGTGGCGCCCTTGCGCAACACACCGTGGCAACCGGCGCAGCGCTCGAAGTAGATCTGCTTGGAGGCCTCGAACTCGGCTTGGCTCAAGTCGGGTGCGCCGGGGCTCTTGACCATGGCGGCAGCCGGTGCGGGAGCCGCCGCGAAGGCCTGCGTTGAGAGGGCCAGGGCCAGCGCGCAACTGAGCCTGGCCAGCGTCAGTACGAAGGGTGTTTTGTTGCGAGTCAGCATTCCATATCTCCTCAGGCAAGACCTTTGCGATCCGGTTAGAACGCAGGTTCTTAGTGCCAGCAGAGACTATGTCGCGGTGGGTGAATGACCGCTTGACGGCGATCAAGTTTGCCTTGAGCACGGCTTGCCAGGTTGTCGCAGGCCCCCGTAGCGTTACCGTCAAACCCGTTGCCCATGCAAGGTGCGCCATGACCGAACCCTTCTATCAAGCCGTCAACAACGAACACGAGTTGTTCGAACACGCCTGGCGCCACCGCATGCCGGTGCTGATCAAGGGGCCCACCGGTTGCGGCAAGACCCGCTTCGTGCAGCACATGGCCCACCGTCTGCAACTGCCGCTGTATACCGTGGCCTGCCACGACGACCTCAGCGCCGCCGACCTGATTGGCCGACACCTGATCGGCGCCCAAGGCACCTGGTGGCAGGACGGCCCGCTGACCCGCGCGGTGCGCGAAGGGGGCATCTGCTACCTCGACGAAGTGGTCGAGGCGCGCCAGGACACCGCCGTGGTCTTGCATCCGGTGGCCGATGACCGTCGCGAGCTGTTCCTGGAGCGCACCGGCGAAGTCCTCAAGGCGCCGCCGTCGTTCATGTTGGTGGTGTCCTATAACCCCGGTTACCAGAACCTGCTCAAGGGCATGAAGCCCAGCACGCGCCAGCGTTTTGTGGCGATGCGCTTTGGCTATCCGTCGACACTTGAAGAAGAGCGCATCGTCGCCCGCGAAGCCCAGGTCGACAGCGCCCTGGCCGCCCAGGTGGTGCGCCTGGGGCAAGCCTTGCGCCGGCTTGACCAGCATGACCTGGAGGAGGTGGCCTCTACGCGCCTGCTGATCTTCACCGCGCGCCTGATCGCCGCCGGCATGCCCCCACGCGAGGCGTGCATGGCCTGCCTGGCAGAAGCGCTGAGCGACGACCCGCAAACCGTCGCGGCCCTGATGGATGTGGTTGATGTTCACTTCAGTTGAACGGCGCTTGCCGGGTGATCTGGCGATGTGGTTCTTCATCCTCGCCGAACTCTCGGTGTTTGCAATTCTGATCCTAGCCTTTGCAGTGACCCAGACGTTACGGTCCCAGGTCTTTGCCGAGGGCCGCGCACAACTGGACACATCCACCGGCCTGGCAATGACCCTGAGCCTGCTGACGGCTGGCCTGCTCGCCGCGTTGGCACAGCAACAAGCACTCGCCGACCGCTCGCGGCGGGCGGCTGGGTTGTTGGTACTGGGGTTGTTGGTGGCGCTGGTGTATGTGTGGATCAAACTCAGCGAGTACGGGCACCTGGCCGCTGCGGGGCTGGGCCTGGAGCACAGTACTTTTTTTCACCCTGTATTGGATTTTGACCGGTTTTCATTTTTTTGCATGTACTGCTGGGGATGGTGATCCTCGCCTGGCTGGCGGTGCGCTGCTGGCGCGGGGCTTACGGGCCGGGGGCGCCAGTCGGGGCTGGAGTCCGGGGTGTTGTATTGGCATATGGTGGATTTGGTGTGGGTGGTGCTGTTTCCGTTGGTGTACGTGTTGTGAGGCTGCTGGCGTGCTGGGGCGCGCTGGTGTTGCTGAGTGTGGGCACCGTCATGTCCGGCGCTGCGGGTTGGTGGTGGGTGGTGGTGCTGGCCGCAGTAGCCAAGGCCTGGGTGATTGCCGACGGGTTTATGGAACTGCGACACGCGCCCCTGGGATGGCGGGCCACGATGTTAGCCTGGCCGGTGGTGTTGGTGGTGGGGATTGTAGTGATGGGTTAAGGGGCTTTGTGGTGTGGCCAATATCTTCTGCCAGGGGAGATTCCCCGTGGGCCTGCTCGCGCAGGCGGGGTGCGATCCGAAGATATATTGGCGGCTCTGCCGCCATCGCAGGCCGGCTCCTATATGGGGTCGGTGTTGCATCACGCCGGCATACTGTGTTGCGGTTAGTTAGGATTTAATATGTAATTTAATATTGAGCATTGAAAAATAATCGCTATATAGTTTCTGGTTATTTGTTTCTAAGTTTTAAATGATGAGTTGGATTTATTTGGATAGATAAATCAATTGGTGGCTGTATTTCTTGTGTGGGATATTTGTTTTTCGGCAAGGCGTTTGCCGGGCAACTATTTGAGTTTATCAAGAAGGATTTAATTGCCATGAATGTAGGAAGTCATTCGCAGCGTACCCGTTTGGCTATGTTGGACGCGTCCAGTGGCAGCAAGACAAATGAAAAGCCATCTTTCTCCACTGACCAGGCGGCAGAACAATTAACCCGTGGTGGTTTCAAGTTTTATGATCGCAATCAAGACGGAAAAATAGAAATTTCCGTCAGGATCGACCCTAGTTACTCGGCAGGGCAGAAAGCAAGTATTCTTAATGCATTGCAGTGTTGGCAAGATGTGACCAATGTAACCTTCAAGGTAGGTACCCAAGCGGCAGACGGTTCTATAGATATCGTAAATGATCCGAATTCCTCCGGCGGTGTCACGCAGTTGCCTAATTATTACCACCCTAATGTAAAGATGACAATTGGAACAAAGTATGCATCGCATACACCAAAGGCCGGTGATGGCTTTTCATATATAGCTGCTCACGAACTTGGGCATGCCCTCGGCCTTAAACATCCGGGTGACTATAATAGTAATGATGGTGGCTACGAAAAGAACGCCGAGTATGCACAGGATACCAAAGCCCGCAGCGCAATGAGTTATTGGGCCGAGACCCATCAACCAGGTCACAGGTTCGACCGGGAACTTCCCTCAGGCCCCATGCTGGATGATATTCGCGCTGTGCAGGGAAATTATGGTAGCAACAACAACACCCGCAGTAGCGATACCGTCTACGGGTTCAACTCCAATACTGATCGACCCAGCATGAGCCTTCAGTCCGCCAATGACGCTCCCGTATTCAGCATATGGGACGGTGGCGGAAACGATACGTTGGACTTATCCGGTTTCAGGCAGTCTCAAGTCATCAACCTAAATGCCGAGTCGTTCTCTGATGTTGGAGGGCTGAAAGGCAATATTTCGATTGCCAGGGGCGTTGTTCTAGAGAATGCCATTGGTGGGCATGGAGACGACCATCTGATTGGTAATCACGTGGGCAATCGAATCAAGGGCGGCGGCGGCGCAGACAAATTACTGGGGGGTGGTGGCGCAGATGTCTTCGTGTATGACCACGCGAGTGACTCTACGCTCGAAAGGCCCGATGAACTCCTGGACTTTGAAACGGGCACCGACAAGATAGATTTAGCGGGAGTCTTGCACAAAGCCCAGCTTGCCAGTGCGACGGTGGTGGAGCGATTCTCGGGCCGTCGTGGGGAAATTGTTCTGAGTTACAACCATCAGGATGCTAAAGCATGAATCGCCCCGGGTTTCGTAGACACCTCCATGCCTTAAAATGAGGCCAATCAGGAGGTGCCATGAGCAACCCGCGTTATCCCGAAGAATTCAAAATCCAAGCAGTCAATCAAGTGACCGAAAAGAAGCTGCCTGTCGCTGAGGTAGCCGCCCGTCTCGGCGTGTCGACGCATAGCCTCTATGCCTGGATAAAGCGCTACAGCAAACCTCAAGAAGAACGGCAGCAGGATGATGATCAGCACGCTGAGCTACGTCGTCTGCGAGCGGAACTCAAGCGCGTCACTGAAGAGCGAGACATATTAAAAAAGGCCGCCGCGTACTTTGCCAAGGAGTGCGGCTGAAGTACGCCTTTATCAAGCAGCGCGCGGGCGACTATTCGATTCGACGGCTTTGCCTGACGCTGAAAGTCCATCCCAGCGGTTATTACGCCTGGCTGTCTGAGCCGCAATCTGTACGCGCCAAAGACGACCAGCGACTGCTGGGTTTGATCAAGCATTCCTGGTTGGAGAGCGGTGGCGTTTATGGCTATCGCAAAATCCACGACGATCTGCGCGAGGTCGGTGAGGATTGTGGTCGTCATCGTGTGGCGAGGCTGATGCGTCTTGAAGGTCTGCGTTCTCAGACAGGTTATCGACGCCGCCCTGGAAAGTACGGCGGTAAGCCAGCGGTCGTCTCACCCAATTTGCTGAAGCGCCAGTTCGATGTTGTGGAACCCAACAAGGTTTGGGTAACCGACATCACGTACATTCGTACGTATGAAGGCTGGTTGTATTTGGCGGTGGTACTGGATCTGTTTTCTCGGCAGGTCGTTGGCTGGTCAATGAAGTCGCAGATGACCAGTGATTTGGCTATTGATGCGTTGTTGATGGCGGTTTGGAGGCGTAAACCGAAGCAAGAGGTGATGGTTCATTCCGACCAAGGCAGCCAGTACAGCAGCTCCGATTGGCGCAGCTTTTTGAAGGCAAACAATTTGGTTGCCAGCATGAGTCGCCGAGGCAACTGTCATGACAACGCCGTGGCCGAGAGCTTTTTCCAGCTTCTGAAACGGGAACGGATCAAGCGAAAAATCTACACCACGCGGGAAGATGCTCGGAGTGATGTGTTTGATTACATCGAGATGTTCTACAACGTAAAACGCCGCCATGGTTTCAACAATCAGCTGTCACCGGTAGAGTTTGAAAAGCGTTACGCAATGAGCTTGCAAGGTGTCTAGAGAATCCGGGGCGATTCACTGAGCCGCCTAAACCCAAGCCTGTTAGTGACGATACTGTCTATGGCTTCAACTCCAATACTGGCGACTCCAATACAAGTTTGGGTGCCTACAGTAAAGCCCCATGGTTCTCTGTGCGCGACCAGTCTGGCAATGACACGTTCGATTTTTCGGGATTCAGACATAACCAGACCATAGACCTGCGGCCAGGCACCGCCTCCAGCGTTGGCGGCCAGACCCGCAATGTGACGATAGATAGGGATGTGATTATTGAAAATGCCATCGGCGGTTTCGGCAATGACCTCCTCATTGGCAACTCGGCGGATAACGTCCTGAAGGGCGGAGGTGGGGGGGATAATTTATGGGGTATAGGAGGGCGCAACACGTTCGCCTACGACAACGCGAGCGATTCGACTCTCCAGAGTTCAGATCTGATCATGGACTTTGTGAGTGGCAGGGACAAAATTGACCTGCGCGCAATGGCGAAGCGTTCGAATACAACATTGCGATGGGTGGAGGCCTTTACAGGGCGTATCGGCGATACCGTCGTGAGGCTCAACAAGCAAACAGGTCGATATTTTGTTGCAGTGGATCTTACCGGTAATCGGTGCACCGATTTTCTTGTAAAAAGCACGCGCCCGATCAAGCAGGCGGACATTATTGGCGTCAGTCCCCAAGCAGGCGAGAAACTTAGTTGAAGCAGGCTGTTGGGCTTTTTGAGCCATTGTCGATGTAGAGCCAGACTGTCTGAGCATCCGGCAAACTGCTGATCGGTTAAAGAAAGTGCCCTTATCGCAAGCTACGGGCATTTTTCTTACTCAAGCAGCGGGACCAGTTCACCGTTGTTCGAGCAGAACATGCCGGACCTCTACGAGCGCAATGAACAAACCGTTTTTCGCGTGGCGTATCGCTACTGCCACGACAACCCATTGCAGACCGGGAGCTTGCTCAATCTCAGCGGCAATATCGTCCAGGCGTGAGCTGGGCAAGCCGGTGTTGCCCGATGGGCAGTAGGTGCTCCGCCTGTCTACCCGGTAAAAGAATAGGGTACAGCGCGGGATATTTAATGGAATTAATCTCATTTGAGAGCCGCTCGCGCTGCCTAGGGTTCGCTGGCCATGACTGATGTTGTATCGCCAACGACCACCGCCGAACCCAGCCTGAGCGCCTTGCACCGCGACCAACGCATTTGGCTGGAAAACCGGCTGCGTCGGCGCCTTGGCAATGCCGATGATGGGATTTCTCGAGTGCGGGGGCGGGCTTGCCCGTTCCCATGTTTTTTGCGCTTTACCCAGCCTCTAGTCACTATGGCGTCTGATTTTCAATTTTATGGAGAAACTGTTTGCTGCGCTGTCGGGTGTTAGTGCGATAGACGTTTCAGTACTATCAGTCTTGGTCTAGGAGTCAGGCCAAGCAGGTGCTGCGTGTCATTGCCGACCCGTTGCAAGTCAGCGCGAGGGACCAATGAAAGTCTTGCGGGTCTCCAGTCGTTAGTCTAGATAAATAACAATATTTTTACGTGTAAAGTGCGCGTGCCTATAACTTGGGGTGGAGTTGGTTTTCCATTTTTGCGCCTAGTGAGTCATTAAGGGTGATGTAATGAATGTAAAAATATTTGCTTGCCTGTTGCTGGCGATATTGAGTCCTCTTGCGAGTGCTGCGTCTGGTGCAGAGACTTATCATAGTAAAAAACTTGTTGCAGTGGCTGACTTTGGCAGGTTAAGAGCTGTTGGGCTGGGTGTGTCCTCCGATAATCGTATCTTTACATCTTTCCCCAATCGAACCGAAGACTATAAATATTCTGTTGCAGAGGTGGTTGATGGGAAGTTGGTGCCTTATCCGAATGTCACTTGGAATGCGAGCGCTGGCGATGAGCGAAAGCGCTTCGTCAATGCGCAGGCATTGCATGTTGATGGCCACGATAACCTTTGGGTACTTGACTCAAAACCCGCGAGCGTACTGGTCGCCGAACGTGATTCCAAGCAAAGTGCGCAGGGATATTTCAAACTGGTAAAAATTAACCTTAAAACAAATAAGGTTGAGGCGGAGTATGATTTTAAGACACTTGATAAGCGACTTTCGAGTTTGAATGATGTGAACGTCGATATCGAAAAAAATCTGGCGTATCTTTCAGATCCAGGCCTGAAAGCCATTGTTGTACTCGACTTGAGCACGGGCATATCTCGCAGCGTATTAAGTAATAGCATTGCAACCCAGGCAGAACCAGGGTTGGTTCTCAGCTATGAGGGTCAGCAAATGCGCGACCTCAAGGGCGCTCCATTCAAATCTGATGTTAATGGCATCGCGCTGACCAAAGATAATCGCTACCTTTATTTTAAACCCATTAATAAGCTTAACCTCTATCGAATCGAGACTCGCTATTTAGCCGATACTCGACTGGATGGCACTGAATTGGCTTCCAAAGTCGAGGACCAAGGAGAAACGACGGTCAGCCATGGGTTGATAGCTGATGCACAAAACAATATCTATCTCACGTCCTCTTTGGATTACAGTATTAAGTACCAGGCACCTGGCGGGGGGCTGCATACACTGGTCCAGGATTCTCGTCTTATATGGCCAGATTCTCTAGGTATGGGCAGTGATGGTTATATGTATGTAACGGCCGCGCAATACCAAAGGGCTCCCTATTGGAGCGGTGGCAAAGATGCGACGGTTTATCCTTACCGGCTCTACAAGGTGAAATTACCCTGATGAAGCTGTCTCGTCGGGTAAGTGTTTCTTGGCAAAAAAATGCAGGAGTAGGAAACTAAAATGTCTGAAGTCAATACTGTCAGTCGTCGTCGCTACGATGCAATCAGTCGAGGGTTGCACTGGTTGATGGCGCTGTTGTTTTTATGGATTTATTGCTCGGCCACGGCGCATTATTTATCGTCGGACTCTGCATTGGATAAACTCCTTTGGCCTTATCACAAACCAGTGGGGCTTATACTGTTTGCTCTAATTGTCTTGCGTACGGGGTGGAGCTTGCGAAGCTATAAATTTCGCCCGAAAAGCCTGAATCTCGTTGCGTATATAGGGCACAAGGCACTCTATGCACTTATGTTTCTAATTCCTTTGGTTGGTTTGTTGCGCCAGTACGGTTCCGGCCGGGCGTTTTCCGCTTTTGGTTTACCGGTGATGGACGGGTTTGAAGGTGAAAAAATACAGTGGATGATTGACTTGGGCAGTGAGTTCCATAGTTTGCTGGGCTGGACGATGGCGGTATTGGTCCTAGGTCATATCGGTGCGGTGGTCCTGCATTACCGGCGTGGTGAATCACAAGTGCTGCGACGCATGATCGACTAACGGGGTTAGGCAAAAGCCTCGAGGAGGGCCGGCGGTCTACCCGGCAAAAAGAACATGGTGCAGCGCAGGGATATTAAATAGAATGAATCTCATTTGAGACTCACTCGCGCTGCCCAGGGTTCGCTTGCCATGAATGATGTTGTATCGCCAACGACCACCGCCGAGCCCAGCCTGAGCACCTTGTACCGCGACCATCGCAGTTGGCTGGAAAGCTGGCTGCGGCGGCGCCTGGGCAATGCCTGGGATGCCGCCGACCTGAGTCAGGATACGTTCCTGCGGGTGCTGGCCAGCGCCCAGCCGGTCGCGCAATTGCAGGAACCACGAGCCTATCTGGTGACGGTGGGCAAGCGTCTGCTGGTCAACTTCCATCAGCGCCGCAGCCTGGAGCAGGCCTATCTGAATGCCCTGGCGCGCTTGCCTGAAGAGTGCGTGCCATCGCCGGAGCAGCGCTGGCTGCTTTTGGAAACCCTGCAAGCCCTGGATGAATTGCTCGACGGCCTGGCGCCGGTGGTACGCCGGGCGTTTCTCTGGAGTCAGCTCGAAGGCCTGGGCTACCGTGAGATTGCCGAGCGTCTCAAGGTCTCGCAGCGTACGGTCAAGCGCTATATGGCCCAGGCCTATGAGCATTGCCTGCTGGTGGACCTGTGAGCCGTACCTCTGCGGATGTGGCGCGGGCAGCGGCGCAGTGGTTGGCGCTGCTGGAGTCGGGCACAGCCGGCGAGCGCGACTATGCGGACTTGCAGCAATGGCGCGACAGTCATCCCCAGCACGAACAGGTCTGGCAAAAAGCGCAGTTGTTGCGTCAGCGTTTTGCGCAATTGCCATCTTCCCTGGCCATGGCCAGCCTCGACCGCCCGCAAGCGGGGCGACGTGCCGTGCTCAAGCGCGCCCTGGGCGTGGCGGCGCTGGTGCCGGCGGCATGGCTGCTCAGTCGCCAGTTACCCCTCGACGTGTGGCGTGCCGACCTGCACACCGCCACCGGCGAGCGCAAACGCGTGCCGCTGGCCGATGGCAGCGCCCTGCAACTGAACACGGCCAGCGCGGTGGATGTGGACCTCGCGCGGCGGCGCCTGACCCTGGTCGATGGGGAGATGGCGTTGAGTGTGCCTGGCGCGGCGGCGTTGACGGTACATACCCGTTATGGCCAGGTTATCGCCAGCCAGGCCGAGGTCTGTGTGCGTCAGTTGGCGCACGGGTGTCTGGTGTCGGTGCTCAAGGGCCAGGTGCACGTACAAGATGGATCTGGGCGTAGCGCCCTGGTACACGACGGGCAACAACTACGCCTGCAGGCCTCGGGACTGGGGGCGCCGGTTCCGTTTGACGCGCTGCAATTGGGCTGGCGCGATGGAGTTCTGACGGCGCAGAACCAGGGGTTGGGCGACTTCCTGCGCGAGCTTGATCGCTATCGCCCGGGTGTCCTGCGCTGGGACCCGAGCCTGGAAGCCTTGCGCGTCACCGGCAGTTTCCGCCTGGACGACACCGACCGCATCCTCAGCCTGCTGGCCACCACCCATCGATTGCAGGTGCAGTTTCGCACGCGTTATTGGGTCACGCTGGCACCGCGCAAAACCCTGACCTGACTGCGCTTCACTGTGGGGGCGGGCTCAACATTGCCCTCTGTAGGAGCGAGCTTGTCTCCGGGCGGCGTTCCGACGAAAAACGCCAACGATAACGCGTGTTTCCTGGATGAACCCGGTGACTGCGAGTTTTTCGTCGGAACGCCGCCCGGAGACAAGCTCGCTCCTACAGGGTATTCCACAAGTTTTGGTAGAACGTGTCCCTTTTTTTCGGCTCGCCTGTCATCCAAGGCAAGTGAACGAAAACAGAGAGCCTTTTAATGCCCGTCGTCCCGCCATCGCTACTGCGCCTGAGTCTGGTCCTGAGCCTGAGTGCCAGCCCATTGTTTATTCCTGTGAGCTGGGCCGAGGACGCGGCCCGGCGCAGTTACCAGGTGCCCGCCGGCAGCCTGGGCGGCGCCTTGACCCGCTTTGCCGGGCTGGCCGGGGTCAATCTGTCGGTGGACCCGGCCCTGGTCAGCGGCCGCCAGAGCGCCGGTATCTCGGGTGAGTTTGCCGTCGAGGAAGGCTTCGCACGCCTGCTGCAAGGCTCGGACCTGCAATTGCGAGCGGTGGGTGAGCGCGCCTACACCTTGATCCCCGCGCCACAGGGCGGTGTTTATCAGTTGCCAGCCACCTCGATTCTGGGGGCCGCAAACACGCCTGTCGCCCAAACCTACGCCGGTGACCAAGTGACACGCCAAGGCGCCCAGGGCCTGTTGGGCGATAACGACTTTATGGAGACCCCATTCAACCTAACGTCCTACACCGCCAAGGCGGTGAAGAACCTGCAGGCGCGGACCCTCGGCGAAATGGTTGCCAGCGACCCTTCGGTGCGCATCACCAACCCCGCTGGCGGGCGTTTCGAGCAGTTTTCGGTGCGGGGTTTCAGCCTGTTCAACAGCGATGTGTCCTACGGCGGCCTCTACGGCGTGCTGCCGACCTACGCCATCGACATGGAAATGGTCGAGCGCGTCGATATCCTCAAGGGCCCCGGCGCCTTGCTCGGTGGTATAGCGCCGCGGGGCAGTATCGGTGGTGGGATCAATATCGAGCCCAAGCGCGCTGCCGATGCACCGCTTACCGAGTTCACCGGCAGCTATGCCTCGGCCGGGCAGTTCGGTGGCGCGGTGGACATCGGTCGGCGGTTTGGCGACGAGCAGCAGTTTGGCGTGCGTTTCAATGGCGTGAAGCAATCCGGCGACACCGAATGGGATCACCAGGAGGTCGACCGCGAAATGACCGTGATCGGCCTCGACTTTCGCAAGGAGCGGGTGCGCCTGTCCCTCGACCTCGGGCGCCAGGAACGCACCGCCGACGCGCCCCAGGAGCGCGTAGAAGTCGCCAGGGGCAGCGTAATGCCCAAGGCCCGCGACATTCGCGACAATTTCGCCCAGTCCTGGACGTACTCCCATACCAAGGACACCTTTGGCGCCGTGCGTGGCGAGTTTGATCTCAGCGATTCACTGATGGTCTACGCCGCCGCCGGTGCGCGCAAAGGCAACTACGACTTCCTGCGCCACGGCGTGCAGGCGACCCAGAGCAATGGCGACTTCACGGTAGTGCCGCGCAGCTTCCGCCGCGACGAAGACGTCAAGACCGCCACTGTGGGCGCGCGCAGTTGGTTCAATACCGGCCCTGTAGGGCACACGCTCAATGTCAGCCTCAACCAGTTCAACATGGATTTCGACAATGCCGGCGAGCGCTATACCCCCGGCAGGAGCAACCTCTACAACCCGGTGGTGTTGCCCCGTCCAGGCCAGGCGGTGCGCTGGGACACCAGCACCCACACCGAAAACCGCTTCACCAGCCTGGCCCTGGCCGACACCCTGGCCTTCTTCGATGAACGGGTACTGCTGACCCTGGGGGCACGCCTGCAAAAGGTCCAGGTCACGTCCTGGAGCAATGGCATCAAGGATCAGCCGGAGTACGACGAACAAGCGACCTCGCCGGCCCTGGGCCTGGTGGTGAAAGTCACCGATCAACTGTCCCTGTACACCAACTACATGGAAGGCCTGAGCCAGGGCGAGACTGCGCCGTCGAGCGGGGTGCGCAATGAAAACGCGATCTTCCCACCGACCAAGAGCAAGCAGGTGGAGGTTGGCGCCAAGTACGACATGGGCAGCTTTGGCATGACCGCCAGTGTGTTCCAGATCAAACAGCCGGCCTATGGCATCGACAACCAGGGCTTCTTCAAACCCAATGGCCAATTGCGCAACCAGGGCGTGGAACTGAACGTGTTTGGCGAACCCCTGGCCGGCGTGCGCCTGCTCGGCGGGGTGATGCTGCTCGACAGCGAACAGACCAAGACCGCCCAGGGCCTGACCGACGGCAAGCGCGGCACCGGTGCACCAGTGGCCAACGTCAACCTGGGTGCCGAATGGGATATCCCACGCCTGCAAGGCCTGACCCTGACCGCCCGCGCGATCCATACCGGCGCGCAGTACCTGGACGCGGCCAACCAGCAGAAGATCGACAATTGGGAACGCTACGACCTGGGGGCGCGCTACACCTTCAAGGTCAAGGAAAACCCAGTGACCCTGCGTGCGACTGTGGAGAACGTACTGAACACGACCTACTGGGCGTCGGCCGCCACCTCCAGCGACAGCGCGCCCGGCCTGACCCTGTCTACGCCGCGTACCTGGCTGGTGTCGGCAACAGTAGGTTTTTGACCAAACCCATGTAGGAGCCGGCAAACCGGCTCCTACAGGGCCTTGCATATGTCTATATGGAATAAATAAATAGTTATTTATTCCTTTTTGTTGGTGGTGTGAATGGCGCATTTTTGAAGGCCTGCGCATTCGTGCGGATTGACCCAACAGTGAAAGGAAAACCGACATGACCATCAAAGCGATCAACGTGCGCAACCAGTTCAAGGGCGTGATCAAGGAAATCCTGCTTGGCGAAGTGGTATCCGAGATCGACGTGCAAACCGCGTCCGGGATTGTCACCTCGGTGATCACCACCCGTTCGGTGCGTGATCTGGAGTTGAAAGTGGGCAGCGAAGTGATTGCCTTCGTCAAATCCACAGAGGTGTCCATCGCCAAGCTCTGATCAGCCGCCAGGGCCGCGCCTACAGGTTTTGCAGGCTGCGTTCCAGGCGTGAAATACCTTCTTCGAGCAACGCCCGCGGGCAGCCAAAGTTCAAGCGTACGAACTGTTGGCTGTCGTCGCCAAACTCTACGCCCGCACTCAAGCCTACCTTGGCCTGCTCGAGGAAAAACCGCTGTGGGTCTTCCAGGCCCAGGGCGCTGCAATCCAGCCAGGCCAGGTAGGTACCTTGAGGCGCATGCATGACCACGCCCGGCAGGCGTTTTTGCACGGCATCCAGCAGGTAGTCGCGGTTGCCTTGCAGGTACGTGACCAACGCCTCCAACCATTCCCCACATTGGCTATACGCCGCCCAAGTGGCTTCCAGGCCCAACGGGCTGACGCTATCGACCATGCCGCAGCGCGCCTTGTTGAAGCGTTCGCGGATGAGCGGATCCTGGACGATGGCAAAGCAGGTCTTCAGACCAGCGACGTTGTAGGCCTTGCTGGCCGACATCAGGGTGATGGTGCGTCGCGCGATCTCTGCACTCAACGAGGCGGTAGGGATATGCCGGCGCCCGTCGAAGCACAGCTCGGCGTGGATTTCATCGGAGACAATCAGCGCACCTGTATCCAGGCAGGCGTTGGCCACGGCCAGCAATTCCTCGCGGGCAAATACCTTGCCCAGGGGGTTGTGGGGGTTGCTCAACAGCAGCGCGCCGGCACCTTTCAAGGCCTGGCGCAAGGCGGGCAGGGGGGTGAGGTATTCGCCCTGATCGCTCAGTTCGAAGGGCACTTCGATCTTCGGCAGGTTCCAGTTGCCCGCCGCATGGCGCAGCGGCGCGTAGTTGGGAGTTTGCAAAACCACCGACTGGCCCGGTTGGACAAAGGCATGCAAGGCCATGTTGAAGCCCGGCTCGACACCCGGCAGGAACAGCAACTCATCGGGCTGTACCCGCCAGGCGTATTTGTGCCACAGGTCGTTGATAATCGCCTCGCGCACTGCTGGGCGGGCGACGCTGTAGCCGAGCATCTGCTGGTCCAGGCGCGCGTGCAGGGCTTTGAGAATCGCCGGCGGGGCGGCGATGTCCATGTCGGCAATCCACATGGGCAAGACGTCTTCGGGGTAGCGGCTCCACTTGGTGCTGCCGGTGCCGAGGCGAGGGTAAATCGTGTCGAAATCAAAGCTCATGGGGGCGCTCGTGTCAGGAAGGCGGGCGAACAATGGCGTCGATTCTAAGTCAGCCGGCCTGATAGGTCATCAATTGCTCCTCGCACAGGATGCGGATCGTGCGCCGTTGCACCTCGATCAGGCCGGCGTCTACCAGCCGATGCAGAATCCGCGAAAACGTCTCCGGCTGAATCCCCAGTTTGGAGGCCACCAGACGCTTGGGCACCTGCAGCACCACATCGCCGCTTGCCTGATCGCGCTCCTGGACCAGGAAGTTGATGACCCGGCGACTGGCATTGGCCAGGCTCAGGGTATCGATGTCCTTGAGACGTTGATGCAGGTGGAGGCTCATGGTGCCGAGGATTGCCAGGCAGATCTGCGGCTGGTCCTCCAGGGCCTTGCGGTAATGATGGCCCTCGATGCTTACCAGCACGCTGTCCTTGAGCGCCGTGGCACTCACCGGGTAGGCCTTGGCCTGGCTGAACAGCAGGGCTTCGGCAAAGGTCTGGCCAGGGCGAATGACTTCCACCAGATGCTCCTGGCCTTCACCGGTGACCCGGTGCAACTTGATCTGGCCACTGACCAACAGGAAAAACCGCTCGGCAGGATCGCCCTGATGCATCAAGGTCATGTGCCCGGGCAGGCGTTTGAGATTGGCCAGGGTGCAGACGTCCTGGAAGATTTTTTCCGGCAATGGGCTGAACAGATGATGCCGGCGCAGGGTTAAAACGATGGATGGGTGGGTCAGCATGGCGTACCTCCGCTCCCCCCCATGGTAGGGCGCAAGGCTTGCCGGGCCTATGCCTCGTTGGAGGTAGACCCGAGGAGGCAGTGATCGCGCAGCAGTGCCGAAAATGCATCCCGGGCCGGATGGCAGCCTGTGTTGGCATGCCAGTAAAACCGGTTGTCGATGCGTGTCAGTTCCGCGAACTCATGGCCTTGCCAGTTGGCGCCCTGACGATATTGCTCGTAGATCCCCCGTGGTACCAGCGCGGCGCCGCTGCCGGCGCTGACACAGCCGATAATCGTACCGTAGCTGGCGATGCTGACGATTGACGCGACTTGGCCGTGGCGTGACAACCACTGCTCCAGTGCCAGGCGATACGGGCAGCCGGTCGGCCACATAAACAGGGTCAGGCCCTGCAAGTCCGTCACAGCGCGCACCGGCCCCAGGGACTTGGGAGCGATCAGCACCAGGTCTTCGCTATACAGCAGCGTGCTTTCCAGCCCAGGGCGTTGCACATCCACGGCGACAATCGCCGCATCCAGCCGATGGTGCTGGATATCATCGAGCAACTGCGACCAGGTGCCGGTGCTCAACGCCAACGACACTTGGGGATACAGCGCGTGATAGCGCGCCAGCAACTGTGGCAAGCGCCCGGTTGCACTGGACTCGATAGCGCCGATGCGCAGCCGCCCATGGGGCGCACCACCGGGGGCGACGGCACGCCGGGAGGCTTCGGTCAGGTCGAGGATTTTCGTCGCGTATTCGATAAACACTTCGCCGGCGGGGCTGATCCGCAGGCCCCGGCCTTCGCGCAGGAACAGCGCGACCCCGAGCTCCTGCTCCAGGGACTTGAGCCTTGCTGTGATATTGGACGGCACGCAATGCAGCTTTGCGGCTGCGCGGGCAATGCTGCCCAGTTCGTAGACCGTCTTGAACATACGCAGTTGGGACAGTTCCATGGTTCACCTGAAGTGAAGAGTGGGCTCAGTTTAAGTCACTTTTTTCAGGGCTTGGGTTTTCTCATACTTTTGCCAGGCCGCGCCTGTGTGCTGCCACGTCCTTGAGAATGCTCATGCCCCACGCAAAAGTTGTCCTGGCGACCCTCTTCGTCATCCTCTGCTGGGCGTATTCGCCTGTCGGCATCCATATCGCTTTGCAGGCTTATGCGCCCGATAACCTGGCGTTGCTGCGGTTTTTGATCGCCTCCGTATTCATGGCCGGTGTGGCCTGGATAAAAGGTATTTCCCGGCCCCGACTGCGGGATTTGCCTTTGTTTGCGGTGCTGGGATTGTTTGCAGTGACGCTGCACCACATCGCCCTCAATTACGGCCAGCGCGGTGTGAGTGCCGGCGCTGCCAGCGTCCTGGCGCAATCCACACCATTGTTCAGTGCGTTACTTGCCAGCACGCTGTTCAGGGAGCGGATCAGCGCCTGGCAATGGTGCTGCGTGCTCGGCGGGCTGTTCGGCGCCGGGGGTGGTGGCGGTAGGGGATCGCGGCTGGGGCGAGCTGGATGGGCATGGGGTGTTGATCCTGCTGGCGGCGGCGTCCTGGAGCCTGTATTTCGCCCTGCAAAAGCGTTACTCACAGCGCTATGACGGACTGACAATGGTGTGTTTCACCCTCTGGTCAGGTACGGCGTTGCTGCTGGTGTATCTGCCAGGATTGCCGGGGGAGTTGGCCCAGGCTTCGGTCTCGGTGAACCTGGCAGTGCTGGTGCTCGGCATCTTTCCCAGTGCGCTGGCATACCTGGCCTGGGCTTATGTACTGACGCATAGCCAGGTCAGTCGGGCAGCGATTGCGCTTTATCTCATACCGCCGGTGGCGATGCTGATGGCATGGGTGATATTGGCGCAGCGGCCTTCGGTGATGGTGATCGTGGGGACGGTTATTGTTTTGGCGAGTGTGGGGGCGTTGACGGTGAAAGTGCGCTAATGCAACGCCAGAGCGCGCAGCTGCATTCCCCTGTAGAAGCTGACTTGCCAGCGATCACCATAGGTATCTACACAATTTTGCTGCAACGCCTTAATCCAGGCAGATAGGGCTGTTGTGGCGAGCGGGCTTGCCCTCGCGCTGGGCTGCGAAGCAGCCCCAATAAGCCCGCCGCGTTTCTTCAGATAAACCGCGATAGCCGGGTTTAGGGCGGCTTCGCCGCCCAGCGCGGGGCAAGCCCGCTCGCCACAGGTAATACACAATCAAACCCTACCCAGCCTGGCGTAAATGCTCCATCGCCCACACCGCAGCCTCCACCCGCGAGCGCAACCCCAGCTTGTGCAGCAGGTTCTTCACATGCACCTTCACCGTGCCCTCGGTAATCCCCAGCTTGTGCCCGATCACCTTATTGCTGTAACCCCCGGCGATGGTCTTCAACACCTGCCGCTCGCGCTCGGTTAGTTCAACCGCGGCGTGGGGCTGGGGTGAGCGCAGGGCCTGGGCCAGCACGCGCGTCAGGCCTGGGCTGATCACCAGGGCGCCGTGCAGGGCATCGCGGATGTACTGGATCAGCAGTTCCGGCTCCATGTCCTTGAGCAAATAACCGTTGGCATCCAGGCGCAGGGCGTCGCGGATGTCGTCTTCGGCGTCGGACACGGTAAACAGCAAGACCTTGCCGCCATAGGCCATGGCGCGCAGGCGGCGCAGGGTTTCCAGGCCGTTCATTTGCGGCATGTTGTTGTCCAGCAACACCAGGTCCGGTTGCAACGATTCGATCAGCCCCAGGGCTTCCTCACCATTGCCGGCTTCGCCCACCACGTGCAGGTCATCTTCCAGTTCGAGCATCTGGCGCATGCCGTGGCGCATCATCGGGTGGTCGTCGACGAGCAGGATACCGTGGCGGTGTGGGGTGTTCATGACAGGCTACCTTGTTGTAAAGACTGCCCGAGGAATTCCGGGCGAAACAGCAAATGTACCCGCGTGCCTTGGGGCTCGCGGGCCGAAATATCCAGTTGGCCGTGCAGGCTGCGGGCGCGCTCGTCCATGATGGTCAGGCCGTGGTGTTCGCGTTGGTCCACCGGCTCGCTGAAGCCGCGGCCGTCGTCTTCAATGCTCAAACTCACGGTTTCGCCGTGCTGGCGCAGTTGCAGCCAGGCGTTCTCGGCCGGGCCTTGGCCGATGTTTTTCAACACGATCTTGAAGCGCTGGCCGGCCGGCACCTTGAGCTGCGCCGGGTTGAAGTGGCCATCCTGCAGGGTCAACTCATAGGTCGGCAAGGGCGCTGCCAGGGCCGCGCCACCGGCCAGCAGGGTGAAAAAGGCGAGGGCGCGGCGCATTCAGTAGCCGCCTTTCTTGCCAATCCCGGCGTAGACGAATTCGTAGTGCACCTCGCAACGCTCGAACCAGGGTGCGACTCCGGTTTCCTTGTCGGTATGCCGGCCCAGTGAGCCATGGCCGCTGGGTGGCATCACGCTGAAAGTCAGCTGGTACTTGCCAGGGCCCAGCAGCTTGACGTTATCGCCGTAGTGCGGCCCGTCGTTGGCCACCATGGCGTGGAAATCACCGCTGATCGGGCTCGCACTGCCTTGCTTCTGCAGGCGGAACGATACGTGGAGGTAGGGCACGAAACTGCCTTCCTGGAAGCCCTGTTGATTGTCGGCGGTGGCGCGGATATCGGCCTCCAGATGCACATCCGAATCGGCGGTGGCGCGCATCATGCCCGGAGGAGCCATCTCGATCGGTTGCAGATAGACCGCGCCGACTTCCAGGCCGGGGCACATTTGTGGCTCGCCGATCGGGTACTCTTTGGCGACGGCCGCGCCAGTCGACAACAGCAGGGCCAGTGACAGCGTGAAGGGGATACGCATGGGTGCTTCCTGGCAGGGCAAATGAGAGTTCGAGTCTAGAAAGCTTTGCTGTAAATAATAATGATTCCTGTCAAGTTTCCAGGGCTATACCCGCAACCATTCTTGACGTTGGTCAAGGCTGTGGGCGGGCGGCGGCCTTAGGATCAAATCACCGCCCACTGCCGTGGAGCCTGCTCATGGCCAAGCCATTCCCGCTAAACCCCAAACACCCCGAACGTATCTGCTGGGGCTGTGATCGTTACTGTGCGACTACTTCACTGGCCTGCGGCAACGGTGCCGACCGCACCATGCATCCGGCTGAAATGATTGGTGAGGATTGGTACCTGCATGGGGATTGGGGGATTGAGTTACCGATTGCCACAGACAAGCTGCCAGAAGCTAGCTGACTGTGGGAAGTGGGCTTGTTGTGGTTGAGGGGCGGTTTGTGGCGAGGGGGCTTGTCCCCTGCTGGGCTGCGCAGCAGCCCCAATAGCACCACCGAGGTGTGTCAGTTAAACCGAGGGTGCAGGTTTTGGGGCTGCTGCGCAGCCCAGCGAGGGACAAGCCCCTCGCCACAACAAGCGCTCTCGCCACGGGTCTGAGCAGCCTTTGGTATTTTTTCTGAACCCTCGCGTTCACCCCTGGCCCTAAGGTGTATGACCTCAGGAGGTGAACCATGCAAATCGAATACGTCTGGATGATTTTGGCCACGCTGTTGGTGTTGGTGGAGTTGTGGGCGATCAAATGTGTACTGCGCAGTGACAGCCGAGCCGAAACCAAAATGCTGTGGGTTGTGGTGATTGTCTTTGTGCCGCTGCTGGGCATGATTCTGTGGGCGGTCACCGGGCCCAAGGCGATTGCCAAGGAAAAGGCGGGCGTGATCCGGTGAGCCATCAGCGTAAAAAAACCGTTTAAATGCAAAAAGAGTTGTCCACGAAAACCGTGGGTATCTCTGTGGATAACCTTGCGTGGCCCCGGCAGCACTGGCGATTCGACCTGCGATCAATATTTGATCAGGAACCTTTGCAAGCCTTTTGGCGCGCGGCTTGCGCTTGACACGCGTCGCTCCAACCGGTGCCGGATTCAGCGCTCTACAGCAAACCCTGGAGTGCCTGGCGATAGCTGCGGCCGCCCAGGCTCAGGCTGTTGTTGTGACTGGCCCCCGGTACCAAGAGCAAGTGCTTGGGTTCTTGCGCGGCATCAAACAATTGTTGGCTGAAACGCGGTGGCACGTAGCGGTCATCCAGGCCATGCACCACCAGCAAGGGCATGTGGATATCGGCGATCTTGTCGATGGAGTCAAACTTCTGTGACAGCAACCAACGCACCGGCAGCGAGGTGTTGGCCACCGCCGCCGCGACATCGGCCAGGGAGGTAAAGGTGGACTCGATCACCAGGCCACGCACCGGTGGGGGGCCGTTGTTCGGCGGCGGCCTGCTGGCCCAGTTCGGCGGCCAGGTCGATGGCCACGGCGCCGCCCAGGGAGTGGCCGTAGATCAGGCGCTTGTTCGGGTCGGGTTGCAGCAGTTGGAAGCGCTCCCAGGCCACCCGCGCATCTTCGTAGACACTGGACTCTGATGGCAGGTCGCCCCGGCTTTGGCCAAACCCTCGATAGTCGATGGCCAGCACCGAGTAGCCCTGGGCATGCAATTGCTCGATGCGAAACAGTTGGCCGGTAAGGTTCCAGCGCACGCCGTGCAGGTAGAGGATCGCCGGCGCGTCCTTTTTCGCCGCCGGCCACCACCAGCCATGCAGGCTCTGCCCGGACTTGAAGCTGGCCGGCTTGAGCTCGAACTCCTGCACATCCCTGGGCAGGCCGCGATACCAACTGGCCGTGCCGGGCTCGATACGAAACACCAGCTCTCGCTCCTTGTGCTGCAACACATTGCACCCCACCGGCAGGCCGAGGATCAGTAGCGCCATGCACAGGAGGGGCAGCCAGCGTAGACGCAAGCGTGAGAGAAAACGTGAGGACATGGAGGTTCCAGGACAGGAGCAAAGCAGGTTTTTTACCAGATGCCTTGCCAGTGAAGGGAATATTCAGACCGCCGTCAGGGGGCGATTGCTTGCAAAGTGTTACAGGCCGTTTGTACGCGGTTGCGCCCCTGATCCTTGGCGCGATACAGCGCCTGGTCCGCCTGGGACAGCAGCCGCGACAGGTCGTGGCACGCGGCGGTGCTGGTCACCACCCCGATACTCACACTGAGGAAACCCGGGGCCAGCAGGTCCAGCTCGGCGAACCGCTGGCGGATACGTTCGGCCACCTGCACGGCGCCTCGTTCATCGGTATCGGCCAGCAGACAGGCAAACTCTTCGCCGCCGATGCGCGCAAACAGATCATGCTTGCGCAAGATCGACGAGGTCAGTTGGCTAAAGGCAATCAACGCTTGGTCGCCCATGGGGTGACCGAAACTGTCGTTAAGACGCTTGAAGTAGTCGAGGTCACACAGCAGCAATGTCACCGGCTTGCCGCGTCGCTGACTGTCAGCAAGCAGTTGCTCTCCGTGCAGCATGAACGCCCGGCGATTGCCAATGCCGGTCAACACATCGCTGAATGCGGCAGCCTTGAAGTTGAGTTCAGCGCGCTCCTTGACCATCGCCAGGGTGACGTAGGCGATGCCGATCGCGTACAGCATCGATTCGAACAACATGAACGAAAACAGCTGCACTCCGTCGTGCATCACTGCGTTCGGGTTCTTGACCTGCATACCTGGATCGACCACGGCGCGCACGCAGTAAAACGTCGTATGAAAGAGCATCAACACCATTGCTGGCAGATAGGCCACTTCCAGCTGTCGGCGATGGCGCCACAACTCCAACGCCGACAGCACGCCGTAGCTGGCGGCCACCAGCGAGTACAGGGTTACCCGGCTGGACATCGAGCCATAGAATTGCGGCACCAGGCACATCAACAGCCACAGCGCGGGGCCTGCGAGGATACCCGGCAGGTGTGGCTTGCCGTGGACGAACAGGCGCATGGCTGTCCAGTTCATGGCGGCACTGAGCAACAGCACCACATTGCCCAGCACCAGCGCGACAAAATCCATGCCCACGCCGCGCACCACGATCAATGCAGTACCGAGGGACGCCAGCAATAGCATCACCCCCAGATAGCCCAGGGTAGGCTCCCGCACGCGATGCCAGGCGTGGACGGTAAGCAGGCCCATCAGGCAGAAAACGAAGACCGCGACCATCAAGAGCGTCGGTATGTGCAGCATCATGTCCTTGACCCCGCAAGATGCACTGTCGAGATAACCCCGTCAGACACCCGCCAAAGCGGTCATCCGGTGCAGAAAGGGCGCAATTGTAGCCGGATAATGCCTATCAATGCTGGCCTAAGGACAGCTTGACGCTAGCCAGACGTCCCCGACATGCTGCGCCCCCTGCGACCAAAAGGACCTGCCATGGACAACAGCCCCGTACGCATCACTTCCGAAGAGCTGCTCTCGGACAACTGGTACCTGCTGAAAAAGTACCGCTTTGACCTGCGTCGCCGCGATGGCAGTTGGCAAGCTCAGACGCGGGAGGTGTATGACCGTGGCAACGGAGCGACCATCCTGCTGTACAACACCTTGCAGCGCACGGTGTTGCTGATTCGCCAGTTCCGTATGCCGACTTTCGTCAATGGCCATGATGGCTACCTGATCGAAACCGCGGCAGGCCTGCTGGACAACGCCAGCCCCGAGGAACGTATCCGTCTGGAAACCGAGGAAGAGACTGGCTACCGCATCGGCCCTATCGAAAAAATCTACTCGGCGTTCATGAGCCCCGGATCGGTGACCGAACGCATTCATTTCTTTATCGGTGAGTATCAACCCGGCGACCGCGTGAGCGAGGGCGGTGGGCTGGCGGAGGAAGGCGAGGATATCGACGTGCTGGAGCTGGGCTTCGACGAGGCTATCGCCATGGTTGCGCGCGGTGAGATTGTCGACGGCAAGACCATCATGCTCCTGCAATACCTGGAGCTGCGGTTGCTCAAGGCAGCCCTGGCTGGAATGTAGGAGCGGTTCCTACAGGGGCATTTTCTTCAATACCCATGGGCTACAGGAACGTAGCGTACAGGCCCTGTCCCCCTGTGATTACAAAAAGGAAGTGCAATGAGTTTGATCATGTCCATGGCCGCCTTCGCCCTGGCGACCTCTATCACCCCCGGCCCCGTCAATATCGTCGCCCTCGGCTCGGGGGCGCGCTTTGGTTTTGTGGCCAGCCAGAAACACGTGGCGGGCGCGGCGCTGGGGTTCACGTTGTTGCTGGTGTTGATCGGCCTGGGCTTGCACGAATTACTGATGCGCTGGCCGGTCCTGACCCAGGGCATCCAGTGGGGCGGGGTCGTATTCCTGCTGTACATGGCCTACAAGCTGGCGATCGATGACGGCCGGTTGAATGCACAAGATGCGGCCGTTGCGCCGTCGATGCTGTATGGCGCGGTCATGCAGTGGCTCAACCCCAAGGCCTGGCTGGCATGTGTCGCCGGTATGGGCCTGTTTGCGGCCGACGGCGAAGCCACGCGGGTCTGGCAACTGGCGGCGGTGTACCTGGTGATTTGCTATTTGTCGGTGGCGTGTTGGTCGTATGTGGGCACGTTTTTTCGGCGTTACCTGAGCAATGCGCGGGGCATGCGCCTGTTCAACCGGGCCATGGCGCTGTTGCTGGTGATCAGTGTGGCGTACCTGTTGCTGGGCTGATTCAGCCGCGATATTGCCCCGGTGTGGCTGCCAGGTGCTGCTTGAACGTGCGCTGGAAATGCGCCTGGTCGGCAAACCCTGCGGCCAGTGCCACATCGGCGATCAACTGGCCGCTGCGCAGTTGCTGGCGGGCAAACTGGATCCGCTGGTTGACCAGGAAGGCATGGGGCGTCATGCCGTAATACTGCTTGAATGCGCGGATCAGGTACGACGGCGACAATTGCGCGGCCTGGCAAATATCTTCGAGCTTCAGCGCCTCGGTGCACTGTTCGCGGATGTACTCGGCGGCGCGCTCCAGCTTGTGATTGACCTCCCGTACCACGGTTGCCGCAGGGTTCAGGCGCAATTGCACGTCACTGAAAAAACTCACCACGGCGCTGTGTTTATGCAGGTGTTCGGCCTGTTCGTCGATCAGCACGGCGTACAGTTCGAGCAGGCCGGCAAACAGCTGCGGATCATCGGTATGGGTGGTGCTGAAACGGCGAAAGTCCAACTCGCTGGCAAACCCCAACTGGTGTTGCAGGTCGGTCAGCCAGGGCGTGTCAATGTAGAGCATGTGATACGACCAGGGCTGGTCGTCGATAGGGTTGCAGGCGTGCACGTCGCCGGGGTTCATCAGCACCACGGTGCCGGCGTGGATATGGAAGGTGTCTGCGCCATGGATATACAGGCTCTGCCCGGCGGTGATCGCGCCAATCGAGAAATGGTCGTGGGCATGCCGGGTATAACAGACCTTGCGCCCATCATCGATGGTACGCGCTTCGATAAACGGCAGGCTGGCATCACGCCAGAAGCGCGGGGCGGCCAGGTCGGGCAGCGACATGATGGCAATCTCCAATGGGCCTTGTAGGGCCTCGATGATTACACATAAATACGCCGCCGACCTTATGTAGGCGCCGGCAAGCCGGCTCCTACGTTTGTGTTGGGTTAGAAGTCCCAGCGCGTGGCCAATTGCAGGCTGCGCGGTTCGCCGTAGAAACCGGTGCCGAAGTTGCCCAGGCCTGTGTAGTACTTTTTGTCGAAGGCGTTCTTCACGTTCAACGTGGTGCTCAAGTGCTCGTTGAAGCGATAGCGTGCCATCAGGTCCACCAGGTAGTAGCTGTCCTGGGTGATGCGCGCGTATTGGCCGAAGTTGACCGTGTCATTGGGGTTGGGCTGGAACACATTGCCGAAGAACTCGCTCTGCCAGTTGACCCCGGCACCGATCGTCACCTTGTCCAGAGCGCCGGGCAGGCGATAGGAGTTGAACAGGCGCACTACTTGCTGCGGCGTGGTGGTTTGCAGGACCGAGCTGTAGACGTAGTCGTCGTTGGCATCGCGGGTGTGCTGGTAGGTGTAGCCGGCCGAGACATTCCAGCCGTCGAGTACTTCGCCGGCCAGTTCAACTTCAAAGCCCTTGGTGGTGGCGCCGGCAATCGGGCGGTAGATCGAGTCGCTTTCAAAGCCCGAGACGTATTGCGCGACATTGTCCTGTTCGATACGGAACGCGGCGAAGCTGGCATTCAGGCGGCCGTCGAAAAAGGCCGCTTTGAGCCCGGCTTCGTAGGTGTCGCCTTCAATCGCGTCAAGCAGCTTGCGGTCTGCGTCCTTGCTGTTCTGCGGGCGGTAGATCTTGGTGTAGCTGCTGTACACCGACCAAATATCGTTGAGGTCGTAGACCACCCCGGCGTAGGGCGTTACCACGCCGGTCTGCTTGTAACTGGTGCGCGCATCGGTGGCGGTCGGATCGTAGAAATCCGTGGTGTCGTTGTTGCTGAAATTACTCACGCGGGTGCCGAGGATCACCGACAAGTCATCGGTAGGTTTCAGGCGGGTCGCCAGGTAGGCGCCGGTCTGGCGCTGCACGATGTCATTCTGGCCGCTGCGTGGAATGTTCGGTTTGGCGTATTCGCCACGCCAGTCATAGATGCTGCCGCCCACCGGCGGGTAGACCGAGCCGTAGACCGGCACGTCCTGTTTGGAGCGGGTCGCCATAAAGCCCATGATCAACTCATGCTCGCGGCCAAGCAGGCTGAACGGGCCGCTGAGGTTGACGTCGAGGGTGTTCTGCACCTGGTCGCCCTTGTACTTGCCCATGAACATGTACATGCCTTCGCCGGTGACCTGGTCCGGGTTGCCGCCGCTGGCGGAGGCGAGCAGGGTGTCGTGCTGGCTGCGCTTGCGGTCCAGGCTGACTTTCAGCGACCAGTCGTTGGCGAGTTTTTGCTGGACCGAGGCGAAGATCGTCTGGTTCTGGAAGTCGCGGCGGCTCCAGTCGGCGGCCGGGTTGAACGAGCGCGAGAAGTTCGTGCGATTGCCGTTGCTGAAGTACATCGGGAACCCGGTCCAACTTGCACCACGGGAGCGGGTGTCCTGCTGGTCGATACCGAAGGTCAGCAGGGTGTCGGGGGTGAGATCGGCTTCGAGGATGCCGTAGGCGATGTCCTTGGTGTTCTGGTAGTGGTCCAGGTAGGACGAGCGATCCTGATAGACCCCGACAAAACGCCCGCGCACATTGCCCGACTCGGTCAGCGGCCCGGAGATATCACCTTCGGTGCGGTAGTTGTCCCAGGAGCCCACGGTGCCGGTCACCGAGGCCTTGAATTCCTTGGTGGGCTTTTTGCGGATCAGGTTGACCGTGGCCGATGGATCGCCCGAGCCGGTCATCAGGCCCGATGAACCCTTGATGATTTCCAGGTGGTCGTACACCGCCATATCGGTGCTGGTGGTGCCGTAGTCATACACGCCGTCATAGGTGGAGTTGACGCCGTCGTATTGGAAGTTGGTGATCGGCAGGCCCCGGCTGGAGAATTCCCAGCGCTCGCTGTCGTAGTTCTGCACGCTGACGCCAGGGGCGCGGCGCAGGGTGTCGGCAATGTTGTTGGAGCCCTGGTCATCCATCTGCTGGCGGGTGATCACGGTGACCGACTGTGGGGTCTCGCGGATCGACAGTGGCAGGCCGGTGGCCGAGGCCATCGAGCCGGTGGTGTAGGAGTGGCTGTCTTCGGTGGTGGCCCCCAGCGCCATGCCGGAAATAGTGGTGGCGCCCAGTTCCAGTTCGCCGGTATTGAGCGGCGCAAGTTCCAGCACGTAGCCATTGTTGCCTTGGGGCCGGGCCTGCAGGCCGCTGCCTTGCAACAAGCGTTGTAAACCGGTGGCCGAGGTGTAGCTGCCGCTCAGGCCCGGGCTGGTCTTGCCCGCCGCCAGGCTATTGTGGCCGGCGATGAAAATCCCCGACTGTTCGGCAAAACGGTTCAACACGCTGACCAAAGATCCTGCGCCGATGCTGTAGCTGCGGGCGGTTTCCTGAGTCGACGGCGTTTCTGTCGCCTGTACGGTAAGTGGGCCCAGGCAGAGCAAGGTAGCGGTGATGGCCAGCGCCAGAGGGCGCAGCGTGAAAGCAGCGGGTTGCGACATGGAAGGTTCCCTACGGGTTCGGCGAATGTGAAAGCGTCTGTTGGGTTAACCGAACGAACGTTGAAAAGGGGAACTGGGGGAACCGATTTTTTTTGGCGGAGTTGGTGCGGTGAGAGGGCAGTCGCGCAAGCTTTTGTGGCGAGGGGGCTTGTCCCCCGCTGGGTTGCGAAGCGACCCCAAAAATGGGTCTGCTACGCAGTCCAACGGGGGACAAGCCCCCTCGCCACGACAGCCCCCACAACAGCCTGGCAGCCCGGTCATCAGGTGGGGTGGATTTTCGGTCCGACGCTGACCCACCACGGCATCACTTTGTCTACCTGGATCGGCAACGCCGCCTCCAGCAGTTGCAACGCGTGCTCGCTGTCCTTGAGGGGGAACGAACCCATCACCGGCAGATGAGCCACTGCCGGGTCGCACCCCAGGTGCCCGGGGCGGTAGCGGTTCAGTTCGCTGATCAATTGACCCAGGGGCAGGTTGTCTGCCAATAGCACGCCCCGGCTCCAGGCTTCGCGGGTGGCGGATGCCGCAACGGTGCTGCGGATCGTGCGCCGATCGAACACCGCCTGTTGCCCTGACTCGATAATGCGCAGCTTTTGGCTGTCGGCAGTACGTACTTCTACCCGGCCGTCGAAGACGTTGAGGGTGGTGTCGTGCTCGCCTTGCAGCACGCTGAAGCGGGTGCCCAGGGCACGCAGGCGGCCGTGGGTGGTGTCGACCAGGAACGGGCGCTGCAGGTCCTTGGCGGTATCGATCAGTACTTCGCCAAAACGCAGGTGCAACAAGCGTTGGTGTGCGTCGAAGCGCACGTCCATGGCGCTCAAGGCGTTGAGCCAGATATGCGTACCATCGCCGAGCAAAGCGTCGCGGATCTCACCGCTGGCTGTGGCGTAGTCGGCGCTCCAGCCGCCGACCACCCGGGGCAGGGCGGTGCCGCGCCAGGTGCCCCAGGCCAATGCCGAACCTAAACCCAGCACCAGTAGCGTCTTGAGAGTTTGCCGTCGGGTACCGCGCAGGGCCCGGCTGGCGCCGATGGGCTCGTCGGTCAGGGGCGCAAAGCGCTGGCTGACGCGCTCGACGTACCGCCAAGCCGCCTGATGCTCTGGGTTCTGTCCAAGCCATGTCTGCCAATGCTGTTGTGCCTGGTTGCCGCCCTGAGGGTCTTGCAGGCGCACATACCATAGGGCTGCCTGCTGCAAGCTGGCGTGACTGAGTTTTGCGCTGGAGTTCATTCCACCAGCAACCCGTCGAGTTCGGCTTCCAGCACCGCGCAGTGCAACAGCGCCTGGGCCATGTATTTTTTCACCATGCGCTCGCAGACCCTCAATTGCACGGCGATTTGCTTGTAGGTCAGGCCATGCAGTTGCGCCAGCAGGAAGGCGTCGCTGACCTTGCGCGGCAGGCGCGCGAGCATGGCGTCTACCTCGTACAGGGTTTCGACGATGATCGCCCGCTGTTCAGGTGATGGCTGCAGCGCTTGCGGGCGGTCGGCGAGGCTTTGCAGCCAGGCCTGCTCCAGTTGGCGGCGGCGCCAATGGTCGATGCACAGGCCCCGAGCGATGGTCGCCAGGTACGAGCGCTCGCGCACTGCATCGGCCTGCTCGGGTGGGCGTTTGAGCACGCGGATAAAAGTGTCTTGCGCCAGGTCGGCCGCATCCCAACGATTGCTCAGGCGCCGGCGCAACAGGCCGAGCAGCCAGGAGTGGTGGCTGCCATAGAGCTGACTGAATGAAGCGGGGGAAGTCGACACAATATCCAACCGGCGCAGAAGCCATGACGTGAATAGGAATTGGTCGCGATTAAATCAAAGGCCTGCGGGCAGCGCAAATGATATTGGTTTGCTTTTGCGAAAGACTTTGCCTGCAGATCTGCACAGATCAAATGTGGGAGCTGGCTTGCCTGCGATAGCGGTGTGTTGCCTGACCCACCGCTCTCGCAGCCTCGCCGGGCGAGACAGCTCCCACAGGAACCTCCTGAATCAGATGCGAGAGGTCGGCACCAGGAACGCGGCCTCCAGCAACTGCCGGGTATAGGCATGCTGGGGAGCGGCGAAGATGGTCTTGGCATCGCCCTGTTCCACCACCTGGCCTTGCTTGACCACCATCAACTGATGGCTCAGGGCTTTGACCACCGCCAGGTCGTGGCTGATAAACAGGTAGGTCAGGTTGTACTTGGCCTGCAGGTTGCGCAGCAGTTCTACCACCTGGCGCTGCACCGTGCGGTCCAGGGCCGAGGTCGGTTCATCCAGCAGGATCAGGCGTGGCTTGAGCACCAGGGCGCGGGCGATGGCGATGCGCTGGCGCTGGCCGCCGGAGAATTCGTGGGGGTAGCGGTGCCGGGTCTGCGGGTCCAGCCCCACTTCCTTGAGCGCGGCGATAATCGCTGCTTCCTGCTCCGCTGCCGTGCCGATCTTATGGATGCGCAAGCCTTCGCCGACGATCTCGCTCACGCACATGCGCGGGCTCAGGCTGCCAAACGGGTCCTGGAACACCACCTGCATTTCCCGGCGCAATGGCCGTACCTGTTGTTGGGTCAGTTGGTCCAGTTGCTGGCCTTCAAAACGGATCCCGCCCTTGCTGCCGATCAAACGCAGGATCGCCAGGCCAAGGGTGGACTTGCCGGAGCCGCTTTCGCCGACGATGCCCAGGGTCTGGCCCTGGGGCAGGCTGAAGTGGATACCGTCCACGGCCTTGACGTAATCGACGGTGCTGCGCAAGAAGCCTTTCTTGATCGGGAACCAGACCTTGAGGTCGTCGACCTCCAGCAACGGCGGGCCAATCGCGTTGCTGGCCGGCCCGCCGCTAGGTTCGGCGGCCAGCAGTTCCTGGGTGTACGGATGCTGCGGGGAACGGAACAACTCCTCACAGGACGCCTGCTCGACAATGCAGCCGCGCTGCATCACACACACGCGGTGGGCAATGCGCCGCACCAGGTTCAAGTCATGGCTGATCAGCAGCAGCGCCATGCCCAGGCGCGCCTGCAACTCCTTGAGCAGTTCGAGGATCTTCAACTGCACGGTCACGTCCAGAGCCGTGGTCGGCTCATCGGCGATCAGCAGTTCTGGCTCGTTGGCCAGGGCCATGGCGATCATCACCCGCTGGCGCTGGCCGCCGGACAATTCATGGGGCAGGGCCTTGAGGCGCTTGTGCGGCTCGGGGATGCCCACCAGCTCCAGCAGCTCCAGGGTGCGCAGGGTCGCGGCCTTGCCGGTCAGGCCCTTGTGCAGGCCCAGCACCTCGTTGATCTGCTTCTCGATGGAGTGCAGCGGGTTCAGCGAGGTCATCGGTTCCTGGAAGATCATCGCAATGCGGTTACCGCGAATCTGCCGCAAGGGTTTTTCTTTCATGGTCAAGAGATCCTGCCCGGCATACCCGATCGTGCCGGACGGATGCCGCGCCAGGGGGTAGGGCAGCAGGCGCAGGATCGAGTGGGCAGTCACCGATTTGCCGGAGCCGCTTTCGCCGACCAGGGCCAGGGTTTCACCACGGCGGATATCGAAGCTGATGTTTTCCACCACGCGCTGATGCTGCTCGCCGGTGACGAACTCGACACTGAGGTCGCGGACTTCGATCAGATTGTCCTGGTTCATCTCATTTCCTCGGGTCGAAGGCATCGCGAGCGGACTCGCCGATAAACACCAGCAAACTCAACATAATCGCCAGCACCGCAAAGGCGCTGATGCCCAGCCACGGTGCCTGCAGATTGGATTTGCCCTGGGCTACCAGCTCGCCCAGGGACGGCGAGCCGGCGGGCAGGCCGAAGCCCAGGAAGTCCAGGGCGGTCAGGGTGCCAATCGCGCCGGTAAGGATGAACGGCATAAAGGTCATGGTCGAGACCATGGCATTGGGCAGGATATGGCGGAACATGATCGCGCCGTTCTGCATACCCAAGGCGCGCGCCGCGCGTACGTATTCCAGGTTGCGTCCGCGCAGGAACTCGGCACGTACCACGTCCACCAGGCTCATCCATGAAAACAGCAGCATGATCCCCAGCAGCCACCAGAAGTTGGGCTGGACGAAGCTGGCGAGGATGATCAGCAGGTACAGCACCGGCAAACCGGACCAGATTTCCAGGAAACGCTGGCCGGCCAGATCGACCCAGCCGCCATAGAAACCCTGCAAGGCGCCGGCCGCTACGCCGATGATCGAGCTCAATACCGTGAGGGTCAGGGCAAACAGCACCGAAACCCGAAAGCCATAGATCACCCGCGCCAGCACATCCCGTCCCTGGTCATCGGTGCCCAGCAGGTTATCGGCCGACGGTGGTGCCGGTGCCGGGACTTTCAGGTCGTAGTTGATGCTCTGGTAGCTGTAGGGGATCGGCGCCCACAGCGTCCAGGCATCCTTGGCCTTGAGCAGTTCGCGGATATACGGGCTTTTGTAGTTGGCTTCCAGGGGGAATTCGCCGCCGAAGGCGGTTTCCGGGTAGCGCTTGAGCGCCGGGAAGTACCAGTCGCCGTCGTAATGCACCGCCAGCGGTTTGTCGTTGGCGATCAACTCGGCGCCCAGGCTCAGGCCAAACAGGATCAGGAACAGCCACAGCGACCACCAGCCGCGCTTGTTGGCCTTGAAACGTTCGAAGCGGCGGCGATTGAGGGGGGATAGATTCATCTCAATGCTCCCGGCTTTCGAAGTCGATGCGTGGGTCGACCAGGGTGTAGGTCAAATCACCAATCAGTTTCACCACCAGGCCCAGCAGGGTGAAGATAAACAGGGTGCCGAACACCACCGGGTAATCGCGGTTGATCGCCGCCTCAAAGCTCATCAGGCCTAGGCCGTCGAGGGAGAAGATCACTTCCACCAGCAACGAGCCGGTAAAGAAGATCCCGATAAACGCCGAAGGGAAGCCTGCGATCACCAACAGCATGGCGTTGCGGAACACGTGGCCGTAGAGCACGCGGTGATTGGTCAGGCCCTTGGCCTTGGCGGTGATCACGTACTGCTTGTTGATCTCGTCGAGAAAGCTGTTCTTGGTCAGCAATGTCATGGTGGCGAAGTTACCGATCACCAGGGCCGTGACCGGCAGCGCCAGGTGCCAGAAGTAGTCGAGGATCTTGCCGCCCCAGCTCAGTTCGTCAAAGTTGTTGGACGTCAGCCCCCGTAGCGGGAACCAGTCGAAATAACTGCCGCCGGCAAACACCACGATCAGAAGGATGGCAAACAGGAACGCCGGGATCGCATAGCCGACAATGATTGCCGAGCTGGTCCACACATCAAAGTGGCTGCCATGGCGGGTGGCCTTGGCGATCCCCAGGGGGATCGAGACCAGGTACATGATCAGGGTGCTCCATAACCCGAGGGAGATGGACACCGGCATCTTCTCCTTGATCAGGTCGATGACCTTGGCATCGCGAAAAAAGCTGTCGCCAAAATCCAGCTGGGCGTAGTTCTTGACCATGATCCACAAGCGTTCCGGCGCCGACTTGTCGAAGCCGTACATCTTCTCGATTTCCTTGATCAGCGTCGGGTCCAGGCCCTGGGCGCCGCGGTAGCTGGAACCGGCCACCGAGACTTCGGCGCCGCCACCGGCGATGCGACTGGTGGCGCCTTCAAAGCCTTCGAGCTTGGCGATCATTTGTTCCACCGGGCCGCCGGGCGCGGCCTGGATGATGACAAAGTTGATCAGCAAAATGCCGAACAGCGTCGGGATGATCAGCAGCAACCTGCGAAAAATATAAGCCAGCATGTCAGTCGCCTCCGCTCGCCGGGTCGGCGCTGGTGTCTGTAGGAGGCGTCACTGCCGGCGGTGTGTTGGGTTTGATCCACCAGGTATTGATGCCCACGTCATAACGCGGCGGCACCTTGGGATGGCCGAGGTGGTTCCAGTAGGCCACGCGGTAGGTCTTGATGTGCCAGTTGGGGATCACGTAGTAGCCAAACTGCAAGACCCGGTCCAGGGCCTTGGCGTGGGCCACCAGGCTGTTGCGTGAGTCGGCGTTGATCAACTGCTCCACCAATTCGTCGATGGCCGGGTCCTTGAGGCCGATGTAGTTGCGGCTGCCGGGGTTGTCGGCACTGCTCGATTGCCAGAATTCACGCTGCTCGTTACCGGGTGACGAAGACTGCGGGAAACTGCCGACCATCATGTCGAAATCCCGCGAGCGTACGCGGTTGACGTACTGTGAAACGTCGACCCGGCGGATCACCAGCTCGATACCCAGGTCCGCCAGGTTGCGCTTGAAGGGCAGGAGGATGCGCTCGAAGTCGGTCTGGAACAGCATGAATTCGATGCTCGCCGGTTTGCCGTTGGTGTCGACCATCTTGTCGTCGACGATGCGCCAGCCGGCTTCCTGCAGCAGTTGGTAGGCTTCGCGCTGCTGGCTGCGGATCATGCCGCTGGCATCGGTTTTCGGCGGGGCGAAGGCTTCGGTGAACGCTTGGGGCGGGATGCGGCCGCGCAGCGGTTCGAGAATCGCCAGTTCGGCGGGGCCGGGCAGGCCGGTGGCGGCCATGTCCGAGTTTTCGAAGTAACTGCGGGTGCGGGTGTAGGCACCGTTGAACAGTTGCTTGTTGCTCCATTCAAAGTCCAGCAACAGGCTGATGGCCTTGCGTACCCGCACGTCCTGGAACATCGGCTTGCGGATATTGAACACAAAGCCCTGCATCCCGGTGGGATTGCCGTTGGGCAGTTCTTCCTTGATCAGTCGACCCTCGGCGACGGCCGGCACGTTGTAGGCATTGGCCCAGTTCTTCGCCGTGGTTTCCTGCCAATAGTCGAACTGCCCGGCCTTGAGTGCTTCCAGGGCCACCGTGCTGTCACGGTAGTAATCGCTGATGCGGTAATCGAAGTTGTACAGGCCCTTGTTGATCGGCAGGTCCTTGGCCCAGTAATCCTTGACCCGCTCGTAGCGGATCGAGCGCCCCGGCTTGACCTCGGCCACCTTGTACGGGCCGCTGCCCAGGGGGATCTCCAGGCTGCTCTTGGCAAAGTCGCGCCCGACCCACCAGTGTTTGGGCAACACGGGCAATTGGCCGAGGATCAGTGGCAGTTCGCGGTTGCTGGTGTGTTTGAACTTGAACAACACCCGCAGCGGGTCTTCGGCCACCACTTCGGCGACGTCAGCGTAGTAGGTGCGGTAGATGGGGCTGCCTTGCTTGATCAGGGTTTCAAAGGTGAACACCACGTCTTCGGCGTGTACCGGATGGCCATCGTGGAAGCGCGCTTCGGGCCGCAGGTAAAAGCGTACCCAACTGTTATCGGGGGCTTTTTCGATCTTGCCAGCGATCAGGCCGTACTCGGTGATGGGCTCGTCCAGGCCTTGTTGGGCCAGGGTGTCGAAGACCAGGCCAATATTGTCGGCAGGCACGCCTTTGCTGATAAACGGGTTGAGGCTGTCGAAGCTGCCCATGGCAGACTCGCGAAAAGTCCCGCCTTTGGGCGCATCGGGATTGACGTAGTCAACGTGCTTGAAGTTGGCCGGATACTTGGGCGGCTCGTCATAGAGGGTCAAGGCATGTTGGGGAGCGGCTACAGCCTGGGTGCACAACAACAGGCCACTGATAATCGCAGTACGCAAAGCCATCATTGGGGTTTCTCCGAAGCTTTCAGCCACCACGCGCTCAGGCCCAGGCTGTAGGGCGGCGTGGTCACGAAGGCGAACCGGTTACGGTACGCCAGGCGATGATAGTTGAGATACCAATTGGGAATACTGTAGTGCTGCCACAGCAGGACCCGATCCAGGGCCCGGCCGGCGGCGATTTGTTGGTCGCGGGTCTGTGCGGCGAGCAACTGCTCCAGCAGGTGGTCGACGACAGGGTTGGCGATGCCCGCGTAATTCTTGCTGCCTTTGATCCCGGCCTGACTGGAGTGGAAGTACTGCCACTGCTCAAGGCCGGGGCTGAGGGTCTGGTTGAGCGTCATCAGGATCATGTCGAAGTCGAACTGGTCGAGGCGCTGCTTGTACTGCGCACGGTCCACGGTGCGCAAGTGCGCATCGATGCCGATGCTGCGCAGGTTTTCCACATAGGGCTGCAGGATCCGCTCCAGGTTTGGATTGACCAGCAGGATTTCGAAGCGCAGCGGCTGCCCATTGCTATCGAGCAGGCGCTGGCCGGACAGTTTCCAGCCGCCTTCGGCCAGTAGGCTGAGGGCGCGGCGCATGGCTTCGCGGGGGATACCGCGACCGTCGGTCTGCGGCAGGCTGAAGGCTTGGGTAAACAGATTGGCCGGTAGTTGTTCGCGGTAAGGCGAGAGCATCAGCCATTCATGGCCCACTGGCAGGCCGCTGGCGGAGAACTCGCTGTTGGGGTAGTAGCTCAAGGTACGTTTATAGGCGCCGCTGAACAGCGTGCGGTTGGTCCACTCGAAGTCGAACATCAGCCCCAGGGCCTCGCGCACCTTGGCCTGGCTGAAGGTAGCGCGGCGGCTGTTCATGAACAGGCCTTGGCTTTGGGTCGGGATCTGGTGGGCAATCTGTGCCTTGATCACCTCGCCGCGGTTGACCGCCGGGAAGTTGTAGCCATTGGCCCAGTTCTTGGCCTGGTGCTCGATATAGATATCGAACTCGCCAGCCTTGAACGCTTCGAAGGCCACGTCGCTGTCGCGGTAGAACTCCACCTCGACCTTGTCGTAGTTGTACAACCCGCGATTGACCGGCAGATCCTTGCCCCAATAGTCCTTGACCCGTTCGAACACCAATTGCCGGCCTGGCTGGACCTGGCTGATCCGATAGGGCCCACTGCCCAGCGGCGGCTCGAAGGTGGTGGCCTTGAAGTCGCGGTTCTTCCAGTAATGCTGGGGCAGCACCGGCAACTCGCCCAGGCGCAGGATCAGCAACGGGTTGCCCGCGCGCTTGAACACAAAACGGATGCGGTGTGGATTGAGTACATCCACCCGGGCCACTTCCTGCAGGTTGGTGCGGTATTGCGGATGGCCTTCGGTCAGTAATGTGCGATAGGAAAACGCCACATCGTCGGCGGTGATGGGCTTGCCATCATGAAAGCGCGCTTGCGGACGCAGGTTGAACACCACCCAACTGCGGTCTTCGCTGTACTCCACCGATCGGGCAATCAGGCCATAGCTGGACGTAGGTTCGTCGCCGGAAGGCGCGTACTGGCCGGTGCCGACCATCAGCGGCTCGTTGAGCTCATTGACGCCGTATTGCAGAAAGTTGGCGGTGGAGACCGGGCTTGAGCCCTTGAAGGTATAAGGGTTGAGGGTGTCAAACGTGCCAAACGCCATGACCCGCAAGGTACCGCCCTTGGGCGCTGCGGGGTTTACCCAATCGAAGTGGGTGAATTTGGCCGGGTACTTGAGCGTACCGAACTGCGCATAACCGTGGTTCTCGGTAATGGTCGCGTTCGCACAAAAGCTCAAGGCCAGACTTATTAGTAGAAGGAGGGGACGCTTCAAGTCAGAGATCCGATCCGGGCGGCTTGGGCTTTATGATCGGTACAGTAACAGCTTGTTCCACTTGGAAAAAGACTGTTGAAAAGGCCAAAAATCAATGTGGGAGCGGGCTTGCTCGCGAAAGAGGTGCGTCAGGCAAAAAATGTATCACCTGATGCACCGCTTTCGCGAGCAAGCCCGCTCCCACAAGGGGTCAGCGTGGTCCGGAAACCACCAGCATTTGCCCAGGTTTCAGCGCCTGGCCAGTGCGTGGGTTCCAACGCTTGAGATGTTGCATCTCGACGTTGAAGCGTTTGGCTACCATGTACAGCGAGTCACCTTTCTTGACCTTGTACTGCACCGGTTTCTTGCCGCCAGCCTTGGCCACCAACTTGCGGGTGTCCTGCATCACCAGGGTCTGACCGACTTTCAAGGCCTGGCCATTGAGCTTGTTCCAGCGCTGCAGGTCATGCACATCGACCTTGTTGGCCTTGGCAATCAGCGTCAGGTTATCGCCGCTCTTGACCTTGTAGCTGCGCGAACGCCCGGCCACGGCCTTGTGCTCGACTTCGTCAAACACCGGTTTTTTCGGGCGCAAGCTCAACAGTTCTTCAGGGTTCATCGAAGACAGGCTGCTGGCCAGCAATTGCGCCTTGGAGGTGGGCACCAGCAAATGCTGGGGACCGTCCAGGGTGGTGCGCTGCTTGAAGGCCGGGTTGAGCTGGAACAGTTCGTCTTCGTCGATTTCGGCCAGCGCGGCGACCCGTGAAAGGTCCATGCTTTGCTTGACTTCGACCACTTCAAAGTACGGCGTGTTGGCAATCGGGTTCAGGTTGACGCCGTAGGCCTCGGGGGCCAGCACCACCTGGGAAAGCGCCAGGAACTTGGGCACGTAGTCCTTGGTTTCCTGGGGCAGCGGCAGGTTCCAGTAGTCGGTGGGCAGGCCGAGCTTCTCGTTGCGCTCGATGGCCCGGCTGACTGTGCCTTCACCCGCGTTATAGGCCGCCAGGGCCAGCAGCCAGTCGCCGTTGAACATGTCATGCAGGCGTGTGAGGTAGTCCAGGGCGGCGGTGGTGGAGGCGGTGATGTCGCGGCGGCCATCGTAGGCGCGGGTCTGGCGCAGGTTGAAGTAGCGCCCGGTGGAGGGAATGAATTGCCACAGGCCGACTGCATCGCTGCGCGAATAGGCCATTGGGTTGTAGGCACTTTCAATCACTGGCAGCAGGGCCAGCTCCAGGGGCATGTTGCGTTCTTCAAGGCGTTCGACGATGTAGTGAATATAGAGGCTGCCGCGTTCGCCGGCGTTCTCCAGGAACGATGGGTTGCTGGCGAACCACAGGCGCTGTTGCTCGATACGCGGGTTGACGCCCACGCCATCCTGCAATTGGAACCCCTGGCGCATGCGTTCCCAGACATCCTGGGGTACCTGCGGGCTTGGCTTCTCTGAGAGCCAAAGGGGTTTTTGCTTGATCTTGGCAGCAAATACGGGTTTGGGTTGCACGGTGGATTGTGCAGCGAAATTATTGGTTTGGCAGCCCGCCAGAGTTGCGGATACGGCCACCGCAATGGCTTGAGCCAGGCGGGTCAATGCGTCTGAATGGTTGGATTTACGAATAGATGACGACATTGGCTGGAAGTTAGTTCCGGGCAAAAATGTCGGGCGATTCTAGAAAGCGCTTGGGTTCCGGTCAACCATTCAGAAATTTCGTACCAGAACCTGTTTGCTTAGAACGTATCTTTCCAAGCGCGCAAGCTAGCAAATACCTCACTCCCAGAGCGGTTATCACGGCCATTCCGCTCGTCCGCTTTTTGTTTAACGGATGTTTCAGCGGTGCGCAGAAAAGGGTTAGTCAATTTTTCCAGGGCCAGGGTCGAGGGTAATGTCATCTTGCCGCCTGCGCGCAGTTCGCTGACTTTAGCCACTCGTTCGGCTATATCGGCGTTATCCGGCTCCACTGCCTCGGCAAAGCGCAGGTTACTTTGTGTGTATTCGTGGGTGCAGTAGACCAGCGTGTCAGCGGGCAGGGCGGCCAGGCGTTCCAGGGAGTTGTACATCTGTTCTGGCGTGCCCTCGAACAAACGCCCGCAACCGGCGGCGAACAGGGTGTCGCCGCAGAACAGCAAGCCATGATGATAAAAAGCTATATGTCCCAGGGTATGTCCCGGTACGGCGAACACCTCGAGGTCCCAGCCCAGCACCTCGATACGGTCGTTATCGTTGAGCGCAACGTCACGGGCCGGGATCTTTTCGTTGGCCGGGCCATAGACCCTGGCGCCCGAGGCCTGCTTGAGCTGCTCTACACCGCCGACGTGGTCGTGATGATGGTGAGTCACCAGAATGTCGCTGAGGGTCCAGCCGGGGTGCTGCGCGAGCCACGCCAGCACGGGCGCGGCATCACCGGGGTCGACCACCGCGCAACGATGGCTGCGATGGTCTTGTAACAACCAGATGTAGTTATCGGTGAAGGCGGGCAGGGCACTGATCTGTATCATTCTTCTATTCGCCAAGCTGGACACATTGGTGCATCTTAGAACGTCTTGGCGAGTTGGAGAATGCAATGACTGATAAAGCGTTCGCCCAGGCCGATCCTGAGTGGCTGGCCTTGATCAGCGCAGCCCGTGATTGGCTGTCCGGGCCGATCGGGCAGTTTCTGCTGGAACAAGAGCGGCTTATGCTCGAAGAAGAGCTGGAACGCTTCTTTGGCGGTTACCTGGTGCATTACGGCCCTTCGGCCCAGACCCCGCCGCCCGCGCCCCAGGTGCAGCGCAATGTGCGCCTCGGTGCGCCGTTGCCGGGGGTCGAGATTGTCTGCGAAGAACAGGCCTGGCCCTTGAGCGAGCATGCCGCCGACGTGGTGGTGATGCAGCATGGCCTGGATTTCTGCCTGTCGCCCCCATGGGTTGTTGCGTGAAGCAGCCAGCGCCGTACGCCCAGGTGGGCATTTATTGATTGTTGGCATCAACCCCTGGAGTTCGTGGGGCCTGCGGCACGTGTTTGCCCAGGATGCGCTGCGTCAGGCCCGCTGCATCTCGCCCTCGCGGGTCAGCGACTGGTTGAACCTGCTGGGCTTCGCGCTGGAGAAACGCCGCTTCGGGTGCTATCGTCCGCCGCTTGCCTCGCCCAAGTGGCAGGGCCGTTTGGCTGGTTGGGAGCGCCGGGCCGGCGCATGGCAGTTGTCGGGTGGCGGTTTCTACCTGTTGGTAGCCCGCAAGATCGTAGTCGGGCTGCGGCCGGTCAGCCAGGTAAGGCGCGAGCCCATGGGCAAACTGGTGCCGATGCCCCTGGCCAAGGTCAACCGTCGCTCCAGCGAGCCATAAATCATTTTTTGGAATTCAGGTCGCAGTGTTCGACCTCGGGAGCTGCCGGTCGATTGCCGGTAACCCGCTTTGATGGATAGCGTAATGACCGATAGCGTAGAACTCTTTACCGACGGCGCCTGCAAGGGCAATCCTGGTCCTGGCGGCTGGGGCGCCTTGCTGGTGTGCAAGGGCGTGGAGAAAGAGTTGTGGGGCGGCGAAGCCAACACCACCAACAACCGCATGGAGCTGATGGGAGCCATTCGCGGCCTGGAAGAGCTCAAGCGCCGGTGCGATGTATTGCTGGTGACGGACTCGCAATACGTCATGAAGGGCATCAACGAGTGGATGGTCAACTGGAAAAAACGCGGCTGGAAAACCGCGGCCAAAGAGCCGGTGAAGAACGCCGACCTGTGGCAGTTGCTGGATGAACAGTGCAACCGCCACAACATCACCTGGAAGTGGGTACGCGGGCATATCGGCCATCCGGGCAACGAGCGGGCCGACCAGTTGGCCAATCGTGGCGTGGATGAAGTGCGTGGGTACAAGCAGAGCTGAGGTTTACCTTAGGCCACGGTCTTGAGTGTGGCAATTGCTGGCGTCACAACACCAGAATCCCGTTGGCGAGCTGCTCGTCCGTCTCGCGCAGCTCCGGCAAGGTGCGGCGGATATGCAGCAAGGCAGACTCCAGCCGCGCACCGCGTATCTCACCCCGACTGGCGACGTATGCCGCCGCGTCGTCCTTTGCCGCCAATACGATTTTGTCGTCTTTGAAACTGCTACTGGTACCCTTGGTGGCACTCATCGACAGGCTGACCAGGGCATCCGTGGTCATCACAAAGCTGGTGGCCTGAGCATTGGCGGCGCTGATCAGGCACAGGGCGAGCAAATAGTTTGGTTTGGACATGGGCGGTTATTTACGTATTGCTAAAGAGCGGCGCAGGCTACCAAGGGCCGTGATGGCAAATTGCGCAAGCTTTGCTAAATCTTGTAAAAAACTGTTGGGCGAGGGGCGTGGTGCTCCGCCATGGGGCGCTTGGGGTATAGAGCGTGTTAATATCCCGCCCCTTGAAATACACACCGTTGAGAGCTGAACCCTGATGGCCATCCGATCTGTTGTACTCGATACCGAAACCACCGGCATGCCGGTGACCGATGGCCACCGGATCATTGAAATCGGCTGTGTCGAACTGATGGGCCGTCGCCTCACGGGTCGCCATTTTCACGTGTACCTGCAACCGGACCGGGAAAGTGACGAAGGTGCCATTGGCGTCCACGGTATCACCAACGAATTCCTGGTAGGCAAGCCGCGCTTTGCGGAAGTTGCCGATGAGTTTTTCGAGTTCATCAACGGCGCGCAGCTGATCATCCATAACGCGGCGTTCGACGTTGGCTTCATTAACAACGAATTCGCCCTGATGGGCCAGACGGATCGGGCGGACATCACTCGTCACTGCACGATCCTTGATACCCTGATGATGGCCCGTGAGCGCCACCCGGGCCAGCGCAATAGCCTTGATGCCTTGTGCAAGCGCTATGGCGTCGACAACTCCGGCCGTGAGCTGCACGGCGCTTTGCTCGACTCCGAGATCCTCGCGGACGTCTACCTGACCATGACGGGCGGGCAGACCAGCCTGTCCCTGGCTGGCAACGCCTCCGATGGCAATGGCTCAGCAGAAGGCTCGGGCAACCGGCCTTCGGAAATCCGCCGTCTGCCGGCAGATCGAAAGCCCACCACCATCATCCGTGCCAGCGAGCAGGACATGGCCGAGCACGCGGCACGCATGGAAGCCATCGCCAAATCGGCGGGTGCGCCGGCGTTGTGGACCCAACTGACCCAACACTAATTGCGCTCAAAAATGTAGGAGCGGGCGTGCCCGCGATTGCGCTTTGGCAGTCAGCGCATTCGTTACTGATCCACCGCCATCGCGGGCAAGCCCGCTCCCACACACGCCCATTCCCACATTAGTTATTATCTTCATTCGCCACATTCGCTCCCAGCTTCTACCCTGAGTACATCGCCCTCAGGACGCCAAGCCCTCATGTACAAAGACCTGAAGTTCCCCATCCTGATCGTGCATCGCGACATCAAGGCCGATACCGTCGCCGGTGATCGGGTCCGGGGGATCGCCCGGGAGTTGGAACAAGAGGGTTTCAGCATCTTTTCTGCCATGGATTACGCCGAAGGCCGCCTAGTAGCCTCGACCCATCATGGCCTGGCGTGCATGCTGATCGCCGCCGAAGGTGCCGGGGAAAATACCCATTTGCTGCAGAACATGGTGGAACTGATCCGCTTGGCGCGCCTGCGTGCACCTAACCTGCCGATCTTCGCCCTGGGCGAGCAAGTTACCCTGGAAAACGCCCCGGCCGATGCCATGAGCGAGCTCAACCAACTGCGCGGCATTCTTTACCTGTTCGAAGACACCGTACCGTTCCTTGCCAGGCAGGTGGCCCGCGCGGCGCGTACCTACCTCGATGGCCTGTTGCCGCCCTTCTTCAAGGCCCTGGTGCAACACACTGCCGACTCCAATTATTCCTGGCATACCCCCGGTCACGGCGGCGGCGTTGCCTATCGTAAAAGCCCGGTGGGGCAGGCGTTTCATCAGTTCTTTGGGGAAAACACCCTGCGCTCGGACTTGTCGGTATCGGTGCCGGAACTGGGCTCGCTGCTGGATCACACCGGTCCCTTGGCGGAAGCCGAAGCCCGCGCGGCGCGCAACTTTGGCGCCGACCACACCTTTTTTGTGATCAATGGCACCTCCACGGCCAACAAGATCGTCTGGCACTCCATGGTCGGGCGTGACGACCTGGTGCTGGTGGACCGCAACTGTCACAAGTCGGTATTGCACTCGATCATCATGACCGGGGCGATCCCGCTGTACTTGTGCCCGGAGCGCAATGAGCTGGGGATCATCGGCCCCATCCCACTGACTGAGTTCAGCCGCGAGTCGATTCGCGCGAAGATCGAGGCCAGCCCCTTGACCCGTGGCCGCGAGCCCAAGGTCAAGCTGGCCGTGGTGACCAACTCGACCTATGACGGCCTGTGTTACAACGCCGAACTGATCAAGCAGCAACTGGGCAACAGTGTCGAAGTGCTGCACTTCGACGAGGCCTGGTACGCCTACGCGGCCTTCCACGAATTTTTTGCCGGGCGCTATGGCATGGGAACCTCGCGTACGCCCGACAGCCCTCTGGTATTCACCACGCACTCGACCCACAAGTTGTTGGCGGCGTTCAGCCAGGCCTCGATGATCCATGTCCAGGACGGCGGGGCGCGGCAGCTGGATCGTGACCGCTTCAATGAGGCGTTCATGATGCATATCTCTACCTCGCCGCAGTACAGCATCATCGCCTCGCTGGACGTGGCGTCGGCCATGATGGAAGGGCCCGCAGGGCGTTCGCTGCTTCAGGAAATGTTCGATGAGGCCTTGAGCTTTCGCCGGGCCCTGGCCAATTTGCGCCAGCATATCGCCGCCGATGATTGGTGGTTTTCCATCTGGCAACCGCCTTCGGTTGCGGGCATAGATCGGGTGGCGACAGCTGACTGGTTGCTGCAGCCCGAGGCCGACTGGCATGGTTTCGGGGATATCGCCGAAGATTATGTGTTGCTCGATCCGATCAAGGTCACCCTGGTGATGCCCGGTCTCACGGCGGGCGGTGCGTTAAGTGATTGCGGGATCCCGGCGGCGGTCGTCAGCAAATTCCTCTGGGAACGTGGGCTGGTGGTGGAAAAAACCGGGCTGTATTCGTTCCTGGTGTTGTTCTCCATGGGCATTACCAAAGGCAAGTGGAGTACCCTGCTCACGGAACTGCTGGAGTTCAAGCGCAGTTACGACGCCAATATCAGCCTGGCCAGTTGCCTGCCATCGGTGTTCCAGCAGGGTCCGGCGCGCTATCAGGGTCTGGGCCTGCAGGACTTGTGCGACCAGTTGCACGGTTGCTATCGCAGCAACGCCACGGCCAAGCATCTCAAACGCATGTACACGGTGTTGCCGGAAATCGCCATGAAGCCGGCCGATGCCTATGACCAACTGGTACGTGGCGAGGTCGAGGCGGTGTCCATCGATGCTTTGCCAGGACGTATCGCCGCGGTGATGCTGGTGCCTTATCCGCCGGGCATTCCGCTGATCATGCCGGGGGAGCGTTTTACCGAATCGACGCGCTCGATCATCGACTACCTGGCCTTCGCCCGGGAGTTCGATAGCAGTTTCCCAGGGTTTGTCGCCGATGTGCATGGCTTACAACACGAAGACGACGGCAACGGTCGTTGTTACACCGTCGATTGCATCAAGTGTTAAGGAAGGTTATGCAAGCTGTAATGAATCCGAAGTACCCGGGGCTCAGTGTACGAGTCGCCGACGAGGGATTTGACGCCTACGTGTGGGGCAATGATTTCAGCTTCGAGGTGGGCGTGTATGGCACGCCGGAGCTGGGCAAGCCCGTGGATCAGTGGGCGGTGGAGCAGGTCTTGCCGTACCGTAAATGCTATGGCATTGATCCCGAGGAGTTCGCCAGCTACCGCAATGCCAGCGACAGCGCGGTTTTCATGGCGTACCTGGATGATCGGCCGGTTGGCCATATCGTCGTCAGTACCAATTGGAACGGGTATGCCCATGTCGATGAACTGGCGGTGGTGCTCCCGGCCCGCCGGCATGGCGTGGCCAAGGCTTTGCTCGATGTGGCGCAATTCTGGAGCCGCAAGAAAAACCTGCCGGGGATGATGCTGGAGACGCAGAACAATAATCTGGGGGCGTGCCGGCTGTATGAACGCAGCGGCTATGTCATGGGCGGCATCGACCACCTGCGTTATCGCGGGATTGATCCGCAGACCCGTGAGGTGGCGATTTTCTGGTATCGGCTGTTCCACTGACCAGAGGCCGGTGGTGCCTATGGGGCTTACGTGGAACTTTTTGTGGCGAGGGGGCTTGTCCCCCGCTGGGCTGCGCAGCAGCCCCAATAAGACCGCCGCGATTTATCAGGCAGACCGCATCGCCAGAATTTGGGGCTGCTGCGCAGCCCAGCGGGGGACAAGCCCCCTCGCCACAACTGGCCCCCACAACGCCACAATAAGCCCTCTTATCTAGTTGATCGGGGACAACACGGCCTGTGCCTTCTGCGTGACGATTTCCAGCAATGCATTCAGCGCCGGGCTCGGGTTGCTGTCCTTGACCGTCAACCCGTACAAGCTCACCAGAATCGGCGGCGACAATGGGCAGGTATCCAACCCGGCCTCCCGCGCGCCGCTGGCGGTGAATGGATCGACCACTGCCAGCCCTTCGCCAGCCTCGACCATGCTGCGCATCATCTGGTAGGTCTGCACCCGTGTCTGGATCACCGGTAACGGCCGCAGTGCTTGCAGCTTGCTGTCCAGCAACTGACTCAACGGGTCTTGCCCCTCCAGGCCGATCATTGCCTGGCCGGCCAGTTCTTGCAGGGCGATGTATTTCTGCCGAGGCTTGAGCCAACCGTGAGGCGCCAGCAACTGCAGCTTGCCCTGGCCCAGTACGGTGCTGGTGATTTGCGGGTGCTCGGGGTCATGCAGGCTCAGGCCCAGGTCGGCCTCATGCAGCAGCAGACTTCTGACAATGTCGCGTGTCGGTTGGCTGGAGAGGTTGCAGGGCGTGTCCTGGAAGCGGCGGCGCAACAGCGCGATGCTTTGCGGCAATAGCTGGTTGGCCAGAGGGGGGGTACAGAGCGTACGCAGCGGCGCGGCGTGATGGTGCTTGAGGCTGCTGGCCAGGCGCTGTATAGGTTCGAGGGCTTCGTAGAGGTGGGCGATCTGCGCCTGCATGGCCAGGGTTTCGCGGGTGGCCTGCAACCGCCCGCGGACGCTGGCGAATAACATGAATCCCAACTGTTGTTCAGCGTCCTTGAGGGTGGCGTCCACATCGGACACAGCCAGTTGCAACCATTCGGCGGCGGTGCCGAGGTGTCCGGTCTGCAAAATGGCTTGAATCACTTCGATATGACGTAAACGCATGCATGAAGTCCATGTTCAGCAGGTAAGGGATTCACCGGGTGAATCCTAACCCAAGTCCGCTCATATGACTTCTGCCTGGAGGCGCAGCCTTATCAAACAGGCATGTTTTCAGGCTCGCGGGTCAGGGATACCTGCGACTGAACCAAAACGAACGTGTTCTCGTCGACCTTGTTGACCCGGTCGCCAATCGCCAGCTTGTAGGAAATTACCGGTTCTGAACCGTCGCCTGAGGAGGTGGACTCCTGGAATTCATGCACGGAATAAACGCGACCTTCCGCGTCACGGGCATGGAATTGTCCGACAAGTACTGCAGCCATCTGTTTAGAACCTCTGGAGAAAAACACCGATTTGCGGTTCTGTAGACCGTCATTAAGGCGGGTAGTTTACCTACATCGAAAAAATACTATTCGCTGATGTTCCGCTTATTTTTCCTACGGGTACGCCTCGGGGCAAAACAGCTGTCGATTGGGCAAAACCTGCTGGTGATAGGTCGGCGAAGGCTCTATAACTACAGATTCCTTTAGTCAGATGTCGGGAAAGCCCCATGAGCAAGGTCTATACGATTGCCGTACTGGTCGGCAGCTTGAGAAAAGAGTCGATCAACCGCAAGGTCGCCCAGGCATTGGCCCATTTGGCGCCGGCTAACCTCAAGCTCAACATCGTCGAAATCGGCGAATTGCCGCTCTATAACGAAGACCTTGATGGCGCAACGCCGCCAGCGGCCTACACCACGTTCCGCCAGCAGGTGGCGGCGGCCGATGGCGTGTTGTTCGTCACCCCTGAATACAACCGTTCGGTGCCGGCAGCCTTGAAGAATGCCATTGATGTCGGCTCGCGCCCTTACGGTCAGAGCGCCTGGAACGGCAAGCCAGGGGCGGTCATCAGTGTTTCGCCGGGGGCCATTGGCGGCTTTGGCGCCAATCATCATTTGCGCCAGTCCCTGGTGTTTCTGAACGTGCCTTGCATGCAGCAGCCGGAAGCCTACCTCGGAGGCGCGGGCAGCGCGTTCGATGAGTCGGGCACGTTGTCGGAGAAAACCAAGCCGTTCCTGCAGGCGTTTATCGATGCCTATGGCCATTGGGTCGCACAGCACAAGGGCTGACGTACACAACGGCGCCTCTCGGAGCCCATAAAAAAACCGAAACCTGCGACGCCAGGTTTCGGTTTTTTGGTTTCCCGTCAGGGCTTAGCGACGACGGAACAGCGGTAGCGGTTCATCCGTTGCGGCCTGGTACGTCACCGAAAAGTCCTTGAGACTTTCCAGCGCTTCGTACGGGTCTTTGTCGGCGCGCAAGGCGTAGGCATCGAAGCCGCAGCGACGCAGATAGAACAACTGGTCGCGCAGCACATCGCCAATCGCCCGCAATTCGCCTTTGTAACCATAACGGTCACGCAGCAGGCGCGCGTTGGAGTAGTTGCGCCCGTCGGTGAAGGCCGGGAAGTTCAGGGCGATGACTTGGAAGTGCTGCACGTCATCGCCGATTTCTTCGGCTTCTTCATCGGCGTCCAGCCATACGCCCAGGCCGCCATCGCGGGCCTTGAGGGCGTGGCCATGCTCACGCCACAGGGCCAGCGGTACGATCAGGTCGTCGCAGTTGGAGATGCCATCGAACGTCGCGTCCTTGGGCAGCAGGTGCCAGGTTTCGTCGACGACTTCGTTGTTCTTAATGATTCGCTGCATAGACGCGCTCCTTGAACAGGTCAATGCCGATGCGCTGGTAGGTGTCGATGAAGCGCTCATCTTCAGTGCGTTGTTCGACGTAGACGTCGATCAACTTGCCGATCACCTCAGGCATGGCTTCCTGGGCGAAGGATGGGCCGAGGATCTTGCCCAGGCTCGCATCGCGGCTGGCGCTGCCACCCAGGGACACTTGGTAGAATTCTTCGCCTTTCTTGTCCACCCCAAGGATGCCGATGTGGCCGACGTGGTGGTGACCACAAGCGTTCATGCAACCGGAGATGTTCAGGTCCAGTTCGCCGATATCGAACAGGTAGTCCAGGTCGTCGAAACGGCGTTGGATCGACTCGGCAATGGGAATTGACTTGGCGTTGGCCAGGGAGCAGAAGTCGCCACCCGGGCAGCAGATGATATCGGTCAGCAGGCCGATGTTCGGGGTGGCGAAACCGCTTTCGCGCAGCTCGCCCCACAGGGTGAACAGTTGGCTCTGCTCAACGTCCGCGAGGATGATGTTTTGCTCGTGGGAGGTGCGCAGTTGACCAAAGCTGTAGCGGTCGGCCAGGTCGGCGACGGCGTCCAGTTGCTTGTCGGTGATATCGCCTGGCGCCACGCCGGTCGGCTTGAGCGACAGGGTTACCGCCACATAGCCAGGCTGCTTGTGTGCCAGGGTGTTGCGAGTCCGCCAGCGGGCAAAGCCTGGGTGCTGCTGGTCGAGCGCGGCCAGTTCGGCGTCCTGGTTGCCCAGGGCCTTGTAGTCCGGGTCGACGAAGTGTTTGGCCACGCGATGTACTTCGGCTTCGGTCAGGGTGGTCTGGCCGCCGCGCAGGTGTTCCATTTCGGCGTCGACCTTCTGGGCAAATACCTCTGGGGTGAGGGCCTTGACCAGGATCTTGATGCGCGCCTTGTACTTGTTGTCACGACGGCCATAGCGGTTGTACACACGCAGGATGGCGTCGAGGTAGCTCAACAGGTCTTGCCATGGCAGGAATTCATTGATGAACGCGCCCACCACCGGGGTACGCCCCAGGCCGCCGCCCACCAGGACGCGGAAGCCCAGCTCGCCTGCGGCGTTGTACACCGGCTCCAGGCCGATGTCGTGGACTTCGATCGCAGCGCGGTCGGAAGCCGAGCCATTGATGGCGATCTTGAATTTACGCGGCAGGTAGGCAAATTCTGGGTGGAACGTGGTCCACTGGCGCACGATCTCGCACCAGGGGCGCGGGTCAATCACTTCATCGGCGGCCACGCCGGCGAACTGGTCAGTGGTCACGTTGCGCAGGCAGTTACCGCTGGTCTGAATGGCGTGCATCTGCACGGTAGCCAGTTCAGCCAGGATGTCCGGCACGTCTTCCAGGGCCGGCCAGTTGAACTGCACGTTCTGGCGGGTGCTGATGTGGGCATAGCCCTTGTCGAAGTCGCGGGCGATCTTGGCCATCATGCGCGTCTGGCGCGAAGTCAGTTGGCCGTAAGGCACGGCCACCCGTAGCATCGGCGCAAAGCGCTGAACATAAAGGCCATTTTGCAGGCGCAGAGGGCGGAACTCTTCTTCGCTCAGTTCACCTGCCAGATAGCGTCGGGTCTGATCACGGAACTGCTTGACGCGGTCCTCGATGATGCGCTGATCGTATTCGTCGTATACGTACATATAGGTCCTGTTCTCGGCAAATCTGCGCGCACGGCCGCGCACTCCCAACGGAGCCGGCGAACGATACCAGCTTGCGTTTATGCGCAAAAGTGATGTTTTAGTATATGCAAATAACCAAATGACCTAATGAGAACGGTTATCGCGATATCCACATTTGTCTTGCGGGCAATCATCGACTTTACTGTGGTCGAGTCTTAGTGCAATCAGCCATAAAACCGACAAGAGGCGATGCGATGAGCAATCCAACCAAAGCCCGTAAACCCGACAGTACCGTGGACGCCTGGGCGATTCTGTTCCTGATTATCCTGGTGGTTTCAACTGCGGTTTTCTGGGTCAGCCATCAATAAACAGCGTGGATTCCTGCGAAACTGTCCGATCTGCCGGTAAATAGCCAAGATCAAAAGGCCTATATGCCATTATCATGATCTGTCAGTTTTCGGGGTTCGGGCAGTAATGTTGAAGTTTCTCTGCGGGTGCTTGTGGTGGGTGGGAGCGACGTTCGGGACGATGGCCCAGGCCACGTCAGTGGTGTTTCTCAACCCCGGTATGTCCACTGAAACCTTCTGGGTCAGCTATGGGCAATTCATGCAGGCCGCGGCCAAGGACCTCGGCCTGGATTTGCATGTGCGCTATTCGGAGCGTGACCCGCAAAATACCCTGCTGCAGGCCCGCGAGGCGTTGCAAGGCCCGCAACGCCCGGATTACCTGGTGCTGGTCAACGAGCAATATATAGCCCCGCAGATCCTGCGCATGGCCCAGGGCAGCCAAGTGAAGCTGCTGCTCGTCAATAACGCCCTGACTCCCGACCAGATGCAGCTACTGGACGCCGGTAAGTACCCTAACTGGATGGGCAGCCTCACGACTAACGATGAGGAGGGCGGCTACCTGATGCTCAAGGAGTTGTTGCGCCAACATGGCCCTGTGCCGCCCAACGGCACCCTTGAACTGCTGGCGTTTTCCGGCGCCAAGTACACACCGACCTCGCAGGCTCGTGAGCAAGGCCTGCAGCGCGCCTTGCGCGAACACCCCGAAGTACGTCTGCGCCAGTTGGTCTATGGAGAATGGAGTCGTCAGCGCGCATTTGATCAAGCGACCCTGATGTTCAAGCGGTACCCGCAGGCCACGTTGGTCTGGTCGGCCAATGATGAAATGGCTCTCGGCGCCATGCAGGCCTTGAATGGCAGCGGGCGCACGCCTGGCAAGGACGTGTTGTTCAGCGCAATCAACAGCTCTCCTGATGTGCTTCAAGCGCGCCTGCAAGGGCGGATCAGTGCGCTGGTGGCCGGGCATTTCACCTTGGGGGGCTGGGCAATGGTCATGTTGCATGATGATGCCAAGGGTGTAGATATCCAGCGCCATGGAGGGCGCGAGCGCAAGGTTAAGCTGTTCCAGTTGATTGACGCGCGCCAAGCCCAGCGCCTGCTGGACTTGCGGGGCCGGGAGGGCGACGGCGTAGACTTTCGCGCACTTTCGGCCGTGGGCAAACCCGCTGCCTATCAGTACCCCTTCAGCCTGCAGATGGTGTTGAAGTAGCCGCGCCTAGACCCCAGCCAGATGCACCACCAGCTTGACGATGGCAAACAGGGTCAATGCAAACACCCCGGTAAATACAATCCCCAGCACCACAAAATGGCTGGGCTTGCCATGGGTAAAGTCCCGGGCGCGGTTTTTCCCGCTCTGTACGCCGAACGCGGCGGCCATCACGCTATGCAGCATCTGCCAGAAGGTCGGCGGTTTGTTGTCGGGGGCATTCATAAGTCCTCCTGTGGGGTTGGGGCACGTGGGCGGCTCCAAAGAGAATAGTCAACCCCTGGGGGAATGTGCAGACGTAGTTACCGCCGCGGTGCTCAGCCGGCGTGGTGTGCTGTGGCTTTTCCTGGAGCCCACCATGACCGACTCTCCTGCATTGCCCCCCACGCCCAGTATCCACGGGCGGCTATTGAAAACCCGCACGCCACAATGGCTGATCGACGCCACTTCCCAGCGCCGCGAGGCGCTCAAGCTCAGCGATGCTTTTGTGCCGCCAGCCTATCGGCTCGCGACCTCCGAGCAACGCCAGCAAGTGCGTGACTGCGTGGTCGCCAGCTTCACCGCGCAGACTGCCTTGGACAAGACGATGTCCGCCTTGCAGGACATAGAGACCTTCGCCCGGCCCTTACTGGTCAATGCCCTCCAAGACCAGTTCGGCGTGACCCTGGCCCCGAGGATCGAGACCTGGCTGAGCCTGCGAAAGTCACTGCAAGTGACTCACCTCAACCTCGACACGCTGACCTACGATTTTCTGAAACTGGAGCTGCTGCAAGCGGCGCTGCATAACTTTGAGGAGGCCGAGTGCGAGCAAGGGGCGTTTCACACGTCGTCGGGTTTCAAGTGGCAAGTACCGACTCGTGGCGTATCCCCCCAGAACTCATTGGTGTCTTTGCGCATGCGAGGCCTTGAAGTCCACCAGTTCATAAAAATGTGCCGCACCCTGGACATCGGAGGCCAGTACCAGCGCCATATCACCGAGTTCTTTTATCCCCGCGATACCGTCGCTCAGACCACCTTGCGCGAGCAGTTCATTGCCGGCCAAAAGACAGCGATGAGGGCGGCCGCCGAGCTGGCGCTGCTGGGCAAGGATATAACCCGCGACGACTACAACATGCTGCTGTCGGTAATCGATGGCGAGCGCTCACCGCGCATCGGCGGGCAACCGGTGTGGATCTGCGACCTGGGCCTGATGAAGCTGCGCATGACCGGCTGTGTGCTGTTTCTGGCTTTCGATGATGCCGATGTTCATTCCCCCATCCTGTACATCCCCCCACGATCCCTATACCCCCCTCAAGCGCTATGCCTCGCACGCCCAAATGCGCGAGACCCTCAAGCAGCGCCTGGCTACGCCGGGCTCGGCATCAACCCGCGTAAGCCGCCCGACGGATTACCAGCGCTTCTTCAGTCAGTTTGTCGACGCTGCCGATCACCCTCACTATTTCAGCGAGTTCACCCAGGATGCAGACGATGCCACGTTGCTCGAGAAGATCGGCTCCAACTTCGCCGGCCTGGGGCAGACGTATGAACTCATCAGCCAACTGACACCCTTTACCGTGAGCAATCTGCCGCCCATGCCGCTGGCGCCACAGGTGCCCAATCCCCAGCCCTACCTGGCGCCCTTGGCGCTGGCGTTCAAAGACCAGACGTTTGGCAGCGACAAGATCGATCTGTGGACCTACCTGTATGAACAGCATCGGCAAAAAAAGCATTGCCGATGCGGCCAGGTATGCGGTGCCCACGGCCGATGTCGATGCCAGGGTGCGCAAACAGAAACTGGCGATGCTGCTGAATGTGGGGCTGTTCGGCCTGAGCGCGGTCGCGGGGTTCGTGCCGGTGCTGGGGGAAGTGATGATGGCGGTGATGGTCGAGCAACTCTTGAGTGAGGTGATCGAGGCCGCGCAGGAGTGGACTGAAGGCGATCGCAAGGCCGCCAAGGCTCATATCATCGATCTGGCGCAAAACCTCGCCTTGATCGGGCTGACGGCGGCGGGGGGCAAAGTCCTGAGCCGGCTCAAACCTGAACCGGTGATCGAAGGCTTGGTGCCGGTACAACTGCCCAACGCACAGGTGCGCTTGTGGAAACCTGACCTGAGTCCCTACCGGCAGGCTGACAGTCTGGTTGCCGGCAGCACGCCCAATGCCTTGGGGCAATACACGGTCGGCACCCGGCATTACGTGCGTATCGATAACGGCGTTTACGAAAAGGTCTTCGACCCGCAACTCAAGAAATGGCGCATCCAGCACCCCCCACGACCCCATGGCTTATCAGCCGGTCCTGGAGCACAACGGGGCGGGCGCCTGGCGCCATCGTCATGAGTCGCCTTTGGCATGGGATCGCCTGACCCTGCTGCGGCGCCTGGGGCACATCACCGACAGCTTCGCCGATGAGACCTTGAGGGGCATTGGCGAGGTGAGCGGCGTTGACGACGACCTGCTGCGCAAGGTTCACATGGACGGTTTGCCGGTGCCTGCGGTGCTGGCCGATACCCTGGAGCAGTTCCAGGTCGATCAGCAGGTTGAAGCGCTGATTGACCGGCTACGTCGTGGTGCCGGGCTGGACAGTCACGATACCTACGCCGTGCCCTTGGCGGTCGAAATGCCCGGTTGGCCACAGGGGCGGGTCCTGGAAGTGTTTGAGCAGGCTGCTGTGAGTTCTCCTGTGATCGAGGAGCGACAGGCTCTCTCAGATCTGGGCGAACCCCAGGCGCGTCAGTTGCTCGGCACGCCGGATCGTCGACAATTGCATGGCGTGCCGCTGAGCGATGAGTGGGGAAGCGCAACCGTCAGGGTGCCGCAGCCCGAGGGGCATTCGGTGCGCTATGGCAGCCTGGGAGGCGCAGACGATGGCCGGCCCACCTTGAAAATCACCCGTGCCGAACTGCTGCAAGGCAAGCTGGCCCAGGTGGTATTGGCCGGCCTGGACGAGCAGGAAACGGCCGGCCTGCTGGGCAGCACGGAAAGTGCCGGCGCGGGGACGAGGGCACAGCAGTTCAATGAGCGCCTGGCCGAGCATGCCCTGCAACGACAGCAGGCCTTGTTCGACGCGCTGTTGCATGCCAAGGGCCCGCACAGGCCTGATACAGGGCTGTTAGCGCGGCGGTTTCCCACGCTGTCCGGCCGGGGCCTTAAGGAGGTGTTGGAACGCGCCAGCCCCGAGGAACTGACAAACCTGCATCACCACGCCCGCCTGAGTAGCCGCCTGGGTCACCTGGCCCGTATCGGTGTGCAACAAGGCCGCGTGAACCGCGCGATCAGTGGGCTGCATCGCGAAAGGCTCGCCAGCCCTGACAGTGATCGCCTGGCCTTGCATGGCCTGGAACGCCTGCCGGGTTGGCCGCAAGGTCTGCGGCTTGAGCTGCGCCTGAACAGTCATCGTGGCCCCCTGGTGGACAGCATCGGCGATGCAGACGCCGCAGTGCGCCGCTACCTGGTCAAGCACGATGATCGCTTCCAGGCCTTTGATGCTGCAGGCAACGTGCTCGATAGCGGATCCGCGCCGGGGCGCAACTTCTTCCAATCGATCCTCGCGGCGTTACCCGATGACACCCGTCAGGCCTTGGCGCTGACGGGGCAGGGCGCGGACCTGCAGCAGATGCTGGCGACCTATGCCAGGCGCCATCGACAGGTGGTCGCCGAGCAGATCCTGAAGCTGCGCGCCCCCAGGTCGCGGCCCTCGATACGCCTGCAGAGCGGGCGCCTGGGCTATGCGTTGTCCGGCCGCGGTCAGTTGCTGGGCATGGATGAGCATTTGGTCGCCCAGGCCCGTAATGCCTACCCCAATATCGCTGATGATGAGGTCCAGGAGTTTATCGAGGCCCGCCGACTCGACGGCGACAGCGAGCAGAAAATCGCCTTGCTGTTTGCCAACCGCCAGCGCGAGCTGACGGCCTTGCGTGCGACGCTTGAGCCGTGGGCGGGGGACGATGCCTCGCGCCTGAGCGCGGTGAATGATGTCATTGACTGTTGGCGCCAAGGCTTTGATCGGAACCGCGCTCCCCACGCCACACTGAATCTGCGCGCAGAAGAGGTGCTGCCTGAGTGGGACGCGGATTTTTCCCATGTGCAAACCCTGAACCTGTCGGGGGCCAGATTACTGGCCCAGGAGCCCACGCAGTTACTCAAGCCGTTTGCTCATGTGCAGCAGTTGGAGCTATACGTGAGCCCCAGCCAGCTGGGGGCTGTGACCCAACGCCTGGCGGACGTTTCAGGCCTGACGGCGGTCTCGATCACCGGCCCGGCGCTGACCTACACCCCGCAAGTGCTGCAGCCACTTGAGCGCATGACCGGGCTCAAGCAACTGTCCCTGACCGGCAGCCTGACCGTCCTGGACCTCAGCGGTCTGACGTCATTACGCCGCTTGAGCATATCCGGCACGCTGTCCACCTGGCCTGAAGGGCTCTTGGCACTCGAACACCTGGAATTTGTGGATTTCAGCGGGACGCCGCTACGCAACGTGCCGAGCGAGATGTTTGTCGGGCACCAACGCTTGTGGCGCGGCTTGCACATGAATTGGGCGGAATACGACGCCCATGATTTTATGCGGGTGTATGACTACCTGCACGACAACCCGGCCCATCTGGTGGATGAGCAGCGCCTGGTGCAGAGCTATTGCGAGGGCGCCTTGGCCCATTTGAAAGGTGGCGACCGGGGCTTTGTCGATCAGGTCCTCGGCGGTTTCAAGACCCAGGGCCTGACCGCGCGTCAACGGTTGGATCGGGTCAATACGGTGCGCGAGGAATACGCTCAACTGGTCGAGGTGCTGGAGCAATGGTCGGATCACGAGTCCAGTGTCGGCAGGGTGGAGGTGGAACGCCAGGTGGCCACTGAAAAGCTCCTGGATTGCTGGCGCCACGGCCTGTCGTCGCGCCTGGTCGCCGACGCCGAGTTGCCTGCCACGGCCACGCACCTCGACCTGTCAGGCGCCAGTCTGGTCGATTTGCCACGGTTGCCGGCCACAGCTTTCAGCCATGTCCGCAGCTTGGACCTGAGTGATATCGGCGTCTCGTTGGAAGGCATCAATGGCTGGATCGGCCAGTTCGCCCAGCTCGACACATTGAGCCTGGCCCGAAACAACCTGATCGAGCTGCCGTCGGCGCTGGCGCAGACCCCGTCCCTGCGCCACTTGGACCTTTCCCATAACTGGCTGGTGGTCAGCCCGGCGATACAGGCACAGTTAAGCCAACTGACGGAGCTGGTGTCGCTGCGCTTGCCGTACAACCCGATCCGCAGCCTGGATGTCAGTGCACTGCGTGGCCTGCGAACCCTGGATCTGAGCCACAGTGCGCTCGATGAGTGGCCGCAAGGGGTGTTGGAGTTGCCGTCCTTGCAACGCCTGGATCTGAGCCACAGCGCCGTGACAGGCATCCCCGAGGCGGCATTGAGCGGGCATGACTGGTTGCTGCTCAATACCCACCTGCGAGGTTGTCGCCTCGACATGGCGACACGCGCCCAAGCACGACTATTTGCGCGCCGTTACCCGACAACCACCCTGCAAGCGCCTTTGGGCATTCCCCGAGAGCTCCTTGCCCAAGGCCTGACGGGGGGCAAGCCCGAATATTTTCCCGAAGATGCCTTGCGCCGTCCTGAGCTGCTGGTTGCGCTGCCCACGGTATCCGCTGCCCAGACGCCGTTGCCGCCAATCGCCCGCTTGCAACGCCTGGTCCCGGCCCTGGATGACTTGCAGGCGGCGGCTCGCATCGACGAGCTGGGCGAACATGGCCTGGATGCGCAGCAGATCCACGCCCGCCTGGATGAATGGGAAGCGCAATACGCGCAATGGGTGCCGCTGCTCAACGACTGGATGGATGTTCACGGCTACCTGGACGGCAGCTGGGTCAGTGCCCTGGATCGCCGCCGGGCGGCCGATCGTCTGTTGGAGAGTTGGCGTCACACCCTGCGCGCCATACCGCTTGCACCTGGCCTGGACGGCACACAGGTGCTGGACTTTTCCGAGCTTTCGCTGGGGGATCTGCCCAGGCTGCCCAATTATTTTGCCCATGTCACCGAACTGAACCTGAGCCGTACCCGGCTCACCGCCCAAGGCTCGAATGAGTTTCTGCGGGCCTTTACCCATGTGCGTACATTAACCCTCAGCCACAACGGTTTGAGCGCCATACCCGATGCCCTCGCTGAGTTTCGGGCATTGCGGCGCCTGGATATGGCGAGCAATGAACTGCAGACGGCTGCACAACTGTCGGCCCTGCGCGAACTGGAATGGCTGGATCTGAGCGGGAACCTGTTGACCGAGGTGGAGCTAGGTGGTCTGGCCCGGCTGGACACGCTGTATCTGCAGCACAACCTGTTGGACGATTGGCCAATGGCGGTCCTGGAAATGCCACGCCTGCGCACTCTGGACTTGCAAGACAACTGGATCGAGACCCTGCCGGCAGCGGCACTCGAACCCCAGCATCGACAACTGCTGGCGGGGACCGATCTGTCACGCAACCGCCTTGAGCAACCGGCCTGCGAGCGCCTGCAGGTCTATCTGGCCCAGACCGGCAACGGCCTGGGTTTTTCCGCCGAGCAGCTCGACGTCATGATCCGCGGCTACCGGGAGCGCGATGAGTTGGCGGCTTTCGACTCTCCGGATTACTCCCTCAATCATCCTGACATCGAAACGCCCCAGGAGCAGAAGGCGCGCTGGTTTGCCGGTGTCGCACCGTATTCGTCAAAACACCGCCTGTGGAATCAACTGTTCGCCCAGGAAGGCAGCACGGATTTTTTCTTCATGCTCTCGCAGTTGCGCAATACCGAGGACTTTCTTGAGGCGCCGGCGGACCTGACGCAGCGGGTGTGGACGCTGCTGGAGGCGATGGATAAAAAGCCGTCCTTGCGCCGCGATCTGTTTGCCCGGGCCACGGCGTTGATGCCCGAGGTGACGTGTGGAGATGGCCGAATCCTGATGTTCAACGAGCTTGAAACCCGGGTTCTGGAGTTCCAAGCACTGAACCTCGCCGAACAGGGGCAGGACGGCGCCAGGCTGTTGAAATTTGCCCGCAGCATGCTACGTCTGGAGGCCGTGGAGGAGATTGCCCAGACCACTATCGACAACCGTCCGGACATTGACCCAGCGGAGATTCGCCTGGCCTTGCGCATTGGACTTGCGCAGCGCCTGGACCTGCCCCGGCAACCTTTTGGCATGTTGTATGGCGAGCTGTCGGAAGTGACCCCAGCCGACCTGGAAAGCGCTTCTGCCACGGTGCTGGAGCGTGAGCGCACCCCGGCGTTCGAGGAAAAACTGGTGGGGCTGGAGTACTGGCTCAATTATCTGAAACACAAGTACGCCGCTGACTTTTCGGCGTTGGCCCATGAAGTGGAGCAAAAGGCCGAAGCCTTGGAGGAACGCTATCCCGACAGCGGATCGGACTACTTGCGCGATTATGCCGAGTTGGGGGCTTGGAGCGAGGAGCACCGCAAAGCCTTGGCGATTCGCCTGACCCGGCAGGAGCGCCAGGCGTTGAATCTCTGAGCGGCCATTCCTGTGGTGAGGGGGCTTCTGTTGTGGTGAGGGGACTTCTGTGGCGAGGGGGCTTGTCCCCCGTTGGGCTGCGCAGCAGCCCCAATGAGATCACCGAGGTGTGTCAGGTCAACCGAGGGTGCAGGTTTTGGGGCTGCTGCGCAGCCCAACGGGGGACAAGCCCCCTCGCCACAGAAGCCCCACTCTCACAGGAAGCTCCATTCTGAAAGCAAGCCCCCATTCCCACAGGGTGAATACTGCCGGTCCTTGCAGCAGTTTCTCAGTTGTCGTATCCCAGGTTCGGTGCCAGCCAGCGTTCGGTCACGGCCAGGTCCTGCGCCTTGCGCGCGGTGTAGCTGGTCACCTGATCCTTGTCGATCTTGCCCACGGCAAAGTACTGCGCCTGCGGGTGGGCGAAGTACCAGCCGCTGACCGCTGCCGCCGGGAACATCGCGTAGTGCTCGGTGAGGAACACCCCGCTACGACCAGCGTGCATTTCGCGGGCCTCGGGGTCCAGGAGCTGGAACAATTGGGCCTTCTCGGTGTGATCCGGGCACGCCGGGTAGCCCGGAGCAGGGCGGATGCCGCTGTATTGCTCTTTGATCAGCGCCTCGTTGTCCAGCTCTTCATCCTTGGCGTAGCCCCAGTAGTCTTTACGCACCTGTTGGTGCAGCCACTCGGCACAGGCCTCGGCCAGGCGGTCGGCCAGGGCCTTGACCATGATCGAGTTGTAGTCGTCGCCCGCATCCTGGTAAGCCTTGGCCACTTCCTCGGCGCCGATGCCGGCGGTGGTGATAAACCCACCGATATAGTCGGTCACGCCGCTGTCCTTGGGCGCAACAAAGTCGGCCAGGGAGAAGTTCGGCTTGCCATCGGTCTTGATGATCTGCTGGCGCAGGTGATGCAGCTTGGCAAGCGGCTGGCCGTCGTCGCCGTAGACCTCCAAGTCGTCGTCCTGCACCTGGTTGGTCGGCCAGAAACCGAACACGGCGCGAGCACTGATGAGTTTTTCGTCGATCAACTTCTTGAGCATTTCCTGGGCGTCGGCGTACAGCGCGGTGGCGGCTTCACCCACTACTTCATCGGTAAGGATGCGCGGGAACTTGCCGGCCAGGTCCCAGGAGATAAAGAACGGCGTCCAGTCGATGTACTCGGCCAGGACCTTGAGGTCGATATTGTCCAGCACCTTGGCCCCGGTAAAGGTCGGCACTACCGGGGTGTAGGTGCTCCAGTCGAACTGTGGCTTCTTGGCGATGGCCGCCGCGTAGCTCAGGCGCTCGGTGCGGGCGCTGCGGTTGGACGTGCGCTCACGCACGTCGATGTATTCCAGGCGGGTCTTCTCGACAAACCCGGCCTTGAGTTCCTTGGACAGCAACTGAGTCGCCACGCCCACTGCGCGGGAGGCATCGGTGACGTAGATCACTGCGTCGTTGCTGTACTTGGGCTCGATCTTCACCGCCGTGTGCGCCTTGGAGGTGGTGGCGCCACCGATCATCAAGGGCAGGTGGAAATTCTGGCGCTGCATCTCGCGGGCCACGTGCACCATTTCATCCAGGGACGGCGTGATCAGCCCGGACAGGCCGATGATGTCGCACTTCTGTTCCTTGGCCACTTGCAGAATTTTCTCGGCCGGGACCATCACGCCCAGGTCGACAATGTCGTAGCCGTTGCAACCCAGAACCACGCCGACAATGTTCTTGCCGATGTCGTGCACGTCGCCCTTGACCGTGGCCATGAGGATCTTGCCCTTGGCTTCCGGCTTGTCGCCCTTTTCCAGTTCGATAAATGGAATCAAGTGGGCCACGGCCTGCTTCATCACCCGCGCGGATTTCACCACCTGGGGCAGGAACATTTTGCCGGCGCCGAACAGGTCGCCGACGATGTTCATGCCGGACATCAGCGGGCCTTCGATCACCTCGATCGGGCGTGCGAAGGACAGCCGCGATTCTTCGGTATCTTCAACGATATGGGTGGTGATGCCCTTGACCAGCGCGTGTTCCAGGCGCTTGTTGACGTCCCAGCCACGCCACTCCTCGGTCTCGGCTTCCTTGACGCTGCCATCGCCCTTGTACTTGTCGGCGATGGCGAGGAGGGCGTCGGTGCCTTCCGGGGTGCGGTTGAGCACCACGTCTTCGACGGCGTCACGCAGTTCGGCGGGAATCTGGTCGTAGATTTCCAACTGGCCGGCGTTGACGATGCCCATGGTCAAGCCGTTGCGGATCGCATACAGCAGGAACACCGAGTGGATCGCCTCGCGCACCGGGTTGTTGCCCCGGAACGAGAACGACACGTTGGACACGCCGCCGGAGGTCAGTGCGTACGGCAGCTCATCGCGGATGTAGGCGCAAGCGTTGATAAAGTCCACGGCATAGTTGTTGTGCTCTTCGATGCCGGTCGCCACGGCGAAGATGTTCGGGTCGAAGATGATGTCTTGCGGCGGGAAGCCCACTTCATTGACCAGAATGTCGTAGGAGCGCTTGCAGATCTCTTTTTTGCGCGCCTCGGTGTCGGCCTGGCCGGCTTCGTCGAACGCCATCACCACCACCGCCGCGCCGTAGCGCTTGCACAGTTTGGCGTGATGGATGAACTGCTCGACGCCTTCCTTCATGCTGATGGAGTTGACGATGCCCTTGCCCTGGATGCACTTGAGGCCGGCCTCGATCACTTCCCACTTGGAGGAGTCGATCATGATCGGTACCCGGGAGATATCCGGCTCGCCGGCAATCAGATTGAGGAAGGTCACCATGGCCTTCTTCGAATCGAGCATGCCCTCGTCCATGTTGATATCGATCACCTGGGCGCCGGCTTCCACCTGTTGCAGGGCGACTTCCAGGGCTTCGGTGTAGTTGTCTTCGCGAATCAGCCGGGCGAACTTGGCCGAGCCGGTAATGTTGGTACGCTCGCCGACGTTGACGAACAACGACTGGCGATCGATGGTGAACGGTTCCAGGCCCGACAGGCGGCAGGCCTTGGGGATGTCCGGGATCGGGCGCGGCGCATAGCCGGCCACGGCCTTGGCGATGGCCTCGATATGCCCAGGCGTGGTGCCGCAGCAGCCGCCGACGATATTGAGGAAACCGCTCTGGGCAAACTCTTCGATGACCTTGGCGGTTTGCGAGGGCAGTTCGTCGTACTCGCCGAATTCGTTGGGCAGGCCGGCGTTGGGGTGGGCAGACACGTAGGTGTCGGCCTTGTTCGACAGCTCTTCAAGGTACGGCCGCAACTCACTGGCGCCCAGGGCGCAGTTCAAACCCACGGAAATCGGCTTGGCGTGGGCGATGGAGTTCCAGAACGCCTCGGTGGTCTGGCCCGACAGGGTGCGCCCGGACGCGTCGGTGATGGTGCCGGAAATCATGATCGGCAGCTCGACGCCAAGCTCTTCATACACGCCCTGCACGGCGAAGATCGCCGCCTTGGCGTTGAGGGTGTCGAAGATGGTTTCGATGAGGATCATGTCCGCACCGCCTTCGATCAGGCCTTTGGTGGCCTCGGTGTAGTTCTCCACCAGTTCATCGAAGGTCACGTTGCGGTAGCCGGGGTTGTTCACGTCGGGCGACAGCGAGCAGGTGCGGCTGGTCGGGCCGAGCACGCCGGCGACAAAGCGCGGCTTGTCCGGGGTTTCCAGGGTCTTGGCGTCGGCGACCTTACGCGCCAGGCGCGCGCCTTCCAGGTTCAGCTCATAGGCCAGCGCCTCCATGCCGTAGTCGGCCTGGGACACCTGGGTGGCGTTGAAGGTGTTGGTTTCGAGGATATCGGCGCCGGCATCCAGGTACGCCTTCTCGATCCCGCCGATCACGTCCGGGCGAGTCAGGATCAGCAGGTCGTTGTTGCCCTTGACGTCGCTCGGCCAGTCGGCGAAGCGTTTGCCACGGTAGTCCTCTTCCTCCAGCTTGTAGCTCTGGATCATCGTGCCCATACCGCCATCGAGGATCAGGATGCGTTCCTTGAGGGCTTGCTGGAGGGCTTGCAGGCGAGTGCTACGATCGGACATGGGACTACTCTAATCAGGCATTACGGAGGGCGTGGATCATAGCAAACCTGTGCGCTTTTAGAGCATGCCAGGGTTTTGCATGAATATCGCTCATGTTGATGGGGTGCCGACATCGGTAGAATCGCAGCAATTTTTCAGCGCACGCATTGAATCGGGACCGGATACATGTCACTTCGCCTCATTACCAGCGCCGCCTTGGCGCTGGTCGCCTGTATCGCACAGGCCAACGGACCCGCCCCGGCGATTTCCTATACCCGCGACATTCAACCGATCTTCACCGAGAAATGCGTGGCTTGCCATGCCTGCTATGACTCTGCCTGCCAGCTCAACCTGGGCAGTGGCGAAGGCGCGGCACGCGGCGCAAGCAAAGCGCCGGTGTATGACGGCGAGCGCAGCCAGGCGGCGCAGCCGACCCGGTTGTTTTATGACGCCTTTGGCAAGGCCGCCTGGCAACGCCAGGGCTTTGCCTCGGTACTGGATGCCCAGGGCACCCAGGCTGCGATGATGGCGCGCATGCTGGAGCTGGGCCATAACACCCCCTTGGCACCCAATGCCAAGTTGCCCGATGACATTGTGCTGGGCCTGAACCGCCAGAACATGTGCCCGCTGCCGGGGGAGTTCGACGCCTACGCAGGCGCGCACCCCAAGGAAGGCATGCCCCTGGCCGTCACTGGGCTGACCGACCAGCAATACCAGACCCTGCAACGCTGGCTCGCGTCCGGCGCGCCGATTGATGAGCAAGGCCTGGCGCCCAATGCCCAGGAAGCCTTGCAGGTGCAGCAATGGGAAAACCTGCTGAACCAGCCCGGTGCCCGCGAAAGCCTGGTGGCGCGCTGGTTGTTCGAGCATTTGTTCCTTGCCCATATCTATTTCGAAGGCGGTGAGCCGGGGCATTACTTCCAATGGGTGCGCTCGCGTACGCCCAGCGGCCAGCCGATCGACCTGATCAACACCCGTCGCCCCAATGACGACCCGGGCACCCAGGTGTACTACCGCCTGTGGCCGGTACAAGGGGTGATCGTGCACAAGACCCACATTACCTACCCGTTCAGCGCGGCGAAGATGGCGCGGATCAAGTCGCTGTTCTATAGCGGCGACTGGCAGGTCACGGCGCTGCCGGGCTACGGCCCTGGCCGCCGGGCCAACCCGTTCGAAACCTTCGAGGCGATCCCGGCCAAGGCGCGTTACCAGTTCATGCTCGATAACGCTGAATACTTCGTACGTACCTTTATCCGCGGGCCAGTGTGCCGTGGGCAGATCGCCACGGACGTGATCCGCGACAACTTCTGGACCCTGTTCCAGGACCCGGACCACGACCTGTACATCACCGATGCGCGTTATCGCGGCCAGGCTACGCCGTTGCTGGCGATGCCGGGGCAGAACGATGATGTCGGCAGTGTGTTGAGCCTGTGGCTGGCCTATCGCGACAAGCGCAATGAATACGAGGCCCTGCGTCGCGATAACTACGCGCACTTGCCGGCGCCAGGTTGGTCCACCCTGTGGGCCGGTAACGACAATGCGTTGCTGAGCATTTTCCGCCATTTCGACAGCGCCTCGGTGACCAAGGGCCTGATTGGCGAGGTGCCGCAGACGATGTGGCTGTTCGATTTCCCGTTGCTTGAGCGCACCTATTACCAGTTGGCGGTCAATTTCGACGTGTTCGGCAATGTCTCGCACCAGGCCCAGACCCGCCTGTACTTTGACCTGATCCGCAATGGCGCCGAGCAGAACTTCCTGCGCCTGATGCCTGCAGACTCGCGGGATGGGTTCCTCGATGACTGGTACCAGAACAGCGGTAAGGTCAAGTTGTGGCTGGACTATGAAGCTATCGACAACGACAAGCCAACCGGCCTGAGGCTGGATGAGAAGGACCCCAAGCGCGACTTTGCCAACCAATTGCTCGCCCGTTATGGCGGTTTGAATGCCAGCCCCGACCCGATCAACCGCTGTATCAGCGCCTACTGCTCGCGCCCCGGTATCGATCCGCAACTGCGCGATGCCGAGCAGAGCCTCAGTCGCCTGGTTTCCAGACCGGCGGCCGGGTTGAAGGTGATCGAGCAACTGCCGGAAGCCACCTTGCTGCGTATCCAGACCCGCAGCGGCCAGCGCGAGGTCTACAGCCTGCTGCGCAACCGTGCCCACAGCAACGTGGCGTTCATGCTGGGCGAGGCCTATCGCTATCAGCCGGGCCTGGATACCTTGACGATCTACCCAGGTGTGCTCAGCAGCTACCCCAACTTCATCTTCAACGTGCCGGCCGAGGATGTACCAGAGTTCGTCGAAGACATGGAGTTGGCCAGGGATACCAAGCGCTTTGAGCGGATTGTCGAGCGCTGGGGCATTCGCCGCAGTCACCCGCAGTTCTGGGAGTACTTCCACGACATGTCGCAATACCTGCACGAAACCACGCCGGCGGAAGAGGGTGTGCTGGATATGAACCGCTACGAGAACCTGTAGATGTGGATTTGCCTGACAAAAATACTAGGACTTTGTGCCGTCGCGGCGATTGGCGTAAACTGCCGCCAAGCCTGTGAGGAGTTCCCATGACTGCCATAACCATTACCGACGCCGCCCACGATTATCTGGCCGATCTGCTATCTAAGCAGAACACCCCGGGCATCGGCATCCGCGTCTTCATTACCCAGCCTGGCACCCAGTACGCAGAGACGTGCATTGCCTACTGCAAGCCGGGGGAAGAGAAGCCTGAAGACACCGCCCTGGGGCTCAAGAGCTTCACCGCGTATATCGATGCCTTCAGCGAAGCCTTCCCTGACGACGCCGTGGTCGACTACGCCACGGACCGCATGGGGGGCCAACTGACCATCAAGGCGCCTAACGCCAAGGTGCCGAACGTCAATGCCGACAGCCCGGTCAACGAGCGCATCAATTACTACCTGCAAACCGAGATCAATCCGGGCCTGGCCAGCCATGGCGGGCAGGTCAGCCTGATCGACGTGGTGGATGACGGTATCGCCGTCCTCAAGTTCGGTGGCGGCTGCCAGGGCTGCGGCCAGGCTGACGTGACCTTGCGTGAAGGTATCGAGCGTACACTGCTGGAGCGGATTCCCGAGCTCAAGGGCGTACGTGACGTGACCGACCATACGCAGAAAGAAAACGCCTACTACTAAGGCGTTCGCTGCAAACAAAAACGGCGCCCGTGAGCGCCGTTTTTTATTGATTTAAATTAATGAGTTGCACGAGCTATCTAACAAAGAGAATCAACTGTGGGAGCTGGCTTGCCTGCGATGACGGTGCGCCAGGCGACTTATCTATCGACTGTTTCACCGCTATCGCAGCATCGGTATCTACACAACTTTGCCGCAACACCTAAATCCAGGCAGATAGCGCAGTTGTGGCAAGCCCGCTCGCCACGGAGGAGTTCGTCAGTTTCTGAAAGTTGTGTAGATACCTATGGCTATCGCAGGCAAGCCAGCTCCCACACAGTGTCTTGCGCGGTGTCAGGGCCGGTAGAGGTGGGCGTGGCCTGCACGATACAATGAGGATTCGCTAAAGCTGTCACTGGCCAACACCCGTCCCACCACAATCAGCGCGGTGCGCCTGAAACCCTTCGCCGCGACTTTTTCGACAATATCCGCCAAGGTGCCAATCGCCCAATCCTGATCCGGCCAAGTCGCCCGGTGCACCACGGCTATTGGGCAGTCTGCACCGTAATGGGGTAACAGTTCGCTGACGATCTTCTGCAGATGATTGACCCCCAAGTGCACCGCCATGGTCGTGCCATGGCTGGCCAGGCTGTCGAAGGCTTCACCCGCCGGCATCGTGGTTTTATCGGCATAGCGGGTCAGGATCACGCTTTGGGCGATATCCGGCAGGGTCAACTCGGTCTCCAGCAAGGCTGCACAAGCGGCCACCGCCGTGACGCCTGGAATGATCTGGAAGGCAATCCCCAACTCGCGCAAACGGCGGATTTGCTCGCCAATGGCCCCATACAGGCTCGGGTCGCCTGAATGTACCCGCGCCACGTCCTGGCCTTTTTCATGGGCGTCCTTGATCAGGTCAATGATCTGCTCCAGGTGCAATTCGGCGCTGTTGACCACTTTTTCAGCCTGATGGCCTTCGAGCACAGCGGCGGGTACCAGGGAGCCGGCATAGATAATCACCGGGCAACTGCGGATCAGCCGCTGGCCCTTGACGGTAATCAGTTCCGGATCGCCGGGGCCGGCGCCGATGAAGTAGACGGTCATGGGGACATTCCTGTGAAAAAGCGGGTGAGGCGGGCTGTAGATGAAGACCGCTCATGATCAGGGTGGGGGGATTATCGGGAATTCATCCGGCACACGCCAATGCAAAGGTGGCTTGCGGGCTCTTTTTGGCGCGGGATCAGCAGCCGGGCGGGGCGCTGGGCCAGGCGTTCGGCCAGCGCCAGGGCGGCGCTTTCGGCGATGCCGTAGCAGCCGGTGTGGGCAAAGGCGACAGCGGACCGGTGACTCAGTTGCGCCGCGTGGCTCGCCAGGTGCTCGGCACTGAAAAACTGTAGCGGTAAACCCAGGTCGGCTGCCAGCGCCAGTAATCCGGGCTCATTCTGCTTGCGGTCGATACTGGCCAGCGCGGTGATTTGGCGAGGGTTGATGCCCGCGCCAGCCAAGGCCGCATTGAACAGCGCCGATAACGCCTCGACGCTGCAACCGCTCTGGCAACCCAGGCCGACCACCAGGGTCGGCGTAGTGTTCATGCCGAGTACTGATCGTCGCGATTACGCCGGAACCACCAGGCGCTGATCAGGCCCAGGGCCAGCCAGAACGCGACGTTGGTCAACTGCGACGCGATCTTGAACTGCGCTTCCAGGGCTTCTGGGGCGAGCATCGAGTGCACTTGCGGTTGTGGTGCGCCGATCACATGGGGCACGGCCAGGATCGCGATGCCAAGGATCTTCAGCAGCCAGTTGCGGCCAAACACGATCAGCGCAATGCCGGCGGCGGTGGAGGCTGCGGTGCCGATCCACCAGACCTGCCGTTGCGCCAGGTCCGCCGCAGCGGTGCCGGGCAGTTCCGGGGGCAGGCCAAGGGTCGGCGCCAAGACAAAGGTCGCATAGCCGGCCAGGCCCCAGAGCAAGCCCTGGGCGGTGCGGGTCGGGGCACGCAGGGTGTAGAGGCCGGCGAGCATCAGCGCAAAACCTACGGCGACCACCAGGTTAGCGCCGGTGTTAGACAGCACGCGCTGCCAGCCATCTTCCGGCTCCCAGGCTTGGGCGTCGTGGCTGTGGGCCGCAGCGCCAGGCGCATGCTCATGCGCCTGGGTCGCGACCGGGGCGTTTTCGAAGGTTTCCGCCTGCAGAATCAGCGGCGCCACCCAGAAACTTTGCAGCAGGGTCAGTAACAGGGCGGCCAGCAGGCCGCTGAAACCTGCGGTTTGCGCAATTCGCTTGATCATGGCAGCAGGTCTCAATGGCACGGGAAGGCGGCGCTGTGGCGCGTATCGTGGGCGGCGTTGTGGACGGCCTCGATATGCGAAAATCCGGCGAAATACACCAGGCACGCGCCGAGGATCGACGCACCGATGGCGGCGGTCAGGCGTTGGCTCAGGGTGGCGGTGTGGCTGGCGGAGTGCGAGGTGCTGCTGATGATCGACATGGCGCGTCCCTTTCGAGTGTCAGGGTGGTACGAGCGCATGAAAACCCCGCGAGCCAGGCACGCAGGGTTCTGAACAGCGCCCGCCCACCGCGGGTTTGTTATCTGATTTTCGGGCCGGTCTCCGGGCTTGCGAGGGACACTGGGTCATAAAAGCATCGCCTTCCCATGCCGCTAGGCACAGTGGATCTGATACTTCGCTCGCTTACCGTTGCGGGGGCAGCACCGGACTGTCATGCAGGCATGGGTCACCGGTTTCCCGTTTCACCCTGTGAAGGGCACCTGAAACAAGATGTGTAGGAGAGCATGGCCAGGGTGATTCCGTCAATTGAGCGAGTGCACACGCGCAGAAAAGTGCTGAGTTCGATGCCCGGTTCATAAAAAAAATATGAACAGATATTCGTCTGTTGCCGAAATATAAAAAAATATCTTCTGAGCATATATGTAACTGCACCGGTTCTAGGCGCGATAGTTGGGTGGTGTCGCGCGCAAACGGTTTGCTAGCGTCGCTTCAAGAACTAATAGCGACAAGATCGACATTTCGACCCTGCTGAGCAAAGCCGGAATCGACAAACTGACGTTCGTCCGCAAACTGTCTGGCAAAGCGGGTGAGACCTTTCTGGACTACAACCGCAGCAAAAATCAGTCGACATTGGCCATCGACCTGACGGGGAAGGGGTGTTTCGACTTTTTCGTCAGAAGTCATGGCCCGATCAATCCGCCCGATCTCATCACCAAGGCTGCGGGCGCACAGCACTACACCTGACGAATTGAGATCCAGGGCAGTGAGCAAGGCCGCTGGTCGCGCGCCTTGCCCGTTGTACATGCACTGCGCGATCCGTTCTCCAACCCTATCCTGTCTGGTTTTATGGGGTTGGTATTCCCCTGCAAGGGATGTTTGCAGTTTCGTCAGGCCTATCGATTGCTGGTGGGACAGGTGCCTGGCTGATCAGGTTTTATCCTTAGGATACAAATCTGATTCTAGGCTTGTTAGGCAGCCTGTTGATCAGGGAGTCAAGGTTGGCATGATCGAACCTTTGGTCTTGCAATCCTCGCCCATCCCAAGTGAAACCAACTCCGATATCCAACTCGTTAAGCAGGCGAGAACGGTTGAGAAGTTCCTTGGCAACTGCTGACGCGTGTGTAGAAAAGGTTCGAGTGGTAGGCAGCAGGCCGGCGGCTTCTTTCAATTCATTGAAGTTAACGTACTTGTCACCGGCCCCTGCTGCGTACTCATTAAAATGGTTCTTCACCTCTTGGAGTAGACGCTTGTTGCTGTAGGACGAAGGAGAGCGCACTTGAGATGATGCCCTCGGTGTCGCACGCGTTGTGCGATTGCTGCCGCTGGTGTCATCCGTCCATTGGTTCTGGGCAGTGTCGGTTTTAGCGGGGATTTGCTGGTTGCGGTTGTCGCCCAGCGTGAGGGGCGGGGTGTAGATGCTATTGGGTTGAAGTATTGAAAGTGTCATGACAGATCCTCGAATGTATTGCTGTATTGGGCGCTCACCGCAATTGCACTCCTGTAGCAGTGCCGACAGGGCTGCAACTGGACGAGCCGATAGGTGTGTGGCGCTCGCAACAAATCCGTTCCTCGTCGAGATGCGCAAAGTCATACAGAGTTTTAATCCAAGCTGGCGGGTAAATTATTGATCTCGGCTTGCCGACATTGACCCGCTCACTGGCACTGCGTAGCCTTGCGCCTTCGAGGTTCTTCGGCCCAGGTCGAAGCTAAGAAGGGAACGCGGTCGATGCCGCGGCTGCCCCCGCAACTGTAAAGGGTTCATCTGACTGCCACGCCACTGCCTGAACAGGCGGGAAGGCGCAGTCAGCGCCAGCCACAAGGCCGGCAAGCCCCAAGCCAGGAGACCTGCCTCGCAACCGATTTTCCAATTCAACCGGGCGGGGTGATCCGGTGACGAAATCTGCCGCTGCGCGCCGTCGCAGGGCCTATCGTCCCGTATGCCCGCCCCAAAGGGCATCCGATGAAAACACTGGCCAAACTCCCCGTCACTATCGTCACCGGCTTTCTGGGTTCGGGCAAAACCACCTTGCTGCGCCATATGCTGGACAACGCCCAGGGCCGCCGCATTGCCGTGATCGTCAACGAATTCGGCGAACTGGGCATCGATGGCGAGATCCTCAAGCAGTGCTCCATCGGTTGTACCGAGGAAGAAGCCAACGGTCGGGTCTATGAGCTGGCCAACGGCTGCCTGTGCTGCACCGTGCAGGAAGAGTTCTTCCCGGTGATGCGTGAACTGGTGGCGCGCCGTGGCGACTTGGACCATATCCTCATCGAAACCTCCGGCCTGGCCCTGCCCAAGCCTTTGGTGCAGGCCTTCCAGTGGCCGGAAATCCGCAGCGCCTGCACGGTAGACGCGGTGATCACCGTGGTCGACAGCCCGGCCGTGGCTGCCGGCACCTTTGCCGCGTTCCCGGACCAGGTCGACGCCCAGCGCAAGCTGGATCCCAACCTGGACCACGAATCGCCACTGCACGAGCTGTTTGCCGACCAACTGGCCAGCGCCGACCTGGTGATCCTCAACAAAACCGACCTGATCAGCGCCGAAGACCTGGCCCGTGTACGCCTGGAAGTGGCCGAAGAACTGCCGCCCGCGGTGAAAATCGTCGAAGCCAGCAGCGGCCGTCTGCCCCCTGGACGTGTTGATTGGCCTGGGCGCGGGTTCCGAGGAGCATATCGACGGGCGCCATAGCCATCACGATCACCACCACGAAGGTGAAGACGATCACGACCATGATGCGTTTGATTCCATCTCCATCGACCTGCCCCAGGCGGATGAAGCGCTGCTGCTCGACGCCCTGACCCAATTGGTGGTGCAGCACGGCATCCTGCGGGTCAAAGGCTTCGCCGCGATCCCCAACAAACCGATGCGCCTGCTGATCCAGGGCGTGGGTACGCGCTTCGACAAGCACTTTGACCGCGCCTGGGGGGCTGATGAAGCACGCATCACGCGCCTGGTGCTGATCGGCCAGGACCTGGACGCAGCGGGCCTCGAAGCGCAATTGCGCGCCGCCCTTAGCGTTTAACCCATGCATCTGCTCAGGACCCAGCCCGGTGGTTTCGTCTCCGATGACAACATCGCCGACCTTGGACAAACTCCCGCCGAGCTGGTGATCCTGTGCAGCGGTGATTCCAGCCTGGCGCTATTGGCCGAAGCGGCCCAGCAACTGCCCGACGACTATCCGAGCCTGCGCCTGGCCAACCCGATGCAGGTGCAGAACCACGCGTCGGTGGACCTGTATGTGGACGAAGTGCTGCGCCACGCCAAGGTCATCCTGATATCCCTGCATGGTGGCATTGGCTATTGGCGCTACGGTATCCAGCGCCTGGTGGAATTGGCCGAGCAGGGCGTGCAGTTGATCCTGGTGCCGGGGGATGACCGTCCCGATCCCGAACTCAGTGGCCTGAGCACCGTGGATGCGCCAGCGCGTGACCGCCTGTGGCACTTTTTGCGCCAGGGTGGACTGGGGAATGCACTGGATTTCTATCGCTGCCTGGCCAGCAGCTATCTGGAGCGCGATTACGCCTGGGGCGAGCCGCAAACCCTGCCGCGCACCGCGATTTATCATCCGCACAAGGCCAATGCGCGCCTGAATGACTGGCAGGCAGACTGGAACGCCGCATGGCCGGTGGCGGCGGTGCTGTTCTACCGCTCGCACTTGCAGGCGGCCAATACCGCTTTTATCGATGTGTTCTGCCAGCGCCTGCAGGCCGCGGGCCTCAACCCGCTGCCAATGGCGGTGGCCAGTTTGAAAGAGCCCGGCTGCCTGACGGTGGTCGAGGATCTGCTGGACGAGGTGGGGGCAGCGGTGATTCTCAACACCACCGGCTTTGCCCAATCCAGCCCCGAAGCGCCCCATCTGCGCCCGTTCCGCCGCAATATCCCGGTGATTCAGGCCATCTGCGCCCAGGACAACCAGCCCGGCTGGGAAGCCAGCGAGCAAGGCCTGGGCCCGCGCGACCTGGCCATGCACATCGCCTTGCCAGAACTGGACGGGCGGATCATCAGCCGCCCCATCAGCTTCAAGGACCTGGCTTGGCGCAGCGAGCGCAGTCAGTCGGATGTGGTGTGCTATCGCGCCGCGCCCGAGCGCATGGATTTCGTGGCCGAGCTGGCACGGCGCTGGGTCGAGCTGGCACGGGTGCCGAATGCTGATAAACGCATCGCCCTGATCCTCGCCAACTACCCGACCCGCGACGGGCGCATTGGCAACGGTGTGGGCCTGGATACCCCGGCCGCCGCCTTGAATATCCTGCGCGCTCTGCAAGCGGAGGGTTATCCGCTGCCATCCACCTTGCCAGACAGCGGCACGGCCTTGATCCACGAGCTGCTCGGCGGTGTGACCAACGATCTGGACAGCCTCGACCTGCGCCCCTGCCACCAAAGCCTGGGCCTGGACGATTACCAGGCGATGTTCAATCGCTTGCCCGAGGCCAACCGCCAGGCCGTGTTGGCACGCTGGGGCTCGCCCCATAACGATCCGATGTGCCGTGACGGGCGCATGATGATCGCCGGCCTGCGCCTGGGCCTGACCTTTGTCGGCATCCAGCCTGCACGGGGATACCAGGTGGATGCCAGCGCGGTTTACCACGACCCGGACCTGGTGCCGCCCCACGCTTACCTGGCGTTCTATTTCTGGTTGCGCAACACCTACGGCGCCCACGCTGTCATTCATGTGGGCAAGCACGGCAATCTGGAGTGGCTGCCGGGCAAGGGCGTCGGGTTGTCCGAAAACTGCTGGCCGGATGCGCTGCTGGGGCCGCTGCCCAATATCTATCCGTTTATCGTCAACGACCCGGGCGAGGGGGCTCAGGCCAAGCGCCGCACCCAGGCCGTGATCATCGACCATTTGATGCCGCCGTTGACCCGCGCCGAGACCTATGGCCCGCTGCGCAACCTGGAGCTGTTGGCGGACGAGTATTACGAAGCGCAATTACTCGACCCACGACGCGCCCTGGAGCTACAAAAGGACATCCTCAAGCTGGTACGCGAAACCCGCATCGACCAAGAGCTTGAGCTGGATAAGGAAGCCGACGCCGCCGTCTGGCTGCCGCGCCTGGATACCTACCTGTGCGACTTGAAGGAATCGCAGATCCGCGACGGCCTGCATATTTTTGGTGAATCGCCCGAAGGTCGCCTGCGTATCGACACCTTGTTGGCCCTGCTGCGCATCCCGCGTGGCGATGGGCGCGGCCCGCAATCGAGCCTGCTGCGCGTGTTGGCCAAGGCTTTTGAACTGGGCTTTGACCCGCTGGATTGCGCCCTGGCCGAACCCTGGACCGGGCGCCGTCCCGAGGTGTTGCAGAAGATCGACGACCAGTTGTGGCGCACCGCCGGCGATACCCGTGAGCGCCTGGAGTTGTATGCGGCGCGGCTGATCGAACAGGCGCTGGAAGGGCCGCTTGAGCAGCTTGAGGAGCCGGGTTGGGAAGATGTGAAATCGGTGATCGAAAGCCTGCGCATCGTCGTCGCGCCGCGCCTGGATGCCTGCGGTCCGGCAGAAATGCGCGGCTTGCTGGATGCCCTGGGCGGTCGCTTCGTGCCGGCCGGCCCCAGTGGTGCGCCGAGCCGTGGGCGCCTTGATGTACTGCCGACGGGGCGTAACTTTTTACCGTCGATGTGCGCAATTTGCCGACCACCACCGCCTGGCGGATCGGCTTCCAGTCCGCAGACCTGATGCTTGAGCGGCACCTGCAGGACCATGGCGACCATTTGCGCCAACTCGGGCTTTCGGTGTGGGGCACCGCGACCATGCGTACCGGCGGTGACGATATTGCCCAGGCCATGGCGCTGATGGGCGTGCGACCGGTGTGGGCCACAGGCAGCCAGCGGGTCGATGACTTTGAAATCCTGCCCATCAGCTTGCTCGACCGCCCGCGAGTTGACGTCACGTTGCGGGTGTCCGGTTTCTTCCGTGATGCCTTCGCCAACCTGATCCGGCTGTTCGATGCCGCCGTGCAGGCGGTAGCGGCGCTGGATGAGCCGGACGACATGAACCCCCTGGCAGCCAAGGTACGCAGCGAGCGTGATGCGCTGCTCAAGTCTGGCCTGGATGAGGAGGCAGCGGCCAAGCAGGCTGGCTGGCGTATCTTCGGCGCCAAGCCCGGTGCCTATGGCGCGGGCGTACAGGGCGCAATTGACGGTCGTCTATGGCAAAGCCGCGAAGACCTGGCCGAGGTCTACCTCAATTGGGGCGGCTACGCCTATGGCGGTGCCGATGAGGGCACCGCCGCTCGCGAACAGTTCGCCCAGCGCCTGAGCCAAGTGCAGGCGGTGTTGCAGAACCAGGACAACCGCGAGCACGACCTGCTCGACTCCAATGACTACTATCAATTCCAGGGTGGCATGCTCGCCGCCGTGGAAACCCTCAGTGGCGCCAAGGCGGCCAGCTACCATGGCGACCATAGCCAGCCGGACTTGCCGAAGATTCGCACGCTGAAGGAAGAGCTGAATCGGGTGATCCGTTCCCGCGCGGCCAATCCCAAGTGGATCGAAGGGGTCAAGCGCCATGGCTATAAAGGTGCGTTCGAGATGGCGGCAACGGTGGACAATTTGTTCGCCTTCGACGCTACCACCGCGCTGATCGACGATCATCAATATGCATTGCTGGCCGATGCCTATCTGCTCGACCCCGACACCCGGGCGTTTGTGCAACAGCACAACCCCGATGCCCTGCGTGACATGACCGAGCGTATGCTCGAAGCCCAGCAGCGCGGCATGTGGCAGGAGCCGGGGGCGTACCGCGAGGCATTGGAAAACCTGCTGCTGGACATAGAAGAAGACACCTGATGCTGATCGTATGCCGTGATGCTCAGTGTCACTGTAGGAGCGAGCTTGCTCGCGAAAAACCCAAGGGCAACGCGCTCATCAATACTCGCGTCAACGTTGACTATTTTCGCGAGCAAGCTCGCTCCTACAGGGGCGCGACAGAAATCATCGAGATATCAGTATGACTGACACCCCGCATTTTCCACTGTCGGCTGTAGTCGGCGCCGACGACCTGAAGCTTGCGCTATGCCTGGCCGCCATCGACCCGAAGATCGGCGGCGTGCTGATCGAAGGCCCGCGTGGCATGGCCAAGTCCACCCTGGCCCGCGGCCTGGCGGATCTGTTGGCCAGCGGGCAGTTTGTCACCTTGCCCTTGGGCGCCACTGAAGAAAGGCTGGTGGGCACCCTGGACCTGGACGCGGCCTTGGCCGAAGGCCGTGCGCAGTTTTCCCCGGGCGTGCTGGCCAAGGCTGATGGCGGCGTGTTGTATGTGGACGAAGTCAACCTGCTGCCCGATCACCTGGTGGACCTGCTGCTCGACGTCGCCGCCAGTGGCACCAACCTGATCGAGCGCGACGGCATTTCCCACCGGCATCCGGCGCGTTTTGTGCTGATCGGCACGATGAACCCGGAAGAGGGCGAATTGCGCCCGCAACTGCTCGACCGCTTTGGCTTCAATGTGGCGTTGAGCGGGCAGACCCTGCCGGCCGAGCGTGGGCAGATCATCCGCCGCCGCCTGGATTTCGACAGCGACCCAGCAGCCTTCTGTGCGCAGTGGGCCGAACAACAAGCGGCGTTGCGCGAACGCTGCACCCAGGCCCGTGCGCGCCTGGACAGCATCGCCCTGGATGATCAGACCCTGGCGCAGATTAGCCAGCGCTGTTTTGCCGCCGGGGTCGATGGCCTGCGTGCCGATCTGGTGTGGTTGCGCGGGGCGCGGGCCCATGCCGCGTGGCGTGGTGCCGTGGCCATCGCTGAAGAAGATATAGAGGCTGTGGCCGAATTTGCCCTGCGTCACCGTCGCCAGGAACACTCTTCGCCTGCGAGCATGCCCGATCAGGGCCAGGCGCCCCAGCCTTCAGATAACTCGCCAGGCCAAGGCCAGTGGGGCGATATGCCCGCGCCTGCGTTGCCCATGGGCGCTCGCCGAGAGGTGCCGGCCTGGCCCAAAAAGCCCTAGGCATCCGCCCCCCGATCTGACACGGGGGGTGGATGCCCGCCCCAAAGCCGGGCGATTGGACAGGGGGCCGGCAGGGTAAGGCGCGTAGCGCGCAGCAGGGGCGTGGTCAACTGGCCGGGCACCTTGCTGGCGGGCAGGCCGCAGTCCCGCGAAGACTTGCGCTTTCACCTGCGCAGCCGCTCGGCCCATGAGTTATGGCTGGTCATTGTCGATGCCTCGGCTTCCACGCGGCGCCACCAGGCGTTGAGCGATGCCAAGGGCTTGCTGGCGCAGGTGTTTGACGATGCCTATCGGCAACGGGCACGGCTGGCGTTGTTGACGGCCTGCGGGCAGGTGCCGAACTGGCAGGTCCAAGGCTTGAAAGCGGCGAAGGGCCTGGGCCGTTGGCTGGATGGACTGGGGGGCGGGTGGCGGGACGCCGTTTGCTCGCTGCATTGACCGAGGCCGGGCATTGGCTGGTAGCACGGCGCAAGCGGCATCCGGCTGAACAGCAGCGATTACTGGTGATTACCGATGGCCGGTTGAAAGATATCGGCGCATTGCCAGTGCTGCAGTGCCAGGGCTTGCTGGTGGATATCGAACGTGGGCCGATACGCTTGGGGCGGGCCCGGGAGCTAGCTGCGGGGTTGTGCGTGGATTATCGGCATATTGATGGTTTGTAGGGCTTCTGTGGCGAGCGGGCTTGTCGGAACGCCGCATCGCCCGCGCTGGGCTGCGAAGCAGCCCCAAAACACCCGCCGCGTTTCTTCAGATAAACCGCGATGTCCGGGTTTAGGGCTGCTTCGCAGCCCAGCGCGGGGCAAGCCCGCTCGCCACAGGGGAGGTCGTCAATGTCTGAAAATTGTGTAGATACCGATGCTGCGATGAGGCCCTCAAATCCCCCACCGGAATATCAGCCCGCCCCCGGCACATTCGGCCAAAGATCCGCCACCAGAAACAGCCGCTCCGCTTCCTCCCACTCCTCGCCGTTCTGAATCATCCGCACCAACAACTGCGCTGGCGCCATCGGATCAAGGTCGGCAAGCCAGCATTGCATCTGCTCTGCCGTCCACACGTCCTCTGCCGGGTAATGCGCCGGCGCGAGCCAGGCGTGACGGGGCAGGGGTTGCCAGCGCCCCGTCTGGCTGTTGCGGATAAAGTCCGGCCAGTCGCGCTGATGCAACCAGCGCCCGCGCAAGTGCTGGGGATGGGCGCCGAGGGGCGCCGCCGCCTCACCGGGCCAGGGGGTACAACAAGTAACCGCCCAGCCACAGATGGGCATCGAACTGCTGGATATCCAGGGCCGCCAGCACCTCCCGGCTTTCGGCTCTGGCCGAGATGGGCAGTTGATGATCAGCCAGGTGCGCCAACTTGCGGTCGAGGCGGTCGTGACAACCTGGGCCGAGCCATTGCGCGGGATCACGACCGTCACCGTCTTGCGGGCCCAGGTAGAGCTTGATCGCCAGTTCCAGGTGATGCACGCCGTCACGATCGCGCAGCAGCATATCCAGCTCACCCAAGGTATGCCCAGCCTGGCGAATCGGCAGGTTGGCCGCCAGCAATTGCACGCCTGGGGCGTGTCGCACGGCAAACTGCCACAGACGTTCGTAATACAGGCCCAGGCGGCGGGTGCGGGCGAGGCTCAGCCAATGCTGCAGGGCGCTGCTGTCCTGGTCCAACTGCCTGAGCCATTGCTCCAGAGCAGCAGGCCGCTGCACCCACTCGCTGCCGGCCAGGGGGGTGGCGTTGGGGCCAGGGGGTCTGTTCCAGCATCGGCGGGGCGAGGATGACCCACGCCAGGTCCGCACCTCGGGATGACGCAATTGACGGGGCAGGTAGTGCAGGTCGGGAAACGGATTCATGGTCCGAGCATAGCTGTTTCCTACTCGCCCGGCACCGCGCAGGACGTTGAGAACGGTTGTCGTCTGGGCCTTGCGGCGACAAAGGATTTTGTCTAATGCGGCCTTTCGCCCATAATCGTTCTTTTTCGCCACACCCAAACCCTGCAGGAGCCCCATGGAGCAATTTCGCAATATCGGCATCATCGGTCGCCTGGGCAGTACCCAGGTTCTGGACACCGTCCGCCGGCTGAAAAAGTTTCTGCTTGAGCGCCACCTGCATGTGATCCTCGAAGACACCATCGCCGAGATTCTGCCGGGCCACGGCCTGCAGACCTCGTCGCGCAAAATGCTCGGTGAAGTCTGCGACATGGTAATCGTGGTCGGCGGCGACGGTAGCCTGCTGGGCGCCGCCCGGGCCTGGCGCGGCATAACGTGCCGGTGCTGGGGATCAACCGGGGCAGCCTGGGGGTTCCTCACCGATATCCGCCCCGATGACCTGGAAGTCGAAGTGGCCAAGGTGCTGGACGGCCATTACTTGGTGGAAAACCGCTTCCTGCTGCAAGCCGAAGTGCGCCGCCATGGCGAAGCCATCGGCCAGGGCGATGCCCTCAACGACGTGGTGCTGCACCCTGGCAAATCGACACGGATGATCGAGTTCGAGCTGTATATCGACGGCCAGTTCGTCTGCAGCCAGAAGGCCGACGGTCTGATCGTCGCGACGCCCACCGGTTCCACGGCCTACGCGCTGTCGGCGGGCGGGCCGATCATGCATCCCAAGCTCGATGCCATTGTGATCGTGCCGATGTACCCCCATATGTTGTCGAGCCGGCCGATTGTGGTCGATGGCAACAGTGAGCTGAAAATCGTGGTCTCCAAAGACATGCAGATCTACCCGCAAGTCTCCTGTGACGGGCAGAACCACTTTACCTGCGCCCCCGGTGACACCATCACTGTGAGCAAAAAGGCGCAGAAGTTGCGGTTGATCCATCCGCTGGATCACAACTACTACGAAGTGTGCCGCACCAAGCTGGGCTGGGGCAGCCGCTTGGGGGGTGGAGGCGACTGATGCTCGATCCCGCGCGTAGCTACGACCTGATTGGTGACGTGCACGGTTGCGCTCATACCCTTGAGCACCTGCTCGACCAGATGGGTTACCACAAGCAGGGTGGCACCTGGCGCCATCCGTCACGCATGGCGGTGTTCCTCGGCGATATCATCGACCGTGGGCCACGGATCCGCGAGGCACTGCATATCGTCCACGACATGGTCGAAGCCGGCCAGGCGTTGTGCATCATGGGTAACCATGAGTTCAACGCCCTGGGCTGGAGCACCCTGGCGCCGCCCGGCAGTGGCAAGCAGTACGTGCGTGAACATTCGCCACGCCATGAGCGGCTGATCCACGAGACCCTGACCCAGTTCGAACATCATCCGGGCGACTGGCATGACTTCCTCGGCTGGTTCTACGACATGCCGTTGTTTGTCGATGCCGGGCGTTTTCGTGTGGTGCATGCCTGCTGGGATTCGGGATTGATCGAGCCGCTGCGCAGACAATTCCCCGACGGATGCATTGACGAGCACTTCCTGCAGGCGGCAGCGGTGCCTGGCAGTTTTGCCTGCAACGCCTTCGACCGCCTGCTGCGCGGCACCGATATGCGCCTGCCGGACGGCCTGACGCTGACCGGCGGCGACGGCCTGACCCGTTCGTTCTTCCGCACCAAGTTCTGGGAGGACGACCCGAAGACCTACGGCGACATCGTGTTCCAGCCTGACGCCTTGCCCGACCCGGTGGCGCGTACGCCTTTGTCCTCGACTGAGAAAAAACTCCCTGCTGCGCTATGGCGTCGATGAGCCGCTGTTGTTCGTCGGCCACTATTGGCGCAGCGGTAAACCGGCGCCGATCCGCCCGAACCTGGCCTGCCTGGACTACAGCGCGGTGCTCTACGGCAAGCTGGTGGCCTATCGACTGGATCAGGAAACCCGCCTCGACCCGAACAAGTTCGTGTGGGTCGATGTCGAGCGTCCCGAGGTGATTTCATGAGTACCGTCGCAGTATTGCGCTTGCCCCTGAGCGTCGACCTGGGTGGCTTCGTCAAACTGTTGCAGCGCATGCAGGTGCCCCATCGCGTCAGCGAAGAGGCCGGCGAGCAGGTGTTGTGGGTACCGGACGCGATCAGCGAGGACGTGCGCAGCCTGTATCAACGCTTTCCCGCTGGCGACCCGGACCAGCAACTGGACATTCCTCAGGAACCGGCAGCCAAGCGCCCCGGTTTTCTCCAGCAATTGCGCCATAGTCCGTTGACCGCTGGTGTGTTGCTGCTGAGCCTGATCGTCGGTGCTGTCACGATGCTTGGTGACAACCTGCAAGCCATGAGTTGGCTGACGTTCCTGAATTTCCACGTGGCCGGCGAATACTTGTACTTCACTCCCCTGGCCGACAGCCTGGCGGCGGGGCAGTGGTGGAGGTTGGTGACGCCGATGCTGATCCACTTCGGCATACTCCACCTGGCGATGAATGGCATGTGGTACTGGGAGCTGGGGCGGCGGATCGAGTCGCGCCAGGGCAGTATCAACCTGCTGGGCCTGACGTTGCTGTTCAGCCTGGCCTCCAACTACGCGCAATACACCTTTGGCGGCCCCGGCCTGTTTGGCGGTTTGTCCGGCGTGCTGTACGGCCTGTTGGGCCATTGCTGGATCTATCAGTTGCTCGCGCCCAACCCCGCGTATCGCCTGCCCCGTGGGGTGCTGGTGATGATGCTGGTGTGGCTGGTGCTTTGCCTGTCGGGCCTGGTGTCGATGATCGGTTTCGGCGAAATCGCCAATGCGGCCCATGTCGGCGGCCTGGTGGTGGGTTGCATCACCGGTTTGCTCGGCGGGTTGTACAGCCGCCATAAACGTAACGCTTGAATCTCTGCCCATTCTTTAAGGAAGAGTCTTATGTCCTCTTTTGCTGAAATGATCGAAAACATCACGCCGGATATCTACCAGAGCCTCAAGCTCGCCGTGGAAATCGGCAAATGGTCCGATGGCCGCAAGCTCACCGCCGAACAGCGTGAACTGTCCCTGCAGGCGATGATCGCCTGGGAGCTGCAAAACCTGCCGGAAGACCAGCGCACCGGCTACATGGGCCCGCAGGAATGCCAGTCCAAATCGACCCCGGTGGAAAACATCCTGTTCAAGTCGGATGCCATCCATTGATTGAGATTGGCCGTGGTGCAGTCAGCAAGATGTCGGTGCAACTGGGTTCGCCGACGGTTCAATACGCCTTTCGCCTGGGTGATACAGAGGTGCCGGTCAACCCGTTGATTGGCACTCACATACGCCTGGAATACCTCGGTGCGATCCATTGCACCCATTGCGGACGCAAGACCAAGACCAGTTTCAGCCAGGGCTATTGCTACCCGTGCATGACCAAGCTGGCCCAGTGCGACCTGTGCATCATGAGCCCCGAGCGCTGCCATTTCGATGCCGGCACTTGCCGCGACCCGGCCTGGGGCGAAAAATTCTGCATGACCGACCATGTGGTGTACCTGGCGAACTCGTCAGGGATCAAGGTCGGCATCACCCGCGCCACCCAGTTGCCTACGCGCTGGCTGGACCAGGGGGCAAGTCAGGCGTTGCCGATCATGCGCGTGGCTACGCGCCAGCAATCTGGCTTTGTCGAGGATGTGCTGCGCAGCCAGGTCGCCGACAAGACCAACTGGCGCGCCTTGCTCAAGGGCGATGCGGTGTCGGTGGATCTCAAGCAGGTGCGCGACGAGTTGTTCGTCTCCTGCGCCGACGGCCTGCTGCAATTGCAGGAACGCTTTGGCCTGCAGGCCATCCAACCGGTTAGCGATATCGAGCCCCTCGAAATCCGCTACCCGGTGGAGCAATATCCGGCCAAGATCGTCAGCTTCAACCTGGACAAGAACCCGATTGCCGAAGGCACGCTGCTGGGGGTCAAGGGCCAATACCTGATCTTCGATACCGGCGTTATCAATATTCGTAAATACACGGCTTACCAGCTCGCCGTGCATCAGTAGAAGGATTTCACGCATGCGCACCGAACAACCGAAGATGATCTACCTGAAGGACTATCAGGCGCCCGAGTACCTGATCGACGAGACCCACCTGACCTTCGAGTTGTTCGAGGACCATAGCCTGGTCCACGCGCAGCTGGTGATGCGCCGCAATCCCGAGCGCGGCGCCGGCCTGCCGCCGCTGGTGCTGGACGGCCAGCAACTGGAACTGCTGAGCGTCGCCCTGGGCGACCAGGAGCTGAGCGCCGCCGACTACCAGTTGAGCGACAGCCACCTGACATTGCAGCCAATCAGCGACAGCTTCACTGTCGACACCAGCGTGCGCATCCACCCGCAAACCAATACCGCCCTGGAAGGCCTGTACAAGTCCGGCGGCATGTTCTGCACCCAATGCGAGGCCGAGGGCTTTCGCAAGATCACCTACTACCTGGATCGCCCGGACGTGATGAGCACGTTCACCACCACGGTGATCGCCGAGCAGCACAGCTATCCGGTGCTGCTGTCCAACGGCAACCCGATTGCCAGCGGCCCAGGCGAAGACGGTCGGCACTGGGCAACCTGGGAGGACCCGTTCAAGAAGCCGGCCTACCTGTTCGCCCTGGTGGCCGGTGACCTGTGGTGTGTCGAAGACACCTTCACCACCATGAGCCAGCGCACCGTCGCACTGCGTATTTATGTCGAGCCGGAAAATATCGACAAGTGCCAGCACGCCATGAACAGCTTGAAGAAGTCCATGCGCTGGGATGAAGAGGTCTACGGTCGCGAATACGACCTGGATATCTTCATGATCGTGGCCGTGAACGACTTCAATATGGGCGCCATGGAAAACAAGGGCCTGAATATCTTCAACTCCAGCGCGGTGCTGGCCCGCGCCGAGACCGCGACCGACGCCGCGCACCAGCGGGTCGAAGCGATTGTCGCCCATGAATACTTCCACAACTGGTCGGGCAACCGCGTGACCTGCCGCGACTGGTTCCAACTGTCGCTCAAGGAAGGCTTCACCGTATTCCGTGATTCGCATTTTTCTGCGGACATGAACTCGGCCACCGTCAAGCGTATCCAGGATGTGGCCTACCTGCGCACTCACCAATTCGCTGAAGATGCAGGACCCATGGCCCACGCCGTGCGCCCGGATAGCTTTATCGAGATTTCCAACTTCTACACCCTGACCGTGTACGAAAAGGGTTCGGAAGTGGTCGGCATGATCCACACCTTGCTCGGCGCCGAAGGTTTCCGCAAAGGCAGCGACCTGTACTTTGAGCGCCACGACGGCCAGGCCGTGACTTGCGATGACTTTATCAAGGCCATGGAAGACGCCAACGGCGCCGACCTGACCCAGTTCAAGCGCTGGTACAGCCAGGCCGGTACGCCACGTCTGGCGGTGAGCGAGTCCTACGACACCGCAGCCAAGACCTACAGCCTGACCTTCCGTCAGAGCTGCCCGCAAACCCCGGATAATGTGGAAAAGCTGCCGTTCGTGATTCCGGTGGCCCTGGGCCTGCTGGACGCCGATGGGGCTGATTTACCGCTGCGCCTGGCCGGTGAAGCCGCCGCGCAGGGCACTTCGCGGGTGTTGTCGGTGACTGAGGCCGAGCAGACGTTCACCTTCGTTGATATCGCCGCGCAGCCATTGCCGTCGCTGTTGCGTGGTTTCTCCGCGCCGGTGAAGTTGAGCTTCCCCTACACCCGTGACCAGTTGATGTTCCTGATGCAACACGACAGCGACGGGTTCAACCGCTGGGAGGCGGGCCAGCAACTGGCAGTGCAGGTATTGCAGGACCTGATCGGCCAACACCAGCAGGGCCAGGCCCTGGTGCTGGATCAGCGGCTGGTCAATGCACTGCGCAGCGTGTTGAGCGACGAGAGCCTGGACCAGGCCATGGTTGCGGAAATGTTGTCGTTGCCGGGTGAAGCCTACCTCACCGAAATCAGTGAAGTGGCAGACGTTGATGCGATCCATGCTGCTCGCGAATTTGCGCGCAAGCAGTTGGCCGACCAGCTGTTCGAAGGCCTGTGGCTGCGCTACCAGGCCAACCGCGATCTTTCGCGCAACACGCCTTACGTGGCGTCGGCCGAGCACTTCGCCCGCCGTGCCCTGCAGAACATCGCGCTGTCGTACCTGATGCTCAGTGGCAAGCCCGAAGTGCTGGCCGCGACCCTGGAACAGTTCGACGCGTGCGACAACATGACCGAGCGCCTGACCGCATTGGCGGTACTGGTCAACTCGCCGTTCGAGGCCGAGAAGGCCAAGGCCCTGCAAGTGTTTGCCGAGAACTTCAAGGACAACCCACTGGTCATGGACCAGTGGTTCAGCGTCCAGGCCGCTAGCGTATTGCCGAACGGGCTGGCGCGGGTCAAGGCGCTGATGCAGCACCCGGCGTTCAATATCAAGAACCCGAACAAGGTGCGTGCGCTGGTTGGCGCCTTCGCCGGGCAGAACCTGATCAATTTCCACGCGGCCGATGGTTCGGGCTATCGCTTCCTGGCTGACCTGGTCATCGAGCTGAATGCCTTCAACCCGCAGATTGCCTCGCGGCAGTTGGCGCCGCTGACCCGCTGGCGTAAATACGACAGCGCCCGCCAGGCGCTGATGAAGGCTGAACTGGAGCGCATCCGCGGTTCGGGCGAGCTGTCCAGCGATGTGTTCGAGGTGGTCAGCAAAAGCCTTGCATAGGGCTGACTGTCCAGCAGGGGCTGCCGGCAAGCCCCCTTGCCACAAACAAACCCCTCTCCACAGATGAGCTCTCTGGCCATGGAACGGTATGATTTTTGATTCACCCCTGGCCGCGTACCAGCAGGCCCTGCATGAGGGTTTTGTCGCCGACGATGCCCAGCGCCATGCCGTGCAAATCTTGCAGGATTGCCATGAGGCCTTGCATCAGGGCACCCATGGTCCTGTGGCCGGTGTTTATCTCTGGGGGCCGGTGGGCCGTGGGAAAACCTGGCTGATGGATCAGTTCTACCAGAGCTTGCGAGTGCCTGCGCGGCGTCAGCACTTTCATCACTTCATGGGCTGGGTCCACCAGCGCTCGTTCCAACTGACCGGTACCCCCGACCCCTTGCAGGCCCTGGCCCGTGAGTTGGCCGGGGAGGTGCGGGTGCTGTGTTTTGACGAACTATTCGTCAATGACATCGGCGATGCGATCATCCTCGGGCGTTTGTTCCAGGTGATGTTCGACGAAGGGGTGGTGATGGTCTGCACCTCCAATCAACCGCCGGAGCAGCTCTACGCCGACGGTTTCAATCGGGACCGCTTCATTCCGGCCATCGAGGCTATCAAGGCCCATATGCAGGTGGTGGCGGTAGCGGGCAGTGAAGATCATCGCCTGCACCCAGGCACCGCTGAGCAGCGCTACTGGGTCGATGAGCCCCAGGCACTGGCACAGGTATTTGAGCGGTTGAGCTCGGGACAAGCCTGCAGCGATGCACCGGTGGTCGTGGGCTCGCGCAGCATTGCCACAGTGAAATCCTCTGCCACGGTGCTGTGGTGTCGCTATGCCGATGTGTGCGAGCAACCGTTGGCGGCCATGGATTTCATGCAGCTGTGCGATCGTTACAGCGCCATATTGCTCGGCGAAGTCCCCAGTTTGAGCGCTCAGCAGCGTCCTGGACGGATTGCCCGCGGCACCGAGGACGGCGCCCAGCGCGTGGAGGCGGGGGATCGTGAGTTGCCGCAATTGTCTGTGCATGACGACGGCGTGCGACGCTTCATTGCCCTGGTCGATGAGTGCTACGACCGCAAGGTGCCGTTGTACATCGAAGCCAAAGTGCCTCTGGTGTCGCTGTACACCGAGGGTTATCTGGAGTTTGCCTTTCGACGGACCCTCAGTCGCTTGCAAGAAATGCAGCTACAGCGCTTCGGCAGATAATGGCTTTGAGCCACCTTTTGTCGATTGCAAGTGTGATAGCGCTTTCCTGCACAAACCTGTAGTTAATCTCCTTCATCTATGGCCGACAGCCCGCTTACAATCGAGGTTTTGCGGGGAGGTGATCCCTGCCTAACTGTTATCGAGGAAGGAAATGGAAGCCGCAGAAATACTGGTGTTGCAAGCCAGCTACAGCAATCCTGTGCAGGCCGAGGCCATTGGCCTGTTACTCAATCACTACGCACAAGACCCCATGGGCGGGGGCAAAGCCCTGTCCGCCGATCTGCTGGAGCAACTGCCGGCTGAATTGGCCAAGCGTGCCCATGCATTCAGCGTGCTGGCCTTTGTCGGTGGTGAGCCGGCCGGGCTGGTGAACTGCTTTGAAGGGTTCTCGACCTTCGCCTGCCGCCCGTTGGTCAACGTGCATGATGTGGTGGTCATGGAGCAGTTTCGTGGCCTGGGCCTGAGCCAGAAAATGCTGCAAAAGGTCGAGGAAATCGCCCGTCAACGCGGCTGCTGCAAGATCACCCTCGAAGTGCTGGAAGGTAATCCCGTGGCTCAGGCGTCGTACCGCAAGTTTGGTTTTGATGACTCGGTATTCGACCCGGCCCATGGCCGCATGCTGTTCTGGAGCAAGGCGCTTTAAAGCCGTATCTACGCGAGTCGCTCTTCTGGGGGGCATAATCGTCGAAGTGTACGCGTACCCTTGTGGGAGCGGGCTTGCTCGCGAATGCGCTGTATCAGTCAACCTATCCATCACTGACCCACCGCATTCGCGAGCAAGCCCACTCCCACAGGGGAATGCAGTTCCGCACTCTGGTTTTGCTGTTGCTCTGCTTTTGATCTTGATTTCAGGCGCCCCGTCAAACCACGATGGCCGATCGCGGCGGGCAGCGAGTGACCCGCAGTGGCCGTAACCGCAGCAACGCAGATGTACACATACCAAGAAGATAGTTGTGTAGATACTCATGCTGTAATGAGGGGACAAGCCCTCACCACAAGCAGGTCACCAGCGGGGCACGAGTGGCGCATCAGCTCTTGGGTTGCTCGCTGTCCCGCGCCTGCTCGGCGGAGCCGCCTTCAGCGCCCTTGGCATCGGTCGCAGCAGTCTGCTCAGCATCGCCGTGGGTTTGCTTCTGGATGAAGCTGAAGTTGTTGAAGTGCTCCTTCACGCGTTCCGCACCACCTTCGGCGAAGGCTCCGGCCGAGGTCAGACCCAGCACGCCGGCGAGCATCAAGGTTGAAAGTTTCATCGCATGTATTCCCATTAAAAGTGATCGGTATCTGCACCGTCCCTGATCAGATTTATGGGAATAGTCTGTAGGAAGCTTATTAAATGAGAATTAACGTCAAGAACATCCAAAGTTAACCACCCGGTTAACTTTGGACGGGTTGGGGGGCGTTTACTTCAGCACCACATTCGTGGGGGCGGCAATCACCTTGGGCTTGATCAGGCTGAAGTCGATCAAGGCCTTTTGCGGACGCTGGTAGGGATCGCCAATCAGCAATGGCCGTGGCTTGAAGCTATCGCTGACCAGGCTGCGGCTGCGGTCCAGTTCGTCGAAGCTCAGGCCGGCAAGGTCGGCCCAGGTGTGAATCAGCTGCGAGCTGCTGTAGGGCCGTTGTACATCGCCTTGCATATTCCAGTCGTGGGTAGCACGCCACTTCGGCGAGGCCCAGGTCATGAAGGGAATGGTGTACATCGGCGCCGTCGGCTTGCCCTCGTTGCGGCCCAGGGTTTCGTGGCCCGCCGAGTCGAACACATCCTCGCCATGGTCGGACAGGTACAGCAGGAAACCGTTGGGGTCGGTCTTGGCGTAGTCCTTGATCAGGCTCGACACCACGAAGTCGTTATAGCGCACCGCGTTGTCATAGCTGTTGTAGGTGGGCAACTGGTCGTCACTCACCCCATCCGGCACGCCCTGGCGGTCGCTAAAGGTGTCGAAGCTCGGCGGGTAGCGGTACTGATAGCTCATGTGGGTGCCCAGCAGGTGTACCACGATCAGCTTGCGCTCGGCCTTGTCGGCGAGGGCCTTGGAGAACGGCTCCAGTACGTCGCCATCGTACTGGCGGGCGTTCTGGTTGCGGTTGTTATTGAGGTACACCTGCTCGTCGGCCTGCTCCGAGAACGTGGTGAGCATGGTGTTGCGCTTGGTCATGGTCTGCTGGTTCGTGATCCAGAACGTCTTGTAGCCAGCCTGTTTCATCATGCTGACGATGGATGGGGTCTTGAGGTACAGGTCCGGGTGGTCTTCGTCGGCAAAGGTCAGCACCTGTTGCAGCGCCTCGATGGTGTAGGGGCGCGGGGTGATGACGTTGTCGAACACGTCCAGTTGGTCACGCAGCTTGTCCAGCTCCGGGGTGGTCTTGCGTGGGTAGCCGTAGAGGCTCATGCGCTGGCGGTTGGTGGACTCGCCGATCACCAGTACCAGGGTCGACGGCTGGCCGGCCATGCTGTCCTTGAAGTTGCTCAGGGGCGGGATCTTGCTGACGTTGTCGAGCATGCCCTGCATGTTGTTCAACTGCTGGGTATAGCGACGATAAGCGACGATCATCTGCCACGGCACCGCAGGTTCGACACGGGTTTCGAAACCATCGATGGCCCGCTCCAGGGTGTCGTTGGTAGCGATCTGCTTGACCAGCGGATAACCGACAATCGCCAGTACAATGGCGGTCGCCGCGATCATCGCCCGACCCATGGGCAAGTAGACCGGGCGCACGCGGGTCCAGAGGAAGATGGCCAAGGCCGTGTGGGCAATAAAGGCCAGCACGATCCACCAGGCAAAATATTGGGTTGCGTACTCGCCGGCTTCAGAGATGTTCGACTCGAACATGATGAAGATGACGCTCTGGGAAAATTCCTGCTGATAAATAAAGAAATAGCCCAGGCTGGCCATGGAACAGGCCCACAAGACCACGCCGATCAACGCGGCCAGCAGTCTGGCGCGACGCGGGAATAGCAGCATGGGCGCCAACCACAGCGCGCTCATGAAGAACGCCTGGCGGAACCCACTGAAGCCGGAGGTGCCGGTCAATTGGATCAGTAGCTGGGTAATACCCGAGAAATACCAGAAAAACAGGAACATCCAGCCAAGGCCGGCCCAATCAAACCCCGTCGCAGACTTCGTGCTGCGTTTGAACATCGCCATGCAGCGCTCCAACCCAATAATTGCCACCGCCCATGGGTGAGACGGCGTTCTGGCGAAGGATTATCGGGAAGGGCTGGTGAAAACTTTGTGAGTTGGATCTGAGGTGGCGATCATTGTAGGCGCCGGCAAAAGCTCAGCAGGTGATGGCTTGATTCGTGAGCTGGGCCTGCAACTGCGCACGCAGACGGATCACTTCCTGCTGCAACTGTTCACGTTCGTCTTTCAACTGGCGCAATTCGTCGCGGCGGACGGTGACGTAAAGGGTTTGTGGCGGGCGTGTGATCTGTGCAGTGCGCATTGCTTACCTCGCAAATAGCCGGTGTATCGCGGTGCCAGGGGGCTTGAGTCGAGGCCCTTGGCAGGAGTCAGGGGCGATTCTGATTTCTTTTTTGGCTCAAGGGAACTTTTTTATTTTTCGGGGTCGTTGTGACTTTTCAGCCAGTGATGGTGAAACGATGGCCTGTTTTTGTGATGAAACTAGTGCGATTGGCGCCGGACTAATTCGTGATTGCGCTATAAACTGTGTCACACATTTTTTATTTGTAGTTGGGAGCATCAATACATGCAACTGGGGATTATCGGACTAGGCCGCATGGGCGGGAATATTGCGCGCCGCTTGATGCTCAATGGGCATACCACCGTGGTCTACGACCGCAATGAAGCATTCGTCAAAGGCTTGAGTGAAGAGGGCGCGACCGGCGTTGCGGATCTCGCCGCCCTGGTCGCTGGCCTGCAAAAGCCGCGGGCTGTCTGGGTCATGTTGCCGGCGGGCGAACCCACCGAAACCACGATCAACGACCTGAGCCAACTGATGGAACCCGGCGATGTGATCATCGACGGCGGCAACACCTTCTATAAGGATGACGTGCGTCGCGGCAAGGCCCTGGCGGAAAAGGGCCTGCACTACATCGACGTCGGCACCTCCGGTGGCGTCTGGGGCCTGGAACGTGGCTACTGCATGATGATTGGCGGCGACGCCGAGACCGTCAAGCACCTGGACCCGATCTTCGCCACCCTTGCCCCAGGCCTGGGCGACATCCCGCGGACCAAGGACCGTAAAGCGACCGACGACCGTGCCGAGCGCGGTTACATCCATGCAGGCCCTGCCGGTTCCGGGCATTTCGTGAAGATGATCCACAACGGCATCGAGTACGGGATGATGCAGGCGTTTGCCGAAGGGTTTGACATCCTCAAGACCAAGAACTCGGAAAACCTGCCAGAAGAACAGCGGTTTGACCTTAACGTGGCAGATATCGCCGAAGTCTGGCGTCGCGGCAGCGTAGTATCTTCCTGGCTGCTGGACCTGACCGCCGATGCCCTGGCGACCGACCCCAAGCTCGACGGTTACTCCGGTTCCGTGGCCGACAGCGGCGAAGGGCGCTGGACCATCGAAGCCGCCATGGAACAATCGGTGCCGGTGCCGGTATTGTCCAACTCGTTGTTCGCCCGCTTCCGCTCGCGCCAGCAAAGCACCTACGGTGACAAGCTGCTGTCGGCCATGCGCTTTGGCTTCGGCGGCCATGTGGAGACTTCCAAAAAATGACGGCCAACGGCAAGAAACCCAAGGCCGAGCCCGCTCCACCCACTACCTTGTTCCTGTTCGGCGCCCATGGCGACTTGGTCAAGCGCCTGCTGATGCCGGCGCTGTACAACCTCAGTCGCGATGGCTTGCTGGGTGAGGGCCTGCGGATTGTCGGGGTGGATCACAACGCGATCAGCGATGTCGACTTCGCCAAGAAACTCGAAGACTTCATCCGCACCGAAGCCGCGAGCAAGGTCAAGGGCAATGCCGAACATGCACTGGACCCGCAGTTGTGGGCCCAGTTGGCCAAGGGCATCAGCTACGTGCAGGGCGATTTTCTCGATGATGGCACCTATGCCGACATCGCCAGCAAAATCGCTGATAGCGGCACCGGCAATGCGGTGTTCTACCTGGCCACTGCGCCACGCTTCTTCAGTGAAGTGGTGCAGCGCCTGGGCCGGGCCAACCTGCTGGAGGAGAGCCCCGAGGCTTTCCGCCGCGTGGTGATCGAAAAGCCGTTCGGCTCCGACCTGGCCACCGCCGAGGCGTTGAACGCCTGCCTGCTCAAGGTCATGAGCGAAAAGCAGATCTACCGCATCGACCATTACCTGGGCAAGGAAACGGTACAGAACATCTTGATCAGCCGTTTCTCCAACGTGCTGTTCGAAGCGTTCTGGAACAACCACTACATTGACCACGTGCAGATCACCGCCGCGGAAACCGTCGGGGTCGAAACCCGGGGCAGTTTCTTCGAAAACACGGGCACCCTGCGCGATATGGTGCCCAACCACCTGTTCCAGCTGCTGGCGATGATTGCCATGGAACCGCCGGCGGCGTTTGGCGCCGACGCGGTACGTGGCGAGAAGGCCAAGGTGATTGGTGCTGTGCGCCCCTGGTCGCTGGAAGATGCACGGGCCAACTCGGTGCGCGGCCAATACACCGCCGGTGAGATCGGTGGCAAGGCGCTGCCGGGCTATCGGCAGGAGGCCAACGTAGCCCCGGACAGCAGTACCGAGACCTTCGTGGCACTGAAGGTGATGATCGATAACTGGCGTTGGGTCGGCGTGCCGTTCTACCTGCGTACCGGCAAACGCATGAGCGTGCGCGACACCGAGATTGTGATCTGCTTCAAACCGGCACCGTATGCGCAGTTCCGTGACACCGAAGTCGACGAACTCAAGCCAACGTACCTGAAGATCCAGATCCAGCCCAATGAAGGCATGTGGTTCGACCTGCTGGCGAAAAAGCCCGGGCCGACCCTGGACATGGCCAACATCCAGTTGGGCTTTGCCTACAAGGACTTCTTCGAAATGCAGCCCTCCACCGGCTACGAAACCCTCATCTACGACTGCCTGACCGGTGACCAGACGCTGTTCCAGCGCGCGGACAACATCGAAAACGGCTGGCGTGCGGTACAACCGTTTCTCGATGCGTGGAAAGAAGACGACGGGATCCAGGCCTACAAGGCTGGCGAAGACGGCCCGGCGGCGGCAGATGCGTTGCTGGCCCGTGATGGCCGCGCCTGGCATCGCCTCGGATGAGTGCAGACGCGATTCAACCCATCCGTTTTTTGTTGTGTGATATGGACGGCACTTTGTTGTTGCCCGATCACAGCCTGAGCCAGCGCACCATTGATGCGGTGCGGGCGCTGCGCGAGGCCGGGGTGTTTTTCAGCCTGGCCACCGGGCGACCGCCCAGGGCCATGCTGCAGCAGATCGAAGCCCTGGGCGTCGATGTGCCCACGGCAGGGTTCAACGGCGGCACCCTGGTCAACCCTGACGGCAGCATCCTGGTTGCCCACCACTTGCCCGCAGAGGCGGCGCTGATCACCTTGGCGTTGCTGGGCGAGCAGCCGGAGGTGGAAATCTGGGTGTTTGCCGAGGGCGACTGGTTGCTACGCGATGCAACGGGCCCCATGGTGCCTCGGGAGCAGCAGGGCCTGGGCTATGCGCCGGTGGTGGTGGAGAGTTTTGAGCCGGTCCTGGGGCGGATCGACAAGATCGTCGCCGCCAGCGCCAATGCCCAGTTGTTGATTGAGCTGGAGGCGCAGTTGCAGCCCAAGGTCGCAGGCCTGGCCCAGGTGTCGCGTTCACAGCCGGTCTATCTCGATATCACGGCGATGCAGGCCAACAAGGGCGATGCCCTGAAAACCCTGGCCGCGCATCTTGGCGTGGCGCTGGAGCACACAGCGGCCATTGGCGACGGCGGCAATGACCCGGCGATGTTTCAAGTGGCCGGGTTATCGATTGCCATGGGCCAGGCCGAAGAGGCGGTCAAGCGTCAGGCCGATGTGGTCACCGCCAGCAATCTCGAGGACGGCGCAGCCCAGGCTATTGAACGGTTTATCCTTCACAGCCAATAGCTGACCGCGTACCAGCCCAGCACGCCCATCACCACGGTGTACGGTAGCGCCATCCACACCATGCGCCCGTAGGACAGGCGGATCAGCGGCGCAATCGCCGAGGTCAGCAAAAACAGGAAGGCCGCCTGACCGTTGGGTGTCGCTACGCTGGGCAGGTTGGTGCCGGTATTGATTGCAATGGCCAGGGTCTCGAAATGCTCGCGGCTCATATGGCCGGACACAAACGCCTGCTTGACCTCGGTGATGTAGATCGTTGCGACAAACACGTTATCGCTGATCGCGGACAGCAGGCCGTTGGCAATGAACAGCATGCCCGGCTGTTGTTCGGCGGGCAGTGCCAACACCCATTGGATCAATGGGGTGAACAACTGCTGATCATGAATCACAGCGACCACGGCGAAAAACACCACCAGCAACGCGGTAAAGGGCAGGGCGTCCTTGAAGGCATTGCCGATGCGGTGCTCTTCGGTAATCCCGGTAAAGGCGGTGATCAGTACGATCACCAGCAGTCCGATCAAGCCAACCTCGGCGATATGAAAGGCCAGGCCGGCGATTAGGATCATTGCTGCCAGGCCTTGGACAATCAGTGCCGCACGTTGGCGCGGGGTGCGTTCGGCGTTGTCTTCGCGGGCGTAGTTGGCCAGCACCTGACGCACGTTGTCCGGCAGTAGGGTGCCGTAGCCAAACCAGCGCAGCTTTTCCAGCAGTACGCAGGTCATCAGGCCGGCTACCAGCACCGGTAACGATACCGGGGCAACGCGTTGGAAGAACTCGCTGAAATTCCAGCCCATCTCATGGCCGATCAACAGGTTCTGGGGTTCACCCACCAGCGTGCACACGCCACCCAGGGCGGTGCCGACGGCGCCGTGCATCAACAGGCTGCGCAGGAAAGCGCGAAATTGCTCAAGGTCGGCGTGGTGCAAGGTGGGCAGGTGGCGGTCGTCGCTGTACTCGCTGTCCTGGCGTGGATCATTGCCTGAGGCCACGCGGTGATACACCGAATAGAAGCCCACGGCGGCACTGATAATGACCGCAGTGACCGTCAAGGCATCGAGAAAGGCTGAAAGAAAGGCCGACAAAAAGCAGAACATCAGCCCCAGTAGCGCCTTAGAGCGTACGCCCAGCAGCAGGCGCGAAAACAGGAACAGCAGCAAATCCTTCATAAAATAGATGCCGGCCACCATAAACATCAGCAGCAGAATCACCGGAAAGTTATGCAGCAGCTCGTCGTACAGCGCCTGGGGCGTGGTCATGCGCAGCAACAGTGCCTGGACCATCAACAGCCCACCGGGCATCAACGGATAACAGTGCAACGCCATGGCCAGGGTGAAAATGAACTCGGCCACCAGCAGCCAGCCAGCCGCAACCGGGCCAAAAGCCCAGAGCACCAGGGGGTTGATGATGAGGAAAGCGAGGATGCTGGCCTTGTACCAACGGGGCGAGTGCCCAAGGAAGTTATGGGCGAAGGCCTGGGCCATTGAACCGGACATGGGGTGCTCCTGGGGGCGAGAAGCGCGCAAAGTGCCCGATGCTCGCAGGAAGATCAAGCGGTCATGGCATGGCAGCCATATAAAGAAGGGAGATACTTAAGTGTTAGGCACGCAAAACCCGTGGCGGGAGTCGAACTCACCCGCCACGGGTTTAATAGTCTTAACAAGTTGCAGCCAATATAAGAAGCGACGGCATGTCGCAGTGGCTGCCTTAACTTACTTGGGCATTGCCCAGGACTGAAGTTGATAACCTTCGCCATCGAGTTCGGCGCGGGCTTGCAGCAGCAGGGTTTCCAATTGTTTTGGATCGGAATAAGTGCTGCAAGGAATTTGTTTGCGCCCGATGCGTTTCTCGGTGCAGTCGATCACGGTCAGGCTCAGTTCGCCAGTGCCGTCTTGTGGGGCCCAGGCCACGCAGTGAAAAGGTTGGAAAGCACGGTCTGCGATCAAAAGAGCTTCGTTGATACGGAGCGGGGCGTTCATGGGGTCTTCTCTCTAAGTGCCCAATCAAAAGATGTGCCGTCGGTTGGGCTTACCGTTCGGCTAGTACCTGTACTGATGCACGATGACGGGGTACGGGTCACATGTTAGAACAACAAAATTCAACTTTTCGTGATTAACGTCATGTAAGGCGCGATTTTGAAAGGTGAATGAAAGATTGAAGTAGCGCTCGCCGGGGGGGCTGATCGCTAAACGCTGTATCGGTGATGGTTTTATCGCGAAACGATACAAGGGTAGCGTCAAGATCTTGCTAGGGTTATGAGCAGCTTGCCCAAACTGTTGTTTCTAAATAACTTTAATGATTTTGACGCCAAGGAATAGTCATGGTTGTTACACCAGCCCTGCGTCGCTTGCTTGTGGTCGATCCCTGTGACGACTGCCACCAGTTATTGCCTGGTTTGCGGGCGGCTGGCTGGGATGTAGACAGTTGCGCCCTGGATGCATTGGGGGGATCGTACCTGTGATGTGGGGCTGTTGCGGCTCCTGCCCATGCACCTTGAGCGACCTGAGGCGGTCAAGGAGTTGATCAGTCGCAGTGGTACCGAATGGATTGCGGTGCTTAGCCCCGAAATGCTGCGTCTGCAGAACGTCGGCGACTTTGTCTGCGAATGGTTTTTTGACTTCCACACCTTGCCCTTCGATGTGTCACGGGTGCAAGTGACCCTGGGCCGCGCCTTTGGCATGGCACGCCTGCGGGGTAAAGGCACCGCCCACGTGAACGAGCTGGAGCATGAGTTGCTGGGTGACAGCCGGCCAATCCGTGAGCTGCGCAAACTGTTGGCCAAACTGGCCCCCACCGAATCGCCGATTCTGATCCGTGGCGACAGCGGCACCGGCAAGGAATTGGTGGCCAAGACCTTGCATCGCCAATCCCAGCGCCACGCCAAGCCGTTTGTGGCGATCAATTGTGGCGCGATCCCAGAACACTTGATCCAGTCCGAACTGTTTGGCCATGAAAAGGGCGCATTCACCGGCGCCCACCAACGCAAGATCGGGCGTATCGAAGCGGCCAATGGCGGCACCCTGTTCCTCGATGAAATCGGCGACCTGCCCATGGAGTTGCAGGCCAACCTGTTGCGCTTTCTCCAGGAAAAAACACATCGAGCGGGTGGGCGGTAGCCAACCGATCCCGGTGGATGTGCGGGTGCTGGCCGCGACTCACGTCGACCTGGAGGCCGCCATCGAGAGGGGGCTTTCCGCGAGGACTTGTACTACCGGCTCAATGTGCTGCAAGTGATTACCGCGCCGTTACGGGAGCGGCATGGCGATGTCGGCATGCTGGCCAACCATTTTTCCAGGTTCTACAGCCAGGAAACCGGGCGCCGTCCGCGCAGCTTTAGCGAGGACGCGCTGATCGCCATGAGCAAGCATGGTTGGCCGGGCAATGTGCGCGAATTGGCCAATCGGGTGCGGCGTGGCCTGGTACTGGCCGAAGGCCGGCAAATCGAAGCAGCCGACCTTGGCTTGCAAAGCCAGCAGGCTATCGTTCTACCCATGGCCACACTGGAAGACTACAAGCACCGCGCTGAACGCCAGGCGCTGTGCGATGTGCTGAACCGGCACAGTGACAACCTGAGTGTCGCCGCCCGTGTGCTGGGGGTTTCCCGACCCACGTTCTACCGGTTGCTGCACAAACACCAAATCCGCTAGGGCGGGTAAAAAAGCCCCGCCGCGACCCTTATCGCGGCGGGGCTTTTCCTTTTCTACTGCAGGGGAGCGCAGCGGTTTTAGAAGTAGTACGGGAATTTCAGGCTGAAGGTAAAGTCTGGTGCGTCATCCGTCATACCGATCGCCAGGTTGGGCACGATGGTCAGGTTTTCACTGGCGGCGATGGTCATGCCGACGTTGAAATAGCCTGCGTTAGCGTCGCTGGAAACAATCGACTGCCAGTCGCGGCCGTCAGGCTTGAGCTTGCTCTTGCGCTGGATCAGGTCGGACACTGAGAACGACATACTCATGCGCTCGTTCAAGGCAAACGCCACACCCACGCCGAACTGGAAGCTGTCGCCCAGGCGGACCTTACCTCCGAGCTTTTGGTTGACGTCGCTGCTGATGTCATCAAACGACTCTTCGAGGTTGTGGGTGTAGGACACCGAACCAAACAGCACAGCCGGATCGAAGGTCTTGACCAAGGAGATCCCTGGGGTGATCGACCACACGCCGTTGCCGGTGGGCAGGCTCTCCGGTACATACAGGTTGTCGTTGGCCGTCGAGCGCAACAGTTTGATTCCGAAAGGCTCTTTGCCGGTCGGGGCCTTGACCCTTACCGAAACCACGGCATCCGGCATCGTCGGCGATTCGTCGAGGAACTTGTAGGCGATCCCGAAGTTGACGTCGCCGATCGTCGGGTCCCGGCTCACGGTCTCTTCGGAAGTGGCCTGCGGGTCGCCGCCACTGGCACCGCCAGACTGATAGGTCGACTCGCGGTATATCACCGGTACGTTCACATCAAACTGCCAACGGTTGTCGAGGTTGTAGCGGCCGGTCAAGTCCAGGGTCCAGTTATCGGCCTTGATCCGGTCGAGGTTGATATTGCCCAGAAAGATCGAATCCAGTGCGAGGAAACCATTGAGGGTCAACTGGCGGGCGTCGTATCGCGCGTAACTGATGCCGGTTTCAAAACTGAACTTGCCGTTGCCGAAAAAGCCGCTGGCTTCGTTATACAAGTTGCTCACGCTTTGCGCCGGCGCCGAATCATCCTTGAGCGATTGGCCATAGGAACTGCCGCCGGCCGCACCGCCCTTGGTGTCTTTGGCGCCGCTGGCGGCCACCGTGCTGCCGCTTTGCTTGAAGTCTGCCGGCGACTTGGCCAGGCGTTTGGGCGCGGGTACAGCGGGTTGGTCTTCCACCTGGCGCACCCGTTGCTCGAGGACGGCCAGGGCTTTTTGTTGGACTTCGTAGCGCTGCTTGAGCTCCAGCAGTTCTTGTTTGAGGGTGTCGATATCCGCGTCTGGCGCTGCGTACAACATACTCGCGGGCAAGAGCGTACTTAAACAGACAACGGCACGTAGTGATAACGATCGGTGCATGAAGTAAGCCGTCCTTTTCTAATGCGTAAGTGTCGAGGGTCAGCGTAGTTCAATAACCGAGTGTGCGTAGGCCCTTGAGTTGATCCAGATTGCAGTTCAGTGCCCCGGCGCTCAGGCCATTGCTGCCAAGCGCGACATTGAGCTGGGTCATGTTGTTGACGAAGTTGCTGTTGCCTTGCAAAACCGTGCCTTGCAGCACGTTGCCGCCGCCGATCTGCTGCAGCGCATTGCCCTGATTGTTGTGGGCCGCGATGGCCATTTGCACGCCGCCATTGTTGGCGGACACACTGACCCGCCCGGCTGCACTGTCTGTTGTAAAGGAGCCACCCGCCATCAACGCATGCCCTGATTGCGAGACGTTGGCCGGTGACAGGCCGTTTTCACTGACATTGATCCCAACGTTGTTATACGCCGTGTTGCCATCGCCGGCGGCACGTACGGTCTGGGTCACACCCTGGCCGCTGCCCAGCCCGGCGCCACCGATCACGCTGCCGGTGCCCGGGTCACGGTTAGTGCCGTTACCCACCGATCCGGTGGACTGCACATAGAATTGCGGAGTGATCGTCGATGAGTCGATGTGCATGTTGGCGCTCACCGTACTCGTGTCGCCCGCCGCATTGGTCCAGGTGGTGCTCATGACAATGCCGAAACTGACAATGCGCCCCGGCATCACGAAGCGGCCGCGCAGTTCAGCCAGTTCCGCGTCGTTCATTTCAATGGGCTTGAACGCCGAGGCGGCATAAGCCGGCATCGAGGCTGCCAGGCACAGGGCCGTGAGCCAACGGGAAGTGTTCATCATCTGCTCCTAGGGCGTCCTGCCCCTTATGGCGCTTCTAGAAGAAGTCGCTCTGGATGAAACCGAAGTCCATCAGCTCGGCGTCGCCCACGGGCCGGAACTCGTTCATTTTGGTCTTGGCGGTCAACGGCGTAGGGGGATCAAGCAGGGCGTTGGTCTTGTCATAGCCTTCACCGAGTACGGCGAACACGATGCCATTCCAGCCTGCGACGAAGTCATCCCGCGAAAGGCGTTTGTTGCCCAGGACCGGATCGCCGATATAGACCCAGCCTTTTTCGGCGCGCTGCATCACCACGAAGTGCTTGTAGCCACGGATCTCCAGCAGCACCACCACAGGGATCTTCACGGTCAGCAAGGTGTCGGGGCCGATCTTGTAGCCCCTGGCGCGCATGCCGATGCTTTCCAGGTAGCGCTTCATGTCCAGCATGGAAAAGCCCTGGGTGCGCACCAGATCCTGGTCAGCGTTGATCAGCATGCCCTTGATGACATGTGCTTCATCGACGTCCAGCCAATAGGCCTGGCGCAGGATGGTGGCGAGTGCCGCGGCACCGCAGCTGAAATCGGTTTTCTGTTCCACCAGGTTGGCGAACCGGCGCTCGCGGATGCTCTCGACCTTCTTGAAGATCACTGCACCGCCGGGCATGGCGGAAATCGCCATTTGCCCTGCCCAGGACGGGCCGGTGAGCAATAACAGGAGGCAAAGGGTCGCGAGGCGCATGATCTATGACCTGTTGGACACTGGAAATAAAGAAGGGCCTTGTTGCCAAGGCCCTTTTGTATCAGAACGCCAGTTTGCTGCCGCCACCCGCTGCGCATTGGGTGCAGCCGCTGCCCAGGGTGAGGGTGTTGCTTTGTTGGTTGCCTGAACCCGCCGCCACGTTCACGCCGATGTTGCCGGACGCGTTGTTGGCGGAGTTGAGCAGGCCTGCGTTGTTGACCACATACTGAGGGTTGTAGCTGTATTTGGAGGACGCTTCGTTGAGGAAGTGGTTATCCAGGGACACTTGCTCGGTGTTCGAGGCAGCCGCGACGTTTTTGCCGTCAGCTGTCACGATCGCCAGGTTGTTTTTCTGCTGGTTGCCTTGACCGGCCGCCACGTTCACGCCCACGTTGCCGGAGCTGTTGTTGGCCGAGTTAACCAGTGAAGCGTTGTTTTGCGTGCCTTTGTTAATGAACTTGTTGTCTTTGCTTTCTTGATAGATATCAGCTACGGCAAAGACGCTGGCCGCATCATCAGCGCTACTGGTGATGGCAGCAGCGTTGTCTTGCTGGTTGCCGGAACCGGCTGCGATGTTAGCGCCCAGGTTGCCTTTGCTGTTGCTCAGCGAGCCGTTGGCCCCTGCATTGTTGAGGGTCTTGGTGTCTTCGAACTTGTTGTCCTTGCTCACTTGAGTATCAGTCACAACCGCAGCCACAGTGCCGGTGGGCACAGAGGGTGTTGTCCATTTTTCGGCAGGACCTGCCTGTGCAGCAACAGCCATGAGCGCAGCCAGAGCGAAAACCAGTGGTTTGAGAGCCATTGTAGGTTTCATGGTGTATCTCCTTGCTTCTAGTTGGTTAAGTGTTGGTACGGTCTAAAAAACACCTATCAAGGGATTACTTGATAGTGACACCGAGGGTGTTAGCCATTCGGTTCCCCACCCCTGCACTCTGATTCACCTGTACCACTCCACGGCTGCCGGTGAAGGCCTGGTCGCTGGTAACGACCTGGCGGCTGCCAGTGGTAGAGGGGGATCGTGAGTCTGGTAACAGCGTCATGTTCTGTTGCGACAGGACGCTGTCATCGATGCTTTGCGGACCTGTGCTGATCCGCACCGCATTGATCATCTGATTGTTGGCCCCGGCCGACTGGTTGACGCCCAGGATGCCGTTGCCGTTGCTAAATGAGCTGCCCTGAATCGCCGCGCTGGCGTTAAGGGCGGGATCAACCTTGCCGTCGAGTTTCTGGATAAGCGCGTCGCTGGCCTGGCCACCGAGGCTGACCGCGCGGCTGTTGATCTGCTGTTGTTGATTGCCGGCGGCTTGGTTGACTGACAGCACACCGGTGTATTGCTTGCCGGCGTTGTCGATCAGCGCCTGGTTGCTGCTATCGGCCATGGCCGCCGAACAACCGATTACGGTGAGGAACAGCCACGAACGGTTCATTGCTGGACCCCCATCATCGCGCCGATGTTGTTCAACGGCGCCAGGCCGCGCTCGATCGAGCCGCTGATCTGCCCGCCCAGGGTGTTGCCGCTGGCATGTCCGGCCGCCGCACCGGCGCCCAGGCCAGCGGAGTTGCTGCCCAGGATATTGCTCAAGCCGGGAAGGTCGCCGTTAGGCAGGATGGCGCGGGTGATGGTCGAGCCGCTGCTGACCCCCGCAAAATCGTTGTCGCTGAGTTCGCCGCCGGTAGCGCGCAGGATCTGTTGGCTGGGGTTGGCGTTGGCGGTGGATGGGTACGGGTCTTTGCCAAAGGAGGGCCGACCGACCATAAACCCCTGCACATTACGGCCCGTCACGATGATGCCGTCCTCGGCAGAGGCGGGCAGGCTCACGCTGGCACTGAGTACACAGCTAATCAGCAGCAGGCCTATGAAGCCTTGATTGAGAGTTGCCACGGCATCATTCCTTGTTTTGTGACGCTGACCCTAAACAGCGCTGTAAGGAATAGAGCAGAAGCTGTGCCGCTTTTTATATGTTCCAGCTTTTCAATGGCTTGGGATTTATGGCGGGGTGGAGGTGGCGTGGGGTGTATCAGGCATGAAACAGGATGCCGGCGGATGACCAGCGCCTTGCAGGGGGAAGGGGGTGTTTCAGCAAAGCAACACTATTGATGACGAATCGATGAATCCGCAGCCACAGGGCGGTTGCGCGGCGTTGAGTGTTTCAAAAGTGGACACAGCGGCGCGAGCAACACCCCGGGCAGAGCGTGCTGCTCAGATCTTGGGCGCTTTGCGCGGTATGGAGTTGAGCACGGTGTTGCCATCCTGGTTCTGGGTCAGATAGACCGGCAGTACCTTGGGCAGTGAGGCCACCAGATGGCTGACTTCATGGATGTCGTAGATCCCGCCAATACGGATATTGCCGGTCCCGGTATCGGCCAACATCACCGGTTTGCTCAGGTAGCGGTTGATCAGGGGCAAGGCATCCACCAGCGCCAGGTTATCGAGGATCAACTTGCCCGTGCGCCAGGCCAGTGCCGGATCCTGGGCAGAGAACGCCTGGACCTGCGGCTGCGCGTCACCGCGGTTGTAACTGGCCTGCATCCCGGGCGTGAGATTCAACCCGCTGTGGCTGGCATCGCTGGAGATCTTCACCGAGCCTTCCAGCAGCATGACCCGCACCCGATCGTCATACTTCCAGACGTTGAACTGGGTGCCTGTCACACGGATCTGCCCGGCGCCGGCGCGCACCACAAAGGGGTGTTCGCGGTCATGGCTGATCTTGAAGAATGCTTCGCCCTTTTTCAGGGTGGCCCGACGTTCGTCTTTATAGTTGCTGTAGACCAACTCGGTGCCCAGGTTCAGCTCCACGACGCTGCCATCGTCCAGCGTCACCTGGCGCAGGCCGTTTTCGGCATCGTAATGCTCATAGGAGCTGGGCAGCCAACCGGCCTCCCAGCCAGCGAAGGCGGCGAGGGGCAGGGCCACTAACGAGATGGCCGCCGCCACGGCATAGTTGCGCCAGCGACTGGGCGGCGGGGCCAACGCAACCGGCGGGGACGGTTGGCCAGTGCGTGGCAGATGGTCGGCCACATCCCAGATTTCCAGCATGGCGGCATATTCGAAGGCATGCAGGGGGTGTGCATCGTGCCACTGTTCGAAAGCCTGCCGCTCGGCCTCTGTGCAATCAAAAGCGTGCAGGCGCATGCACCAATGCGCGGCGGCATCGGTGACTGCATCATATTCGGCTTCTGAAAGGGGCTGTTGGGTCATTGGTGCTTCCTGATTTCCTACATTCTAACCTTCCCGGCAGGGTGCCGAGAACAGCCATCATGGCGAATGAGCATCAATGTGGAACTAATTCGGCCGGCAAACACCCTAAAAATCTGGATCTGTAAGTCATTCTCTATAACGGAGTAAGAAAATGCTGAAGAAAACCCTCACTGCCATGCTTGCCACTGCCACCTTGCTCGGCGCCGGCGCCGCCTTGGCCGATAAGCCAGGAGCGGGCTGGATCCCCATCGAGAAGGCCATTGAGACCGCCAAGACCAAGGCCGGCTACATCGAGCTCTACGGTATCGAAGCCGATAACGACGGCTACTGGGAAGGCAAGGGCCGCAAGTCTGATGGCAGCGTCTACGAGTTCCGTATCGATGGCGCCTCTGGCAACGTTCTGCGTGACCAGAAAGACTGATCCCAAGCCGGTCAGCCCACCGACGCCTTTCGAGTGGAAGGCGTCGGGTCCAACTGGCGTCCCAGGTTGGTAATCAGGAACGCCACCGAGTCGGCATTATCCAGGATAGTGTCGACTCGTTTGTTTAGATCGGTCATGAATATGCCTCTGGCGTTACTCAGGTCTACGCCGCCGGTGGTGCGCAGGATCTGGTCCCTGATGTATTCGGTTTCAGGTGTCGAGCCGAAGTCTCTCCAGACGTTGCCCGCGACGTCCACGTACTTGAACAATTGGCTGACGGGCGTCCTGCGCGAATACCCCGTGGTTTGCCGATTTTTCTGGTAAGCGGCCAACTCTCGCCCGGCCTGGGTCAGTGTCTCGATCAGATCGGAAAACGGCATCACCGAGTCCAGGTACGCTGCATCGGCCGTCGTGGCCACCAGATGGCTCAACTCGTGAATCAACAGCGTGGCCCGCGCATGGGCCTCCCGGTCGAAGTAGTCGGTCAGGCGATTGTCGTAGTCGCTGAAGGGCGGGGCAAAAAAGTGCTCAGTCAAAAAGATCCGCCGGTCCGGATCTTTGTCGATGGTGAAGCCCCAGTTGTTCTGTGGGTCGATTCGATGGGAACCCACCACGAACCGTTTCGAATCGTGTGCATACAGGCTGGGGTCCAGCAGGCCGGCGAGAATCTGGTCGACGACGCGATACAGCTTTTGCACCAGGGCCGGGGCAATCTCTTGAGGCCCGTGGTCCGGGTTGATATCGATCCCGAAGAAGCTGTTGACGAAGCGATGTATGCGGGTCACCGGCGCAATGCCTGGCGCCAGTAACGCCAGGTTGAGCTTGCAGTTCTGCACATAAAACGTTGCCAGGTCGATGGCTTCCACGATCATCCTCGCCCGCTCGGGATACAGCTGGCGAATCGCGCTCATTCCCACCGCTTCGATGTTCATGCTGGTGCGCGCCGAGGCGCTGACATCTGCCCGGTCCTGCAGGCGGCCAAAGGCCTGGCCATAGCGCGCGATCTTTTGACGGGTGTCGAGGAGCCATTGCCCCGCGCTGTCGCGATAGACAAACGGGCCATGGTTAGCGGCCGTCTTGATCCGCCAGGACGTACCGAGACTCTCTACCCGGTAGACCTTGCCCGCCAGTGCAACGTACGGCACGCCTTTATGCTGATAAGTCCCGTTGAATGTATTGAGCGTCATATCGCTCAATGCCACATCGTTTACTTCGCTGGGCGCAAGTAGGGTGCGTTGCGGGGCGGTGAGGTCCAGTGTCGACCAATTGGCCGACGGCTGCGTCGGCGCGACAGGGGGGGGCTGCCCCGGGTCGAAGATCAAAGCTTTGGCGTCCTGCAAGGCCTGGCCGAGCGCGGCCATTTGCGCCAGCCCATCGATGAACTTCTGCAAGGCCAGGCCCCAGTGATGGTCCTGCAAGGCCTCTGCGGACTCGGTGAACAGTGAAATGCTTTGCCAGATGGCCCACGGCAGGGCCAGTTTACCGGGCAGCAGGCCCATCACCCGGCCAACAGAGCCACTGAGCACCTGAGTGACGGCTTGCCACTCGGACTCAGCCCCTCGGATCAATTGGCTGCCCAGCAGGTTGAGGAGCAACTGACGGTTATCGTCGAACAGGCGGCACAGCAGGTTGCCCCGGATCGGATTGAATCCCAGGGTGATCTCCGACGTTGTTCCTTGCGAACTGGCCAATAGGTTTCGATAGGTGGCGTCCTGGGGCGCGGCCAGCCGCCTGAGCACCCAGCCTTGCAGGGCGCCTGGAGTGATCAGGGCTTGCACGAACTGCGCCTCGCTTTCGAACTCGCGCAAGCTCAAGGTTGGGTGATAGGGCGCGTACAACACCTGCGGCCCCTCGCGCCCGGCGCTGATCAGGTACAGCCCCAGGGCCGGGGCCAGGGAAGCCCCGGCGGTAGCGAGCAATTCCAGTGGCCTGACCTGGGCCGTGGTGCCTGGCACCAGCGCACGGGCCACCGCGTCGGGCATGTCGAATGCCTGTTGCAGCAGCTCGAAACCCACATCCGACAGGCGCTCCTGCAACTTGAGGGCATGGGCGTGTTGCAACAGTTGCCAGGGCAACTGCTGGCTGAAATCCTGCAAGCGCTGTGCGACACCGGCTGCGCCCGCGGACAGTTTTTGATTCAGGTACCCGCGATAGTCGCTCTGGATATTCAATTGCGTCAGCATCTGGCGCACCACGGTTTGCGTCAGGCCGGCGGCCAGGGACACCACCTCAAATTCGGCCGCCTGCGCACTAGTGGGGCCCATGGCGAAATCCAGCAGGCTTTGGCGCCGTCCTGCCAGCGCCAGCCTGGGCACAATCTCGACGCCCGTGGCATAGGTTGAGTAATCGACGAGCATGTCGTTCAGGCGGTTCTCCACATGTTGACGCAAAGAATCAAGCTCGTAGAGATAGTCCCGGCCGTGCAAGGTATGGATGCGATATTGCTCCAGTATCTCGGCCTGGCGCCGTTGCTCCCTGGGCGGCGCTGCGCCCAGCCGGTTGTGCAGGGAGTGCCGTAGCTCTGCCAGGCGTGCGATGTCCATCGCGCGCTGCAGGTTATTGGCGGGGACTTCGCTGCGCAGTTGTCCCAGAGCCTGGGTCAGCGACGAGGCTTGGGCCTTGAGCGTCAGGGTGTGTTGGCGTTGGGCAAGGTAATGCTCGATCCAGGATTGCTGGCATTGCTGCAATGCGGGCTTGGTCATCAACTGCAACGGCCCCAACTCATAACGTCGATGGGGGATGTACTGCAAGGCCGAGAGGTTTTCCATCAGGCCCAGGCGCTGGGTCGGGCTGCGTAGCCGTTGAGCCAAGACCTCGCGCAAGTCGCTGATCGAAGCGAAGGCTTCCACCCCTGCAGCCGGCGTCCACAGCAGCGCATGCCCGGAGTGGTAATGATCGAGGCCGCCGCGCTCAGTGAGCACAAAACAGTGGGTCAGTCGCAGCAGGCTGGTCTGGCCTGTGGGCAACACTGACACTGTGAATGCTTGTGGGGTGAAGCCTTTCAACACAGGATCCTGTCCGCGCACTGTGTTGTCCGGATCCAGCATCGTTTGCAGGATCTGGATATCGCGCTCATCAAGGGTCTTATCCAGCCCTCTGAGCCGTGCCTCCTCAAGAATCCCCACGGACATGCTGTGCGCCAGCTTGGGGATCAAGGCCTCGAGGCCCGCACGGGGGATTTGCGCGACTGGCTGCAGGCTCAGACCGGCTAGCCACTGCGTGACCATCCTATTGAGGCGGACAATGTCCAGCTCCGGTCTTTTCGTGGCCTGGCCGCGAGTCCGTGGTCCATATACCCCGTATTGCGCAGTGTCAGGGATGGCCTGTGCCTGGTTCAGCAGGCGGGCGACACAGTGCACCAACAGGCTCTGGCTGGACTGTGGCGTGCGCCACTCTTGGGCGTCGGCATTGCCAGCGTAGCGATTGATAAAAAGGTCTTGTGGGTTGAGCGCGGCCACCTCAGAGGCGGGGAAAGTGGCATGCAACTGCTCGCTGATGACGCGCTCCAGGCTGGGAACCTGCGCTATCAGGGTGTCCAACGCATGGCTGACGCTGTGCAATCGCCGGTGGGTCAGGCGGGCCTTTTCCGCTGGCACCGACGGCGCGCAAGGATGGGTGCTCCAGCGTCCCTTGGCGTCCAGTGCCCGTAACCGGTGGTCGAGCATCGCGCGGATATCCAGGCCGTAATCCAGCATGGCGTAGGCATTGACCGTACCCTGGTTGCGTCGGTACAGGTCCAGGCAGTATTCGAGGTTTTGCTGCTGTTTGCCGATGACCGTTTCCAACAAGGTGCTGAATACCGGCCCAGTGAACGGCACCGAGCTGAACTGCGGGTTTTCAAATCCGACAAACCGTGCCCGCTCTTCCAGTGACAAAAAACCGAAGAAATCATCCTCATGCCCCTGCGCCACGGCCATTGCCTTGAGCGTGGCCTGCAAGTCGTGCTCGTCCTTGAGCACTTGCCAACCTCTGGACTGGGTGTAGAGGTAGGCGTCGGGATGAGTGACCACCAGCGTGCTGGCCAGCTCAACATAGTAAGAGGTGTGCTCCCACAGGCGGACTTTTTCAGTCAACGGCCCGTGCTCGCGTTCGACGGGCTGGTAGAGCGCGTTCAGTTGCTGCCACTGTTCGGGAGTGAAGATCTCCTGCTGACGCTTGAGCAGTAAGTCGACCCTGGATTTATCGCTCATGGCCTGGGCAAAGTATTCGCGCCTGGACCACCCGGCGTAAACATCGGTGTTCCAGTAAGTGAGCAGTGAGTTGTTCAGATACAGGCGCAGTTGATCGGACGCTTGCTGGATGCCATCGTCCCAGCGACTGAGGTCGTGCGCCTGGGGGTTGGTGCCTGAGGGCGACAATATCTCGGGGTTGGTGTAGACCCGGCGCAGCCCCACGGGCCAGGCTTGCTGGCGGTGGAACAGCAGTAACGCATCACGCAACAACAGGGCATTTACCCATTTTTCCTGGTCGGTGGATGATGAAACCCGCGCGTAAAAAAACACATGGGTCTTGCGCTGGTCCACGCTCGGGAAGGGCTTGCGCAAGGTGCTGGCCAACAACTGGTCCAGCAGGGTTGCCACCAATGGCAGCTTGCTCAACTCATTGAGCAGGGTCTGGACGTTGCGGTTTTGGCCACGTTCGATACAAGCCTGCTGTTCATCAAATACGTTGCCCGTTATCAATTGCCGGCTGAGGCTGGCGCCGGGGTTGAAGTCCAGGTCTATGCGATCGTCCAGGGCCAGGAAGTGCAGGAGTTCGCCCCGTTGTGCATCGTCCAGCAGGCGTTTTTCCAGGGTGTCGAGCAGTTGCCCGGCATCACTGAATTTCTCCAGCCCGGTTTGCGGGCCGTAGAAAAACACTGGGGTGTAGGAGTCTTCGGAACTCATCATGAAGGCGCCGGCCAATTCGACCGGCTCGTGCCCCGGCAAGTTGATCAACAACCGTTCGGCAATCATTGGCGGGGTTTGCGCCTTGCGTGCATCGGCATCGACAAAAAACAGGTTGCGCAGGAATTCCCGATCCTTTTCGGTAATGCCGCGCTGTCGCTCACGCTCGTTCAAACGCTTGATCACCCGTAACGCTTCGGGGAAAAAATAGGGCAGAGGCTGGTCGTCCATGATCGTTTATGTACTGGCTGAGGGAGGGCAAAGCCTACGAATACCGATGGGCGCAGCGGCGCTAAATAAATAGGTTGCGAACCTGCGCAGGTGTTGACAGCCTGGTCGCCGGGCGTTGTTTAATCAGTGCGTTGAGTCCAGCAGGCTGTAGCCCCCTCCAATAACAATTCAGGAGCTTCAGATGTCAGCCACGCCCGTTTGCGCAGTAACTACATCAATGGCCTTCAGCGAACTGGTGGCCCTGCTCACACATATCTTCATCCGCCATGGCACCTCGGCCGAAGTCGCCGCGGTGCTGGCCGATAACTGCGCCCGTGCCGAGCGCGATGGTGCACACAGCCATGGGGTCTTTCGCATTCCTGGCTACGTCTCGACGTTAAATAGCGGCTGGGTCGATGGCAGGGCCGTGCCACAGGTCGAGGATGTTGCCTCGGGTTTTGTCCGCGTCGATGCCGGCAACGGTTTTGCCCAGCCAGCCCTGGCGGCGGCGCGCTCGCTGTTGGTGGAAAAGGCCCGTAGCGCCGGAATTGCGGTCTTGGCCATTCGCAACTCCCATCATTTTGCGGCGCTCTGGCCCGATGTCGAACCCTTCGCCGAAGAGGGCCTGGTAGCACTCAGCGTGGTCAACAGTATGACCTGCGTGGTGCCATACGGTGCGGATCGCCCCTTGTTCGGCACCAATCCCATCGCGTTCGCCGCGCCCCGCGCCGATGGGCCGCCGATTGTGTTTGACCTGGCCACCAGCGCCATTGCCCACGGCGACGTGCAGATCGCCGCACGCAAGGGCGAGCGCGTGCCGCCTGGCACCGGTGTCGACAGTCTGGGCCAGCCGACCCAGGATCCACGGGCGATCCTTGAAGGTGGCGCGTTGCTTCCATTCGGCGGGCACAAGGGCTCGGCATTGTCGATGATGGTTGAACTGTTGGCGGCAGCATTGACGGGGGGCAATTTTTCCTTTGAGTTCGACTGGTCCAACCACCCGGGTGCCAAGACCCCCTGGACCGGCCAATTGCTGATCGTCATCGACCCCAGTAAAAACGCCGGCCAAGGCTTCGCCGAGCGCAGCCAGGAACTGGTGCGTCAGATGCATGCTGCAGGGTTAAGGCGTTTGCCGGGCGACCGTCGTCATCGGGCGCGGGCCAAGTCTGAGGAGCAGGGGATTATCATCGACGGGGAAGAACTGGAGCAGTTGCGCGCGTTGGCCCAAGCATAATCACCGGCGCGGACGACGCCGCGCCAGTGATGACCGTTATCAGTTGCGACGGCCCAGCAACAGCCCGACCACCAGGCCGAAACCGGCCGAGATCGCAACCGTCTGCCAAGGGTGGCCACCGATATAGGTTTCGGTGGCATCGACCACCGGCTTGCTGCGTTCACGCACGTTGGACACCGAGTCCAGGGCCTGCTTGAGCTTGATCGCGACCTGCTCGCGCAGGGTTTCACCTTCTTCTCCCACCAGCGACGCGCTGCTTTTGAGCAGCTTGTCCGATTCTTCGATCAGGGCCTGGAGTTCGCTGAACGCCTGGTCCTTGATTTGCTCTTCGACAGCTTGGGCGGCGGTTTTACGGGCCATTGAGTAGCTCCTTGCGGGGTAAGTGGGCAGTGAACAATGGAGTCTTGCAGTTGGGTAAAAGTTGCAGTTTTTTTTGCTGGCCGTCAGCACAGCGCAAAATCCGAATTCGGACCTTTCGACCTACAGTGTAAGATGTCACCTATTTGTGCAGCAGGTAATTCCACATGAGCTTCAATCTGGCCAACAAGCCCCTTGCCGAGCGCGCTGCGCTTGAAGATGAAAAGTCCCGTCTGTACGACTTGTGGCAAAGCAACCTGGGCAAAGCCAAGGGCGAAGGCGCCCGGCTGTTTGGCGAACGCTCCAAACGCAAGGGCAAATGGGCTGAATGGGTGCGTGCGGAGCTGGATGGCATGTCGCCACCGGAGTTTGCCAACATGGTGCGCAGTGAAGTCAACCGACTGATGGCGGCCAAGTAGGGGCCGGCGATTGCGGTAGTTCAGTCACTACATGTGCTGGCTGGTATACCGCTATCGCGGGCAAGCCCGCTCCTACAGGGATTGTTCCATCCATTCTTCGCGGGTGATTTCCCAAATGTCCTTGGGAAAAACCCCCGCCACGAATTGCCCTTCTTCCGTACGGATCAAGCGCATCCCGGTTTTTTCCGAAATCCTGCGCGAGCCCACGTTCGGCGCGGCCTTGGGCACCCGCAGCAGTGGGCGCCCGAGCACCTTGAACCAATACTCGGTCACCGCCGCACTGGCTTCGCTCATTAACCCCTGTCCTTGCCATTGCGGCCCCAGCCAGAATCCGCGGTTGTTATCCTCCTCGTCCATCAAACTGGCGTTGCCGATCAGTTGCGCCGGTGCTTGGCGTAGGCGAATCGACCAATGCCATTCACGGCCCGCCGCCATGGCCGGCAAGGCCATATCCTCCAGATAACGGCGGGCGCCATCGGCCGGGTAGGGCCAGGGCACCAAGGCATTGAGGTAACGCACCACCTCCCAGTGGGCAAACTGCTGTTGCACGCCCTCGGCGTCGTCCAGGGTCAGCGGCTGCAGAATCAAGCGTTCGGTGTACAGGGTGGGCAAGGTAGCCATGGGGTTTACCACGTCACTGTGTTGGGCAGGTCCAGGGTCCCGCGATCGACAAAACGCAGGGTGCCAAACAACCCGCCGGCCAGCTTGCCGCGCAGCACATACGGCAGGTTGTTCAAGCTCTGGGTCTGGCTCAGGCCCAGGGTCTGGCGCAGCACGGAAAACGCCGAAACGCTGACCGGGACTGTCAGCACCGTCTCGGAAAAACGCGGGATGGATCCCTGCTGATCGCTGACCCCGGCCGCCAGTGGCCGCCCATTGACCTCCAGGTCCAGGGCCACGCCGTTGTAGTCGATCGTTGTTTCGTTGGGGTTCTGCACCCGCAACTTGACCGCAAACCTCACTTCCAGGTCCTGGCTTTGCAACGGCTCGATCCCCACCACATTGATATGCAGCGCGTCACGGTTGGGGAACAGGGCGCAGGCGCTCAGGCTGAGCAATACCAGGGAGAGGGTCAGGCCGATCAATCTGCGCATAAGGGGTCCTATTTCGTCGGGGCCGGGTCCTGCATCACTTTGAGGGTGGAGGCTTCCGGATCAAATTCATCTTCTTGCAGTTCTATGAACTCTTCCGGCAGGAAGATGTTCAGCAGGATCGCACAGAATGCACCGACGGTAATCGGCGACTCGAAGATGTTATGCAGGGCCTTGGGCAACTCGCGCAGCACTTCCGGTACCGCCGCCACGCCCAGGCCCATGCCCAGGGAGATCGCCACGATCAGCACATTGCGTCGATGCAGCCCGGCCTCGGCGAGGATCTTGATCCCGGCCACCGCTACCGTGCCGAACATGATCAGCGTCGCGCCACCCAGCACCGGCTTGGGCATCAATTGCAAGACCGCGCCAATCATCGGGAACAGACCGAGCAACACCAGCAGGCCGGCAATGAAATACGCCACGTAGCGGCTGGCGACGCCAGTCAACTGGATCACGCCGTTGTTCTGGGCGAAGGTCACCATCGGCAGGCTATTGAAGGTGGCGGCCATCACCGAGTTCAGGCCATCGGCCAGCAGGCCGGACTTGATGCGTTTGATGTACAGCGGGCCCTTGACCGGCTGCTGGGAAATCATCGAGTTGGCTGTCAGATCACCGGCCGCCTCCAGTGGGGAAATCAGGAAGATCACCGCCACTGGAATAAACGCCACCCAGTCAAACGAGAACCCGTACTTGAATGGTACGGGCACACTCACCAGCGGCACTTGCGGCAAGGCTGCCAGGTCGACCCGCCCCAGCCACCAGGCCACGACAAATCCCAGGGTCAGGCCGATGACAATCGAGCCCAGACGCAGGAACGGATTATTGAAACGGTTGAGCACCACGATGGTCAGCAACACCAGGGCCGCAAGCCCCATGTTGCTGGCCGCGCCCAAGTCGGCGGCGCCGTAGCCGCCAGCCATATCGGTGACGGCGACCTTGATCAGCGATAAGCCCATCAAAGTGATGATGGTGCCGGTCACCACCGGGGTGATCAGTTTGCGCAATTTACCGATGAACTGGCTGAGCACCACTTCGATAAACGCCGCAAAGAAGCAGATCCCAAAGATCGTCGACAGGATCTCATCGGTGCCGCCGCCCCGGGCCTTGACCATGAAACCGGCACTGAGAATCACGCTGATAAAGGAAAAGCTGGTGCCTTGCAGGCACAGCAAGCCCGAGCCCACCGGGCCGAAGCGCCGCGCCTGGACAAAGGTGCCCAGGCCCGAGACAAACAGGGCCATGCTGACCAGGTACGGCACTTCGCTTTCCAGGCCCAATACGCCGCCGACGATCAGGGTCGGGGTGATGATCCCCACAAAGCTGGCGAGCACGTGCTGCAGGGCGGCAAAAATCGCCGCTGTGAAGTGCGGACGGTCTTCCAGACCATAGATCAGGTCTGATTTATAGCGGGGGCGGGGGGCTTGAGCGTCAGACAAAATACGTGCTCGGGTCAGAAAATGGACGCGCAGGATGCCAGAAAGCGCCCGCTGTCAAAAGTGTGAAAATATATTTCTACGATCCGTGCAAAAAGCCTCAAGCCTGCCGATATCTTTTATAGGCCCACATCTCCCTTATAACAGTGGCGCCGAACAGCCATCTGTGTGCGTTGACGCACAGTGACCGTGTCGCGGCAAGGACGCTCGCAGCCATCCCTTTTTGAGAGCTTTCCTATGTCCCTCCGTAATTTGAATATCGCACCTCGGGCGTTTCTCGGTTTTGCGTTTATTGCGTTGCTTGTGATTGTTCTGGGGGTGTTTGCTGTCAATCGCATGACGTTGATTCGCCAGGCCGCGCTGGATATGGGCGCCAACCAACTGCCGAGTGTCGGTTATCTGGCCAATATGACCGAGAACGTGTTGCGCCTGCGCATTCTGTCTTTCCGTGTTCTGGTCAATCGTGAACCGGCCGCCCTGCAAGATGCCCAAACGCGTATCGGGGTTTTGGTCGATAAGGCCCGCCAAGCCCAGGCAGGCTATGCCGCGCTGCCGGCCGGCGCCGAAGAGGCGGCGTTGTACAAAACCTTTGCGGCCACGCTGGATAACTACCTCAAAGCCCAGGCGCAAATGCTTGAGCTGTCCCAGCAAAACAAGGTCGAGGAGATGCGCGCCCTGATCAACAGTCGGATCAAGGACGGCACCGATCAGATGGGCGAGCAACTGAACAAGCTGATTGCGATCAATGCCGCCAATGCCAAACAGGCCGGTGAAGACGCCGGGCGCAGCTATAGCGATGCGATCACAGGGATTATCGTGGTGTCGGTGGTCGCGGCGCTGATGACCGTATTGCTCGCCTGGCTGCTGACCCGCAGCATTGTCACGCCCCTGCGCAAGGCGGTGGCGGCCGCCGAGACCATCTCCAGTGGTGATCTGAGCAAAGTCATCGAGGACGACGGCCAGGATGAACCGGCCCGCCTGATCGGCGCCCTGGCTAGCATGCAGAACAACCTGCGCCAGACCATCCAGCACATCGCGGGCTCTGCCACACAATTGGCCTCGGCTGCCGAAGAGCTGAGCGCAGTCACCGAGGAAGCCTCCAAGGGCTTGCAACAGCAGAATAATGAGATCGACCAGGCCGCCACGGCGGTCAATGAAATGACCGCCGCCGTGGAAGAAGTGGCGCGCAACGCGGTGTCGACCTCCGAGGCCTCGACCCAGTCGAACCAGGCCGCGCGGGAAGGGCGCGACCGTGTGGTGGAAACCGTGGGCGCGATCCAGACCATGACCCACGACGTGCAGAACACCTCGGTGTTGATCGAAGGCCTGGCCACCCAGGGCCGCGATATCGGCAAGGTGCTGGACGTGATTCGTGCGATTGCCGAGCAAACCAACCTGCTGGCCCTCAACGCGGCCATCGAAGCTGCACGCGCCGGTGAAGCCGGACGCGGGTTTGCCGTGGTGGCCGATGAAGTGCGCGCCCTGGCCCATCGCACCCAGCAGTCGACCCAGGAGATCGAGAAGATGGTGGCCGGGATCCAGAACGGCACGGGTGAAGCGGTGCAGTCCATGCAGCAGAGCAACCAGCGCACTCAAAGCACCCTGGAAATGGCCCGCGCCGCGGGTGTGGCGCTGGAGCAGATCACCCAGTCCATCAGCCTGATCAACGAGCGCAACCTGGTGATCGCCAGCGCCTCTGAAGAGCAGGCCCAGGTCTCGCGGGAAGTGGACCGCAACCTGGTGAACATCCGCGACCTGGCTACCCAGTCGGCGGCCGGTGCCAACCAGACCAGCGCTGCCAGCCATGAACTGTCGCGCCTGGCGGTGGACTTGAACGCCATGGTGGCAAGCTTCGTGATCTAACTGCTGGTGTGGAAGGGGGGCTGCGGTAGCAGCCCTAAAACCAGCCGCCTCGGTATACCTGGCAGAACATGGTGAGATTATTGGGGCTGCTTGCCCCCCCTTGTGGCGAGGGGGCTTGCCGGAACGCCGTATCGCCCCCGTTGGGCTGCGGTAGCAGCCCCAAAACCAGCCACCTCGGTGTACCTGGCAGAACATGGTGAGGTTATTGGGGCTGCTTGCCCCCCCCTGTGGCGAGGGGGCTTGTCCCCCGTTGGGCTGCGGCAGCAGCCCCAAAACCAGTCACCGCGGTGTACCTGGCAGAATAGAGTGAGGCTGTTAGGGCGGCTTCGCCACCCAGCGCGGGGCGAGCCCGCTCGCCACAGACAAGCCCTATCACCAATCAGGCCCTATCACCAATCAAGCTTTCTCACCAATCAGGCCCTATCTCCAATCAGGCTCTCTCAGCACTCAGGCCAGGCTCAGCGCTTCCAGGCGCCGGTGTTCACCAGGTTTATCGGGCGTTCGCCGGCCAGTGCTGCCAGCAGGTTGTCCACCGCGCATTTGGCCATGGCTTCGCGCGTTTCATGGGTGGCAGAGCCGATGTGCGGCGTTGCCACCACATTGTTCAAACGCAGTAACGGCGAGTCATGGTTCAACGGCTCACGCTCGAACACATCCAGACCCGCAGCGCGAATCGTACGCTGTTGCAGGGCTTCGACCAGTGCCGCTTCGTCCACCACTTTGCCCCGGGAGATATTGATGAAAATCGTCTCCGGGCCCATAAGCGCGAACTCCTTGGCGCCAATCAACCCCTGAGTCTGGGCAGTCAGCGGCAGTGTCAGGCACACAAAGTCGGCTTGCTGCAGCAGATCGGGCAGGCTGCGGTATTGCGCGCCAAACCGTTGTTCCACCGCAGGCTTGGGCGAATGGCTGTGGTAGATCACCGGCATGCCAAAGCCAAAATGCCCCCGTTGGGCCAGCGCTTCACCAATGCGCCCCATGCCAATGATGCCCAGGGTCTTGCCATGTACATCGCTGCCAAAGTGCAGCGGGCCGATGTTCTGGTTCCAGTTGCCGGCACGCACCATGTTCGCCAACTCCACCACGCGTCGGGCGGTGGCGAGGATCAGCGCAAAACCGGTGTCGGCGGTGGTTTCGGTGAGTACATCAGGGGTGTTGCTCAGCAGGATGCCGCGCTGGGTCAGGTAGTCGATGTCGTAGTTATCAACGCCCACCGAAACACTGGCCACCGCTTCCAGCTGCGGTGCCATGTCCAGCAGGGTCGCATCCAGGCGCAGGCTTGCCCCCAGCAAGCCATGGGCGCCGGGCAAGGCATCACGCAACTGTGCCAGGCCTGTGGGGTCGAGGGTTTCGATCAGCGTCACCTGGGCCGCCTCATGCAGGCGAGCCATCAGCGGCGCGGAGAGTTTCTTGTACAGCACGACATGTTTTTTCATCAGGTTCTTACCTTCAAATCCAGGGAGTGCAACGGTGCTGCCGGGGAGGGGGCACGAGCACCGGTCTTGAGAAAAATCGTCAGCACTACCGACAGCAGCAATGCGCCGCTCATCAGCAGGTACGATGCGCCCGGCGAGCCGGTGCTGCTGTTGAGGTAGCCCACCAGATAAGAGCCGCCAAACGAACCGAGCGCGCCCATGCTGTTGATCAAGGCCATGGCGCCACCGGCGACGTTGGCCGGAAGGATTTCCGGGACGATGGCAAAAAACGGCCCATAGGGCGCGTACATGCACGCACCGGCGATCACCAATAGGGTGTAGGACCACCAGAAATGTTCAGCACCCAACAGGTAGGAACCGTAGAAGGCGATGGAGGCGATCAACAGCGGCGGCCACACAAAGCGTTTGCGTTTTTGCAGCTTGTCCGAGCCCCAGGATACCGCCAGCATGCCGATCACCGCCGCCAGGTACGGCAGCGCCGAGAGCCAGCCGGCTTCGACCATGTCCATCTGCAGGCCGGCCTTGAGGATCGATGGCAACCACAACACGAACCCGTAGACCCCAATGCTCCAGCAAAAAAACTGCAGCGCCAGGATGATCACCTTGGGCGAGCGGAAGGCTTCGGCATAGTTCTTCACCGCCTTGAGCCCGACCTGTTCGGCGGCCAGGGCGGTTTCCAGGTCGTGTTTCTCGCCGGCGCTCAGCCACTTGGCGTCCGCTGGGCGCTCATCGGCCAGGCGCCACCAGATAAAGGCCCAGAACACCGCCGGCAGGCCTTCGACGATAAACATCCAGCGCCAGCTGTAATGCTGCACCAGGTAACCCGACACCACCGACATCCACAACATGGTCACCGGGTTGCCGAGGATCAGAAAGGTATTGGCCCGCGAGCGTTCGGCGCGGGTGAACCAGTGGCACAGGTACACCAGCATCGCCGGCATCACCGCGGCCTCGACCACCCCGAGCAAAAAGCGGATGGCGATCAACATGTAGGCGTTGGACACAATGCCGGTCAACGTGGCCAGGCCGCCCCAGAGGATCAGGCTGACGAAGATCAGTTTCTTTACGCTGCGCCGTTGGGCGTAGATCGCGCCCGGCACTTGGAAGAAAAAGTAGCCAAGGAAGAACAATGCGCCGAGCAGTGAAGACATGCCCGGGGTAATCATCAGGTCTTCGGCCATCCCGGAGGCGGCGGCAAAGCCGTAGTTGGCGCGGTCCAGGTACGCCAGGCTGTAGGTGATGAAGACGATGGGCATGATGTACCACCAACGGCGGGTGGCGAGTTTCAGGTTATTCATGGGGTTGCTCCTGAGCTTGTTGTAGTTGTGGCAACAGGTAACGGTGTTTCGCGCCGGGGGTCAGCCGGCTTTTTGCAGGGCTGGCAGGTCGGCGCGCAGCGGCAGGCCTTCCATATCGCCACGGCTCTGTACCGCGCGGCTGCCGATCCAGTTGGCGCGCTGCACTGCCTGGGTAAAACTGAGGTTTTCCAAAAGGGCGCTGATCAGGCCGACCGCAAAGCCATCGCCGGCGCCGACGGTGTCCACGACCTTGGCCACGGGCACGGCGGCGACAAAGCCCTGGTCCAAGTGGTTGCGGTAATAGGCGCCGTGAGGGCCGAGCTTGATCGCCACGGCTTCGACACCCTGGTCGAGGTAGAAGGCGGCAATGTCCGCAGGGTCTTCGAAGCCGGTCAGCAGGCGACCTTCGCTCAAGCCCGGCAATACCCAATGGGCCAGGCTGGCCAGGGCATTGATTTCGCGGATCATTTTTTGCTCGCTGGGCCATAGCGAGGGGCGCAGGTTAGGGTCGAAGGACACACTGCGGCCCGCTGCGCGCATCTGGCTCATCAACTGGCGCGACAGCTCGGCGGCGGTGTCTGACAACGCCGGCACAATGCCGGTGGCGTGCAGATGCCGCGCTTGCAGCAGCTCAGGCGTAATCACGGCGCCGGACAGGTGACTGGCCGCCGAGCCACGGCGAAAATACTCGACCTTCGGATCGGCGCCGCTCTCTTCCCGGGACTTGAGCTGGAAACCGGTGGGGTGCGCGTGATCGACCGCCACATGCCGGCAATCCAGGCCTTCGCGCTCAAGGGTCTGGACCACAAAACGGCCTAATGAATCATCGCCGACCCGGCTCAACCAGGCCACATTGAAACCCAGGCGCGACAAGCCAATTGCCACGTTGCTGTCGGCGCCGGCGATCCGTTTGTGAAACTGGCCGACCTGGGCCAGGTCGCCGGTTTGCTCGGCGACGAACATCGCCATGGTCTCGCCAAACGACAGGATATCGATCTCAGACATGGGCATTCTCCACACGCGGTTGGCCAAGGACGCTGAGGGTGGTCACCTGCTGTGCAGTAACCTGCAGCAGGTCGTCGCCTTGCAGTGGGAATTCCACCGCGCGGCTGATTCCTTGGGGCATCAGCCCCAGCAATTGTTCCCACTGATGCAGGTCGGCGGCGCCCGGCGGCAGCGCCACCAACTTGCCGTCGGCGCACCGGGCCACCGCCTTGCAATGCAGGTAATCGACATGCCGCCCCAGCAGGCGTGCGGCGGTCTGGGGCGATTGGTCCTGCCAGTGCCAGTTGCCGATATCGAAGGTCATCTTCACCGGCACGCTCAGGCGTTCGGCTTCATCGAAAAAGCGTTGCATCGGCTCGATGCGCCCACCGTGCAGGGTCTGGTCGTTTTCCACCAGCAAGCGCACCGGGTGGCGGTTGAGCAGGGCGCTGAGGCTGTGCAGGTCGTTGGTGTCGGTGAAGTAACCGAGCGAGACCTTCAACCAGCGCGCACCGAAGGTCTGGGCTCGGTCCAGGGTGGCGGCCAGTTCGTTGTTCGCTTGTGCACGGCCGGCCACCCACAGTTCCAGGGGCGAGGAAAACACGCACTCCAGGTCCTGCTCAGCGGCAGCCTGGGCCAGTGCGCTGGGTTGTTCGGTGGTCAGCAGTTCTTCACGCCATTCAATGCGTGTGGCGCCGGCAGCGGCCAGCAGCTCGACGAAGCTCAATTGGCCGCGCTGGCGAACTAGGCCTGCGCCGTAGCTGGAAAGGCTGATGGAAACGGGATATTTGTGCATTGTTATTGATCTCTGAAACCGGTTTCATTTTTAGGCAAAAAAAGCCCACCCATGTCGGCAGCGACGCCTATATCGGGTGGGTGGAACCTCGCACGATAAGCTGCGGAGCGAAATCCACGGCGTGGGTTGGCGAAGTATCTCCACGCAAGCGCTTGAGCAGGCACTCGAAGGCGCTGGCGCCAATAGCTTCGGTGGGCTGGGCGAGGGCGGTGATGCCGCTACCGACCAACGGGAACCAATCCAGATCATCGAGGGCAATCACCCCCACGTCTTCGAACAGACGGCAACCCAATTCACGCAACGCCCGAGTACAGGCCAGCGCGGCGACGCCGTTGGCACAGAACAGCGCTTTGGGGCCTGGCTTGGGGGCGGCCAGAAACGCCTGCAAACCGCGGTTCAAGTCTGGGTCAATTTCCAGCACGCTACCGCGTAACGCTGGGCGGCGGCTGATTTCGGCCTGGAAACTGTCCAGGCGCTCCACCCGCGAACTGGTGCCATCCGCTGTTTCGCTGACCAGCAAGATGTCCCGATAACCCTGTTGCTCCAGGTGTTCCAGGGCCATGCGTACGGCCAGAGGGTTATCCAGCCCCACCAGATCGCTGTGCAATGCCTCCACCTTACGGTCTACCAGCACCAGCGGCATTTCCCGCTGCAACTCCAGCAGTTGCTCAAGGTGATGGCCAAGGGTATTCACGATCAAACCTTCGATGTTGTACGCACGCAGCGCCGCCAGGTGCTGGCGCTCCTGCTCGTCATCGCGGTCGGTGTTGCACACCACCAGGCTGTAGCCGTGTTGCCGGCAGGCGGTTTCCACACCATGCATCACGGCAATGGAATAGGGGTTGCGGATATCGGCCACCAGCATGCCGATCAGGCGCGTGCGCCCACGCTTGAGGCCCCGGGCCATCTGGTTGGGGCGGTAACCCAACTCATCGATGGCTTGCTCGATACGCAGGGCGATGGTGTCGGAGAGCAGGGCGCGGTCATCGCCGATAAAGCGCGACACGCTGGCCTTGGACACACCGGCACGTTCGGCTACATCAAGCATGGTCACGCGGCTGCGCTGGGCGGCAGAGAATGAAGTCACGGTAGCGGGCCTTTCTTATTTTGGAATAGACGGTTCATGAATCTATTTGAAACCGGTTTCAGAAAACACCAGCCATGCTCGATAGTCAAGGGCCGCGAAGGCAAATCGCTGAGGCGCCATAGGATGAAATCCGACGAGTGGAGTGCCTTACCTGTTAGTTCTGACAGTATCCGATGGGCCGATTCCGGCGTTTAATTCCTTCAAAACCACCCTGAGGGAAGGCCACATGTCCAGACTGAAAACACCATGCTTGGCACCGACTGCAACGGCCCGCACCGTAAAAAAAATTACGATGCTCGACGAGTTTGACGAAATCGTCGGTGTCGACCCAAGCGATCCCCAAGGCTTGATTCCTCTGGCTGTGTCGCTGCAACCCCTGGAGTGCCGTATCCCTCAGTGGATTCCGGGCCCGTCACCAACAAGGACCCATATCCTCAAACTGTGGTGGAGAATTCAGGGCATTGATGTCGAAGCGAGTTCGCAGTCATTTACCGGCCCATTGAATCCAGCCGATTTCCCTTATTCGCTGTATATCCCAGTGGATTTCATGCGGGAAATTGACGCGGTGGTGGAGGTGTCTTACGAGGTGGTCACCGAAGATGGGACGTCCATTCGTTCTGCGCCCCGCACCCTCACCGTCGACAATAACCCGCCGAGGTTTCAGCACCCGGATGACAAGGGACGGTTCGTGGATCCGTCGATAGAACTGACGGGTATTACCGAGGCGGTACTGGCGACCCACCCTTTTATCGAAGTGCTATTACCGAACTACATCGGTCGTGCTGAACGTGACCTAGCAGGGTGGTACCTGGATGACGATACCCCGCCTTTTCCTTCGATTCAGAAAGGCATTCAGGAGTTTCCCACGATCAGTGAGCCGCTGATCCTCAGAATTCCTGCGGATGATTTCCGCACATTGCCCAACGGTACGGCCTACCTGCAATACCGCCTCTATGATCGAGCCGGAAATTTCACTGTTTTCAGTGCGCCGATGGACTTTCAGGTCAACCTGATGCCTTCCCCGGTCAATTTGCTACCACCGCAAATTCGCCCGCCGGCTTACAACGACTTTCTGATCAAGCGCGATGATGCCAGGGCGAGTGTTGCCGCCGTGATTCAAAGCCAGTACACCGGCTTTGCACCGGGCGACAGTGTGGTGATGATCTGGGATGGCCGTCGAGTACTTCCTCCTCAGCCAATCACGCATTTTCCGTTTGCAGTGGAAATCCCTTGGGATGTTTTACGCGGTACCGCGCCATTGGCACTTATGGAAGTGCCGGTCCAGTACGAAATACATCGCCCAGGTCGGCCACCTTTTCCATCGCCATTGAGCTTTATTTGGGTCAACTTGACGATCGCCGGACAAGACCATATCAATGCGCCAGCATTGCGCAACGATACATTGCCCTTGGTCGATGTCTTTGGCAAAGGATCGGGCTTACATAACGAGCTTGATTTTCGTGATCGGGAGTTGGGCGCTGAAGTGTGGGTCAGATTGTATCAAGACCCACAGCCCGGCGAGCGCCTTGAGCTGTACTGGAACGGTGTTGGCCCGGTTGCTCATTATGTTGTGCAAGCGGGTGATGTAACCGATCAGCCTGTTCAATTCACTGATGTTTCGGGCAGCGTGATTGTCGACGGTGGCAACAATCCTGGGATTCCCGTTTATTACACCACTAGTAATGGCGTCAACGAACAACATTCGCCGGAAACGCTAGTTAATGTTCATGTTGCGCCACTTGTAAAGTTTGACGCGCCATTGATCGAGCACACTTTGCATGGCCCGGCACGCTACCTTACTTGTGAGTCAAAGCCTTCGATCTGTCATGGTGTCTATTGGTTCATACGTGCGGACTCACGTTATCTGCCTGGGGATGAAATTGAGTTTTTCTGGCAAGGGTTTTTAAGTAACGCTTGGGAAGATCCTATTGATGGCACGGATTTCAACTCAACCGTTTCACTGAATGCCGATGATATAGCCAATGGTTTGAGTATCAGAGTTTGGCCATGGGAAACAAAGATAGAACCTATGCGTAACTTTGCGTCGGCCACCGCTGAGTTCTTTGTCCGGCGCGGTGGGGCGCTGATTGGTGACTCTGTGGTCGGTCGAGTGCGCATTGATCGGGTATTTCCCGGTAGCGGGAAGATTTGCCAGCCTGGCGATGCGGGTTTTTGTGATGGTTCTCTAGAGGGGTGCAACGACGACAGTTGATCTGGTTCCGCCACTTAACATAGTCAGTGCAAAAGCAGGTGCTCTGGCAAGTACCTGCCGTGGGAAAGATCTGTCTCTAATTACCGTATTAAGTGGTGAAGTAATTCGAATGCGAAAGAATAATTGTTGTAGGCGCAAGTACGCTTGATGCAATGTTTTGGCACTTAACTGAAGGGTAAAGATCATGAAAAAGATTTATCCAGTGGTAAGTAAAAGATCCGTAACTGCTGACCCTATTGAAATTGTTTTGCCTGCTCCTGAAATTGTGGGGCTGGTAGACCCTGTGGCGCACCCTGGGTTGATAAGTAGAGCGGTAGCGGACCAGGATTTTCTGGAAGTGCGGGCTGCTCTCTGGATTCCCACTCCCACCGACCCTGCCGCGCCGGATGTCCTGGATGTTCACATTAACGATATCGGGGGCTTCCAGTCCGGGCGTATCAGCAGTGAGCCCGTTTTTTTTAACCCTCCTTTTCCCACGCACTACATCATACGAATCGCTAGAAGATTTCTGACCGAAGGCGAGCATCACATCAGCTATCGTGTCGTTCAAAGCTCGCTAAATGACGCGGGATCATTTCAAGCGCCGCTGATCATCGACCGTACCGCGCCTTATGACAGCGTTCCAGACGGCCCGCGCCGGTTGACGCTCCCCGCAGGGTGGCCGGGCAGTATCACCCAGCCTTATATGGACGCGAACCCTGGCGGCATTCTGTTCGGTATACCCGACTATATGGCCGAAGGTGCACAGCCAACTGATCGGTGGTTGTTGTATGAGGGAAATAGCGACTCGGCAGAACCCATCGCCGAAGGCCCCGTATTCCCTGATCGGCAAGTGCGATTCACCCAAGCCCTTGCCGACTTGGGGGATGGCCTCAGAAAGCTGGTGTACCGTCTTGTGGACGCTGCGGGCAATCGCAGTGAACCCTCCTTCGAGTTGCCCATTACGGTTAGCCTGAACCCTGCGCCTACACTTGGTCAGGCGGGTGTCAGGGATGCCATCTCGCTGATTGGGGTGGGGGATCGCCTGATCGATCGGGCCGATACCGCCGCCTCCTCAGGGATGTTTGTCATTATTCCTAGCTACGTTGATGCAGATCGCACAGCAGACGCGTTCTTAGTGCGTCTGACGACTGCCAATGGCGTTCGGGAGATTGGCCCTTACCCGCTGGGCGGATCGCCGTTCCCCTATAACTTCCATATCGACTTTCCAACACTCGTTGCCCTGTACGGGACCAGCACCGGCGCGATTAATCTGCGGGTGGAGTATGCGGTCCGCCGCCACGGCGTATTGCACTGGGTGCCAGCCCCGACCGATATTGAACTTGAGTTGGAAGTGGGCGGCCCGATCAATCCCTGGGAGCCGGACCTGGTAAACCCCAACTTGCCCTTACCCGTATTGACGGGTCGAGGTTCGGGGCTGACCAACGAGCTCAATGAACTCGACGCAGAAAAGGATGCCGACGTGGTAGTGCGCCTGTGGAGCGCTATGCCGCTACCCTCGGCGCATCCATTTTACATTGACCTGTTTTACATGAACGATCTGGTCGATAGCGCGTTTGTCGACAACGTCGGCGCGATGCCTGGTGATGAAATACCTATGGTCCTTGCGTGGCCTTACATCCGCAGGCACTCCAACAACCTGATCCCGCTGCGCTATGACATCCGCCTCGCGTCAACACACAACCGTGTTTCATCGCCCAACCAGACGATTAACGTCACTGCGAATGTGATTTCGCTCCGGGCACCTGAAGTGGTCGACGCATCGTCCGCAGTTCCTGGCGTCGTGCCCGGCCAAATCGGGTGTAAAGCAGTACCGGCACCCAACCGTATCCTTCAGGTCTTCGTACCGCCCAGTGAGCACTTTGAGCCAGGGATGATCGTCAATGTGGATTGGGTAGGTTGCAGCGATGACGATGGTGCTGTGCCTATTCCTGGTGCGACAGGAACCTTTCCATTCGGGCCGCTGAACTTCCAGCAAACGCAGGTCGGTTTCAACGTGCCGGTGGGCCCTTATGACACCTACGTAAAGCCGATCAATCAAGCCAGCTTCTCTATGGGGTCGGCAAAAATATCCTACAGGATCAGTATTATTGGGATCCCAACACCCGTGGAGTCTGCGGAGGCGATCTACTGGGTACGCGGTGTGATTCCGGGCCCAGCTTACTGCGACGGTTCGCCGTGGCCCTAGTCGTTAGACCGTGAATGGAAAAAGAGGAGCTTGGCTCCTCTTTTTTTTTCCTACGGTTAGCAAATATTTGTTCGAACAATACTTAAAGATAAATCCTACATACCTGTACTCCGTGCTTACCTAACCTGCGCCCCTCATGGCTTGGACCCATCTCACGTGGTGCCGGTCAATTCGTTCCCTGCGGGGAAGGTTCTTTACGGGTATACATGCATTGAGTATCAACACTGTTTTTAAAAAACACCCTCTGGTAATTGCTCTTCAGGTGCCAACTGCCAGTTTCCTGATGCTGGGCTCCTTTTTGGCTCACGCAACTACCACCCTTCATCCTGGCATGGAACGCACCATTCAATCCGGTACCAGGATCGACGACTGGGTCATTGACAGCAATGCGCACCTGATCTCCAACGGGGCGGAGCTGAAACAGTCAAGAGTAACGGCTGGCAACCTGACGCTGAATGCGGGTACCAAGGCCCAGGATATCTACGCCAGCCAGGGATCGCAGATCAACCTGAACGGTGCCACGGTAGAGGCTAGAAGCTCCTCTCGATATGCGATCAACCTGCAAGGCAGCCAGATGCAGGTCAATGCCAGCAGCGTCATTAACAAGAATGGCATTGGTATTGTCGCTGCACGCAACTTCACGGGCAGTAACGGGTCCAGCGTGAGCGTTTTCAACAGCCTAGTACAGGGCTCGACGGAAGGTGCACGTACCACCTCTTTCAGCCAGATCAACTTCGTTGGTTCAGATGTTGTTGCCACTGACGAAAATGGTCTCGGTGTACTGCTGTTAGGCGGTGATGTCACTGCCTCGGCGAGCCGAATCACAGGTGGCGAAAATGGCGTGCGCCTATCGTATGAATCGCCGACGTTGAATGCCAGCAACCTGATGCTGGACGGGTCCCATGTCGAAGGTCGCAACGGCGCAGCCTTGTTGGTCGCGGGTGCCGCAGCTGATATTCAGGTGCTCAATGGTTCGACCTTGACCGGCGGCAACGGCAATATCCTGGAAGTCACCGGTGGCGCCACCGCCAACATGAACGTTGACCGCAGCGTCCTGGTGGGCGACGTGGTTGCCGAGGATGGCAGCAGCGCCAAGGTGCAGCTCAACAACGGCTCCTGGTTGACCGGCCAGTTGAAAAACGTTGCCGAGTTGAGCGTGAACGATGCCTCCAACTGGGTGCTGGTGGGCGACAGCAATGTCGACGCCTTGAAGATGGGCGGCGGCGCCGTGCACTTCGGCGGGGCGGATGAGTTCTACCAATTGAACGTAAAGAGCCTGGAAGGCGAGGGCACGTTCATCATGCACACCGACTTTTCCACCCACCAGACCGATTTCCTCAACGTCGAGGGCAAGGCCGAGGGCAGTCATAGCCTGCTGCTGGCCGCCACCGGCTCGGAAATGGCCCGCGGCGAGCCGATCAAGGTTGTGCAGACCGAAGGCGGCAATGCGCACTTTTCCCTGCTGGGTGACACGGTGGACGTCGGTGCCTTTGCCTATGGCTTGAAGCAGGAGGGTACCGACTGGTTGCTCGACCCGACCCGTCGCGGCACCAGCACCAGCGCCCACTCGGTACTCGCCCTGTTCAACAGCGCGCCGACCGTGTTGTACGGCGAGATGAGCATCCTGCGTACGCGCATGGGTGAATTGCGCTTCAGTGAAGGGGCTGGCAACGGCCTGTGGATGCGCAGCTACGGCAATAAATTCGACGTAGCGAGCAACAAGAACGGCGCGGGCTACAAGCAGGTCCAGAAGGGCTTCACCATCGGTGCCGACGCGCCGTTGTCCAGCGGTGATGGTCAGTGGATTGCCGGCGTGATGGGCGGCCACAGCACCTCGGACCTGAGCCTGACCCGAGGCAGCAGTGGTGAGGTCAAGAGTTACTATGTGGGCGGTTACGCCACCTGGCTGGACGCTGAAAGTGGTTTGTACTTCGATGGTGTGGCCAAGCTCAACCGCTTGCACACTGACAACGACGTGACCATGAGCGATGGTAAAAAAGCCAAGGGAAGCTACTCGCAAAACGCCGTGGGTGCATCGGCCGAGTTCGGTCGCCACATCAAGCTGGATAACGATTTCTTCGTTGAACCGTATGGCCAGTTGTCGGCAACGATCACCCAGGCGCAGAGCTATGAGCTGTCCAATGGCCTGAAGGCCAAAGGTGATCGCTCCAGCAGCGTGGTCGGCAAGGTGGGTGTGACGGCTGGCAAGAACATCCAGCTGGAAAGTGGCGGTGTACTGCAGCCCTACCTGCGTACTGCCGTGGCCCATGAGTTTGATCAGAGCAACAAGGTGTTTATCAACGGTCAAAGCTTCAACAATGATCTGTCCGGTTCGCGGGTGGAATTGGCCGCCGGTGTGGCCATGTCGGTTTCGCAGAACGTCAAGGTACATGCAGACTTTGAAACCAGCCAAGGCAAGAAAATCGACCAGCCCTGGGGTGTCAACTTCGGTATTCGTTACGACTTCTAAGACACCCGCTCAAGAAAAAGGAAGCTTCGGCTTCCTTTTTTTGTGGGCGCTCTTGGCGGTTAACCGAACAGTCCGGCGGCAATATTGATCGAGAACCCCAGGATCGCCGTGTTGAACAGGAACCCGATCAACGATTGCCCCAGTACCACCTTGCGCATGGCGCGGGTGGCGACGCCCACATCCGAGGTCTGCACGGCGACGCCGATGGTGAAAGAGAAGTACAGGAAATCCCAGTAGTTGGGCGTCAGCGGCCCCTCGGCAAAACGCAGCGCCGGCTCCTTGCCTTCCCAGGTGTAGTAGAGGCGGGCGTAGTGCACGCTGAAAATCACCCCGATCAGCAACCACGAACCAATCACCGTCACGCCGGTAAAACCGTAGTGCAGCAGGCGTTCGGCGGTGTCCAGGTGTTTAGTGCCGGCCAGGCCAAAAGCGATGGTCGCCAGGCTCGCAATCGCGGCAATACACACCATGAACAGCACCAGGCCGGCGTTCTCATCCTCGATTTCGGCGATCCGCTTGACGTCTTCGGCCTTGGCCCGGATGGTCAGGCGCAGCATCAGGACCAGGTAAGTCCAGACTCCGGCGTTCCAGCCGATGAGGATTTTGGTGAGGATCGAATCGAAGGGCGCGAGGATGCTGATTGCCAGGCCCAGGACGGCGGCGGCGGAAAGGCGAGGGTGGGTTCGGGCGAGAAAGGGCATGGTGCTCACAAATACAGGTGTGGTGAGCAACCATAGCCTATTCCCGTAGGAGCCGGCTTGCCGGCGAAAATCATCAACGATAACGCGGTTATCCTGATGCCCCCGGAGCGTTCTCTGGTTTTTCGCCGGCAAGCCGGCTCCTACAGGGTGGTGCGATCAATCTTTACGTTTGCGTACCAGTTTCATCACCACCACAAAGAACACCGGCACAAACACCACTGCCAATGTCGCGGTGATCATCCCGCCGATCACCCCGGTGCCGATCGCCTGCTGGCTCGCCGAACTGGCACCGGTGGCAATCGCCAATGGCACCACGCCGAGAATAAACGCCAGCGAGGTCATGATGATCGGGCGCAGACGCAAGCGGGCCGCTTTCAATGTCGCATCGATCAGGTCTTCACCCTGGTCATACAGCTCCTTGGCAAACTCGATGATCAGAATCGCGTTTTTCGCCGACAGGCCGATGATGGTGATCAGGCCGACCTTGAAGAACACATCGTTGGGCATGCCGCGCAGCGACTACCGCCATCACCGCGCCCAATACCCCCCAACGGCACCACCAGCAACACCGAGGTGGGGATCGACCAGCTTTCATACAGCGCCGCCAGGCACAGGAACACCACTAGCAGCGACAGCATCAACAGCAGCGGCGCCTGGGAACCCGACAAGCGTTCCTGCAGCGACAAACCGGTCCATTCCTGTCCCAGACCCGCCGGCAGTTGGCTGACCAGGCGCTGGATTTCCTCCATCGCCTCGCCGGTGCTGTGGCCCGGTGAGGCCTCGCCGGAAATGGCGATGGCCGGGTAGCCGTTGTAACGGGTCAACTGCGCCGGGCCCTGCACCCAACGTGCTTCGACAAACGCCGACAACGGCACCATCTTTCCGGCGTCGTTGCGCACATGGATCTTCATCAGGTCTTCGACCTGGCTGCGTTGATCACCTTCGGCCTGTACCACCACCCGCTGCATGCGGCCCTGGTTGGGGAAGTCATTGATATAGGCCGAGCCAATGGCCGAGGACAGGATATTGCCCACATCGGCAAACGACACGCCCAAGGCATTCGCGCGCTTGCGGTCCACTTCAAGCTGCACTTGTGGCGCTTCGGCCAAGGCACTTTCGCGCACGTTGGCCAGGATCGGGCTTTTTTCCGCCGCCGTCAGCAACTCGGTACGCGCCGCCATCAACGCGGCATGCCCCACGCCACCACGGTCCTGCAGACGGAACTCAAAGCCGCTGGACGTACCCAAGCCGTCCACCGGTGGCGGCAGCACGGCATAGGCCATCGCATCCTTGAGCTCGGTAAAGGCCATGTTGGCACGATCGGCAATCGAGGCTGCCGAATCGTCGCTACTTCGCTCGGACCAATCCTTGAGCGTGGTAAACGCCAGCGCCGCGTTTTGCCCGGCGCCGGAGAAGCTGAAACCCATGATCATCGTCGTATCGCCGACGCCTGGCTCGGTGGCGTTATGCGCCTCGATCTGCTCAGCTACCAGTACCGTACGGTTTTTGCTCGCGCCTGGTGGCAGCTGGATATCGGTGATGGTGTAGCCCTGGTCTTCCACCGGCAGGAACGAAGCGGGCAGGCGGCTGAACAGCAACCCCATGCCCACCAGCAATACCAGATAGATCAGCAAGTAGCGGCCGCTGCGCTTGAGGGCATAGGCCACCCAACCTTCGTAGCGGTCGGTCAGTTGCTCGAAGCGGCGGTTGAACCAGCCAAAGAACCCGCCCTTGGCGTGATGCTCGCCCTTGGCAATCGGCTTGAGCAACGTGGCGCACAGGGCCGGGGTCAACGACAGGGCGAGGAACGCTGAGAACAGGATCGAGGTGGCCATCGACAGCGAGAACTGCTGGTAAATCACCCCCACCGAGCCGGGCATAAAGGCCATCGGCAGGAATACCGCCACCAGCACCAGGGTTATCCCGATGATCGCGCCGGTGATCTGGCCCATGGCCTTGCGCGTGGCTTCCTTGGGCGACAGGCCCTCGGTGACCATGATCCGCTCGACGTTCTCCACCACCACGATTGCATCGTCCACCAGGATACCGATGGCCAACACCATGCCAAACATGGTCAGCACGTTGATCGAGAACCCCAGCAACAGCATGGTGGCGAAGGTGCCCATCAGCGCAATCGGCACCACCAGCGTCGGGATCAGGGTGTAGCGGATGTTCTGCAAGAACAGGAACATCACCGCAAACACCAGCGCCATCGCCTCCAGCAGGGTGTAGATCACTTTGGTGATCGAGACCTTGACGAACGGAGAGGTGTCGTACGGGATCTTGTACTCGACATTGGCCGGGAAATAGCGCGACAGCTCATCCATCTTCGCCCGCACCAGGGTCGCAGTGCTCAAGGCGTTGGCGCCCGGCGACAGCTGCACGCTGACGGCGGTAGACGGCTTGCCGTTCAACCGCGTGGAGAACTGGTATTCCTGGCTGCCGATCTCGACCCGCGCCACATCGCCAATGCGCACGGTGGAGCCGTCCGGGTTGGCCTTGAGCACAATGTCGGCAAATTCGGCTGGGGTGGAGAGCTGGCCCTTGACCAGAATCGAGGCGGTGATTTCCTGGGTGTTGGTGCCCGGCAAGTCACCAATGCTGCCCGCCGAAACCTGGGCGTTCTGCGCGGTGATCGCGGCATTCACGTCGGCCGGGGTCAGGTTGAAACCGATGAGTTTCTGCGGGTCGATCCAGATCCGCATCGCCCGTTCGGCGCCATACAACTGGGCCTTGCCCACCCCGTCCAGGCGCTTGAGCTCGTTCATCACGTTGCGCGCCAGGTAATCGCTGAGCGCCACGTCGTCGAGCTTGCCGTCACTGGAGGTGAGGGTCACCAGCAGCAGGAAACCGGCGGACACTTTCTCCACCTGCAGGCCTTGCTGGGTCACGGCTTGCGGCAGGCGCGGCTCCACGGCCTTGAGGCGGTTCTGCACATCGACCTGGGCCATTTCCGGGTTGGTGCCTGGCTGGAAGGTCGCGGTGATGGTGGCCGAGCCGAGGCTGCTCTGGGATTCGAAATACAACAAGTGGTCGGCACCGTTGAGCTCCTGCTCGATCAGGCTGACCACGCTTTCGTCCAGGGTCTGCGCCGAAGCGCCCGGGTACACCGCGTAGATTTCCACCTTCGGTGGTGCGACGTTGGGGTACTGCGCCACCGGCAACTGCGGGATGGCGAGGGCGCCCGCCAGCAGGATAAACAGGGCGACCACCCAGGCGAAGATCGGGCGGTCAATAAAGAACTGCGGCATTGTCTCTGATCCCTTTGATTACTGGCCGGCTGCCTGAGCAACAGGCTCGGGGCTGGCATCCACTTCGACTTTTTCACCGGGGCGCGCATGTTGCAGGCCTTCGACGATGATGCGGTCACCGGCCTTCAGGCCGCTGTTGACCACCCAGCGATCGTTGACCGCAGCGCCCAACTCCACCGGTTGCTGGCTGACGTTCTGTTCGGCATCCACCAGCAACACCATGGGGATACCGGCGCTGTCGCGGGTGATTGCGCGCTGCGGCACGCTCAGGCCTTGCTGGTCGACCGCCTGCTCCAGGCGCACACGGATAAAGCTGCCGGGCAACAGGTCGAGGTCCGGGTTGGGGAATTCGCTGCGCAGGTTGATCTGCCCGGTACCGGGGTCCACGGAAATCTCCGCGAACAGCAACTTGCCCGGCAGCGGGTACAGGCTACCGTCATCCTGGATCAGCGTGGCCTTGGCCTGGTCATGGCCCACTTGTTTCAAATGCCCGGCGCGAAAGGCCCGGCGCAGGTCATTGAGCTCGCGGGTGGACTGGGTGAGGTCCGCGTGGATCGGGTCCAGTTGCTGGATCAATGCCATGGGCGTGGCTTCGTTCTGGCCCACCAGTGCGCCTTCGGTCACCAGCGCCCGGCCGATGCGCCCGGAGATCGGCGCTGTCACCGTGGCATAGCCGAGGTTGAGCTTGGCGCGTTGCACCGCGGCCTGGTTGGCCGCGACATCGGCGGCAGTCTGCCGGGCGGCGGCGCGGGCGTTGTCGTAGTCTTGGGCGCTGATGGCATTGCCTTCGACCAACTGGCTATAGCGCTGCTCTTGCAGGCGCGCCTGGAAGGCATTGGCTTCGGCCTTGCGCAGGCTCGCCTGGGCGCTGTCGAGGTCAGCCTTGAAGGGCGCCGGGTCGATACGAAACAGCACGTCGCCCTGTTTCACGTCGTGGCCTTCGTTGAACACCCGCTGCAAGACCACGCCGGCGACCCGTGCGCGCACCTCGGCAATGCGCGGTGCGGCAATTCGCCCGCTCAGTTCACTGCTGATGGACAGGGGTTTGGCTTCGAGGGTTTCGATCCGTACCTTGGCGAGGGGCATTTGCGGGGCCTCGTCCGCGGAGTTGCCACAGGCACCCAGGGCCAACGTCAGTGCCAGCAGGCAAAACGGCGCAAACAGATTCTTTGACATGCTCTTATCCCAATATTGACTGGCGCATCCTACGGGCGCGCCCGGCTCAGTGCTGTGAAGCTGTGTAGGCGGTGTGTGAAGAAATGTAAGGTGCGGCGCACGCCGAGGCGCGTGCGTATATCCTTCACGGCTGCGGATCCTAACAAGCTCTTCTGATCAATGACGATCTAATGTAGGAGCGGGCTTGCCCGCGATAGCGCTGTATCAGTCGCCGGATGTATCAACTGACACACTGCTATCGCGGGCAAGCCCGCTCCCACATTGGATTTGTGTACGACAAAAAAACCGTATTAATTGGAAACACCATGCCCAATATCCTCCTGGTCGAAGACGACGCCGCGCTGTCCGAGCTGATTGCCAGTTACCTTGAACGCAATGGCTATCATGTCAATGTGCTCAGCCGGGGCGACCATGTGCGCGAACGGGCCAGGCTCAATCCACCGGACCTGGTCATCCTCGACCTGATGCTGCCTGGCCTTGACGGCCTGCAAGTCTGCCGCCTGCTGCGCGCCGACTCGGCGGGCCTGCCGATCCTGATGCTGACCGCGCGCGATGACAGCCATGACCAAGTGTTGGGCCTGGAAATGGGCGCCGATGACTACGTGACCAAACCCTGCGAGCCACGGGTATTGTTGGCCCGGGTACGCACCTTGTTGCGCCGAAGCAGCCTCAGCGAGCCGCAGGCGGCCAATGACCAGATCCTGATGGGCAACCTGTGCATCGACCTGTCGGAGCGCTCCGTGACCTGGCGCGACCAGTCAGTAGAGCTGTCCAGCGGCGAGTACAACCTGCTGGTGGTGCTGGCCCGGCATGCCGGCGAAGTGCTCAGCCGCGACCAGATCCTGCAACGCCTGCGCGGTATCGAGTTCAACGGCACCGACCGTTCGGTGGATGTGGCCATTTCCAAGCTGCGCCGCAAATTCGACGACCATGCCGGCGAGGCCCGTAAGATCAAGACAGTGTGGGGCAAGGGCTACCTGTTCAGCCGCTCCGAGTGGGAATGCTGACACTATGTTCCGCGTCCTGATCCGCCTCTACCTGCTGACCATCGTGACCTACAGCGCGGCTATCTACCTGATTCCCATGGGCATCATCGAGGTCTTCCACAACCGCTACATGAACTACAACATCGAGCAATCCCGGGGCTTGCAGAGCCTGATCGTGCGCCAGTACCACAGCCGTCCGGTGGAGCGCTGGTCGGAGGTCACCGCCCAGTTGGGCCGGGACTTCGCGCCGTTGAAGGTGCAATTGCTGCATCGCCAGGACGCCCGCTACACCCCAGCCGAGGAGCGGTTGCTGGAGCAGGGCAAACCGGTGATCCGCCTGGGGGAGTGGGGCTGGATGGAAGAAATCAGCTCGCCACTCAATGAGCAGTTGGCGGTCAAGCTGACCATCCCCCCCGACCCGATGGACATGAACCTGCTGTATTGGAGCATCAACGTATTGATCGGCGCGGCGTTGCTGGGTGGGCTGTTGATCTGGCTGCGCCCGCACTGGCGCGACCTGGAACGCCTCAAGGCCACTGCCGCGCAACTGGGCCGTGGCCATCTGGAAGAACGCACGCACATTCCGGCGAGCTCCAACATCGGCAGCCTGGCGGCGGTGTTCGACACCATGGCCAACGATATCGAACACCTGCTTAATCAGCAGCGCGACTTGCTCAACGCCGTCTCCCACGAACTGCGCACCCCGCTGACCCGCCTGGATTTTGGCCTGGCCCTGGCGTTGTCCGAAGACCAGCCGGCCGCCAGCCGCGAACGCCTGCAAGGCCTGGTGGCGCACATCCGTGAACTGGATGAACTGGTGCTGGAACTGCTGTCCTACAGCCGCCTGCAAAACCCGGCGCAACTGCCCGAACGGGTGGACGTGGTGCTCGATGAGTTTATCGACAGCATCCTAGGCAGCATCGACGATGAGCTGGAAAACCCCGAGATCGTGATTGATGTGGTGCTTGATTGCGCCGTGGAGCGTTTTACCCTCGACCCACGCCTTACCGCCCGCGCCCTGCAAAACCTGCTGCGCAATGCCATGCGCTATTGCGAACGGCGCATCCAGATTGGCGTCAAGGTCTGCGCCAAGGGCTGCGAAATCTGGGTGGATGACGATGGGATTGGCATCCCCGAAGAACAGCGCGCACGGGTTTTCGAGCCGTTCTACCGCCTGGACCGTAGCCGCGACCGTGCCACCGGTGGCTTCGGCCTGGGCCTGGCAATCAGCCGCCGGGCCGTCGAGGCGCAGGGTGGCACACTCACCGTACAAGCCTCGCCACTGGGCGGCGCGCGGATGCGCCTGTGGTTGCCTACCTGAGCAGTGTGGCCAGAGGGCTTGTTGTGGTTAGGCGCGCTTGTTGTGGCGAGGGGGCTTGTCCCGGTACAAACCGGGGACATCGTTTACATTTCTAACCGGGGACATGGTTTACAGGTTAATACGCATGGTCAGGAGGTATCTGATCATGCCCTGGAACCAAGAGTCCCCCATGAACCAACGAATCAAACTGGTCGCTGACTGGCTTTCTGGCAACTACACGAAAACCCAGTTGGCACACCGATTCAATGTGAGTCGGCCTACCGTCGATAAATGGATTGCCCGGCATGACGGCGATTTGAAGTCGTTGTCCGAGCTCTCCCGACGACCTCATAACAGTCCAAACAAAACCGACGATGAGATCTTGGCCCGCGTGGTGGCCATGAAGGAAGCCCACGATAAATGGGGGCCGAAGAAGCTTCTCGAGCTATTGCGAATCGAGGATCCAACCATCACCTGGCCTGCCCCCCAGCACGGCAGGGCAATGGCTTGATCGGCTTGGATTGGTCAGCAAACGGCGCTTCAAGCGTCGACACGGCACTTCCCACGCCCCCAATGCGAGAAGCCAACGAGCCCAACAAGACGTGGTGTGCTGACTACAAAGGGCAGTTCAAGATGCTTAACGGGCAGATGTGCTTTCCTTTGACCGTGACTGACCACGCATCGCGCCTGATTCTGGCGTGCAGGGCCCACCCCAAGATCATGACACAGCCTGTAAAACAGGCATTTGAGAGGCTTTTTCAGGAATACGGCATGCCGCAAGTCATTCGTTCTGACAACGGTGTTCCATTTGCCTCTCCTGGTCTGGCAAGAATGTCTACATTGGCGGTTTGGTGGATCCGTCTGGGCATCTACCCCGAGCGAATCATGCCTGGAAGACCCGCGCAGAACGGTCGCCACGAGCGAATGCACCGCAGCTTGAAATTCGAGTTGCCTTTAGGACGCGACTTGCTTGAGCAACAGCTGTTGCTGGAGCATTTCAGGAATGAATTCAATTATATACGACCACACGAAGCGCTCGGCATGAAACGTCCGGGAGAGTTGTATGTGCCATCTACTCGGCCTTACCCCGGATGCTTACCCGCCGTGGAATATCCGGCAGACATGCAGGTTCGAAGTGTCAGACAGGACGGCTCTATCTTGTGGAAGAACAAGCTGATATTTGTCAGCGAGGCTTTATCTGGAGAACGGATAGGGCTTAAAGAGGCTGAAGAGGATGTTTGGGATCTGTACCTATGTGACTATCCCTTAGGCAGACTTGGACGCGGCAAGAGCCGCATCCAAGCTTCAAATGTGTAAACGATGTCCCCGGTTTCAGATGTAAAGGATGTCTACGGTTCTACACCCCCGTTGGGCTGCGTAGCAGCCCCAGTCCCTCAAGCTCTCCGAGTTTTTTCAGACAAATAGAGGTGGCTGGTTTTGGGGCTGCTGCGCAGCCCAACGGGGGACAAGCCCCCTCACCACAACACGCCCACGGCGTGCAGTTATGCAGTCCTGCTTTTGGCATATGCGCAGCCTTACCGCCCCTGACGCACCCTTGCTATAGTTCGGGCCTTATCAGCCGCCAGCCAAGGATCACTGCCATGTCCGAATACCAAGCCTTTGTCGTCGAACTCCACGGCAACGTCGCCCATGTGCAGATTAATCGCCCAGAAAAAATCAATGCTATGAACGCGGCGTTCTGGAGCGAAATCATTGAGATTTTCCAGTGGGTCGAAGACACCGACGCCGTGCGCGCGGTGGTGTTGAGTGGCGCAGGCAAGCATTTCTCCTCGGGCATCGACCTGATGATGCTGGCCTCAGTGGCCAATGAGTTTGGCAAAGACGTGGGGCGCAATGCGCGCTTGCTGCGGCGCAAGATCCTGCAATTGCAGGCCTCGTTCAATGCCGTCGACAACTGCCGCAAGCCGGTCCTGGCGGCGATTCAGGGCTACTGCATCGGCGGCGCCATCGACCTGATCAGCGCCTGTGATATGCGCTACGCCGCTGACGACGCGCAGTTCTCGATCAAGGAAATCGACATTGGCATGGCCGCCGACGTCGGCACCTTGCAACGCTTGCCGCGCATCATCGGCGACGGCATGTTGCGGGAGTTGGCCTACACCGGTCGCACCTTCGGCGCCGAAGAGGCGCGCAGTATCGGCCTGGTCAACCGCACCTTTGCCGATCACGAAAGCCTGCTGGCCGGGGTCATGGAGCTTGCCGCGCAAATCGCCGCCAAATCACCGATTGCTGTGACCGGCACCAAGGCCATGATCAGCTACATGCGTGACCACAGTATCAACGATGGCCTGGAATACGTTGCCACCTGGAACGCTGCTATGTTGCAATCCAACGACCTGCGCGTGGCCATTGCGGCCCATATGAGTAAGCAGAAACCCGAATTCGTGGATTGACTGAACATGACCCCAGGCTGGATTACCACAACGCTGCTGGACAACGACGCCCCTGGCGGCTGGGCTGTGGCCCGTAGTCGCGAAGGTTTTTTACTCGATGACAACGGACCGCTGTTTCCCAGGGAATGGCTCAAGCGCCAGGACCTTTCGGTGTTGGCCGAGCACGGCATTGGCCATCTGGACGGTGAGCCCGTGTATCTGCTGGAACTGAACAGTCCAGGCGATGTGCCAGGGTGTCGCTGGCACGGCTTGCGGGCTTTTATGCTGCAAGGCGACCACCGTTTGTACAAAGTCCTGGGCTATGCCGCGCAAATCGGTACCTGGGCCCGCGAACATCGGTTTTGCGGCAGTTGCGGTCAGGCGATGGTGCAGGTGCCCCGGGAGCGCGCGATGTTCTGCCAGGCCTGCGACCTGCGCAGCTACCCGCGTATTTCCCCGAGCATGATTGTGCTGATCACCCGTGGCGATGAGATTCTGCTGGCCCGTTCACCGCGTTTCGTCACCGGGGTCTACAGCACCCTGGCCGGGTTTGCCGAGCCGGGGGAATCTGCCGAAGACTGCCTGATCCGCGAAGTGCGCGAGGAAGTGCAGGTCGAGGTGCAGAACATCCAGTATGTGGGCAGCCAGTGCTGGCCGTTTCCCCACTCCATGATGTTGGGCTTTCACGCCGAGTATGCCGGGGGTGAGATCGTGCCCCAGGCCGATGAGATTGAGGATGCGCAGTGGTTCAACATCCACCAGTTGCCACCGCTGCCGGCGTCGCGCTCGATTGCCCGCTACCTGATCGACCTGTATGTGGCGCGCCGCTTAGGCCACGCTGAACCAGTGCTGCCAGGCTAGGCGCACGGTCAGGCCGAGGACCACGGTGATAAACACCGGGCGAATGAATTTGGCGCCGCCGCTGATGGCACTGCGGGCGCCAAAGAACGCACCGACCATCACCGACAGGCCCATGCTCAGGCCGACAATCCAGTCTACCGAACCATTGAAGATAAACACCGACAGCGCTGCGGCGTTACTGACGAAGTTCATGCTGCGTGCCACACCGCTGGCCTTGACCAGGTCGACGGGGTACATCAGCAGGGTGCTGACGGTCCAGAACGCGCCGGTGCCGGGGCCGGCCACGCCATCATAAAAGCCCAGGCCGAAGCCCTGGGTTGATTGCCATTTCTTCTTGATCGGCGCATCAGCGTCCAGCGGCGCCTTGGGCGTGCCGCCAAACAACAGGTAGATGCCGCACGCGAAGACAATCACCGGCAGCATCTTGTTCAGCCATTCGGCGGGCAGGTAGTGGGCGACAATGGCCCCCACCAGCGCGCCGACCAGGGTGCCAACAATGGCATGCACCCATTGGCGCGGGTGGAACAGCTTGCGCCGGTAGAAGGTGAAACTGGCGGTGGCCGAGCCAAAGGTTGAACTCAATTTGTTGGTGCCCAGTACCAGATGGGGCGGCATGCCGGCGGTGAGCAAGGCCGGGGTGGTGAGCAAACCGCCACCGCCGGCAATGGCATCGATAAAACCGGCGATAAAGGCAACCACGGCGAGAATGGCCAGGGTGGTGAGGTCAACGCTGAGTTCAAAAGGCATGGAGTCGACTTATTTTCGGCGAGGCGCAGAAAGGGGCTGCGCGAAAGTTCCATAGCTTACCCATAACCAATTGTTACGGCGACTGTTGCAACACACCATCACCTGAAAGTGTTGTGCCAGCAACAGTGATCCAACAAATTCTCCACCGGGGCAACATTGCCCCGTCAGGGCTCGGAGTGGCCGCACGCGCCTGCCACGGGGCTTTGCCCACGATGGCACGGTTGCTGCTCCATAACCTGCACCATCCCTGTGTGCGAGGTACCGAACGATGACTCAGCAAGCCGTGAAATTCGCCTATTGGGTGCCCAATGTCAGTGGTGGCCTGGTGGTGAGCAAGGTCGAACAACGCACCGACTGGGGCATCGACTACAACCGCAAACTGGCCCAGTTGGCGGAGGAAGCGGGGTTTGAGTACGCCTTGACGCAAATCCGCTTCACCGCCGGCTACGGCGCCGAGTACCAGCATGAATCCGTGGCCTTCAGCCACGCGTTGCTCGCCGCCACCAGCAAACTCAAGGTCATCGCGGCGATCCTGCCGGGGGCCCCTGGCAGCCGGCGCTGGCGGCCAAGCAACTGGCGACCATCGATCAACTGACCCATGGCCGGGTGGCGGTAAATATCGTCAGTGGCTGGTTCAAGGGCGAGTTCCAGGCCATTGGTGAACACTGGCTGGAGCATGACGAGCGCTACCGGCGTTCCGAGGAGTTCATCCGCGCCTTGAAAGGCATCTGGACCCAGGACGACTTCACCTTCAAGGGCGATTTCTACCGTTTCAACAATTACAGCCTCAAACCCAAACCCCTGGGCCAACCGCACCCGGAGATTTTCCAGGGGGGCAGCTCCCGTGCGGCCCGGGATATGGCGGCGCGGGTGTCGGATTGGTATTTCACCAATGGCAACACGCCGGAGGGGATCAAGGCCCAGGTCGACGATATCCGCGCCAAGGCGGCGGCCAATAACCATTCGGTCAAAGTCGGGGTCAATGCGTTTGTGATCGCCCGAGACACCGAGCAAGAGGCTCAGGCGGTGTTGGCCGAGATCATCGACAAGGCCGACCCGCAAGCGGTCAATGCCTTCGGTGATGCCGCCAAACAAGCGGGCAAGGCATCGCCGGAAGGCGAGGGCAACTGGGCCAAGTCCAGTTTCGCCGACCTGGTGCAGTACAACGACGGTTTCAAGACCAACCTGATCGGCACGCCACGGCAGATTGCCGAGCGTATCGTTGCGCTCAAGGCGGTGGGCGTGGACCTGGTGCTGGCGGGCTTCCTGCACTTCCAGGAGGAGGTGGAGTATTTCGGCCAGCGCGTGTTGCCCCTGGTGCGTGAGCTGGAAGCCAAGGCCGCGGCGACCGGCAACGCCAGGCCGGTGGCGTTACCGGTATAGCACCAGCGCCGCCCGTAGCTGGTTATTGCCAAAGCGGCACATCCGCTCGAACTCCCCGTGGCTGACCGGCAAATGCTGGCAGTCCATGGGCTGGCGGTGCTGGCTATGGTCCACGTCCGGATCATGCAGGTAGACAAACTCTTGATCGCAGTCGGTCACGATCACCCAGTGCGGTGACTTGGAACGCGTCAGCCGGTAGCTGCTGATCAGCACCAGGGGCTGACCACCGGCGTTCAGGACCTGCGACAGATCCAACGCGCCGCCAAACACCTGCTGCACATCACTATTGGCCAACTCTTCCTCGAACCCCTCATGTACCAGGCGCATGACCTCTTTTTTATGCGGGTCGCGCACCCCATCGAGAAACAGCGGCCCACGGACGTTGACCTGCATGTGCACGCGAAAGCCCCGGCGCCAGGCGGCCAAGGCCAGGCCCTGGGGGCTGCAACCGCCGTGGCCGGCGGTCATGAACACGGTGGTTGCCTCGCGCCAGATCTGCAGTTCTTCGCGGCGCACAGACTCACGCCCAGGTACCAGGGCGCCCATGGCCATCAGCAGGCAGGCGGCGCCGCAGGTGAAGTCGGTGGTCTGCTGGTAGTAGGGCACGCTCAAGGCCCGCGCGTCAGCGTGCTGAAGGATACGTTTCTCCAGGCGCAGGGCGTCGGTATGGTCGGCGTAATAATCGTTGATCAAGGCAAAGCGCCGGTAGCCACTGCGTTCATACAGCGCGATGGCACCTGGGTTATCGGTACGCACCTCAAGGCGCAGGTACGCACAGTCGTGCGCCAGCGCGCAGGCTTCGATGCGCGCCAGCAATTGCTTGCCCAGGCCCATGCCCCGAGCCGGCGCGGCGATGGCCAGGGAGTACAGGCGCGCCAATGAGGTACCGCGATGGAACAGCACCAGGGCATAACCCAGCAATTGTCCGGCGTTTTCAGCCACCAGTAACTGCGCGTGGGCGCGGCTGATCATCCACTGGAAACTGCGGGAAGACAGCCGGTCTGTGGTGAAACAGTGCTGTTCCAAGGCCACCAGTGCTGGCAAGTCATCAAGGGTTGCAACGCGAAAAGAAAGAGTCATATAACCGCCGTAAAAGTTGCGTAACTAAACGAGACTTCTCTGAAAGATCGTGCTTAATAGAAAAGGTCAAGTTCTCTAGCGGATCAATCAATATGTCAGCGGTACACAGTCATTGGCGAGAAGTATCCGAGCAAACTGTCGCGGCGACAATCACCTCCGGCGGATATTTTTCTACACCGCCCAAGAGTGCAAGCCAAGTGGTGATTATTGTTGAACGCAAGGAAGATTGGGCCTCGTACTTCCCCAGTGAAGATATTGTCACTGCCCAGGAGTACCTCGAACACCCCCGGGAGAACGAGGCCGGCAAACGGGTGCAGGTCATCAACCTGTGCCGCAGCTACAAGTACCTGGGGCACGGTTACTACTGCTCGCTGCTGGCCGAGGCGCGGGGGCACAAGGTAATTCCGTCGGTGCGCACCATCAGCGAATTGACGAAAAAATCCTTGTATGGCCTGGCCCTGGACGACCTGGATAAAACCCTCGATAAAGCATTGAGCCATCACCTTTACAGTAATACCGAAGGTTTTACCCTGACACTTTATTTTGGTCGAACCAATATCGATCCGTTGCAGGATTTAGCCCGGCAGTTGTTTGAAGCCTTTCCGTGTCCGATTTTGTTAGTTGAGTTTCGCAAGAATAACGGCTGGCATATCGAAGGCATCAAGTCCGGGGTGTTACATAAGTTGCGTGATGACCAGGAAGATCAATTCGCCCATGCGCTGGACAACTTCAGCCGCAGGATCTGGCGTCAACCGCGTTCCCGGCGCCTGGCCCGTTATGACCTGGCGATCCTGCATGATCCCCAGGAGCAGTTGCCACCGTCCAATGCCAAGGCCCTGGAAAATTTCGTGCGGGTGGGCAAGGGCCTGGGCATCGATGTGGAGCTGATCGAACGCAAGGATTACGCGCGCCTGGCCGAATACGACGCCTTGTTGATCCGCGAGACCACCAGTGTCGACAACCACACCTATCGTTTCGCCAAGAAAGCCGAAAGTGAAGGGCTGGTGGTGATGGACGACCCGGCGTCGATCCTGCGCTGCACCAATAAGGTCTACCTCACGGATATGCTCAAGAGCCATCAATTGGGCATGCCCGCCACCGAGATTCTGTACAAGGAGCGACCGGAAGATTTCGAACGGGTGGGTGAACGCCTGGGCTTCCCTCTGGTGCTGAAAATCCCTGACGGCTGTTTCTCCCGGGGGGTGATCAAGGTGGAAAGCCAGGAGGCGCTGCTGGCCGCCACCGCCGAGCTGTTCGAACATTCGGTGTTGCTGCTGGCCCAGGAATTTTTCTATACCGAGTACGACTGGCGCATTGGCGTACTCAACCGCAAGCCGATCTTTGCCTGCCAGTACTTCATGTCCAAAGGCCATTGGCAGATCTACAACCACAAGGCCATCGGCCAGGACATCAACGGCGAGTGCCGGACCCTGGCGGTGCACGAGGCCCCCAAGGCCGTGGTGGAACTGGCCGTCAAGACCGCCAACCTGATTGGCGATGGGTTGTACGGCGTGGACTTGAAGCAGTCCGGCGACAAGGTGGTGGTGATCGAAGTCAACGACAACCCGAACATGGATGCCGGGATCGAAGACGCCTACCTGCAAGACGACCTGTACTCCTTGGTGCTCGAAGAGTTCGTGCGCCGCCTGGAGCTCAAGCGCCAGGGCCAGGTCTGGTGATCCGCTTTGAACTCAACGAGGGCGCCCTGCGCCGCACCTAGCGCGAAAGTGCCGAGATCCTGCTGTTCAACAATCCTGACAGCGATGAGCGTGAGTGATTTCGCGAACGCTACACCGTTGATGAGCACGCGCGGGGAATGGTGCTGGGGCTCCGGCGGATTGCCAGGGGCGGCGGCAAAGCGGGGTGACAGGCCCCCACATTTGCGCCGGTGCTGGGGGTTTAGGCGTTCGCTTGCAGGGTCAGCACTTCAAAACCATCAGCGGTGACGGCCACCGTATGTTCCCACTGGGCCGACAGGTTGTTGTCGCGGGTCACCACGGTCCAGCCGTCCTTGAGGCTGCGCACCTTGGCGCTGCCCTGGTTGAGCATCGGCTCGATGGTGAACACCATGCCTTCGCGCAGGGTCAGGCCTGTGCCCGGGCGGCCGAAGTGCAGGATTTGCGGCTCTTCGTGCATTTCCCGGCCAATCCCATGGCCGCAATACTCGCGCACTACGCTGTAGCCGTTGGCCTGGGCGTGGCTCTGGATCGCATAGCCGATATCCCCCAGGCGGGCGCCGGGTTTGACCTGGCGGATACCGGCCCACATCGCTTCGAAGGTCTGCTCCACCAGGCGCCGGGCCTTGGGTGCGACGGCGCCGATCATGTACATCTTGCTGGAGTCGGCGATAAACCCGCCTTTTTCCAGGGTGATGTCGATATTGACGATGTCGCCATCCTTCAACACATCCTTGGCATTGGGCATGCCATGGCACACCACTTCGTTGATGGACGTGTTGATGCTGAAGGGATAGTCGTATTGCCCAAGGCTGGCGGGGCGTGCTTGCAGGTCATTGCGGATAAACGCCTCGACCGCCGCATCCAGTTCCAGGGTGCTCTGGCCGGCGCCGACCCGGTTGTCGAGCATGCTGAATACCTGGCCCAGCAGGCGCCCGGCTTCGCGCATCACGGCAATCTGTGTAGGGGTTTTGATCATTGGCTGCGCCCCCGGATCAGGTCGGGTTTGTCGAGCAACAGTTTGTTGATCAAGTCGTTGTAGGCCAGGTGCGGGTTGAGCTCGGCCAACAGGCCGATCTTGATCCAGAACTCTGCCTGGGCGTTGATGGAGCGGTCCATGGTGGCGCTGGCCAGACGGATTTGCTCATGCAAGTGATCAGTAATTTTGACGATGCCCATGAGCTTCACTGTGTAGGGTGGATATACAAAGCGTATATGTTTCGTATATCGCAAGTAAACCCCGCAGTTGACTTGTAATAGGCCGACGGTTAGTTTCGTTGCATGACATTTCAAACCTATCGTTCCCAGCCAAGCATTATTACCGCCATTCCTCATATGGCGGGATAGCGTTCGGCTGTACCCAAACCCGCCCTAGAGGCGGGTTTTGTTTTTCCGTCTCCAGGGCTCTGTCAAACGCCAGGAGACACCCATGAGTAGCCCACTGCCGCAGTCCACGCTCGACGATGGCTTGCTTGAGCATTACGTAAAGAAAATCCTCGCCGCGCCGGTCTACGACCTGGCGGTACGCACACCGTTGCAGCCGGCCCCGGCGTTATCGGCGTTGCTGGGCAATCAGATCCTGCTCAAGCGCGAAGACCTGCAGCCGACGTTTTCCTTCAAGATCCGCGGTGCCTATAACAAGCTGGTGCAGCTTAGCGATGAGCAAAAGGCCTGCGGGGTGGTCACTGCGTCTGCTGGCAACCATGCCCAGGGCGTAGCCCTGGCGGCGCGTGAACTGGGGATCAAGGCGACGATTGTGATGCCCAGCAGCACCCCCGAATTGAAAGTATTGGGCGTGCGCTCCAGGGGTGCCGACGCCGTGCTGCACGGGGCCAGTTTCCCGTTCGCCCTGGCCCATGCATTGCAGTTGGCCGAACAGTCGGGCGCTACCTTTGTGTCGCCCTTCGATGATCCCGACGTCATTGCGGGACAGGGCACCGTCGCCATGGAAATCCTGCGCCAGCAACAAGGCGCACTGGACGCGATCTTCGTACCGGTGGGTGGAGGCGGGTTGATCGCCGGCATCGCGGCATACATCAAGTATCTGCGCCCCGAGGTGCGGGTCATTGGCGTGGAGCCTGAAGGCTCCAGCTGCCTGCTGGCGGCCTTGCGTGCAGGCGAGCGGGTGATATTGCCCAGCGTGGACAGCTTTGCCGATGGTACCGCCGTGGCACAGATCGGCGCCTACGGCTTTGAAATCTGCCGCCAGCATGTCGATGAAGTCATCACCGTCAGCAACGATGAACTGTGCAGCGCGATCAAGCTGATCTACGACGATACCCGTTCCATCACCGAACCCTCAGGCGCCCTGGCGGTTGCCGGAATCCGCCGCTATGTGCAACGCAACGGGGTGCTGGGGCAGACGTTGGTGGCGATCAACTCCGGGGCCAATATCAACTTCGATAGTTTGCGCCACGTGGCTGAGCGGGTGGCGGCACAAGCCTGACGCCCCCCCTTGTGGCGAGCGGGCTTGTCGGAACGCCGCATCGCCCGCGCTGGGCTGCGAAGCAGCCCCAAACCAGGCGCTACGGAGAATCTGATACAGCGCATTCGGCTGAGGGGGGCTGCTTCGCCGCCCAGCGCGGGCGATGCGGCGTTCCGACAAGCCCGCTCGCCACAGAAGGCGTTACTGCTCGCTGGCCTTCTCGACCGTGGTCGATGCCGACCAGATGCGGTAACGCACTTCGACATCTTTTGGAACATATACAACGATGGGCAACTTGCTGTTGTAGCGCAGCACAAAACCGTCGCCGACCACCGGCACAAAGTCCTCGCGGGTCTTGCCATCGGGGCAGGCCATCATCGTGCTCATGGGGCCGCTGACCTTCTCCAGCCGGTAAAACGGGTAGCCCCAGCCTTCGAGGTTTTTCTCTTCCAGAACACCGCCCAGGCGCTGCTGGTTGCAGTCCACCAGCAAGGTTTTGCCGGCGAGGATTTCGACCTTGAAGTCCTGTTCCTGGGGCTTTGCCGGCAAGTGGATGACCTGGCGAACATGCCCGGCGTCGGCCTTGGGGTAGGGCGCGATATCTTCAAGTTTGGCGGCATTGGCCTGGGCGGCCAGCACGCTCATGGCCAGTACCGAAAGGAGGTTGAGAGCAGAAGAGGTCATGGGACTTCCTTATCTTAGGGGGTAATAAAACAGCGGCTGCCACGATGCACGCCAACGTCCGGCAGTGCAAACCGGCAGCAACTTATATAAGGGTTGCTGGTGCTTATGAGGAAAGGATCCTACGCCGACAGACACAAGGAGTAGGCTTTGCAGTTGAAAGCGCCTGCCAGGGTTGGCAAGGCGTGAAGTCAACCGTCCTGACGCGGCGGTCAGACTATTGATATCTATAAAAATTCATTGGCGGTCTCAAAAAAGGAGAGGTTTAGCCATGCTTTCTGAATTGGAATTACGCGGCCTTATTGAAGGCAGCTTCCTGCCCAGACGTTGTGAATGCATCAAGGCACAGGATGCGTCGTTGACCATCAAAATCTACGATGACGACGGTACGGATGTCACCTTCACCGGCATCCAGGCCCACGAACTCAACAGCAGCCGAGCCATCTGCAACCTGATCACCGAGCTGCGTGAGGATCTCAAGCATGCCCATGCCCCGGCTCCGCGCAGAGCGGGGGCGAGGTTGTACTGATCAGCTTACGGCAGGATTGCGGGCCTGGATAAACCCCAGGCCCAGCAGCAACTCTGTGCCCACGGCCAGCAAAATCCCTGGGCCGGCATGGCCATTGAGCCATTCGCCGATCCCCAGCACCGCCAACCCCAGGCAACCGACGGTAAACCCTGAAACCAGTGCGCTGCGCGTGGGGGGATGGGGGGCGTGTGGCAAGCCTCAGACAAATCCGATACGGCGCCGCCCGCTTGCGCTGCTACTGTCCAGCCACATCTGTCGCCAGTGGCTGAGGTAGGGCGTGCAACAAAAAATCGCAGCAGAGTTTCTCGGCACTTTCTGGCTGACCTTCGGCGGCTGTGGCAGCGCCATTCTGTCGGCCGCATTTCCCGGCCTGGGCATTGGGTTTGCCGGGGTGGCCCTGGCGTTTGGCCTGAGTGTGCTGACCATGTCCTACGCGGTGGGCAGCATCAGTGGCGCACATTTCAACCCGGCGATCACGGTCGGCCTGTGGGTTGGAGGACGACTGCCGGGAATGGATGTTCTGCCCTACCTCATTGCTCAGGTCGCTGGGGCAACAGTCGCGGCGGCGATCCTCGCGCTGGTCGCCAGCGGTCGGCCGGGCTTTGCACTCGGCGAGTTTGCCGCCAATGGCTACGGTGCGCTGAGTCCGGGGCAGTACAGCCTGCTGGCCGCCATGGTGGTAGAGAGCGTGGGGACGTTCTTCCTGGTGTTTATCGTCATGCGAGTGACCGCGCCAGGTGCCGCGCCAGGGTTTGCGTCGATCGCCGTGGGCCTGACGCTGACCCTGATTCACCTGGTGTCGATGCCCGTCACCAACACCTCGGTCAACCCGGCGCGCAGTACCGGGACGGCGCTGTTTGCCGGTACCGAGTACCTGATGCAGCTCTGGTTGTTCTGGCTGGCGCCCCTGATCGGCGGCATCCTCGGCGCCTGGGTGGCCCGAGGCGTGCGAGTGACGACGAAGTGAAATTGCGCGGGGTTTACTCGTTTAATTGATGACGATAGGGCAGGTCTGGCCCGGTCTTGCCGCAGGTCAGCGCGGCGGCGCGAATGGCGAACTTGAGCATGCCGTCAATCTGCTCCCGGCCCAAGCCCTGCACACCTTCCACCGAATCCAGCTGCTGCTCGGTGAGCCAGGCGATCAAGGCCGCCTGGAAGGTGTCGCCAGCACCCACCGTATCGGCCATCACCACCTTGACCGCCGGTGCCGACCATGTGCCGTGCTGGCGACTGAACACGCTCGCACCATCGCCGCCACGGGTCAGGAAAATCAACTGGCAGCGGTGCTGTAGCCAACCCTGCAACACGCTTTCCGGCGCCTGGCCGGGGTAAAGCAGGTGCAAGTCTTCATCGCTGACCTTGATCAGGTCGGCGTAGCGCACCAGTTCAGCCACCCGCTGGCGCCACAGCTCGATATTCGGCTCGGGGTTCAGGCGCACATTAGGATCAAGGCTGATCAAGCGCTTGCCGCTTTCCCGGCGGATCAGGGCCAACAGGCTGTCAGCGACCGGCTGCACCACCAGGGAAAACGAACCAAAATGCAGACCGCGTACGCGCCCATCGAGCACCGGCAGATGTTCGATCTGCAACTGCCGATCGGCACAGCCTGCGCCGCGAAAGCTGTACTTCGGGGAACCGTTGGCCCCCAGGGCAACCATTGCCAGGGTGGTCGGCGCGGCAAACTCGACCAAGTAATCGTCGCGTACCCCTTCATCCTTGAGAACCTGGCGCAGGCGCTGGCCCAGGTAATCGCTGGACAGCCCGGCGAACAACCCGGCTTCGATCCCCAGGCGGCGCAGGCCCACGGCGACATTGAACGGCGAACCGCCGGCAATCGCCTTGAAATTGACGTGGGACGCCGGTGCGCTGGCATCCTCTTGGCTGAAAAAATCAAACAGCGCTTCGCCACACACTAGATACATAGTTATTCGCTCTTAAAGGGTTGCCACAAGCTGTTGATAGCGCTCATAGGCCTGCTGATAAGCCCTGACGCTGGCGGCGACGGGTTGAGTGCGGCTGGCCGGGTCGACGCTGACGCAGCGTGCACACAGCGCCTGCAGGCTTTCGCCAGACTGACACCACGCGGCCTGGATTGCCGCGCCCAGGGCCGCCGCTTCGCTTTGTTCGGTACACACCACTTCGGTGTCCATGATATCGGCGATCATCTGCCGCCACACCGGGCTTTTCGAACCGCCGCCGGTCAGGCGGATGCTGTGACTTTGCAGGCCAGTCTGGCGCAACAGGTCCAGGCCTTGGCGCAAGCCAAAGGTGGTGCCTTCGACCACTGCGCGGCACAGGTTGCCACGGGTCAGGTTGGTCATGGTCAAGCCATGCAGGCTGCCGGTGGCGTGGGGCAGGGCGGGCACGCGCTCGCCATTGAGGAACGGCAGCATGCTGACGCCCTCGGCGCCAATCGGGGCCTGGGCCACCAGGGCATTGAACGCTACCAGGTCCAGCTCGAACAATTCGCGGATGACCCCGGTGGCATTGGTCAGGTTCATGGTGCAGATCAGCGGCAGCCAGCCACCGCTGGAGGAACAGAACGTCGCCACTGCAGCCTCGGCGCTGACCGTCGGTTGATCGGCAAACGCATACACGGTGCCCGACGAACCAAGGCTCATGGTAAACACCCCCGGCACGATGTTGCCGGTGCCAATCGCCCCCATCATATTGTCGCCGCCGCCACTGGACACAATGGCCCCAGGGTTGATCCCCAGGCGTTCGGCGATGGCCGGCAGAATGCTGCCCACGGGCTGGTCGGCCTCGATCAGCGCTGGCAAAGCCGCCTCCAGGCGCCCGCCGGCATCGATGTGACGCAGTAACCCAAGGTCCCATTGGCGGGTGCGCACATTGAAATAGCCGGTGCCCGAGGCGTCGCCGTACTCGGCGCAGGCGCGGCCAGTGAGCCAAAAGTTGAGGTAATCGTGGGGCAGCAGGATGTGGGCGATGCGCGCAAAAACATCCGGGTGTTGTTCCAGTGTCCATAACAACTTGGACACGGTATAGCCCGGAGCAATCGCGACGCCCAGCCGCTCCAGGGAGCCGCTTTCACCGCCCAGGTGCTCGAGTAAACGGGCGTTTTCGGCGCTGGTTTCGGTGTCACACCACAGCTTGGCCGGGCGCAGTACCTGGCCGTGCTCGTCGAGCAGCACCAGGCCGTGTTGCTGGCCGGAAACCCCGATGCCGAGGATGTCCTGGCCGTCCACGCCTGCTTGTTGCAAGGCGCGGTGGGTGGCCTCGGTAAAGGCGTCCAGCCACTCCTGAGTGTGCTGCTCGCGCCGGCCATTGGCGCCGCTGATCAGGGGTGTGGGCAGCCGCGCCCAGGCCCAGCACCTTACCGCTGGCGGCGTCGAGGACGATGGCCTTGGTGCCTTGGGTGCCGCAGTCGATGCCGAGGAATAGAGATTGCCGGGTCATAGTTATCGCTCAATGGAACGCGGTCAAAATGTGGGAGCGGGCTTGCTCGCGAAAGCGGCGTATCAGCCAAACATCTATCAACTGACCCACTGCTTTCGCGAGCAAGCCCGCTCCCACATTATTTTGCTCAAGTTGTGTCAGTGAAGGTTGGCGAGCAGCTGCTTCAGGGTCTCTGCGACACCTTTGTCACGCAAACTGGCAAAACACCGCTCAAACGCTGCCACAAACTCAGGTGAGTTGGGAATCGCCTGGCCAAAAATCTCTTCCACACTCAACAGCCGCTGACTGACGCAAGCGTCATCCACCACCAGTGCCCGGCAGAAGTCGGCGCGCGGGTCGGGGATGCGGTAGCGCACGCCGTTCTCGTCCACACCTTGCAGGTACAAGGCCCAGGCCGCCACCACCAGCGCTGCTCGCTCGGTGTCGCGACCCTCGGCAATCAGGCGGTTGATGGTCGGTACGGTGAACTTGGGAAACTTCGACGAACCATCGGAACAGACCCGCTCCAGTTGATCGGCAATCGCTTGATTGGAGAAGCGCTCCACCAAGGTCTGCTTGTACTGGTCCAGATCGATGCCCGGCACCGGCGCCAGGTTGGGGGTCACGTCCAGGTCCATATAGGCGCGCATATACGCGACAAACAGCGGGTCGTTCATGGTCTCGTGGACAAACCGGTAACCCTTGAGAAACCCCAGGTAGGTCAGGGCCAGGTGACTGCCGTTGAGCAAGCCGATCTTCATTTCCTCATAAGGTGTGACGTCGTCGGTGAACTGCACACCCACCTGCTCCCAGGCTGGCCGGCCGTTGACAAACTTGTCTTCCAGTACCCATTGCACAAAGGGTTCGCACACCACCGGCCAGGCATCATCGATGCCGTGTTCATCATGCAGTTGCAGGCGGTGGGCGGTACTGGTCATGGGCGTGATGCGGTCGACCATGGCATTGGGGAAACTCACGTTGGCCTGAATCCAGTCATGCAGATCGGCATCGCGCAACGCGGCGAACGCCAGCAGCGCCTTGCGGGTCACAGCACCGTTGTGCGGCAGGTTATCGCAGGACATCACGGTAAAAGCCCGCACACCTGCAGCACGGCGCTGGCTCAGGGCTGCGCAGATAAAACCGAATACCGTCTGCGGCGCGGTAGGGTGAGCCAGGTCATGCTGGATCTGCGGCAGGTGGGCCATGAACTCACCGTTGCTGTCGTCGATGCAGTAGCCGCCCTCGGTAATGGTCAGCGACACGATGCGGATTTCAGGGCTGGCCAGTTTGTCGATCACGGCCTGGGCGCTGTCCTGCGCCAGGAGCATGTCGCTGATGGCGCCGATCACTCGCACTTCGGTGTCGTCGGTGTCGCCCAGTTCATACAGGGTGAACAGATAGTCCTGGCCGGCCAGGTCATCCCGCGCCTTGCGGTCTTCGGCGCGCAGGCCAATGCCGCAGATGCTCCAGTCCAGGCCGACACCGGTGTTCATCAGGGCGTCGGTGTAATAGGCCTGGTGTGCGCGGTGGAAACCGCCGACGCCGATATGGGCGATGCCCTGGCGCGTGTCGGCGAGGGCGTAGGTCGGCAGGCGCACTTCAGGTGCCAACACGTTGAGGTTGTGTTTATTGAGTTTCATCAAAAGCTCTCGCGAAATCAGGCGGCAGCGCGCAGTGGGCGGGCCACCGCAACACCGTCGGTGTCGAACAGATGGCAGTGCGCCGGGTCCAGGTGCAATTGCAGGGTCTCGCCATACTGGCTGGCCATGTCGCCACGGATCCGCATGGTCAGCGGCTCGCCACTGGCGGTGAGCACATGGCAGAACGTGTCGCTGCCCAGGCGCTCGCCAACGTCGGCGGTGACGGTGAGGGTGGTATCGCCCGGTGCGGCCAGTTCCAGGTGCTCGGGGCGAATGCCCAGGGTCACGGCACTGCCCACGCTCAAGCTGGCACTGTGCAACGGCAGGCTGATCAAGGTGCCGGCATCCAGTTGTACTTCGCAGCCTTGGCCTTCGACCCCGGTGACCTTGCCCTTGAGAAAGCCCATTTTCGGCGTGCCCAAAAAGCCCGCGACAAACAGGTTGGCTGGTTGGTGATACAGCTCCAGTGGCGAGCCGACTTGTTCGATGCGCCCACTGTTGAGCACCACCACCTTGTCGGCCAGGGTCATGGCTTCGACCTGGTCGTGGGTTACGTAGATCATCGTCGCTTGCAGTTCTTTATGCAGGCGCGCCAGTTCCAGGCGCATTTGCACGCGTAGGGCGGCGTCGAGGTTGGACAGCGGCTCGTCGAACAGGAAGATTTTCGGGTTGCGCACGATCGCCCGGCCAATGGCCACCCGCTGGCGCTGCCCGCCAGACAACTGCTTGGGCTTGCGCTCCAGCAGCGGGCCCAACTCCAGGATACGTGCGGCCTCACTGACTTTGCTGTCGACGATCTGCCTGTCCACGCCCGCCAAATCCAGGGCAAACGACATGTTCTTGCGCACGCTCATATGCGGGTACAGGGCGTAGGTCTGGAACACCATGGCCAAGTCGCGCTTGGCCGGGGTCACCTCGGTGATATCGCGGCCATCGAGTTCGATGGTGCCTTCGCTGACTTCCTCAAGGCCGGCAATCAGGCGCAGCAGCGTGGACTTGCCACAGCCCGAAGGCCCGACAAAGACCACGAACTCCTTGTCGTTCACTTGCAGGTCGATGCCCTTGATGATGGAGAAACCTTCGAAGCCTTTTTGCAGATTCTTGATTTTCAGGTTGGCCATGATGGGCCTCCTTTTATAAGGGGTCGTTATTTCACTGCGCCAAAGGACAAACCGCGCACCAACTGCTTCTGGCTGATCCAGCCGAAGATCAGGATCGGCGCGCAGGCCAGGGTCGAGACGGCGGACAATTTGGCCCAGAACAAACCTTCGGGGCTGGAGTAGGAGGCGATCAGCGCGGTCAAGGGCGCGGCGTTCGACGAGGTCAGGTTCAGCGACCAGAACGCTTCGTTCCAGCACAGGATCAGCGACAGCAACACCGTGGAAGCCAGGCCGCCCTTGGCGATGGGCAGCAGCACCCGCACCATTTCCTGCCACAGGGTGGCGCCATCCAGGCGTGCGGCTTCGAGGATGTCCTTGGGAATGTCCTTGAAGTAGGTGTAAACCATCCACACCACAATCGGCAGGTTGATCAGGGTGTAGATGATGATCAGCGCGATGCGCGTATCCAGCAGCCCCATGCTCTTGGCCAGCAGGTAGATCGGCATCAGCACACCCACTGGGGGCAGCATCTTGGTCGACAGCATCCACAGCAGCGTGCCCTTGGTACGCTGGGTTTCGTAGAACGCCATGGAGTAGGCCGCCGGCACTGCAATCAGCAGGCACAAGGCGGTAGCGCTGAAGGAAATCACCACCGAGTTCCAGGCGAAGCTGAAGTAGTTACTGCGCTCGTTGATGTGCAGGTAGTTCTCAAGGGTTGGCGTGAAAATGAACTGCGGCGGCGTGGCAAACGCGTCGATTTCGGTCTTGAAACTGGTAAGTACCATCCAGAAGATCGGGAAGAAAATCACGATCGCGATGGCCCAGGCCAGGGTGCCGAGCAACAGGCTTTGCAGGCGGCGGGATTGTTGAAGCGTCATGGCGCGGCCCTCAAGGTTTGTCAGTCAGGTTTTTGCCGAGCATCCGTACCAGGATGATCGCCGCGATGTTGGCAATGACCACGGCAATCAAGCCGCCGGCCGAAGCCATGCCCACGTCGAACTGCACCAGCGCCTGGTTGTAGATCAGGTAGGCGAGGTTGGTCGAGGCGTAGCCGGGGCCGCCGTTGGTGGTGGTGAAGATTTCGGCGAACACCGAGAGCAGGAAAATCGTCTCGATCATCACCACCACGGCGATGGGCCGGGCCAGGTGCGGCAGGGTCAGGTGCCAGAAGATCGCAATCGGGCCGGCACCGTCCAGGCGCGCGGCCTCTTTCTGTTCCTGGTCCAGGGACTGCATGGCGGTCATCAGGATCAGGATGGCGAAGGGCAGCCATTGCCAGGACACAATGATGATGATCGACAGCAGCGGGTAGTGCGCCAGCCAATCCACCGGCTGCGCGCCAAACAGCTTCCACACCGCCGCCAGCACGCCGGACACCGGGTGGAAAATCAGGTTCTTCCAGATCAGCGCACCCACGGTGGGCATGATGAAGAACGGCGAGATCAGCAACACCCTTACCAACCCGCGACCGAAAAACTCGCTGGCCTCCAGCAAGGCGCTGATCAAGACGCCCAGTACCACACTGATCAGCAGCACGCTGCCCACCAGCAACAGGGTGTTGGTGGCGCCGGGCAGGAAGCCGGAATCGGTGATGAAGTAGGTGAAGTTCTCCAGGCCCACGAATTGGTTTTCGCCGGGGTAAAGCAGGTTGTAGCGGATCAGCGAAAAGTACAGGGTCATGCCCAGGGGCACGATCATCCACAGCAGCAACAGGGCCACCGAGGGGCTGACGAGGAACCAGCCGGGGTTGAGCAGGCGGCTTTTAGACGTATTCATGGCAATCAAAACCCAATGGAGGCAGACAGAACCCGCCTTGAAATGCAGTCAATGTGGGAGCTGGCTTGCCTGCGATAGCGGCCTGTCAGTGGATGAAAGTTGACTGATCGACCGCTATCGCTGGCAAGCCAGCTCCTACATTTACGGGGGTGAGGCTGGGTTATTTGGGATAGCCGGCGCGCTTCATTTCCCGCTCGGTGGTGGTTTGCGCGGCCGCCAGGGCCTGGTCCACTGTCTGCTGGCCGGTCAGGGCGCCGGAAAAGAACTTGCCCACCTGGGTGCCAATCGCCTGGAACTCAGGAATGGTCACCAACTGGATACCGATATACGGTACCGGCTTGAGGGTTGGCTTGGTCGGATCCGCGACCTTCAACGACTCCAGCGTGACCTTGGCAAAGGGCGCGGCCTGCATGTACTCCTCGCTGTAGGTCGAGGCGCGAGTGCCCGGCGGCACGTTGGCGATACCGTCGGTCTTGGCCACCAGCGCGCCGTACTCCTTGGAAGTGGCCCAGGCACTGAAGAGCTTGGCCGCGTCCTTGGCCTTGGAGCTGGTCGGGATCGCCAGGGACCAGGAATACAGCCACGAGGTGCCCTTGTCGGTGACCTGCTGAGGGGCAAAGGTGAAGCCGACGTGCTCGGCGACCTTGCTCTGGGTCTTGTCGGTAACAAACGAGCCGGCGACGCTGGCATCTACCCAGATCGCGCACTTGCCGCTGTTGAACAGCGCGAGATTTTCATTGAAACCATTGCTAGACGCACCCGGTGGGCCGGATTTCTTCATGTTGTCGACGTAGAAGTTCAGTGCATCCTTCCATTCGGGCCCGTTGAATTGCGGTTGCCACTTTTCATCGAACCAGCGTGCGCCATAACCGTTGGCCAGGGTGCCGATCAGTGCCATGTTCTCGCCCCAGCCGGCCTTGCCGCGCAGGCACAGGCCGTATTGCTCCTTGCTCTTGTCGGTGAGTTTTTCGGCAAACTCGCCAATCTGCACCCAGGTCGGATGCTCAGGCATGGTCAACCCGGCCTGCTTGAACAGGTCGGTACGGTAGTAAGTGATGGAGCTTTCTGCATAAAACGGTAGGGCGTACAGCGTGCCCTTGACGGAAAGGCCGTCGCGCACGGAAGGGAACACATCGTCCAGGTCGTAGGACGCCGGCAGATCCTTCATCGGTTCCAGCCAGCCCTTGGCGCCCCAGAGTGCGGCTTCGTACATGCCGATGGTCAGCACATCGAACTGCCCGCCCTGGGTGGCGATATCGGTGGTCAGGCGTTGACGCAGGACGTTTTCTTCCAGTACCACCCAGTTCAACTTGATCTGCGGATGCTCGGCTTCGAAGGTTTTCGACAGCTTTTGCATGCGGATCATGTCGCTGTTGTTGACGGTGGCAATGGTCAGGGTCTGTGCGCCCAGGCTGGCGGCGCTGAGGGTCATGCAGGTACAGGCAAGCAGTGCTTTTGCTGGGAAAGTCATCGCGCACTCCGTTTCTGCGCCCAAGGGCTACAGAAGGACAGTTATTGTTGTTGTGTCTTCCATGGCTGCAGGAAGAGTGTGCGTTGATTACAGCCTTCTAAAGGCGTGGTGACAAATCCTTGAGCGCACTTGAACTGATACTTTTTTGCACTCTATTGCGCAGCAATAGAGATGCTTGATGGGGACCTGGAAATGCAGCAGGCGTTACCGTTGCCTGCTGCAGCTGCGGTGTTAGGCGAATTATTCGGCGAAGTCGAACACGTTTTTGATCATGGGTTGAGTGAAAGTGCCCTTACCGGTCCCCTCGATCAGCTTGTAAGTACCATCGGGATTGATATCCACACCCAGTGAGCTGGCGATGATGGTCTCCACGCCCGGCTTCTTAAGTATTTCTAACAGCGGTTTTCTACCTTGGACCTCCTGCCCCAATACGACCCCCATGCCGACGGATGATTGAGAGTCCACACCGCCTACGAATATGACCTTGCCGCCTTTGGCTAATGACTTCTCCAACTCATCCACTGCCTGGGCGGCGTTTGCGTCGAACAGGCCAAACTCCAGGTTGCTGCCGGTCAGGTGCATTAATGTGCGCTTTTGATAAACCCCATCTTTTAGGTCTGTCAGCACGGCAAGGGCGGAGCAGTCTGTCAGACTACGGGTCGATAGTACCGAGGTTGAATTTTCGATGGTGTGAGAGTAGCCCATCAGCACTTCTATCGGTTTCACCGGTGCCGTTTTGGTTTTCGGATTTCCAAAGGTACGAGGCTGATAATCGACCCGTGTTCTATAAAGCACAGGCTTTTCATCGCTGCCTATATTAATTTCAATTTCCGTGCCGTTATCTTTGTTGATGTTGAAGTCGAGGTCACGCCCCGCAAGCTTGCGGTTCAGTTCTTTTTCGGCCAAGAGATGAATATCACTGTCACTGAGGGCTGGATATTGTTGGTGATAGCGTTTCGATGCATCTTCGTAGATCAAAAACGGGTCTTCACCGTCAACACCTTTGTAATCTACGATAATCTCCTTACGGAAGCCTTTGACGCGCACGCCCGTGAGCGTCTGAAGCTGCGCGGCAAGTGATTGATCACCGCCACTGCTGGAATAACAGGATAACAGCCGTACCTCGCTGTAGTTTCGAATGTCTATGCCGCGGGCCAGCAATTCCTGGTTGATATCTTCAGCTGCGTAACTTTTGTTATCTTCTCCTAAAATGCGCGATGCCCCGTCCCCACTTGGCTCCTCGGCGTGGCCCATGATGTTAAGACGCTGCTCGCCTTTGTAAGTATCCACGAAGACTTGAATATCACCAGGCAGCGGTTTGATATCCACCGGTCCTCCCAAGACAATGCGGTTTTTTGCCGGTGCTGCAGTAGTTGCCACTTCATCAATTAACATGCTTGTGCTATGTGGCGCTCGAGTCGAGCCGCCGAGGGCACGCTCGCTCGATGAGCGTACTTTGAAGTGAATCAATAAAGACGCAAGGTTTACCAGCAGATCAGTTAGGGCCGCCTCTTTGTTTTTCACGTCATCAGCGCTCAGGACGTGTGCGTCGTTGAGGATACCGTCAGCTTGTAGCAGCACACCCAGTGTGGCACCGGGGCCACGCATCGCTGGCAGTAGAGCATTGAGTAATAGAAACCCACCCTCTTTCAGGGACGCCCAGCGGCTTTCTGCATCGGATGTCGATTGTTGTTTAGCCAGTGTTATCAAGTTCTGAGCGTTAGCCGTGTACAGGTATTCAATCAATTTACCGTCGTGCAGCGCTTGCTGCAGACGATCATCCACCGCGAGGGGAATGGTTGTATTCAGGCTCGTAGATCCAAGGTTGTAACCGAACAGCACTACGTTGGGGTGTGTGAAACCGTTGCCGCGGTAAAGCTGTCGCGTGCTTTCGTCAGGTAGCCACGCGAGGGTGTCGGTTTGCAGTTTGCCTCTCTTTTGTATGGCTTCCAGCAACGCCTGGCGAGAAGGGAACTGCATAAGTGGTGCATCGGCAATCAACGGCCGATATAAGATATGGGGGCCGGTGGCACTGTCCTTGGGTTCGATCAGGTAGGCACCCTCGACCACATCGATTTTCCCATTGGCCGTGTTATCAAAAGCCAGCGGACGGATCACGATTTCCTTGCCGTCAACCATCCTTGGGGCGGGCCCCGGGTTGAGTATTTCCTGGATGAAACGAAAACCTGTAGTGGTAACCCCGGCTGTTCCCTTTATGCTCAACTCCAGTGCTTTCATCTGCAGTTCGATCGGCACTTGCTGTGCGAAAAGCGCTTGACGCTCTGCGGTTTTGACGGGCTCGTCGAGCAACTTTTGTTTCAGCAAAGCAGGATAGGTTTTGCCGATATCAAGATCGTCGATCATTTGTTTGAGCACTCCCTCTTTTTCCAGCTGGGGAACCCTGACTTTTATGTCGACTCCATTTTCCTTGAGCCCTGTCTTGGCGAATACTTCTATCTGGCCATTCGGCAGCCCCGACAAGTTCTTCAGCATCATGTCGGTCAGGCTCATTGACTGGCGATCGATAAAGCCTGCGGTCATTGGTGCGCCATAGGGCACTTTGAAGACCACCTCCAGTTGATTGGCGGCATACCGGGTTAATTTGTTTTTTTTAGGCAACCTGTCGAACTTCTCCTCTGCGAAGGTGCGGATGTCCTTGATATCGCTGTTGTACGTTTGTCCCTTGTTCAATAGCAGGAAGTTAGCTAACTCGAGGCTGAGTTCATGGAACACAAAACGTTGTGCGTCGCCGGCTTTACTCATCCAATCGGGCAGCTTGGTTTTAGATTTGTCGTCATATAGCGGTGGGGCGGCGGACAAGCTGTTCCCTTGATGCTGTTTGATAAGAGCGTCGGCCTGCGCATCGAAGGTATTGCCGTTTTGAATTGTCAGGTTCCGTCTTGCGTACGGTAGGTCGTCCCAGGCGTTATAAGCGGTGATTTTTCCGCTGGGTTCCACTAACAGGAGTATCTCGCGGTGGGGTTGCGACAAGTAGCGATGAATCAGTATGTTCGGTATGGGGCCAGGGGCGGCATAGACGTCGGCGCCAGAGTTTGTGGGGTCAAGGGGGAGGGCGCGCGTCGAACCGTTCGGACGCATCGTGACCATGGCCACGGTTTTACGTTGTTCATCATCCAGGCCAGGTTGCTTCAGGCCAGCTTGCTGCAGGTTGCTACGCAATATGCTGCTAATCAAGTCACGGTGGCTGCCGGGAAAGGCGGTGCCATTAGCAGTTGGGGTACTGAAGGCCGGTTTATTCCAATAGGCTTGTGAATCGACGGTTAACGCCTCGTTCAGTTGGGTTGGCAGTGCGCGCAGTGCCGCGCTGAGTGCCGGTAAATCCAGGCTCAGTGGGACGCCAGTATCGTTGCCTGTATGCTCCAGCAGGTTCGGGCGGGTATCAAACGCTCGATGGCCATTGGTGAAGTCGGGTGCAGGGCCGCCAGCCAGGTAGTCCATGACCAGTGTCATCAGTTGCGTTTTCTTGAACTGCCCTGGATGTTGCGGGTCGGGTGTGGCAATGGCGATCTGGTTGGCGTCGACATCCAGTCCAGGAGCTATCGCTTTTATCCTGTCGCTGACCAATTGGGAGGTCACCGAATGCAACGTAGGCTCACGGCTAAACTGGCTGCGTGCGAGATCGGCCATAGGATTAATGGCCTGGGCTGGTTTGTCAGTGGGTAAGACGGGGTTGGCGAGCCGTTGGATAGCGGCATCTTGCCGTCGTCGGACCGCAACGGAGCGTTTATCAGTTGGCGGATCGGCTTTGCTCAACGCGTGAAAGCCTTGGCGTGTGAGTGATGAGGTATGTTTGAGCGCGCCTTCCAATGTGCCATCGCTGGCCGGTTCGCCATAGAACCTACCGATCCAGTCGAGTGTCAGTCGGGTGTCTTTACCACGCGGCTGCGTTGAGTTGCGCAGGGTTTGCCCAAGTGTTGAGTGTTCAGGTATTTCAGACACCGACAAAGTCGCGCGCGGTGCATTACCCAGGTGCCCCATTTCCGGTCTGAGGCTAAGTGCGGCTCTCCCGTACAACCGTGCTAACGCCAAGTCGGCTTCCTCAACTGACGACTTTGGATTGGGGGCGGCGAGTGAAAACCGTTGTGGATCGGCTGCAACTTTTGCAGATAACGCCTCTATTGCCTTTTCTTGCTGCTGGCGGACCGGCAAATGTGTGGGACGGTTGAACGCAGGCGCTGTGGAGTCCGGTTCGCGCAGAGCGTCGAACGAGCCATGCTGGTTCTGCAGGGCGATTAGATAAAGCTTATCGGCTTGCGTGCCGTTGTTGCGTGCGGCATAGAAATCACCAATCACCTCTGCGGGCGCACTAGTTGCGCCGGTGTATTCAACGTCCAGCTTGAGTGTCGGGGTAAGCGCCCGAGCGGCCTCTGTCACTGCTGCGGTAGCCTTCCACCAGCCAGGCGTGTATTGCGAAAAAGAGGCAGGTTTTCCGTCTGCAATACAATCAAGCGTCCATCCATCGCGAGTGTTCAGCCGTAGGGTGCCTGGCTCGATCTTGTGTACCCTGGCGAAAGTCGCAAATGGCTCGCTTTGAATGGCTTGGGTAAGCTGACTCCAGGCCATACCGAATGTGGATAAGGGTGGAATATTCGACACCGTTTTGCCAGCTGGCTTTGCTTCCCCGTCGGCGGGGCTAGCGAGGATTTGTTCCATTAATGCAGCATTGAGTTGGTAAGCGAGCGTCGCGTCGCCCGACCTGATGAGTTCGGTGGCAAGTTTTTTGTTCTCTTGGGTTATTGCCTGATTCGTACGTTTGACACGTATTAACCCAGGAGCGGTATTTTCAAACGCAGAGTCGGTGGTATTTGCAATAGGGGAAGTTACGGGCGTACGCAATGATTCGACTTTCATGAGTAGTAACTACCATTGAAGGGAAATAATGATAAGGGTGAAATAATCAAAGTTTGAAACAGGCGTTTTGTTTAATCAGTGAAGTCGAGTTTCTCTCTAATCATATCTGTGCTTGCGCCTGCAATAGTGCCTCTCTCGGTACTATCCAGCGTTGGGTATTACTCGGTTTGAGGGCGCAGGAAAAGCCTGGACATCCTTGTGCCCCTTATAAAGGGCTTGGATAGTTTGGGGCGTCACTGAATCGGTATTGCCGGGAAGTGGGTTTAGTTTGTTCGGGGGGAGAAGAGGGGGGGATGTATGACGGATTAATGCTGATCATGGGGCTGCCTCCTACCAGGTCATTTCATAAATACCCCGTCGGTTAGGCGAGCGAGGTACTTAGATACGTGGTCAAGGCTTCGCTGATCGTTCCTGTATCGGAGAGTGAAATGCCTGCGTGATCTGTAAGAAATCGTTTGGGGCGTGTATTTTGGACAGGTTCTGCTCTGTGAGCCGCTGGACCGCCAGGCGCCGATAATGGGAAGGTGTCATGCCCTTGAGTTGCTGAAAGCGCCGGTTGAAGTTGGAGATATTGTTGAAACCCGATTCAAAGCACACATCGGTGACGGCCTTGTCACCATCGGCCAGCAGCTCACAGGATTTACTGATGCGCAGGCGGTTGACGAACTCGATGAAAGTACGCCCGGTCGCCTGTTTGAACACCCTGGAAAAGTACGTCGGCTTCATTCCTAGATGGTCGGCCACTTCTTCCAGGGGCAACTCCCGGCCGTAGTGGGCGAAGATATAGTCCACCGCGCGGTTGGTGCGGTCGATGCTGTGCTCATCGGCCAACTGCGGCGTGGTCACCCCAGACAGCAACTGGTAATCCTCACAGGCACTCAACACTTCCAGCAGGATAAAAAAGTGCCCTAGCCGCGCCACGCCGCGCGCGTTTTCGATCTGCTGCATCAGCGTCATGGCCTGGGCGATGGTGTGCTTGCAGCGAAACTCGATGCCGTACTTCGCCCGCTCCAGCAGCGGCGCCACAGCCTTGAGCTCACTGGAAGACCGGAACCGCGCTATCAAACAACTCGTCGGTAAAGTTCACCAGCATGTCGCGCTTGGGCACCACCTCATCTTCGGCCACCTGGCTGATCCAGTTATGGGGCAGGTTGGGCCCGGTGAGGAACAGGCTTTCGGGATAGAAGTTGCCGATGTAGTCGCCAATAAACACTTTGCCGCAGCTGGCAATAATCAGGTGCAGCTCGTATTCCTTATGGAAATGCCAGCGCACCAGCGGGCAGGGGAAACCGTGCTGGCGATAGATGATGGACAGGCCATTGTGGTCGTCCATCAATTCA